>RHKP01000026.1 GCA_008363215.1 Cyanobacteria bacterium CYA
GTACCTCACCGACTACACCAACGCCGACGCGATGACCGACCTGAATCTCGACACCATCCAGACGACCGACGACCTGAGCATCTTCCTCGACAGTTACGCCGGCCAGTGACGGTTTCACCTCATTCGCGCCAGCGCCGCCAGCCGCTTCTCCGTCGGCGGGTGCGTCGCAAACAGGTTCACCAGCGCCTGTCCCCCGCCCGAGAACGGCTCCACGATGAACAGGTTGTTCTGCGCCGGGTTCGGCTGTTGCAGCGGAATCCGCTTCGAATACACCTCGAGCTTCTGCAGCGCGCTCATCAGTCCGTGCGGCGAGCCGGCGATCTCCGCCCCGTCCGCGTCGGCTTCGTATTCGCGCGTCCGGCTGATCATCGCGCGGATCAGCGCCGCCCCGATCGCGCCGAGAATGATCGCCCCGAACATCACCAGCGGGTTCCCGCCCTCGCGACGATTGCCCATCATGAAGAAGAACCCGTACTGCGCCACGAACGCGAGCGTTCCGGCGATCATCGCCGCCACTGTCGAAATCAGCGTGTCGCGATTCTTCACGTGCGCCAACTCGTGCGCCGCCACGCCCTCCAACTCGTGCGGCTCCAGCAGGTCGATCGCCCCCTGCGTGAACGCCACGGCCGCCTTGCGGGGACTGCGCCCCGTCGCAAACGCATTCGGCGCCTGGTGCGGGCACAGGTACACCCGCGGCATCGGCAGACCGGCCCGCTGACGCAGCCGATCGACCATGCGATACAGATCGCCGCCAGTCTCCGGCGTCAGTTCACGCCCGCGCATGGCCGCGATGGCGATCTTGTCCGAGAAGAAGAACGCGATCAGGTTTACGATGCCGCCGAATATCAGCCCCATCCACAGGTATTGCTGCCCGATCGCCCCGCCCACGGCCACGAACAGGCCCATGAGCGCGCCCATCAGGATCGCCGTCTTGCCGTTGTTGATCAATCCGTGCATGATGACCTCGTTGAGCGTCTCCCCTTGTTCGGAGATTCCGCCGAGTCCTTTCGAGTCGATCCTCTCCCCCGGGAGAAGTGTTGGCAGCCCTGCCCGACTTGAGAAGGCGGCGGACAGACCCAGGCTGTCCTCCGACACTCTCGCTTTGGGGGAAGGAGCGGCTGCCCCGCAACCGAGTGAAGGGAGTTGTCCTGCCCTCCTCCGGATACGAGCATCGGCCGTGCCGGGTTCTCAGGGGCTTTCCGACGGCGTCAGGGTGGTCGACCCCTGCCCGCCCGGCGCTCGATCTACCTCGGCACTGTCAGTCTGGCGGGCACGGAACTTGCTCAGGCCGTCGTACGCCATTTTGATTGCCGACGCGCCCAGGATGATCGAAATTGCCGCCTTCAGGTACGGCAGGTGGAGCCGATGTGTGCACCACGCGCCGAAGCGCGCGCCTGCTACGGCTCCCAGCGCCATCGGGCCCGCCAGCGCCAGCGCGTCCAGCCAGTGCTGCCCGTGTGTGTGCAAGAGCGACAGTTTGGTCACCGACCCGATGATCGCCGTCACCCACATCACCGCCGCGCTGGCCGCAATCGACTGCCTCAGCGGCACCCGCGCCACCCACTGCATCAGTGGCACCATCACGATGCCGCCCCCGATCCCCAGAAACCCCGCCATGAACCCTGTCAGCCCGCCAATCCCCAGCAGCAGTGCCCGCCCTCCGCGCTGTTGGTGCGGCTGCGGTTCGGGCAACTTCCGCACGGTCGAGTACATGTTGAACAGGCAGTAGCAGAGGATGAACCCGATCAGCGCGTTCTTGGCCACCGTGCCGTCGAACACGTTGACCACCAGCACACCGATCACCACCGACACGCACATCGATGCAAGGATGGGGCGCACCAGGTCGGCCCGCACGGCGCCCTCCCGCGCGTGCTGCACCCTCGCAAAGTACGCGACCACCACGTTCACCAGCATCGCCGCAGCCATGTACAGGTGATGCTCGCTGCGATCCGGCGTGGCGTACCCCAGGAAGATCGCCAGCGCAGGCAGCATGATGATCGACCCGCCGATGCCGGCCAGTCCCCCGACCACTCCGGCGACCAGCCCGGTCAACAGCGTCACCATGAACACCGTCAAGGCCTGTGCTCCCGCAAAGCCGACATGCTACGCCCGGCCAGGCGGGTTGAACCCCAACACCCCCTGGACGCCGGAGAACTGCCAGGCCTCAGCCGCCTCTCTGGGCTGGATCGGATATCCGGGTTCTGATCGGATACCCACCCCATCCAGGTGTCACAGGGCGCAAGCCTCGACGGCCTGAGGATCCACCTTGGTGTGCCCGGCCGGAATCTGGGCTACAGTCACCGCCGTTGCCGATCTCGTTCGGGCCTGGTTTCGGGACCAGGCCTGGCGCCACGGTGTGCAGGGTGGGATCTGCCCTCCGTGGCGTATGCGGGTGACGCGATGATCGGGAGACTCGACTCGTGAGATACGCAAAGGCGAACTCTCCGCGCGGTCGTCGTGCGCGCACCAACCCGACACTGACCGCACTGGCGTGGACCATCGCCACGTTCGCCACGGCGGCCTCGGCTATCGTGGTCAAGGAACTCGGCTCGGCTCCCCCCCTTGCCCGCGTCGAATCCCATCCACCCGTTCGCGCCCAAGGGGTTGGCCTACCTGCCGGACACTCCGTTGACGCCTCCGATGCTGCCCCGAGGATCGAGGAGATCGCTGTTGAGCCCGTTCCCGCTGCCCAGCAGTGGTCAGGCCTTCGCTGGTTCGACGGCCGCCCTGTTCGCCCTGCCCGCACCGTGACCATGGTCGTTACCGCCTATTCGCCCGACGCCCGCTCCTGTGGGGCTTCCGCCGACGGCAAGACCGCCACGCTGCACTCGGTCTGGACCAACGCCATGCAACTTGTGGCCGCGGACCCCCGGGTTCTTCCCTATGGGTCCATTGTCAGCGTCCCCGGCTACGCCTCGGGCGAACTGGTCCCTGTCCTTGACTGCGGACAGGCGATCAAGGGCAACCGGCTCGACGTGCTCTACCCCAGCCATTCACAGGCCCGCAAGTGGGGGCGTCAGCGTCTCAAGGTCACGATCTGGGAATACGCCGATGGCAAGGGCCTGACCAACCCCCGTCGGGTCCGCTGATCCGACGGCTCGGGTGTCGACCCACCGTGAGAGGTGCGCAGAAAAGGGACGCCGGAGGAGCGCCCGTCTTCGGGCGCCGCTCCGGGTATGTCGCGACAATGCTTGCCCGTCAGGGCTTGGGCGTCCCTTCCGGCTGAGGGTTGTCCGGTGTCGGAGCCCCGGGCTCAACCACCCGCTTCATTCCGACCCAGTCGAAGTCGAAGTGGAACTCAACCATCGGCCCGATCAGCGGCGGATAGTCGAAAGCCCCGCTGCTGAGCCGATCGGTGTTCATCGTCGGCCTGGGCGTGAGCGTCAGCGTCACGTCCCAGACCTGCGGTTCGATCACGTTGTCCAGCTTCAGGTACATCCGCGACGGGATCGTGCCCTGGAACGACTTGCCGATCGGCAGCCCCGTTCCCGGGTCGATCACCTGGAATCGGGCCGTCACATCACGGTTCCGAAGGCCCGGCTGGATCTCGGATATCAGGAGCCGCCAGCGTGTGTTCCCGTGCATCGAGCGCTGCACAGTGTCTATCCATTGCCCCAGACGACGCTGGTACTCGGCCCGTGCGTCCTCAGTTGCCAGCGACAAGCCTGCGAACGAGCGCTCCCAGGATTCGCGCAGCGAGCGGAACAGCGAGGCCGGCGAGGCCAGCGGATCAGCGGGAATCGGCGCTTCCTTGGGTGTTTCCACAGGTTTGACCTGTTCGGGGGTCGGAGCCGGCGCTTGCCCGGGCGCCGGCTCGACGGGGGTTGCCTGCGTCGAACGCTGGGCCAGTTGTTCTTCCAGCGACGCCACTTTCGCTTCGGCCGCGGAGAGCCGCTCGCTCAGCGCCTTGTTTTCCGCCAGCGCGATCTCCAGTTCCTCGGCGACCTGCTCGCGTTCGGCTTCGAGCAGCGCCACCCTCTCCCGGAGCAGCGCAATCTCATTGCGCAACTCGGCCGGCGTCTCTTCCTGGGCCGGCGCCAGTCCGCTCAACCAACCTGCCAGCAACACCACCAAGACCTGAATCCGTGCGACCATGATGCGTCTCCTGTCCCGGCTACTGTACCACCTCGACATGATCATCGGACAACGGACGCCAAGGCCCGAGACCATTGATGAACTCCTCTCCCCGGAGGTCATGCGTCGTCTCGATCGGCTCGACGTGCTGAGCCGCAAGGTCTTCGCCGGCAAACTCCCCGGCGAGCGCCGCTCCAAGAAGCGGGGGCAGAGCGTCGAGTTTGAAGACTTTCGCCCCTACGTCGCCGGCGACGACCTCCGTCACGTCGATTGGAACGTCTACGCCCGCCTCAATCGACTGTTCATCAAACTCTTCCGCGAAGAGGAAGACCTCTCCGTCGTGCTGGTGCTTGACTGTTCGTCCTCCATGGACGTCGGTTCGCCGTCCAAACTCATCTTCTCGCACCGCCTGGCCATGGCGCTGGGCTACGTCGCCCTGGTCAACCAGAACCGCCTCTCGGCCGCCCGCTTCGACCACACAGGTCGCGTCGAGCAACTCCGCCCCATGCGCGGGCGCCAGAGCCTCCAGCGCCTCGGCGCCTTCCTGCTCGAAGGGCTGGCCGCAACCACTGCCGCGCCGGCCGAAGCCGACCTCGCTTCCGTCGTCCGGCGCATTGCCGCCGGACAGGGCGGACGCGGCGTCCTCATCCTCATGAGCGACTTCCTCTACCGCTCCGGCTGGACTTCCGCCCTCAACTACCTTGCCCATGCCGGCGGGGGTTTCGACGTCACCTGCCTCCAGATCCTCGCCCGCGGCGAACTTGAACCCGCCCGCGAGATCGAACGCGGGCTCGTCGGCGACCTGCGCCTGACCGACGTCGAGTCCGGGCGCGCCACTGAAGTCACCGTCACCCGCGACGTCATCCGGCGCTACGAACAGCGCCTCGGCGACTTGCTCGCCCGCCTCGAAGCCGACTGCAGGGCACGCTCCATGCGCTGCATGCTCGTTCCCTCCGACACCGACCTCAATCAGTTCATGCTCCACACGCTGCGCTCCCGCGGCGTCGTAGGGTAACCCGGGGCGTCCCCATACGCCCGCGGCTCAACCTGAGTCGGCACGGAACCCCGTATGACGCCCGGAGAGAGTTCGCACTCGCATCACCAGTGCTGGTCGAACGTCATGCCTTCGGCGATGAACAGCGAGGGACTTGATTCAAGTTGCTGTGCGACCGGATAGGCGCAGCAGTCCAGCGTGAACGAGCCGCCGGGGCGGTGATTTCCGGACAGCCCGAGTCCGCCGATCGGCAGGCGCGGCGTAGCGCCGGCCGTGCCCGTGTTCACGTTGATGCATCCGGCGCGCGACGCACCACAGAACCGCTCGGCCTCCGCGGGGTCAGCGGTGAAAATGGCACTGGTCAGCCCGTAGCGCGTTGCATTGGCCTGCTCGATCGCCTCATCGAGATCGCGCACGACGCCCACGCGCAGCAGCGGGCCGAAAACCTCGGTGTCGCATCCGCAATCGCCGGCGTCGTCGCGTGTGAAGCGATCGACCTCGATGATCGAGGGGGTCAGGAACCAGCCCTCACGCCCGGAGATTTCGCTGCCCTGCATCAGAATGCGTCCGCCGTGGCGGGCGAACGAGGCTTGGGCGTCGAGGACCGCCTGGCGCGCCTGGCGTGAAATCATGGGCCCGGCGAAGACGGGATGATCGGCGCGGGGGTCGCCGAAGACGAGCGTCGAGGCGCACTTGCCGATGAGCGGGATGAGCCGATCAGCGACGGCCTCGTGAATGATGGCGCGGCGCGTGCTGGTACAGCGCTGTCCGGTGGTGTTGAAGGCGCAACGGACGATTTCGACAGCCGCCTGCTTCAGGTCGGCGCCTGGCATGACGACGGCCGGGTTGTTGCCGCCCATTTCCAGGGCGATGAGGCGACCGGGGCGGTCGAGGTTGGCTTCGAGGATCTTGCGTCCCACGGTCCACGAGCCGGTGAAAAGGATGCCGTCGATGTCATCGTGCCGGATGAGGGCAGAGGAGACGTCGGCGGCGCCCTGCACAAGGTTGAAGACTCCGGCGGGCGCACCCTCGGCTTCGAGGGCTTCGTGCATGAGTTCGGCGAGCAGTTGGCCGACCCCGGGTGTCTTATCGCTGGGTTTGAGCACGATGGTGTTGCCCATGAGGAGGGCGGGCACGTATTGCCCGTTGGGCAGGTAGGCGGGGAAGTTGAAAGGGGCGATGATGGCCATGACGCCGTGGGGGCGGAACATGCAGCGTCCGACGCGCGTGTCGGAGAGTTGGATGGAGTAGTCGGTCACGCGGGCCAATCCGTTGGCGGCGGTGGGTGCGAGGTAAAGAGTCGAATCGACACGTGCGGGCAGCGAAGCGGCTTCGCTGCGGGTTTCCCAGAGCACCTTGCCGGTTTCGTCGCTGATCAGATGGGCGATCTGCTCGGCTCGCGCGGCGCACAGGTCCGAGTAGCGACGCAGGACGGAGGCGCGATGCTCGAACGGAGCGGCGGCCCACGCGGGGAGAGCGCTTCGCGCCGCACCGACGGCCGCGTCGACGTGGCCCGGCACCGGCGACCCCTGCCAGACGATGCGATCCGGATGTGCGGGATTGCGCGAGGCCACGGCGTCGCCCGGCAGGGGAATCCACGTGCCCGCGATCAGATCGGCCGGGTCACGCGACAGCGAAGCATGTCGACTCATGACGAACGGGCCTTCCTGCGCGGCGGCCCGTCCACCTTGTGCCCGGACTTCTTTGGCTCTTTGATGGGGACGGGCAGTTTGGGTTCCAGGACGGTCAGATCAGAAGCGCCGGCCTGCTGCCCGGGTTCGGCCTTGAGAGTGTCGAGGACTTCGCGGGTGACGCGCACGCGGCCGCTCTCGTCGAGCAGGAATGGCTGATTGACCGCGATGAAGTCTCCGTCATCGTGGAGCACGCTGATAATGCCGGGGGTCTTGCAGCGCGAGGCGGCGACGGGCTCGCCGAGCGGGGCGGGGAAGGTGGCCTTGAGCAGAGGGATGGTGTCGGTGGTGGCGTGAAGATAAGGCCCGGCGTCGAAGGGATCGACGAAGCCGCGAAACTCGAAGCCGAGTTTTTCGAGCAGGCGGCGTGCGGGCACCGTCTCGGGCCCGACCTGCCCGACGCCGGCGCGGGCCTCGGGCGGCAGCAGCGAAAGATAGATGTCGTCTCGCGGCAGGAGCGACATGATGAACTCTCGCGAGTACTGGCAGAGACGGTCGGCTTCGATATACGAAAGCGGGATGAAGCGGCGTCCGAAGGAATCCCAGAAGAGGCTGTGCCCGTCGGGCGTGATCTGCCCCATCATTTCCGCCAGGATTTCATCGCGGAACGCGGAGCGGTGCAGGCCCATGAAGTGGAAGCGGACCATGCTGAGAAAGCGCCCGAGTTTCTGCGGATGCCCGCGGTACGAAGGCTGGAGCACGAGCCCGCCGATTTCGGTCGGGGCGGTAGGATCCAGGTAGAGGCGTGCCACGGTGTGGCTGGTGCCGGTCTGAAGCGAACTGCTGAACATCTCTCGGCGTTCGAGACGAAGGCAGACGTTGGGGCTCTCAGGATTGCCCATGCACGAGATGAGTTGGCTGGTGCCCAGGCACCCGGAACTCTCCGCGTCGGCGAGGACGAACACGAACAGTTCGCTGTGTCCGGTGATTTCGCCCATGCCGGGCGAGCCCGAGGTCGAGCGGGCGGGGCGCTTGTCGAGCACTTGGCTGGCGACCGCGGCCGTGCCTTCGGCGACAGCGTTGAATGAGTTGCGACTGCGGATGACCTTCTGCGAAATGATGTCGCGGTCAGCGGGCAGATTGATGAAATGCACCATCTTCGCCAGTTTGAGCAGCGTGGACAGGTCTTCGATGACGGCTCGGCGGATGTAGAACAAGGGGGGCTCCGGAAAAGGCGATTGACCACAGAGATCACAGAGACAGAGGAGTTCAGATTCGAGATGTATGATGTCTGATTTGTGATTGACCGCGAGTGGATGGGTCTCCGTGGCGACGATCACAAACGTGAGTTCTCATCCCCTTGAACCCTTCTGCACTCATGATTTCTTACTCCGTGTCACTCCGCGAAACTCCGTTGTGAAACAGGCTTCTCTCTGTGCTCTCTGCGACTCTGCGGTTCAAATCCGGCCTCACCCGGCGGCCTTGGCCAGGCCCCGCTCGATGCAGGCGAAGATCCGGGGCCAGTATTCGTCCTTCATCACCGGCATCGGCGGCAGCAGGCGGATGTGGTACGGCCCGTGTCCGCAGTAGAACAGGACGACGCCCTCTTCCAGGCATGTCTTGCAGGCCTTGTTGACCTTCTCCTTGGCGCCTCCGAATGGCGTGAAACGCATCATCCCGCCGACGCCGTCGACGAGGTCTTTGACTTCAGGGTTGCCGGGGAACCACTCGGGATGGCGCTCGATCAGCGCGCGAGCGTGCTGGCGGAAGAGATGGTGGTGGTGCGCAAAGGCGCCGTGCGGGCCGAAGTGATTCGGTTCGTCGAGCAGTTCCAGGACGCGCAGGCCGGTGGTGAAGTCGGTCGTCGTGCCGGTGAAGGTGCCGCTGAGCAGCCCGGGCTTGGGGTTGTACTGCTCGGTGAAGAGGGTGGCGCACGCCTGCGTGAGTTTGCCGACGCACAGGACATCAATGTATTCGCCGAGGTCGTACATCTCATAGGCGAACATCCGTTCGGTGCGCCCGAAGGACTGGATCTCATCGTCCCAGATGGCAATCCCGCGGTCGCGGCAGATCTCCATGAGCGCCTTGAAGAAGTCGCGGTTGGCGACGTTGAACCCGCCCTCACCCTGAACGAGTTCGAAGATGAAGCACGCGTGCTGTCCGGGGTAGCGATTGATGTAGGTTTCCAGTTGCCGGCAGGTGCGGTCGATGTGGGCCGTCTGTCCGCCGACACGGTCGGCCTCGACTTCGCTGTAGAAGGGCAGGTAGTCGACCAGGGTGGAGAGCGGGATGCCCTGGCGGTTGCTGGCCGCATCGCCGATCTGTGACATGGTCACGCTGCGTCCCATGAAGCAGTCGGAAAACGCGATGACGCGCGATGCCGGTGCGTGCTTCTGATAGCAGATCTTGACCGCGCTTTCGTTGGCCATGCACCCGGAGGTGGTGACGAAGGCGTGCTTGAGCCGGCTGGATCGAGAGGCCAGTTCGATGAGTTTCTCGCCGAAGACGAACGCATCGAGCCCCGACTGGAGGTTGCCGTGCTTGTGGGTGTCTTCAAAACTGCCCAATGCGGCAGCGCGGATCATCTCCGGGTGTGAGTGCCCGAAGAAGTGCACGCCGATGCCGCAGATCATGTCCCACTTCACGCTCCCGTCGGCCAGTTGCACCAGCGGGCCGTTGCCCAGGCCCGATCCGATGTAGGGGAACAGGAGCCCTCGTCCTTTGACCGCGTTGGCGCGGTCGAGGAGCCTCTGGTACTCGCCGGCCAGGGCGTGGTCGGGCGGGCAGGCGTCGGTGATGGAGTTCGAGGCCTCGCGGACCTGGTCGACGATGGTCTCGACGGCGGCGAGGATGGCCGGATTGTCACGCAGGTTCGTCGCGGCATGTGTCGAGGTCGAGGGAGTCATTCACAGGCCCTTTCGTGTCGAATCGGTTGAGGAGAGCCCGCCGAGCGTCAGACGATGCACCAGAACGGCCAGCAGTTGGCAGCGCTCGACGAGGCTGGGAAGTTCAATCCACTCATTTGGGGTGTGCAGCCCGCCGCCGCGCACGCCCAGCGTATCGATTGTCGGCAGACCGGCCTCTTGGAGAATATTCCCGTCGCAGACGCCCCCTGTCTTGGCAAACGGAAGTTGCTGTCCAAGGTCTTCGGCGGCGGATCTGGCGAACAGCCCGAGAGACTCGACGGCGGGGGTCATGGGCTTGGCGGGTCGGTTGAAACTGCGTCGGATCTGGACGCCGGGGAGCGCGTCGGGCTCGGTTGCCAGCGCGTCGAGCATCCGGGCGATCTCGTCGCCGACACCCGGTGTCGGGAAGCGGACGTTTCCCCAGGCGCGAGCCCGGTCCGGGACGACGTTCGTGGCACTGGAGCCTTCGAGCGGGCCGACGCTGAGGATGCGGCCTTTTTCGGGGTCGGGCATCCGGCTGACGGACACGAGCGCGTGTGCGAGAGCGTTGACGGCCGAAACGCCGGCGGTGAAGTCGCGTCCGACGTGCGCCGAACGCCCGCGGGTTTCGATCATGAACTGCCCGGCTCCCATGCGTTCGATGGCCAGTTCACCCCCTGGCAACGCAGGTTCCAGCGCCAGCCCGAAGTCGTGGCACGCGGCCTGTGAGCGCAGAGCGGTCAGGGAATGATAACTCCCGGTTTCCTCGTCGGAGTTGAAAAGGAAGGACCACGAGGCTTCGAGGTTGCACGCTTCCAGTGCTTCCAGAGCGGCGACGGCAATCACCAGCCCGCCCTTCATGTCCACGCACCCCGGTCCGGTGGCGGTGCGCCCGTCGGATGAGAAGGTCAGTTCGCGGAAGGAGCCTTCCGGGTTGTGGACGGTGTCGAGATGTCCGGCCAGAAGGATGCGTGGGCGGCCCGGGAGCAGGCGCGAGCAGATGGCGGTGGGGGGCGCGCCGTTGCCCGACTCGGCGCCGTAGAGCCATCGGGGCTTCGGATCAGCGGCGACGAACTCGACGCCGGCGCCCAGGCGCGTGAGCCTGTGGGTGAAGCGTTCGCGTGTCTCGTCCAGCGCGGGCGTGTTGAAGCCGCCGGTGGGGATGCCCACGTGAAGCACGAGATCCTCGACCAGGGCTTTGTGGCGTGACTCGATCAGGCTGCACAATCGCTGTTCGGCAGGGCTGAGCGGCATGGACAGACTGTAGGTTGACAGTGTGAGAGCGGGGGAATCAGCAGAACAGCAGCGCCGCAAAGCAGGAAAGCGGGACGCACGAATGCATCGTGCCGGCTGCCCTGTCTTCGAGATTGCTGCCTGACCGGCTGGAAGCCGCTCCCTCTGGTTCCACAACGCCGGAAACCGGCATTGCCGGCACCCGCGCGATCAGACCCGCACGATCAGACGCGGACGCGCGCAGCGTAGACGAACCACTCGATGAGGAGCAGGGCGCCGGCGACGGCGATGAGCAGAGGCCAAAGTTCGCGCAGGCCTTCGAGTTGCAAGGCAGGCAGCGCGCTTGTGCCTCCGATGGTCAGGTCGGTCCGAGACTCGAGGCGGCTTTCGTCGGCGTGGAGGAAATTGACCGCGATGACGGGCGGCGCGATGCCGGCGCCCTGCCAGACGCCGGTGCGTGCGAAGAGCCCGAGTGAGAGCGGGCCGGCGTCGACGTTCTGACGCGTGATGCGCCGGTCGCCGGGGCCTCGCAACTGGAGTTGGGGCGTGGGTGCAAGGACACGCACGACGACGGGGTCGGTGGTGGTAAAGGCCGAGGTCGAGCGGCTGGCGCCGGCGCCGGTCAGTTCCTCCACGGCGTTGAAGAGGAAGACGGGGAAACTGAAGTGTAGAGGCCAGTTGCTGTCGCTGACCGCGAAGCGGACGAGCACGTGATCGGCGCGGCGGGTCTGGAGCAGGGTGATCAGTGCGCCGTCGCGTGCCAGCGCCAGGTCGCTGACGCGGCCGAGCGTTTCGAGCCAGGCGCGCGGTGCGGGCCCAAGCCAACGGTCGACCTGCACCGCGTCCAGAGTCAGATCACGCATCACGGGCGAGCGACGCTCCCAGGAGAGGATCATGCCGGCCAGGTCGTGGTTGCCCGCCACGTTCGGCTCTCCGGGGAGTGTGGCGCCGAAAATCAGGGTCGGCACTTCGGGCAAAGCCGTGGGGCTGACGCGATCGAAGACAAGCAGGTCGAACTGCCCGCGGGCCTGCTGCTCTACCTCGACGAACTGCCGGTGCGGCATGACACGCAGCGCACGCAGCGGCATCTCACGCAGCGCGTCGGCGAGGAACAGGTCCGCGTCGGAGTCGTCGGGATGCACCAGCAACACGCGCGGGCGCAGAGCGATCGGCAGGTAGACGGCGGCCGCGTCGTCGGCGGCGAGCAGGTCTTCGGCGTCGATGGCGCAGGCGATCAGAGCGTCGCCGGGGACGTTGAGGTCGAAGGTGCGACCGATCGAACCGGGGCCGAAAGAGTCTTGCGCGGGCACGACGATCGCGTGTCGATCGAGCACCTGGCCGTCGAGCAAGACAGCCAGGGTGACGGGTCGGGGCCGCGAGAATGTGGATTGCAGTCGGATGAAAAGGCGGGCGCGGAAGAGGTTGGCATCGTCGCGGGCGGCCGAGCAGGCGACGATGGCGACGTTGCCCGAGTTCGGCGGGGGCGCGACGGGCACGGGCTCGAAAGTGATGGTGGCGCCGGCCAGCGACAGCGGGCCCTGGTCAAAGAGCGCGCCGTCGGAGAAGACCGAGACGATGGGGGAGGTCGGCGACTCGTTTTCGGCGGCGTCACGCGAGAGGAGGGTTTCGACCAGTCGCAGCGCCGGTTCAAGTCGTCCGGGCTGGTCGGTCGGCTCGACGGCGTCCAGGGCGCTGCGCAGCCCGGAAAGCGTGTCGGCAGGCGCCGAAGCAATGGCCGCGTCGTGGGCGAAGGTGATGACGGTGATCGAGCAACCGCCGGGGGCGCGCATGAGACGGCGTCCGACGTCAAGGGCGCGCTGCTTGGCGGCGTCAAGACGCGGCGCGCCCTCGGGGGCGTCGGTGGCCTGCATGGAGCAGGACGTGTCGATCAGGAAAAAGGCGCGGGACGCAGCGCCGCCGCCGCCCTCTAACGCCGGGCGCGCCAGTGCCAGCAGAAACAGCGCGAGGATCAGCAGGTGCAGAATCAGAAGGGTGGAGGGGCGGATCCAGCGGAAGGGGACGTTGACGTGCACGTCGTGGACGGCCTGTTCCCAGAGCATGGTCGAACTTACGGTCAGCGGGCGACGGCGCAGACGCAGGAAGTAGAAGAGGAGGAGCGGGGGGAGCGTGAACAGCGCCCCGACAAGCCCGGCCAGCGGGGCCAGGAACGTCATGCCCGGACTCCGGCTTTCATGCCCTTGGCGACGATGAAGGTCTCCCGTGAGACTTCACGGCTGGACTGGGGTTTGAAGAGTTTGACGGCCGTGAAGAGGGCGCGGGTCTCCTGGACCACGCCGGGGGTCTCGCCGCCTTCGAGGATCTTCATGACCAGCGAGCCGCCCGGGCGGAGAAGAATGGGGGTGACGGCCAGGACGTCGCGACAGAGCGAGGCGGAGACGAGGTCGTCGCCTGAGCCGGAGGTGTTGGGAGCCATGTCGGACAGAACGACGTCAAAGGGCGGCTCGACGGGGAGAGAGCAGAGGTCGAGGCGGGTGACGTCGCCGACGAGGGTGGTCACGCCCGGAGGCATGGCGTGCTCGACTCTCTTGAGGTCGATGCCGAGAATCCGGGCTCCCGGTCCGGTGCGCTGCGTGACGACCTGCAACCATGACCCCGGTGCGCACCCGAGGTCGATGATGCGGCGTGCGCCGTTGAGGATGTGGAACTTTTCGTCGATTTCAATGAGTTTGAAGGCAGACCGAGCCAGAAAACCCTCTGCCTTGGCGCGATGGAAGTATGTATCTTGGACGCGTCTGGGGCGAGGCATGGGCAATGGTAGCGGAGAGGGCGGCAGGCGTGAGCGAAGCGAGAGATGAGCAGGAGCGGGCGCTGGAGATGGCGCGGGGGCAGGCCGAGGCCGCCCGGCGACGAGGATCGCAGCGAGGCCCGGTCGATCCGACGCGGATCGGGGAGTATGAAATCGTCGCTCGGATCGGCACGGGCGGCATGGGCATCGTCTACCTGGCCGAACACGCGCAGACGCGGAAAGTGGCGGCGGTGAAGGTGCTGCGCCCCGGGCTGGAATCAGCGAGTGCGGCGCGGCGATTCGAGCAGGAGATCGACATCCTGCGGCGGCTGGACCATCCGAACATCGCGCGGATCTACGAGGCGGGCACCACCGAGCACGCCGGCGCAGAGCGGGCCTGGTATGCGATGGAGTACGTCGCCGGACGGCACGTCATCCGGCACAGCGAGATCAACTCGTTGGCGGTGGAGCGGCGATTGTCGATGATGGGAATGGTGTGCGGGGCGTTGGCGCATGCGCACGAGAGCGGAGTGCTGCACCGCGACATCAAGCCGCACAACATCCTGGTGGAACTTCCAGGGACGCCGAAGTTGATGGACTTCGGGGTGGCTCGTCTGACTCAGGGCGACAAGACGACGATGCACACGCAGATCGGGCAGGTGCTCGGGACGGTGCAATACATGTCGCCCGAGCAGATCAGGGGGAATCACGACGAACTGGATGCACGCTCGGATATCTATGCGCTTGGGGTGGTGCTGTACGAACTGTGCTGCGGGAGGCTGCCATACCCCCATGACGCGCGGGATACGCCGGCGCTGCTGCGGGCGATGCGAGAGGGCAATCCGACTCCCCCGCGGGAGGCCAATCCGGAGTTGAGCCAGCAGGTCGAACGGGTGATTCTGACAGCAATGACGGGCGATCCGGCGGGGCGGTACCCCTCGGCCCAGGCGATGGGGGATGACATCGCACGCATGTTGCGCGGCGAGCGCGTGCAGGGCGTGCCAACGATCGAGGGGCCTTCGAAGAAGTCGCGCGGACTGGGCGCAAGCCTGTCACGCCTGTTCGGGCGGGGCGGATCTAGCGACGCAGCGCCAGGATGAGTTCGATCTCGCCGACGGACCGGTTGACACGCCGCGCGATCTGCGCCGAGTCGCAGCCCTTCTCGGCCATTTCGAGCACCTGGCGCTCGACCGAGCCGGGGCCGGAAGACATCGACGTCGCCGGTGCGGCGGGCGCCGCAGTCGGGACGGGAGCGAGTTGGTCCAGGCGGGCCAGGCGTTCGTCGGCCTGTTCCATGAGCAGTTCCAGGCGTGCGGCCTTGGCGTCGAGCATTTTGACCAGGCGCACGGCCAGTTCGTTGGCTTCGGCCATGACGGACTCGATCGGCTCGCGGGCGGCGTTGGTGACAGCGCGATGATGCGCGATGACTTCGCGGGGGTCTTTCGTGCCCGCCGCCAGGCGCCCCCGGCTGGTGCGCATCATCCGGAAGAGCGTGAGCAGCAGCAGGAGCGTGCCGAAGCCGATCAGAAAGGTCGAAAGCACGTGGCTGGTGGAGTCAGCCGGCTCTCGCCCGTCGCCGGGCTGAACGGCCACTTCGGAGAGGGCTTGCGCGGGCGTTGACTGCACGATTCCTATCATCGGCCGATGACCACGCCGAGTGCGATCGAGTTGCCGGGCCCGCGCGATCCGTTCGTGCGGAAGGTCCGGGCGGGATGGCGCTCGCTGACGGGTGGTTCGGCGATCCGGGACTCGGAACGTGCGACGTTGATCGCCTGTTCGGGAGGCGCAGATTCTGCGGCCTTGGTGCTGGCGTTGGCCGACCGAAGCCCGACCGTGGCGCACGTCGTGCATGACTGGCGGCCGGCGGAGGAGGCATTGGCCGATCGCGACGCGACGCGGGCGCTGGCGGAGGGACTGGGATTGCGGTTCTTCGAGCGGCACGTGACGGTGCGAGGCCAGGCGGCAAACATCGAGGCGATCGCACGGCGCCAGCGCTATCAGGCGCTGGGCGCGATGGCCGAAGAGTGCGGGCTGAGGTTCGTAGCGACCGGGCACCACGCCGACGACCAGTTGGAGACGCTGCTGCTGCGCTTGTGCCGCGGTGCCGGGGTGCATGGGATGAGGGGGATCGCGCCACGGCGGGCTCTGGGGGCTGTGGAAGTTATCCGTCCGATGCTGGGGGTGCGTCGCAGCCAGTGCGAGGCGCTGTGTGCGCGCTGCGGGTATGTATGGCGCGTCGACGCGACGAACATGGACACCGCACGGGCACGGGCGGCGCTGCGCCGGCGTGTGCTTCCGCCCCTGCTGGAGATCCAGCCGCAGGCGATCGAGAACTCTGAGCGCGTGGCAAGGCAGATGCGCCGGGCGGCGGCGCACCTGCACGAGCAGGCGGCGGCGCTGCTGGAATCTTCCGAAAAAGGCGCGGGTTGTCTGACGTGGCAGCGTGCAACGCTGCGCGCGAGCGACGAGTGGGTGCTCGGGCAGATGCTCCGTCTGGCGGCGCTGCGGGTGAGCGGAGTGCATGGGGCCGATCGTCGCGGGGCGCGCCCGGTGGGGGCGTGCGTGCGTGCCATCCGCGATCAGAAAGGCGGGCGGCGGGAGTTGACATGGGGCGGCGTGCGCGTCGTCATCGAGCGCGAGATGGTGATGATGAAGGAGGATGCGTGATGTCCGGTGAAGCGAGGGTGCTGCTGGTGGGACACTGCGGGCCGGACGCGTTCATGCTGCGCCGGGCGGTCAAGGCGGTGCTGCGAACCGAGCATGTGGAGTCGGTCAACTCGGCCGGTGATCTGGAGGCGCTGGTGGAGCGTGCGGACCTGGCGCTGGTGAACCGCGTGCTTGATGGAGATTTTGGGACCGACAGCGGGGTGGAGTTGATCCGCACGCGAGCGCGCTCCGGGAAGACACGGTGGATGCTGGTGAGCAACTATGCTGATGCGCAGGCAGCGGCCGAGGCGGCCGGAGCGCTCCCGGGATTCGGCAAGGCTGAAGTGAACAGTGACAAGGCCAGGCGCCGGCTCGCAGGCGCGCTGGCAAGCGTTGAGAGGAACGTCGATGATCCGCAGTCCGATCAAGGTCGAGGAGTTTCGTGATCGTCGCAAGCGTGTGCTGCGCTCGCTCAAGGGGGCCTTGGCGCTGGTGCATTCGGGGACGGGGGCTCCCCCGCTGCGGGGCGGGTGGGAGCCGATGGCCGACTTCCACTATCTGACAGGCATTCGCGACGAGTCGGGGGCGGCGGTGCTGTTCGACGCGACGAACCCGGATCCGCGCCGGCGGATCATGCTGGTGCTGCGCCCGACCGATCCGGAACTGGAGCAGTGGGACGGGTTCCGCGATCTGATCAGCCGGAAGATGAAGCAGGCTACCGGGTTTGAATCGGTGATCCGCACCACCGCGCTCCCGCGGTTCCTGACGGCAGCGGCCAAACGGACCAAGCGTCTGGCGTGCCTGCACCAGTTTGCCGTGTACGAGGCGCCGGTGTCGGCGGATCTGGCGGTGTTTCGGAAGGTGGCTGAGCGTGTGCCGGGGGTGGCGATCGAGGATCGGACGGATCTGCTGCCGCAGATGCGGGCGATCAAGTCGCGCGCCGAGCAGGGGTTGATCCGCAAGGCGGCCGACGCAACGCGGCTGGGGTACGAGCGCGTGATGGGCGTGATCGCTCCGGGCGTGAGCGAGCGTGACGTGCAGCGGGCGCTGGAGGCCGGATTCATCGAAGGCGGGGGCGAGCGGACGGCGTACAACTCGATCGTCGGAGCAGGCGCCAACGCGACGGTGCTGCATTACATGCGCAATGACGCGATGTTGGAGGATGGACAGGTGTTGTTGATCGACGCCGCAGCCGAAGTGGGCGGCTACGCGGCCGACGTGACGCGGGCCTTCCCTGTGTCGGGCAAGTTCACCAAGGAGCAGCGGGAGATTTACGACCTGGTGCTGCGGTCGCTAGACGCGGGGATCAAGGCGGCTCGCCCCGGCGCGACGTTCGTCGATGTTGACATGGCCAGCCGCGAAGTGATCGATCGCGCCGGACTGGGCGACACGTTCGTGCACGGGATCGGGCATCACATCGGGCTGGAGGTGCATGACCCCCAGACGCAGGGCGGTCTCGAACCGGGGATGATCTTCACGATCGAGCCGGGCGTGTACCTGCAGGATCGCGGCCTGGGCATCCGCATCGAGGATGACGTGCTGATCACGCGCGACGGATGCAAGAACCTGACCAGCGCGATTCCGCGCACGGCCGAGGAAGTCGAAGCAGCGATGCGCGCCGCCCGTCGGCGTGCGCGATAGTCACGTGCCGCAGGCGTTTCGGGCTCGCGGGTGCGCTCCGGCGCTGGTGTTATCCACCGCGACTTGGCGCACGGCTCATGTCGCCGCGGCACACCGGAACCGCGCACATGACGTGCTTAGCCCCGCCGTGAGTTGCTGCGTCCAGCGCCGGCGTGCCGCGACGCGGGTGTCGGTTCGCCGCGGCTGCTGGCGTTGCGACCGGGCAGTTGCGCCGGGAGGTTGCGTGCCGGGCCGTCAAGTTTATCCAGAGCCGCCGTTGCGTCGTGGGCGGCGTGCTCGAGCAGCGACTCAACCTCAGCGGGTGCGAGCCGGTGTTCGCATGCGTATTCCAGGAACAGAGCCGCGGCCCGCGCCGACTCCTCTCGATCGACGCGCCGGGCAAAGTGAGGGTCGGCCTCCAGGTGGAGGGTGCGTTCGGCCAGGCGGCGTTTGATGTGGATGCGATCGCCGACGGACATGCCGGCGACCCACGCGACCAGGGGAGAATCGGCAGGATTTGCGCGGTTGGTGGTGGCGCGTCCGGGGACTTGGTGCCTTGGCAGGTGATGATTCATGGGCGGTTGCTCGGCGATCCGAAAACCAGCGCGTCTTAGTGCGCCGCCTTCTGCGCGCACGAGGGGAGAGCAGTTCCCATGCGACAACCGAAACCGGGTGACGTTCTTTCAGGATTTTCCTGGTGGAACAAGAATTGGTGGAACCACCCTCTGTACCACGGCATCCGAAACGGTACTCTAGTGGGCAACATTCTGGAGACGCAGGGCTTCTTTTGCCCGCGCGGTATGGATTTCGCGGATGCCTGTGTGGTTTGAGCAGTCGGTGGGAACGACGACTCAAACGCGGCGAACGAGCATATGGGTTCGAGGTGTGGGAGTCTCGATCGAACTGGGAGGCGTCCGAATGAGTTCGGAATCGCAGGCATTGCGCGTCCTCAACCTCTTCGAGAAGTTTTACGAACGGGTGTACTGCTTCGCCCGTCGCTCGGTTGACGCACAGACGGCCGAGGATATCGCGCAGGATGTGTTCGTTCGACTGCTTGATCTTCAAGATCTTGAAACGAGAATCATCGAATCGAGTTATCTCATCAAGATCGCAGACAACCTGCTCAAGCGGCGCTACCGGAAACTCCAGCAGATCTACCGGCACGCGGCCGAAGAGCGGAAGCGAGGGGAAGAGGCAGTGTGCCGACCGGGTGATCGGGCGGGCGGCGGCGAAGGACAGGATTCCGATCTGGCAGAGTCTCTGCGGCAACTCAGCGCGCGCGAGCAGGATGCGGTGCAACTGATCATCCTGCGCGGGCTCAGTTACGATGAGGCGGCCGCAGCGCTCGGTGTCACGGCGTCGTCAGTCAACAACTGGAAGTTCAGAGGCTTGCAGCGGCTCAAGCAGCACTCAAGCCCGAAGACAGCGGCGGGGCGAAACGCAGATGCATCAGGATCAACCAGGGGAAATGGACAACGTGATCAGCCCGGCAGAGCCCGCTATGGCCAAAGAGCGGGCTAGACGCCGTCTGCTCGATCATCTCATGGTGCGCGTGGCGCAGGACGGCAACGGGCGGCGTGCCCGGGCCGACGCTCTGCTGCCCGGCGTGCTGCAGACGATGGAGTCACTTGGCCAGTCGACGCACACCCTCGACCAGCAACTGGATGTGCTCATGGTTTCCGACCGCGGCTAACGCCAGCACCCTGCGGTCCGGCGCGATGAGCACCAGGTGCGTTGGGTGCAGGATGTTGTCGCCCTGCTCCCCGTTCGAGAGCGTCACCGGGGCGCTGCCGTCCCGTTCAAATGCAAAACCGAGCCCCTCGGTCATCATCGCCTCGATCTGCGCCGGGTCCCCGGTGATAAAGGTCCAGTTTGACAGATCGGCGTCGTGACTCTCGGCGTATGAGCGCAGCACGCCCGGGGCGTCGTACTCCGCGTCGACGCTGAAACTGATGAACTGCACACCGGTGCCCGCCAGTTCCTGCTGGATGCGGCGCATCTCGGTGGTCATCGTCGGGCACGGCCCGGGGCAACGGGTGAAGAAGAAGTCGATAATGCTCCACTTTCCGTCGAAGATCGTTTCATCGACCACCTTGCCGTCCTGGTCGATCAGGCGGAAGGGGCGGATCTTCATGCCACTCAGCACCGCCGCAGGCTGCCCGGGGATGATCGTGTCCTCGCCCGGGCTCAGCGAAGCCGCCGCCGCGGGCCCCGTGCTCTGCACGCGCGAGGGCGCCAGCACGAGCATCACGCCCGTGGCGACGCTCGCTGCGACAACGGCCGAAACGGCGAGCTTGGTGACGATGGCGACGGTTCGCGGCATGGGTGCAGACCCTCCGGAGGGAATGCTAGGATTGGGCCGGGGAAAGTGCGCAACGACCTCGTGAGTCTTGCTCGCAGGATGGCGTGCCTTCACGACCCCGGTGAATGCCGGCGCGAATCGCAGCCATCCAAAGCCATAGCCACGGCATCCGGGCGCCAAGGCGCCGGCGCAAAGCCGGTCACACTGGGCTCACCCCCTCCGTCCGGCGGCACAAGACACCTCCCTCCGCAGGGGAGGATCTGCAAGATCAGTCCCAACTCGTGGCGCAAGTCACCCTTCCGCTCGCCAACGGGGAGGCTCGCAAAACCCCGTTAGAGCAGCACGACGCGGACGAAGGCCTCGCCGACCATCACCACCAGCAGCACGGGCAGGTGCATGATCGAGGCAAAGAAGACGCGCCTGGCGACCTCTTGCGTCCTCGAGAGCGCCAGGCGAACCGACATCGCCAGAAACGCAAGCCCGGACACCAGCGCCACGACGAAACTGACCGGTCCGAGCGAGTGCGGCATCGCAGCCACCGGCGCCAGTGTGGCCGGCACCAGCAAGGCGGCCGTGAAGCAGACCACGAAAGCGGTGCCCATGCCGGTGCGGTCGATCACCGGAAGCATCCTCATGCCTCCGCGCTCGTAGTCGTCGCGGAACATCCACGCGATGGCCATGAAGTGCGGGATTTGCCAGACCATCATCAGCCAGAACAGCGACTGCGCGCCCGGCTGGAGCACGATCTCAAGACCCGCGTCGGGCGAGGCAGCCGTCCACCCGATCAGCGGAGGCAGCGCCCCGGGTATGGCCCCGATGAGCGTGCACCAGGCGCTCTTGGGCTTCATCGGCGTGTAAATGAAGACATAGGTGATGGTGCAGGTCAGAGCGATGAGCGCCGGCACCGGCCCGATCGCAAGCAGGACCAGCGTTCCGCCTAGTGAGAGCACAAGACCCAGTTTGAGAACGGTGCTGTGGCCCAAGCGTTCGGCGGGCAGCGGGCGACCCTGCGTGCGACGCATGCGCGCGTCGCGTTCCGATTCCCACCACTGATTCAGCGAGGCGGCGCCCCCCGCAGACAGCGCGGT
Organism: Cyanobacteria bacterium CYA; assembly: GCA_008363215.1. Taxonomy (GTDB): domain Bacteria; phylum Planctomycetota; class Phycisphaerae; order Phycisphaerales; family UBA1924; genus J022. Next base: position 21,220 of record RHKP01000026.1, read on the forward strand.
GCCGGCCCCGGCGAGCAGCCCGGGAACCAACGCGGCCGCGAAAGAGTCGCCGTGCAGACTGAGCCAGGCCAGGACAAACCCCACCATCGAAGTGATGGTGACAAGTTTGGTGATGCCTGGCTTGGTGGTCTCGAACAGCGCCCGGATCCAATCCCACCCCGAGGCACGGGTGACCAGTTCCGGATTGGGTATCGCGGTGAGTCGGCTCATGTGGGTTTCTCGTGGAGGCCCATTGTAGCCCTGCGCGGATCGGCGTCGGTCGACCCGTCGTATCAGCCCGCGTTGGGTGGCGGCACGGGCATTTCCCGGGGCTTCAGCGACGGGCCGGCTCAATCACACCTCGACACTCGCCGAAGCCGATCCGCCGGAACCCCTCGCGTTGGCAGTAGCCCTTGATGATGACTTCGTCGCCATCTTCGAGGAAGCGGCGGGTCTCGCCGGTGGGCAGGGTGATGGGGGTGCGGGCGGTCGTGGGCTTGACGACCGGCGGGGTGGCCCACGGGTCGCCGTCCCAAGTCAGTTCGAGCAGGCACCCGCGGGAGTCGCGGGTCGGGCCGGAGATGGTGCCGCTGCCGAGCAGGTCGCCGGGCTGGAGGTTGCACCCGTTGGACGTGTGGTGGGAGATCATCTGGGCGACGGTCCAGTACATGTCGCGGAAGTTGCCCTTGCTCAGGCGCACAGGGCTGAGCCCGCGGTTGCGCATCTGCTTGGTGGCCAGGTGCACTTCCAGCGTGATGTCGAACCCGCCGGCGTCGCGGTTGGAAAGTGAGTCCAGGTGCGGCAGCGGCTGCGGGTCGCCGGGCGGTCGCTCCATCGCGGGGACGCGGAACGGGGCGAGGGCTTCCATGGTCACGATGCACGGGCTGACGGTCGTCGCGAAGTTCTTGGCCAGGAACGGGCCGAGCGGCTGGTACTCCCACTTCTGCACGTCGCGGGCCGACCAGTCGTTGAGCAGACACAGCCCGAGGATGTGGTCTTCGGCCTCGGTTATCGAGACCGGGCGGCCGAGCTCGTTGCCACGCCCGATGACGACGCCCAGTTCGAGTTCGTAGTCGAGCATCTTGCACGGGGCGAAGGTGGGACGGGCCTCTGGCCCGTCTTCGGCCGGCGCCTGCTGCCCATGAGGTCGCACGATCGGCGTGCCCGACGGCACGATCGACGAAGCGCGGCCGTGGTAGCCGACGGGGATCCACTTGTAGTTGGGTAGAAGCGGGTTGTCGGGGCGGAACATGGAGCCGACGTTGGTCGCGTGGTAGACGGAGGCGTAGAAGTCGGTGTAATCGTTCGTCCGCGCAGGGATGTGCGACCTCCGGGAGGACCATTCAACCATGACTGCTCCGACGTCTTGGCGCTCCTCTTTGGTTGCGATCGTGCTGAGCAAACGGCTCAACTCACGACGAAGCACGCTGCGTTGCTCGTGGGTGAGATCACAGATGTCGTTGGCCATCGTGGCACCGGGACGAAACGCCAACGCGGCTGGGCCCACGTCAGTCTGAGCGACCGACCTGAGGTGCCCTCGGTTCCAAAGGTCGTAGAGCAGTACGACCTTGTTGCCAATGACCGTGCCCACATAGGGCCCATCAGTGTCTTCGGCGTCGAACGTGACGAAGGGCAGATTCTGAATCGGAAAGTCCGTCTCCGGGTCGTTGGCGCTTTCGACCCAGGATTCGAGTTTGGGGTCGTGGGTTTCATCGATGGCGTAGGGCATGGGGGCTCCTGGGTAGGTCGGCTCTCCGAGCCGACGGTGGGGCCGGTTTTCAACCGGCCTGGGTCAGTTCCATTCGGGGAGCCGACCTTTCGATCGGAGCCGCAACAGGCCGGTTGGAAACCGTCCCCACCGGCTGAAACTCGGTCCCACTGATCTACCCACCCTAGGACGCCGGACCTTTGGGCGTCCTCGCCCACAAGTCCGGGTTTGGGCGTCGTGGCTGCGATCGACCCGGACCTTTGCTCGCGGACTCGCACACGTCCGGCGTCCCGAGGGGTGCTCGGGCGACGCCGCGTGTTCCGCGGGCGGCAGGATGCCGCCCCTCCTGTCACCGTGGTCCGGCACGCCCTTATCGGGCACAACACGCCGGGATTCGAGCGCTTTTCCCGCCCTGATCCTCCGAGTGCACTTGATCCTGCGGTTCGGGGTGGCATGATTAGCCCCACCCGAGCCGGGGAGAGAGCCCGGGGGCAACGCAAAGAGTGGAGAGCATCGCATGAAGTTCGGCTTGCTTGTGTGCGCGGCAATGGCTGTGGCCCCCATCGCGTCGGCCCAGAACCTGATCATCAACGGCAGCTTCGAAGACAGCAGCCTCAACCCCGGCGGCGGCTGGATCCCCGTCGGCGGCGGGAGCGGCGCGATCGACGGATGGACCACCATCGGCAACGGCGTGGACTACATGGGCACGCTCTGGCCCGCGGCCGAGGGCGTCCGCTGCCTCGACATCAACAACGTCGCCCCGGGCGGGGTCTTCCAGAGCTTTGCGACCACGGCGGGGCGAACCTACACGGTGACGTTTGCGATGAGCGCGAACATGTTCGGCGGCCCGGCACTCAAGACGATGGACGTCTCGGCGGGCGGCAGCGTGGCCAGTTTTGAGTTCGACTACGTGGCCGAGGGCGCGACGTCGACCGATCCGAAGTGGACGTACCACGAGTGGCAGTTCGTCGCGACCGGCTCGGTGACGACGCTGGAGTTTGCGAGCACGACGGCCGGCAGCGTGTACGGGCCGGCGATCGACGACATCGTGGTGATCCCGACCCCGGGATCGATCGCGCTGATGGCGCTGGGGCTGGCGGGGATCGGGCTGCGCCGGCGCGGGTGAGCACGGCAAAGCCCTGCTTTCGAGTCGGGCCTCTTTGAACCCCGGCTCGGCGAGCCGGGCCACTCCTTCGTGCCTCCGTGCCTGTATGCCTTCCCCGTACACTCCCCGCATGAAGACGCTGGCGTGTGTGGCCGTGACGGTAGACGAGGCAGAGCAGGCGTTGCGCGACGCCGAGGCTGCGCGCGATGCGGGAGCCGACCTGGTCGAGTTCCGGGTCGATGCGTGGTATGAGCGCCTGGTCGATGAGGGCGGCGAGGCGATCAAGCCGGTGTTGCGGCTGGTGCGCGAGGCCGAACTCCCGTGCATCGTGACGTGCCGTCCGGATTGGGAAGGCGGGTCGTACATCGGGGCCGAGGAGCCGCGGGCCGAGTTGTTCGAGGCATTGCTGGGTGAGCCGGAAAGGCCCCGGTACATCGACGTCGAATTCGACTCGTTCCGCCGCTCGCCCGATCTGGCCGAGCGCCTGCGGGCGGCACGGGCGCGATCCACCACCGGCATCATCATCTCAATCCATGATTTTCAGGGCCGACCCGCGAACCTGACGCGGAAACTGCTCGATCTGCGTGATCTGCAACTGGCCGACGTGGTGAAGGTCGCGTTCCGGGCGCGCAGCGTGCGCGACAATCTCGAGTTGTTCGAGATGCTGCGGGAGGCGCACGGTCCGACGATCGCGCTGGGCATGGGTCAGTTCGGCACCATGAGCCGTGTGCTTTCGCCGAAGTTCGGCGGCTTTCTCACGTTTGCATCGCTGCGCGACGAGGCGGCCACGGCCCCCGGTCAGCCGACCGTGTCCGAACTGCTCGGCACGTATCGGCTGCGGGCCATCGGACGCGACACGCGCGTGTTCGGCATCATCGGGTGGCCGGTGGGGCACAGCAAGTCGCCGATGATTCACAACGCGGGCTTCGAGTCGATCGAGTTTGACGGGGCTTATGTCCCGTTGCCGATCGCCGGGCATGACGACGCGCAGGACAGTTACCTGAGTTTTCGCACCAGCGTCACGGCGCTGGTGGAAGATGTGAAACTCGGCTTTGCAGGCGCGAGCGTGACGCTGCCGCACAAGGCGAATCTGGTGCGGATGGGTCGCGAGATGGGTTGGCAGGTCGATGCGTTTGCGCAGGCCTGCGGGGCGGCGAACACGCTGGGGCTGGTGGATGGCGCCTGGCGTGTGACGAACACGGATGCACCGGCCGCGGTGGACCTGTTGCAGCGCGAGTTGGGGACGCTTTCGGACAGGCGGGTGCTGGTGCTGGGTGCGGGCGGGGTGGCGCGAGGGATCGTGCTCGAGGCTGCGCGACGCGGGGCGCAGGTGAGCGTGTGGAACCGCAACCCGTCGCGGGCGGAGAGACTGGTGTTGGACGTGGAACAGGCCGCCCCGGGGCTCCGGGCGCCCGGGGCGGGCGAAGTCAGGATCGGCGTGGCGAAGCCTGGCTCACTCGGCCCGGCCGAGGCGCTTGTCCAGTGCACGCCGGCGGGCATGTCGGGCGGGGAAGCGGAAGGCGAGTTGCCGATTCCCGAGGACGAGATCAGGAGTATCGAGGGCCTGGCGGTGGTGCAGGAGACCGTGTACAACCCGAGTGAAACTCCGCTCCTGAAGTTGGCAAGAACTCTGCGTCTGGCGACGTTGGATGGAGTGGAGATGTTCGTAGCCCAGGCAGCGGCTCAGTTTGCGATGTGGACGGGGCAGGCGGCGCCCGCGGCCTTGTTCGAGAGGATCGTGCGGGAGCAACTGGAGAGATCGTGATGTCTGGCGACCTGACGTCGGGCAAAGCCGGGCGGTCGGTGCTGTATCCCGACCTGTACTGCTGGTATGTGCTCTTCGCAACCCTGGACATCATCATCACAACGATCGTGCTGGACTACTACGGGATGATCGAGGCCAACGTGATCGCGGCCGGCGTAATCGAGCGGTTCGGCTTCGTCGGGCTGGTGCCGTTCAAGTTCGCGACGGTGGCGCTCGTGCTGGCGATCTGCGAGTACGTGGGGCGTGTGCGGCCCCGGATGGGGCTGCGCGTAGCGCAGGCGGCGGTGGGGTGTTCGTGCGTGCCGATCGTTGCGGCGGCGTTGCAGATGCTGTCGGGCCCGGAGGTGGTGCTCATCTGACACGCGAATCTCAGCGGGAAGGGCTGCATCGGTTGTAGCCGGGTGTGAAGCCCGCGTGGCGCTTCGCTCCCGGCCCGGCGATTGAAGCCGAGCCATGCAGGCTCATGGATGGCGTTTGGCCAAATGGTGCTCGCGTCACCGCATACGCTTGCTCATGCGATGGCCTGGGCTGGTGCTGGGATTGCTCATGCTCGCCGCGTGCTCGCGTGCGCCCGGGCCGGGGGTGGGTCGGCGCGATGGCGATGCGACACAGACGCGCCTCGTCGTGCTCAGTCCGGCGCTGGCGGTGATTCTGCGAGACCTGGGCGCAGGCGGCATGGTGGTCGGGCGGCACAACTACGACATGGTGTTCCCCGAACTGCCCGCCTGCGGGCAGCAGGGGTCAATCGACTATGAACGTGTGCTGGCGCTGGAGCCGACCGACGTGCTGATCGAGTGGGGCAGCCGACCTCTGCCCGAAAAACTGCTCAAACTGGGCGAGGCCAACTCGTGGCAGGTGCGCCGATTTGACCTGCGCACGCTCGAAGATATCTCTCTGGCGTGTACCCAGTTGCAGGGCTTGTACGCCCCGGACCGCCCGGGCCCGACGCTGCGCGAACAGTTTGAGGCCAGTCTGTTTGTGCGGCCGGGGATCGAGCGGGCCGGGCGCGTGCTGCTGCTGGGCGCGGTCGATCCGCCGACCGTGCTGGGTCCGGGTTCGTTCCACGCGCAGGTGCTCGAACGGATCGGCGGCGTGCCGGCCGTGACGGAGGGCGGGCCTTGGATCGAACTCGGACTCGAAGACGTGCTCACGCTGGCGCCCGATGCGATCGTGCTGGTGATGCCGCGCGCCGGCGGCGCGGGCGCGGGTGCGGTGGGCGGCGAGGTGGTGAAGATGCTGGGCGCGATGTCGCGGCTGCGGCTTGAGGCGATCGAGCGGGGGCGCGTCGCCCTGCTGGACGGCGCCTTGTACCACACGCCGAGCACGGCTATGGCTGAGTTCGCCGACGACCTGGCCGAAGTGCTGGAGCGGTGGGCAGACAGTCCGTGAGGGCGCGAACAGGACATCCCGATGCACAGTCATGGCCGTGGCGCCGGCTGGGCCCATAGAGCCGTGGCACACGAAGGCCGGCCCCCTCCGTCCGGCTGCGCCGGCCACCTCCCCGCAGGGCGAGGATCTCCAAGACATCTTCGGTCCGGCCGACGGCTACACGTGTGCCGGTTCGACGTCCCGCGGCAGGGTATCGAGAATGTTGGACACCACGCGATCGGTCGTCATGCCCTCAGCCTCGCCTTCAAAGTTGAGGATGAGGCGATGACGCATCGCGGGCAGCGCGACCGAGCGGATGTCGTCGATGCTGACGGCCGCTCGCCCGTCGAGCAGCGCCCGCACCTTGGCGCCCAGCAAGAGCGACTGCGCCGCGCGCGGGCTGGCGCCCACGCGGACGAACTGGTTGACCATCGGCGTGGCGTAGCGCCCGTCAGACCCGACGCGCTCGTCGACCGGGTGTGTCGCCAGCACGAGGCGCACGGCGTAATCCTGCACGCGCGGGGCGGCGGCGACACGGCGCACGAGCGCCTGGTGCTCAAGGATGCGCGGCGCGTCGAGCACGGGCTCGCTCACCGGCGTCTGTCCCCCTGTGGTGCGGACGAGAATCTCGTTGAGGTCTTCCCGCGAGGAATACCCAACCAGCAGTTTGAAGAAGAAGCGATCCAACTGGGCCTCGGGCAGCGGATACGTGCCCTCCTGCTCGATGGGGTTCTGCGTGGCCAGCACGAGGAAGGGCGCGGGCAGGCCGTGCGTCACACCCGCGACGGTCACCGAACGCTCCTGCATCGCTTCGAGCAGCGCCGACTGGGTCTTGGGTGTAGCGCGATTGATTTCGTCGGCCAGCAGGATCTGGGCAAAAACCGGGCCCGGCTGAAACGTGAACTGGCGCTTGGTGCGCCCGTGCTCGTCTTCGTGCTCGAGGACGACCGTGGTGCCGGATATGTCGGCCGGCATGAGATCGGGCGTGAACTGGATGCGTGAGAACTGGAGGCTCAGGGCCGAGGCGAGCGAGCGGACGAGCAGAGTCTTGCCGATGCCGGGGACGCCTTCGAGCAGGACGTGCCCGTTGGCAAACAGGCAGGTCAGGACGCCGTCGACGACGCTGTCGTGTCCGACGACGAGGCGTGCGATCTGCTCGCGGACGCGGGCGTAGTCAGCGCGGAACTGCTCTGCGGCCTGCTGGACTTCTTCAGGAGTCTGCGGGATCGACATGAGGCAAGGGTACGCTGGCCGGCGCTCAGCCGGTCAGACCAGCCTTGCGGGCGATCCGTCGGACGAACTCCACCTCGTTGGGGTGCGTGTCTTCCCAGCGTGCGTGACCCTGGCGCAGCGCCGAGAGATAGTTGGGCACAGTCTGCGGCGTCAGTTCCCAGCCCGCGAGTGTGTAGTCCATCTGATCGGGGCGGGCGTACAGGCGTTCGAGCACCAGTCCTCCAAGTGAACTCTTGAAATGCGAGCACTCCCACCAGTACGACATGATCGTCTGCGTGTCGCCTTCCGCAGGCACGGCTTCATCGCAGCAATGCTCGAAGTCGACAAAACTGATCAAACGGAACGAGCCGCCCTTGGCGCTCTCCTCGGCCACGATACCCGTGACGTCCATCAGCCAGCGTTCGTAGGTCGGCCACAGCCCGGCGAGATGGACCGCCTCCAGTTGCGTGGCATGCAGCGGGTTGATCACAATATCCACGCTGACGCCGGCTTCTCGTGCCTGGGCGAGCATGGAGCGGAAGCGGTCGACGCGGTCCTGGCTGTATTCAAAATCGCCGTAGGTCTCGGGATTGGTCAGAAAGCCGTGCAGCGTCTTGGCGAACAGGGCTCGGTACCCGTTGCGCAACCGGGCGGCGTGCCGCACCGATTGCCCGAGCCGGGTGAACTCCGGCGGCTCATCGAGCGCCAGGGCCTTGAGCATCTTGAGGCTGGCGAAACTGGCGCGGAGGGAGATGAGATTGTCGAGGTGGTAACTGATGGCGTCGCGATCGGGCGCGAAGCGCGATTGCGAGAAGTCGAGGCTGAAGCCGCGTCGCCCCGAGAAGAGAATAAAGTCGATGCCGAGGAGGATGCGCCCGGGCTGCGCATGTTCGAGGGCGTAGCGGTGCACGACTTCGAGTTCGCGGATGTTGGTCCAGACGATGGAGGCATTGCAGACCCGCTTGCCCGCGAACACGGGATGGTCGGGCGCGTATCCGACTTGAGCCCGCGAGGAGCCGAGGATAACCACGTCCCACGGCCCCCGGCTGAGCATCTCGGCCCGGGCGGTCCGCGAGCCGATCTGATCCGAGCGGATCGCCAGCGCGTCGAGCCCGATGAACGGATAGGCCTGATAGGGGTCGCTGGCCGCGTTCAGCACTGCCACCCCCGCCAACGCCGCGGCCACCAGCACCGTGAGAACGAGGATATAGCGTTTGAAACTCATGTCAGAACTGGAAGTATAAGAACTCGGTGACGCGGCTCATCATGAGGACGCTGATCACGCCGACGATCGCGCACACGCAGGCGGAGACGAACGAAGGGCGCCAGCGGAGGCGCTGCAATGGCAGGGCCAGCGGAGCGGGCGGCGGGTTCTTCTCCGGGAACATCGCCGGCTCGTACCTGTCCATGAACTCCTGCGTGTTGGGCGCGAACCACGCGACCAGCCATGCAACGACGACCATGGCCCCCGCCTCGGGCAGATCGAAGCCGGTCCTGGTGCTCAGCCCGGCGCCGCCGAACATGCCGGCGAGCACCTTGCCCGCCGCGTCGAAACTGGTCGCCCGGAAGAACACCCACCCGATGATGACCGCCAGAAACGTCAGTGAACGGGAGAACAGGTGCATCACCGGACCGTCGTTCTGGCTCTTCCAGCCAAGTTTGGTCCGGATCGCCTGGAAGCCGTGATTGATGCACAGATACACCCCGTGGAGCGTGCCCCAGGCCACGAACGTCCACCCGGCGCCGTGCCAGAGCCCCCCGAGCACCATGGTGATCATGAGGTTGACGTACCGGCGTGAAGGGCCCTTGCGGCTGCCGCCCAGCGGGATGTAGAGGTAGTCGCGCAGGAACCGTGAGAGCGTGATGTGCCAGCGACGCCAGAAATCGGCTATATTGCGGGCCTTGTACGGCGAGTTGAAGTTGATGGGCAGTTTGATGCCGAACAGCCGGGCCAGCCCGATGGCCATGTCGGAGTAGCCCGAGAAGTCGAAGTACAACTGAAACGTGTACGCGAGGGCGCCGATCCAGGCCTCGGCGAAGGTCGGCTGGTGTCCGGCCGCCGCGCCGTCAAAGACGATGTTGGCGAACACCGCGATCGAGTCGGCGATCACCACCTTCTTGAACAACCCGATGATGAGGATGGTCAGCCCGATGGCAAAGTTGTCGGCCCGCGGACGCAGCGTTGAGCGGTCCTCGAACTGCGGGAGCATCTCTTTGTGGTGGACGATGGGCCCGGCGATCAACTGCGGGAAGAACGTCACGAACAGGCAGTAGTCGGTGAAGCGGTACTCGCGCGTCTGCCCCTGGTACGCGTCGACCAGATAGGCCATCTGCTGGAACGTGAAGAAGGAGATGGCCAGCGGCAGCACGATGTGCGGCACCGGCAACTCAAGCCCGAACAGCGTATTGACCGTCCCGACCGCGAAACCGGCATACTTGAAGTAACTCAGCAGCGCCAGGTTGATGCCCGATCCCAGTGCCAGCACGGCGCGGCGATGAAGGAGCGGACGTGATTCGTCGCCCAGCAGCAGCCCGAAGACGTAGTTGAGCACGATGGAGACGCCCATGAGCACCAGGTACTTGGGCTCCCAGTACCCGTAGTAGAAGAGCGAAGTCAGGACAAGCCAGGCGATCGAAGCCGGGCGGGTGCTATCCCGCGCGGTGAGCACGAAGTACCCGACCAGCGTGACCGGGAGAAATGCGAAGAGGAAGATATAGGTATTGAACAGCATGGCCGGTCTTGCAGAGTCAGGAGTGTACGCGTCGGTGGACGTGCGCCGACACGTGTGGATCCATTCGCACCGATTTCAGATGGAGTTCTCACCCGGGTGAGAAGAAGAGCCCGACGCCGATCACGCTGCTGGACGCAACGGCCGGGAGCGGATTGCAAGCGATTGGTGGGATGTCGTTCGGGGGGCGTCCGGCCGCATCGAGGTTGAACCGAGCCCCGATTGGGTGCCTTCGGGCCGCTGTCGTATGCAAGCCGAACGCAGTTCGCAGAGACGTGGCGCCCGCGGCGCGCAGCAGGAGATGGGCGCGAGCGAAGGCAGATGGCAGGATCAAGGTCGGGGAAAGGCCGCGGTGGGATTCGAACCCACGAATAACGGATTTGCAATCCGCTCCCTTAGTCCACTCGGGCACACGGCCGGACGTTGAACTGTAGGGCCCCAGGCTCGGGCCCGACGATCAGCGATCCTCGATCTTGCGCGGCTCTTCGAGTTCGAACACCACGTTGCTCCCGATCGCGTAGGCCTGCATCTCCACCCCGCGCGAGACCAGGAACAGCAGACGCATCTCCTGGTCGTCGCGGACGGCCGTCAGACCGGGCACGTCACGCAGATCCACCATGCCCCGCAGCGGATTGCCGGGGAAGTAGTGGATGTCGTAGCGGTCGCGGTCCTTGTACACGTATCCGACGGCCTGGTAGGGTGTGCCCGATGTGTCGATGATGTAGAACGGGTCGTTCTGGTCGGCCTCCGAGCCGACCGGGCCGAGCAGCGAGGCGACCGACTTGGGCGACACGTCGATCTGCACCATGACCGTGCCGTCCGGGACGGCGAAGCGATCGACCTTCAGTTCGTTGGAGATGTCGCGGCTGCGGCTGACTTCGGCCGGTGTGAAGGCGCCGTGCCCGCTGACGATCTGCTTCTTGCCGTCCAGGGTCAGTTCTCGCTTCTGCGAGGTCTGGAAGGCCTCGTTGCCCAGGCGGGCGCTGACGGTGACCACGCTGCCGCGGGCGCCGCGGGCGCCGATGTCTTCATCGCTGAGTTCCACAGACTTGGACTTGTCCAGTTCGTCGATCTTGATCGATTCGAGCAGCGTGCCCGAGCGGATCTGTGCATCGCGCATCCCCGGGGCCGCGAAGCGCTGGGTCTCTTCCGTGATCGGGTCGAGCGGCACCCGCAGGTTCTTGATGTACAACGCCAGCGGACGCACGCCGGGCGGCACGAAGAACTCGGCCGCCATCATCGCCGACGAGCCCCCGCCTACCGACGAAACAAACACGCCCTCGGCCTCGAAGCGCCAGCGTCCCCACGAAGTGGCATCGGCGCCGTCGGCCTGGCTGATCAGCGCGACCGGGAAGATGTTCCGGCTCACCTCGCCCGTCCAGTTGCCCGATGCGTCCACCGGCTGGACCAGCAGACGCAACTGCCCGGGCGCGATCATGTGCTGCCCGGTCGACTCCTTGGCGTTGGCCGAAAGTTCAAACTTCACGCCCAGAAGCATGCCCTGTCCCACCGTGTCCCCATGCACGTCGACGTACCTCTGGGCGCCCGGGCTGAAGGCGTCGACCAGGATCTGGTCGGCCGGTGTGCTGCCGTCCGGCGAGCCGACGATGTACACGCCCTTGAGCGTGACCTCCCCTGGCTTGAGGAAGTTCTTGGCGTTGCCGTCGTCGTAGGTGATGCGAGCGGCCGGGCCTTCGATCGAAGGATCAGGATGCCACTTGGCCAGAGGTTCGGACGAACTGAAGGCCGCCAGCGACAGGTGCGAGTAGAGCATGCCCGTGAGTTTGTCAACGGGGACCAGAAGACGCCCGTCGTAGACCAGGCTCCCGCCGCCGGTGGCCCGCTCCTTTGTGTAGTTGATCGGCATGTACCCCATGCCCATGGTCGAGTTGCTGAAGCGCAGCGAACCGAGCGAGATCACCAGAATGCCCATGGTGATGATGCCCGTCACCGCCCCGCACACGCCTCCGCCGATGTAGTCGCCCAGCGTGGTCTGCTGCACGTTGGCCGGCGCAATCTTGTCCATCGCGATCCGGGAGAGCAGCAGCACGATGACAAACGGCAGCGCCAGGCCCAGGCCCCAGGCGTTTCCGGCCACCGACGCGAGCATCCCCTTCTGCGGCGCCCAGTTGAGCAGCAGGATCGACACCGGTTCCCAAAGCCCGAAGGCCACGGCGCCGGCAACAAACACGCACAGCATGTGCAGGAACGAGGAGAAGAAGCCCTTGATCGACCACATGTAGGCGATCAGGGCCACCAGTCCCAGCGTAAGGAGGTTGAAAATCATGGTCTGCTCCAGCCCTTCTGCCGCCCGGGGGCGCCGGCGGATGCGCGGGTTGCGGTGCTCACGAGGCCTTGCGGGCTTCTCCGGCCCCCGCATCGCTGCTGGTGACGCGGGTGATTTCTTCGATGCTGGTGACACCCTCGACCGCTCGGCGCAATGCCGCCTGCGAAATCGAAGGCAACTGCTGCTTGCGGAACTCGGCACGCAGCCCCGACCAGTTCTGGGCCTTGATCATCTCTCGCTCGGACGGACCGATGCGATAGACCTCGAACAGCCCCGTCTGCCCCTTGTACCCAAGCCCCTGGCAGATCGGGCAGATCTCCGGCTTGTTGCGGATGAGCACCTGTCCGCCCTTCTTGAACAACTGCTTGACCTTGTCGCCAGGCAGCCCCAACTTCTTCAGCAGGTCCGGCGGAGGGGCGTACGGCACGCGGCAGTTCTCGCACAGCCGCCGAATCAACTTCTGCGCCACCACCCCGTGCAGACACGTGGCCGCCTTGCCCGGATCACCCACCGCTTTCACGAACAACTGCACAGCCGCCAGCGCATTGTCCACGTTCAGCGACACGTAGATGCGCGTGCGATCAAAGTCTGAGCCGGCCACTTCGCGGGCCGTCGCCTCGTCGGGCAGTTCGGCGATGCCGACCACGTCGGGGTCGCGACGCAGCACGCTGCGCACCGTCACCGCGTACTCGGTCCCCTCCTTGTATGGATCGAAAACGATCTGCCGGATGCCCTCCAGCGAGTCCTGCGGCTCCAGTTCAATCGTCTGAACGTTGGATGTGTACGCGTCGTGCAGTTTGAGCATCGAGTACAGCGTCGTCGTCCGTCCGTTGTGCCCGGCCGAGCCCAGCAGCACCACGCCAGACTCCTCCGAAGCCAGTGAACGCACCACCTCGAACTGCTGGTCGAGCAGACCCAGTTCCGACGCCTTGCGCCGCACCGCCTTCGACGGGTTGGTCGTCAGCGTCAGGCGCATCCCGCTCTGCGAGCCCAGCGATGTGATCCGCGCAGGCACGCTCTCCGCATCCGTCCGGATCGTCAACTCGCCGTTGAGACGGCGGCGACGGTCGTTCACGTCCAGCCCGGCCGCCGACTTCCAATAGTCGATGATCGCCACCGCACTCTGCGGGGGCATCTTCTCGCCCGCCTGACGCACGCCGTCCACCAGGTAACTGACCTGGTACCCGTCCTTGGCCGGGGCGATGTCCATCTGGTAGGCGCCCAGACGCGAACCGTGGATGTAAAACTGCTCGGCCGCGACGCGGACCTGATACTCCGGCGTTTCCTTGTTGGGCGCCTCGATGACCGTCTTGTTGGGTCCGACGATCGAGAGCGCCACCGTGGCCGCCTGCTTGGCGGTCTTCTTGGCCTGCCTCGCATCGGCCAGGTGCGAGAAGTCAAGTCTCAGCCGGGCCGTCTCAGGCACACGCTCCGTGTCGCGATTGGTCACCAGCACGAAAACACCCACGTCGAGCGCCAGGATCGCCAGCAGACTGGCGTACCCCGCCAGGAAACCCACAATCCCCGGAAGGGGCATGAAGGCGATGGCGCACAACGCGGCGATGCCGAAGAGCATGTGGATCAGGTTCCACTTCTCCCGCCCGAGGAAAAACCGCGCCGCGTGCTTGTCAAATACGGTTGAAACCAGCCAGGCCCAGCCTGCAAACGGCGGCAGGACGAGCAAGGCGTACCACCAGCCGACGAGGAAGAAGCCTTCCATCGCCAGCACCCCGGTATCCGGAACCACAAGAGATGCCATGGTCACCGTCGCACCACCTCCGCCGCGGACACCACCCCTCGCCGGCACGCACGCTGCGCGCTCGGGCCTTCGGCTCGGTCCGCATCGGTGCCGACCACGCCGCCCCCCGCCCGGTTCAAGCGGTCGGGGGGATGAAGAGGATACCGTCTCCCGGCCCGCCGTTCGACCCGGGTCGGCTCACCCAAGTTTCTTGAGCCGCATGTTCAGTTCGTCCACGTTCGGACTGGCTTCCAGTGCCACCCGCATGTGGATCATCTCCCGTTCCACCAGTTCCACCAGCGACTGGTTGAAGTCCACCATCCCCGTCTTGCGGGCCTCGATGGTGTTCAGGTACTCTCGCAGTTCCCCTTCCCGAGACTCCAGAATGAACTTCTGCACCACGGTGTTGTTGATCAGAATCTCGATCGCCGGGATTCGGTGAATGTTCTCATGCAGCGTCGGCAGCAGCTTCTGGTACACGAACGCCCGCATCTGGTACGCCAGAATCTTCCGCACTTCCTCGATTTCGTCGGCCGGGAATAGACCGTAAATGCGGCTGAACGTTTGCGTCGTGCTCGACGCGTGAATCGTTCCGTACACCAGGTGACCCGTCTCGGCCGCGTGCAGGGCGGCCTGGAAGGTCTCGTTGTCGCGCATTTCGCCCACGAGCACCACGTCGGGGTTCTCACGCACCAAGGCTCGCAGCCCGGTCTTGAAGTCCAGGCAGTCGATGCCGATTTCACGCTGGTTGATCGTCGCCTTGCGGTCCTTGAAGATGTACTCAATCGGGTCTTCCAGCGTCACGATGTGCACCGGCTTGCGGGCGTTCACATAGTCGAGCATCGACGCGATCGTCGTGCTCTTGCCCGAACCGGTCACGCCGCACAGCAGCACGATCCCCTGCGGCTGCATCGCGATCTCCGACATGATCGGAGGTAGATGCAACCCCTCGAACGGCAGGATGTTGCTGGTAATCAGGCGGGCCGCCACGCCCAGTTTTCCGCGGGCCTGGAACAGGTTCACGCGGAAGCGGTTCTCCTCGTCGTAGTCGTACGCAAAGTCCACCGAACCGAAGTGCCGCAGATCCTTGAACTGCTCCTCCGTCAGGATCGCCTGGGCGATCTGGATGAACTCCTCGGCCTCGACCGGCTCGGTGTCCAGCGGCTTGAGGGCGCCGCGAAGACGGATCTTGGGCTGCTGCCCGGACTTCATGATCAGGTCGGAGGCCTTGAACTTGATGCATGCCTGGAGGAACTTACCCCATCGCGTGGCGTGGGGGTCCTTGCGCTGCGGCACCAGGGGGGCAACGTGCCCCACGTCTGAGGCGTCCGACTGAACTTCCGTATTCACGACCATGGAGAGCACACCTCCTCGATGCGCGACGCTGAAAACTTGGATTTCCCGTCCAAACCCCTTCCGACCCCGGGCGGCGCGCGTGCACGCACGCCGCCGACCGCACCCGACCCACAGCGTAGCCGAACCGGGCGGTTCAGGCAGCGACCAATGCCCGAGGGGCAAAGATCGCGGGCCGGAAACCCGGTGCAGACACAGGCCGTGGTGGTGTGTTATTCGCACGAGCGCGGGAAGGGGTTGCCGGAAGCCGGCGGGGAGGCGGGCGGAGCGAGATTGTGCGGGAACGGGGCGCAGGCGAGAAGCGGCCGGGAACGAGCCGGCCCTTGCCGGGCCGGTTGTCCGTCCTCGGTGTTCAGCAGGTCATGCCGCCCGATGAAAAGCGACCCCGTCCTCCGGTGATACCGATTTCAGTTGGGTCTCGGCATTCTGGGGACGCCGGAGATTTGCCCGTCTTCGGGCACAACTCCGGGTCGATTTCGAGCACATCGTCTTCGCCGGGGGCCAATACCTGCCAAAGCCAGGAGCGCGAAAGTCGCAGGCGCGGGGACGACGCGCACAGCCGCGGGGGTCACGATGAGAGACGAACCGAGATCAGCGTCTGTCACGTACGTGTTCGAGCCGTAGTCGAGCCACCACGCGAGAATGAAATCAACTCCGTCGGTTGGATAGACAGCTAAAGAAACCTCTCCTTGGGTCGGGTCCAGCAACGTCACTTCAGTCGTGAAGAGCTGGATTGGGTTCAGCGTGTAAAACGGGGGAATGGCGTGGTGATTCACGCCCACGATGTCCTGCAAAGCATTGCTCGCGGGAGTACCAGCGCTCACCGGAACAAAGTACTGCATCGTCGCGGCGTCGATCGACACAGGCAGTCCGCCTGCGACGAGGTCCATTGCGAAACTGTTGAATCCGCCATCAGACTCACTCAGAATGGAGCCTGAGACTTCAGCCCAAGCTGAGAGCGT
This sequence comes from Cyanobacteria bacterium CYA, assembly GCA_008363215.1. Taxonomy (GTDB): domain Bacteria; phylum Planctomycetota; class Phycisphaerae; order Phycisphaerales; family UBA1924; genus J022. The sequence goes on from RHKP01000026.1 coordinate 37,426, forward strand.
GAAAGTGCTTCCGGCTTGGACCTCCGACGGCGTCTCGAACCACAGGTGAAACACGGCGTTCGCACGCGCGATGTCTGCACACTCGAGCACAAGCCCAAGGCACAGGACTTTGGCTGTGGCTACTTTCATGACTTGCATCTCCGTTGTCGCTTGATACACTCTGTGCGTTCGCCTCACAAATACCACACGTCAGCGACGGAGGCAAGCACATGCTCGGAATCTGGACGAAATCGCGGGGGAGTCGGATGAAGATCGTATGTATGTTTGGCACAATGACGGGCGTCGTGGGGGGGGGGCGTTCGCACAGTTTGGTGAGATCACGCCGATCTCACCGTACGACCCCCTTTACGCACCGAGCCAGGATTTTCCCTATGGAGAGCACTGGATTGACACCACGAAGGTGAACTACGCGTGGGCGTTGGTCGGCTACGACCAGTACGGCTCGCCGCCGGTCGATCTGAATGACCCCAGCCGGGTCATTGCCATCATTGATACGGGGATCGACGTTGATCACTTTGAGTTCGGTGGGGTGCCCGGAACGCCCGAATCGAAAATCCACCCCGAGAGCATGTCTTTTCTGCAAGATGGGTATTCAAGCGGCGTGCTTTGGTGGTGTGACTGTGACACGTCAGTGTTCGGCGAGGAGTATCCCGAGGATTCGATGTCGCTCCTTCCAGGGGTGGCTCCTCACGGGACATTTGTTGCGCGTATAGCTGCTGCGTACTCGAATGACCAGGGAATGGCCGGAGTGTGCTGGGACTGCGGGCTCTTGGTTCTTCGGGTGCTGGCATTTTCTTACGAGGCACCTTGTGATGAGGGTCAGCCAGGCACCCAATGGGGTACGCTGTGTGCTCAGAGTGCGCAGTCAATGGCCGCCGCCATCAAGTTCGCCGCCGGTTGGGATGAATCAACGGACGAGTATCTGCCCGACCCCCGGGCGCGCATCATTTCCATTTCAGCCGAGTCGCAGGGCGGCTACACCGGGCTCGGCTGCCAAGGCCACATCATCGCCGACGCCATCGACGAGGCCGTCCTCCAGGGATGCATCATCATCGCAATTGCCGGTAACCAAGACGTCTCATGCTGGACTGCTGGTGACGATGGGCATTGCGGGCTTGGTACCGGGTTCGGGGAAAGCCAGATCAATGGCGGCATCGCCATCAACCGTAACACGATCGCTGTCGGCGGCGTGTGCCTCGACGACGTCAATGGACCGTGGTGGCACTGCCGTTCCAACGTCAATCCGCTTCGCTCGAACTTCGACGACTGTTGTCCGGCGCCCGACGGCACGAACTACTGCCAGATCCTCTATCCGGTTGGAGTCTGACCTTCCCCACGGCCGGTGGAGTCTTCGGATCGATAGGCTTTGGCCTGTCGGGAAGGAGATTTCAGGATGGGCAAGCGGAAGTACACATCGGAGTT
>RHKP01000027.1 GCA_008363215.1 Cyanobacteria bacterium CYA
TCGATCGGCCTGCGACGACATTTTTGGCGTGACGCGTGATCGTCGGCTCAAGCGGCCCGCCCGCCGCGTCGATACAGGTGGTGATCCACCCGCCGGGGCACGGCGGCCCGACGTGTGCTCACGGTGAGACAGGGGCCGCACGCGACGCCCGGCATCAATCCCCGCCGGACCGGCGTGCGCCGCGGGATGGGGATGCCGGGCACACCGAAGTGGTTTCCCCGGCGCCGGCCACCCCAGGCTCCGCTCGCGCCGCGGCCAGGAGGCACAGATGGGCGTCGTTCCTGACACACGCATCGGCAAGATCGAGTTCTACGAAGCGCACGCGCTGGCGGGCGGGCCGTGGGCGACCAACGCGGCCGGCATCGGGCTCACGCCCGCATCCGTCACCGCGCTCTCCACGCTCACCATCGCAGCACGCAACGCCTTCAACGCCGCCGAGGCGGCACGGCAGGCGGCCAAGGCCGCCACGCAGGCGTACTACGACGCCGTGCGGGCCATGCACTCGGGCCCCGGCGCCGGGCAGGACATGATCGACACCATCCGCAACTGGGCCGAATCCAAGGACAATCCCAACGTCTACGCGCTCGCCCAGATCCCCCCGCCGGCGACCCCCGGCACGACGCCCCCGCCCGGCACACCGTTCAAGTTCCGCGTCGGCCTGCTCCAGGATGGCGCGCTGGAACTGAAGTGGAAGTGCAACAACCCCGGCGGCACGGTCGGCACGATCTACGAGATCAGGCGGGCGGTCGGAGGGGGCGCGTTTGCGTTTGTCGGCGCCTCGGGCGTGAAGTCGTTCACCGATGACACGCTCGTCAGCGGGGCGGCCCCCGTCACCTACCGGATCACCGCCGTCCGCTCCACCGCGCGCGGCAACCCGGCGCAGTTCACCGTCAACTTCGGCACCGGCGGGCCGGGGCGCACCATCGCCGGCATCACCAGCGCCGGCGACGGGGCCGACGTCAGGATGGCAGCGTGAGGGACGGGCCGGGGCGGGGATGTTTTACGCCCTGTCCGCGTCGGGGCGGCGCGTTTCCCTGGTTCCGGACACGATGAGCGAACGCAGCGAGAGATGCCGCTGCGGCTCGGTGTTGTGGGCCAGGCGCTGGCGGTGGGCGCCCAGCAGGTCGCTCCGCGTGACGATGCCCACGAGTTTGCCGGATCGCTGCTCGATCACCGGGAGCCGGCCGATCCCGTGGCGGATCATGTGGTCGGCCGCATCGCGCAGCGTCCGGTCGTCGTAGACCACGACGGGGAACCTCCTGGCCAGTTCGCCCAGGATGCGCTGCGGCGGCGTCGAGGGGTCGAGCAGGTCGCGCCGGGTCACGACTGAGTGGAGCACGCCCTCATCATCAAGCACCGGGTAGCCCTGGTGCGTCGAGCCGGGCGCGTGCGAGGCGATCCACTGCCGCACCTCGCCCACGCTCTGGGAAGCGCGCAGGGTCACCAGTTCCTTGGCCGCGATGTCCCGCACGAAGACGCGGTCGAGGAAGTCGGCCTCGTAGTCCGAGGGCACGCGCACGCCGCGCCGGGCGATCTTCTCGGTCATGATCGTGTGGCGCATGAGCAGCGAGGAGATGAGATAGGACGCCGCACACCCGCCCAGCAGCGGCAACAGCCCCAGCGGCTGGAGCGTGGTCTCGAAGGCGAAGACCACGCTGGCGAGCATCGCCCGCGAGGCGCCCGCGAAGATCGCCGCCATGCCGACCAGCGCCGCGATCCGCGGATCCACCTCCGCGCCGGGAAGCAGACGCTGCATCAACAGCCCCAGCAGCCCGCCGAGCGCGCCGCCGATGGTGAACAGCGGCGCAAGCGTCCCGCCGGACGTCCCGCTGCCCAGGGCGATCGACCACGACACGAACTTCCACACCGCCAGGCCCGCGATGGTCGTGATGGCCAGGTTGCCCGAGAGAATGTCGGAGATGTTGGAATAACCCACGCCGAGCGTGCGCGGCTGGAAGTAGCCGACAAGCCCGACCGCAAGCCCGCCCAGCGCCGGCCACCACATCCAATGGATGGGGAGGCGCTCAAAGGCGTCCTCGACGGCGTAGACCGCGCGCGTCACCAGGACACTGACCAGCCCGAGCACCGCGCCGGTCAGGATGTACAGCGAGAGCGCCGCGCCCGTGGGCTGCTGGAGATCGGGCATCGCAAAGACCGCCCCCTCGCCTTCAAAGGAGAGGCGGACGCCGGCCGCGGCCGCGCTGGCCAGGGCCACCGGGATGATCGACCGCGCCCGGTACTCGAAGAGCAGCAGTTCGATCGCCAGCAGCACCGCCGACACGGGCGCGCCGAAGGTGGCAGACATGCCCGCCGCAGCGCCGGCCGCCAGCAGCGTCTTGCGCTCCATCGCCGTCGTGCGAAGGAGTTGGCCCACCAGCGAGCCAAGCGCGCCGCCCGTGGCGATGATCGGGCCTTCAGCCCCGAACGGGCCCCCGGTGCCGATCGCGATGGCCGAACTCAGAGGCTTGAGGAACGTAAGCCGCGGCGGGATGCGGCTCTCGTTGACGATGATCTGCTCCATCGCCTCGGGGATACCGTGCCCGCGGATGGCGCGTGAGCCGTAGCGGGCCATGAAGCCGACGATGATCCCTCCGACCACCGGCACCAGGAGCACCCACAGGCCCAGGGTGTGCTCGAGCGGCGTCTGCGGGTGGAGCGACAGCGTGCCGTGGAACGCCAGGCCCGTCACCAACCAGATCAGCCGCATCAGGGCCTGGGCGATCAGCGCCGCGGCCACGCCGATGCCCAGGGCAAGCGCGGTGATCTTCACCACGCGACGATCAATGATCGGGCCGGGCGCCGGCGCAGGGACGGTTTTGAGCGCATCAGCGATGGAGGGCGCGACCGGAATACCCATCCTCCGGTCATCTCCATGCCTTGATTCGTGTGACATTCTGCGATCTGCTCCGATGCGGCCGGGGGGCGATGAGACAACGGTAGCACCGCGCGGCCTGCGGGACGCGAAAAGTCCGTGATCGGCGCGGTCTGCGGACTCGATGCGCGGTGTTGTCGCGTTCATCACCGCTGTCCGATCCCGGCACGCCCTTGGCATCGAGAACAGGGTGTGCAGGAAGATCATCTTCCTGCCGATGCGCATGCGCGCCCGCACGCCGCGTCGCCTCACCTCGGACGCTCGCTCGTGCTCGGGCTGTGGCTGGTCGTGCGTCGCTAGACTTGCCCCGTGACCAGGCCAGCCGCCCAAGTTTCGGAGTTCGGCCCCCCCGGGGCAAGCACCGGGGCGCGGCACATCGCTCTGCGGGCCCTGGCCGAGCACGCCCGCTGCTTTCCCGACCTGGTTCCCCGACCCTTGCCCACGGACGGGCTCGACCCTCGTGACGCCGCGCTGGCCCGGGCGATTCACGACTCGGTCATCCGCCGCTGGCTCACGCTGCGGGCCTTGCTCAGCCCCCGGCTCACCATGCCGTTCGATGAGATGGAGCCCAAACTCAAGGCCGTGCTCCTCGCCGGCGCCTCCCAACTTCTCCTGCTCGACAAGGTGCCGCCGCACGCGGCCGTCAGCGAATCGGTCGAGTGGGCCAAGCGTCACGTGCGTGCCAAGGCCGGCGGACTGGTCAACGCCGTTCTCCGCCGCGTCAACGATTCGATCGTCGGGCGTGCATGCCCCTTCGAGGATCGCCGCGATCAGATCCTGCTCGCCGACGGTCGCGCCATCGATCTGGCCGCGCCGTTCCTGCCTGAAGACCCGATCGAACGGCTGGCGATCCAGGCCTCCGTGCCCCCGGGCGTGATCCGGCGATGGATCGACACGCGCGGCGCTGCCGACGCCCGCCGGGCCGCGATCCACTCTCTCTGCCTGCCGCCGATCATCCTGAACACCTCGTTCGCGGCCGAGCCGGTTGCATCTACGCGTCCGCACGAGTCACCGGGCAATGCGGTCTTCACCGGCACTCCCGCCGAATTGTCCGAACTGCTCCAACGTCGCACCGATGTGTGGGCGCAGGATCCGGCCTCGAGTTCGACCATCCGAAGTGTGGCAGGTTCCGCCTCGCCGGGGCTTATCGTCGACCTGTGTGCCGGGCGCGGCACCAAGACGCGGCAGTTGGCCCACTCCTTCCCGCACGCCCGGATCGTCGCCTGCGACACCGATCGGGCGCGGGCGATGGATCTGGCCGAGGTGTTCCGGGGGCACGACCGTGTGCAGGTATTGCCCCCGCGCCAGGTGTTGCCTGCCATCGCAGGAGAGGCGGACCTGGTCGTGCTCGACGTCCCGTGCTCCAACAGCGGCGTGTTCGCCAGGCGCCCGGAAGCCAAGTACCGATTCTCACGTGATCAGACTCGGCGCCTGGGAGATATCCAGCGACAGTTGCTTGCCGACGCCGTGCCCATGCTCTCGCCGCAGGGCATGGTCCTCTACGCCACGTGCAGCCTCGAGCCGGAGGAGGATGCCGCCCCGCTTGCCTGGGCGGCTCAGTGGCACGGCTTCGCAACTCAGCACTCCGAACTGGTCTGGCCGCAAGGCACGCCGGGAGGCGATGCAGCCCATTATCACGACGGTTCGTTCTTCGCTCTGCTGTCCCGACGCTGAGAGGGGGTCGACCTCGGGCAGCGGGCGGCCAACAATCGCTTCACGCAATCGAGAATGGCCACAGCATGAACCTGCTCGACATCCTCAGCCCTGACTGCATCCGCGTGCCGCTGCACGCCAACGAGAAGAAGGCGGTCATTGACGAGTTGGTGGACCTGCTGGCCGACCTGGGCAAGGTGTCCGATGCCCCCGCCCTCAAGGAGGCTGTCTGGTCGCGCGAGCAGACTCGCACCACCGGCATCGGGCACGGACTGGCCATTCCTCACGGGAAATGTGCCGGGCTCAAAGATCTCGCCATGGCCATCGGCAAACCCGCCGGTCCACTCGACTTCGAAGCCCTCGACTCCCAGCCGGTCCGCCTCGTCGTCCTGCTCGCCAGCCCGCCGGATCGTACCAGCGACCACATCCAGGCGCTGGCCCGGATCAGCAAACTGATGGCCGTCGAGGAACTCCGCGAGAAGATCTACGCCGCCAATTCGGCCGAGGAGATCTACGGTCTGCTCAATGCCCACGACGGGCGCGCCTGAACCACGTCAGCCCTGATCGCCCGCCCGCGGGGCGCCCGCGTGTGCCGCGGCGCACAGCGCCTCCAACCTCCCCAGGCATCGGTCTGACTCGCTGCGTGTCCAAACATACGGGAAAAGCGTCACCAGCGCCACCACCAGCCCGAACGCGGTCGAAAACAATGCCTCGGCCACGCCTCCCGCCACTGCCGCCGGATCCGTCACCGACGTGGCACCCCCCAGCAACTGGAAACTTCGGATGATGCCCGTCACCGTGCCCAGGATTCCCAGCATGGGCGCCGCGGTGATGATCGTCGAGAGCGTCTGTGAGAAGCGTTCCACCGCCGGGCGATAACGCTCGACCAGTTCGTGCGAAACCGCGACGAGGAACCTCTCATCGGAGGCCGACCGCCCCACCATCGCGCACAGGTCGCCGGCAAACCGAGCATAAATTCCGCTCTCTTCGACGAGTTTCGGCGCGGCCCCTTCAGGCCCGAGGCTTCGCAGCATCTCCAGAACCCGCGAGAACCGCCGCCGTCCCGCCCGGCTGTTGGTCGCCAGCCAGAACATCGTCCGCTCCAGCGCCAGCGTGACTGAAAGTACCGAAAGCGCCAGCAGAGGCCAGGCCGTCCACCCCGTCGTCACAAACAAGTCCGTCAGTCGTGAGAACCAGTCCATGCCGGGACGATCGTAGGGCGGCCGCCCTCATTACCCGGCCCTTCCCCCCCACCGCTCCTGAGCGACTTCCGGTCGCCTGCGTGGCGGCGCGATCCGAGCCGCTCCTGTACCGCGCCGCGGTCACGACGAAAGGCTGTCCGTATAATGCCGACGCCTCCACACCGGACGAGCCGCATCGTGGATGATGACACCGCGATCTTCGACCTGCTCGATGAGCCGCGACGGCGCGTCGATGACACGCTGCGCCGATATCTCGAACACCTTGAGCAGCCCCGCGCGCTCACCGACGCCGTCACATATGCCCTCCTCGCCGGCGGCAAACGCCTCCGCCCCGTTCTGTGTTGGTATTCCGGCGTTGCGGCCGGTGACGACAGACAGCGCACGCTCGCTCCCGCAGCGGCCGTTGAACTCGTGCATGCCTTCAGCCTCGTCCACGATGACCTGCCGGCGATGGACGATGACGACCTTCGCCGCGGGCGTCCGACGCTGCACATCCACGCCGGCGAAGCCGTGGCCATTCTCGCCGGAGATGCCATGCTCGCGATGGCTTTCGACCTGCTCGCCTCCGAACCGGACTTTGATTCCCAGACCGTGCGCAGGCTCATCACCGAACTGACGGCCGGCACGCGCGGCATGATCAGCGGGCAGGTCTACGACACGATCGGCGGATTCTCGGACGAACTTTCCGACCGCCAGCGCCTGGAACTCATCCACCGCAACAAGACCGGCGCGCTGTTGCGGGCGGCCGCTCGCATGGGCGTGATCGCCGCCGGAGGTGATGCCGGCACCCTCGACGCCATCACCCGCTACGCCGACGACGCCGGACTGATGTTCCAGATCGTCGACGACCTCATGGACGTGCGCGAATCGAGCGAACACGTGGGCAAGCGCACCGGTAAGGATGTGGCCGCGGGCAAACTCACCTTCCCCGCGATCCTCGGTGTGCCCGAATCGGAGAAAGAGGTTGACAGGCTTTGCCAACGAGCGCTGGAGACCATTGCTCCGCTCAAAGAGCGGGCGCGTCCGCTGGGTGAACTTGTGCGTTATCTGGCCCGACGAACCCGATGAGGCAGAACGCTCGACCGTCTTGGTTGGTACAATGTTTTCAGGATTCTCTGAAACCCCCGCCCGTGGCTTCTGACAAGGTACAGGCATGTCGCGACTGGCATCTCCTTTGTCCCCGCAAGACCTCAAGTCGATGTCCGTGGCCGAGTTGGAAGCACTCGCCCTGGAAATCCGGCACGCGATCATCACCCAGGTTCAGAAGACCGGGGGGCATCTGGCGCCCAATCTGGGGGTTGTCGAGTTGACGATCGCCCTACATCGGGTTTTTGACTTCGGGCACGACCGCCTGCTCTTCGACGTCGGGCATCAGTGCTATCCCCACAAACTGCTCACCGGTCGTTTCCCCCTGCTCGACAGACTCCGCACCCGCGAGGGAATGTCGGGCTTCCCCGAACCGCTCGAATCCCCCTTCGACCTCTTCCGCGTCGGGCACGCCGGCACGGGCATTTCGACGGCCGTCGGGATGGCACGCGGCGACCTGCTCAACGGAGAGGCATACGACGCCAAGTCCAATCGGACAGGTCGATCCATCGTCACGCTCATCGGTGATGCATCGATCGTCAACGGCGTGGCGATGGAAGGGTTGAACAACGCCGGCACGCTGAACCGCCAGTTCCTTGTCGTGCTCAATGACAACGGGATGTCGATTTCCCGGCCTCAGGGCGCCGTCGCCGGGTACTTTGACCGCGTGCGAGTCAGTCACACCTACGCCGACTTCAAGAAGGGCGCCCACCAGTTGCTGCGGCGAATTCCGGGCGGCTCAATGCTCGAAGAGGCCTACCACCGCGCGGGCGAAGCCACCAAGGCGCTGATCTGCGAAGACTCCTGGTTCGAAAAGTTCGGGCTCATCACCGCCGGACCCATCGACGGGCACGACCTGCCGACGCTGATCGAATTCCTGACCGAAGTTCGTGACATCAATCGCCCCGTGCTGCTGCACGTCAAGACCATCAAGGGGCGCGGGCTTGACGTGGCCGAGAGCGATGCCACCCGATTCCACTCCCCGCGTCCTTTTTCGGTCTCCCGCGCCGAAGCCAACGCGTGCCGTGTGGAGATGACCTCGGCCGGGCGTTCATTTACCGCCGCCTTCGGCGAGGCGCTGGTCGAACTGATGGAGCGCGACCACCGTGTGGTTGCCTGCACCGCAGCCATGCCCGACGGAACCGGCGTGTCCCTTCCCCTGGCCAGATTCCCCGAGCGCACCTGGGACGTGGGCATTTGTGAATCGCACGCGATGGACATGATGGCCGGGCTGGCCAAGTGCGGACACAAGCCCTTCTTTGCCGTCTACTCAACCTTCCTCCAGCGCGCCTTCGATCAGGCGTTTCAGGAAGTCGCCCTTCAGGGTCTGCCCGTGCGCCTCTGTCTCGACCGCGCCGGGCTGGTCGGGGGCGACGGGGCCGTGCATCACGGCTTCTGCGACGTCGCGCTTCTCCGCACGCTGCCGGGCGGCGCGATCATGGCCGCGATCGACGAGCCCAGCCTCAAGGGTGCGCTGGACTTCATGCTCACCTACGACGAGGGCTTCTCGGTTCTCCGCTATCCCCGCGACAGTGTGAGCGAACGCCTGCTCACCCGGACATGCCCGCCCTTTGAACTGGGCAAGGCACGCTGCCTGACGCCCGATCTCGACGTGGCCGGAGGCGCTGAACCGGACGCGATTGTCATCGCCTTCGGCACCCCCGCCATCGCGGCGCTGCACGCTGCCGAGTCGCTGCAAGGCGAGTACCGCGTAGCCGTCTACGACGCGCGTTTCGCCAAGCCCCTCGACGATGCGCTGATCGCCGCCGCCCTGCGCAGCGGTTGCCCGGTGCTCACGGTCGAGGATCATGCGATCATCGGCGGCTTCGGGGCCGCTGTCCTCGAGCGCGCCAACGAACTCCGCCTCGTCGCCGGCCGCCTGACGCGACTGGGAATTCCCGACCACTGGATCCTCCAGAACGGGCGATCGAAGCAGTTGGCCGAAGTCGGCATCGACGCCGCGGGCATCGCCCGCGCCATCCGCCAGGCCGTCGCCGAGGGCACGCTCGCGGCCCCGGCCGCCCCGCAGATCGAGACGCGCGTGCCGGAGCGCCCGCTCGTGTAAGATTGGGCATGTCTCGATCCGTGCTGGTGATCGTCAACCAAGAGCAGTCCGACGCGGGTTATGCTGTCGATACCGTCACCTCGCTCATCGAGGAGCACGGCCGCCTCCACGGCGTCATTGACTGCATGTCGCCCGAGCCGGTCCCACCCAGCGACGACATCGATCTGGTGGTCGTGCTCGGTGGGGACGGCTCGCTGCTCGCAGCCGCACGCTCCTGCCTGCAACTCCACAAGCCCATCCTCGGCGTCAACATCGGCCGCGTGGGCTTCATGGCCGCATACGAACTGGAGCGCCTGCGCGAGCACGCGGGCGCAGTGTTCGGCGACGGGAATCTCGAACTCCAGACGCTCCCGCTGCTCGAGGCCGACGTGATCTCCAAGTCCGGCGATCAGCCGCACTTTTCAGCCCTGGCGCTCAACGAGTTTGTGGTCACTGCCGGCCCGCCCTTCCGCATGATTTCGTGCTCGCTGTCGATCGACGGACACCCCGGCCCGGCCTTTACCGGAGACGGGTTGATCGTCTCGGCTCCGATGGGCTCCACCGCATACAACATCAGCGCCGGAGGCCCGATCGTCGCGCCGGGAGTCCAAGCCATGGTCATCACCCCCATCGCCGCTCACTCCCTGTCCTTCCGCCCCATCGTCGTCCCCATTTCCTGCCATGTCGACCTGTTCATGAACCGCGTGAACGACGGCGACGGCTGGGGCACCACGCTCGTGGCCGACGGACAGATCGATCATCGCGTCAACAAGGGAGACCGCATCCGCTTCCGCGCCGGCACCCAGCACGTCGACCTGGTCGTCGATCCCGAAATGAGTTACTGGACCCGCCTGCTCAGCAAAATGCAGTGGGCCGCCGCCCCGCGCGAACGACTGCGCTGAAGACGCAATCGCCGGCCTAGCCCTCTCTCCTGTGACGGCAACCTTCTCATGCCGTTTCAACCTGGGTCTTCTGCGCGCTGGACGCCGGACCTTCGTGAGTTCTCTCGCACAGGTTCGGCTCGCACCCACCGTGGAGTACCTGCGTTCCGTTCAAGTCCGACACAGAGATGTTCCGAGGACGAACACCGCTTCGGCGTGGACACGGCACCCGGGGTCCGACCAAAATAGTACGAGCCGCCCGTCAGAGATACCGCACCACGCTGGCGCTGGCACTGGCCACGTGCAGTTCCCCCGCCGCCGATTCGAGCACCAGTTTGCCGATCGGGTCGATCGACCGCACCAGCCCCGTGTGCTGCTCTCCGTCGTGCGCGATGGTGCAGCGCCGCCCGATCAGCCACTCGCGCTCACGCCATGCCTCGACCAGTTCATCAACCGGGTGCGCCCACAGCCGCTGCACCTGCGCCAGCAACTCCTCGATCACATCGATGCGGAAGCACCCGGCCCCGAGTTGGGCAAGGCTGACGGCCCGCTCACGCAGACTCACCGGCCAGTCACTCTCCTGCTGCCGCACATTCACACCCACGCCGACCATCGCCAGCCCGTCGCGCACCTCGATCAGCACGCCCCCCAACTTGCGCCCGCCTTCGCCCGGTTCAAGCACGTCATTCGGCCACCGCGTTCGCGTCGGCCGGTGCAAGACGCGGTCGCACGCGCGGGAAGCGGCGACCCCCGCCAGCATCGACAGCCGCCATGCCGGAACCCGTGCATCGACCACAAACGTCGCCGCAATGCCCAGCCCGCGCTCATCGCTCCACGTCCGCCCGAGGCGCCCGCGCCCGCGGACTTGCCGTCCCGTCGTCACCAGCAGCCCGCCCCGTCCGCCGCAGGACTCCCACGCCGCATCCTGCGTCGAACCGGTCAGCGCCAGCACGCGCACGCGGTTGATCGGCCCGGGAACGCGGGCGAGCGTGGCCTCCAACCGATCCGCCCACGTCGAGAGATCCTCGTTCCGGGTGCGCTGCCCCTCCGAGCCGCCGTCCGGGGTGGTTTGCCCCTCCGGGGCGGGTTCCGAAGGTCCGGGCGCCGCTCCCATGCTCTCCCCTTCCAACATCACAGCGCGTCCAGTCCGAAGTCCGCACTCACAGCCGAGTGCGTAAGCGCACCGACGCTGATGCGATCGACGCCTGTCTGCGCCACGGCGCGGATCGTCTGGAGTTTCACGCCGCCGGAAGCCTCGATCAGCAAGCCCGGGCAGCGTCGGTCTCGCATCTCCACCGCCGCGCGCAGGTCGGCGACTGCAAAATTGTCCAGCAGTGCGATCTGCACCAGCCCCGGCCCGACTTCGCACAGGCGCTCGAACTGCGCCGGCCCATCGACCTCCACTTCAACAAAGGCGCACCCTGGCTCGGCTCGCGCCCGCCGCGCCATCTGCTCGATCCGCTCCGCCAGTGCTTCCAGCGGCACCCCCGCGAGGTGGTTGTCCTTCACCAGCACCGCGTCGTACAGACCCATGCGGTGCGACACACCCCCGCCACAGACCACCGCGTACTTCTCCAGAACGCGCATTCCCGGTGTGGTCTTGCGTGTATCGCACAGCACGCTCCTGACGCCGGGTCCCATCGCATCGAGGTAGCGGCTCGTCTGCGTCGCCACGCCGGACAGCCGCCCGACGAGGTTCAACAGCGTCCGCTCCACACCCAGCACGCCTCGGCGCAGTCCCTCGATCAACGCCACGTGCTCGCCCCGCCGCACGGAGTCACCGTCGCGTGCCATCGCCGTCCAATGCACGTCATCCTGGCACCCGAACACCTCGATCACGTCGGCGCCGGCCCCCAGCCCGCAGACCACGCAATCGTGCCGGGCGACCACGGCACAGCGCACCGTCGCGCCGCCCTCGCAGAACAACTCGCTCGTCAGATCGCGATGCGCCGGCCCGAGGTCTTCATCCCGCGCCAGTTCCAGCAGCCGCCGCACCAGCCCCGTCGACCGGATCTGCTCGTACATCGCTGCGGACTGCATCATTGGCCCGAGAAAACCCGCTTGAACCCGTGGATCGTGAGCGCCCGGTTCACCGCCGCGATCGACTCGACCAGCGGGATGTGCTTCGGGCACACCTTCACGCAGTTTTCGGATTTGCCGCACGCGTCAAGCCCGCCCGGACCCATGAGAGCGTCGAGTCGTTCAGGCTTGAGCACCTGGCCCGTGCCGTGCTCATTGAACAGGCGAGCCTGGTTGACCACGGCCGCCCCGACGTACGAGCGGTCCCACTTGTTCTGATCGTCTTCCTTGTGATACTGCGGGCAGGCTTCGAGGCAGCACGCGCAGGACATGCACGTTGACATGATGTAGCGGTCGTGCTGGTGTTCGGGTGTCTCGCGCGGGCCTTCGCCGAGGCTGTAGGTTCCGTCGATGGGCACCCACGCCTTGACCTTCTTGAGCCCCCAGAACAGCCGCTGGCGATCGACCCACAGGTCGCGCACCACCGGGAACTTGCTCATCGGTTCGAGCGTGATCGTGTCGCCCTCGTTTGGGGCGTACGCGTCGATCAGGCACGAGCAACTCTGCCGTACACGCCCGTTGATCAGCATCGTGCATGCGCCGCAGACTTCCTCCAGGCAGTTTGAGTCCCACACCACCGGCGTGGTCTGCTTGCCGTCGATCGTCACCGGGTTGGCCGCGATCCAGTTCAGGCACGAGATCACATTGGCATTCGGTTCCACCGGAACCTTGAACGCTTCCCAGCGTGAAGGCTTGCCCGGGCCCTCACACCGCTTGATGCGGAAGATCACGTTCCTCGCCTTGACCCCGCCCTTGGCCGTGTTGCTCATCGAACGCGTCCTTTGCTTGCTCAAACTCAACTCGCCGAAGCCGCTGCCTCAGGCTGCTTCCTGCCTTCGCCCGACTCGACCTTTCCGTAGGTGCGGGCACGCAGTTTCACCAGACTCGTCTGCACATCACGCCAGAAGATCCGCGGCTCGCCCGTGCCGGGCACAAACTCAGCCACGCTGGTCTTGAGGAACCTCGCATCGTCTCGCTCGGGAAAGTCCAGCCGCTTGTGCGAGCCGCGGCTCTCCTCACGCAGCAGCCCGCACCTGGCGATGACCTCGGCCAGAATCAACATGTCGCCCACCGCCCGCGTGAAACTCAGCGTCTGGTTCGTCCAGCCCGCCGCGTCGCCCAGACGCACCTGCCGGTAGCGCTCCTTCAACTCGCCCAGTTTGCTCAGGCACTGCTGCAGACGCGGCCCGGTCTTCACGACCGTCGAAGCAGCCGTCATCTCATCGCCCATCTCCCGGGCGATCACGTACGGGTTGAACGCCGGGTCGCCGCTGCCCTTGTCCACTGTGCCCAACAGGCGATCGACCTTGGCCCGTTCGCACGCGACACCGGCTTCGAACACTTCGGCCTTCATCTTCTCGGCCGGATGCTGGGACGGCACGTCCTGCTGGATGTAGTTCACCACCGACACGCCGTTGTACAGCCCGTCGAAGATGCAACTGAGCAGCGCATTGGCGCCCAGGCGCGTCGCGCCGTGATACGCGAAGTTCACCTCCCCGAAGGCGTACAGCCCGCGGATGTTCGTCATCATGTTGTTCGCCGCGCCGAACGTCATCCCCACGCCGACTTCCGTTCCGATCGGAGGCTTCGAGCCGGACTTGTGCCCTCCGGCAGGTTGCGACGGCTGATACGAGCCGGGCGTGAACGTCGTCCACATTCCGCCCATGCTGTAGTGCACCGACGGGAAGATCTTCATTGGCTCGTGGCGTGGATCGACGCCCACAAACTTCTCGTAGATCTCCATGATCCCGCCGAGTTTCTCCGTGAGATATTCAGGATCCTTGTGGGTCAGGTCGAGATAGACCATGTTCCCCCCGTCGATCCCCATCCCCATGTTCACGCACACGTCGAAGATCTCACGCGTCGCGATGTCACGTGGCACCAGGTTGCCGTACGCCGGGTATTTCTCTTCGAGGAAGTACCACCGCTCCGAATCCGGGATCTGCCGCGCCGCCCGCTTGTCGCCCTTCTGACGCGGCACCCACACGCGCCCGCCCTCGCCGCGGGCTGATTCGCTCATCAGCCGGCACTTGTCCGCGCCCGGAATGGCCGTCGGATGCACCTGGATCATCTCGCCATTGGCGTACCACGCGCCCGCCTGGTAACACCGGCTGGCCGCTCCGCCCGTGCAGATCACGCTGTTGGTGCTCTTGCCGAAGATCAGCCCGCACCCGCCCGTGGCCATGACCACCGCGTCGCCTCGGAACGAGCGGATCTGCATCGTCCGCATGTCCTGCGCCACAATGCCCACGCACCGGCGCTCTGCGCCCTCGCCCACGATGATCGGGGCCAGGAACTCCCAGAACTCGTACTTGCTGATCTTGCCTTCGCTCTCGTAGCGCCGCGTCTGTTCATCGAGCGCATACAGCAACTGCTGACCCGTGGTCGCCCCCGAGAAGTGAGTTCGCTTGAACAGACTCCCACCGAACAGCCGCAGGTCATGCCGTCCCTCAGACGTGCGGTTGAACGGAACGCCCATGCGGTCCAGCAGATTGATGATCTTCGGCGCCCAGTTGCACATCTCCAGCACCGGCCCCTGGTCGGCCAGGAAGTCCCCGCCGTAGATCGTCTCGTCAAAGTGCTGGTACTCTGAATACCCCTGCTGGCGTGCCACTTCGTTGCAGGCGTTGATGCCGCCCTGCGCACAGACCGAGTGGCTGCGCTTCACGGGCACCATGCTGAACAGATCCACCGGTACGCCCGCTTCGGCGATGCGCACCGACGCCGCCAGGCCCGCCAGTCCACCTCCGACGATGATCACACGCTGACTTGTAGACACCTTCTTGCTCCTGCCGAAGAACTGGAGAAATGGACGCCAACCTCGGCGGCTTCGGGGGCCGTGGCACGGGCGCCCCGCCCGTGTGCCCGTCTACTCATGAATCACCGGCGCCGGGCCGGGATACGGCGCCTCAGCCGCCCGCCGTATTGCCGACGCCTCCATCTCCGGCCTGTTCAGATGCTCCTGCTCGATCTCTTCGAGAAACTCCCGCCCGTACTTCAACTCGACCATGCGGCGCTCGATCTGCAACGCCTCGTCATGGTCGACGAGGAAGACGAACCCCGCCAGCGCCGACCAGGCAAGCAGCATCACCACTGCACCCAACGCCGTGCACATGTAGCCCCACCGCTGCCGTGCCTCCTGGGACACGGCAATTCCCCACGTGATCGACGCGGTCAGCAGCCCGTTGGCAAAGTGGAACACCAGTGCGCTGACGCCGATGAAATACCCGATCGAAACGATGATCCCCGGCACCGTCCACTGCCCGCCGTCACCCTTCAGCGCTGCCGCAAGTGTCGAGGTCGCGAAGTAGTGGCTCCACGCGGTGCCGGCCGGAGTCAGCCACTCCCACCCCCACCGCAGCGTGGCGACGTGATAGAGAATGAACGCAAAACCCAGGTACCCGCTCAACCTCTGGAGGATGTATCGCTTGTTGCCCCAGTACCCATACTGGGCAACATTGTTCGAGGCGGTCAGCGCGAACGCGACGCCGAAGACCGCGTGGAAGGCAATCGGCAGCCACAGGACCAGGATCTCAATCAGCAGCAGCAGCGGCATGCCGTTGATGAACGACACCTCGTCCTGAAAGGTCTCGACGCCGCGCCCGATGGCGGTTTCGGCGTGAGCCCGCCCGTTCAATGCCCCCCACAGAATCGACGAGTTCGTCGTCAGGTGGATGAGCATGAACGCGCCAATGGGGATGACGCCTGTCAGTGAGTGCAGACGCCGAAGCAGGAAGTAGTTCCGCTGCACGAAACCTTGCCCGTTGTCCACAAACTCGTCCTCTCGAATGTGCCGGGCTCAGAAGCCCGGGCCTGGTGACACCCTGCCGATCGGGCCTCCGCCCTGGAGATCGGCAGGAGAAATCTTCCCTTCGTCCACCGCCTTGGCTATCGCCTTGGAGATTTCGACAAACTGCATCCGCAGTTCATGGAGGATGCCGTCAATCTTCCGCTTCTCTTCCGGCGTGAGGTTTCCGCGGGTCTTTTCTTCGACCACACCGAGCAGATCAATGTGCAATTTCGCCAAGTCCGGCGCCAGAATCGCCCGACCGGTCTGCGGATCGGGGTACGCACCCAGGTACATCAGCGCCTGCGTGGCCAGCATCTCCAGCAGGTGGTCAAAGCCGACTTTCTCGGGCACGCCCGCAGCCGCCTCCGGCTCCTGCCCGCCCGCCGCACGGGGAGGTTCCGAAGCCTTCAGCCTCTCCTTCTCCGCCCGCGCTTGCGACTTCCAGTCGTCATCCACGATAATCTTTGGAGTCTGGTCGTCGCTCATCGTCAGACGGCCCCCCTTGTCGTTCGGGCTCAAAACGTCCAATCGTAGCGCAACCGAACCCCAGCGCCTCCTGCCAGACCATGAAAAACCAAGCCTGCCAGACCAATGCCGGCCTGACCCCCGCCTGGGCCCTTGCCCTGCTCGCCGGATCGGCGCTTCTCCCAGCCTGTGCCCGGGTGCCCATTCTCTCCGCCTCCCGGGCCGTGCGGGTCATCCAGCCCGAGGACTTCGTGCCCGGCGTCCCGGCTGAGCAGAGCCCGACGGAGGCCTGGGCCGTGGACTCGCCCACCCCGCCGGGCCCGGCGACGTATCAGCCGATGGTGAGCGTCAGGCCCGGGCCCCCGGTGCCCGAAGTCCGTGATGCGGCCCCGGTTGAAGCCCCGGTGCTGGTCGAATCCAAGATCGGCGATGTCAATGGCAAGCCGATCTATGCCAGTTCTTTCCTCGAGCCCCTGGCCGACCGTTTGCGGGCCGAAGCCGCGCAGATGCCCGCTGATCGCTGGGCGCCGTTCGCCAGGGACCAGATCGAACGCCGCCTTGAAGAGATCATCACAGACGAACTTCTCCGCGCCGAGGCGCTCTCGCGACTGACCCCGGAGCAAAAGCAGGGTTTCCGCGCCTTCCTCGACGCCCTGAACAAGGAACGCATCAGCCAGGCAGGCGGCAGCCGCGCCCTGGCAGGACGCCGACTCAGCGAAAAGGAGGGTATCTCCGAGGATGAGTTCATCCGCCGGCGCGAGCAGGAGGCGCTCATCAGGAACACGCTGATCCGCGAAATCAACACCCGCGTCAATATCTCCTGGCGCGACATCCGGCAACGCTACCGGCGTGACTGGAACCTCTACAACCCGCCACCCTCGGCCACGTTGCGCCTCATCCGCATCCCCACCGCCGACACCGCCGGCATTCAGGCCGTCAACGACGCCCTGGCCGCCAACACTCCGTTCGACGAGGTCGCCATGTCGTCGGCCACCAACTACAAGCCCGAGCAGGGCGGGCTGGACCAGATTCCCCTGGAGGGCTCGTACGAGCAGACCACCTTCTACGGGAGCAGCGTCCTCAATGAAAAAGCCCGTTCGCTCGAACGCGGCCAGTGGACCGGACCGTTCGAAATGGGCACTCAGACCGCATGGCTCAAACTTGAGGACATCACCACCGAATCGGTCAGTATTTACGACGCCCAACTCGCCATCAACGACCAGTTGCTGCGCGAACGCCGCAACGAGGAACTCAAACGCTTCCTCGACCGGCTCGAACGGCGCGCCAGTTTCACCTCGCTTGCCGACATGCGCGAACGCCTGTTCCAGATCGCCCAAACCCGGTACGCAGGTTCGTCTCTCACCTCGCCCACTCCATGAGCCCCGCCGCCCTCATCCACCGCCTGCTCGGCCGACTCCGCCCTCGCCCGGACCTGGGGCGCCGGGGCGAGCAGGTGGCTGCCCGCTATCTGGCCGGCAAGGGCTACCGCGTCCTCGGGCACAACCTCAAGAGCACCGCCGGCGAGGCCGACCTGGTGTGCGAAGACCCGCGCACCAACGGCATCATCCTCGTGGAAGTCAAGACCCGTCGTCGCGCCACCTCCGAACGGGGGCAGTTTGAGCCTGAACGCGCCATCGACCACGAAAAGCGAGAGCGACTGATGCGCATCGCACGCTCCCTCCGCCGCTCCAACGGCTGGAACGGACGCCCCTTCCGCATCGACGTCATCGCCATCGACTTCCCGCAACAGGGTGAGCAGCCCGCGATCAGACACCACGTCAACGCCGTATCGGCCCGCCCGCGCGGGTAAGCTCACCCCTTCGTGCACCGATGCCGGGCAAACCAGCGAAAAAAGCGCCGAAGGGAAGCCCGGGTTGTCGCACCCGACCCAAGCCTCGTCCTGCATGAGGGCGAACAGTTCGGCCCGCTCGCCCGCGAGGTGCGTAAAGCCCTCCGTGAGTACATAGACCGCTGTGCGAAGCCCGAAACTGGTGTTCACATCAACTCGCCAGCCGTCTCCGTCCGCGTACTCCCAAGCCTCAACGTCGCTGGTGTCGATCAGTCCGAAGGCCCACAGGGGCACCGGGGCACTCCCCGCGTTCGTCAGCACCAGGTCGTGCCGGACCGCCGCGCAACCCAGAGACGAGACGCTCGCACCCGACTCGGCCGAGAGGTTCGCAATCCGCGGACTTGCCTGCTCCCAGAGAATCCGCCCGTGCCTTTGATGGACCACTTCGAGCACGACCGGCGTTCCGCGCGAGATCGACCCCCCCTCGTCGGCGCCGCTCCGCAGACCCCACCTGATCGCCTCAGACCGATTCAAGTTGAGCCTCGGGCGTGCGAGGACGCCTGAGAGACGCCCGGTCTTCGGCAACGTTCCCCCGGTCGGTCTCATGAGGAGAGGGGGAAGTGCCCGCCTTCGGGCACCACTCCGGGTGGGTTTGAACGCAAACCGCCAAGGTAAAGAGCAGCGCACTTGCTACACACCAGGTTCGAGTGGAGACGGCATCACACCCGGGGCAGCCGTGTTGCATCTCCCCACGCACGCTGCGCACGCTCGATCCCGCGACGCACCTCCGTCAGCCCGCGCAGATCGAGGACCACCGGCCCGCGCATCCCCGCGGTCGACACCGCCATCGCGTATTCCAGTACGTCCAGCCGCCCCGATCCGACCTCGCACCTGCCCATCGCGTTCGCATCGCTCAGCCGGGCCGACAGCACGCGTGCGCCGCGTCGCGACACCGCCGCTGCGGGATCGGACCCGCCCATGAGCAGCGTCGCCGGGTCTGCGCCCCACCGAGTCTCCGTCGGGGCGTTCGGCGCATGATCGACGACCAGCACACCGCTCGTCTCCGCCGCCGCCGACAGCGACTCCACCACGCCCTCTGCCGGTCGTTCGGGCAGGACGAGACTGACCACCGGCGAGCCCGCCGTCACACGCAGGCGCAGCAGGTCGCCGAGCAACTCGATCGCTGCCGCCACCGCCCCCACTGCGCGGTCAACCTGTCCGGCTTCGACAAAGTGCTGCGGTGGAATCCACAGATCTACCCCGCTCACCCGAACCTCGGCCCGCGACAGCGTCCCCGCCAGATCTCGCCGCGCCGATCCATCCAACTCGCGTGGCCGAAACCCGGGGGCCGCCGCGTTGAGGGCTACCCAGCCGAACCCCTGCGATCGCACCCACGCCGGAACGCCTCGCAGCGGCACCTCCAGCCGGACATCGCTCAGCGACAGACTCAGTTCCAGTGGCTCTAGCATCGGCATCGTTCTAGGCTGACCAGTTCAGGCAGAACAGTCAACCGAGGTCCACTCCATGCGCCCGTTCGTCCGGCTCGCCGAAACCGTGCATATCGTCGCCCTGGCCCTCTGGCTTTCCGCCCTGATCACGGGCGCCTTGGTCGCCGTCACCATCTTCACCACGATGCGGGAACTCGCGCCGACGTTCGGGTTCTTCCACGCCTATACCGGCGCCCATGCCGATCTGGGTGCCGGGTTCATCCAGGCCCGGGTCTTCGCACTGGCCGACATCACCCAGTTCGCCGCCTGCTCGCTGGCCATGCTCTCGTTCATCGCCGCGGTGGCGATCGGGCGCGCCGTCGCGCGGGCGTCCACGATGGTCCGCGCTACCCTGCTCGCCTGCGCCCTGACCATGTTCAGTTACCAGTACTTCATCCTCGCGCCTCGCATGGACACCAACGCCCGCGCTTACTGGAAGGCCGCCCGCGCCGGCGACTCCGAACAGGCCCGGTTGCTCCACGCCAAGTTCATGGAGGACCATCCCGCATCCACGCGCACGCACGGCTTCATCTTGCTTTTCGTCTCCGGCACTCTGGTCGCCTCGACCTGGACGCTGAGCGGGGGCCGCCCATGCCCGGAAGAAGCCCGCTGATGCCTCACCCCCCTGCACGCGTGCCCGGCAACCCACCCGGACTTGGCGACATCCCGTTCCCCTTGCCGCACGTGACCGCGGCCGAAAAGCGCCGCGCCCGCGCTCTGGCCTCCCTGCTCGCCGAGCACTACCCCGGCGCCCACTGTGAACTGCACTTCAACTCGCCGGTCGAACTGCTCATCGCGACGATTCTCTCGGCCCAGGCGACCGACGCGGGCGTGAACAAGGCAACCCCCGCGCTGTTCAAGGCCTTCCCCCACCCCGCTGATTACGCCGCCTCCACTCCCGAGAACATCGAGCCATACATCAGGAGCATCGGGCTCTTTCGCAACAAGGCAAGGTCCATTCATGCCGCGATGACACAGATCTGCGATCGCTTCGACGGGCAGGTGCCGCAGACTATGGACGATCTGCTCACACTGCGCGGCGTGGCACGCAAGACTGCCAACGTCGTCCTGGGCAACGCCTTCGGCGTCAACGTCGGCTTCGTCGTCGACACGCACATTCAGCGACTCGCACAGCGCTTCGACCTCGTGCCCCGCGGCGCCAGCGTCGACGCCACTGAGCGTCGGCTCATGGTCCTCATGCCGCGCAGAAACTGGTGTGACCTGAGCCACCAGATCATCTGGCACGGCCGGCGCGTCTGCACCGCACGCGTGCGCCAGTGCCAGGATCACCCGATTTGCAGTCGATTCGGACGCTGCTGCGAGGCGCGATGATCACCCGCCGCTGCCCGGCGCCGCAGGCGTCGCCTCGGCCGGCTTGCTCTTCTCCCGCTCAATCTTCTCAAGCAACTCGGCCGGCGGTGAGAAGTCGTGCTTCTCTTCCGGGTTCACCGCCAATTTCACGTAGTCGAACTCGGTGGCCTTCTGGTCGCCCTTGAACCGCTGCAACATCCCCATCGGAATCTTGACCCCCGCAAACTCCTTGTAGGGCTTGAGCACGGTCTCGAACTCGGCCGGCTTGCCCGTCCCCGGATGCACCGTGAACGTCCGCGACCCAAGATACAGCCCCGTCTCCTCCGAAAACAGCAGCGCCTTCTCGCGGTTGGACAGCGCCTTGACGTAGATGCCGACGGCCTTCTGCCCCTCGAACGTCGTCCGCCCCAGCACCTTCCACTCGATGTAGCGCGTCTCCCAGTTCGCCTCGCCCCAGAAGTCGCTCGAATCGCGCAGTTCGATCAGCCGCAGGCCCTCGATCATGCGCAACCCCGCACTTGGCTGCCGCTCCCAGCCCTTTTCGCCGTCGAAGCCGATCTCGATCGTCTCTCCCGCCGGCTCCTGGATCTTCAGATGAAACTTGTTGGGGTATTCCTTCCAGATCGTCAGCCTGGCCGCAAACTCGAACGGTCGACCGACGTAGCGGCCGTCGATCTTGATGCTCCGAATCTTCTTCAACGCTTCCGGGTCGCCCAACGCCTCCACATAGCGTTTGAAGATCGCTTCGGCCTCAGGCAGATCGCTCGTGTCGAGCGGCTGCTCGGGCTGGGTTTCCGGCTGGGTGACAGCAGGAGTTTCCGGCTGGGCCGGGTCCACCACCTTGCCTGGCTGAGCCTGCGCCACCGTCCAGACCAGCACACTCGCCACGATGCTCAAGCCGGCCATGCTGCACCTCCATACTCACCCGAAGAATACCACCAGGTCAAGGGTAGCCCCTCCGCGAGCCCGATCGAAAGATCGCCTCCCCCTACCTGCTTTCCTTCGGATCGGTTCGATTTCGCCCCGCGCCCGGTCGGCCCTGCCGCCTGACAGAAAACAACGGAGGCCGAAACGACGCCGTTTCAGCCTCTTCAAGTCACTGGTGGTACGGACACTCCGCTCGTGAAGGGCGTTCCTCCCGTTGCGACTTTCAGATCCGCTCAATACGCCCGCCGCGAGTCGAACGCGGAACCTTTGGCTTCGGAGGCCAACGCTCTATCCAATTGAGCTACGGGCGCGACGGGCTGACTCTACGATCACCGCTCCATGATGGCAACCTCCACAGACTCCTTCCTCCGTGTCGATCGCCCGCTCGTCCTCGGGCTTTTGCTCACCTTTCTGGCCAGCATCGGCTCGGGCGCGGTCACCAGCGGCATCTACTTCCTCACCGAATCCGCCCTCGGCTACGGCCGCCTCCGCAACTACGCCCTCGCACTGGTGATGGGCCTCGCCTACATCGTCGGCGCCGCCGGCATCGGCTCGGCCCTTCGCACGTGGCTTGCCGGACTCGTCTGTCCCCGCAACCTCGGCATTATCCTGCTGATGGCCGTCGGCGTCACCGCGCCGCTTCCCGTCTTCGTCGCCGGCTCCCCCAGCCTCGTCCCACCCGCATGGACCCTCTGGACCCTCGTCACTGTCTTCGGGTTGCTCACCGGATGTACCTGGCCGATTGTCGAGGCATACATCTCCGGCGGACGCCGCGGCTCAAACCTCCGCTCGGCCATCGGGTGGTTCAACATCGTGTGGGCCTCGGCCGTCATCGTCTCCATGTGGATCATCGCCCCCTACGCTGAAAAAAGCCCCATGTCCGTGCTCCTGTGGGTAGGAGCCGC
This sequence comes from Cyanobacteria bacterium CYA, assembly GCA_008363215.1. GTDB lineage: Bacteria > Planctomycetota > Phycisphaerae > Phycisphaerales > UBA1924 > J022. Next base: position 22,492 of record RHKP01000027.1, read on the forward strand.
CCACGTCCTGGCCGGCCTGATCTTGCTTCCGCTGCCCAAGCACCCGCCCGTCCACCTTGACGACGAACCGCACGCCCTCGATCCGCGCTACCCCCCACTGCTCCGCATCTCGCGCGTGCTCCTCCCTGCGTCGTACCTGCTCATCTCCAACCTCGGGCCCACGATCCCGGCCGTCCTGGGCGTCCTCGGTGTGAGCATGACCTGGAAGGCGCCGGCCTTCTCCGCCTGGCTCATCGCACGCCTGTGTACCTTTGCCTTCCTCGAATTCTGGCACGGATGGCACGGGCGATGGCTCCCGCTGCTGCTCGGAGGTGTCGGGCTGATCGTCGGCTTCGCCCTGGCGATCCTCTCGCCCCGCTGCGGCCCGCTCGCTCTGCCCGCCTTCTTCACCGGGCTGGGCGTGTTCGGGTGCTCGGCCGGAGTCGTCTATGTCGCCTCGCTCTACTACGGCATGGAAGTCGGAGGCTCCAACGTGGATGACGGAGGACGCCACGAAACCGTCATCGGCTTCGGGTACGCCGGCGGGCCTGCCTGCGGACTGCTCGCGGTGGCCGCCGTGGGACGCGGGAGCCTCCAACTCGACCTGGCGGTCGTCTCGATCGCCGGCCCGATCGCCGCACTGGTCGTCCTTATCGGTCTGGTCGGCGCACTGCGAATCTCTCGCACCCGTTCCCGTCAAGTTCGCGAATAACCAGCGTCTCCAACGGGTTATGGTTCTGTCGCAGGCAGACTTTGAGGGTTTGCGCACCGATGACCATCCGATATCATGCGGATTCAGGGAGCCCGCAACCCAGATGTTCAGCCCCCCCGGACGGGGGGTCGATCAAACCGGTCGCGACGTGCGTAGGAGAGTTGTTCGGAGCACATACGAACGCCGACGGATACCGTCTGCGTCCATCACACCCAAGCCTGGAGTGAGCATGGCATCCAATCGTTCGCAGTGGAAGACCCTGTTGCTGCTGGTGGGGCTCGCCCCTTCGATTCTCGCCGGGCCCAGCATCGCCCAGCCTCAGGCCGAAGCCGCTGCAACCATCGAGACCTGGTCCGGACAAGTCTGGCATTCGGCCGACGGCGGCTCGGAGCAGGATCTGCTGGCCAAACTCGAGTCCATCACCCAGGCCGATCCGCGTGCGGCCGAGTATCTCCAGAAGTCGATCGAGGAGTTCAAGGCACACCTGGCGAAGCGCGAGCAGAAGCGTGCGGAATCAATCGAGAAGGCGAGCGCCGAACTCGACGAGTTCCTTGCCAAGGGAGATGACCCCATCGCCCTGTCCGAGGCGTTGCGCGTGGGGAACGAACTGGAAATGCTGATGCCCTCGCGCGACGAGTTCCTCAGCCAGCCTCGCGTGGTGCAACTGGTGAACACATCGGAGCGTGTGGCCCGCGACGCGGCCGACAAGGGCGACTGGCTGATCGCCAGCGAGTTGTACGCCCGGCTCGACCTGCTCTTTGAGAACGAGGACCGGTACAAGGACGAGCGCCGCGACCTGGACATGCGCCTGATCCAGATCAGCACGTACTCGCCCCGCACGTTCGCCGAGATGCGCAATAACCGCCGGGTTGCGGCCGGTGAAGAGCCTTTCCCCGAGTACAACCCCATCGGCGACTCGTGGGAAACCAAACTCGCCAACGTGCGCATGCTCACCGTTCTGCAGGCCATCACCCGCACGTACAATCACGTCGACGACATCCCGCTCTCCAACGTGCTGATCAGCGGACTCGACGCGGTCGAAACGCTCGCCAAGACTCCCGAACTGGCCGGCGTTTTCACCGGCCTGGCCGACGAAAAAGCACGGGCGGCCTTCCTCGTCGAAATCGACGCCATTCGCGCCCGGCTGGTCGATCGCGCTCAGCCCGTGACCCGGCATGACATCTACAACGTGGCCGACAGTCTCCTCCGCGCCAACGCGACGACCGTCGCCATCCCCGACAGCGCCCTGGCTCACGAGTTCGGCAACGGCGCCATGGGCGCGCTGGACCCCTATTCGCAGATCATCTGGCCCGATGAACTGGCCCGATTCGAGCGTGCCACCCGCGGCGAGTTCGTCGGCGTGGGCATCTCCATCCAGATGGACGAAGCACAGAACATCATGGTCGTCACCCCGCTCGAGGGTTCGCCCGCCCAGCGCGCCGGCGTCCGCCCCGACGACCTGATCAAGAAGGTCAACGGTCAGTCCACGGTCGGCTTCACGCTCGACCAGGCTGTCGACGTCATTACCGGGCCCAAGGGCACTTCGGTCACCCTCACCATCGAGCGCCGCGACGAGAACGATCAGCCCACCTCGGTCGACTTCGATCTGGTGCGCCAGGTCATCGAACTGCCCACGGTCAAGGGCTGGGAAAAGACCGGCGTCGGCGATGACGACTGGAACTGGTTTGTCGACCCCGAAGCCGGCCTGGGGTACATCCGCCTCACCGGCTTTAGCGAGAAGACCACCGCTGAGTTCGACCGCGCCGTCCGCGCCATGCGCGTGCAGGGTCTCAATGGGCTGGTGCTCGATCTGCGCTTCAATCCCGGAGGCCTGCTCGACCAGGCCGTCGAAATCGCCAGCCGTTTCGTCAACAACGGGCTGATCGTCCGTACCGAGGACGGCGCCGGGCGCACACGTGACCAGCAGTCGGCCCGCCGCGTGCCCGATGCGGTCAATCTTTCTGACATCCCCGTGGTGGTGCTCATCAATGAGGGATCGGCGTCGGCCAGCGAAATCGTCTCCGGCGCGATCCAGGCCCATGCTGAAGAGGGCAAGATCCGCGCGCTGCTCGTCGGTCGGCGCAGTTTCGGCAAGGGCAGCGTGCAAAACGTCTTCCCGATCCCCGGCGACGAGAACACGCTCATGAAGTTGACGACGCAGTATTACAAACTGCGCACCAACCACATGATCCACCGCCGCCCGGGCGCCACCGAGTGGGGCATCTCCCCGGACCTGACCGTGGACATGCTCCCCGATCAGGAAATGGAGGCCCTGCTGCTCCGCCGCGATGCCGACGTTCTGCCGATGGACCAGGACGGCAAGGTCATCGCCAACGCCGATCGTCCAGATCCTGATCGGCTGCTCGACGAGGGCATGGACCTGCAACTTCAGGCCGCTGTCATCCTGCTCCAGAGCCAGGAGGCCCCGGCGGTCGTGTCGCGCATGTCCCAGAATGCCGGAGGCTGACTTCCTGCACGGGTCTATCCCGGGTCGGTCGGCTCACCAGGCCGACGGCTTTGGGTAGGCCGGCTCGCCAAGTCGGGGCTTTTCCTGTCGGCTGACCCCAACAGCGATTGTCGCCCTCCCCTGCCCGGTCCTATGATTCCGCCCGTGGTGCGGGATCATTTCACGCGCCCGAACCCCAAGCCTCTGACCAGGATCCCACGCGCATGTCTCAGGCCGCGACCGATTCCACTATGACCATGCAACGCCCATCCGACGCCCTGCCCGACGAGGTTGTCGTCGGGTGGTTGCGCGACATGCTGCTCATCCGCGAGTTTGAGAACCGGACGATGCAGGCGTATCAACAGACCAAGATCGGCGGATTCTGCCACGTCTACACCGGGCAGGAGGCCTGCGCCGTCGGCACCATCGGCTGTCTCGAACCATTTGACCCCGTCGTCACCGCCTATCGCGACCACGGGCACGCTCTGGCCCGAGGCATGACCCCCGAAGCCTGCATGGCCGAGATGTTCGGCAAGATCACCGGGTGCGCCAAGGGCAAGGGCGGGTCGATGCACATGTTTGATCGACCCAACAACCTCTTCGGCGGGCACGGTATCGTCGGTGCGCAGACGCCGCTGGGCGCGGGGCTCGCCTTCGCCGCCCGCTACGAGTGGGAAGTTCTGGGCACCGGGCCCAAGAAAGTCTGCCTGTGCTACCTCGGCGACGGCGCGGTAGACCAGGGCGCTTTCCATGAGGCCCTCAACCTCGCCGCCCTCTACTCGCTGCCGGTGATCTACATCATCGAGAACAACGGGTACTCGATGGGTACGGCCATTCACCGGCACACCGCCAATCACGAAAACCTGCACCGCCGCGGCGAAACCTACGGCATCAAGTCGGTCTTCATCGACGGGTTCCACGTGCGTGATGTCTACGACGCCTTCAAGCCTCTCGTGGACGAGTGCCGCAAAGAGCAGAAGCCCGGCTTCGTCGACCTCAAGACCTATCGGTACTACGGGCATTCGATGTCCGACCCGCAGAAGTACCGCAGCAAGGACGAGGTCGACCAGTGGAAGTCCAAGGATCCCATCGCCGCCATGGCCGCGTACCTCATGGGAGAGCGCGGCTGCCTGAGCGAAGAGCAGTGGCAGGCGATGGAGGACGAAGTCCGTGAGCAGGTCAAGGCCGCGGTGGACTTCGCCGAGCAGTCCGAAGCCCCGGACATTGAAACCGAACTGGCCAGCGACGTGTACGCCCTGCCGATGGACCGGCTCAGCCCGAGCGACGAGTACCGCCACGGGGTGAAGAACCCGCTGATGTAGTACGCTGGCGCCGGCGAGGCCGCGTCCTGCTTCGCCCGACGGGGCAAGAGTTGCCGCAGCCGCAGTTCGGCATCCACCACGACCGCATCGCCGACGTCGACCGCCGCATCCGTGCCCGGCGAATCGAGTTGCGCAAACTCGAAGGGGAGTGAGCCGCGCTGGTGGACACGCGTTCGGGCGAAGTCGGCGACCAGCCTCCGCCGAGCCTTCAGACGCCGCTCGGGCCGGTCGGGATCGCGCGACGGGCCGTCGTCACCTTCCCGAGGCAGCCGCGTGACACACGCAGGCACGCCCTGCTCGTCGCGGCGATCCGCTTGCACGGGGCCTGGGGCGCTGCATCATGCTCAGTTACCCGACGCTCAAGTCACACTGGCTGAAGAACTCGGTTCCGGAGGTGTTGCGTCCAGCCTTTGCTCCCTTCGCTTGCGAGGCCCGCGAACTGTTCGTGACCTGTCGGGCCGGAACCCGGGCCGCTACAGTTTGAGAGTCACCGGAGCGACGCGAGGGGCAGCCTTTGTCGCGGCCGGGCCTGACTGTTTGACGGGGGCCTCGATACTCAGCCCGGTCTCGCCGAGCAGGAGTTGACCCATGCTCCAACTGGTGTGCACACTGGCCGTCTGCGCCGCGTCGCTTCTGACCGAACCGACCAGTCGCCCCGACCCGCTCCGCACGCAGACGGTCATTGATGCCAATCTCCAGCACGCGTGGCACGCATGGACCACTTCTGCCGGGCTTGAGTCGTGGCTGGCCGGCTCGGCCGAAGTCGAACTACGTCCCGGCGGGCGCTACGCCACCAACGCCGACGGCAGGGTCGGCCAGCCCGGCACCATCGAACTGAAGATTCTCGCATTCGACCCGCCCTACATGCTCGCCTACACCACCACCGTGCCGCCCGACGAGTTTCCAACCGTCGCCGCGGCCGCAGACACCTGGGCCGTCGTCACCTTCCGACGCCTCGACGACACGCACACGCTGGTGCTGCACTCGGCCTTGGGTTGGGGGGAAGGCGAAGAGTGGAAGCGCGCCCGCGAGTTTCTGGCCCATGCCAACCGTCGCGTGCTTGATATGCTCCGCCGACACTTTCAGTCGCAGAGCGGCGAACTTGAACCAAAGGTCGAACGGGTCGGATCGTTCTCGCGAACGTTCGAGACCCCCGCCCCTCCCGAAGTCGTGTGGGAGGCTTTGACGACCCCCCGGGGGCTTGCTTCATGGCTGGGCGACGAGCCGGCGGTCGAACTGGCATTCAACGGGACGATCACCCATCCGAGCAGGCCCGGGTCCGAGCCGATCGTCGAACGCATCCTCGCGTTTGATCCGGATCGGATGCTGGCCACCCGGCTCGACCTGCCGCCCGCACTTGAACCCAATCTGGGCCTGGTCGAGCAGACGTGGACGGTCACGCGGCTCGAACCGCTCGAAGCCGGCGGCACTCGCGTCACCCGCACCATGCTGGGCTGGGAGTCCGGGCGTGAGTGGGACGCCGCCGCACGGTTTTTCGAGACGCAGACCACTCAGCAGATGAAGGCGCTCTCCAGGATGCTGGGGGGCGACGCCGAGGTGCGCGAAGGGGAGCCCGGGCTGTTCCGGCCTGATGCCAAAGCGCAAGCAGGTCAACTTGTGCTCGATCGGCTGGGCGTGCTGGTCGGCGAGTGGACCTCGAAGGTCACGCCTCCCACGGGCGGCCCGATAGAGGTTCGGGCCCGGTTCCTTCGAGGCCCCGACGGGCGCTCGATCGTCAGCAGTTCCGACTTCGTGCTGCCCACCGGACCCGCACCCCACACCGCGGCCCTGACCTGGCTCGAACCGGGAACCAACGAAGTTCGCTTCGTCTCCCTCGATCAGGCGTCGCAGGTCGCCCGAGGCTCGGTTTCCCTGCAAGGCGACACCCTGGTCTGGGACTGGCGCGTCAGCAATGAGAGCGGCGAGCAACGGCTCGACGTCCGCATCACGCTCATCGACGACAACCGTTACCGAATGGTCGTCCGCGAGCCCGACGCCAGGCACCCGCTTGTGGACGCCGAGTTCGTGCGCGACTCTGATTCCACCGGCGATTGACGGTTGCTCGCTATACTCTCCGGCCCCGAAAAGGGCTTGCGAGAGGAACCATGCTCAAGAGGACGCACAACTGTGGTGAGTTGCGTGAGCAACACGTCGGCCAGATCGTCACGCTCAACGGGTGGGTCAACGCCTACCGCGATCACGGCGAAGGACTCATCTTCGTCGACCTGCGCGATCGCTACGGGCTGACGCAGTTGGTTTTCGACACCGAGGATGCGTCCAAATCGCTGCTCGAACTGGCCGACAAGATCCGCAACGAGGACGTCGTGGCCGCCCGCGGCGTGGTGCGCATCCGCGACGGCGCACCCAATCCGAAACTGGGGACGGGCAAGATCGAAATCGTGGTCACCGAGTGCGAGATTCTCTCCAAGACCGCCAAGCCCCCGTTCCAGCCCTGGGACGACAAGGGGCAACTGCCCGGCGAGGAAATCCGCCTGCGGCACCGCTACATGGACTTGCGTCGTCCGCGCATGCAGGAGATCCTCGCCAAGCGGCACCGGATCGCCAAGGTGACGCGCGACTACTTCGACGAGATGGGCTTCCTGGAAGTTGAGACGCCCATGCTGTGCCGCTCGACGCCGGAGGGCGCTCGCGACTTCCTGGTTCCCAGCCGCCTCCAGCCGGGCATGTGGTACGCGCTGCCGCAGAGCCCGCAGTTGTTCAAGCAGATTCTGATGGTCTCAGGATGCGACCGCTATCTGCAGATCGTCCGCTGCTTCCGCGACGAAGACCCGCGGGCCGACCGGCAGGCTGAGTTCACGCAGATCGACCTGGAGATGTCGTTTGTCGATCGCGACGTGGTGCTTGACACGATGGAGGGCTTTGCGCGTCGGCTGTGGAAGGAAGTCGAGGGAGTTGAACTTCCCCCGTTCCCGCGCATGACCTATCGCCAGGCCATGGAGCGCTACGGCATCGATCGCCCCGACACACGCTACGGGCTGGAGATCATCGATGTGTCCGACATTGCGCGCAGGAGCGACTTCAAGGTGTTCGCCGAGGCGCTCGAAAAGCCCCGCGGCGTGGTCAAGTGCATTCGCGTGCCCGGCGGGGCCGACAAGTTGTCGCGCAAGATGACCGACGGGTATTCCGAATGGGTCCGCCAGTACGGCGCCGGCGGCATCGCCGTCACCAAGGTCTCCGCCACGGGCGGACTTGAGTCGGGCATCGCCAAGTTTGTAGAGCCGATCGCCGGCGAACTGGTTACACGCATGGAAGCCGGGCCCGGCGACACGCTGCTTTTCGCGGCCGACCCGTATACCCCGTGCACCAAAGCCATGGGTGAACTGCGTCAGAAGATCGCGCGTGACCTGAACATGATCCCCGAGGGCAAGTGGAACTTCCTCTGGGTGGTCGACTTCCCGATGTTCGAGTTCGACGCCGCGGCCGACCGTTTCTTCGCGCTGCACCACCCCTTCACTGCGCCCACGCCCGAGTACGTCGAGCAACTCATGGCTCTCGACCCGAAGGACCACTCGCCGGCGAACGTCGACCGCATCGAGTCGCTGCTCTCGGCCGGGTACGACATGGTCTGCAACGGTTCGGAGATCGGCGGCGGGTCGATCCGTATCCACCGTCAGGACGTGCAGAGCCAGGTGTTCAGCCTGCTGGGGCTTTCGCCTGAGCAGGCCAGGCAGAAGTTCAGTTTCCTGCTCGAAGCGCTCTCCTTCGGCGCTCCGCCGCACGGCGGCATCGCGTTTGGACTCGACCGGCTGGTGATGCACCTGTGCCGCACCGACAACATCCGCGATGTGATCGCGTTCCCCAAGACCCAGACCGGAGCCGACCTCATGTCGCAGGCCCCAAACCTCGTCGACGAGGACCAGTTGAAGGAACTCCACGTCGCCAGCACCTGGACCGAGGGTCACTGATCGACTCGCCCCTTTCCGGTACACTGACGCCATGAAGACGCTCAAACTCTTTCACGTCGATGCGTTTACTTCCGCTCCGTTTCGCGGCAACCCGGCCGCCGTCATTCCGCTTGACGGTCCCTGGCTCGACGAGTCGCTGACGCAGTCCATCGCCGGCGAGAACAACGTCTCGGAGACCGCCTTCTTCCGCCCAGCCTCCAACGGCAGCGACTTCGAACTGCGCTGGTTCACTCCCACAGTTGAAGTGGATCTGTGCGGGCACGCCACCCTCTCGGCCGCCCACGTGTTGTGGAATCACCTGGGTTTCAAGGGTGACACGATCCGTTTCTCAACGCGGCGTCTGGGCGTCATCACCGTGACGCGCGATGCCGACCGCATCGCTCTCGACCTGCCCGCCTACGGGCGTGAGCCGGCCGACATCACCAACACGCTGATCCGCGGGCTGGGGCGCGAGCCGATCGAGGCCTATCGCTCCGGGCACAACCTGCTCTGCGTATTTGAGAGCAAGAAGAGCGTCCACGAGGTCGACCCCGACTTCGCCACGCTCCGCGCCGTCATTGACGGCGGCGTCATCGTCACCGCCCCGGGCGCCGGGCATGATTACGTCGTCCGCTTCTTTGCGCCAAACCTCGGCGTCGATGAGGACCCGGTCACCGGTTCGGCCCAGTGCTCGCTCGTGCCTTACTGGGCCGAGAAGTTCGGACGCAAGGAACTCACCGCCCACCAGGTCTCCCGCCGCGGCGGACGCCTGTGGTGCAAACTCGAAGGCGACCGCGTCCGCGTCAGCGGGCACGCAGTGACCTATCTCGAAGGTGCGATCCGCCTGCCGGAGTAGATCATTGGTGGCCCGGGCGGGACGCCCGGGTAGCCTGCGCCGATCAGAAGGCAGCACGGGTAGGACGCCCGTGCCACCAGGATCCACGCGGCGCGTCGGCGGGGCGTTCTGCCACCCCGCGTCGCGCCGCCGCCTTGTGTACGTTGGGCCGCTCGCGCCGGCCCCAGCACCGGATGATCGGCGTCACGCCGCGCGTTTTTTTGATGTGCGGCCAGACCTTCTTGCGCCACTGCATCGACGGCTGATTCTCTGACCGGCCGCCGATCGCTACGGAAGTAGTTTCCACGAAAGAGGTCCGGATCATGGCCGCCTCACCGGGAACAACACCTTTCAAGTTCCGGCCGGTCCCCCACCGCCAGGCGTGCCAGCGCCGGTGCTTCCCCCCCGCACAACCAACACTGAGCACGGGGCACTGAGCACCACGGCCAAAGACACAGACCCGAGGAACAGGCTCTTGATCACCCCTCGGCCGTGCGAGCCCACGACAATCAGGTCGGCCTCCCAGCATCGGGCTTCGTTCACGATCTCCTCTTTCGGTGAGCCCTCAAGGAGCGCCGTGGAAACTGCCAGTTGCGGAGCAATCTGGCGCAGCGATGCCGCGGCCTTGTCCAGATTGTCGTTGGCCTCTGCTCGCTGGCATCGCACCAACTCGTCATAGGCTGAACTGCCGAGGCCTCCTCGCCGACCCATCGCCAGGGTCGACTCGTCCAGCCGCGCGTCCACAGTGACGACGCGGGCCTCCGTGGCGGGCGGCCAGGGCCGCAGGCCGACCTCGCGGATCGCCGCGTGGCTGAACGTGGAACCGTCGATAGCCAGGAGGATCTTCATTGTGTGCCTCGATTCTGCCGCCGCTCGGCACTGGGACTACTGCTTCATCTTCCAGATGCTCCGAATCGCATCCAGCATCTTGTCGATCGTCGCTTCGTTCATGCCGCGGAGTTCCATGACCTGACGTGCCATGCCGATGCCCGTCTCGCCCTCCTCGAAAACGGTCCGCGTGCTCCCGGCGGCGCGGAGCGCATCGCCCTCGGCGAGGTAGCGGGCGCGCATGATGATCTTCACGCCGGGATTCAGTTCGCGGGCCGCGTGGACCAGGTCGGCACGGCTGGCCGAGTGCGGGAGGGTCACGACCAGGTACGCGGCACGGCGGAGTCCGGCCTGATCGAGGATCTCGGGGCGCGTCGCGTCGCCGAAGATCACCGAACGACCGGTCCTGGAGAGGGACTCCACGGATTTCATGTTCATCTCGACAATGACGGTGTGCAGCCCGGCATCGCGCAGGAGCGCATCCACGACACGCCCGACCGGCCCATACCCGACGATGATCGCCAGCGGCTTGACCGTGGATGCGATGTCGGCCTGGCACTGGGCGTTGATCGCGCGTTGCCGGCGGTCCGAGCGGGCGTTGAGGAGTTTCCAGAGCACCGGCCGACGGCTCAGCCACGACTCGATTCGGTCGAGCGAGCCGAAGAGCAGCGGATTGAGCGTGATCGAGATCATCGCCGCGCCGACGAGGATCTGCCGGCCCTCGTCCGGGATCAGGTGGTGCTCGTAGGCGACCTGCCCGAGGATGAAGGAGAACTCGCCGATCTGCGCCAGTCCGATCGCGACGGTCAGGGCCGATCGCGCCGGGTACCCCAGGACCGCAACGATGACCAGCGCCGCCAGCGGCTTGGCCAGGAGCACGATTGCCAGGGCGCACGCGATCATCGCGGGCTGCTCCACCAGGAACCGCGGGTCGAAGAGCATCCCGACGGCGACGAAGAACAGCACCGAGAAGGCGTCCCGCATGGGCAGGGCGTCGGCAGCCGCCTGGTGGCTCGTCGGCGACTGGGCGACCACCATCCCCGCAAGGAACGCGCCCAGCGCCACGGATGCCCCGAAGATCGTCGCCGACCCGACCGCGATGGCGATCGAGAGCACGAGCACCGTCAGCGTGAACAACTCTCGTGAACGAAGTTTGGCCACCTGGGCCAGGATCCACGGCACGATCCTGGAACCCGCGAAGAGGACGATCAGCACCAGCGCCACCAACTTGGCGACCGCCCAACCGATGGTCGCCCATCCGTTCCCAGCCGTGCCTGGCCCACCCTCAACAACCGGCGCCGCGTGGCTCCCCACCCCGCCTGCCATCGCATTGACCGCTGCGCCACCCGCGGCGACAGCATCCGGGACCGCCGCATCCACCGCCAGCATCGGCACGAACACCAGCGCCAGCACCGTGAAAATGTCCTCCACGATCAGCCACCCCACGGCCACATGCCCGTGCGAGGTGTTCAGCATGTCCTTGTCCATCAGCACCCGCAGCAGCACCACCGTGCTGGCCACGGCCATCGCCATCCCGATCACGGCCCCGGACTTCCACGACCAGCCGAAGAAGTGGAACGCCACCATCGCCAGCACCGTCGCGGCCAGGCTCTGCCCGATCGCCCCCGGCACTGCCACCCCCTTGACCGCGATCAGATCCTTGAGGTGGAAGTGCAGCCCCACGCCGAACATCATCAGGATGACGCCCACCTCTGCGAGTTGCTGGGCCAGGCGCTCATCACCCACGAACCCGGGCGTGTACGGCCCGATCACCACGCCCGCCAGCAGGTAGCCGACGATCGGCGAGAGCCCGATGCGCTGCGTCATGAGCCCCAGCACCCACGCCGCCGCGAACCCGGCGGCGATGGTCGTGAGCAGAGGCAGGTTGTGCATCCCGGCGGCGAGTGTCAAGGAAGGACCGGCATCATTCATTTCACACGGTAGGTCTCACGCATCCAGAGTGCTCGCCCGGAACCGAGTCGTCGGGCTTTGGCCCCCAATCACCCTGGCCACCGAACGACCTCAACCAGGCACGCGGCGCCCGGCGCGACGACGGGTGTCAGGCTGCCCAGAGGAAACCGCGCGATCACGCCGACTCCGGCCGCCCCGGCCACGATGCGGTCCGCTCCGCCCGTGTCCAAGGCTTCGGTCGCATCCAGCAGCGCGTACCCGGGGTCGGGCGGCTTGGCCAGCGTGGTCACTCAGACGCCCGGGCGTCATCTTTGCAGGAAGGCCGCGGCCCGGGCGACGTACCATGACGCGCGGCTCGCAGGGGTCACCGCGATTGGTGGGCGGCGTTGGTCCGCGTCGGAGGCTCAGCATGGGATTCGCGGCACGTCACGGGACGCCAGGCTCGTTCTTCCGCATGCTGTTCCTTGGGGGGTGCGCGTTGTTCGCGGCGACGGCCGGCCATGCGGCGGATGACCATCTCAAGCAGCCCGAAGTCGTTCGGACGATTCTCCGGCGGCAGGGTGACGACACGGTCCACACCTATCGCATCCCCGGTCTGGCGACCACTCCTGCAGGCACGTTGATCGCCGTCTTTGACGTGCGCCACCAGAACTCCGGCGACCTGCCCGGCGACATCGACGTCGGCATGATGCGCAGCACCGACGACGGCAACACATGGAGCCCGATGCAGATCATCCTGGACTTCGACAAGGAGGAGAAGGACACGCGCGGGAACGGCGTCGGCGATCCTGCCGTGCTGGTGGACCGCACAACCGGCCACATCCTGGTCGCGGCCCTGTGGTCCAGGGGGAACCGGGCCTGGAACGGCTCGGGGCCGGGACTCACCCCCGAAGAGACCGGCCAGTTCGTCCTCACCCGCAGCGCCGACGACGGCAAGACGTGGTCGAAGCCGATCAATATCACGCAGAAGATCACGGGGCGCGATCCGAAGTGGCGGCTCTGCTTCAACGGGCCGGGGAGCGGGATTCAACTGCGCGACGGAACGCTCGTCTTCGCGGCCCAGTTTCGTGATGCTGAAGGAACTCCCCACTCATGCTTCATCTTCAGCACGGATGGCGGCGACACGTGGACGATCTCGCCGCCTGCGATCCCGGCCAGGCCGCCGACGAGTGAATCGCAGATCGCCGAACTCGCGGACGGCTCGTTGCTGCTGAGCATGCGCGACGAGTCCCGCAGCGGCACACGCGCCTGGGCCAGGTTCACCTGGAAGGACGACCTTGCCAAGGGGACGTGGGGCGAGCCGTGGTCCGCCGTGGCCGACCCGACCTGCATGGCCAGCCTCATCCGCCACCCGGACGGCCCGCTGCTCTTTTCGAACCCGAACTCTGCGAAAGAGCGCGTGGCCCTGACGATCCGCACGAGCATGGACGACGGCACAACCTGGTCGTCCGGCCGCGTGCTCGATCCGCGTCCGTGTGCCTATTCGTGCATGACGGTGCTCAGCGACGGCAGCATCGGCGTGCTGTACGAGTGCGGGGACACGAGCAACATCGAGACGCTCACGTTTGCGCGATTCCCGCTGGAATGGGTCAGGGCCACGGATCAATAAGTCCGGTGGCGAGGGCGAAGCGCGATCAGCCATGATGCCGGGCGTCGCGCGCGTCCCATTCCAGGCGTTGAGAACGCGCCGGAGAGCGTGCGCCGGTGGTGAGCCGCACAAAGCCTCGGCGCGGACCGGGCGCGGCTTGAGGCGGCGACGGAAACAACTCGTCGATAGCCGCGTGTGTGCCTTCGATGGCCCGCTCCATGCCTTCGACGGTCGTCTCCAGCCCTTCGACGGTCGCGTTCGACCCTTCTTTTGTCCCGTCCAACCCTTCGGCAACCCCGCGCGGCCCTTCGACAAGTGCAAAAGAAGGCCCGGATGGGACAAAAGGAGGCCCGCGCAGGGCGGGAGAAGGCCCGAACGAAGCAGAAGCAGGCCCGACGACGGGCGTTGACCCTTCGACGGTCGTTGTAGACCGATCGACGGTCGTCGTTGACCGATCGACGGTCGTCGTAGACCGATCGACGGTCGTCGTGGACCGATCGACGGTCGTCGTAGACCGATCGACGGTCGCCGTTGACCGATCGACGGTCGTCGTTGACCGATCGACGGTCGTCGTTGACCGATCGACGGTCGTCGTTGACCGATCGACGATGGCCGTAGACCGATCGACGACGGCTGTAGACCGAGCGACGGGCACCGTCGAGGGGCCTCCGGGAGCCGTCGAGAGGCCTGCGGGGATCGTCGAGGGGCCTGCGGCCCGGGTGGACCGGGCGATGCCCGCCGCTCACCGCCCACGCCGAAAAGGTGCGTACCCGCCGATGCCGGAGAAAGGGGAAGTCCCCTTGTTGGGGGGCCTCCCAGTACGCTCCATCCCGAGAGATGCCAGGGCCCATCGAATTGATACAGCCGCCCCGCTTCGCCCCAACGGGGCGACGGGCTGTAGCCACGGGTGGAGCGGCGGCGCGGCGCCCCCCCCCCCCCCCACGCGGAACCCGTGGAGAGCGTCACGGTACCAAGAACTCATCCGCCGGACACTTCAAGCCCGGCCACTTGTGCTCCACGAACATCCAGCCGAGGCGTGTGCCTCGGGCCGAGAATGAGTCGGTCCCCGGCGTCGGGGTTTGGGCTTGATAGTCGGTCCACAACAACCGCCGAGCAAGCAGCTCTCTGAGCGCGAGTTGATACCTGATCATGGCTTCCGCCTTCTTCGCGTCCGAGGCGGCGTTGAGGTCATATTGAGGGGGATCGAGAAACGCGCGAACCCCCACATCCTCGTGCAAAGAGGTTGCGATCGGAGTCCCATTCGGATTCCGAAATAATGTCCCGGTGCGGCAACGCCCATACCAGTTCATGAGCCAGACCGCATCGCGGGAGAGTTCACGCGACAGGTGCGTCAGGTAGCCCGTGCGGCGGACCTCGAAGTCCTCGGCCGCCTTGACCATGGCTTTGGCGATCTCGCCAACTCCGTTATTCGGAGAGTAAGTGATGATTGCGTTGCCCTTGATGTTGAAGTGAAGTTCGCTCGGATCGCCCTGGGTGATGAGGATGATGTGGGCTGTCGGCTTGAGCGCGAGCGCTGCCCCGACTTCCAGCATGACGCCGTCGTTCGCGAAACTCAGGTCGGCGACGACCAGGTGGGCGTGCAGGATCGCCTTCGCGATCTCGCCACCGATATCCCTTGCGGTTTGCGGCTGGTCGTCGATCCGCCGCGGGGTATCAAAGCGCCGCATGTCACAGTCGCCCTGGGAACCGCCGAGCAACGTATTCGCCTCGGTCGCCGCCGCCTGGATCACGTCCCGATAGATGTCGTTCGCCCGGTAGCTGAACCGATCGCGGAACGGCATCGCGACGAACACGCGGTACTTCTGGGCGGTCAGTTGCTCCGCGAACGCATCGTCACGGTATCGTGAATACACCAGATCGGGGTCCATGAGCCGATTCTACGGCGCTCCTCCGCCCCTCCGGGGCGGCCGCGATCCCGTCACGACCCCCACGGGTTCCGCGACGCGCCGAGCCGCGTCGCTCCACCCGTGGCTACAGCCCGTCGCCCCGTTGGGGCGAAGTGCCGCAGGTCGCGGAGTTCGGCGGCGTGCGCCGCGCGCTCCGTGACACCACAGCTCCCCAGCCTGACGATCCGGCGTATATTGTGGATGCGGCCGCTGGTTCCCCCGGCGGTGCGCGCCGCCGGATGAAAGGCTCCCCATGCCGACCCCAGGCTCGGAAAAGACCCGCTCGATCGTCCTGGGCGTGATCGCGTCGGGGCTGGTGGCGGCGTCAATCGCCGTGGGGTCGCGCAATCTGGCGCACTTCGATGCCGCGCTGGTGGGGTACACCTTCGCGACGCTCTTTGCGGTCTTTGCGATCGTGTACCGCTACTCAATGTGGCTGCAGCGCCCGCCCACGGCGATGTACTGGCGGCGCGGGTGGCAGGTCTTCCTGTCGCGCGATCGGCTGCTGGGCAACCTCGCGGCGTGGCCGAAACGGGTTCTCGGGGTGTTCGCGCTCAACAACTTCATCTTCCGCCGCAGCCGGCCGCGCTGGGCGGCGCATTGGCTCATCATGTGGGGGTGTGTGGTGGCCGCGGCGATCACCTTCCCGCTGGTCTTCGGGTGGATCCACTTCCAGACCCCCCCATCCACCGGCGGAGGGGGCGGCGACGATTTCGAGCGCTACCGGGTATTCATCTTCGGGTTCCCCACGTTCAGTTTCCGCATCGGCAGCCTCCTGGGCGGGATGATCTTCCACGGGCTGGTGTGGGCCTCGTTCCTGGTGATCGCGGGCGTGATGATCGCGATGCGCCGGCGCATGAAAGACCACGGCGCAGGCGCCGTGCAGCAGTTCGCCGAGGACTTCCTGCCCCTGATCCTCCTGTTCGCGGTGAGCATCACGGGGCTGATGCTGACGGCCAGTTACACGTGGATGCGCGGGTACGCCTACGACTTCCTGGCAATCATTCACGCCGCCTGCGTGATCTTTACGCTCCTGTGGCTGCCCTTCGGCAAGTTCTTCCACATCTTCCAGAGGCCGGCGCAGATCGGCGTGGCGTTCTACAAGGATGCGGGCCGGACTGGAGATCAGGCGGTGTGCCGGAACTGCGAGCAGCCGTTCGCCTCGAAGATGCACGTCGAGGATCTCATCGAGGTCGAGCGGGCGCTGGGGTATTCGTACGAGATTCCGAATCATTCCTGCGGGCACTACCAGCACATCTGCCCTCGCTGCCGGCGTCTGATCATGGCGCTGGCGCAGGGCAGGCTGTGGCAGGCGGGGCGCGGGCGCGAGGTCACGGCGCGCCCCGGGATTGTCGACGTTGCTGCGATCATGGATGCTGAACCCGCGCCGGCCCAGCGGTAGAAGAGAAGGACACGCATGAGCATTCCTCCGGCCAACCTGCTCCCCGTGCTCGACCGCTTCGGGCCGCATGTGAACCGTGCCAGCCCGGCGCGGCTGGCCACCGATGCCGAGCCCGACCGGCTGGTCAAGACCCATTGCTGTTTCTGCGGCCAGCAGTGCGGAATTCAACTGAAGGTCAAGGACAATGTCGTCATCGGCTTTGAGCCGTGGTACGACTTTCCCTTCAACCGCGGCATGCTGTGCCCCAAAGGGGTCAAGCGCTACCTGCAGGGCGCGCACCCCGACCGGCTGTTGACGGCCTTCAAGCGCGATCCAAGCGCCCCCGAAGGCTTCAGCCCGATGGGCTATCGCGAGGCCATCGAGCGCGTGGCCGGTGAGATTGCCCGCATCCAGAACGAACACGGGCACGCCGCGATGGGCGTGCTCAGCGGCGCGAGCCTGACGGTGGAGAAGGCGTACCTGATGGGCAAGTTCGCCCGGGTATGCCTCAAGACGCCGTACATCGACTACAACGGACGGCTGTGCATGGTCAGCGCCGGCGCGGGGAACAAAAAGGCGTTCGGCATCGACCGGGCCGCGAATCCGTGGAGCGACATCCCCAAGGCCGAACTTGTGTGGATCAGCGGGGCCAACGTCGCAGAGTGTGCTCCGATCACAACCGAGTATGTCTGGCAGGCCCGCGAGAATGGGGCGCGGATCATCGTCGTCGATCCGCGGATCACGCCGCTGGCGCGCACATGCGACCTGTTCCTGCCCATCAAGCCCGGGCGCGACATCGCGCTGTTCAACGGCGTGCTGCACCTGATGATCGAGAAGGGATGGACCGACCGGCCCTTCATCGAAAACTTCACCGTCGGGTTCGACAAGGTCGCCGAGCACGTCGCGTCGTGGAACCCCGCGAAGACCGCCGAGGTCACGGGCATCCCCGAGCGCCTGATCCGCCAGGCCGCCGAGTGGTGGGGCACGGCCAAGTCCAGCTTCCTCATGCACGCCCGCGGTATCGAGCACCACTCGCACGGCGTGCAGAACGTGCTGGGGGCGATCAACATCGTCCTGGCGTCGGGGCGCATCGGACGCGAGGGGTGCGGGTACGGTACGATCACAGGGCAGGCCAACGGCCAGGGCGGGCGCGAGCACGGGCAGAAGTGCGACCAGTTGCCGGGCATGCGCGACATCGCCAACCCCGAGCACCGCGCGCACATCGCCAGGATCTGGAACATCGCCGAGCCCGACATGCCCGGTGCGGGCGTCGATTGCTACGAGATGTTCCGCAAGATCGACGCGGGCGAGATCAAGGGTCTACTCTCGATCTGCTTCAACCCGATGGTCTCGCTCCCGGATAACTCGTTCATCGCCCGCGCGCTGGGCAAACTCGAGTTCTACGTCGCCATCGACTTCTTCATGAACGAGACGGCCCGGCACGCCGACATCGTGCTGCCCGGCTCGCTCCAGGAAGAGGATGAGGGCATCGTCACGCAGATCGAGGGCAAGGTCATCAAAATCAACAAGGCCGTCGAGTGTCCCGGCGAGGCGCGGCAGGACTGGAAGATCATCCAGGACATCGCCGCTGCTCTGGGCCGGCCGGCGGGGTTCACGTTCACGGAGCCGCGCGAGATTCTCGACGAACTCCGCACCGCCAGCAAGGGCGGCATCGCCGACTACTCGGGCATCACCTACGAGAAGATCGAGAAGCAATACGGCGTCTGCTGGCCGTGCTACTCCGAATCGCCCGACGGGAAGCCGATCGACCACGCCGGCACGCCGCGGCTGTTCGAGCCCGGATCGTGGAACCCGGTCGCCAAGGGGGCAGGTCCGTACTACTTCCCCGACGGCAAGGCCCGCTTCAACGTCGCCCCGTACACGCCGCCGACGGAGGATGTGGACGCGGAGTACCCGCTCATCCTCACCACCGGGCGCGTGGTCAGCCAGTTCCTCTCAGGCACGCAGACGCGGCGCATCGGCCCGCTGGTGGACCAGTACCCCGAGCCACGGATCGAACTGCATCCGCGCCTGGCCGAGACGCTGGGCATCAAGGACGGCGACTGGGTCACGGCCGAGTCTCGGCGCGGCGACTGCACGCTGCGGGCCATGGTCGTGACGACGATCCGCCCGGACACGATCTTCATCCCCTACCACTGGCCCGGGCGCAAGAGCGCGAATCAACTGACGATCTCGGCCCAGGACCCGATCTCGAAGATCCCGGAGTACAAGGTGTGCGCCGCGCGGCTGCGCAAGGCCGAGGCGCCGCCGGAGTGGGCGGGGAAACTGGAGCCGCAGCAGGGGTGACCCCCCGACCGCAAGGAGTGCACCATGAAGCCGCGCGTCAAGTACCATGAGCAGTCGCCGGAGGCCGTGCGGGCCATGCTCGGCCTGGAGAACTACGTGCGCCGGTGCGGGCTGGAGCACAGCCTTCTGGAACTGGTCAAGACGAGAGCCTCGCAGATCAACGGGTGCGCGTATTGCCTGGACATGCACACGAAGGACGCCCGGGCCGCGGGCGAGAGCGAGCAGCGTCTCTATGCGCTGTCGGCCTGGCGTGAGGCGCCGTTCTACACCGAGCGTGAGCGGGCCGCCCTGGCCTGGACCGAGGGAATCACGCTGATCCACGCCGACGGCGTGCCGGACTCGCTGTACGAGTCGGCCCGCGCGCACTTCTCGGAGAAGGAACTCGTCGACCTCACGTTGGCCGTCGTCGCGATCAACGGGTGGAACCGCCTGGCTGTCGCGTTCCGGGCCGTGGCGGGGACGTACCAGCCCCGGGCGCCGGCCGCGGAGGAACTGCCTACCACCTGACACGCGTCCGATGCCTCGGGATCACCCGTCACGCAGAGAAAGCAGCGATGCCCGTTCCCAGCCACCTCAACTTCTACATCGACGCCTCCCGCTGCATCGGGTGCCAGTCGTGCGTGCAGGCGTGCACCGAGTGCGACACGCACAAGGGGCACTCGATGATCCACCTCGAGACGGTGGACCGGGCCCACTCCACGCAGACCATCCCCGTCATCTGCATGCACTGCGACTCACCGACGTGTGCGGAGGTCTGCCCGGCCGACGCGATCAAGCGCACGCCCGACGGCGTGGTGCAGTCGGCCCGCAAGCCGCGCTGCATCGCGTGCAGCAACTGCGTGCTGGCCTGCCCCTTCGGCGTGCCCAAGATGCAGGTCGAGTTCGAACTGATGATGAAGTGCGACATGTGCTACGACCGCTCGTCGGTCGGCCTGAAGCCCATGTGCGCCAGCGTGTGCCCGAGCCAGGCGCTCTTCTTCGGCACACGCGAGGAGATCGAAGCGGCGCGGCCGCGGTCGGCCCCCATCGACCGCTTCCAGTTCGGCAACCAGACGATCACGACGCGCGTGAAGATGATGGTGCCGCGGAGCGTAGCGGGAACCAGGCCCGAGCATATTGATGTCACGGCCTCGCTGGACCCGAGCCCGCCGGCGCGGAACATTTCCCTTGGCGTGCTCAACGGTGCGCGGTGAGCGCGTGCCGGCGTTTTGGCGCTTTGGAGATCAGCATGGCGAGCGACCAACCCTTTCGAGTCCTGACCCCCGACGGGCGAGCGCCCGAGGAGCAGCCGGCGTGGCGGCGCGACTTCCCGATCGACACCGGCGAGGATGCCTACGTCGCCCGGCGCGACTTCACCAAGTTCATGGTGCTCATCAGCGGATCGTTCGTTGCGGGCCAGGCGTGGATCGCGCTCAAGACGCTGGGCGGGAATGGTGACGCGTCCGGTCCTCGCGCCATCGCCCGAGTGGATGAGATCGCCGTCGGTCAGGCGGCGGTGTTCAACTACCCCGGCGAGCATGACTCGTGTCTCTTGGTGCGGGCCGGGGAGCACGAGTTCCTGGCGTACAGCAACAAGTGCTCCCACCTTTCGTGCCCGGTGACGCCCGACGTGAAGGCAGGCAAGTTGAACTGTCCGTGCCACCACGGGTTCTTTGACCTGGCCACCGGCCGCCCGCTGGCCGGGCCGCCGCGGCGGCCGCTGCCGCGCATCGTGCTGGAAGTGCGCGAAGGTACGGTCTACGCCACGGGCGTGGAAGAGAGGATGGCATGAGCCGCTCGCCCACGCCACCGCTGCCGCCGGGGCGCACGGCGTCCGAGGGCGCGCCGGGCACGCCCGCGTCGCGGGCGCGGGCCGACCGCCAGGCTCGCATGGGCGTGGTGTCGGGGATCCTCACGATCGTCCTCATCCTCGGGTTGATGCAACTCTGGCTGCTGACGGCGACGATGAACGCCTTTCTGGGCGGAGATCACGCAGTGGCGTGGCCGGCGCTGGGGGCGAGCCTGGTGTGCCTGCTGCTCAACCTCGGTCTGCTGCGGTACCTCTACATCCTGGAACGGCCGCGATGAGCAGCGGCCAGGGCCCGGCATCGACGCCGCAACCCCCGGCGCCGCCATCGCGAGGGATTCCGGGCACGCTCGATCGCGCCGCGGCGAACCTGCTGCCGGCGTACTTCTCGCTGGTCATGGCGACCGGGATCGTCTCGCTGGCGGCGTGGATCGTGGGCGCAGAGGGCACGGGCAGGGGGGGATTCGCGGCCGTAGCACGCGGGATGGTCTACCTCAACGCCGTGTTCTTCGCGGCCCTGTGGGCACTGACGTTCCTGCGCCTCGCGCGGCACCGCGCACGCCTGCTCGCCGATGTGAGCGACCACAACCGCGGCGTGGGGTTCTTCACGGCGGTGCCCGCGGCGTGCGTGCTGGGGACGCAGACGCTAGTGATCGGGGGCCGACCCGGCGCAGCGTGGGCGCTGTGGAGCCTGGGCGCGGGGCTGTGGGTGCTGGTGACCTACAGCGTGTTCACCGCGCTGACGGTCAAGGTCGTCAAGCCGGCGCTGGCCGACGGGCTCAGCGGCGGGTGGCTGGTGTCGATCGTGGCGACACAGTCGGTGTCAGTCCTGGCAGCGCAACTCGCGGCCGGCGGGACGGGGGGCGGTGCACAAGGGGGCGGGGAGGCGCTCCACGACGCGATGCTCTTTGTCGCGCTGGTGATGTGGCTGGGCGGGGCGATGCTCTACGTGTGGATCATTTCGCTGATCTTCTACCGCTATACGTTCTTCCCCTTCAAGCCCTCGGACCTCTCGCCGCCGTACTGGATCAACATGGGCGCGATGGCGATCTCGACGCTGGCAGGGGCGACTCTGTTGCTCTCCGGAAAGAACAGCCCGCTCATCGTCGAACTGACGCCGTTCATCAAGGGGGCGACGCTGCTCTTTTGGGCTACCGCAACCTGGTGGATCCCGATGCTCATCATCCTGGGCGTGTGGCGGCACCTCGTCAGAAAGTTCCCGCTGCGTTACGACCCGCTGTACTGGGGGGCGGTCTTCCCGCTGGGGATGTACGCGGTGGCAACGGCGCGGATGGCCGAGGCGATGGACCTGCCGTTCCTGCACGCGCTGCCGCAGGTGTTCCTGTACGCGGCCCTGGGCGCGTGGACGCTGGCGCTGGTGGGGCTGGCACACCGGCTGGTGAGGGGAAACGGGACGCCGCCGTCGGTAATCGCCGGGCCGGCCCGCGTCTGACCCGCTCACCCGGATTGAATACCTTATCCTTTCCCGGGCGGTGGCCCAGCGTGGTCGCCCGCCCGCATCACCCATCGAACGGAGATCATTCATGACCACCCACACACTGAAGAACAGAGTCGCCATCGTCGCAGGCGGGGCCAAGAACCTCGGCGGGCTCATCAGCCGCGAGTTTGCCAAGGGCGGCGCCAAGGTCGTCGTCCACTACAACAGCGACGCCGCCCGGCGCGACGCCGACGCCACGGTGAAGGCCGTCAAGGACGCCGGGAGCGACGCCTTTGCCGTGCAGGGCGATCTGACCCGGCCCGCCAACGTCGCCGCGCTGTTCACGCAGGCCAAGGACCGCTTCGGCGGCGTCGACATCGCGGTCAACACCGTGGGCAAGGTGCTCCGCAAGCCGATCGTCGAGACCACCGAGGACGAGTTCGATTCGATGTTCGACATCAACGCCAAGGCCGCGTACTTCTTCATCAAGGAGGCGGGCAAGACCCTCAACACCGACGGCAAGATCATCACCATCGTCACTTCGCTGCTCGCGGCGTTCACCGACGGCTACTCGACCTACGCGGGGGGCAAGGCGCCCGTCGAGCACTTCACCCGCGCCGCGGCCAAGGAGTTCGCCCCGCGCGGCATCTCCGTCACCGCGATCGGCCCGGGCCCGATGGACACGCCGTTCTTCTACGGCCAGGAGACGCCCGACCGCGTGGCGTACCACAAGTCGCAGGGCATGGGCAACCAACTCACCAAGATCGAGGACATCGTGCCGATCGTGAAGTTCCTGGCCACCGAGGGGTGGTGGATCACCGGACAGACGATCTTCGCCAACGGCGGGTACACGACGCGGTAACTTCGGGGCCAAGGCTGAGTAACCGCGTTCGGCGCGCTGCAGGCTCGACCGACACGATGCCGAAAGATCGGACCACGGGTACGATCATTGATTGTCAGTCAACACTCCCCCGGGGACTCCACTGAAAAGCCGAGGAATCACATGCGGACACGAGCCTGGACCCTGGTTCTTCTTCTCGTCGCGTTGCTCATGCCCGCCGCCGCGCAGGCGCAGACGGCGCGTCGGACGAAGAACGTGTTTCTCGTCATGGCCGACGGGCTCCGCTGGCAGGAAGTCTTTACCGGGGCGGATGAGCGCCTGATCAACGCCGACAACGGCGTCAATGATCCCGAAGCCCTCCGCAGCGCCTACTGGCGCCCGACGCCGGAGGCCCGCCGCGAGGCGCTGATGCCGTTCCTCTGGAAGACGGCGGTGCCGCACGGCCAGATCTACGGCAACCTGCTCAAGTCGTCCGATGCCCACGTGACCAACCCCTGGAACGTGTCCTACCCCGGCTATTCGGAGACCTTCTGCGGCTTCCCGAGCGAGGTGATCAAGGGCAACTCGAAGGTCATGAACCCCGACACGACGGTCTTCGAGTGGCTGGAGAGCAAGCCGGCCTACCAAGGCCGCGTCGCCGCGTTCGGCGCCTGGGACGTGTTCCCCTACATCATCAACACCGAGCGCAGCGGCCTGCCGGTCGATGGCGGCGTCGGGCCGCTGGCGTTCGGAAAGACCTCACCGGCGATCGACATCTGGAACGCGGTCCGGGCCGAGACACCCTACCGCTGGGGCGGCGCGTGCTTCGACTCGATGGTCTTCCGGCCCGCCTTCGAGTGGATCAAACTGAACACGCCGCGCGTCGTCTTCCTCGGGCTGGGCGAGACCGATGAATGGGCCCACGAGGGGGACTACGAGCAGTACCTGCACGCCGCGCACCGCGTCGATGCATACCTGGCGCTGCTCTGGGCGTACATCCAGTCCGCGCCGGAATACAAGGATTCCACGTCGATCATCCTGCTCTGCGATCACGGCCGGGGCGGCGACGCGCCGCTGACCACGCCGCCCGCCACCCTGCCGGCCCTCGAGGGCGTCGAGCAGAAGCAATGGCGCGACCACAACTCCAAGGTCGTCGGGGCGCGGCAGATCTGGATCGCCGTCTGGGGCCCGGATACACCGCCGCTCGGAGAGCGTGCGAACGTGCCGGAGGTGACGCAGTCGCAGGTCGCCGCGACGCTGGCAGCGCTGCTCGGGGAGGACTACGCGGCGGCGCAGCCGCGCGCGGGCCGGCCGATCGGCGATGTGCTCGGGGGCGCACGCCGGTCCGGCGGGGATTGATGCCGGGCGTCGCGTGCGGCCCCTGGCTCCCGTCGAGCACACGTCGGGCCGCCGAGCCCCGGCGGGTGGATCACCACCTGTATCGACGCGGCGGGCGGGCCGCTTGAGCCGACGATCACGCGTCACGCCAAAAATGTCGTCGCAGGCCGATCGA
>RHKP01000040.1 GCA_008363215.1 Cyanobacteria bacterium CYA
ACGACGACGCCAGGCCCTTCACCTGGACCGCCGACGCCGATACCATCCTCCGACGCATCGCCAGGAATCATGCGACTTTCACAAAGTCAGTACACTAGCTCGATGAGCGTGAATCCTGGCCGCACGCCCGGGCCGAACCGCATGGACCACCGGCCCATACCCATGCCCATGCCCATGCCGACAACTTACTCCCGACCGCACGCGCTGTCAAGTGAATAGTCGGGCACTGATACCAGCCTCCACGCAGCCTTCTCACACGCTCAACTCCCCTCCCACTCTTGATGGTCGGCGCGGCAAAACACCTAAGAAAAGCGCTGAGCCTCGGCCCTGCTCGCTGCCAGAACAGCGCTTCCACACCACAAAAGATCCGCCCGCCCCTCCCCTGGCCCCGCCCCCTATCCTCCCCCGATGGACCAGACTGACCGCAATCTCGCCCTCCGCGTCGTCACCCGACCCAGTGACACCAACCATTACGGCACCGTTTTCGGCGGGGTCATCCTCTCCTACATCGACCAGGCCGGATACGTCGAAGCCCGACGCTACGGCGCCTTCACCTGGGTCACCGCCTCCATCCAGCGCGTCGACTTCGCCGCCCCGGTCGGCGTCGGCGATGTTGTCTCCTTCTACACCCGCACCTGCGCCGTCGGCCGCACCAGTCTGACCGTCGGCATCGAGGTCGAATCCGAACGCGTTGAGTCCGGGCGCACCGTGCAGGTCACCAGCGCCACCATGACCCTCGTGGCCCTGGACGAACACAACCGCCCCACCCCCATCACCCACGAAACCGGCCGACAACCTTGACTCCACGCCCGGCCAACCTGCTCGTGCTCCTGTCCGGTTCCGGACGCACGCTCATGAACCTGGCCGACGCAATCGACTGCGGTCAACTGCCCGCGCAAATTCAACTGGCCGTCGCGTCGAAGCCCTGCCTGGGTGAAGAACGCGCTCGGGCCCGCGGCTTCCAGACGCGCATCATCCGCGGCGTCATCCCCCCCGAGCAACTCGCCCGACTGGCCGACGAAGCGCACGCCGACTGGATCGTGCTGGCCGGGTATGTCAAGATGGTCCTCATCCCTGACCGGCTCCGCGGGCGGGTCGTTAACATTCATCCGGCGCTGCTGCCGGACTTCGGCGGTCCCGGCATGTACGGACACCGCGTCCACGAAGCCGTACTCGCCTCCGGCCGCAGCGAATCCGGCTGCACCGTTCACTTCTGTGACGACCGCTACGACACCGGGCCCATCATCCTTCAGCGTCGCTGCCCGGTGCTGCCCGGCGACACGCCCGACACGCTGGCCGCCCGCGTCTTCGATCAGGAGTGCCTCGCGTATCCCGAAGCGCTCCGCTCGCTCATCGTGCAACAACGAGCCCCGACCGTACGGGAGGGGTCATGATGTTCTTCGCCTCAACGAGTCTTGACCGCAAGGAGGGCGTCGCGACGTTTCCGGGTCTCCGCCGACCGCTTGCTCACGGTCGAGGCTCGTTCAAGGCCTTCGCATTCGGCGTGAGCATCCTTGCGTTCGCCGCGCCCGCAGTCGCGCAGATCGAGACACCCGACGATCCCTCCGCCGTCGCCGACCGCGTCGCCTCCGAGTTCGAGCGCCGCGAGAGATCCGCTGATCTCCAGGCCCGGGGCGCCGCCGCCTTCGAATCCGGAGACTACGTCAAGGCCCGGGAACTCTTCGAGGAGCAGGCGGAAATCGACCCGGGTAACTTCACAGTCCACTTCAACCTCGCCTGCGTGCGTGCCCTCCAGGGCGACTCCGACGCCGCCATCGAGCACGTGATCGACGCCATCAAGACCGGCTTCGTCGACGCGCGTCAACTCCGCCGCGATAAAAGCCTCGCCTCGTTGCAGGACGACTCTCGCATCAAGGCGATGCTCGACAACTGGCCTCGCGTCATCGACTCACACCACGCCGCCAACACCGAGAGCGCGCAGCGCTGGATCGGCGAGCACGCCGAACGCCGCACCCTTGACTCCCTGCGCATCGAGTGTCTGTCCAACCACGACGCAACTTCCACCGACGCAGCCGTGCGAGAACTCGAACTCGTCACCGCCTTCGCCCAGACCATCATCCCCGACATCGTCGGCGCCGACGCACTCGACCCCTGGGTCATCGTCGCCCTGCCCGACCAGCGCCGTTTCCTGACCTGGTCGATCTCCACCTTCGGGCCCTCCGCCCGGCAGAACTTCAGCCGGATCGGCGGCGCCTACGACCACGACGCCAAACGCCTGGTCGCGATGGACCTGGGCGCCACGCTGCGCCACGAGTTCTTCCACGTCCTGCACTGGCGCGACATGTCCCGCCGCGGCGTCGTCACACCCATCTGGATACAGGAAGGGCTCGCCTCGCTCGTCGAAGACTGCGAGGTCCGCGGCGGGGCCGTCGTGCCCGTACCCTCCTGGCGCACCAACATTGCCAAACGTCTTGAGAGCAACGGCCGCCTGCCGCCCATCGAAGAACTCACTGAACTCTCGCACGAACGCTTCTCGTCCACCCGCCCGCTGCGCCAGTACGCACTCGCACGCACCTTCTTCCTCTTTCTTTTTGATCGCGGCGTCCTCGCTTCCTGGTACCAACGCACGGCCGCAGGCGATGCCGACGATCCCTCCGGTCTCAAGGCCCTGTCCGAACTGCTCGGCCAGACACCCGAGCAGATCCACGCCGACTACCGCGCCTGGGTCCGAGCCCTGCCGATGGTGCCCGAGAACAGCGACGATCTCGACGTGACTCTGGGCATCCGGCTCGAAACCGGCGTCGGCCAGGGCCCGGTCATTCTCGGCTTCACCATCGCCGACGCCCGTACCGAAAGCGGGCTCAAACTCCGCGACACCATCACGGCCATCAACGGTCAGAGCACACGCGACCTGCAGGAACTGATCCGCGTGCTGGGAGGCACCCGTGTCGGCCAGAGCATCACCATCGACTACCGCCGCGGTAAACTGGCCGGGCAGACCACGCTGACTCTGCGCGAGCGGCGCGAATAGGCGGCGTTCTTCCCCCACTCGTTTCCGCAGGCTCGTGCAACTCCAGGCGCCTCCCCCCGGTATACCTGAATGCACGCCTTGCGAAGGAGTGGGGTATGGCCGAGCCGATGGACGCGAGCACCTGGAACGCCGCCCGTCGCTTGCGGCGCCGTCGCGGGTGCCTTCTGCTGGTGGTTCTACCACTGGGCGTCGTGTCGATTATGTTCGCCTGGGCAGGGTTGCGCCTGTTTGACAAGCCGACTGTCTCCCGCAACTTCACCGCCGAGTTCAACGCCCGCTTCGAAAGCATCCCCGACGACCAGAAGGCCTGGCCGCTGCTCAAGCAGGCCATCATCGAGCGCGTGGCAGCCCAGCCTGCCGACGACCTGAGATTGAACTGGCCGACCTACCCCGGCGGACCGATGTGGGCTGAGTCGGCAGCCCACCTCGATCAACTCCAGCCGACGCTTGAGAAGGTGCGCCAGGCCGCCGCCAAGCCCTATCTCGGCCGGGAGTTGAGCGACCGGATCGATCCGGAGATCGCCAAGGCCGAGGCCAAGGCCTATGGGCGCCCCTATGTGCCCGATCCCCCCGGCGACGAGAACCCGATGATGATCGACGTCCTCCTGCCCGACCTGTCGTACATGCGCCGGTTTGCCCAGGATCTCTCCGTCGACACCTACATGGCCGCCGAGGTCGGGCAGGGTGAGCGGGCCATGCGCAACTTCGAAGCCACTCTCGGGCTGGCACACCTCACCGGCGAGTCGGAGACGCTGATCGGACAACTCGTGCAGATCGCCATCGAGGGCCTGGCCGAACGGCAACTCGCACAGGTGCTCAGCAACTACCCCAACCTCTTCAACATCGATCAACTCGCCCGCCTGCAGCACGCCTTCATGTCCGTCGGGCGCCCCGCTCCCGCCCCGCCCGAAGGCCTCACCCGCTACGACCTCAACATGACTATGGAGCGCACCTTCTTCTACGACATGGTTCAGCGCAGTTTCTCTGACGACGGGCACGGCAACGGGCACATGACCCTCGAAGGCGCACGTCTGTTCAACCTGATCAATTCCAACTCCGATTCGCACGGCGACAACTTCGCCGGCGTTGCCGCGGCCCTGCTCTCCGCATCACGCAAGGAGACCGTCCAGAAGTACGACGACCTGATGAGCCGCTTCGAGGATGCAGCCGCCAAGCGCCCCTGGCAGCGCCGGCCCGGCGAACTCTTGCTCGATTCAGAGATCGAGGAACTTCGCACAAGCCGTTTCGGACAGGCACGCTACCCGCTCATCACGCTGCTGATGCCGGCGCTGGAAAGGGTCGCCTTGACCAAGGATCTGGCCGACGCGCGCCGCGACGCCGCCATCGCCTCCATCGCCCTGGCCCGTTACTTCGCAGACCACCAGCACTACCCCGCGACTCTGGCCGATCTGCTCACCGACTACCTGCCCGCGCTCCCGCTCGATCCGGTCGATGGCCAGCCCCTGCGCTATCTCCTCACGCCGACCGGCCCCGTCCTCTACTCCCTCGGATTCGACGAAGATGACGACCAGGGCCGCCCGTCCGCTGATCCCGACCACGCGCAACCGCTGACCAGATCCGACTCCCGCACCGACACCGACGGCGACTGGATCCTCTACCCCGCCGACATGCCCACGCCCGAACCGGAGGAGTAATACCAATCACGGTTGGGATCCGGGCGTGAGGTAGTGGCAGTGGCAGACGGATCGCAGGCGTGTCCTGGTCAGCGATCGCCATGCCGCGCCGACGGCTT
>RHKP01000028.1:0-38685 GCA_008363215.1 Cyanobacteria bacterium CYA
GGCAACTTCGCCTACCTCGCCTGTCGCTTCGAGGGGCTCCAGATCGTCGACATCACCGACCCGAGCGCGCCGGTTCTCGTCGGCTCGGTCGACACGCCCGGCAGCGCGCAGTCCGTCACCATCGACGGCCAACTCGCCTACGTGGCCGACGGCTCTGGCGGCGTCTGCGTCATCGACGTCTCCAACCGCTCGCTGCCCTCCATCTTCGGCTCCTACGACACGCCGAGCAGCGCGCGCCAGGTGCTCATCCGCGGGCCGGTTGCGTACGTGCCCGACCGCACCACCGGCCTGATCGCCCTCGACATCTCCGACCCGACCGACCCGCGCCACATCAGCACGCTACCCGGGCTGGGCGATGCACGCAGCATCACCGACTTCGGGCACCTCGCCTTCATCGCCGACTTCAACGGCGCTGTCCACATGATCGACATCGCCGACCCGCTCGACATGCAACTGCTCCAAAGCACGCCCACGCTCGGCACCGCGCGGGCCATCACCAACGACGCCGGCACGATCTACCTGGCTGACGGCGACGCGGGACTCACGATCCTCCAAGCCCGCCCCTGCTGGTATCGCCCCTGCCCGGCAGACCTCAACGACGACGAAGTCCTCGACTTCTTCGACGTGCAGTTGTTCCTGATCGCCTACTCGGCCTCCGACGGCCTGGCCGACTGGAACGACGACGGCCAAATCAACTTCTTCGACGTGCAGCGGTACCTGATCGACTTCAGCGCAGGCTGCGTGTTCTAAGTAAGCCCGGGCTGAACAGGTCGAAAGCGGCCGCCCGTCGCATCGGGCGGGGCGGCCTTTCCACGCGCACATGGGTAGTCACCGCGTCTTAGCAACCGGCCGAGAACGCCGCAAGGAACACCTGCACATCAAAGAAGTCGAACGATCCGTCCTCATTCAGGTCGGCCGCGGCGTCATGCGCCGAGAACGCGCCCAGGAATGCCTGCACATCGAAGAAGTCAAGCGTGCCGTCATCGTTCCAGTCGGCAACACAGGGGTTGCATGAAATCCGGTTGTACGAGCCGGGCGTACCGATTTCACCGCTCGTCGCGGCCCATGAGCCGTACTGATCGCCGATGGTCGAGAGCACCCACCCGATCACGTCATCCTGCCCGATGTACTCACGGCAGGTTTGTCCACTGGCGTTTTGCGTTCGTATGCTGCCCGCAAAGGTCTGGTCGCCGTAACGCAGGCGATCGATCAGGTCGCCCGCGCTGTCGTAGAGGTTGATGACATCGTTGCGTGCATAGTTGTTGCCGATGTCATCGGTCCCCAGCCCGCCGATCACCTTGGCTCCGGCATCCAGCCCCCAGGCCGTGCGGAAGGCGTCCGCGTCGGCTTCGGTGATCACCACCGACTCATGCGCCGCCACCGTGCCGAATGCACTGAGGTCGAACGTGCCGGGCAGCGCGTGGTCGTCGTCGAGGCTCCACCCGGTCATATCGATCGGGTCGTCTGACATATTGGTCAGTTCCACAAACTCGCCGCTCGTGCCCGAGTACATCCACTCACTGATGCGCATGCCGCCCGAACGCCCAAACGTGTAGTCAACGGAGAGCGGGCTCTGCTCGGCCAACTCCGGTTCGAACGACATCGACCCGTAACTATTGGTTGCAATTGCCGCGACATAGAACGACACGTGCTGTCCGGCCGACGCGCTGACCGGCAGCAGCGCGCCGTACACGCCGTCGCCGGCCGCGCCGTCGCCCTGAAGTCCGTTATCCAGCATGGGCGTCCACGAATAGGTGTCGCTGGGCAGCGGGCGGTGGTAGAGGCGCACCGACCCGAGCCCCGTACCCGACGAGGTGACCGTGGCCGTCACGTACACCGAATCTTCGGGGTCCGGGTTTGTGGCCGAGGCTTGCACGTTGCTGATGCTCGGCCCCTGGGATACCAGTTCGGCCACCGAGGACAGGTAGGTTCCGCGCTGCTGGACAAACTGCTGGATGCCGATGAGCGTGCCGCCCGCCGGGCCGAAATATCCCAGGTTCACCGTGCTCGTGAAGTTGTTCTGAAACAGCGTGTACGAGTACAACTTCTTCGGGTCGGCCTGCACCGCCGCGTCGATCAGGTTGCGATGGGCTGTGAATATCGGTTCCAGCGTCGCCCAGTCCAGCCCCTGCAGGATCGTGCGATAGTGGGCCATGTAGCGCTGCCGCAGTTCGGCGACGGCCAGCACATGGCTGAGAACCGGCTTGGCGGTTGAGGTGAAGTTGCGGGTCGGCGACCAGGTCGCCTGCGTGAACGTCTCGTTCGCGTCGGTCTGGAGCAGGTGGACGCGACCGTCGATCGGGTCGCGATAGAGCATGAAGTCGGCGCCCTTGTTGACGTAACTGTCGTCGTCGGTCAGCATGTTCTCCAGCGCCACCGACCAGATCCCGGTGTCGATCGCGAACAACTGGTCGATGTTCTGCCACGAGGCCAGCGGCTCGTTGGTCACCGCATCGCACACCGCGATGAGCGGCGCCCACGGGTCGGCAAAGCCGCCGTCGTTCTTGATCTCGTACCCCGTGTAGCCCGATGAACTCGATCCGTTGTAGCGCAGCCCCGGCCCGTTGGGGTTGTTCGCGCACTTGATGCGAAGCCCGCCGGTATCCGAAAACCACTCGTTGAGCATGGTCTTGTCGAACTGCTGGACGTTGACGTACACACCCCAGTTGGCGCCGTTGAGCGTCACGACCACGTGGTTGGCGCGCGGATTGGGAATGAACTGCGCGACGTAGTTGTTGTACACCACCTCGCGGCAGAAAGTCGGATCGTGGAACCCGTTGTTCAGGTTCAGCGAGTCGTACCCCAGCAGGTCCTGATCAGGGTCGACGTAGTCCATCTCGACGTTGAGCGAAAACTTCTCCGATCCGCTCGGAAGGGCCGTGTATGACGTGTTCCCCCGGATGCGCACCCCGCAGTTGGGATACGTCACTCCATCGACCTCGATGTCGGCCAGGATGTTGGTCTGCGATGCGTAGTTGTTCCGTAATAGCGTCAGCCAGTTTGCGTCGTGGAACGTGAAATTGATGGTGCGCAGGACCGTGGTGTCGTACAGATCCTGAGCGAACCCAGACCCACAGCAGCCGGCCAGCACTGCGCACGCGCACCGACGACGGATCAACATGGCTTGGCACCTCTGAAGGCCCGAAGCGGGCATCGCTTCGCCGGTCCTTCGCCCTATCTGAACGGAGAAAACTCCCCTACATTGCTGAATGAGAGCATTTTCCGTCGATTGGTGAATTTACCTCGGCCCAGCCCGTCTCCTGCCTTGCTGTCAGAGGTCGATCACTGCACCTTCGACCGCTTCGGCAGGCTGGTCAGAACCTCGTCCACCAGCCCATACTCACGCATTTCCTTGTCGTCCAGCCACAGGTTGCGATCGCAATCGGCCGCGATCTTCTCCACCGGCTGGCCCGACGCATCGGCGTAGATCTGGTACAGGCGGTCCCGCAGGCGCAGCATCTCGCGGGCCTCGATCTCGATGTCGGTCGCCTGACCCTCCAGAACCCCGCTCATCAGCGGCTGGTGCATCAGATTCCGGCTGTTCCGCAGGGCGTAACGACGACCCTTCTCGCCAGCGGCCGCGATGACCGACCCCATGCTGGCGGCCTGCCCGATGATGTACGTGCACACCTTCGGCGAGACGTACTGCATCGTGTCCACAATCGCCAGCCCGGCCGTCACCGACCCGCCCGGAGAGTTGATGTACAGGTGCACCTCCGACTCGGGATCCTCGTTCTGCAGAAACAGCAACTGAGCGACCACCAGATTGGCCATCTCATCCATGATCGGACCGGTCACGAACACGATCCGGTCCTTCAGCAGGCGGCTGAAGATGTCGTAGGAGCGTTCGCCGCGCCCGGTCTGCTCGACCACGATCGGAACCAGAGTGTTGGCGGTGGGCATGTTGTGGTTGTTCATGGAAGCCTCCGTTGATGGGTTCAAGACACACCCCCGACGCCCTTGACCGGATGCGAGAGAATCTCATCGACCAGCCCGTATTCCTTGGCTTCGGCTGCGTTGAAGTACTTGTCGCGCTCCGAATCCTTCTTGACCTGCTCGACCGGCTGCCCCGTGTGGGACGCGATGATCTCGGTCAGCAGCCTCTTGCTCTTGATGATCTGCTCAGCCTGGAGTTTGATGTCCTCGGCCGGCCCGGTCACGCCCCCATACGGCTGGTGGATCATCACCTTGGCGTGCGGAAGGATGAACCGGCGCCCCTTTGTGCCGGCCGTGAGCAGCAAGGCCGCACCCGAGTAGGCCCGGCCGATGCAGTACGTCGCCACGTCTGAGGAAAGGAAGCGCATGGTGTCGTAGATCGCCAGCGTGTCGTCCACCACTCCGCCCGGCGAGTTGATGTACAGACTGATCTCCTGGGCCCGGCGCTGGTTCTCAAGGTAGAGCATCTGCATCATGACCCGGGCGGCCGAGGCGTAGTTGATCTCCCCGATCAGGAAGACGATGCGATTCTCGAGCAGCAGCTCGTCGATCGTCATTTCGCGTGTTCTCTGGTAGGTGACGTTGGCGGCTGGCATTGGATTCCTCGCAGTGGCTCGCCCGGTATCGGTTCGGGGTGGGGGGACGCTGGATAGCCCGGGCACACCCCGGCTCTGCCCCATCGGCAAGAAGCCGAACGCGGCATGATAGCGCCCCACCGCGTGAGCCCCATGCGCAGGTCTCGCTTGCCCCGGTTGATGCCCCTCGCATTGCCCGACTCAGGACGGGGCGATAGCATGGATAATTTTCGGACACGCTCGTCTGCCCGCTGGCGGCGCGAGCCCGAGTGCTGAAGGGAGTGCGCTGCCTTGCCCACCGCCGTCATCAGTGACATCCATGGCAACGCGGAAGCCCTCAAGCGCGTCCTGGACGACATCAAGAAGTCAGGCATCCAAAGGATCATCAACCTGGGCGACGTGGTGGGATACGGGCCCGACCCACTTGAAGTGGTTGATCTCGTCCGCGAACACTGCGAGTGGACCCTGATGGGGAACCATGACTTCGGGGTGCTCTACGAGCCCACCAACTTCAACCCCGTCGCCGAGTCCAGCGCCTTCTGGACACGCCGACAGTTCGACAACGAGCAGAACCACGACCTCCGAGCGGCCCGCTACGACTTCCTCGGGCGCCTGCGGGTGAGGGTGGTCGAAACGCTGCCGGAGTCCGGCATCCCGGTCCTGGCAGTCCACGCCTCGCCTCGCCGTCCGATCAACGAGTACATCTTCCCGGACGACGCCGCCGACGCCCCGGACAAGTTGGAGTCCATCTTCGAGCGCGTCGAGCGGGTGGCGCTGGTGGGGCACACGCACGTGCCCGGGGTGTTCACCGACGAGCCTGACTTCTACCCTCCTGATGAACTGGGAGACTCCCGCTCCTACTTCTTTACCCCCGACGAGAAAGTCGTGATCAACGTCGGCTCGGTCGGGCAGCCTCGCGATTCTGACCCAAGGGCCAGTTACGCGGTGCTTCATCCCGACCGCGTGGAGTTCAGGCGGGTGGAGTACGACATCAAGATCACCGCCAACAAGATCAAGTCCATCCCGGACTTGCACGACTGGCTGGGGGATCGGCTCTTTGAAGGTCGGTAACGTCTTTCCGTCGGATCGCAAGGCGTTCGCCCGCGTTGCCAAAGAGTGTCTATCGTTGACCCCGGCCCTTCCCGGTCGGAGCAGAACGCGCTCATGGCAAAGCAGAAAAGCACACTCCGCATCATTGTTCCACTGGTCATCCTGCTCGTCGGAGTCGGGGTGGCCGTCCTCGTGGCCCAGACCGGGGGCAAGTCGCGGCCAACGCAGCCGACGCCCGACGTCGTCACCGATCAGACTCCCGCTCCGGCCGAGCCTGTCGGCCGGCAGGAATCGGCCGAGCCGCCCGGGCAACAGCCCGAGCCGGCAGGCGAGCCGCCGGCGCCGATCGAGGGTCTGCACGCCCGCGTCGCGCCGGGTCCGGTGGACCTGGGCGACATCGGGAGCGTGCAGGAAGATTCAGGCTACGAACTCCGCGCGGTCATCTCGCCGCTGGGCGCCGGGCTCGAATCGCTCGAACTGACCGCGCACTTTGAAGAACTGGAACGACTCCGGCACGTCGTGCTCCAGAAGACCCAGCCGCTGCGACTCGGACAGGTCGAGGCGACGGCCGTGCCCTTCGCCCTGACCGCCCTGATCGTCAACGGTACCCGCGTCGATCTGACCAGCGGACCGGCCGGTGAACCGGTGTGGACGCGCCGCGCCGGGGGCGGTCCCGGCGAACTCGAGGCCACCATCCTCGATGCGGAGGGTCGCCAGGTCGTCCGTGTACACCGCACGCTGCGCGTGCAGCCGCACTCGCACGTGGTGGAAATCGTCCAGCGCGCCGAAAACCTGTCCGATGCGCCGCTCAACCTCCGATGGATCCACACCGGCCCGGTGAGTTTCAAGTCGGCCGGCGGCGGGTACGGCGGCGACAAACGGCGCCTGCGCTTCGGGTACTGGCTCAATCCCAAGGCCCAGGCCAATGACCCGGCCGTCTTGTCCTACGAGTTCACCGAGCCTCTGCCCAAGGTGATCGGGGTGTACCGGGCGCCCAACGGGCTGTACACGGCTCCGGTGTCCGAGGAGATCTGGCCCAATCCGCTGAGCAACAAGCGCGGGCTGCGCCTGGTGTGGATGGGCATCACCGGGCGCTACTTCGGCGTGGCGATGCACCCGCTGGTCGATCCAGCCGGGGCGGACAAGACGCTGAATGCCGAGCGCGTGCTGCGCATCGCCGGCGTGGACCCTGCCACACCGCTCAATGCCGAGCGGACGGAGATCCTCAACAGCGCCGTCCTGCTCGGGCTGCTGGAAAGCCGCAGCATGACCGTGCCGCCGGGAGGGTCAGCCTCGTTTGACCTGGGCGCCTACGCCGGGCCCCTCTCACGCAGCGCCATCAACGAAGAGCCGATGGCCAGGAGCCTCGGACTCGACGGGCTGGTCTTATACAACTTCGGCGGCATGTGCGCCTGGTGTACGTTCCAGCCGCTGGCCCGCCTGCTTCTGGCCGTGCTGCGCTCGGTTGATTCGTTCACGGGCGACTGGGGCATCTCGATCATCATCCTGGTGATCATTGTGCGGACGATCCTGCACCCGGTGAACCGGTGGAGCCAGATCCGCGTGCAGCGCTTCAGCGCGCAGATGCAGAGCATCGCGCCCAAGATGCAGAAAATCAAAGAGAAGTTCAAGGACGACCCCAAGCGCCAGCAGCAGGAAACGACCAAACTCTGGAAGGAAGAAGGCATCAACCCGGCCGGCATGCTCGGGTGCCTGCCCATGTTCCTTCAGAGCCCGGTCTGGATCGCGCTCTATGCCACGTTGTACTTTGCCGTCGAACTGCGCCACCAGCCGGCCTTCTACGGGGTGTTCCAGAAGATCAACAGGTGGCCTTTCCTGGCTGACCTGTCGCAGGCGGACAACGCCATCCCGCTGGGACGGTCGATCAACCTGTGGCTTGTGTCCTTCAGCGCGATCAACCTGCTTCCGATCCTGCTCGGCCTGGTGTTCTACTTCCACCAGAAGTACCTGACCCCTCCCACCACCGCGACCCTGACTCCCGAGCAGGAATCGACGCAGAAGATGGTCAAGATCATGACGGTGGTCATGTTCCCGGTGCTCATGTACGCCGCACCCTCCGGACTCTCGCTCTACTTCATCACCAACTCGGTGCTGGCGATCGGCGAGAACAAGTGGATCCGGCATCACATGCACCAGCACGGGCTGCTCGATCCGGACAAGATCCGCGAGCAGGCCAAGGCCCGCCGCGAGGGCGGTTTCCTCTCACGCCTCCAGAAACTGGCTCAGCAGCAGCAGGCAGCGCAGCAGGCCAGCAACCGCATGATGCGCCGGGTGAAGAACGTCGCGCCCGAGCACCCCGACCGCAACGAGCCGAAGTTCAAGAAGCGGAAGTGAACTATGCCGCTCGGCGACACCATCGTCGCCCGCGCCACCGCGCCCGGCGCCGGACGCCGAGCCATTGTGCGCATCTCAGGCCCGGGCTGTGCGGCTGCGCTGCGAGCGGTGGGTATCAACTCCGACCTCGAACGCCTGGCCCGCCCCATCCTTCTCCCGGTGGGACACAAAGTGGCACGGGCTTCGAGACCGGATGACGACGCCGGTACGCCACACTCTGCTGATCGTGTGCCACGCAGCGTTCTTCCGGCCTGTGCCGACCAGCCACCGACCCCACCAAGGCATCGACCTGAAGACAGGTCAATCGCACACCTGCCTGTTCTCCTGCTCACCTTTCCGCACGCCGGCTCCTACACCGGAGAATCCGGCGCCGAACTGCACCTGCCCAACTGCCACCCGCTCATCGAATCTCTCATCGAACTCATGTGCGCCGTCGAAGGTGTCCGCCGTGCCGAGCCGGGCGAGTTCACCGCCCGAGCCTACCTCGCCGGGCGCCTGACCCTCGCACAGGCCGAAGGAGTGGCCGCGAAGATCAGCGCCGAGTCGGCGCGCCAACTCGAGGCTGCCGACCGCCTGCTCGCGGGTCGCGCCGGCGATGACTACCGCTCCTGGACCGACGAAATCGCCTCGCTCCTGGCGCTGGTCGAAGCCGGCATCGACTTCGTCGACCAGGAAGACGTCACCCCGATCTCACCTTCTGCTCTGCACCATCGCCTCGAATCACTCATTGCGACGGTTGAGCCGTTGCTCGGCTCGGCCCCGACGCTCGACCGCGGCGGGCCGCGGCCTCTGGTCGTGCTGGTCGGCCCGCCCAACGCGGGAAAGTCCACCCTGTTCAACACGCTGCTGGGACGAACCCGGGCGGTCACCTCGAGCATCGCCGGAACGACGCGAGACGCCATCATCGAGCCGCTGGACCTGTCCGACGTCGCCGGCCCGCAGATCGACCTGGCCGACCTGCCCGGGCTTGACGCTCACTCACACACTCCGCTGGACCGCGCGATGCGCCGGCAGGCCCTCGACGTGATTGCCCGCGCTGATGTGCTCATCGCCTGCGACCCTGCCGGGCGCTTCGAGCAACTTCCGCCCGTGTCCGGCCCCACGCTCCGCGTGCGAACCAAGGCCGACGAGCACCTGCCCGCGCCCGGGGCGAGCGTCTGCGTCTGCGCCCTCGACGGGTGGCACCTGCCGACGCTGCGCCGGGCGATCGCCGAGCACTGCGTCAGCGTACGTCGCGCCGACGACGCGATGTTGATCCCCCGTCACCGGCAGATCGTCTCCGAATCGCTCATCTGCCTGCGCCAAGCCGCCGCCCTGGCGCTCACGCAGCCCGGCAAGGCCGTCCGCGAGCCCGAGTTCATCGCCTTGCACCTCCGCCAAGCCCTCGACCTTCTCGGCGAACTGGTCGGCGCCGTCAGCCCCGATGCGGTCATCGGGCGGATCTTCGCCACCTTTTGTATCGGCAAGTAAGCGGATACTTGCTGGCGTGCGCCGGCCCCCGCGCGGTACACTGGGGGCATGAGCGACGCACCGGTGATGGACAATCCGCGGACTTCTCCCTCTACCACTCCGCCGAAAGTCGACCGACTCCCGCCCTTTCACCTCGTCCTGCACAATGACGATGTGAACGACATGGGGCATGTGGTCGACGCGCTGACCAGCGTCACGCCCGTGCGCCAAAGCGACGCACAGAAGATCATGATCACCGCCCACTTCCGCGGGTGGGCCATCGTCATGACCACTCACCGCGAACGGGCCGAACTTTATCGCGACCGGCTTCGCAGCAAGGCGCTGGTCGCCACGGTCGAGCCGGCCGAGTGAGCGTCCAGCCGACCGCGCGGATTTTCCCCGGTTTTTCGCCCTCGGGACCAGCGCAGGCGCCCCAGACAGCATCGGGATTGCAGGTTTCGCCCATCGAGCCTCTGCTTGTCCGCCCTTCTCAACGCATCCGACCGCCTGTCCGATGGACTCACCAGGGCAGGGGTTGCCCGTTGGGAAAGGAATCGCCATGTCTGTTCGCCTCGGCGAGATCCTCGTCGCTCGCGGGCTGCTCAGTGAATCGCAGCGGGGCCGGATTCTCGAAGCACAGAAGTCCTCCGGCCGACCGTTCGGCGTGCTGGCCGAGCAGATGTTCGGGCTCAGCCCGCGCGACGTCGAGCAGGCCTGGGCCGAGCAGTTCGCCCACGAGGCCGAACGCATCGATCCGACGGCCGTCGTTCCCGAGCCCCAGGCCCTGGCGTGCATCGAGCGCCGACAGGCCTGGCAGTTTCGCGTGCTTCCAATGCGTTTTGAGCATGGCGAACTGGTGATGGCCACCGACGCGGTCTCGCTCCCGCGCGCCATGCGTTTTGCCGGCTGGCGCGTCGGTGCTCCCTGCTGGTTCGTGATCGCCGATCCAGAGCCGCTGAGCACGGCCCTGCGGACGTTCTACCCCATGCCGGGCTTCCAACCCGGCCAACTCCAAGCCCTGCTCAGGCAAGCAATGAACTGACGCGCGGCAGGAGCGATACAGTTGAGGCCATGCCTCAAGGTACCGACACCAATCCCATTGCGGACAGCGACATCCGTACCGTCTCGTTCGTCAGCCTCGGGTGTCCGAAAAACCTCGTGGACTCTGAGAAGATGCTCGGTCTGCTGGCCGAGGACGGCATCGCCCCGGTCTCAGCCGAGTCCATCGACATGGGCGAGCACACCGATCTTTCGATTTCCGGCTCCGAGCAGGATTACACGGGAGTCGGCGGGCGCATCACGCCGGCCGACGCGGTGGTCATCAATACCTGCGGATTCCTGGAAGCGTCCAAGCAGGAATCGCTGGGAGTCATCCGCGAGGCTGTCGCCGCCAAGGAGCGCGGCGAGGTGAAGCGCGTCGTGGTGGCCGGATGCCTCGTGCAACGCCACCGCGCCAAGATGCTCGAGTGGGTGCCGGGCATCGACGCGATGATCGGCGTGTTCGACCGCGACAAGGTGCTCGACGCCGTTCGAGGACAACGCGCCGAACGCGAGACACTCGAACAGGCCGCCGCCAAGGGTCCGCAGTACTGGGTCTCCTCCAACGCGCTGGTCAAGGCCAGGTCCGCCGGCTTGGAGACCGTCGGGCTGACCGTCAACGGCAAGGACGGCAAAGGTGTGGGCTACTTCGAGTCCGACGCCGCCCGCCTGCGCCTGACGCCCCGGCACTACGCCTACCTGCGCATCAGCGAGGGCTGCAACCAGAACTGCGCCTTCTGCACCATCCCCTCCATCCGAGGCAAGATGCGCTCCAAGCCGGTCGACCGCATCGTCGAAGAGGCCCGCGAACTCCTGCGCGACGGCGCCTTTGAACTGCTGCTCATCGGACAGGACACCACCAGTTACGGCGACGACGTGGGCACAGGGCTGGCGGTCCAGCGGACCGCCGGACCGGCTTCCAGCCCGGTGGGCGGGTCACAGATTCACAGGCCTCAAGCCGGTTCCACCGGGGCGGATCCCGATTCTCTCTTCGCTACCGGTTTGCCCCACGTCCTCAAATCCCTCTCCGACATGGTGCGGCAAGAGTCGGGCAGGGCGTGGCTGCGCCTGATGTATGCGTATCCCTCCAACTTCTCCGACGAGATCATCGACGCCTTTGCGGCTCTGGTTGCCCAGAGAAACCTGCTGCCTTACATCGACATCCCGCTCCAGCACGCGACCGACCGCATGCTCACCGCGATGCGCCGCAACGTGCACGCCGCCCAGCAGCGCGATCTGATGCACAAACTCCGTGACCGCATACCCGGCATGGCCATCCGCACCACCTTCATCACCGGCTTCCCCGGCGAAACCGAGGAAGACCATGAAGAACTGCTCGCGTTCATCGACGATATCGGCTTCGACGCCGTCGGCTGCTTCCAGTACTCGGCCGAAGAAGGCACGGTCGCCGCGCGCATGGAGGCTGATCCGAACCTCGCGGTCGACCCTGAGACCAAACAGCGACGGCATGACGAAATCATGGCGTTGCAGCAGGAAATCGCCCACGCGCAGGCCGCGTTCGTCGCTGACCAATTCGACCCCGCTCGTCCGCTCGAATCCGGCTGCCAGTTCGACGTGCTGATTGACCGATCTTCCCCCTCGGGGGCAGGTGGCGAGTCTGCGAGCCGGAGGGGGCGATCCGCTTCCCAATCACAGCCGGACCGGCCTCCAGCCGGTGAGAAGAAAGGGCTGCGCGCGTCGGCACCTCGCACGTACCAGGGCCGCACCTACTTCCAGGCCCCCCAGATCGACGCCGTCACCCTCGTGCAGTCCACCCAGGAACTCGCGCCGGGCGAACTCGTGCGCTGCACCATCGTCGACTCCGACGGCTACGACCTGATCGCACGCCCCGTCACCGAACTCGAACGCCGCGTCTCGCTCCAGATACTCTGATCCCCCGGCCCGACTCGCCGGCCCGGCGTTTCCACGAGCCCGAACCGGGGGGAGAGGAGTTCTGCTCTCCATGTCCAGGTCGGTGAATCCTCCGCTTCTTTCATTTCCGATTTGACCGACGCTCCAGTCCCCTCTAGTCTCATGCCGATCACACCCGGCACAAGCCCGATGATGAACCTGATCTCCAAAGCCGCCAAAGCCAAAGACGCCAAGAGCGTCCGGGGCATCGCTGCGGCCGGGTTGATCGGGGTTCGCCAAGCCTGATCCAGCCAGAGAACTAGCAGCCAAGTGCCCCCGGACGCGTCGCCCGGGGGCTTGTCGTTTTGCCACGCATCACATCTGACTCGAAAGGAAGATCACCATGTCAAGCAATACTCTGACCCTGTCGACCCAATGCCCTGAATGCGGTAACGAAGTTACCTTCAACCGCGCGCCTCTGGCCGGCGAAGTGGTCGTCTGCGGCGGCTGTTCGGCTGAACTCGAAGTCACAAGCCGCGACCCGCTCCGCGTCGAACTGGCCCCCGAGGTCGAAGAGGATTGGGGAGAGTAATCGGGTCGCTCGCCACTCCGGCCGCGACCCATGACTTCCTTCTCCCCTTGGAGGAGAAGGTGGCCGAGTCTTCGAGGCCGGATGAGGGGAGTCACCCGCTCGGCGCCTGGTGCCGTCACTCGCCGGGTGCGGCGCAGTGATGGTTGACCGCCCGAAAACACGACTGCGCCGAAGACCGTGCGTCGCGGCGCCAACCCCAGTCAAATCTCAAAATCACAAGTCACCAAGAACCAGACTCCCCCGGACTGTCCATGCACATCGCACTCCTCCATCTCCGCGTGCGCATCGAAGAGCGCCTGCTCTTCGATGCTCTCGAATCCCTCGGCGCTGCGGTCGACATGATCGACCTCCGCTCGGTCGTGTTCGACCCGGCCGCGATCGGTCAATGGTCCCGCTTCGACGCCGTCCTCGACCGCTCGCTGAGCCTGACCAGTTCGCTCAATGCCACCCGCATCCTCGAAGGACTCGGGCTGCGTTGCGTGAACCCATCCCACACCGCCGATGTCTGCGGCGACAAACTGCGCACCACCATCGCACTCGAACAGGCCCGCATCCCCACCCCGTCCGTCCGCGTCGCCCTCGACGCCGAGTCGGCGTTGCAGGCGGTCGAGCAGATCGGCTATCCGGCTGTGCTCAAGCCCACCGTCGGCTCATGGGGACGCATGGTCGCCCGCGTCAACGACCGCGACGCCGCCGAGGCCGTCATTGAGCACCGCGACCAACTCGGCTCGGCCCAGCACCACGTCTACTACGTGCAGGAGCACATCGCCAAGCCCGGGCGCGACATCCGCGTCTTCGTCGTCGGCGGCCGCGCCATCGCCGCCATCGTCCGCACCAGCGAACATTGGGTCACCAACACCGCCCGCGGCGCCAAGGCCTCGGGTCTCACCGTCACCGACGAAATCGCCGACCTCTGCACGCGCTCCGCGGCGGCCGTCGGCGCCGACGTGTGCGCCATCGACCTGCTCGAATGCCCACGCCGCGGGCTGCTGGTCAACGAGGTCAATCACTCCATGGAGTTCCGCAACTCGATCGACACCACCGGCGTCAACATCCCACTGCACATCGCCGAGCACGTCATGGCCATCGCCTGCGAGCAACGCGCCGCCTGCGATCCCGTGCAACCGGTGGTGCGCACGATCCAGGGAGTCGGGGCGTGAGTTTCGCCGCCGCCATCGTCGGCGCCGGCGGGTACACCGGCGGCGAACTGCTCCGCCTGCTGCTCGCCCACCCGCATGTGCGCCCCGTCCAGATCACCAGCCGCTCGCTCGTCGGGCAACCCGTCCACCGCGCCCACCCCAATCTGCGCGGGCACACCGACCTGCTCTTCACCGCACCCACCGAGCGCGAAGCGTGCGAAGTTGTCTTCCTCTGCCTCCCCCACGGCGAATCGGCCCCACTCGTCGAGAGTTACCTCGAAAAGTCCCGCCTCGTCGTCGATCTCTCCGCAGACCTGCGCTTCGGCGATCCGGCCGCGTACGAACGCTGGTACGCCCAGCCCCACCCCGTCCCGCATCTGCTCTCCCGCGCGGTGTACGGGCTCCCGGAAGTCTCACGCGAAACCCTGCCCAACGCCCGCATCATCTCCGGCGTCGGCTGCAACGCCACCGCGATGAACTTCGCCC
Organism: Cyanobacteria bacterium CYA; assembly: GCA_008363215.1. Taxonomy (GTDB): domain Bacteria; phylum Planctomycetota; class Phycisphaerae; order Phycisphaerales; family UBA1924; genus J022. The sequence goes on from RHKP01000028.1 coordinate 14,472, forward strand.
TGCTCCCGCTCGCCCGCGCCGGGCTGATCGAACGAGCCATCTGCGACATCAAGGTCGGCTCATCCGAGGCCGGCGCTCAAGCCTCCGAATCCTCGCACCACCCCAATCGCTCGCGAGCCGTGCGCACGTACAGCCCCGCCGGGCACCGGCACCTCGGCGAAGTCGAGCAGGCCCTCGGCCCGCTGTCCATCGACGCCACCATCACCGCCATCGAAATGGTCCGCGGCGTCCTGTGTACGGCCCACGTCACCCCCACACGTCCGCTCACGCAAAAGGATCTCTGGCAGGTCTACCGCCAGGCGTACGCCCACGAGCCCTTCGTCCGCCTCGTCGCCGACCGCACCGGGCTGCACCGCCTGCCCGATCCGAAGATCCTCGCCGGCAGCAACCACGTCGACGTCGGCTTTGCGATCGACGAGCGCTCAGGGCGCGTCATCGCTCTCGCCGCCATCGACAACCTGATGAAGGGAGCCGCCGGATCAGCCGTCCAGTCCATGAACATCGCCCTGGGACTGCCCGAAGCCGCCGGCCTCGGCTTCCCCGGGCTCAACCCCGCGTGAACACGCCGCGCAACACCACCGCCTTTCCGGGAGCATCATGGAACTCATCGTCATCAAGATCGGCGGCGGCCAAGGCATCAACCTGGCCCCCATCGCCGACCAGTTCGCTCGCCTCGTCCAGTCCGGCACGCGGGCCGTGCTCGTCCACGGCGGCTCGCACGAGACCGACCAACTCGCCCAAGCCCTCGGCCACCCGCCGCAGCGCATCGTCAGCCCCTCCGGGCATGAGAGCCGACGCACCGACCGGCGCACACTCGAAATCTTCGAGATGGCGTACTGCGGCAAAGTCAACAAGGGGCTGGTTGAGATGCTCCGCGCCCGCGGCGTCGACGCGGTCGGGCTCTCCGGTCTTGACGGCGGCATCTGGATCGGCTCGCGCAAAGACGCCATCCGCGCCATCGACCACGGGCGCGTCGTCATCATCCGTGACGACCTCTCCGGGCGCGTCGATCGCGTCGACAAGTCGCTGCTCGAACTGCTGCTCTACTGTGGGCGCATCCCCGTGCTCACTCCGCCGGCCGTCACCGCCGACGGTGTGGCGATCAACGTCGACGCCGACCGCGCCGCCGCCATGACCGCCGCGGCCTTGGGCGCCAGCGAACTCCTGCTGCTCTCCAACGTCCCGGGCGTGCTCGCCGACGCCGGCGACCCAAACAGCCTCATCGCCCGCGCCGACGCCGGCAACATGGAACGCGTCCGCGAAGCCGCGAAGGGACGCATGAAGAACAAGGTTCTTGCGGCCGAAGAAGCCCTGAACGCCGGTGTCGCCCGCGTCATCATCGGCTCCGCCCGCGGCGACGAGGCCATCGCCCGCGCCCGCGCCGGAGCCGGCACCGTCTTCGAGGTCGCCCATGCCGACGCTTGAACAGTTACGGGCGCGGAGGCACGGGCGTCCCGCCCGTGGGCGCGATTGGGACATGCGTCAATCTCCGGTGAGACACGACCTGTCCGCGCCAGCCGTCGTCAACCCTTCGATCGGCCGGCATTCGCCCACGCGGACCGGACGCCCGTGCCACCACACCCATTCGCGAGCAATGTGATGCCTCATATCCAAGGCGCAGGCGAACAGGAACACGTGATCTGTCTCGCCTCCGACGATCTGGCAACACAAGTCCTCCGCGACCTCGTCGCCACGCCCAGCGTCTCGGGCAATGAGTATGCCGCCGTCGAGCGATTCCTCGCCGCCGCACGTTCGCTCGGTTTGACCACCTCTGTCGATGAAGCCGGCAACGGCATCGCCACACGCCGCACCAGCAACCAACCCCGACGCACCATCGCCCTGCTCGGGCACATCGACACCGTGCCCGGCCACATCCCCGTACGCATCGAGGGCGGCATCCTCCACGGACGCGGCTCCGTCGACGCCAAGGGCCCGCTGGTCACCCTCCTCTTCGCGGCCGCCCGCGCCAAACTCCCGCCCGACGTCGAACTTGTCGTCATTGCGGCCATCGGCGAGGAAACCCCCCACTCCCCCGGCGCCACCTTCATCCGCGATCACCTGCGCCCGCACGCGTGCATCATCGGCGAGCCGAGCGGCTGGGACGGCCTCGCGCTGGGCTACAAGGGCCGACTCATCGTCCATGCCGCCGCGACGCGCCACTGCGCCCACACCGCAGGGCCCGAGGCCTCGGCCTCCGACGCCCTGCTCGCCTGGTGGTCCGACGTCCGCGCCCGGGTCGCCCGACGCAACGAAGGCGTCGAAAAGGTTTTCGATCAACTTCAAGCCGGCGTGCGGCGCATCTCTAGCGACTCCGACGGCCTGGCCGATACCGCGCGCCTGACCGCAGGCTTCCGGCTTCCGCCCGCGATTCCGCCCAACGAACTCGAAGAACTGCTCGCAAGTCTCGCCACGACCCACGACATCACGCTCGAGTTTCAGGGCCGCGAGCAGGCCTGCGCCACCGATCGCCGCGACGCCGTGGTTCGGGCCATCACCGCGAGCATCCGCGCCGCCGGCGCCACGCCGAAGCCCAAACTCAAGACCGGCACCGCCGACCTGAACATCGTCGCGCCCGCGTGGCGCTGTCCGATCGCCGCCTATGGCCCCGGCGACAGCACCCTGGACCACACCCCCGTCGAACACCTGCCGCTGACGGACCTGCACCGCGCCATCGCGGTGCTGGCCGCGGGGTTGCGGACACTGGCTGAAGAACTGCTGGAAATGTGAACCTCCGCGAGCCGGCCCGTGCCGGGCCGGTTTGGGCGGTGAGGTGGTTCTACCGCGCCCGGTTGAGTCCCGACGCTCTGAGAAAATCTGACAGGCTGCGGAAACCCTCGCGCCGCGACGCCTCTTCCAGCCGCATCTTCTCTTCCGAGGTCAGACGGATGTTGACCTGCTGATCGCGCTTGCCCTCGCGGGCCGGAGCGGGAGGCTGCTGCCCGAGTTCGAGCATGGTGGCGATCGAGAGTCTTGCCGTCTGCCATGGCCAAGGGAAGTTCGACCGTCCGCCCCAGATAGCCGACTTCCGGCTCCTCACTGAGGACCAACTGGTAGGACCGGGCCATCGCCTCGGCCTGCTCAAGGACCTTCGGGTCAAACGGGCGGTCAAGAGCGGGCTTCGTCGTCGTGCTGGCCGAGCGCTTTGATCGCTTGCTTGACTTGCCGGACGTAGACCCCTTTGACCTTGTTCCCGTGGACGGGGATGGAGAGGATCGGCCTGTCTTCGCCGCCGAAGATGTGGTGCGAGCCTTTGATGCGGATGAGTTGCCAGCCATTCTTCTTCAACAGTCGTTCGAGGTGCGCAAAGCGCATCTCTGGGTGTCTCATTCTTGTTTTCTTGGGAGGGTGAACTCGCGTCCAGTGTATAGCCGAGCCTATACGCTGTCAAGCGGGTCGTGCTCCCACCCGGAGAGGTGCCCGAGGACGGGCACTTCTCCGGCGTCTGCCAACTTCTCCACCTCCCACTCTGCCACCTCGCCACTTCCCCATCTCGCCTCCTCCCTCGCCTCTTCCCCCTCACCCTGCCGATAATCACTCCATGCTCCGCTCCGGGCACATCATCGTTCTCTGCGCGCTGGCGCTGCTGACGGTCGGCGTCGTCATGGTCAACTCCGCCGAAATGGCCGTCGCACCCATCGCCACCAACGCCGACGGAACCTCCGCCGGCATCGCCTCACGCGGCGTCACCTTTGAGTCGATCGTCTCCAGTACCGCGGCCATGCACCTCGTTCTGGCCATGCTCGCCCTCATCGCCGCCGCACTGCTGCCCATCGACAAGATCGCGCAGTTGACCAGCCGCCTGCCGCGCCTCACGCCCCCTCATTACCTCCTCGGCTTGGGCGTCCTCATCCTGCTCCTCGGGCTTTCCACCGTCTACTGGCCCTTCATCGCCAACCCCCAGAACGGCTCGCACCGATGGATCACCATCGGTCCCATCCGCTCCGTGCAGCCCTCCGAGCCCGCAAAATGGCTCATCATCTGGCTCGCCGCGGCATACGGCATCTGGATCGGACGCCATCGCCTCCGGCAATTCTGGACCGGCTTCCTCCCAGGCCTGGCCGCGGTCGGCATCGTCTCCGCCTTCGTCGTGCATGAAGACCTCGGCACCGGAGTCCTCATGGCCTCGGCCGCCAGCATCGTCCTCCTCGCCGCCGGCGCACGATTCTGGCACTTTGCCCTCTTCATCCCCCTCGGACTCCTCGGCATCGTCGCCGCCATTCTCCAGAACCCATACCGCATCGACCGCATCGCCGCTTTCCTCAACCCCTACGTAGACCCCCAGCAGACCGGGTTCCACATGATCCAGTCGATGGCCGCCGTCGCCGGCGGAGGCTTCACCGGACGCGGTCTGGGCTACGGGCTCCAGAAGTTCGGCTACCTGCCTGAAGATCAGACCGACTTCCTCTTCGCCGTCATCTGCGAAGAACTGGGCACCGCCGGTGCTTCGCTCATCCTCGTGCTCTACGCGGTACTCGCCTGGACCATGCTCGCCGTCGTCCGCCGCGAAACCGACCCGCTGCTTCGCCTCGGCGGGCTTGGCGTCATGAGCGTCCTGACGCTCCAGGCCACAATCAATCTGGTCGTCGTCACCGGACTGGGTCCCACCAAGGGCATCGCCCTCCCGCTTCTCAGCGCCGGCGGCACCGGCTGGATCCTCACCGCCGCATCCCTCGGTCTGATGGTCGCGATGGACCGCAGACATGCGCGGGCCTTCCGCGGCGACGCCGCTCCCGCGCTCGCGCTGGAGGGCTCGGCGGCCCGGACCGCAGGCCCAGTGGTACGGGCATCCCGCCCGTGAGTCTCCAAGCCGTCATCTTCGCCGGCGGCGGCACGGGTGGACACATCTTTCCCGCCATCGCCATCCTCGAATCTCTGCACGCCCGGCAGCCGGATCTTCCGCCCCTGTTCCTCTGCTCCTCGCGCGATATCGATCGCCGCATCCTCGAACCGCGCGCCCTCGCATTTCGCCCGGTTCCCGCTCGCCCCTTCTCGCTGCGCCCCGGGCCGCTGCTCCAGTTCGTACGCACCTGGTCAGGTGTGGTGCGCTCCTGCACCAGCGCGATCGCGTCGCATCTCCAGAAGCACGGCGTGGCGCCCGAATCGGCGGCCCTGGTCGCAACGGGGGGCTTTGTTTCCGCCCCGGCCGTGGCGGCCGCACGCAGACTCGGACTTCACACGGCGCTGGTCAACCTCGACGCCATCCCCGGCAAGGCCAACCGCCATCTGGCCTCCAGGACCGACGTGATCTTCAGCACCTATCAAGCGCTGGGGGCCCAACTCGTCGGGCCCATCGTCCGGCGCGAAGCGCGCGCCCCCCGCGATCGCGCCGCATGCCGAAGGCGGTTCGATCTGGAACCTGCCCGGCGCACGCTGCTGGTCACCGGCGCCAGCCAGGGCGCCGAGTCGCTCAACCGCCTCGTTCCGTCACTGGTCCGTCACAACCCACAGGCCTTTGCCGACTGGCAGATTCTCCACCAGGCCGGTCCTGAACGCAGCGCCGACGTACAAGCGTCATACGCATCTCTGCCCGTGCGAGCCGAAGTCGTCGAACTGATCGACGACGTGGGCTCGATGTGGGGAGCGGCCGATCTGGCGATCGCGCGGGCCGGCGCGGGCACCGTCGCCGAAGCCTGGATCAACCGCGTTCCGACCGTCTTCTTGCCCTATCCCTACCACCCGGACGAACACCAGCGCCACAACGCGATGCCCCTGCAATCCGCCGGCGCCGCTCTGATCTGCCGCGACCTGATCGACCCGGAACGCAATATCGCGGCGCACGCTGAGATGCTGGTACGCTTGCTCACTGAATCTCGGGGGCTGCTTGCCATGTCTTCCGGCTTCGAGCGACTGGCACCGCCCGACGGGGCCGAGGCCATCGCTTCACACCTCCGAAACTTGTGAGGCCGTATCTCGTATATCGCTTATGTGATCGGAGGGGGGAAATGCTCAAGCGCTCCGCCCAACGATGTGCTGAGATGCGTCCGACACCCAGCGCTCGGCCGGACTGGGCGCAGATGTAGACTTGGAGCCCATGAGCCTCGAAACCAGCCAATCTCCCCAGACGCATCAGGCGTGGTGCGTCATCTGGCGCGCACCCGACACGGCGGTGCCCGTCGAACTGCGCGGAGCGCTGGATCGCAGGGGCGTCCACGCCGTCGAGTGTGATAACGCGTGCTGGGCCACGGCCGAGTTGTGCCGGCTTCATGCCGCTCAGCCCGAATCACCGGTGATTCTGCTGCTGGTGGATCCCGCTTCGCTGGAGGAAGTCGACGAGGTGATCGCCGTGGCCGAACACTACGCCCCGCACGCGACCGCCTGGGTGTATGAATCCCAGGTCAGTCCGCCGTTGCGCGCGCTGGACAGACCACACCGCGGGCAGAACGCAGCAGACAGCCAGAGCACCCGGAACCTGGAAGATCCAGCCGGGCTGAGGTTGACCGAAGTGCCGGGCCATGACGACGAGTTGAAGACCGATAACCCCACCCCTCTTTGTGAAATGGGGCAAGAGTCGCCTTCCATTTTGTCGCGAGATGAACTTGCTTCTCTCAAACACCCTGATCGGGTGAGTGGTCCTGATGCATGATGTCAGGGACCGAGCACTTCGACAGTCGAGAAGCAGAGTGGCAAGCACCCGAGAAAACTATCCGGGCGACCCCCCCTCGCGCGGGATTCTGGGCGTCATCGTCGGCAGCCAGGGTGACCTCTCGCGCCTGGTTCGCGATGCGGGCTTCACCCTCCGACGGGTACCCACCCTCCTCGACGCGGTCGCGCTGCTCTCCAGCCTTCCCCCAGAAGCGGGGCTGGACCGGATCGTCCTGCTCTCTCAGGGCTCCGCCTCCGCGCAATCACTTCAGGATTTCATCGAAGCACTCCGGCACGTCGATCGTACCTTGAGTGTGGCGCATATCGGGCCGTGTGAGCCCCAGATACGCGAACTGGTTGATGGCGTGGTCAGCACAGTGATGGAGCCAGAGGAAATCCGGGCGATCATCGACGGGCGCGAGCGCTGCCTGCCCGAAATGCCTGTACAGGTGCTCACCAGCACGCCGATGCGGCGCTCCCGGGCCGGCGACATCGCCGACGCCCTGCTGGTCCGAAAACTCATGCTCGGTGAAGACCTGCTCGAACCGGCAGTCGAACTGCTGCGCGGGCGCGAGCCTGCGGCGCAGTATCGCCACGCCGCCGAACCGCCCACCAGCGGCGTTCTCCGCGCCGAAGTGCGGTGCGAGATGGACACGGTGGGCTTCATCGAAGCCCCCGGCGGATTCGACGCGGGCGTGCTGAATGCTCACGCCGCCTGGCTGAGCGCCTGGCTGACGCTTGAAGCCCGCTATCGCGAACAACGCATCGAGGCCCTGACCGATCCGCTGACCGGCGCCTGGAACCGGCGCTACTTTGAGCGGTACCTGTCCATGGCCATCGAGCAGGCCAAGCAGGCTCGCCTCACCGTCACCGTCCTCGTCTTCGACATCGACGAGTTCAAGCAGTACAACGACGCCTTCGGACACGCCGCCGGGGACGAGATTCTTCGTGAAACCGTGCGGATGCTGCGGAGCGTGATCCGCCCGTCTGACCGGGTGTGCCGCATCGGGGGCGACGAGTTCGCGGTGATCTTCTACGAGCCGCGCGGGCCCCGCGTACCGACCAGCAAGCCGCCAGAATCCATCTATCGCCTGGCCAAACGGTTCCAATCACAGATCTCCGGGCACCGCTTCCCCAAACTGGGGCGCGAGGCGCCAGGCACGCTGACCATCTCCGGAGGGCTGGCAACCTATCCGTGGGACGGGCAAGACCCGCGCACCTTGCTCGATCGAGCCGACGAACTGGCGATCCACAGCAAGAAGGCCGGCAAGAACGTCATCACGCTCGGTCCCGGCGCCCTGCGCGAATGTGTCGACCCGCTGGACGAGTGAGAGCAACTTGTGATTTGCATCGCGCTGGTGCGTCCGGCTGACGGGCTTTCGACGGTGCACGCCGAACCTGAGCCATCGAAGGCTCGGATCGTCCCACTTTCGGGCCCCGGAAGCACCCTGCCCGCGGCCTTTCACCGGCGCTACTGAATCGGCCTGGTCGTCAGCCTTGCCCGCAGCCCGAAACTGCACAGCCAGACGGCCAGGAAGCACGCGATGAAGAACTCGCGCGCCTCCGACCCGCCCAGTTGATACAGCAACGAATGCATCTCGCTCTCCGGGCGAAACCCGCGATACGCCGCGTCAAAGCCCCGCCCCACCAGGTTCATCGAGGCCGCCGCGATGCCCGCGTTCGTCGGCCAGAACCAGTCGACCGGCCTGGTCACGTCAGACCGCCAACGCTTGTTGCGGATCCTTCGCGCGATCGGAACCACGATGCCGCCCACGAGCATCCACAACTCCACCGCCGAGCGCGGCTGCATGTTCAGCATCGGGTGCGTATTGTGCAGGTTGGTCTCTGCCTGCTTGTTCACGCCCGCCAGTGCCTCGGGCGTGCCCCAGCCGAAGTAGTGCTGCCCCCACGAGGCCTCTTCGCCCGCAAAATAGATGCACGCCAGCGCCCACATCAGAATCCACCAGCGGATCCAGCGCCGCGGAAACCGCCCCCGAGCCGCCGCGTAGAGCGCAGCCGCAATCCCCGGCAGCAGCACCACCACCGTCGCGTGCTCGAAGAATCCCGATTCAGGTGAGAGCCACCAGTCGGCCGCATCCACGTTGACCAGCACGGACACAATGAACGCGAGCATGAGCCCGACAGGCAGCGCGGCCGCAAACGCCCACGGGAGATCATGCCTCCCGGCACGCGGCGCAATGCCGGATTCCGTGCTCACGGGCTCATTGCTCGTCGATCCGCTCATGCGCCCCTCACAGCGGGCCAAGTCTAGCCAAATCGGCGCGGCGACGAGGTTCCCGGCCACGACCAATGCCGCCAGGGCACATGGGAGGCTGCACTCGTCGCTGGCCTGGCGCGTTCACGCCGGTGGGGTAGATGGCCGACGGCTGACGTGCCGATGGGAGGCCTGCCGATGGGGGCTTGCGCACAGAGGTGCCACCGACTTGCGTCTTGGCAAGTCGGTGCGAGCCAGGGGTCTCACCGAGTTCGCAATGCCGAACTCGGTGGCACAAAACTCGGTGCCACCTGCCGTTGCGCACAGAGGTGCCACCGACTTGCGTCTTGGCAAGTCGGTGCGGGCCGGTCAGGGGTCTCACCGATGGAGTGGCGCGCCGAGGAGATATGCGGATTCCGTTTCGAGATGAAGTACCCCCCGATGCCGATGTCGGTGGTCGTGCTGCGCGATCCGGCCGACTCGGACGTGAAGTGAGGGATGGGCTACTTGCCCGTGGTGGGTGCGCTGCGCCGGCGACGGCGGGGAACGCCCGCGATCACCCCGCCGTAGACGTAGTGAGGATTGTCCTCGCTCAGTTTGGCCTGGCAGACGGCGCAGGCGAGTTCCCACTGCCCGTTGGCGCGGCACTTGATGCGGTACAGTTTGCGCGTAGGGTGGGCGCACATCGGACACACCCTGACCGGAACGGGTGGTTTTTCAGGTTGTCCGGGTGTGCCCTTCTGCATTACGAGAGATCCATCACGCCAGCGTGGATGTTCAACCACTCTAACGCCGTCGCGATTCCGATGTTTCTGACACCGAACGAGCGAAGCGGAAGATTGTTTGGATTGTCAGCCCGGGCATTTCGCCCGATCATCCTCGGCTGAGGAACTATCGGGAAAGCGCGGGTGATTGCGTGAGCGGAGAGAAGAATCGAGGCTCGTGATCGCCTGTTCGGCTGGCAGAAGTGATCCGAAGCGCACAAAATACCCCGACGAGGGGGGTCGTCGGGGCTGGTAAAACTGGAACGGGCCGCCGCGCGGGGGGCACGTGTGTCTTCTCTGGCTGGGCGAAGGGGTTGAGCACCGCAGCGGGGCGGCGATCCCGGTCGCCCCGTGCCGGCGTTATCCGCCGTTGCTCAGGCGGGTGGCTTTTTCGATCATCACGGGCTCGACCGGCACGTCCTGGTGTCCGGCCCGGGAGGTGGTGGCGACCTTGGCGATCGCGTCTACGACCTCGGTGCCTTCCACGACCCTCCCGAACACCGCATATCCGGCGCCGTCGCGGGGCTGATCGAGGAACCCGTTATCGGCGACGTTGATGAAGAACTGGCTGGTCGCCGAGTCGGCCTGCCCGCCGAGGCGGGCCATCGCGACGGTGTACCGCGTGTTGGACAGCCCGTTCTGCCATTCGTTGCGGATGGGCGCATTGGTGCGGCGCTGGCTCATGGCGGTGGTGAAGCCCCCGCCCTGAATCATGAACCCGTCGATGACGCGATGGAAGATGGTGCCGTCGTAGGAACCGGCGTCGACGTAGGCGAGGAAGTTCTCGGTGGAGATCGGCGCCTTGTCCTTGTCGAGTTCGAGGACGATGTCTCCCATGGTGGTGTCGAGTTTGACCTGCACGACGTTCTCCTTGACGGGCGTGGGTGTGGGATCGGGCGATGTGTTCTTCGTGGATGTGGAACCGGACTCGGTGGACGCCTCCTGCCTGGAGGACTCCTGGTTCGTGCATGCGGGCAGCGCACACGCGGCGCCCAGCGCGAGCGCCAGGGCAAGCCTGACGCCGAGAGAACGATGACTCATGGATTCATCTCCTGCGGGTTGTCTTCAACAGGCGGCTGCTCGGCCCGGAAATCGGGCAGACGCTCTTCCGTGATTTCGGGCAGGTCGTCGGGCGGGACGATCCAGCCGTCGCGTCCGATGCGCAGTTGCCCGCTCTGGAGCAGGTAGTTGAGCACGGCCACCTGGAGGTCGGACCGCGCCTGGTCGCGATTGTTGCGCGCGTTGTTCAGTTCGATTTCGGTGTCGACGCGAGACTGCGGTTCGAGTTCGTCGGCCCGCGCAATCTGCTCCTCGAGCCGTCGCTCGTTGATGCCGACCTGCTGCTCAGCCAGCATGAGGCGGAAGCGGGCCAGTTCGATGTTGCGCAGCGCCTGCCGTGCCTCGACGATCACCGTGTCGCGCGTCTGCTCGTACGCACGCAACTGGCGCTCGTAACTGATGAGCGCCTGCCGCAGCCCGAGCCGCTCGATGCGCCGGTCCAGCGGCCAGCCGAAGGTCATGGCGGCGGCGTACTCGACTTCGTCCGGATCGAGCCCGAAGCCGCCCTCGTTCAGGTCGGGGTCGGTCGGCACGCCCACGTCGCCGGTCAGATTGAGGTCGGGCAGCAACTGGTTGCGTGCCACCTGCACGGCTCGCTTCTGGTCTTCAACCGAATCACGCTGGTTCTGAAGGTCGAGGCGGTAGTTGAGGGCCGCCAAGGTGGCCTCTTCCAGCGTCGCATCGGGCTCGGGAAGGTTGAGCGTCATCTTGGCCACGCGGACCGGCTGCTCGATCGGAAGCCCGAGGCGGATGCGGAAGCGATCAAGTTGGAAGCGGAACGATTCCTCCTGGCTGGCCAGGCTGGATTGGGCGCTGAGAACCTGGCTGCGGGTCAGTTCTTCCTGGAAAGCGCGGAGTTGCCCGGCCTGCACGAGTGCGGCCGTCTGTTGCTGGAGCCCCTGGAGACCGGCGATCTGCTCGCGCTGATTCTCAATGCGCTGCATGGACGCGACCAGGTCAAAGTAGTCCGACGCGATGCCGACCAGCAGTTCTCGGCGGAAGCGTTCAAACGTGCGGGCCGCGTACACCAGGTCGCGCTCGCTCTGGATCAGTGGTTCGCGCGCCACACGCCCGGCCCCGCGCAGCAGCGGGATGTCGGCCGAAAGCGCCATTTCGGACGACTGGCGATAGCGCCGCGTGGCGATGTCGCGCAGTTGCTCGGTGGCGTTCCAGACGATGCGTGCCTCGACCTCGCCGCCATACGGCAGGCGCTTGGTCGCGCGAAGCGTATTCACAATGTCCAGCGCGTGGTCAAACTCCCCGTCGTCACCGGCGCCCGAGGCACGCAATGATGAATCGGCAAAGAAACGCGGGCCCCAGCGGTGCTGCTCAATCAGCAGGTTGATGGCCGCGAGAATGTAATCTTCCTCGGCGCGGCGGTACTCACGCGAATATTGCTGGGCCAAGCGGAAGGACTCGACCAGCGTGAGTTCGATGGCGTCGGCGTGCGCGGACTGATCGGTGTACGCCGCCAGCCGACTGCTCACGTCGCGGGCTTCGTCGGCCACGGTGTAGTGGAGGTCTGAGGCCGCCGGGTTGATGGTGTCGGGCGTGCGGTAGTCGTCGGGCGACGGTCGGGACTCGGAAAAAGGCAGATACTCAGAGCGCGGGACAACCGACTCGGCACCGAGCAAACGGGAGCGCTCTTCGAGCAGTTTCTGGGTGCGAGCGTCAACCTTGGAGAGGGAGCCTGCACACCCGGTCAGGAGCCCCAGAAGGGCCAGCGAAGAGCCCATGTTCAGGCGGCAGATCACCCGGGGAGGGGAGAGGTGGGAAGGGTGCGGGCCTGGGGGCATCGGATCTCCGACAAAGCGTCAAAGGACGAGGGTTGGAGTGTAGGACGCGTTGCCGAACAGGAAAGGGGCTCCTACTATCTTGGTCCAAGCCGAACGCGATGTATTTACCCCCGAAATAAGTGGGAATCGCTGAACAATGGGACCGGTTGGCCAGAAACGGTGCGGGAACCGTTTGGGTGGTCAACGAACCAGGGAGCAACGCTGCATGCCTTCCGTGACCTACGACGGACGGAGTTTCATGATCGACGGCCGTCGGATCTGGATCGTCAGTGCCAGCATTCCGTTCAGCGCCATACCGCGGTCAAGTTGGGAAGACCGAATCCACGCGGCCAAACTGGCGGGCTTCAACACGATTGAAGCGCCGGTGGTCTGGTCGCGGGTGGAGCCTCGCCCGGGGCAGTTTGATTTCTCAGGCGACGGGGACGTCAAGCACTTCGTACAACTGGTGTCCAAGGCGGGGATGTGGTGCATCCTGCGTCCGGGTCCGTACATCGGAGGCTCATGGGAACTGGGCGGGATTCCGGCGTGGATCCAGAGCAACCCCGACATGAAGTTGCGGGCGCCCAGCCAGCCGTTCCTCGAGGCGTGCAGTCGTTACATCAGCGCGCTGGCGCATCAGTTGAGCGACCTGCAGGTCACGGCGGCGGGCAAGGGCGGGCCGATTCTTCTGATCCAGGTGGAATCGCAGTGGGCGTGCAGCCACGACGACATGGCCGCGTCGTACCTGGGCGAGTTGAACCGCTACTTCCGCGAGTCGGGATTCAACGTGCCGACGATCAACGCCAACAACCTGTGGCAGGGAGTGGAGAGCGAGATCGACTGCTGGGTGGGCGAGAAGGAAATGCTCGCGACGATGCGCCAGTTGACGACGGTGCTGCCGGATCAGCCGCGGCTGGTGATCGATTTCGGGCCCAAGGCGCCGGGGCGCGTGGGCGAGCCGGCCGGGCAGGCGATCGACGCGCTGGTGGTGCAGCGAGAGATGGGGGAGATTCTGGCCGGGGGGGCGCAGTTCAACCTGGTGCCGTTTGCGGCCGCGCAGGTGCCGGGTTTCTGGGGCGGGCAGTCGCACACGGGCAAAGCGCGCTTCTTGACGCCGCTGAGCGATCTGCACGCGCCGATCGACGTGCTCGGCAGGCCGACGGAGCGGTATCACGCGGTGCGTGCGGTGGCGACTTTTGCCTCGCAGTTCGGCAAGGTGTTTGCCCACTTCGATCCGACGGGGCACAGCGTGGTGCTGGATCCGACGCATCCGGGGGGATCGAAGCAGGGACGGGCGGATTTTGGGCCCACGGTGGTACATCGTCGCGGGTCACAGGGTTCGGTGGTGTTCATTTTCTCCGACGCGGAGCGCGGGACGAGCCGTTCGCGGGGGAGTTTGTCGCTGCTGCTGTCGGACGGGTCTCGCCTGCCGGTGGAGTTGAACGGTGGGTTGGTGCACTGGTGCGCGTTTGACATGCATCTGGCGGGGCGCTCGGTGCTGACGTATTCGAGTTTGTGCGTGCTGGGCATGTGCGGACAGGTGCTGGTGGTGTTCGGCGGGGCCGGGACGGTGGGACACGTGGCAATCAACGGCTCGCCGCTGGAAGTCGAGGTTCCGGGCGCCAGGACGCCGCTGGTGATCAAGCACGAGAATGTGCACATCGTGGTGGTGAGCGACGCGTTGCTGAACGAGACCTACATCGGGCAGGACGCGGTGTATGTCGGCGTGCAGTCGATCAGCGCGCAGGGTCAGGCGATCGCGACGGGAAAGTACACGCGGATCGCACCGGACGGGCAGGTGAGCACGGGGAGCAAGGGATCGAAGAAGGCACGGGTGAGCAAGTTGAACGTGGGCGCGTGGGAGGCCGCCCAGGCGATCAACCACGCCGATGGGACCAACCCGCGGTACGCGACGATTCCGGGTCCGGGCAAACTGGCCGAACTGGGCGCGACCCAGGGGTACGGGTGGTATCGCGCGACGGCCAAGATGGGCAGCGCCAAGAAGGTGAAAGTCATGGCGCCGGGCAGCGAGGATCGATTCCAGGTGATTGTCGACGGCGCTCCGGCCGGCGTGATGGGCGCAGGCCCCGGCGCCGAGCCGCAGTTGTCGCTGCCGATGAAGAAGGGCGACCGGACCATCGTGGTGCTGGCCGACAACATGGGGCACGCGTGCGAGGGTTCGAACGTCGAGTGGCGCAAGGGGCTGTGCGGGGCGTTGTGGGAAGTGAGCCCGGTGAAACTGGGCAAGCCGAAACTGGTGGAAGGCGCGCCGATGCAGCCCCTGTCATTCCGTGCGCCGCTGTTCGGGATTCGCGATGACGATCAGACGCATCCGAAGCGTGCGTCGTGGACGATCGCCCATCGGCGGAAGACGCCGTTGTTCATGGTGATGGACGGCGTGCCGGCGCGGGGGCTGGTGCTTGTGAACGACGTGCCGGTGCGGTTCCTCGACGCGGGCGAGAGCGCGACGATTACGCTGGAGAGCGAGTCGCTCAAACGCGGCAACAACGTGCTGGAGTTTGCGCCGGTGCATGAGTTCGGCGACGAGGAAGCGGCCGAGCGCGTGGTGGCGCACGTGGCCGAGGAACTCGGCTCGTCGGTGAGTCTGTGGGAAGGCGTGGACGAACTGACGAGTCGGAGCGGGTGGGCGTTTGCCAAGTGGGAGCGTCCGGCGGACAGCGCGTATGGTCCGGCGCCCAAGGCCGGTGAATGGGCGGGGCCGACGTGGTGGCGCGTGACGTTTGACCGTTCCGACGCAGGCGACTCGGTGGTGCTGCACCTGTCGGGGCTGACGAAGGGATTCGTGTACGTGAATGATCGACCGGTGGGGCGGTACTTTGTCGCCAACGCGGACGGGACTCCGGTGCCGCCGCAGGAGTCGCTGGTGCTGCACGCGTCGATGCTGGCTGACGGAGCCAATGATCTGGTGATCTTCGACGAGCACGGGGGCAACCCGGGCAAGTGCAGACTGACGCCGGAGCGGCCGGAGGATGCGATCTTCGCGGCGGGGTGAGATGAGACTTGAATCACAGCGGGCACAGTGAACACAGAGAGGGTTTTGAGATTCAGTGAGTTGAGATTTCGCAATCTGTAGTCTGTTGTTCTGCTGCGTTCCTGTCCTGCTGCTTTGTTGCGTTGCTGTTTTGCCTTGCTGTCTTCCTCTGTGCCCTCTGTACTCGGTGGTTGCAACGAAAGGAGTGCCCGTGGAAGCGTCTCTCTGGCAGCGGGCGGCGAGTTTTGCGGCAAGGGCGCACGCGGGCGGGCTGCGCAAGGACGGGCGCACGCCGTATGTTGCCCATCCCTTCCGCGTGGCCTTTACAGTGCGGCATGTCTTCGGGTGCGAGGATGAAATCGCCATCGCGGCGGCCCTGCTGCACGACACCATCGAGGACACCTCGGCCGATTATGACGAGATCGAAGAGTGCTTCGGGCGGGACGTGGCCGACTGCGTCAGTGCGCTGACCAAGTCCAAGGCCATGCGTGAGGATGAGCGCGAGATTGAGTACGACCAGCGCCTGGGTCGCGCGCCGTGGCAGGTGCGGCTGGTCAAACTGGCCGACGTGTACGACAACGCGATCGACCTGACCCCGCGGGACGCCAAGCACGTGCGCAAGTCGATCCGACGCTGTGAGCGTGCGAGCAGCCTGGCCGAGCAGGACAAGCACCGCCCCGAGGTGGCGCGGGCGCTGGCATGCGTGGCACAGGTGCGTGAGCAGCAGATCAGGGAACTGGGTGCCCTGGGGCTGTAGAAGCGGCGCTTTTCCAACGGCGACATACGTACGCGGAGGATCCGGGGACGCGGAGAAGGCGGAGGCCGCGGAGAGGTCACAGGCGTGCTCGTACCGTGAGCCTGCCCGACAATCGTGCACGTGTGCGGAAGTATTTGGCAGGGCCGCCGGACTTTCCGGCAGCGGTGCAGCATTCTTCGGCGGGGCTGCGGAACTCTTCGGCAGCGGTGCAGCACTCTTCGGCAGGGCTGCGGAACTCTTCGGCCGGGCCGCCCAGCTCTTCGGCCGCGGCAAAACACTCTCCGGCATCGCGCAGGTATCGCGCGGCCACCCGTCTGGAACGCTGGAAACGCGGATACAGCTCTATATTCGGAACCCGGTCGGGACTGCCTGCAGAACCGGGCCTAGCACCGCCGGTCGCCGACTGAAGATCCCGCGGAGCGGCGTGCTTCTTGATACGAAGCCCCGCGATGTCGCTGGAGACCGTCGTCAGTTACACAATCATGTCCATGCTTCTGTTTTATCAGAGCCGTCTCTGGAGGCGGCGAGGATGGACAGGCCAGCGCCCGCGGCCGACACCGGGCAAGAGACTTCCGCCGGCGATGCCGTCCGCTGCGCTGCGGGCATCGCCGACGGGGAGATTGTATTGAAAGGCGGAGAACCCATCACCCGACTCTCATCTGACCTGGACCAGCGATGGGGTCAAGACCAATACGCGCCCCGCCGAGAACGGTTTCGGGATAGCCTCTAGTGCATCCACCCCCACCATTTGTGCTCCCTCACTAGGGGAAAGCACCGTCTCTTGCCGCCAAACTGGTCTACGTGGCGCGGTCCGCCTCGGCCGCGGTGACGGGTCGTCGGCTGGATTTGAAGACGGCAAGTTGTGGACCTCGTTCGACAAACCGCGTGCCCAGCACGGCGGGCGGGGTAAAAACAAGAAACGCCCACTGGTGGGCGTTCGGGGTGCCCGAGGGCATGGCCCGGCGCGGATTTCCTTACCGTGATAACGGAGAAGGGCCGCTCAAGTACACTTGTGGTATTCTACAGAAATCATGGAATCCGTCAAGCACTCGTCAGGGAATCCCGTCCCTGCCCCCCTTGTTCTTGGGCTCGACATCGGCGTGGCTTCGGTCGGGTGGGCCGTTGTGCGCTTGCCAACCGGCGACTCGTCCGGCTCGGTCCTGGCCTTGGGCTCCCACCTGTTCGAGCCGGGGACTGCGGGCACCGACGCCGACCGCCAGCGCGGTGCGGATGAACCTCGCAACACCGCACGCCGCACGGCTCGGCTCACACGGCGTCAGATCTGGCGTCGCGCTCGGCGGAAACGCAAGTTGCTCCTGCTCCTGCAAGAGCATGATCTGTTGCCGCGTTCCACGCCTGCATTGCGCACGCCCGCGGAGATCGACCAGTATCTCAAGAGCGTCGATGCGGCGCTGCGCCCAAAGTGGGCCAAGACGCACGAGGATCAGCAGCGGTGGCCGTACCTAATTCGCGCGGCGGCGGCCACTGAACCCGTGGAACGGCACGAACTTGGCCGAGCGATCTACCACCTCGCGCAGCGGCGCGGCTTCCTGTCCAACCGGCGGGCGGACGCGGGGCGACGAGATGAAGACCAAAGCGAGATGAAGAGGGAGATTGGCGAGCTGGCGGATCGCATCGCGGCCCACGACCCGCCGACGCTTGGCGCTCTGCTCGGTTCGCTCGACCCTGACCAGGAGCGGCTGCGTGCCCGCTGGACGAGCCGCGCCATGTACGTGGACGAGTTCAACGCGATCTGGTTGCGGCAGGCTGCCGATCACGGGCTGAGCGAGGAGGCCCGCGAAGAAGTATTCGAGGCGGTCTTCTGGCAACGGCCGCTCAAGAGCCAGAAGAATCTCGTCGGCCGTTGCAGTTTGGAGCCGGGCGAGCGCCGCGCGCCGTTGGCCCACCGCAGGGCGCAGCGCTTCCGCGTACTTCAGGCAGTGAACAATTTGACGGTGGCCGCTGAAGGCGAACTTCCCCGCCCGCTGACGGACGAGGAGCGCGCCACTTTGCTTGACGCGCTCTGCCGAAAGGGCGATCACACGTGGGCAGCGGCGCGCCGCGCCTGCGGCCTTGGACGGGCGGCCCACTTCAACCTCGAAGACGGCGGCGACCCCAAACTCATCGGGCACCGCACCGATGCGAAACTCATCGATGTCTTCGGCCCGGCGTTCGATCGACTCAGCGAGGACGACCGGGACCGCGTCGTGGAAGACCTGCGTTCGTTTCGCCTGCCCGAAGCGCTCGAACGGCGCGGCCGCTCGCGATGGGGCCTCAGCAACGAACAAGCGATCGCGTTTGCGGGGATCGAGTTGGAGGAGGCCTACGCCTCCCTCAGCCTCAAGGCGATGCGGCGGCTGCTTCCCGCCATGGAACGGGGCGTTCCTTATGCGACGGCGCGGCGTGAGTTGTATCCCGAGTCGTTTGCTTCGTCCGAGCCGCACGACCTGCTCCCGCCGGTGGCCGCGTCGATGCCGGAACTGCGCAACCCAGCCGTCGCGCGGGCCCTGACCGAAGTCCGCAAGGTTGTCAACGAAGTGGTCCGACGCTACGGCACGCCCGATCAGGTCCGTATCGAACTGGCCCGCGACGTCAAGAACCCGCGTTCCCTGCGTGAGCGTCTCAGCCGGCAAAACCGCGAGCGTCAGCGCGAGCGCGACGATGCGAAAGCCCGCATCCTGAAGGAGATGGGCTACCAGAACCCTTCGCGTGACGACGTCGATCGCGTGCTGCTGGCCGATGAGTGCGGCTGGCGCTGCCCGTACACGGACCGGCAGATCGAATGGAGCACGCTGCTCGGACCGCAATCGCAGTTTGACGTCGAGCACATTTGGCCGCGGTCGCGCTCGCTCGATGATAGTTTCGTGAACAAGACCCTGTGCTACCACGAGGAAAACCGCGCTCGCAAGCGCGGGCGCACGCCCTTCGAGGCCTACAGCGGTGACCGTGAAGCGTGGAACGCGATGCTGGCGAGGGTGGCACGGTTCAAGGGCGATCTGCGCACGCGCCGCGAGAAGATGCGGCGTTTCATGGCAGAGTCGATCGATGCCGATTTCACGAATCGGCACCTGTCGGATGCACGCTACATCGGCAGCGCGGCGGCCGATTACCTTGGCGCGCTCTACGGCGGGCAGGTTGATGCAAACGGGATCCGGCGGGTCTACATCCGAACCGGCGGTCTGACCGCCTGGCTGCGCACGGGCTGGGGGCTTGCCGATCTGCTCGGCTCGAACGAGGACGGGAGCAAGAGCCGCGACGATCACCGCCACCACGCCATCGACGCGCTGGTGGTCGCGCTGACCGACGAGCGGTCCGTGCAGCAGTTGGCCCGGGCCGCTGAAGCCGCCGACGCACGTTGGGCGCGGCGGGCCTTTGACACCGTCGATGAGCCCTGGCCGGGCTTCCTGCGCGAAGTCGGTGAGAAGATCCAGTCGGTTGTTGTCTCGCATCGGCAGAGTCGCCGCGTGAGCGGGCCTCTGCACAATGAAACCATCTACAGCCAACCGATCAACGGACGGCACCGCGTGAGCAAGGAGTTGCAGAGCCTCACACCGGCGGAAATCCGCGACGGGCGCGTTGTGGACAAGCGAGCCCTCCGCGCCATTGTGGATAAGTTGGCGTCCGCCGGACTCGACTCGCCGACGCCGCAGCAACTGAGCAAGTTCTTCGCCGATCCGGCCAGCGCTCCGATGGTGCGCGGGCACGGCGGGAAGCCTGTTCGCCTCCGCAGGGTCCGCGTTGAGGTCGGCGGCCAAAAGGCAGCGATAGGCCGCGAGGCGGCGGTCCGGCATGTGGAAACCGCCAGCAACCACCACACAGTGGTCTGGGGCGTGTGCGGCGCCGACGGCAGCGAAGAACGCTGGGAGGATCAGCCCGTGACACTGATGGAAGCGTACGGGCGCGTCGCGGAGGGCAAGCCCGTTGTCTGCCGCGATGGGGGGCCCAACCGGCGGTTCCAGTTCTCGCTGGTCATCGGAGAGCACGTCGAAATCGACGTGCCTGGCGGCGAGGGGGAGCGAGACATTTACCGTGTTCTGTCGATCAGTCATCGCGACATGGAACTGGCGCGCACCTCCGACGCCCGCACGTCGACGCAGCGGAAGGAGGCCAAGGACCGGCTGCGAGTTTCGGGTGAGAAGTTGCGGACATTGCACGCTCGCAAGGTTCGGGTCACGCACTTGGGCGAACTGCGACCGGCGAGAGACTAGTTGTGGGCGGCTCCAGCGCTGATCGCGTGATTGACTTCTCGATGGGGCAGGCTCATCTGTCGGTGCGGTACGATCAACTCGTCATCGAGCGTAAGGATCAACCGCTCGTCTCGACACCTATCGACGAAATTGCCGTCCTTGTGCTGGCCAATCGTCGGGTCACGCTCACGCAGGCGGTGCTGTCCAAACTCATGGACGCCGGAGGTGCGGTCCTGATCGCTGATGAAGCCATGCTGCCCAGCGGCATGATGCTCCCGCTCAATGCCCACACGACGCAGACGCAGCGGATGATCGCGCAGGCCAACGCCAGCCAGCCGATCTGCAAGCGCATCTGGCAGCAGATCGTCATCGCCAAGATTCGGGCGCAGGCGGCCGCATTGCAGTTGCGCACCGGCGATAGTGCCGGGCTCGGCGAAATGGCCCAGACCGTGCGATCGGGCGACCCGGAGAACATGGAGGCACAAGCCGCACAACGGTACTGGCCGCTCCTCTTTGAAGATCCCGACTTTCGCCGCAGGCGCGAGCGGGACGACCAGAACAAACTTCTCAACTACGGATACGCGGTCCTGCGCGCTGCCGTGGGTCGGGCCATCTGTGCGTCCGGCCTGCATCCGTCGCTGGGCGTGCATCATCGCAGCCGCAACAACCCGTTCTGCCTGGCCGACGACCTGATGGAGCCGTGGCGGCCGCTCATTGACCTGGAAGTGGCAGAGATGGTCGGCGAACTGGGCTCCGATGCGCCGCTCGACAGCCGGGCCAAGCAGCGCCTGGTCGGGGTGCTGCACGAACGTCTGAGCGACTCAGGCGAGTCTCGCACAGTGGTGGAGTGGATTTCCCGCAGCGCCGCGTCACTGGCTCGGGCACTGACCGAGGACATGGCAGCGGGGGAGATTCGACTGTTCTTCCCAGAGGGGCTCACTCGACCATGAGACGCCGCAAGAACAGGCGGGCCAAGGAGCAGCGGCCCCGGTTTACCGAGTGGGGTGACCATCCGAGCCTTTCGGGGTACCGATCCATGTGGCTCTTCGCGATGTTCGATCTGCCCGTCACCAGCAAAGCGGCCCGGAAGCGGGCCGCCAAGTTTCGCAGGGATTTGCTCAGCCGGGGGTTTACGATGCTCCAGTTCTCGGTGTACGCCCGGCACTGCGCCGGGGAAGAGTTTGCCAGCGGAGTGGCCAAGGATGTGCGCTCGGTGCTGCCCAACGACGGGCAGGTGAGGCTGGTGCGGGTGACCGACCGGCAGTTCGGCAAGATGGAGGTGTATTACGGAAAAAAGCGGCGTCCAACGGAGGAACCACCTCCGCAACTCATGCTTTTTTGAGAGGGGTTTGCTCGCAAATCCCTGCCTGATCGGGATTTGCGAGCAGGGTAGTGTACTTGAGCGGCCCCTCTCATGAGACCACGGCACGGAGAGTACGCCGGCCACGGCGAGGCTGAGTGTACTTGAGCGGCCCCTCTCATGAGACCACGGCGTCATAGTCACAGCATCCACCCCCTCAGGCAGTGTACTTGAGCGGCCCCTCTCATGAGACCACGGCTCGCGGTCGTCAGAACCGTTCCGTCAGGCAAGTGTACTTGAGCGGCCCCTCTCATGAGACCACGGCCCAACAACGCCGCCACATACACTTCCGACTAGTGTACTTGAGCGGCCCCTCTCATGAGACCACGGCTGACGGCCTCATACCCGGCCGATCAGCGAGAGTGTACTTGAGCGGCCCCTCTCATGAGACCACGGCAGCGGATCGAGACCATCCGACAGTGGTTCGAGTGTACTTGAGCGGCCCCTCTCATGAGACCACGGCGTCTCTTCGAGCACCACCATTTGCCCGTGAAGTGTACTTGAGCGGCCCCTCTCATGAGACCACGGCGCGCTCAAGCGAGCGGTATTCGCGGGTGATAGTGTACTTGAGCGGCCCCTCTCATGAGACCACGGCTGTCGGTCCAGTTGTTTTCATACACACTGTAGTGTACTTGAGCGGCCCCTCTCATGAGACCACGGCAAGTTGCTGATCTGGGCGAACGCCAACATCAGTGTACTTGAGCGGCCCCTCTCATGAGACCACGGCGGTTGTTCTGGACGGGCGCAACGTCGGCGTAGTGTACTTGAGCGGCCCCTCTCATGAGACCACGGCCTCACTCTTCGTCCTCCACAGCGCCGCCGTAGTGTACTTGAGCGGCCCCTCTCATGAGACCACGGCACCATCGATGACGCGATCGCCGACGGCCTGAGTGTACTTGAGCGGCCCCTCTCATGAGACCACGGCGTGCCCCCCTTCAAGGTGTGTCCGTGCCTAGTGTACTTGAGCGGCCCCTCTCATGAGACCACGGCGTACCCGCTTCCACACGTCGTACTGCTCGAAGTGTACTTGAGCGGCCCCTCTCATGAGACCACGGCATCTGATCTGTCGTGCTTACGCGGCGCAGGAGTGTACTTGAGCGGCCCCTCTCATGAGACCACGGCCAGCGCCACCTGGCCGAGATCATGGGGTGGAGTGTACTTGAGCGGCCCCTCTCATGAGACCACGGCGACATCCTCCGGGAGCAGGTGCTCGAGCGCAGTGTACTTGAGCGGCCCCTCTCATGAGACCACGGCCCTTATGAATCCCCCCTTCCGGAGAGGCCAGTGTACTTGAGCGGCCCCTCTCATGAGACCACGGCATCTGGCGGAGTTGGTCGGTGATGGTCAAAAGTGTACTTGAGCGGCCCCTCTCATGAGACCACGGCCGAAGTCGTTGGCCAGCGGGCGGTCCTTGGAGTGTACTTGAGCGGCCCCTCTCATGAGACCACGGCGCGGTTCGAACCCAACGTTCGGGTCCACCTAGTGTACTTGAGCGGCCCCTCTCATGAGACCACGGCTGAGCGTGGAGGAGTATGAGTTCGTTCGCAAGTGTACTTGAGCGGCCCCTCTCATGAGACCACGGCGCGGCGCAGACGCGGATGCCCGCGGGGATGAGTGTACTTGAGCGGCCCCTCTCATGAGACCACGGCCCACGGTCGGCGCTCAGATCGGCGACCGCAAGTGTACTTGAGCGGCCCCTCTCATGAGACCACGGCCGCTGTACAGCGCCACCAGTTCGCCGCCGCAGTGTACTTGAGCGGCCCCTCTCATGAGACCACGGCCATATAGCGAGGCTGTGGCGCTGGCGGCCGAGTGTACTTGAGCGGCCCCTCTCATGAGACCACGGCCTCGGCGTCATCGAACGGGATGCACGCGAAAGTGTACTTGAGCGGCCCCTCTCATGAGACCACGGCTCAAGAAGTTCGACGCCGACCCGAAGGGCAGTGTACTTGAGCGGCCCCTCTCATGAGACCACGGGCCCCTCTCATGAGACCACGGCTGTCCGCACTGATCAGCAAACATCCGATCGAGTGTACTTGAGCGGCCCCTCTCATGAGACCACGGCGAGTTGCCGGCGGTTCCGTCAGGTGTTCGCAGTGTACTTGAGCGGCCCCTCTCATGAGACCACGGCGTGCGGCGGCGAGCATTGAACTTGTCTACGAGTGTACTTGAGCGGCCCCTCTCATGAGACCACGGCCAATGCCTCGGCCAGCCCCGCCCACGCCCGAGTGTACTTGAGCGGCCCCTCTCATGAGACCACGGCCAGATGCGCACCCCTACGACCTTGTGCCCGAGTGTACTTGAGCGGCCCCTCTCATGAGACCACGGCCTGCCGGCAGATGGGGAGACGATCACCATCAGTGTACTTGAGCGGCCCCTCTCATGAGACCACGGCCGGCGGGCTACGGACGGCCCGCCGAGGTCAGTGTACTTGAGCGGCCCCTCTCATGAGACCACGGCTCAAGAAGTTCGACGCCGACCCGAAGGGCAGTGTACTTGAGCGGCCCCTCTCATGAGACCACG
>RHKP01000028.1:38696-71090 GCA_008363215.1 Cyanobacteria bacterium CYA
CTTGAGCGGCCCCTCTCATGAGACCACGGCGAGACGGGCGGCACCGAAATCGTCAGCGAGAGTGTACTTGAGCGGCCCCTCTCATGAGACCACGGCTGGCGGGCTACGCCTCATACACGAAGGCGGAGTGTACTTGAGCGGCCCCTCTCATGAGACCACGGCCTGCCGACAGATGGGGAGACGATCACCATCAGTGTACTTGAGCGGCCCCTCTCATGAGACCACGGCGAATACTCCGAGCGTACGCAAGGGAGTTCGAGTGTACTTGAGCGGCCCCTCTCATGAGACCACGGCCCAACATCGGCACCACCGCCGAGACCTTCCAGTGTACTTGAGCGGCCCCTCTCATGAGACCACGGCTACGGTCATACCATCCGGCGTAGTCTACCCAGTGTACTTGAGCGGCCCCTCTCATGAGACCACGGCGAGACGGGCGGCACCGAAATCGTCAGCGAGAGTGTACTTGAGCGGCCCCTCTCATGAGACCACGGCTGGTTGGTATGGAATGACGCGACGAAGTGTACTTGAGCGGCCCCTCTCATGAGACCACGGCCCGAGAATCTCGGCCTGAGCGCGCACGGCGAGTGTACTTGAGCGGCCCCTCTCATGAGACCACGGCCACTTCGCGGAGCGGGTAACGCAATCGTCCAGTGTACTTGAGCGGCCCCTCTCATGAGACCACGGCATCGGCGTCATCGAGCGGGATGCACGCGAAAGTGTACTTGAGCGGCCCCTCTCATGAGACCACGGCCACATCGCAGTATTCCGCAAGGGTCTGCGTAGTGTACTTGAGCGGCCCCTCTCATGAGACCACGGCATAGAGGCCGGCCACAGAGATTCCGTCAGGAGTGTACTTGAGCGGCCCCTCTCATGAGACCACGGCAATTCCACCACCACCCGATACCGTCCAGGCAGTGTACTTGAGCGGCCCCTCTCATGAGACCACGGCCTGACACACCGATGACCTGCGGCCAAACCGAGTGTACTTGAGCGGCCCCTCTCATGAGACCACGGCAAGGGCCTCGTCGAAAGCGTCACCGCGATGAGTGTACTTGAGCGGCCCCTCTCATGAGACCACGGCGCACTCCGGTCGTGACCGACGACGGGCGTCAGCCACTCCCGCACCACGCCCGCCGTGAACTCGGCGCCGTTATCGCTGCGGACGTGCTCGGGTACACCGCGTGTGGCCATCAGCCACGCCAGCCGCTCCAGCACGTCGTCGCTGCTGAGGTTCCTCGCCACGTCGATGCTCAGGCACTCCCGCGTGAACTCGTCCACCATCACCAGCATCCTGAACGGTCGTCCGTCGTGCGTCACTCCGCTCACGAAGTCGTACGCCCACACGTGGTCCTTGTGCTCGGGCCGCAGGCGGATGCAGCTTCCGTCGTTGAGCCACAGCCGCACGCGTTTGGGCTGGCGTTTGGGCACCTTCAGCCCCTCTCTCCGCCAGATCCGTTCGACGCGTTTGTGGTTCACGTGCCATCCTTCGCTTCTGAGCATCGCGTTGATCCTGGGCGTGCCGTACCGACCGTACACCGCCGCCAGTTCCACGATCCGTCCCGTCAGCCGATCCTCGTCGTCCCGCTTCACAGGCGTGTGCCGCTGCACCGCTCTGGCCTGGCCCAGCACCTTGCACGCACGCCGCTCGCTCACGCCCAGTTCGGTCTGAACGTGCTCGACGGCGATGCGCCGACGTGCCGGGCTCAGAAGTTTGGGCGGGCCGCCTCCCGCAGGATCGCCTTGTCCAGCTCCGCATCGGCCAGCAGACGCTTGAGCCGCGCGTTCTCCTGCTCAAGCTCCTTGAACCGCCTGGCCTGATCGACCTTGAGCCCGCCGTACTCCTTCCGCCATCGGAAGTACGTCTGCTCCGTCACGCCCAGCAGCTTGCACACGCCCGCGACGGTGTTGCCCTTGCCGAGCTCCACGTCCGCCTGCCGCAGCTTGTTGATCACTTCCTCCGCCGAATGACGCTTCCTGCCCATCGCCTTGATCCTCCTGATCCAGGCCGAAGTCTAAAACTCCGCCTGGACTGTGTTCAGGGGGAAAGGTCACATTTTGTTTCGGGTTTTCCTTTAGATCACGCTGCATCCGGCCGAAACAGCCTCATCCGGGCCGCATGGGGCGGCCCGCAGCCGCGCGCCGTCACGCAGGAGACCGGCATGTCCACCGTTCCCAAGACCATCGCTGATCGACTCGCCTTCTATGAGCAGCACGCACCCGTGTGGGCCGCGGCCGCGACCACCATCGGGCTGTCGGTGACGCAGGTCACCGCGCTGGCCGCGCTGGTCAACGACGCCCGCGTCGCCTTCGACGATGCGCAGGCCGCCCGCAACGCGTCGAAAGCCGCCACCGTCCTGCAGGCCAACGCCATGAGCACACTGAGCGACTTCGGGGCCGACCTCATCAAGACCATCCGCGCCTACGCCGAAACCAACAACAATCCCGACGTCTACGCGACGGCGCAGATCCCGCCGCCCGCCCCGCCGACACCCGCCGGTCCGCCCGACATGCCCACCGACCTGGCGGCCTCGTTTCTCTTCCCCTGGGGCATCCGGCTGACATGGAAAGGGTCTGTGGCGCAGGGCGCCTACTTCGGCGTCTTCCGGCGACTGCGCGGCGAGAGCAACTTCACCTTCGTGCAGACCACCAAGGAGAAGTCGTTCGACGACACCAGCCTGCCCGCGGGCGTCGCCAGCGTCGATTATTACATCGCCGCCTTCCGCGACCAGTACCAGGTCAACTCGGCGGCCATCGCCCTCCAATTCGCCCCCGCGGCCGGCGGCGGAACGACCGTGACCAGCCTGGGGTTGGCGGCGTAAGGGAAGGGACCAGGGATTGGGGATTGGGCATTGGGATTAGGGGAATGCACGAGGGGCGGCACGGAGCCGCCCCTCTTTTCGTTTCTCCCCGATTGCCGTGTGCCGATTCCCGTTTGCCGAGCATCGGCTCGGAGAGCCGATCGACCCGACGCGCCTGTGCGCATCACACCCCGACATAGCGAGCATAGATCGCCCGCGCCCGCTCGGGCGTTCGCACGCCTCGCACCAGCGCCCGCCCGTCAGCGAAAACCGTCAGCCCGATCGCTTCGCCGTCCTCGCCGCGTTCTTCGCCGAGAGTTCCGGTCACGAGAAACTCGGTCATGCGAAACGAGCCCACGCCGGCCAGATGCTCCTGCAACTTCCCAAGTTCGATCGTCGTCTCCCGCGGCGGACTGACCTGCACCGCCCCCTGCCCGCACAGAGAGGCCACGGTCCCCGCGTCGCTCGCGTTCAGATAATCGAACTCCCGGTGCACGCAGCAGCGGCAGTCGGGGTCGCGCTGCGGCTCGATGCGCGTGCGCCTCCCCAGCCACAGGTCGAAACTCAGCAGTGATCGCAGCACGCGGTCGTGCAGCCCGAGCAGGATCTTCATCGCCTCGCCCGCCTGGTAGCCCGCCACGATCGACACAGCCGGCCCCAGCACACCGGCCGTGTCGCACGTCGGCTGCGAACCTGCCGGCGGAGGCTCGGCGAACACGCAGCGCAGACAGGCCGTCTGCCCGGGAACGACCGGCAGCGCCATCCCGCCGGCCGCGACCACGCCGGC
Source organism: Cyanobacteria bacterium CYA (assembly GCA_008363215.1). Lineage (GTDB taxonomy): Bacteria > Planctomycetota > Phycisphaerae > Phycisphaerales > UBA1924 > J022. The sequence goes on from RHKP01000028.1 coordinate 42,282, forward strand.
ATACACGAACGGGATACCGTGCTTGACGGCCGCATCGTTGATCAGGAAGCGCGTCTCGAAGTTGTCGGTGCCGTCGAGGATGATGTCGGGCCGGTGCTCGGCGATGATTCGGTCGGCGTTGCGCGGCGAGAGATCGCCCACCAGCGCATGCACGTCGACGTGCGAGTTCACGTTTCTGAGACGGCGCTGTGCGGCGACGGCCTTGGGCGCCCCCTCGCGTGCATCGCGCTCGTCATAGAGCGTCTGACGCTGGAGATTGGTCCATTCCACCACGTCGCGGTCGATGAGCACCAGCCGCCCGATGCCCGCACGACAGAGCAGATCGGCCGAGGCGCTGCCCAGCGCCCCGCAGCCGACGATCAGCGCGCAACTTTGGCGCAGTCGCCGCTGCCCCTCGGGCCCCACGCCCGACAGCAACTCCTGCCTGTGATAGCGACTCGGGTCGGGCATGAAAGGTCCACCTGCCGGAGAATGCAGACGCCGGATCTTTGCCCGCCTTCGGGCACACATCCGGGCAAAGCGTTCCGGCGTGTCGGCCCCCGGACCTGTGGGCGCGGACACCCGAAGGTCCGGCGACTCTCCGATTCCCTCAGTTCCCGGCGAACACACCCTCGATCCGGTCCAGACCCGCGCCCAGCACTTGCTTGGCGATTGCATCCAGGGAGGCCCGATCGCCCTCAAAGTGCATCACCCGCTCGATGTGCACCGCCCGCTCGCCGGGCTTGAGCGCCAGGGCCGGGCTCGACGTCTCGATCTCGTAGAACGGGCCCAGCGGCGGCTGCCCGGGCCCCGTCGGCCCGTCGTTGTAACTGTTCACCACGTCGCCCGCGTACGGATCATCCTGCTCACGCCATTCCGAGTTCACGTAGTCGCTCGCGCCGGCCGGCTTGTTGAACTGCACGAACGTCAGCACTCCGCGCGCCGCGTCCCAACTGCCCGCGGTCGGCCTGACCCGACTGGGCTTGATCCCGATCTTCGTGCGGTACTCCCCGTCGCAGCGGAAGTAGATCACACCGTCATCAACCACCAGCCGGTCCGCCGGCGCCTTGCCGAAGTATGAATCGTTGTACACCGGGCCGAGTTGGCTCTCATCACCTTCGACGAACGGAATCACGACGGTCGTCTGCGGGCCGGGCGTGAACATGCACAGCATCCACACGCTGAGCAGGCCCGTCTCCTTCTTCCACGCCTGGCGCCCGCGGTTGGTCACGCCGTTGACGCTCTCGTACGCGACGGCGCGAACGCCCTCGGGCACGCGCACGCCGAGCATGGAACTCATCTCGATCGGGCTGAGCAGACGCACCGTGCGATCGACGCCCACCAGGAAGCGCGTGCCCGACCAGTTGGTCAGGTCGGCCGAGCCGGCAAACGTCGCGCTGCGGTCGCTGTGCGAGGTCAGAGTGAACGGCTCGGTGTCAATAAACGCCGGAACCTGCCAGTGCTCAAACTCGAACGGCTTGCCCTCGGGGAAGTAGATCGAAAACTGCCCGCCCTCCGGTCCCATCCAGAATCGCTCCTCGCCGCCGAACACGTTCATGTGCGGCACGAGTTCGCCCTTCTCGATGAAGGAGCGGTTGATCCACCCGTAACTGGTTCCGGCGTCGCCCCCGGCGGTGCTGGTCATCACGCGGCCCTGCCACTCGGGCACGATCACGACGCGCGCGTCGCCGTCCTCAAGCACGACCGTGCCGACGTGTCCATCAAGGAATCGCACGTCATCGCCGAACGATCCGGCGCCGACCCTTTCCGAAGCATGATTGTTCCGCGTCACGCCTGAGCACCCTGCCAGAAACGCACAAGCCGCCAACCCGCCCACGAGCCATCTGTTCATCGTGCACCTCCGCGATCAGGCAGTGTACCAGCCTGCGCCGGGACACGTTCACCGTCGGGACATCTCCGTCGCCAGGTCGCCCACGTCCTGCCCGTCGTTCAACTTGCGCATCGACAAATAGAGCACGGACGATGCCGACCCGACGTAACTGACCACGAACGAAGCGACGGTCAGCGCCAGCAGCGAGCGCCAGAACTCCAGCACCAGGGCGGCCGCCGCCCGCGTGCCCTCCAGCGGCGGATCGCCCTCGCTGAGCGTCACGACTCCCGCCTGATCGGAGGCCAGCAGCAGGCACATGCTCCGCGTGGCCAGTTCGTGCCCGGCGTGCAGCACCAGTTCCACCACCGCGGTCAGCAGCACACCGACGATCACCAGAATGGCCACGTAGATCACGTAGCGCAGCGGGCGTCCGAGCACATACGCCATCGATCGCTGAATGGCGTCGAATGCGTCGGGGCCCTCACACGCCAGCGCCGGGGGCACCAGCAGCAGTCCGGCTGCCCACAGCGCCGCCACAAACGCCGTGACCACGCACAGGATCAGCCCCAGTCCCCAGAACACGGCCGCCAGCACATCAAGCACGGGGAAGGGCATGAGCAGCCAGCCCATACCGGCGATGACGACCAGCAGGACGCCGCACACCATCGGCACGCCGAACACGCCGAGCATCATCGAGCCCAGACGCTGCACCCCGCGCGCCACGCTGACTGTCCACGCCTCGGGCGCATGGACGCCGAACTCCCAGGCGGCCGAACGCGCAATGGCGAACCAGCCCACAAGAAACAGCATGACCATCGGCACGCCCAGCGCCACGGCACTGACCGGAAACTCCCGCAACAGTTGGGCGGGAGCATCCAGAAACACCGCCTGAGCCGCAATCCACAGCCGCTTGAGCGGGAGTTCCCAGATCCGCATCAGGTCGATCGACCCGATCGTGTCCCCCAGACGCCGGAAGGCGCCCCCGAAAACTTCGCCGGCCCGCGACCCGAACGATGCGCCTGACCACAGACGGCTCAGCGAGCCGATCAGCCCGACCCCCACCAGCGTGCAGGCGGCCAGAAAGAGCCGCTGAGGCGAAAACGCCAGCCCTCCGGCCTGCATGAGCCTCGGCCAGACCAACTCGTTGAGCAGGTCTGCCAGAGTCAGATCAGGAAACCGGGCCCGACCCTTCGGTTCATTTCCGTTCGACATCGTCGCTCCGCAGGCTTGCCATCCGCCTCTGAACCGCCCAAGATCCGTTCCATGGTACGAACTGTCGGACGCTGGATGCTGCCGGTCCTGGCCCTCTTCATCGTGGGCCCGGTCATCACCCTTCCATTGGCCGCACTCCGAGGCGTCGACGCCGGGCATGACGTCTCGCTGCTCGTTGGCGCCAATCCCCTCCTCGGCATCCTCCTCGGCGGAACCCTGCTCCTGGCCGCCGCTGTCTACGGCTGGCTCTCGGCCAGACTCATCGACGCCCGCACAGGCACGCTTTCTGCCGGCTTCCTCCTCGCCTGGGCCGCCTGGCGCACCGGCAGCATGGAATGGCTCTTCCGCCTCCAGCCCGGCTCCGGCACGCTGATTCGCCTCTCCGTCGAATCGACCATTCTCGGCGTCGGCGCCCTTGTGATCTGCCTGCTCATCGTCGGCTCCGGGCGCGGACGCCATGAAAATCCCCACGCCGACCTGCCAGGCCCGCACCTGGGGAGCCTCAAGCAACTGGCCAACCCTCAAGTCCTCGCAGGCGTTGGAGTTGGGGCCCTGGCCGCACTGGTCATCGCTCACCTGGTCGCCTTCAATCCACTGCGTGGTCAGGCCTTGGTCGCCGCAGTGCTCGCCTCGATCGCCGCCGGCGCCTTGACCAGGCTGGTCATCGGCGCCGCAGCCAACCGCGAAGCCCCCTCGGCCTCGCCCTACGCGGCCGTTGCTCTGGCCGGCATCGTCGGGCCCGTGATCGGATTCATCACCCCCGGCGCCGCCCGTCTCGATGATGCGGCCCTGCACGGCACGCTGCTCGGGCCACTGCTCGTTCAGCCGCTGGACTGGGCCGCGGGAATGCTGATCGGAACCCCCATCGGCCTGGCCTGGGCCGGGGCGGCTGTCCACAAGGCGCACGATGTCGAATCTGCATCGTCGCGCTGATCGAACACGGGCTGCGTTGCACCCCCGCCCACGAGGATCATCATGACTCCCCCTGCCAAGGACGCCCAACCCATCCCCGATGTCCAGGCGTCGGCTGACCTCCGCCAGGTTCCTATCGACAGGGTCGGCGTCAAGGACGTCACCTACCCCATCCGCCTGCGCACGCGCGACGGCGGCGAGCAGACCACCGTCGCCAGCATCAACATGTACGTCGCCCTCCCGCACACCCAGAAGGGCACGCACATGAGCCGCTTCCTCGAAGTGCTCAACGACCACACCGGCCAGCCTGTGACGCCCGACCGCATCCCCGTCATCACCCGCGCCATCTGCAACCGCCTCGAAGCCCGGGAAGCCCACTTCGAGGCACGCTTCACCTACTTCATCAGGAAGTTCGCCCCCGTCACACGCCAGCCCGGGCTGATGAACTACGACGTCGTCTTCGAGTGCACCGCCAACAGCCACGAGGACTTCATCCTCTCCGTCTCCGCCCCGGCCACCAGCCTGTGCCCGTGCTCCAAGGAAATCTCCGAGTACGGCGCCCACAACCAGCGCTGCCGCATCGAGGCCAAGGTCCGCTTCGACGGCGCCCTGTGGATCGAAGACCTCGTCGAACTGCTGGAAAAAGCGGCCTCACACCCGGTCTACGCCGTCCTGAAGCGCCCGGACGAGAAGTACGTGACCGAGAAGGCCTTTGAGAATCCCAAGTTCGTCGAAGACATCGTCCGCGACCTGGCCCTGGCCCTCGAAGACGACGCCCGCATCACCTGGTACTCGATCAACTCGGAGAATTACGAGTCGATCCACAGCCACAACGCCTACGCCCAACTGACGCGGACGAAGCGACCGGAGTGACGACGTACGCACCGGCCGCAGCGCCGACCACGCGCCGACGCCGAGGGTGCGCCGGCGCCCCGCGCCGGCCCCCGACCAAACGACCACGGGAGGCCCGTGCCTCCCGTGATCGTCAAAGGTTGCTGGTCGTACGCGTTCGACCGACCCGGAAGCGCTTCGGCCCGGCGCCTCCTCACGCGGCCATCTTGACCGTCGTGCCCTCGCCGGTGACGCTGGTGATGGTCACTCCCTCGGCGTCCGTGCCGAACTGCACGGTGAACTGGGCCGGGTTGCCGCGGGTGGTCGAGCGCACGGCCGTGACGCGATAGGTCACCGTGCCCGATCCGGACGGCACGGTGGAGTCGGTAAACTGCCGCACGCCCGGAGAATCCATGTAGACGAACGGCTCCGAGCCGACGCGGCGCATGACCTCGTACACCGTGCCCGAGGCCCCGGGCGGGTTGGTGCACTTCCAGCGCAGGTCGATCGCTCCGCTCTGGAGCAGTCCGACGCGGAAGTCAAACGGCGTCCCGGGCGGGGGCACCACGCCGGGGGTGGCCGGCGGGGGGATCTGGGCAAGGACGTAGACGTTGGGGTTGTTGGTGCTCTGCGCAAAGGCGCGGATGGTGCGGATCATGTCGGCGCCCGCGCCCGGGCCTGCGTGCATGGCCGCGACCTTGTCATAAAAGTTCGCCGTCGCCGCGCGGGCCGCGGCCGTCGCGGTGACGTGCGCGTTGTAGGCCGAGCGGGCCGCGGTGGTCAGCGTGGCCAGGTTGGCGGCAGCGGCGGCGGTGATCCCGATGGCCACGGCGTTGGTCCCCCACGCGGGCAGGTGCGATTCATAGAACTCGATCTTCCCGAGATTGGTCGTCGGCACGGTGGCCATGGTGATCTCCTGCGGGCTGCGCCCGCGTCTGTGCGCAGGACCGGCCCGCGCTGGTGCGGGCTTCGCCCGCGTGCTGGTTCGGCCTCCGGAATCGACCGGCAGAGAGAGCGCCCGCGAGTTTCACGCAGCGGCGAATGCCCCCACACTCCGCCCGGCACTTCCTGCGCCCCCCCCCCGGAACCGCCCCCGCCCCCGGAACCGCCCCCGCCCCCGGAACCGCCCCCGCCCCCCGGAACCGCCCCGGGAACCAGACTCGGGATGAATTCAAAGGCTGCGACGCCCTACACAACGGCTGTGAAGGCACGCACCACGCCTGTGACGCCCTTCGCAAAGGCTGTGAAGGCACGCACCACGCCTGTGAAGCCCTTCACAGAGGCTGTGAAGGCACGCACCACGCCTGTGAAGCCCCTCACCGAACCTGTGAAGGCACGCGCCACGCCTGTGACGCCCCTCAGAACGCCCTGACCGGCCCCCGATTGCGCGACCAGGTGCGATGCGCGTCGTGGCGCGTCCTCTGCGTCCGGCGGCGCCCCGTGCGTACGCCTTTACGGGCACCCTGCCGAAAACGCCCCCAGAAACGCCTGCACGTCGAAGAAGTCGAACTGTCCGTCATCCACGAAATCCGCCCGCTCATCCTGCGCGCTGAACAGCGCCAGGAACTGCTGCACGTCGAAGAAGTTCAGCACCCCGTCTGCGTTCATGTCGGCCGCGCACTCCGCCCCCACCATCACGATCCCCGCCGCGCTCGGCCCGCCCAGCGCCGCAATCTCCGCGCCCGTCAGCGCCGTGTCCACGAAGTAGTAGTTGGCCAGGTACGCCACCTCCGACCGCCCGCCCGCCAGGTCGGCGAACATCGAAAACGTCGACGACAACGGCGCCGGGCCCGTGGAGCCGGGCTCCTTCCCGCTTGACTGCGCCCACGGGTTCGGGAACCCGCCCCACGACGTCCAGTCGCTCGCTTCCACGTCCTCCCCGTCGCCGTATTCGGGGTGGTTCGGATCGACGGCGCAATACAGCCAGTCGGCCTCGATGTTGCCCACGTACACGCCGTTGAGATACACGCGGCTGGCGCCGGCCGTGAAGTAGTCGCACGCCACCGCCAGCCGGAACCACTGGTTGGGCCCGATGCCGATCGGGATGTACTGCGAGAAGTCGTCGCTGTTGTACCCGATCCGCGTCACCCCGCCCGCGTTGCGGATGAACAGGTCGGCCGAACTGTTGTTGTTCGCACTGTCCTCGAGCAGCGCCACGGGGAACTCGCGCACCACGGTGTTGGCCGGATAGTCTGCGTACCAACTCGACGCGGGGATGTACATGTCCCAGATCATGGTCCACTGTCCGAAGAACTCGCCCGGAAACTCCGGCCGCAGCGTCGGCGCCACGCTCAGCCCGATGCCGCGCCGATCCTTGGCCAGACCCGTGCTCAGGTTCCGCGCCGGACTGGTGACGTACACCGTGTCCACCTGGCCGCCCGGACCGGGGATGCCCAGCGCCGTCGTCGTGGCGAAACTCGACTGCGCCGCCGTCACGCCCACCGGCGTGCTCGGATCGGGTGTGTCGAGGTGGTCCATCCCGCCGAGGATCGGCGCAAAGGCCACCTCGTCCAGGTAGGCGATCATGGCGCCGGCGCTGCCGGTTGCAGCGTCCAACGACCCGTCGAAGTGCCACTCGCTCTCCTGCGGGGCCGAGGGAACCCAGGTCGTGATCGTCGCCGAGCCGGCGGTCAGTTCCATCCAACCGGCCAGGATGCCCAGCGGAATGTCGATGTCATAGACGCGGAACTGCCCGATGCCCGTGTTGCTCACCGCCACCGACATCGACAACCCCATCTCGATCCCGCCGAACTCCCCCTGATACCGCTGCATGAACACCTGGTTGACCGGGTCGGGCAGCCCGCCCGAGTCGTTGCGGCTGTACCCGTGCAGCACGCGCGACCCGCCGGGCAGAATCGCGTCCAGCGCCTCATCCAGCGTGGAGCCGTTGGGAATGAACGAGCCGAGCAGCCCGCCCGTCGCCACCACGCCGGTGATGTCATAGCGATAGCCCGAAGCGGGCAGGATGTACTGCGGCGTTCCGGCGGGAAGAGGATTGGCCAGGCTGTCGCGGTACTGGTCAGGAAAGCAGGGCCCGAACAACTGGCAGCGCAGCGACACCCCGGCCGCGTCGACGACCACGTCGTTGTCCGCCTGCCCGAACACCGAACCGGCCAGCCCGCACGTCGCGGCCACACACCAAGCGCCTCTCATGCCCATTCCCTCCATCTTCACGACCGCCCTCCACTTTCTCGATCAGGAGCCTCCGTGGCCCCGATGGCTCCTGCCGGGTCCGGCAGTGTACACGGGCGCGCGCCGACTCCCAACACACTTTGTGTACACTACCCCTCGCACACCCGCACGTGGGGGTCTCCAGACCGATGACCAGACGCTGCGCCTTCACCCTCGTCGAACTGCTGGTGGTCATCGCGATCATCGCGCTGCTCATCGGTATCCTGCTGCCCGCCCTGGCCCGCGCACGCGACGCCGCCCGGCGATCGGTGTGCCTCTCCAACGCGCGCCAACTCGCCATGGCCTGCAATGCCTACTCAGGTGACAACTCGCGCCAACTCTACATGCCCACCTTCTTCTCATGGGAGGACAACATCGGCTGGCTCTTCCCCGATTACATCTCGACCTACGAAGTGGGCATCTGCCCGAGCACCCGCAACCGCATCGAGCCCAACCACATGCTCTCCGACGTCGACATGCTCGCCGACATCGAACTGCTCTACGGGCGCGACTTCCCCTTCGACCTGTTCTTCCCCGCGCACGACGCGGCCGACGACTCCGGCGGACACTCCTACGAGACCTTCATCTGGTTCGCACCCGGCAAGTACCCCGACGGACAACTGGTCCCCCCGCCCCCCTTCAACGGCACCATCGCCAGTCAACTCGGGTGGCGCGCCCCCTCGGGCGTCGGCGGCGTGGGCATCCTCGCCGAGCCGGCCCCCTCGCCGGTCAAGACGCAGAACTCCGTCAAGTTCCCCTCGCGCACCCTCCTCATCCTCGACAACGATAACGACGACAACTCCAACCCCGTCGGCGTGGCGCTCGGCGTCGTCCGCCCCGAGGGCGGCACCAGCAACTGGCCCGACGAGTGGAACAATCACAGGGAAGACGGACTCCACGCCGGCTTTGCCGACGGCTCGGCCCGCTTCGTCAAGTCCGGACAGGATCTCGTCGAAACCTACATCGGGTCGCTCGAGGGCCCCGGCAGCGGGTCCAACCCCTCGTGGCCCACCGAGTTCCTCGAGGAATACAGCAACTTGCGCATGCGCCCCTTCACCTACCAGAACCAGTCGATCGACGAGTACTACCGCCTCGACTGAGCAGACCGGAAGGGCGTACGCAGAGGCGGCCGAGGCGCCCGGCAGCCGCAGAGAGTGACCCCGCGGAGACGCAGAGTGCGCATGCACAGACTTCTGATTGCTCAAGTGTGATCAGCCCGCGTTCGCGGCACGATCAGCACATCCCGCCTTCTGATCTGATCTCAATCCTGCTCCGCGTTCTCCGGGCAACTCCACCTGCGCGGCTTGATGCTCTGTGCGCCCACTGCGTCTTTCCGTGCCCGCTGCGTACGCTCTTTCACTGTCGCACCAGCCCCACCGGCACCGCCACGCGCTCCACGATCTCCAGCCCGAACGCCCGCAGTTGCGGATAGTCCGCATCGCTGTTGGTCAGCAGACGCAACTTCGAGAGCCCCAGCGCCCGCAGGATCTGGCTGCCCACCCCATACTCAAGCACCGCCGGCGACACCGAGAGGTGCGGACGATCCTGCTCGCTGCGATCGAGCAGACGCGTCAGTCGACCCGACAGCCCGTCGCCCGCATTGCTCGGGCGCAGGTAGACGATCGCCCCGCGTCCTTCCGCCTGGATCATCCGCATCGCTGCACGCAACGTCTGACCGGTCGACACCCCGCCGCCCGATTCAACATCGTCGAAGATGTCGCCCAGCAGATCGCGCCGATGCACGCGCACCAGCGTCGGTTCAGGCGAGCCGATCACACTTCCATCATCGCCCAGCCCTCCCACGTTCCCCACCGTCAGCGCCAGGTGCGGCAGCGGATCGACCACGGCCCGGAACGCGAAGAGTCGAAACACCCCGTCGGGCGTGGAAAGTTCGCTCCCCTGACGCGGCTCCATGCGCTCGATGATGTGCGACTGGCTCATGCGGTGCTCGATGATCTGCCGCACCGTGCACATCTTCAGTTTGTGCCGGGCGCTGAACTCACCCAGCCCCGCGCCACGCAGCATTTCGCCGTCGTCGCCCATGATCTCGATGATGCACGCGGCCGGGTACAGCCCCGCCAGCCGGCACAGGTCGAGCGAACCCTCCGTCTGCCCGATGCGCACCAGCACGCCCCCGTCGCGGCTGCGCAGCGGGTTGATGTGCCCGGGACGCACAAAATCCGAAGGCCCCGTGTTCGGATCAATCAGCATCTGGATCGTCTTGGCGCGCTCCTTGGCCGAGACGCCCGTCGTGAATCCGTGCCGCGGATGCCCGTCCACCGACACCGTGAACGGCGTGCCGCGCACCGACGTGTTCACCGCCGCCTGCGGACTCAACTCCAGGCGATCGCAGTCATGCTCGGTCAGACTCAGACACAGATATCCGCGCGCCGCGGTCAGCATGAACGTGACCGCCTCAGGCGTGACCGACTGAGCCGGGAGCACGAGGTCGCCCTCGTTTTCACGGTCCTCGTCGTCGGCCAGCACAATCATCCGACCGGCCCGCAACTCGTCCAGAATCTCGTCAATCGGGCTGAACATCTGCGATGGTAGGGCCGGGCAGACACACACCAGCCCCCCTCCGTGCCTCCGTACCCTCTTCAGAACCTATCCACCATGCTCGACACGCCGACCGGGAACACCGTGTCGAGCGCGTCGACCTGCGCATCGTCGCCTTCGATCAGCCCCATCAGGCGCAACTGCCGCGCCGACAGGTGCCCGCCATACAAAGCCGCCAGCGCCCGCGAGGTCACCCTGGCTCCGCCGCTCCCCCCGCGTGAGACGTGCCCGCCCCCACCTTCAACTTCCAGCGTCCACGGGCCGCCCTGATCGCCGAACACCGGATCGGCCAGTTCAAACCTCGCCGCGCCGCGCAGCCCGCGCGCGTACCCGCGCTGTTCGAGCGCACACCGCACATCGATCACGCGCAGCATCCAGTGGTCCGTCAGGTCCATCGTGTAGCGGCGACCATCGAGCATCGCCAGCAGCGGATGCGACGGGCCGCCGAAGAACGTCAACTTCCCCGCGATGGACGAGAACCCGCCGAGAAACGCCATCAGCGAGCGCAGTCCCCCGGTCGTGCTCGCTCCCAGATCGGTCACCTCGACGACCGGAGGCTGGCACGGGTCCGCGGAGCCTGACTGGTGCAGGTAGACGTACGCCTCGACGCGGCCGTGCGCATCGCGCGCGACAAACCCGCGCATCGGCGTCCCCCGCCAGTTCTCGATGTGCGCCCACACGTACGCCCCGCGATCCAGATGTCCGTCGCATCGCGAGGCCCACGCCTGGTAACACTCCTTCACCTGCTCGTTCGACCCGGAGGGCAGTTCCTCGAACCGCCGCGTCCCGGCGGGAAACAGGTGCAGGGGCACACTGATCCTGAAACGACACCCGGCCTGCTCAAAGCCGACGGACCGGTACAGCGGGTGCATCGCCGAATACAGACCCGATAACGCCGTGCCCTGGCGCCCGATCTCACGCAGCGCTTCGGTCATCATCCACCGTGCCACGCCGCGCCCGCGAAAGCCCGGGTCGACCGCCACGCCCGCGATGCCTGTCATCGGCACGCTCCGACCGCCGTAGTAGATCCCCATCGGGAGCAGGATCAGCACCGACGCCACCTGCGCTCCGGACATCACTCTCCGGAACAGCCCGCGCCCCGACCGCTCGATCCACTCGCGGCTCTTCTCCGGAGCACTCCCGAACGCGATCGACAGGATTTTCGATTCCGCGTCAAGATCACTTCCCAGCGGCAACGTTTCGTAGTGCAGTCCGATATCTTCCACCATATGTTTCTCCACCAAATCCGCGGGTGATTGTCGACCTGTCTGTCCATCTTTGGCTGAATGCGATCGTTCAAACCTGAGCGGGATACGCCACAAAACCCAGATGCATGGCCGCGTGTTTGAGATGCAGGTGAACCCACTGCTTGTGCGTCAATGCTCCGAAAATCGGACTCTTCTGCAACATGGGCTCGCCGGCACGGATGCGTGCCAACTGCCTCCTCAGCATCTTCAATCCCTCCCGGTTGTCCACTGCCGGGCCGGGGAGCAGAGATGCGGCCTTCTTCGGCAGGCGGATGCCGCGCGGCACCGGGCCGTCGCCCAGCGCCAGACGCTTGAAAAGCGCTGAAAACACCACGCGCACCGGCCAGGGCGGGCCACCCTCAAAGCCATCATACGAGCAGCGCACGAACTTGCCGAGGTGCTCACCGATCTGTCCAACTGTCCAGTTGCCCGTTGTTCGCAGCCCGCCGGCTGCCAGAGCCGATTCGATGCGATCCAGTTCGGCGTCCAGTGCGTCGAGCGACTCGAATCGCAGAGATCGGTGCGCAGCGGTCCTGGTATTCACCTGACCCATGCTCAACTCCGCCAGGTTGTGCATCAAGATACTTTGCAGTCCACTTTAGACACGCGTTCGATTACTGCGCGCGAAAGGATTGTCCGCGTGAGTTCACGACGCCTTCTGCGCTTAGAGTGTGCGCACTTCGTCTTGGGCGGAACAGGTTCCGCTCGCCTCGCGCGTTGCAGAGAGCAGGATCTGTTCAGATTCCGCACGTTCACATCCAGTAGAGGGAGTATCCACCAATGTCAGCCATCGTACCGCTCCGGCGCATCCTTCTTGCGGCGGGCTTGGGAATCCTGGCCGGCTCTTCGTCGGGTCAGGTCATCCCCCAGTCCATGCCCGCGCCCACGCAGACCGTATCACCCGTGGGAGGTCAGCACGTCGTCACACCCTTCCGTCCCAGCGCCGACTTGCAGATCGCGCGCCCGGACCATCCCCCGCTCGACCAGATCCCGCCCATGCCGTTGCCCAACTCGGACGACTACGTCCCCGGCGTGCAGCCGCCCGGCGGCGTGATGTTGCACGACGCCACCACCGGGCAGACCACGCTCTTGCCGAGCATGCGCGGCTTCTCTCGCTCAGACTGGACCGTCGCCCCTGAAGGCGACTACCCCGGCGCCGACAACTACGTCGAAGGCGAGCCCAACACCCGCGGGTTCGGCACCATGTCCGCCGCCGGCTCGCTGAACACCTGGCCCCGCTCGGGCAACGTCAAACTCGTCATGGAGTTCATCGACCAGAACGGCATCTCCCGCTGGTTCACCGCCTCGGGCTCCATGCAGGACGCCGGCGTGGTTCTCACGGCCGCCCACTGCGTGTACTCCCGCGCCCCCAACGGCATCAATATCTTTGACTGGGCCAACCGCATCTACATCTATCCGGCGTGGGACGGCGATGCCGCCATTCCACAGTTCGGCGAACCCGCCAGCGATGACGTCGTGCAGTACTTCGGCTACTGCCGCGGCGACTATTTCATGGCCGGCTCCAACTACGTGAACAACGGCGACTTCGACTCCGACGTCGGCTGCATCCGCATCAACCGCGGCTCGTCTCGCAACATCGGCATGCTCACTGGGTGGTTCGCCTGGGCCTACGGCGGCACGTGCGCCTGGCACCAGGACCGTACCTACAACAACTTCTCCTACCCGGCTGAAAACTGCGGCGGCGGGCTCCACACCGGACGCACCATGTACTACTGGTCCGGCACCTGGGACTCCTGCCCCGGCAATCAGATGCACCTGATCACCGGCGGCAACTGCCTCGACACCGTCTGGGGCGGCATGTCCGGCTCGGGCGCCTACTACATCGAAGGCGACAGCCGCTACGTCCACGCGGTCTGCTCCAACTCCAACCGCAACGACAGCGGAAACTACGCCCGCCTGTGGGAAACCTACGTCAATTCCATGATCGACTTTGAGAACGACACCCGCGGCAACACATTCGACGCCGAACTGCTCCGCTGCCGCGCCCTTGGAAGCACAACCATCAAGGCCGGCACCAGCGCCAACGACATCTTCCAGGTCTACGTCGCCAACGCCACCAACAACGACCCCGGCTCACAGGGCTTTACCCTCCGCGTGTACCTCTCCAGCAATAACAACATCTCGACCAGTGACACGCTGCTGGGGACCTGGAACTACAACTGGGACTTCGCCGCCATGAGCGGGGTGATCTTCAACATCCCCGCCCCGTTCATCCCCGCCGACGTCACCCCCGGCACCTACTGGATCGGCGCCATCCTCGATGACGGCACCGACGCGTGGATCGACAACAACGACACCGACACGTGGGACGCCCAGCAGGTGAGCATCACTCTGGCCGACCCTGCCACCCCGACCTACGTCAGCCCGGCCAACAACTCGACCGGCAACGCCATCACCGTCGACCTCGACTGGAACCCGGCCGCCCGCGCCACGTCATACGACGTGTACTTCGGCACTGACTCGACCCCCGACGCCACCGAGTACCAGGGCAACACCGCTGCGAGCTTCTGGGCTCTTGGCACGCTGGCCTTCGATACTCAGTACTACTGGCAGATCGTCGCCCGCAACAGCGCCGGCATCACCGTCGGTCCGGTCTGGACGTTCCGCACGGAGCCGTCGATCATCGACCTGGCCTCCATCTCGTGCAACGCGGACGCCGGCACCTACTACCGCGGGCAGACCATCCCGGTTGACTTCGTCGTCCAGAACATCGGCAACACCGCCTCGCTCGGGTACGATGTCGAACTGCGCATCTCCACCAACCAGATCATCTCCGTCGCCGACGCGCTCATGACCACCGTCCCCTTCGGGAGCCTGGGAGCCGGCAGCACCCGCACCACCTCCAACTACAACGCCCAGATTCCTCTGACTCTCAGCCCCGGCGTCTACTACGTCGGACAGCGCCTCACCGGCGGCGGTGACACTGCGACCGGCAACAACTACATCGCCGACTCGGACACCATCACCGTCCTTGCCTGCAACGCCGACTTCGCCGCTCCCTACGGTGTGCTCAACTTCTTCGACGTGCAGCATTTCCTCAACCTCTTCAGCGCCCACAACCCCGCCGCCGACGTCAACAACGACGGGCAGTGGAACTTCTTCGACGTTCAGACCTATCTCAGTTGGTTCAGCGCCGGCTGCTGAGCCCCGCGTCTGAATACAGACTTGACACACAAAAAGGGAGGTCGCGGCAACCCCGCGGCCTCCCTCACTTTTTCGCCCAAGGCCCGGTGCCCAGCGCCTTCTTCCTCAATTGAACCAGAACGAGAACCGGAACACCCGCTCGTCAAACACGTCCAACAGACGCTCCCACGTCCCGTCGCTGGTGAACTGGCCCGCCTTCAAGTATGGCGCGGCCGCTGATCCCTGGATCCAGTACAACAGATCAAACTCCCGCGGCTCCTCGAACACCTTGACCAGGTCGATGCCCTTGCTCCCGTCGCCTCGCCAGAACCGCAGCACCTTGCGACCGGCCAGCAGGTCGTCACACTCATCGAGAAACATCAGCCACGCCTCGCGCATCTCCGCGTCAACCTCGACCCCGATCACGCCCGCGTGCTGGCCCGGGTTGGGAATCCACTCGCGATCGTCGTCCGTCTCCGCGTCGTAGCGCCCCCACATCTCCTTGCCGTGCACCACCGTCGCACGGAAATGCTCCAGCGCCGCCTTCATCCGTTCCGGCTCGTCCACCGGCATCTCGAAGTTCCCGATCATCGCGATCAGGTCGGTTACGTCGAACGGCGTCGGCGTGCGATCCCCCATCGCCTCGATAAAAAACGTCGAGTTCTTCAGGAAGTCATACCTGATCTGCGCGTCGGGAAACAGCACCAGCCCCGTCCGGTCAAACCACTCCTGCCCGTCGTGCGCCAGCCACACTTGCCCCACCCCCATCAGCAGGTGGCAATACCCCCGCAGCCATGACGCATCGCCATGATCGAACGCGATCGTGAACTCCTCCGGCAGCAGCGGCACCTCAACGTAACGCTCCTCCTTGGCGTCATACTCCCAACGCCCCGGCAGCGCCCCAAGCAGCGCGCCGATCGCTTCCTTCTCCTCGGCCTTGCCGTCGGAGTTCACGTCAAACCGGACCTGCGGCACGTTGATCGCGCACTTGAAATCACCCACGTCGCCGAGTTGTGCCTCGCACCTGCCCAGCGCGTCGACGAACCCCTGCACCGCCGCGTCGATGTCCGCAAACGTCGTCGGCGCCGGCTGGCCGTTGAAGATCCACGCGAGAATGTCCCGCCGTCCGACCATCCCCGAAACCGGCGCCAGCGTGCTCAGGAACCCGTGCCGATGCGCCGCCTGCAACAGTCCTTCGCCGGCCATCAGAAAATCCACCGACGCGATCGCAAACTGCACCGCCTCGTCCCCCGCCTCGTTCGCCAGCGCCGCCCGCACCACCGCCAGCGTCGCGCCGTCCTTCTGCAGCGCAAAGGCCGCGTCGATCTTCTCCTGCACCTGCCCAAGCGCCGCACCACAGCACAGCGCCAGCACACCCGCCCCGATGCCCAACATCCTCATTGCGTTTCCTTTCAAGATCCCTGTGTCATCTTACAGCGCCGCGTCCGCATCTCCTACTCTCCTCCCATGACCTGGGCCGCACCAACCCGCCTCGAAAACCAGTTCGCCATCCTTCGCCCGCTCGCGCTCGACGATGCGGCCCCCCTCGCCGCGGCCGCCGAATCGCTCGACACCTTCCGCTTCTACTCGCGCGCCCCGCGCGACCTCTCACCCGACGGCATGCGCGCCTTCCTCGAATTCCTCATGGCGCAGCCCAACACCAGCGTCTTCTGCGTGATCGAGCCCACCACGCGCACGCCCGTCGGCGTCACCACCTACCTCGACATCCGCTCCGCCCACCGAGGCCTCGAAATCGGCTGGACCTGGTACACCCCGCGCCTGCGTGGCGGCACACTCAATCCTGCGTGCAAACTCCTGCTCCTCCAGCACGCCTTTGAAGACCTCGGCGCCATCCGCGTGCAACTCAAGACCGACGAACGCAACGCCCGCTCGCGCGCCGCCATCCTCAAACTCGGGGCGGCATTCGAGGGCGTCCTCCGCGAGAACGTCATCATGTCGGACGGCTTCCACCGCTCGACCGCGATGTACTCCATCCTCACCGCCGACTGGCCCGCCGTGCGCACCCGCCTGCATGAGCGACTGAAGATCCTCCCCCGCGGCACGGGGGATGCGGCCGAGTCCGCAAGGCCGGAGGGTGCCACGGGCACTCCGCCGATCCGTCGCGGCTCTTCCGCGCCCCCTGTGATGACCACGAAAGGCGAGTCTGCACACGGGCCGGCCGCCGGCAATCCCCCCGTCACCGTTTCCATCGCCCGTGACCACTACCGCACCACCATCGACGCGCTTGGACACACCATCATCGCTGACGAGCCCGCTTCCCTCGGAGGCCGCGACGCCGGGCCTGCGCCTGTCGATCTTCTCCTCTCGGCCCTCGGCGCCTGCAAGGCCATCACCTGCCGCATGTACGCCGACCGCAAGGGCATCCCTCTCGACGCGATGCACGTCGCACTGTTCATCGATCGCCCCGACCAGGAGCACACCGCCATCACCGCCCGCATCACACTCGAAGGCGACCTGACCGGCGACCAGCGACAGCGCCTCTGCGAAATCGCCAGCCGCTGCCCCGTGGAGCGCACTCTCACCGGCACAATCAAAGTCAATAACGAACTGACAGCATAACGCCTCCGCGTGTATTTGCACGTCCGCTTCTCTCGATCCCCCTTCGGTCCCGGCCGGAGGAGGCTTCTCCCGCAGCCAGACGGAGCGAGACTTCTTGAGCCCGACCGGCTGCCGGCCGATGCTTGTCCTCCATTGGCCCGGACCCCGCAAGACAGTGCACATCCCGACAAGACGCCCACGCCGTCCCGAGGTTGCTCGCGTGGAGCACGGTCTGGGGAACCTCGAAGTTGAACGGCACGGCCCGCGTATAGGTAATCGCCCAAGCAACCTGCAGGGAGCATCTCCCGATCGCCGCTGTGGAAACGAGCAGCCATTCACCCCAACGGGTGGGGCGCAGTGAGATGCAGCATGAGATTCTCTGGGCACGGCTGAAATGTGATGTATATTCCTGCTCAAGGTAGGATGCAATCCGCGCACAAGTGGTCCCGAGCGGGAGGGATATCACATGCAGCGTCCGACGCCGAGAGTTGTCATGCTCCTGTCAGGACTCCTGAGCACGCCGGCCTGGGCCGACCCGGTGCTTCCGGATTGGACCGCCGCGACATTCGGTCCCGGCAGCGACGTCAGCGAGAATCGTTACTATCCCCTTCAGCCGGGAACACTCTCCATCTACGAGGGCATGGTCGACGGCACGCTCGAACGCATCGAGACCTTCGTCACGTTCCAGACCATCGACATTCTCGGCGTTCGCAGCCGCGTCATCCGCGACCGCACCTATGAGGACGGGCTGCTGGTCGAAGTCGCACGCGACTGGTACGCCGAGGATAATGACGGCAACGTGTGGTACTTCGGCGAGTTCGTCATCAACTACAACTACGACGATGACGGCAATCTCATAGGAACCAACAACCACGGCTCATGGGTTGCCGACGGCATCACCAATCTCCCCGGCATTATCATGCCGGCCGATCCGCAGGTCGGTGATTCTTATTACCAGGAGTTCGCGCCGGACGTGGCGCTGGACTTTGCCGTCGTCAACAGCCTCGACGCGATCGTCAACATCGACTTTGGAAACTTCACCGACGTGCTGCACACCTCGGAAGGCAACCTCTTCGACGGGCCCGAGATTGTCGAACACAAACTCTACGCGCTCGATATCGGCCTGGTGCTTATCCAGGAACTCGATGACGCCGGTGAAGTTGCATTCGAGATTCCGCTTATCGACCGCTACATGGTCCCCGGGCCGGGCTCCGCCTCGGTCATTGCATCACTGGCGATGCTGGGCTCACGTCGCCGAATCCGCCGCTGACGCGGTGCGTTCGAGCCTCGACCACCGCCAGCCGGGGTCGACGCCGACGGTGGACCGGCCACCCCCGGACCTCGGCGGATCACCGAACCTGCACCCGCAGCAGCCCCGCACACCGTCGCCCGAGTGCACCTCGCCGTAGGCTGCCCGGACAACCGGTTTCGGCCTCGGTTCGGGCACGGCACCATCTTCTTCGGACTTCCGTCCGCGGGCATTGGGGACATCCGGCGTTTCGATCGGCGATACCGAGGCGCGTTCGGGCAAGGGTGACGTTTCCACCGGCCCGGCGCGGGCCGGCTGGCGGCATGAGCGGGCTCGCGAACCGATGTTCCCTCTTCGGCATCGGCTCGAAGCGCCGACTTGCCCGTTGCCCACTCCCCATTCCCCCGCGCCTACCCTCTACTCCCACAAAACACGAAAACCGCCCGCCAACCGGGCACGGAGACTCACCATGAAGGCCACCGACCTTCGCCCCGGTCAGGGCATCAAGATGGACGGCAAGTTGTTCGTCATCACCCAGTTCGAGCACCGCACCCCCGGAAACCTCCGCGCGTTCATCCAGATCAAGATCCGCGACGTCATCTCCGGCAAGTACCTCGAAAAACGCCTCGGCTCCGCCGACGAAATCGAGACCATCAACCTCGACCGCCGCGGCATGGAGTTCCTCTTCGCCGATGGCGTCGGCGGCGGCACCTTCATGGACCTCGAGACCTTCGACCAGGTCGAACTCCAGCCCGAACTGCTCGGCGACTCACTCCTCTACATGGCCCCAAACACCCAGTGCACCGTCCTCTTCCACGAGACAACCCCCGTCTCCATCGAACTCCCCGCCGCCGTCGAAGTCACCGTCACCCAGACCCCGCCCGGCATCAAGGGGGCCACGGCCACCAACCAGTTGAAGGAAGCCGAGTGCGACACCGGGCTGAAGACCAAGGTTCCGCCTTTCATTGAAATCGGCGAGAAGATCAAAGTCTCGACCGCCGATGGCTCCTACATCTCGCGCGCCTGACCTCAAACTACCCTCCCATGCTCCCGGACGGGAAGGTGGGACGGGCCCGGGCAACGCCGCAGACGGACTCAGGTTGCATCTCGAGGGTGTGGCGACGCTGGAGAAGCGCCCGCCATCGGTCACCTCTCCGGGTCGGAATCAGCCGGAACTCGGGCAGCACAAAGCGCCGGCCGCCCGGACCTACGCTCGAAGACTCACAAGAGACCGGCGTTCCGCGACGTACGAGTTTTGAGTCAAACCCGCATCAGTGCGGCTGCCCCCGGAACGGCTCGATGTGAATGAGCACTGCGTCCAGTTCTGCAAACTGCTCGCGCAGCACGCTCTTCACTCGTCCCGTCAGCGCGTGTGAATCCAGCACGCTCATCTGCGGGTCCACTTCCACGTGCATCACCACGCGATACCCCCGCCCTGAACGCCGCGTTTCGCAACGCTCCACACCCAGCACTCCGTCAATCTCCAGTGCGGTCGCCGTCACGCGTTCGGCCACTTCGGGCGCCTGCTTGTCCATCAACTCGCCCAGCGGCTCGCGACACAGGCGCACGCCGTTGAACAGGATCACGCCCGACGCGAGCAGCGCTGCCCAGTCGTCGGCCGGCGCCCAGTCCGGGCCGCCCGCCAGCGCCGCTGAAATCCCGACAAACGCAAAGGCCGACGTAATTGCGTCAGACCTGTGGTGCCACGCGTCGGCGTGCCCCGCGCTGCTCGACGCGCGCTTCGCCGCACATTGCGTCACCTGGAACATCGTCTCCTTGATCGCCACCACCGCCAGCAGCACCACCAGCGTGAACGCCAGCGGGCCCTGGTGCGGCGTGGCGATCTGGCGCACCGCCTCGGCCGCGACCCCCACGCCCACGCTCATCACCAGCAGCGCCACCGCAAGCCCCGCCAATGCCTCAATCTTCCCATGTCCGAACGGATGATCCTCGTCGGCCGGACGCCCGCCGTAGCGGAACGCACCCCACACCACCACCGAGCCGGCGATGTCGACCAACGACTCGGCCGCGTCGGCAACCAGCGCAAAGGAGTGCCCCACGATCCCGGCCACCAGTTTCACCACCGCCAGCCCCGCGTTGACCGCCACGCCGATCAGGGCCAGACGCTCGGGACTCTTGCGATCGTGCGTCAAGATCGGCCGCTCCGCTCACGCCCTTCCCGGGCGCGCCAGAGCATATGGACCCCGCGCCCGGTCGGCCCCGTCCGGCATCGCCCCCGCACCAGCCGACGCGGCGCTCAGCCCGCCGGCGCGGGAGTGTAATACGTCGCCGCGCCGGGCCCGACCGGCATATCCAGCAGGAAAACCCACAGGTAGAACAGGAGCGTCCACCCGGCCAGGAACGCGATCGTGTATGGAAGCATGGTCGCGATCATCGTCCCGATCCCCAGATCCTTCTTGTACCGCACCGCCACCGCCAGAATGAGCCCGAAGTACGACATCATCGGCGTGATGATGTTCGTGCAACTGTCTCCGATCCGGTAGGCCGTCTGGATCACCTCCGGGCTGTATCCGATCGTCATCAGCATGGGCACAAACACCGGCGCCAGCACCGCCCACTTGGCGCTGGCCGACGCGATCACCAGGTTCACCATCGCGCACACCGCGATGAACGGAATGAACACCAGCGGGTTGTCCAACTGCATTGCCACCAGCGCCTCGGCCCCCAGCACCGCCACCACCTGCCCAAGCCCCGAGTAGTTGAAATACGCTACGAACTGGGCCGCGAAAAACACCAGCACGATGTACAGCCCCATCGACTTCATCGCCGCCGCCATCGCGTCGATCACGTCCTTGTCGTTCTTCATCGTCCCCGCCAGGCGCCCGTACACGAACCCCGGCACCACGAAGAAGACCAGAATCATCGGCACCACACTGTGCAGCAGCGGACGGAAACTGTCAGGCCCCGTCAGCGTCGTGTCCGGATCTCGCAACACCCCCCACAGCGGAAGCGCCTCAGCCCAGCCCAGCCACGTAAAACGCGGCCCGACCATGTACATAAACCCCGAACACACCAGCAGAGCCGACCACCCCGCCCCCTTCAGCGCCCGCCTCTCTTCACGCGTCAGCCCCGTCATCTCCGGCGCCGGCTCGAGCGTGTCGTCGCCCATCGAGTCGTCATACTTACCCAGCCGCGGCTCGACGATCCGCGCCGTCACAAACCACCCCAGAGCCGTTATCAGGAACGTGCTCACGATCATGAAGTACCAGTTGACCGCCGCGTGCACCTCGTACCCCGGCTCGACCAGCCTTGCCGCCTCCTGCGTGATGCCGGCCAGAAGCGGATCGATCGTCCCGATCAGCAGGTTGGCGCTGTAGCCCCCGCTCACCCCCGCGAACGCGGCCGCCATTCCCGCCAGCGGATGCCGCCCCAGCGCATGGAACAGCGTCATCGACAGCGGGATCAGCACTACGTAGCCCATCTCACTGGCCGTGTTGCTCACCACGCCGGCGAATACCAGCACCACCGTCACCAGATTCGGCGGCGCCGCCAGCACAAGCCCCCGCGTCGCGGCCGAAAACAAGCCCGACTTCTCGGCCACCCCCACGCCCAGCAGCGCCACCAGCACCGTCCCCAGCGGCACGAACCCGGTGAAGTTGGTCACCATCGACTGAAGCATCCACCGCACGCCCTCATCGCTGAGCAGCGACCGGGTCGTCAGCAGCACTCCCTCCGCCGAGCGCGGGTCCTCCACGCTCACGCCCAGCCGCGCCGTGATCGCGCTGATGATCACGATCGCCATCGCGAACAGCGCAAACAGCGTCACCGGGTGCGGCAGCAGGTTCCCCGCCCACTCGATCGCGCTTAGAAAACGCTGGATCATCGATCTCGAACGCGGGCCGCGTGCTCCCCCCGCCTCAACCGACGAACCAACCTGCGTGCTTGACGTCCCCTGTGGTCTCTGCGGCGTGTCGCTCGTGCTCATGGCCGTGGAGCGTAGCAAACCGCGCCCCCGCTCGTGCTCGCGTTGATCGCGTCTTGGTTCAACCAGAAGTTCGCCTCCCCCGCACGTTGCCCAACGACACCCTCCACGTGCTCTGTCCGCACGCCGCCCCTGCCGGCAATGAGACACTCGCCGATGCCAGAGCCCCTTCACCGGTCGGATGACATGCCTCCGATCGGCGTCTGGGCAGCCGCTCATACGGCGTCGGGTTCCTCACCCGAAGCGCGCGCCATCACGCGGGCTTCACACCCGCTCGCACGCGTGATCGCTCCGGGCTCAGCCTTGCCGCGCATGGCCCCGCCCCCTGCGCCGGCACCCGGTGCGGAACGCCCTCTCCATCGCATCCTGAGACGCCGGGCGCATGCGCAGTAGTTCCCGCGTCGACCCGGCTTCATTTCGTTCCCCGCCGCGTTCCAAGCGGAATTGCCGCCCCTGCACACGCATTCGGGTCGCCAGTCAAACGCAACGCCGCCGCTCTCAAACCTACGCTCTCACACTCCCCGCGCCCGCACGCCCTCGAACGATGCTTGCCACTCCTCTCCAACTCGGTCCCGTTCGTCTCGAATCAAACCTGCTCCTCGCCCCCATCGCAGGCTGGTGCGACCTGGCTTGGCGCACCACCGTCCGCTCCCTTGGCGGCGTCGGTCTTGCCTGCACCGACCTGCTCAGCCCACAAGGTCTGCTCTGCGGCTCCGAGGCCTCCATCGACCTCGCACGCACCAACGACTTCGACAAACCCATCGGCATGCAGTTGTACGGCTCCGACCCCGCGCTGCTCGCCGACGGTGCCCGCTGGTGCGCCGACCACGGCGCCACCGTCGTCGACATCAACATGGGCTGCCCCGTCGACAAGATCTGCAAGAAAGACGGCGGCTCCAAACTCATGTGTATCCCCGACACTGCCGAACGCGTCGTCGAAGCCGTCCGCGCCGCACTCCCCACGCACATCCCGCTGACCGCGAAGATGCGCCTCGGCTGGACCGAAGAAGACGCGGCCGACAACGCCGCCGGCAGACTCTCCTGCCGACTCATCGCCGCCGGCGTCTGCGCCGTCACCATTCACGGCCGCACCACCGAGCAACGCTTCAAAGGCCGGTGCCGCCGCGAAGGTATCCGCCGCGTCGTCGAGGCCGTCGCCGAACGCTTCGGTCGCTACGACGGCACCACCTCGGGCGGCCCGCCGGTCATCGGCAACGGCGATATCCGCGAGCCGCACGACGTCGTCGACATGATCCAGGAAACCGGCTGCGCCGGCGTCATGATCGGCCGCGGCGCCTTCGCCATGCCCTGGATCTTCGCCGCCGCATGGGCCGAGCAGTCCAGTAGGGCCGGTTTCCAACCGGCCGAGGAGCCTTCCGACTGCAGTGGCACCGGCTTCCAGCCGGTGAACCTCTACTCCCCACCCACTGAGCCCGAAAAACTCCAGATCCTCCGCACCTACTTCAACCTCATGCGCCAACACCGCGACGACCGCTACGCCATGTTCCGCATCCGCCAGAAGATCAGTTGGCTCGGCAAGAATATCAACAACTCCCACTGCCACGCCCTCAAGGAAAGCGTCCGCCTCGCCACAACCCCGGCCGAAGTCCACGCCGCCATCGACGCGTGGGAAACAGACATGCCGGCGCCCGAAGCGCAGGGTTCCCCTCCGCTACCCCCCGTGGCGCGGGCGCCTCGCCCGTGACCCTCTGCCTGTGTCACACATTTTCGCATTTCGCGATTCGCGACTCCCGACGCGCGCTCCTCACGCCAGTCCGTCGATCGCGTACCGCATCACCGGCGGCTCGTCGAGTCCGGTCACCAGTTTCCAGAACGGCTCCCCGATCGTGTCCGGCCGCCATGCCTGGAACTGCCCGCGCTTGTCATCTGCGTACGCGTCCAGCGCCGGCCCGCCGATGAACGCGACCCGCTGGAGCAGCAGCAGGTCGTCGGAGGCAAACTCGCACTCAGCCGCCACGCCCGCAAGCGCATCGACCAACTCGCCGAACAAGTGCACATCGCTCCGAAGCAGCACGTCGGCGTCGTTCCACACGATGTACCGGTACTTGGCCGCCGGATGCCCCCTGAAGGTGTGACGGCTGCGCAGCAGATTTGCCACCCCGCTGGGCCCATCCACCCTTCGTTCGAGGGGAGGACCTGGAAGAAGACGCTCCAGTTGGCAGCAAAATGACTCCAGGTCCGTGACAAACCGACCATGCAATACGCATACATCGGTGTCACGCTGAGCCCCGAAGAACTGCTGAAGGGTCGCCGAGAACTGCAACCGCCGGTAGGCACGCGACGACCAGGCCACAAGGTGGTGGTCGTCCAGCATCGCCATCACGTCCGGCTGCCATTCGACGACAGCGAACGGGCTCTCCGTTGGGCGGTACAAAACACTCATGACAACGACAGCCTGTCCCTGGCTCCAGACCCCGTTGGTCCGCTCCCGCTCTTGGGGATGATGCCTTCCCGCAACCGGCCCACCTGAGCCGACTCTCACTCCAATGTGCCTCAGTTGCGCCGAAATTCCACCGATCGGGAAGAAATCGCCCCCTCAATGGGTCAGAGTTCCTCCCCAGATGAGGGAGATCCCGCGCTGCTTCTCCGGTTTCCCGCTTTGGAAGCCAATCGGGAGCCGCCAGGGCACGCTCGCCGTCCCCGCCCTCCACCGCCCCAGAATCCCGTTCTCAGGGCACGAACCGGCCTACCACCACCACCTGTTCACCGGAGGTCAGGTGCAGCCTTCTCCGGCCTTCGGCATCGCGCAACGTCACCCCATCCTCGCCGGTCCGGATAACCTCGAAGCCCTCATCCAGATCCGCGCTCGACCCGGTCCACTCCCAGCGACCCGGAGTGGTCGCCGTCATCGGTTCGCCCTTCCAGTCGTTTGCCCGGTGCGCAAGAAACAGTCTGAGGCCGCCGCTGGAATCCTCGCTGCGATCTTCCACCACGACGCGGATCTGCGATGCCTCGTTGCGATGCGCCAGCCACTCGCCCAGCGCGTTGGCGCCTCCCGTCTGGGCCGCCCCCGCCCCGACCGGCGGCGCGTTCATCCACGGCTCGCCCCGCATGGAAAGCACAATCCAGACGCTCAGCACTGCCACCGCCGCGATCGGGGCGATCAACCACAGTGTCAACAGCGACTTGCTGATCCTCACACCCGTGCGCCCGACTCGACGAACCGACGCGACACCTCGTCCCAGTTCACCACGTTCCAGAACGCCTTGATATAGTCCGGACGCCGATTCTGATACTTGAGGTAGTAGGCATGCTCCCACACGTCCAGCCCGAGAATCGGCGTCCCCTGCCCGCCGCCGAAAGCAGCCGGCATCAGCGGATTGTCCTGGTTGGCTGTGGAGCAGACCGCCAGTTTCCCGTCTTTGACCACCAGCCAGGCCCAGCCGGAGCCAAATCGCGTCGCGCCGGCGTTGGCGAACGCCTCCTTGAACTTCTCGAATCCGCCGAGATCACGATCGATGACCCGGGCCAGGTCGCCGGAGGGCTTTCCTCCGGCGTTGGGCCCAATCACGCGCCAGAACAGGGTGTGATTGGCATGTCCCCCGGCGTTGTTGCGCACCGGGGTCTGTTTTTCCTGGGGAAGTTCTCCTAGACGTGGGAGCAGATCCCACACGCCCAGATCCGCCCACGGAGTGCCCTCCAAGGCCTTGTTGGCGTTGTTGACGTAGGCGGCGTGGTGCTTGTCGTGGTGAATTTCCATGGTCTGCGCATCGATGTGCGGTTCGAGCGCGGAGTGGGCATACGGGAGGGGCTGGAGCGTGAACGGCATGTGGATCTCCTCTGGGAATCGCTGCACGAGATGGCAACGCCCGAAGTTGGGGGTGGTAAAACCTGTGGAAATCAGCGCGCGGTCAAAGCCGCGCTTGCTCCCCCGCGCCCAATTCGCGTATAGTGACGCTTCGGCACCGATTGGGCCGAAACTGGGCTTGGTCAGCATTCAAGACACGGTATGCTCGGAACGGAAGTGGGTCAACGACCCATGCGTGAAGGATACGTTGCCACGCTTTCCAGAGGAATTGGTCGGTTGAGGCGTAGTTTTTTGGAATGCCTCTCAATTGACGGGAAACTTGGGCGAAAGGAGCATCGTATCTATTCAGCCGGTGGGTTTGAGGCCGGCGGCACGCGCCGTGGGAACAACCCCAGATCCTCGGATGATGACCCAACATCCTCTTCTGTCGGGGAAATACCCCGACTCGGGGGATCGCTGTTTGGCTTGAGAACCCGAAGGAGACCGCAATACTTGCGGCCCTGACGAGGGTTCTGCTCAGGGAGAACCTTCTGCCGGTTTCGATAGACGAATCGGGGTTTCAAAAACCCCAACCAGACCGTCAGGACGCAAGGAACTCCCGACGGTTCACGAAGAGGGCCCGACCGGATCGGGCCGAAGGACAGCGGAAACGATGGCTCAGACACGTCACACATCTCCGACCCCGCTTGAGCAGGTGCAGCGTCGGCACCGGGTCGGTGTCGTGCGCACCGCGCGCAAGGCTCCGTCGGCCCGTCGGCTCAGCGTCGAGGACGAGCGTTTGCTCAACCAGGTGCTTCAGCGCGAGCAGGACTTCATTGACTCGGAGGCGTTCTACGAGAACGACGCCGAGCGGAAGATCTATGACCTCGCGCCCGACATCCAGAAGCCGGACACCACCTGGTATCACCCGGTGATGGACGATCTGTCGTCCACGCGCACGCGGAGCGTGAAGAGTTCGCAGCAGGTCATCCTGACCGGGGCCGAGGAAAAGGTCCTGTTCCATCAGTTCAACTACGCGCGCTACCGCGTGTGGAAGTTGCAGCAGGAGGTGCAGGAGGCGCCCTCGCGCAAGCCCAGCCCCGATCAGGCCGAGGCGATCCTCTCCTGGCACCGCCGGGCAGAGGTCATCCGCGAGCAGATCGCCGAGACCAACCTGGCGCTGGTGCTGGCGATGGCCAAACGCACCCGCATGAGCGAGGTCGACTTTGCCGACCTGGTCAGCGAAGGGAACATGGCCCTGCTCCGCGCCGTCGACAAGTTCGACGCCGGACGCGGGTACAAGTTCTCGACCTATGCATGCCGGGCCATCCTCAAGGCTTTCAGCCGTCAGGGCATGAAGTTGTCCAAGTATCGCCAGCGCTTCCCGACCGACTTTGACCCCAAACTTGAGAAGTCCAACTACCTTGAGACCAAGCGGGCGACGTTCGAGAAGGATGCAGCCGAAGAAGTCCGCGAGATCGTGCTCAACAACCGGGCCGACCTGACGGACGTCGAGCGCACCGTCATCGAGCACCGCTTCGGACTCGAGTCGGAAACCGGCGAGAAGCCGATGACGCTCGAGCAGGTCGGGCAGATCATCGGCGTGACCAAGGAGCGCGTGCGTCAGATCCAGAACAAGGCCATGGAAAAAATCCGCATCGAACTGGAAGCCAAGTTCCTCGGCACCCGCGACGAAGAGCAGGAAACCCCCGAGGCTGAAGCGGCTTCGGCGAACTGACAACTCAAGTCGCGAGATTCAAGTTCTCAACCACCGGGCCCCCACACGGGGCCCGGTTTTG
This sequence comes from Cyanobacteria bacterium CYA, assembly GCA_008363215.1. Taxonomy (GTDB): domain Bacteria; phylum Planctomycetota; class Phycisphaerae; order Phycisphaerales; family UBA1924; genus J022. The sequence goes on from RHKP01000028.1 coordinate 70,466, forward strand.
CTTTGGGGTGCGGCAGCTTGTGTTGTCGCTACTCGGCGAAATAGCTGCGCAGGAAGATGGCCATGTCGTCTGCCGATTGTGTCGCGTCGAGGTTGAGATCGCTCATCAACTCGCCGTTCGCGTAGTCGAGGGTGAAGAGAGCGGCGTCGGTAGTGTCAACAGAGTTGTCGCCGTTCCAGTCGGCGGGAAGGTAGTGCTTGCGCGTGTATTCGACCGCCTTGCGAGCGTTCACAAGGCCAAAACCGGTGAAGCGGTCGTACCCGATGAATTGTCCGCTGCCGTCATCCAAGTCCGTCGCCGTCACTTCAAGAATGTGCTTGACCTGCCAGAATGAGAGATCGGGGTTGACCTTGAGCATCAATCCCACGATGCCCGCAATTTGTGGTGCGACGAAGGAGGTGCCATCAGCCGTCATCGCAAAATCATCGTTGCTGTCCCCCACGACGCCATCGCCGTTGGTGCTGAACACGTGCGCCATTGGAGCAACGACGGAGAGAACAGGAAGGCGATCGGGTTCCGGATCGTTGACTGACCCTTCCCATCTGCGGTGGAGTCGATGATGTTACAAGCCATGGCTCGCCTCGAACGCTTCGGGGCTGACGTAGCCAAGGCTGCTGTGCAGTCT
>RHKP01000029.1 GCA_008363215.1 Cyanobacteria bacterium CYA
GATTCGCCTCGGCCCTGGTGCTCGTGAGGGCAGGCATCAGCAGCGAAATGACGACCATGATGACGCCGAGCACGACCAGCAGTTCAACAAGACTGAACGCCCGTTCGCGTGGGCCGCCGAACTTGCGTACACGTCTGCCTCGGCCTCTGCTTGACATGATCATTTTGCCACCTGATCTATAAAATTGTGGTGGAAAACCTCCGTTGTCCCTTGACAGCGTACGGCGCCCCGAGGTAGATTGCAACGGCCTCGTCGGGGCGAACGGCCTCGTCGGGGCAAACGGCCTCGTCGGGGATGGTGTTCTTCTTCGGAGGACCTGACGATGAAGTGGTTCACAACTCAAATCGCCTTGCTGGGAGCAGTCACGGCCATCGCGGCCGGAGCGTGTTATCTCACGAAGTCCGATCCCGCGTATACCGGCGAGGAGAAGGCGCCTTGCACGGGAAACGCTGACAGTCTCTGCGCACGATTTGTTGTTTGTCCGCAAGGAATCGTGTGCGACAGCACTTGGTACACCGGCTGGAAAACCTGCTTCCCAGCGACCATTACAGTGCCTGCGAGAGATCGTTGGCAGGGCATTGTCAACCCGGCGACGGGATGCTGCGTGGGCGGTGTGGACATTGGTCCGAGCGGCACTGTGACCTGCACGATTCCGTGGGACACGGTGGGGGGCCAGGAGTGCCTTATCCCGTTTCCCGGGTGAGGGCGATGAGAGCGCAGCATATGAATCAGCGAACATGCCGGTGTTGGGGCGTTCTGGTTTGGTTCTTCATCGCGATTCTGACGTGCGGCGCAAATCTTACACTTGCACGGGGTCTCGATCCCGACAAACAACAGCAACTGCAGGCGCTCCTTGCTCGGGTACCTCTCCCGGAAGCCTATTCTGTCCGAGGTCATCGGTATCGTGATGGGGAGGAAAACCCCAGCGAGCAGATTGAAGCCTGGATTGCCATGGACTGGTGTGTCTGGCTGCAATCAAAGGTAGAGCCTGTAATTGGTTTCGCACCCTTTGAATACTTTCATGGCACCGACCTGGCGAGTTGGCGCTACCACTTCTCGCGGCGAGTAGCCGAACGGTCAGATGAGTTTCGCGTGTGGCGTCGCAGCGGGGCTGAGCAGATGTGTTCGCCCCTGTATCTTATCCGAGTGCTCAGGAACGCCGGCGCCGAAGTCGATAAGATCGCCGATATTGACTCCGAACTGACGGAAGTGACGCTCAGTCATCCACAACTGTTTCCCAAGGGTACGAGGTTGTCCTTCGACCGCAGAAATGGCTGGATCAAGCATTTGACGGTGCTTGGCCGAGACGGCGACGTTGTGAGTGAGACCCGATTTGAGGATTGGAGGCAACTTGCCTCGGGAAAGTCTGTACCGTTTCAGATTTATGTTGATCTGCCAGGCTCAAGCCCGATCAACATGATGGTATTGATGACTCAGGCCGAGGAGGTTTCTGCGACAACTCCGCCGGCGCGCCTACCAATGGCTTCCGACTTCATCATTGTCGACCAGATCGAAGGTATGAGCAAGAAGGCCGATGGAACTGTGTTGGGCCCCATCGAACGGGGGGTGGAGCCCACCGGGGTCACGTCCAGCCGCCCTCCGGGGACGACCGGGCCTGGTTCGCGCACGGTCATGCTCATCGGCGTCGGGCTCATCCTGCTCGCCGGCATCGTCTTCGGCATCCGGCGCTGGAAGGGCGCGTGATGGCGGGTGTGCGGGGTGTCTTGTTGGGCCTGCCGATCGTCGCCATCGCGCTGGTGTGGGCTGCGGCGGCCTTGGCGAAAGTGCTCACAACCGCCGATGCGCAGATGACTTGTTCCCCAAAACCTGATCCGGGCCGCTTCGTGCCGTCGGCAGGCTCCCTCGCCGGTGCGTCGGGCTCGTTCGGAAGCGAACGAGGATTCCTTGCTGGCGCTTCGGGCTGGTTCGGAAGCGGCGACCAGCGCCCCGCGTGCTGAACCGCAGTGGTCGTGTTCGGTGCGGTGATGGGGGCGGAAACCCGACGCACTTGCCGGCGATGCTGAGGAATGTGCGATTTCAGTGTCCCCCCGGGGGCCGGGGCCGGGGGCAGGAAGCAGGAGCACGCGGAGGTGGCGGAGGGAGCGGAGAAACCCGAGGGCTGCCGCGGGGCTCCCAACACCATGGGAACATGGCTGGCTGTTCTGTGAACTATCGGCGCAGAATGTCGCATCCGAGCACGCCGTCCGGCGTATGGTGCAGCCTCGGCCAGTCGCGGTAATGATACGACCACTCCGGCCTCGCGGTCCCGCCATCGGCGTCGACGATCGCGGCGGCCGCATCCGTGCCCGCGAATCTGTCTGCGGAGCCGTCATACATCGCCGCCATGAGACTGGCTCTGGGCGCGTTCATCCAATCATTGAGCCCGTTCCACCCCCCCGTCTGAAGAACCAGCAATGACTTTGCGGCCGGGAAGCGAACTTCTGATGACCTTGTAAGACCGGTCTGGCGGGCGGGATCGCCGAGTCGGGACTCAGGCCGCCAGTACTCTGGCCGAGCGATGAAGGCGCACGGATAACTGTAACTCGTCATCGCGAATGAGGTATCACCGGCCTCGGTCCGCGAGAGAGGTTCCTGGGGCGACCAGAACGCATCCTCCGGCACTTGCCCGTCGTAGTACGCGTCGGCAAGCGCGATGGGCCATGCGAGGCATGACAAGAAGTATGGAAGTTCAAACTCCGCTTCGCGGGAACGCCACCGTAAGGTCGAAACGGGACCAGCGGGATCCAGGAAAAGCGGATGGGCGTCCGACCAGTCACTCGCGTACTGCGTGAGAACCGCCGCGTGCTGCTTCAAGTTGGACCGGTCGACGGATAGCCTTGCGAAAGCCCGGACTCGGCCAAGAACGGGAATCAGAATCGCGATCAGCAACGCAAGAATACCGATCGAAACAAGCATCTCAATCAGTGTGAATCCTCGTGCTCGTCCCCGGCTGGTCGATGCTGTCGAGTCCGGGGTGCCATCGCGATGGTGCCGCGGCTTTCGATACGCGACGAACCAGCCAGTACAAAGCAGGGCGATCAGCGCGCCATTTCGATACAGCAGAGCGTGTGCCTCCCGTTCGAACGCCCCAACCCGGAGCAACTCGCCCAGGCACTTGCGCTCTGGTACATACCCTGCTGCCACATGCGCCGCGTACACAGCAGAGAACGCAAACAGTACCCCGGCGAGCAGCAGGGTCAGGAGACGCTGGCTATAGCCGAGCAGCCACGCCAGACCTAAGCCAAGTTCAAGAACTGGTAGTAAGACCGAGACAGTCGAGCGCACGGCGTCCGGAATCAGTCGCCACGAGTCGAGACTCTGGCGGAAAAGATCCATATCGTAGATCTTCGCGGCACCTGCCACGACGAAGAGTGCCGCAATCGATCCGATCAGGAACTTGGCAATGTGCGCCTTGGTTATTTGATTTGCAGCCATCAGCAGTCCCGGTCAGTCGGGATCGCTCTGCGCGCATGCGGACGCCGGATCGACTTTGGACTCATGACCCGTTCCGTCCGTTGTACCAAAGCTCGTCACGCAAAGCCCGCCTGAGCAGTGTGCAGGCTTGAATGTGACAGTGCAAGTCGGACTCCAGGTTGAATCCTTATTCTTGCCGTCTTCGGTCGCGGGCAGAGCGATGGTGATGTACGGATCGCTGACAATCTCGTCCGGGCAGTACACGTCTTGGTTTTCGCCGCACCAGCGATCGCCGGGGCCCGGGCTCGCGATGAGACTGCATCTCCAAGTCGTGTGGTCGTAGTAGCAGACTCTGGCTCCCGCGGTACCGAACAACAGAGCACCGGCTCCGAGACCCGCGCAAAGTGTCAACCGTGTCTGTGACTTCATCATCTTGTGTCCTCCTTGTTGGTTCGTTACGATGTCTGACTTCCAGGCCGCCGCCAAACGCGATGGACAACCAGGAGCATGACCACGCAGGCCGCCGCGCCCGCGGTGAGCCAGCGTGTGCGCACGTATTGTGAGCGCATGGGCAGCCGACCTTCGGGAATCGCAACGCCCGGCATCATGGCGGCAACCCTGCCGCGTTCGTCGTGCCGAAAGTCGAATAGAAGCGGCACCGGGCCGCGCATTGAGTCGGGTGAATCACGTGTTGGACAACGAAGGACTCGCTTGAGATCTCTAGGAGAGGCTCGCTCGACCACATCCACCGCCCATCGGACCGACGGCTCGCCCGGGTGCCCACCCTCGACCCAAGCCATTGTGACCCACCTCCCGAGTGCGTCGTCATATTCCTGATCGCCCATCAGCCAGGAGCCCGCGCTGTCGCCGCTCTTCGTGTGCCACATCTCCTGCGAGCGCACCCGACCTTCGGCATGATCTGGATCCCAGGCCAACTCGATGCGGCTCGTGTACGCTCCATCGGCTGATTGGGCGACGGCGAACACCGTTTCGCCGGTTTGCCGGATCTCCGTGATGCGAGCGCCATGATGAGCCATCAAGTGCAGCCCGCCCATCATGACAAAGCCACTCATGTGCCAGACAGTCGTTGGAGCTCCGGCAAAGTTGGATTCTTTCGGAAATCCGCGAGCCGGGTCTACGCGGGTGATCCGACTCTGCGTCATGGACCAGCCGTCGTCGGGCGTAAAGACAGTGTCGTAAAACGGCGTTGTCGTACTTGGGTAGGTCTCGTTTTTGCGCATCGACTGTTCACCAGCGATGAAGAGTTCGATCCGCGTGGCTTGGCCACCTGCGAACAGCGCTTGATGAAGGGCCTCAAACTCGGCTCGCTCGGGGTGTTCGGGCTTACCGGCAACTGTCCGCGCCAAGGCGTTGTACCGGGATCGGGCGGTTGCTTCGTCGGGAATGCTCGGACCTGCCCACAGCACGATGTGCGCCGGGGCGATGCTGTCGAGGGTGAAGCCTTCGGCAAACTGCTCTTCGAGCCAGATCCGGACCGCGTCCAAGTCGATGTCCTGAGTCGGAGCGGGCGCGGCAGACGAGGCGGTGAGAAGCAGCAAGGTCGTTGCAGCAATCCGCCGCAACGTCATGAATCGGGAGGGCCCTCGGCTTGCGGCGAGGGCAATGCCCATGCCCATGCCCATGCCCATGCCCAGAACATATCAGGTTATCAGTGGCCTGTCAAGGTGAATACTCTCCCCAAAAGGAACCCGTCCCGGAGCGACGTCCCGCGTTCCTTGCGACGACCGTGGGAACCTCACCTTGAACGCCGAAAAACCCTCATCACGTTCCGCCAACGCGGTTTCGGGCGTTTCCGGGCCCCGGCATTGGGTGGTCGAAGCGCCGAAAAGCGCCGCAGAACAGGGCTCGGTTGTCGCCGACGAGGGCTCGTCTGTCGCAATCGGGGGCTCATCGGCCATAGACGAGGCCCCGTCAGCGACTCTTGTGGGCTCGTCTGTCACAGGAGAGGACTCGTTTGTCGCGCTTGAGGCCTCGGCTGTCGCTCGCGCGGGCTCGCCCGTGGCAGATAAGGGCTGGTCCGCGACACCTTCGCCCCTCCGGGGCTCCGGGGCGTTAGTGCCGCGACCTAACCCCGGGCTGCGCCCGGGGCTATGGACCCGGGCCCCTCCGGGGCCGCCCCTTTGGCCGGACCTCGTTTCACTTCGTCTCTCCGTCTCTCCGTCTTTTTTCCCACGTCGTTCCATCGGTCAGCACCGATCGAGCCCGGGCGCCCCGCATCGGCTCGGAGAGCCGATCTACCCAATGCCCATTCCCCATTCCCCATTCCCCATCCCCCATGCCCAATGCCCAATGCCCAATGCCTAATGCCTAATGCCTAATGCCTAATGCCTAATGCCTAATGCCTTCCCCCCCTCCTACACTTCCGCCCCACAAAAAACACAGGCAAACAGCCAGGAGCAGCACCAATGCAGACCACGTTGATCATCCTCAAGCCCGACGCCGTGCAGCGCGGGCTGATGGGCCGCATCATCTCCCGGTTCGAGGAGAAGGGGCTTCAGATCGTCGGGCTGAAGATGATGACCATCTCACAGGATCTGGCCGCCCGTCACTACGAGGCTCACAAGGCCAAGCCCTTCTACAAGGGGCTGGTCGGTTTCATGACCTCCAGCCCGGTGGTGGTGCTGGCGGTCAAGGGCAACAACGCGATCGCGGTGGCCCGCAAGATGATGGGCGCGACCTTCGGCTCCAACGCCGAGGCCGGCACCATCCGCGGCGACTTTGGCGTCTCGAACTCGTTCAACCTGATCCACGGGTCCGATTCGCCCGAGGCCGCCGAACGCGAACTCGGCCTGTTTTTCACCAGGGGCGAGATCCAGGATTTCGAGCGAGCCGGCGACAAGTGGGTCTACGACTTCGCCGGCGGCAAGCCCGAGTAAGGTCGCGCCCCGTTGGGTCTTGAACGCATGAGACGCCGGAGAAGTGCCCGCCGGCGGGTACCTCTCCGGGTTTGTGTTTTTGCCTGTTCGAACGACTCGGATGTTGTTGACCCGGACTTGTGGGTGACGACGCCCACGAGTCCGGCGTCCGACGTGGCATCGGGATCGGTATCAGCGGATGCGCCGCCGGCGAGCCCCGAGCATCAGCAGGCCGCCGAGGGCCGTGGCCGTTCCCGGGGCGGGGATGTAGTCGATCTCCCAGCGCGAGTCGGCGCTGAACGAACCTTCATAGATCGGGGGGTCGAAGGTGGGGAAGACGTCGTGCTGCCAGGCACCGATCTGGAGGACCCCGTTGAGGTTTGTAAACGTGTTCTCGTAGAAGAACGTGCCCGAGCCCGACCAGCCCATGTCGGCCCCTGACTCGAGGTAGACGACCCCGTCCTCGCCGGCGTCGGGACTGACCGGCGCCGCCAGCAGGAAGTAGAGATCCCCCGCGTCATAGCCCGGCTCGGGCGTGAACTCGACGAAGAGGCGGGTCTCGACGATGGTCTTGCCGGTCAGCGCGGGGGTGATGAACCCCAGCATGATGTTGATGGTGGAAGGGTCGTCGGGGAAGAAGTCGATGGTGAAGGTCTGCACGCCGGCGATGGAGGCGCCCGCAGTGGTGAGGGCAGCGGCGGCCCCCAGTTTCTCGAGGTTGCCCATGATGTCTCCTCTCGGGTGATGGTGGCGTGTGAGCGATTCGGGCGCGGACAAGTGGAGTTGCACGGTCACAAGGAATCCGGCGAAAACGGAAACCGGCCTCAAGAAGGCCGGTGGGTCGTGGACAGATCGTGGACGACTGGGGGGCGCGATGCGGGTCGGTGAGGTTCAGCGGGCACCGGCGGCGGCGACGGGCTTGATCTCGCCGATGACGTCGACCGTGACGTGGACGCCTTCATCGACGATCTGGTCGGCGATCTCGCGCCGGTGGATCTCAATTTCACGAGGGAACTCAAAGGCGATGCGCACACGTTCGCCCTTGACCGAGGCGATTCGGACGATGCCGATCGGATTTTTCGGGTCGCCGATGACGACCTCTTCGCCCTCACGACGGGTGATGACAAGCATATTCGCCCCCCAAACAACAGCCTCCGCACCAATCGCAGTATACAGACTCGCCCCCTTCAATCGAGCGGAAACCGACGGGTTGTGTCATGTTGGCACGGGTCATGCCGCCGGATCAGGGGGTGGCTTCCACTCTCTTCACTTCGGGTATATGTTGGCGCAGGTTGCGTTCCACACCCATCTGGAGGGTCATTTCGCTCGATGGGCAACCGACGCAGGCGCCGTGGAAGCGGATGCGGACGATGCCGGTGGTGGTCAGTTCGACCAGTTCGAGGTCGCCGCCGTCAGCCTGGACAGCCGGGCGGATGAGGTCGATCACGCGGCGGACGCGCTCGAAGAGTTCCCCGTGCCGGAGAATGGTGGGATCTGAATCAGGCACGTCTGATGATAGGGCCTGATGCCGGCGAGATGACGCTACGCTTTGCGGATGAAGGACCAAAAGATCATCTGCGCCGGCCTGTTGGTGCTGCTGCTCGCCTCGTGCTCGTCGCCGCGGTATACGCCCTCGGGCAACGCGCTGCTGGACCTGCGGAACCCGGACCTGCGTCCTGAGCAGCGGGTCGAGGCGGCCGATGACGCCTGGGCACTGATGCTCTCCGAGGAGCAGGACCGGGACACGACGCGGGCGGCGTTCAAGGATCTGGTGTGGTCTTCGGCGGCGCCGATCGACGTGCGGGCGGCGTGCGTGGCACATCTGCTTGATGACCCTGACGCGGCGGGGCAGATGGACGCGCGAGCGATGGCCAATCTGATGCTGCCGACCGAGCGTTCTCGCACGGTGGTGTCGGTGATCGCGGCTCGGGCGGGGCAGTATGGGTGGAAGGAAATGACCAGTGCGCTGGTGCGCTCGTACGCCCGCCCGGTCGAGGGAGTGGAGGATGACCAGCGGGCCGAGCGCGTGGCGCTGATGCAGTTGCATCCGGATCGTCCGCTGGCCGAGGTGCTGTTCGAGGTGTTTCTCGATCCCGGGTATGAGGACACGCCGGCCGAGTTGCGGCTGAACCAGCGCACGCGGGCGGATGTGTGGGATCTGCTGGGGCGAGTGGATGAGAGCGGGGCGTTGCGGCGCGGGCTGATCCAGCGCGCGCAGGCGGGCGACGTGCCGGATTCGACCCGGGCGTCGGTACGGGCGTTGCAGCGGGCGCTGGAGAACTTGTCGGTGGTGCCGCGGACGGGCGACGAGTTGCGCTGGATCGAGTCGTTGAACAACGGCTCGGCGGAGAACGAGCGGTGGTGGTCGCAGGCAAGCGGCGCGGTGAGCGCGCTCTCGGGCGACCGGGGTGCGGGGCTGGAGATGCGACACATTGAGCCGATCCGCTGGGCGTCGCAGCACCGGCCCGAACTACTTGCCCGCTCGCGGGAGGAGTTGCTCGACGAACTGTCGCGGGCGGTCGAGGGGCGGACGCACGTGAAGCGCACGGCCGAGCAGCGTGTGCTCGACCAGCCCCGGCGTGAGCGCCTGTCGGACTGGGCGGCGCAACTGACCTGGAGCGACCTGGTGGCGATTCACGTGATCGATATCGCGTCGCGCGACCCCGGCGTGGTCAAGCGCTTGTACGAGCAAGTGGACATCGACCGGCAGGACCGCACGACTGAGTACGGCGGCGTGATCGAACCGAGCGAGGGCTCGTCGTTCCGCATCCTGCTGTTTCGTCCGCGCGTGCGTGATCGCAACAGCGACACCGAGTTCGTGGCCAGCGAGGACATGATCCGCTACGCCGACCGGGCGCTGGCGTTCTATCACCAGCACGTGCAAAGCGGGGCGGAGAGCAAGCACGCCGGGCCGAGCGAGGCCGACCTGGTCTACGCGGCCCGGTCGGGGCGCTCGTGCGTGGTGTTCACGGCGGTGGGCAAGTCGGGGCTGAACGTGGACTACTACCAGCCCAACGGGGTGGTGATCGACCTTGGAACCGTCGGGGACGCCGAGCCCTGAATATGCACGCGTTGATCCTGAGCGCCTTTGCGGCGCTGTATCTCTCGGAGGAGTTCGGCGCGCCGCTTGTGCCGGCGCCGGCGGGCTGGGCGCTGGCGTTCTCGCTGGGTGCGACGGGCGCGGCGCTTGCGGCGCTTTGGTGTGTGTCGGGCTACCAGGTGCGCCGGCTCGATCGGGACGGGCGCGTGCGGCGCGTGCGGGCCGTGGAATCGCTCGCGTCCGCGACGCGGTGGATCCTGCTGGGCGTGCATGCGGGCGCCTGCGCGCTTGGGCTGCTCGGGCATGTGCGGGGGAGAATGGGTGACCTCGTCGCGCTTGATGAACTGGTCGCCCTTTCGCCGTTCGTGCTGGGGTTGTGCGCGGTCGAGTTCATCGTGTACCCGGTGCAGCGTCGGCTGCGCGATGCGATGACGATCCGCTCGCTGGACCAGGGTCTGCCGGTGCATCCGTACCCGCCGCGAGGGCGCTTCGTGTGGCTGTGGGCGCGGCATCACGTGTTCTTCATGCTGGTGCCGCTGTCGATCCTGCTCGCCTGGGCCGAAGGCGCCGAGCGGCTGGTGGGGCGGTTTTCGCTGAACGGACCGGATCGTGATGCAACGCTGCTGGGTGTCGAGGTGCTGGGGTTGCTGCTGGTTTTTGCGTTTATTCCGCCGCTGCTGGTGCGGATCTGGGACACGGTGCCGCTGCGTTCAGGCCCGCTGCTCGATCGCCTGGCCGAGATGGCGCGGGCGCACCGGGTGGGCGTGCGGGCGTTCCTGGTGTGGCGCACCAGCGGGCTGATGCTCAACGGGGCGGCGATCGGGCTGATCCGCCCGCTGCGCTACGTCGTGCTGACCGACGCGCTGCTGGATCGCCTGACGCCGATGGAGATCGAGGCGGTGGCGGCCCACGAGATCGGACACATCCGGCACCGGCACACGCCCTGGCTGGCCGCGTCGGTGATCGGATCGGTGCTTCTCTTCGGCACGCCGGTGGGCTGGGCGACGATGCTCCTCGCCCCCGGGACGCTGTGGAGCGACGTGGCGTTCGGCGCCGGTGTCGGTCTGACGCTGGTGCTCACGCTGGTCGTGCTGGGCATGGTCTCGCGGCGTTTCGAGCGACAGGCCGATGCCTTCGCCGCCCGTCATCTCAGCGGCGAGCGGCGCGGCGGAGAGAGGGTGGAAGTGACGGCTGCGTCGGCGCTGGCGATGTCGACAGCCCTGTCGCGCGTGGCCGAGGCGCACGACATCATCATCGACCGCCCGACCTTCCGGCACGGGTCGATCCGGCGGCGCATGCGCTCGCTGTCGGGGGCGGTGGGGTTGAGGTCGGATCGACTCCCGGCGGACCGTGCGGCTCGCCGCGCCTGTTACGCCGTGGCGGCGATGCTGCTCATCGGCGCGGCGCTGGCGATGATCGATGTGGTGCTAAGCGCGGGAGGGTTGGGGGTGGTGGGGTGAGAAGGGGATCGGCCATCAGCGACCGACCATCAGGGGCCGACTGTCGCAACGCAGAATTCCGGGCCTGATCTCCATCGGCGGATCGCTTGCCCCTCATACCTGCCTGTCGGAGCCGTCGCTGCCGACGCGGATGGTCTTTCGCGTCAGGTCGTGGTAGGCCGTGATGTAGCGGACGGTGCGTGAGCGCGCCCGCATGACGACCGACTGGGTGCGGGCGATGGTGCCGTTGACGGTGACGCCGCGGAGCAGGGCGCTGTCGGTGATGCCGGTGGCGGCGAAGACGATGCCGTCACCCTTGGCCATGTCTTCGGAGGTGTAGGCGCGGAGGATGTCCTCGTCGGTGAAGCCCTGGTCGAGGATGCTCTTGCGTTCGGCGTCGTCGCGAGGCCACATGCGCCCGATGATTTCGCCTCCGAGACATTTGATGGCGGCGGCGGCGAGGACGGCCTCGGGCGCGCCGCCGATGCCCATGTAGATATCTACGCCCGAGTCGGGCATGGAGGGGGCGATGGCGCCGGCGACGTCGCCGTCACCGATCATGCGGACCGAGGCGCCGGTCTTGCGGATCTGTGCGATGAGTTTTTCATGGCGCGGTCGGTCGAGCACGCAGACGACCAGATCGCGGACGCGCTTGCCCATCTTGAGCGCGACCAGTTCGAGGTTCTGCTCGACCGGTGCGTCGAACCGCACCTGTCCGGGTCCGTCCTTCACTTTCGGGCCCACCGCGATCTTTTCCATGTACACCGTCGGAACGTCAGCCAGCGCGACTTCATCCTCGCTCTTGCACTTGGCCGCCGCGATGACGGCCACGGCGCCGTTCAGACCCTTGGCAGTCAGCGTCGTGCCGTCGATGGGGTCAACGGCGATGGAGATGTGCGGCGATCCTGGCCTCCAGTTGCCGAGTTTTTCGCCGACGAAAATGCCGGGGGCCTCATCCTTGATGCCTTCGCCGATCTGGCACGTGCCGCACATGTCGACGTACTGGAGCATGCCGCGGATGGCGTCGGTGGCGGCGGCGTCGGCGGCTTCCTTGTCGCCCTTGCCGATCCACTTGAGCACGTTGAGGGCGGCCGCCTCACTGGCTCGCACCAGGTCGAGCCCCATCAGTTTTTCGGGCTCGAACGATGGACCGGGACCGGTGGTTCTGATGGTAACGTCGGACATGACTGCTCCCTCGGCGCCGGAGGATGCTGGGTCTGTACCAGCGCTCGGCAAGACCCGCCGAGCCGTTCAAAGCATAGCGACACGGGGGCCCCTGGGCTCACGTCGAGGGCGCGTGCAGTGGGGCGGAGCCGGACTCGGGCGGCCCGACAAGGCCGGTACACTCCTGCTCTTAGGAGGTGTCGTCCATGCACCAGTTTGCTTCGCTTGTCGTTGCGATGTGCGTTGCGTGCGTCGTGTTCGGGCAGGAGTTGGTCTACGACGCTGCGTTCTTCCCGGGGGCGGCCCACGACCCGGCAATTGACACGCCGGAGAAGATCCTGGGCTTTGCCATGGGCGACCGGCCGACGACGCACGCGGAAATCGAAAAGTGCCTGAAGCGGTGGGACGAGCAGAGCGAGCGGGCCTTGCTCGTTTCGCACGGGCAGACGCATGAAGGGCGGACGCTGTACCACATCATCATCTCATCGCCGCGGAACATGGCCCGGATCGAGCAGATCAAGAAGGACCTGGCGACGCTGGGAAACCCGCGCGGATTGTCAGAAGCGGCGGGAAAGGCACTGCTCGACCGCACGCCGGCAACGGCCTGGATGGCGTACTCGATCCACGGTGACGAGTTGTCGGGGGCCGACGCGGGGCTGGCGCTGGCGTGGCACTACATCGCGTGTACCGATCAGTCCGTGCTGGATCTGCTCGACCAGACGGTGGTGATCATCGATCCGTTGATGAACCCGGACGGGCGGGACCGCTACCTTGCGCAGTTGCGCGAGTTTCGCGGGGCCGTGCCGTCGGTCGACGATCAGGCGCGCCTGCACGGCGGGCGCTGGCCCTGGGGACGCACCAACCATTACCTCTTTGACATGAACCGCGACTGGATTTTCGGGATGTGCCCGGAGACACGTGGGCGGATCGCGGCCGCGGGACCGTGGCAGCCGATGCTGTTCGTCGATGCGCACGAGATGGACACGCAGGATACCTACCTCTTCACGCCCAGCCGCGAGCCGATCAATCCGAACTACACGGCGTTTCAGAAGCGATGGCTGGACGAGTTCGCAGGCGATCACGCCGGCGCGTTTGACGCGCAGGGCTGGCGTTATTACACCGGCGAATGGGCGGACGACTGGTACCCCGGTTATTCGAACGCGTGGGCGTCGTTTCGCGGGGGCATCGGCATTCTCTACGAGCAGGCCGGCGTGGACTGGTTCGGCGTGCGCCGGGCCGCCGGGAACGTGCTGACGTATCGCCAGAGCGTGCATCAGCAGTTGCTCAGTTCGCTGGCCAACGTACGGACGCTGTTTGAGAACCGCGCGGAGATCAAGCAAGGCTGGCTGGCCGGGCGACGGGCATGCGTGTCGAGTGATGGGGCGTATGCGCGGCGGGTCTTCGCCGTCGTGCCGGGTGCGAACCCGTCGCGCGTCGACGCGTTCCTCGATGCGATGCGTCTCCAGGGCTTCGAGACGTACCTGCTGGGATCGGAATGGAGCGGGCCCGGCGTTGATCGGCTCGGGCGCGCGCATGAGAGCGTCTCACTTCCGGCCGGCACCATCGTGATTCCCAACGCCCAGCCCAATGCCAACCTGCTGGCGGCCATGCTCGAGTTCGACCCGCGGATGAACGAGGCGTTTCTGGCCGAGGAACGGCGCGACCTGATCCGCAACGGGCAGACGTGGATGTACGACGTCACAGGTTGGTCGCTGCCGATGCTGTATGACCTCGAGGCGTACGAACTGGACACGGCGCTGCCCGACGGCGTCAAGCCTCTGGTCGAGATCGAGCGGGCCGAGCCGGGTCTGCGCCGGCGTGATGCGGGCCAGGGCTGGGTGATCGACGGGGCTGATGACGCCGTGCCGGCGCTGGCGATGAAACTCATGCTTGCCGGGGTGCGCGTGCGATTGGCCGACGAAGCGTTCACGTGGGGCGAGCGTGGGTTCGCCCGCGGCTCGATCGTGATCACGCGTGAAGACAACCCGCGCGGATCAGCCGAGTGGATCGACACGCTCGACCGCCTGTGCCGTGAGGCTCAACTGGCGGCCGAGCCGATCGCGACGGGTCTGGGCGCCGGGGATGTGGCGGACATCGGTGGGGAGCACTTTGATCTTCTGGCCACGCCGCGCATCGCAGTGCTCAGCGAGTCGCCGGTGGATTCCGGCGATTTCGGCTCGATCTGGTACACGCTGGACGAGCGCTACCAGTTGCCCGCGACACATCTGCCGTGCGCGAGCCTGTCGTACGCAGACCTGCGCCGCTACAACGTGCTCATTGCGCCCGGCGGTGCGGGAGAACTGCTCGCTGACGCCACGGACAAATTGCGTACCTGGATCGAGTCGGGCGGCACGTTGATCGCCATCGGCTCGTCGGGCTTCGAGATCGCGCAGGAAGGGGGATTGTCGTCGGCCCGCGCCCTTGAAGACGTGCTCGGCGCGCTCGACGAGTACGAGATCGCCGTATTGCGCGAATGGGCGGCCGATGCCGAGGTCTTCGATGCCGAGACCGTCTGGTCGCACGGCGTATTGTCGGGCAAGCCCGCGTACCCGTGGGATGACATCGACCTCGATCGAGGCAGCGAAGAGGAACTGACCCGGCGCGATGACTGGCAGCGCCAGTTCATGCCGCCCGGCACCGTGCTGGCCACGCGCACCGACGACGAACACTGGCTGACCGTCGGCTGCGGGCCTGACCTGCCGATCCTCTTCAGTTCGACCGGCGTGCTGATGGCCAAGGACGAGGTCGAAGCGCCGATCCGCTACGGCGTGCTGGAAGACGACGCCACGGCCGACGAGCCGCGCCGCGCCGGCTGGTGCACGATTCCGGCCGGCAAGGAGTTGCGCCTGCGGATGAGCGGACTGCTCTGGCCCGAGGCGGCGCACCGCATCGCCAACTCGGCCGCGGTGACGCGGGAAGGCGTGGGTCGCGGGCAGATCATCCTGTTCGCCGATCCGCCGACCTTCCGTGCCGCCAGCCTGGGAACCACGCGCGTCTTCCTCAACGCGGTGGTCTA
Source organism: Cyanobacteria bacterium CYA (assembly GCA_008363215.1). Classification (GTDB taxonomy): domain Bacteria; phylum Planctomycetota; class Phycisphaerae; order Phycisphaerales; family UBA1924; genus J022. The sequence goes on from RHKP01000029.1 coordinate 14,950, forward strand.
TGGCCCGGGGATGGGGGCGTCGGCGCCGATCCTCGAGCCGTGATGCGGTGTCGGCGACTATGGGGCGCGTTGCTCATTTCGACCGTGACTCGCTCACGATATGCGCGATGTGGGCGCACATCTGCCGCGCCGCGGCGGCGCGGTGGCTCAGACGGTTCTTCTCCTGCGGCGAGAGTTCGGCGCTGGTCAGGGCAAAGCCGGGGGCGACGAGGAAGATCGGGTCGTAGCCGAAGCCGTTGTCGCCGGCCGGCACGCGCGGGGGGATGCCGATGCGCCCTTCAAAGGTGCCGCGGGAAACGGCCAAAATGGTGGTGGAGCCGGTTTCCAACCGGTCTCTGAATCGCACCAAGAATGGGTAAGTCCCCGGCTCTTCGCACAGTCCGGACTTTACTGCATTATTCTCGATGTAATGATACTTTTCCGCGATTTCATCTGCATCACGCATGATTCGATCGAAGTACTCCTGTTGCCACAGCGGCCCTCTTTTCCCGCGCATCTTCTGAATGGCCAGCGCGGTATGCCGCTTGATGCTGTGCATGAGGCCGGGCAGGTCAGGCCAGGACCCATCGGGTTGCTCACAGATGCGAAATAACATGTGGACGTGATCGGGCATGACCACCGCCGCATGGAGATTGATTTTTGAGCCGTTCCAGAATTGGCAGGCATCGAGCACCACTTGGCGTTCGTCCGGCGCAAGTTCGCCTGACGCCAGACGCCAGGTGACGAAGTACGTTGCATTTCGGACTTGCCAGTGTGAGAGATGGCGATCGTGGATCCGGAAATGCCCGTCGTAGGGTTCACGAGATGGCGAAGAGGCCGGTTGGAAACCGGCCCTGCCGGTTGCGGGTGGGGATTCGGCCGGTTGGAAACCGGCCCTACCCAGCGCCATGCAGCACACAAACCGCGCCGTCCGCTGCTCCCATTCGACCCCCTCCAGTTCCCCCAGCAATCGGTCGTTGTTCTTCGGGTCGCGGACGGACCGGGGCTGGGCCTTGGCGTCGGCCTCGCTGGCGTACGCGTACCACGCGCTGTCCACCCCAGGCCGCCCATCCAACGCGTCCACCTCCAGCCCCGAGTCGTCGGCCAGGCACGGCAGCCCGGTCATCCGGGCGTAGGCCAATGCCTTGAGCGCCGCGTTCTCCTCGAAAGTGCGCCCGTGCTCGGGCGGCTCATCGAAGGAGCGGCCCAGGTCGTCCAGTCCGAGAACCTCCAGCCTCAGATCGGACAGCAGTTCGCGCAACTCTGCGACCTTGCCCGGGTTCTGTGTGGCGATGACCAGTTGCTCCACGGCGTCTGCTCCTGCCTGGCTATTCTCTTCCCCGTGAACGCATCATTGCCATCGCGTGAGCAGATCGCCCGCGACGCCTCGGCCGCCTTGCTCGCCGCCGCCGACGAGCTCGGGCGTTACCAGGCCCTGATCGGATTCGACGGGTTCATTGATGTCATTATCCGCGTGGTCGATCGGCGCCGGACGATGGCTTACGACGACTTCGAGTCCATCCGCACCATCGGCGCCTTCGCTGAGCGCCTCGCCAGGGCCGCCGGACGCAGCGCCAACGTCGAGTTCGTCACCAGCGAGAAGCGATTCGGAGGCAACGGCCCGCTGCTGGCAGGGGCCCTGGGTCGCATGGGGCTGAGCGCCACCTACGTCGGCGCGGTCGGACGCGACGATGAACCGACGCGCCTGCACCCCATTTTTGAGTCGTTTGCCGAGCGTTGCCGCGCCGTGCTGCCCGTCGCCCCGCCCTCGGTGACCGAGGCCTGCGAGTTCGACGACGGCAAGTTGATGTTCGGGCACGCGCACAATTCCAGTCTGGTCACCTGGCAGCGTGTGCTCGAGGTCGTCGGGCTCGAGCGCATGAGAGCACTGGTCGAGTCGTCTTCACTCGTCGGCATTGTCAACTGGACCATGCTCGGCGGTGTCGAGGGTATCTGGCAGGGGCTGATCTCCGACGTGTTCCCCCACGTCTCGGCACGCCGTCGCCGCGTGTTCATTGATCTTTCCGATCCGGCCAAGCGCACGGACACCGATCTTGGGCGCGGGCTTGGGCTGGTGTCTTCTCTCAACCAGTTTGCCGATGTGACGCTGGGGCTGAATCTGTCCGAGAGCCAGCGGGTCGCGTCGGTGGTGGGGGTGGATCCGCCGGAGGGGGCGGAGTGCTCGGGGCAGCACGAGAGCGTCTGCCTCGCCGCCGAGGCCATTCGCGGCGCCATGGGCATCGACACGGTGGTCATTCACCGGCGCGACGGGGCGGCCGGTGCGCGGGTGACCGAGAGCGCGCGCTGGTTTGACGGCCCGTTCACCCGCAACCCGCAACTTTCAACGGGCGCGGGTGACCATTTCAACGCGGGTTTCGCGACGGCCCAGGTGCTCGGGCTTGAGTTGGGCGGGTGCCTTGCCGTCGCGTGTGCCACCAGCGGGCTTTACGTGCGTGAGGCATCCAGCCCGACGGCGCGGCGCATCGCCTCGTTCCTCGAGGGACATCGTCCGCAGCGGCCGCGTGCGTCGCGGTCATCGACGGGGGAGATGAAGGATGGCCGCCAATCCCAATGAACTGCTCAAGCAGGCTGATGCCGCGCTCAAGCGTTCCGATCATTTCAGCGGCGCGAAACTGCTGGAGGAGTTCCTCAAGCGATTTCCCCACGATCCGCGCGCCCCGAAGATGCGCGGCACGCTGGGCGAACTGCTGCTCAGCCTCGCACGCCTCGACGAGGCCGCCGAACTGCTCGAGCGTGCCCTCCGTGAGCAGGGCGATTCGGCACAGTTGCTCTTCCGGCTTGGGCAGGCGTACGCGTTTCAGGGGCGGACGGACGAGGCGTTCTCGATGATGGACCGGGTGCTGCGACTCGATCCGGACCACGAGGGCGCGATCGCGCGCCGGGCGGCTTTGTGTCAGTATCTCGGGCGCGTCGACGAGGCCGCCGAAGTTCTGGATGACGCGTACGCGCGCGGGCTTTCCGGATATCACCTCGCGCACGCGTTCGCCGGCATCGCATCGCGGCTTTCGCGCCGGTCCGAAGCCATCGCCCGGCTTGAGCCGTTCACCGCCGACCAGTCCGTGCCCGCCAAGATCAGGGCCGAGATGCTCTTCACGCTCGGTCGGCTCTACGACGGGGAGAAGCAATACGACCTGGCGTGGTCGGCCTATGAGCGCGCCAACGCCATGCTCCGCCCGCGCATCGACATCAGCCACATCGACCAGTCGACCGACGAAGTAATCGCCACGTACACGCGCGAGGCGATCGCGTCGATGGGACGGGCCGAGCGATCGGCTGAACGCGCCATCCTCATCGTCGGCATGCCGCGTTCGGGCACCACGCTTCTCGAACAGATCCTGGGTGCGCACCCCGACATCGTGCCGGCCGGGGAGCTGCCCGCGCTGCCCAAGGCAGTCGCTTCTATCCCCGGACGTAAGGCGCTGGGTTTTATGCCGCCCGTTCAGCGCGTCCGCGGCAACGCGCTGCGGCGCGCCAACGCCATCTTTCTCGACGCCATAGACGCTTTCAACGCCGATGCCAGGCGCGTCATAGACAAACTCCCGGCCAATTACTGCTACCTCGGGCTGCTGCCGGCGATGCTGCCCGGCGTTCACGTGATCCACTGCCACCGCGACCCGCTCGATACGTGCCTTTCGTGCTTCTTCCGCAACTTCTCCGGGCAGCACCTGATCTACACCGATTTGAACTGGATCGGGCGCTCGTACCGCAACTACGTGCGCCTCATGCGTCACTGGGAGGAAGTGCTCGACGGGATCCTGCCCATCTTCCACGCCGACTACGCAGGCGTCGTCGCCGACCTGGAGAACTCCGCCCGCGCGCTCGTCCAGGCCGTGGGCATGCCATTCGACGAAGCCTGCCTGCACTTTGAAAGGCAGAAGCGCATGGCCCCGACCCTCGAGCCCGAGCAGGCCGGGCGCAACGTCTACGACTCCTCCATCGGACGCTGGCGGAACTACGAAAAGCACCTGGGCCCGCTCATCGAGGCGCTCGGGCCCGAACTGGCTCGAACCTGATCACGCCCGAGTTGACCATGCCTGAGCCCGATCACGCCCGGGGCGTTCCGGCGGGCGTAAAGTTGCTTCATGGCCCACCCATTGCTTGAACGCCTGGGCATCGCCCGGCATCCCCGCATCGTGCCTTCGGCAACCGAATCCTCGGACACGATGGTGGTCTCTCATGCCCCGGGCACCGGCAAGCCCATCGCCGGCGTGAAACTCGACGACGCGGCATCGTACGAAAAAACCGCTTCGCGGGCCGTCGAGGCCTTCAAGCGCTGGCGGCAGGTTCCCGCCCCAAAGCGCGGGCAGGTGGTGCGGGCGATCGGAGACGAACTGCGTCGCAACCTCGAACCGCTGGGCGAACTTGTGTCTCTGGAAGTCGGCAAGATCCGGGCCGAGGGCATCGGTGAAGTGCAGGAAACCGTCGACATCGCCGACTTTGCCGTCGGTCTTTCGCGGCAGTTGCACGGCATCACCATGCCCAGCGAGCGCCCCGAGCACCGCATGTATGAGCAGTGGCTCCCGCTCGGACCGGTCGGCGTCATCACCGCCTTCAACTTCCCAAACGCCGTCTGGGGCTGGAACGCCATGCTCGCGGCCGTGTGCGGCGACGTCACCGTCTGGAAGCCCAGCCTGCTGGCGCCGCTGACAGCCCTGGCGACCAACAAGATCGCACAGGACGTCGCCGACGCGATGGGACACCCCGGCATCTTCTCCTTGCTCATCGGGCACGACGATACGGTGGGCAAGCGCATGGTCGCCGACAAGCGCTTCCCGCTCATCAGCGCCACCGGCTCGTGCCGCATGGGTCGTGCGGTGGGGCAGGCCGTGGCCGCGCGTCTGGGGCGCTGCCTGCTCGAACTGGGCGGGAACAACGCCATCATCATCGAGCCCGATGCGGACATTGATCTGGCGATCAAGAGCGTGGTCTTCGGGGCTGTCGGCACCTGCGGACAGCGCTGCACCACAACCCGCCGCCTGATTGCGCATGAGTCCATCATCGACCGGGTGGTGGAGAAACTCGCGGCCGCCTATCGGACCATCCGCATCGGAGATCCTCTGGAATCGAGCACGCTGGTCGGTCCTCTGATCCACGAGTCGGCGGTGCAGGGCTTTGAAAGGGCGATCGCGACGGCGCAGGAGCAGGGGGGAACAGTAGTGGCGGGGGGTTCGCGCGTGCGGGCTTCGGATCTGCCCGAGTCGCTGCGCGCCGGGCATTACGTGCAGCCTACCATCATTCGCACGAAAGGCGTGCTGCCCATCGCGATGGAGGAGACGTTCGCACCCATCCTCTATGTTTTCCCGTATGCAAGGCTCGACGAGGCGCTGGAGATGCACAACAGCGTCGATCAGGGGCTCAGTTCGGCGATCTTCACCGGCTCGGTGCGCTCGGCCGAACGCTTCCTTGCCCCGTCGGGCGCGGGCAGCGACTGCGGACTGGCGTACGTGAATCTCGGAACGAGCGGCGCGGAGATCGGTGGAGCCTTCGGCGGCGAGAAGGACACCGGGGGCGGACGGGAATCAGGCTCGGATGCGTGGAAGGCGTACATGCGTCGCCAGACATGCACGATCAACTTTGGAGAGCAGTTTGCTTTGGCCCAGGGGATACGCTTTGAGTGAGCAAGAAGTCGGCGACGCGCTGGCGCAGGCGGCCGTTGCGAACATCGTCTCCGGTATGCTGGTCGGCTTGGGCGCCGGTCGAACCGCCGCCCGGGGCACCAAGGCTCTGTCTGAGCGCGTCCGCGATGATAACCTCGACGTGCGCTGCGTGGCTGCGAGCAACGCGACCGAAGCCCTGGCCCGCGACCTGGGGCTCAACCTCGTCGACTTCGCCATGGTCGAAGAGATCGACGTGCTCATCGACGGCGCCGACGAAGTCGACAGGCAGATGCGCATCATGAAGGGCTCTCGCGGGGCCATGACCCGCGAACGAATGCTCGCCTGGGCCAGTCGCCGACGCATCTTCATGGTCGACCAGAACAAGGTTTCCCCTAAGATCGGCACCTTCTGCTCCCTGCCCATCGCCTTGATGGCCTTCGGGCTCTCCTCCACCCGCCGCGCCATACGCGAACTGGGTCTCAACGGCGTGCTCCGCCGCGACCTCGACGGGAAACTCTTCATCACCGACAACGGCAACCTCGTGCTCGATGTCAAACTCGCGGGCGTCGAGGATCTCCAGACCCTGGCCGCCGAACTCAACGACCTGCCCGGCGTCATCGACCACGGACTTTTCCTCACAGAGGCCGATCTCATTCTCATCGACCATCGCGGGCAACTTGAAGTGCTCGAACGCCGGTGATCGCCTCTTGAGCCCGGGCCGGGAATATTCGTCTTGAGATCCTGTGTATGTTGTCACAGATATCGGTGCAATCACACTGCAACATGCTTCAACGGAGAACCAGATCCATGATTCGCAAGACCACCGTGTTGGCCGCATCCCTGCTCGCGATCGGCGTCACCTCGGCCGCCTTGCTCGCCGGCGCGGGCGCCGCCCCGGCCGGCGCCGTCACGGCTGCCGCCGCCGACTCCTACCAGATCGATGCGGTGCACACGACCGTCCTCTTCCGCATCAACCACGCCGGCGCGGGCGTCTTCTGGGGGCGCTTCAACCAGATCGAGGGTGACTTCTTCATCGACCCGTCCAAGCCCGAGGCCTCGCACTTCAAGGTCACCGTTCCGATCGCCGGCATTGACACCGCCAACGAAAAGCGAGATGAGCACCTCCGCTCCGGCGACTTCTTCAACGCCCGCCAGTATCCCACCGCCACCTTTGAAAGCACCAGCATCACCAGGGCAGCCGCGGAAAACACGTTCGAACTCAAGGGCGATCTGACTCTCATGGGCGAGACTCGTTCCATTACCGCCCAACTCCTTTTCGGCGGCAACGGCACCATGCAGGGCAAGCAAATTCAGGGCTTCGAGGCCGCCTTCACCATCAAGCGTGCCGACTTCGGCATCTCGACCTACCTCGCCCCGGACGGCGGCAACGGCGGTGCACTGGGCAACGAGGTCCGCATCATCGTCGCCGGCGAAGGCGCCAAGCAGTAACCGCCCCGTTCAGAGCCATACATGGGCCCGCGCGAAATTCTCCTCTCGGCTTTCATTCCAGGCCTGGCCGCCGCGGTGTTGCTCGCCCCGCCGGCCTTTTTCATGCGCCGGCGCGAACGCCAGGCTGAGCGACAGTCCTCGCCGTCTTCGGCGCAGTGGTGCGGTTCGCGCCTCCTGGGCGCGTTGCTCGTCCTCCTTCTCGTCGCCGGAACGCTGCTCGGCTCCTACGCCTGGCAGACGCGTCTGGACCTGTGGCCGAAGCAGGCGCAATACCGCTTCCCCCTCGTCGCTCTGGCCGCCGGCCTGCTGGGACTCGCGCCGGCACTGCTCCCCAACTTCCGCAGGTTGGCACTGCTCGCACCGCTCGCTGCGCTCGCCGGCGGCTTCGTCGCGTGGATCTTCCTCTCGCTGCTGCACGAGAGCCTCATCTCCGTGCCGATGCGCTGGACCTGGATCGTCGTGAGCGCGTTGCTCACCGCGCTGCACGCGGTCACACTGGTCCGCGTCGCCGACCGACTGCCCGGCTGGCGTTCTCCTCTGCTTCTCTCCGCGCTGGCGGGCACCGTCGCCCTGGGCGCGACCATGAGTTTCGCCAATGCGCCGCTGGTGCTCGGTCCCGCGGCCGCCGTCGCCGGCGGCGCGTTGTTGGCCGCGATCATTCACCCGCGTGCCGCCTTTACCTGTGGAGCCGCCGCGAGCGTTGCTCTACTCATCGGCGGCACTCTGGTCTTTGCCAACTGGTTCGGCGATCGCGAGCGCTGGCTCATGTACGCCCTGCTGGCCGGCACGCCGCTGGCGACCGCGCTGGCGCTGCTTCCGCCCATCTCTCGCCGCGGGCCCACCATCCGGCTTCTCGCGGCTGCTCTTCCCGCTCTGGCCCTGGGCGGCGTGCAGGCGGCCCGCGCCATCCCGCCGCTGATCGAGAGCATGACCCAGCCCGCCGGCACCTACGACTACTGAGCAACTTCGGGTAGACTGCACGCGTGGTGCGCGAACTGACGATCCACACGCCCGCTCGCGGGTTGCACGAGATCACCGACCTCGTCGCTGCTGTCGTCCGCGAGGCGCGACAGAGCGAAGGCCTGTGTACCGTCTTCGTCCGCCACACCTCGTGCAGCCTGACCATTCAGGAAAACGCCGACCCCTCGGCCCGGCGTGACCTCGAGGCCTGGCTGCATCGTCTTGTGCCCGAGCACGACCCGCTCTATACGCACACCGCCGAAGGCCCCGACGACATGCCCAGCCACATCAAGAGCGCGCTGACCGACGTATCGCTCTCGATTCCCATCATCGGCGGCGTGCTGGCGCTGGGCACGTGGCAGGGCATCTACCTCTGGGAGCACCGCCGCGACCCGCACACGCGCCGCGTCGTCATCCACGTGGGAGCCTGAGCATGACTGGCCACGCTCCTTCCACCGACGCGCACGAAGCAGAACCGACGCCGAAGAAGCCGGTGGGCATCGGCAAACTCGTGCTCTTGCGATTCGTACGCCAATCCGACCGCGCCGCGTTCCATCAAGATCCGCGGGCTGTAGAAGGACCACGGGCGCCGGGCGGTGACGGTTGGGGACTGGCGCGAGCGGCAGACAGGGAAATCAGCGTCGGCCAAAACGAGAGCCCCTCGCTTGCGCAAGAGGCTGTGATGCAATCGTGCTTGGCGCCTCGGCACGTGCGTGCCTTCGTGGGGGCTCCCTCGCTTGCGCTTCCGGCTCGTACACTCCGGCCTCTTCGTCTCTTGTTCTCTGCTCACTTCCCCTTCTTTTTGTCCCGGCGATAGTCCGTCTTGCCCTTATCTCGCGCCTTGCTCTTTCGGCTGCGCCGCGTGTCACCCGGCATCTTCCGGAAGCCGGCGCCGCCTCCGCCCTCCAGACCTCCGAACGCACCCTCCGCGCCCAGTTTGAGCCCCTTGAACTCCTTGGCCCGCCCCACCGCACGCGACTCCGGGTCGGCGATGAGCAGTTCCAGTTGCCGCTTGGCAAGGTCCACCGCCGACACCGTCACCTTCACCATGTCGCCCATGTTGAACGAGCGCCCGCTGTTGCCGTCCACCAGCGCCCCCGTTCGTGGATCGATCTGCCAGTTCGGCGGCTTGTTTGACCGCGTCACGTCGCCCGGAAGATCCTCGCGCTTGATCATCCCGTCGGCCAGGTACTTGTCGATCTGCACGAACACCCCGCGCGGCACCACCCCGGTGATGACGCCGCTGAACTCCTCGCCGATCTTCTCAGCCAGCAACTGCAACACCAGGAACTGCCTCAGTTCTCGCTCCGCGTCCTCCGCGTTCTGCTCCGTCTGCGAGCAGTGCTTGCCCACCGCTACCAGCGTTGGCTCGTCGGGCAACCGCCCGCGCAACCGTCCGCCCAGCGCGTGCTTCTCGCGGTCTGTCGTCGGGCGGTTCTGCCCGTTGTTGGTCTCTTCCAGATACTCGGCAAGCGCCCGATGCACCGTCAGGTCGGGGTAGCGACGGATCGGGCTGGTGAAGTGGCTGTACGCCCCGCTGGCAAGCGCAAAGTGCCCGATCGCGGCCGGCGAATACTCGGCCTTGGTCAGCGTCCGCAGCACCGCCATGTGTACGGCCCGGGCCGCCGGCGTGCCGCGCGTCGCATCCAGCAGGCCTTGAATCTCCTCGCGGGTCGGGCTCTTGGGAATCGTGAACCCCGCCACCCGCGCCGCCTTCTGAAGATGATCGACCTCCGCCGGCGCCGGCTCGGGGTGCACACGCCGCAGCAGCGGCACGCGCATGCCCTCGAACAGACGCGCCAGGACCTCGTTGGCCTCGACCATCAGCATCTCGATGATCGTGTGCGTGTACGCGTCGTCTTCCTTCTCCGCGTCGATCACCTTGCCGTTCTCGTCGAACAGCAGCACCACGTCGGGAAGTTCCAGGTGGATCATGCCCTGCTTGTGCCGGCGCGCCTCGATCGCCCGCGCCAACTGGTTCATCTCGTGCAACGCCGTGAACATCTCGTCGGTGTAGTTCGGTTCGGTCCTGGCGTGTTTGCGAGCCTCCTCCTCGTCGCCATCGATCAGCGCCTGCGCTTCCAGATACGTCAGCCGCTTGGCCGACTGGATCAGACTCGACGCCACGCCCTCGGCCTTGATGTTCCCCCGCGCGTCGTAACGCATGTACGCGCTCTTCACATAGCGCGGCACACCCTCCTGCAGCGAGCAGATGCCGTTGCTCAGCACCTCCGGCAGCATCGGGATCACCAGACGCGGCAGGTACACGCTGTTGCCGCGCTCGCTCGCCTCTTCGTCCAGCGGCGTCCCCGGCTCGACGAAGTGCGCCACGTCGGCGATGTGCACCGCCAGTTCCCAGCCCCCGCCCTTCTCGGCCGGCACACGCCGGATACTGATCGCGTCGTCATAGTCCTTCGCGTCCGGCGGATCGATGGTCAGCACGAACTCGCGCTTCGACTTGTCAAATCGCCCTGTCACGTCGCTGCGCAACTCCAGCGCACCCGGGCCCTCCCGCTCCCACGCAGCGATTTCCTCCTCGAACAGACGCGTCATCCGCCGCGCCTGGTTGATGCACTCCTCGGGGAACTCACCCGGAAGCCCGTACGCCGCGATCACCGCGGCCGTCTCCACGTCCGGCTGCCCCGCCTCGCCCAGCACGCGGATGATCACGCCCTCGGCCAGCATGCCGTTCTCGGGATAATCGAGGATCTCAAGCACCACCTTGTCGCCCGGCTTGACGTTCTTGCTGCTCGCGTCGCGCACGATGATCGGGTCGGTGATGTCCTTCCCGTCCGGATACGCCAGCCACCGGTCGCCCTGCCGCGCCATCTCCCCGGTGAAGTTCGTCCGCTTGCGCCTGAGAATCTCCACCACCTCGCCGCGGTACTGCTTGCCCAATCCGGCAAACTTTTCCCGCTTGCGGTCACGCCCGAAGACGACCCGCACCTTGTCGCCTGACAGCGCCCCGCCTGTTTCCTCGGCCGGGATGAACACGTCTCCTTCACGCACCGGGTCGTCCGGTTGGACGAACCCGAATCCCTTCATCGTCCCGCGGAAAGTACCTGTCAGTTCCCCCGTGTCGGGCAGCGACGCGAGCATCACTGCTCCGTCGCTCTCCATCACGATCAGCCCTTGCCCGGCAAAGGACTCCAGAGCCGCAAAGAACTCCTCGCGGTCGGACTCTACACCGAGTTCCCGGGCCAGCGCCTCGCGCCCCTTGGGTTCATATCCCTCGTGCGCCAGGTGCGCCAGCAGACGCGAACGGTATCGCAGCGACATTCCTTCTCCGCTTGCCTACAGCGCGCCGGCGTAGGTCGACAGTGTCTGGCGAAAACCGCCCGGGCTGAGCCCCAGTTGCAGCCGCGCCTTGGTCATGCTCGCCGTCGAGTCCTCCTGGCCCATCAGGGCCATGCCCTCGTCAAACGGCAACAACCCGCCCACGCCCATCATCCCCGCCACCCGCGCCTTCATCGCTGCCACTTCTCCGGGCAGCCCGATCGCCGTCAGCCGAGGCCCGCGCGTGTGCAGGCTGTCGCGGATGCTCGCCAGCAGTTCCCGCCAGTCCACGCGCTCCGCCCCGACCAGCGGGTAAACCTCCCCGATGCTCTCTTCACGTTCCAGTGCCGAGCAGATCGCCTCGGCCACGTCGCCCACGTAAATCGGCTGCACCGTCGGTACCACACGCTGACGTCGCCCGCCCGCTCGCTCCGCCCGTGCAAAGTACGGCATGAAAAAGTGCGGCGGCGCCGCGCCGCGCGCCCACTTGGCCGCAAGCCGCGTGAACGCTCCTTCCGCCCCGTGAATCAGCCCCGGACGCATGATCGTCCACGCCAGACTGCTGTTCCGCACCACCTGTTCGCCGGCGAACTTCGTCCGCTGATAAGGGGCCTTCCCCAAGGGCGAAGCGCCCAACGCCGACATCTGTACATAGCGGTGCACTTTCGCCGCTTCGCAGGCCCGCACCATGTGCCGCGTCGCCTCCACATGGATCCGTTCAAACTTCTGCCCGCCCTGCTCGCGGATGATCCCCACCAGATGCACGCACGCGTCCGCCCCGGCCACCACGTCGTCGCACCGCGATCGGTCGAGAATGTCCCCGACGACCAGTTCCAGCCGCTCATGCCGACCCAGCACCTCGTCGGCTGTGGAGCGAGATCGCACCAGTGCCCGCACCTGTGCCCCGCGCTCCAGGAGCGCCCTGACCACGTACCTGCCGACGAATCCGCTCGCTCCCGTGACAGCCGCCGTCTTGACCATGCCTGATCTCCAAAGTCCGTCCAAGCGTACGCGATCTGCGCGCTCCCAACATCCGGACCCTGCCGTCTCCTGCGTGAGGCGCGGGCAGGCAATTTCTGCCGGTTTGCCCCTTCGGATCGGGCTTGTGCGCGCACCGTGCCTGCGACTTGTGTTCTGACCGCACCGGTTCGATGAAGGGATCAACGTGTCCCTTGAGGAGGGTTTGCATGTCTACCAAGACCAAGACGCATGCTCGGTCCCGCAGTTCGGTCGTCGCATTGGACTTCCACACATCGGCCCACGAATCCAAGCCTCGCCCCACAGAGGACCAGATCCGCGACCGCGCCTACCAACTCTTTATCGAACGGGGATGCATGCCCGGGAGCCCCGTGATTGACTGGCTCGACGCCGAGCAGCAGTTGATCCACGAACTCAGATCCACAACCGCCTGATCAACGCTCTTCCACCTTGCCGGACTTCCGCTGCGCCCGCTCCCCGAGCAACTTCCGGACGGTGGGCTCAATCCTGGTCTGCGACCAGCGCCGGTCAAAGTCGATGGAGTCGTCCGGCTGGTCGTTCCAGATCGCCACACCGTCCACGCCCTCGCGCAGGAACAACTCCCGCCACGATGCCTCCAGCGCCTCCTGCGTCATGATCTGCTCGCGCGGGCGACCCGACATGTCCGCCCGCACTACGACGATCAGCGGCTTGCCCAGCCTTCGCGCAAACTCAATTGCCCGCCTGAGATGCCGATCGTGGCGCGTCCGGCTCGAAGCGCTGATCGGTGAGTCGGCGTCCTTGTCCCGCCCGTGATATACCACCACGCTGACCGCGCTTGCCCTCTGCATGAACTCCTGCGAGGCGTACCAGTCAAAGTACGCCTCCTCGCTGGCAAATCTCGATGGTACTGCGCTCTCCACCCGTTCGGGCTGGAAGTACCAGAACCACTGCTCGAAATACTCACCGGCCACCCGCGCCGCCATGTTGTACCACGCCAGCGCCTGCTCGCTCTCAAAAGGCGAAAACGCCTCGGCGTCGAGCATCACCATCCCCCGCGTGCCCGTGATCCCGCTCGACTCCAGCCGTTCTCGCAGCACCCGCTCGCGCCCGGGAAGGTCGGCCTTCTCCAGCAACACTCCCGCCCCGATCCGGGCGTCGGCGGCCTTCTTCGGCATCCCCAAAAACGCGCTGCTGAGCCAGTATCCCCGCTCGGCCAGTGCAGCATCCATCACCTTGACCGACCGCGCCGGCTCCATCCCGTTGGCGTGCATGTCCCACACCCGGAACTCCGGGTCGCGATGAGCCTCCGAAACCCCCGGGGCCGGCTCCCCGGTCGGTACGGATTCTGTCTCGTCCACTGCCCCCAGCGTCACGCACCCCGATAACACGCTGACCACTCCACAGGCAGCCCACAGCCCCAATCGCTCAAACCGATCGCGCATCGACATGTTCTCACCCTACACCGCTCGGGTGCTCCGAGCCAGAACCCAATTCCGGGTGGATCAGGAACAGCAATGACAATTTCTCCTCCGCTTTGCTGGCAAATCGTGACCTGCAAGGTACATAGATGAGACGGCGTTCTACCCTTCGCGGGTGTGAACCCCGGGAGATTGAGGAGAGTCCGAAAAGTGCGAGGTTCCGGTTTCATCCTGAGCGCGGTTGCTGCACTGGCAGCCGCTCATGTGCGTGCTGACGTCGTCTTCCCCTTCCAGTCGGTCGCGGAGGTGACCATTCTGCCGCACGGCGTGCATCCGCTGGATGCCGGCGGCGTCGCCCTCGGGGCCGTCCGGACCATGCCGGACCGGAGCCGTACGCCGAACCTGAATTCTCTGGGTGACCTGCTGGTCCTCGACTATCAGTCGGTGGCCATTGACGGCGTGCAGGACGGCGTTCAACTCTCCGTCCTGACCTCAGACGTGCGGCGGGATCTCGCCCAGGAAGCGGTGGCCACACGCTTCTTCGTCGCCACCCGCTACCTCTGGCAGGGAGCAGCCGAGGTGAGCACAAATCCGGCGCCGGCCTACGACCTGCCGATTCCCAGGCTTGACCTCTCGGCCCCGGCACAGGCCGAGCCCTCATCCCTGGATTCGTTCTTGCCGCACTCACCAGACGTACTCGACCCACTGAGCCTCATCGGCTTCGCGTGGAACTGAGCCCGCTCGGGTTCGGCATTCGCGGGCGGTCGCCCGCTCACTGCCCCTGCGCCAGGGTGAACCCGGGTTTCCCGTCGTACATCTTGAGCAACTGGAAGTCGGCGATGGCAAACTTCTCGCCCACCTTCATCAACAGGTGCAGCGTGGGCATCTGCCCGATCTGTCCCAGGAGCAACGCCGGGTCGCGCAGTTCAAACCGCACCCGCATGTAGTCGACGATCTCCGTGTACGGTGAGCCGCTCGGCCAGACCTGCGTCCCGCGGTTGCTGATCATCGTCAACTTGAACGGCGTGCCCTCCGACAGCGTCTGGAGCCGTCGCGCCAGATCGAGCAGCGGGATGATCGTGTCGATGTAGATGTCGCACCCCACCACCTGGCTGACGGTCGTCTCAAAGGTGCGCATCAACTTGTTCACCGTTGGTCGGGTGGGCGGTCTGTAGGTCGGCGTCGCGCTGCGCGGCACTTCACGCGCCTCCTGCCCGCCCGGCTTCTTGCCCAGCCGGTCGATGATGGCCTGCGCAAACGCATCGGTTCCCACCGGTGCGCTTTCCCCGCGCACGTCGCCGGTGTGCACGCCGTCCTCCAGCGCCGCCAGCAGCGCGTTTTCGATCAGTGCCGCACGCCGGTACACCCCGATGTGCCGGAGCATCATCAGCCCGCTGAGCAGCAGACTCGTGGGGTTGGCCACGCCCTTGCCTGCGATGTCCGGGGCCGTCCCGTGCACAGCCTCGAAGATCGAAATATCATCTCCGATGTTGGCCGAGGGCGCAAAGCCCAGCCCGCCCACCAGTCCGGCGGCCAGGTCGCTGACAATGTCGCCCTGCAGGTTGGGCAGCACGATCATGCGATAGTCCTGCGGCTTGAGCACCAGGTTCATGCACAGGGCGTCGATGATGATGTCCTTGATCTCGATTTCCGGATGATCGTGCGCGCACGTACGGAACCGTTCGAGGAACAGCCCGTCGGTCATCTTCATGATGTTGGCCTTGTGCCCGCAGTGCACGCGCTTGATTCCCAGCGATGCGGCCGTCTTGAACGCAAACCGGTGCACCTGGTCGCACCCCGGCGCGGTGGTGATGCGCTTGCACACCACCACGTCGGGCGTCAGGCGGTGTTCGATCCCGCCGTAGGTGTCCTCGACGTTCTCGCGGACGACGTAGATGTCGACCGGCACGCCTGCACGGCTGAACACCGTGTCCACCCCCGGCAGACTCTGGAAGTGACGCAGATTGGCAAAGGCTCCGAACGTCTTGCGGAGCGTCACGTTGATCGACTTGCCGCCCCCGCCGATGGGAGTCCCCATCGGGCCCTTGTACAGCAGCCCGAACTGCTCGATCGTCTCGATCGCCTCGTCGGTCATGCCGCGAGAGTTGCCCTGCGCAAAGACCTTCTCCCCCATCTCCACGGGTACGAACTCGACCGAGTCCATGACCCCTGCGGCTTGAAAAATCTTCAGGCACGCATCCGTGATCTCGGGCCCGATTCCATCGCCGGCGGCCAGCGCCACGCGAACCTTGTCTGCCATCGCTCAAACTCCCGCGGTCTCAAATCGGTGGCCCGGACATCTTGCCCGGGAGCCTTTGGTGCCCGGCTCGCCGAGCCCGGCCCGAACGATAGGGGCGGGCCGGCGCAGGGGAACAGGGATCGTTCCAATCAAAAGTCGTCCATATACCAACCGTCGAAGATTCGCCGCCCGCAGTTGAGAGAAATCCGGTTCTCGCGCAGAGACGTGGTGTACCGCCCGACGGGTGTCGGCCTGGTCATTTGAAGGGAGATCTGCATGCCTCGGAACCTCACGTCGCCCTGGTGCCTTCCGAAGCGAGCCGCTCGACTGCCGCGTCTGCGCCCGGTGCAAAACACAGCCGCGACCGGGTTTCTGCTCTGCCATTGCTGTGTTGCAGGCGCTTCGCTGACGCCGTTCACAGGGTTTGATCGCGTTGCGGCGCCGTCGGTGTCGGGTGCAACCAACGCGCTGGCAGCCGAGCAGGCCTGGCTGACCGCCGCCTCGGTCCGCGGCCCGATTCACACCGCCGATTTCGAGACCATGGCCGCCGGCACTTCGGGTCCGTTGCTCCAAATCGCTCCGGGAGTGACGGCAGGGGTGCAGAACGGCTTCTTCTATCCCGACAACCTGCATCTTGAGACGGGGGCGGGCAGGTACGCCCCTTTCACCGGCTTCAACACCACCGCCGGCGGCAGCAATCACCTCCGCTACGAACGCGGCACCGGCACGGCCACGCCCCCCCGCATCAACTTCGTGTTCACCCAGCCCATCGACTCGTTCAGTCTGTTCATCACCGGTGAGGGCCACGGGCCGAGTTTCAATTCTGAGTACTTCTTCACCAAGATCTTCCTCAACGGCAATTCCAATCCGGCCATGAGCTTCGGCGACGGCGGGTTCCCGTACTGGCCTTCGACTGCGCAGCCGAACGTGCGGTTCGGCGGGTTCACCGGGGCCCCGTCCAACATCACGATGGTGACGCTTGAGTTCCGCTTCCACTCATCGGAGTTTCCCTGGCAAGGCCAGTTCTCAATCGATGACGTCCGTTGGGTCTACAGCGTTCCGGCTCCTGGATCTCTTGCAGTGCTGCCGCTGGCGGGCGTGTGCGGTCTGCGTCGTCGCCGCCCCACGCGATAGGGCCCCGTCTCACACAGAAAGGAGCATCCCATGGTGATGGACTTTCGCGATTATCAGCGTCTCTCCGGCCGCAGCGGCAACCCCATGGACCGCCTGGCCGCCGTCCTGGCCGACGCCGACGCCCGGCACGCGGACAACGCCGAATCGCTCCAGCGGGCGACTGTGGCCCGGGGACTGATCTTCCGCGGCTTCGGCGGCTGGCCGGCGCTGTTCGTGCAGTATCCGCTCGCCTCGACCTGTGCCTTCATCCTGCTCGTCGGAATCCTGGTCGGAATGTGGTTCGTTTTCGCTTGAATCGGCTCTGACCCGGCTCTCACGCTCAAGAAGGAAACGGTGCCATGATCTCCCGCAAGACAACCCAGATCGCCTGCTCGCTCCTCATCACCCATTCGGCCGGCCTGTGCGCCGCCTCGCCCACGCTGCTCATCAGCCAGGGTACCACCATGTACCGCTACCACAACGGCAGCGTCCAGAGTTACACCGTTTCCGACGTTATCAACGGCATGACCAACGTGCCCATGGGCGTCACGGTCGGAAACATGAACGGCGGCGCCAGCAACGGCGACATCCTGGCCCTCGGCGGCACCGCAGTCTATCGCGTGGACAATGCGCTCGGTAACCCCGTGCTCACCCAGATCGGCGTGCGCGGCGGGCCCAACGCCTCACCGGTGTTCGTGGGCAACCGCCTCTTCGGCATCGCCGGTGTTCTGCCGCACGGCTCAACGCTCGTCGAGTGGGATTCCAACTTCAACCAGATCAACGCCTGGGCCACCGGTGTCTTCGGAGGCCCCGGCGGAATCGTCGCCGTCCCCGGCACCACCGATGAGTTCTACTACTCCGAGTTCATCACCGACGCCATCTGGCACTACAAGATCGGCAACGCCACCTCCACCTTCGTCTGCTCCACGCCCAACAACGACTACGTCGGGCTTGAGATGGTCGGCAACACCATCTACGCCACCTACGCGCTACCGGGCACCGGGCAGTTTGTCCTCGGCACGCAGGCGCTCAACGGCACGTTTACGCAACTGGCCGTGCTCGATTCCTACCACACCGGCATCACCGGGCTGGCGCGCATCATCCCGGCACCGGCCCCTGTAGCCGGCCTGGCCCTCGGCGGGATGCTCTCCCTCAGGCGGCGTCGCTGCGGCGCGTAAGCCGTTCGCTCGTGCGTGCGCGGGCGGTTTGCATGAAAGCGCGACCCCGGAACTCGTGCCCGCTTCGTTGCCCTCAAAGGTCAGTCTCCTGTGCGACTCCACGAGCCGCAACGCCCGCGCCTGCCGTCCCACTGTTCACGGGTCGCTCGCGGGGGGAACTTCGGTCTACCCTGAGCGGTCGAGCCACCCCGCCGGCCCGCGGGCGGGAGAACTTCGGCCGACCTCGGAGCGGCCGACCCGTCCCGCCCTTTCCCGCGTACCATCCCGCGTTCAGATCCGAGCCCTTCAAGGAGCACTGATGAAGAGCATCACGGCAGTGGCTGAGCAGGCCGACTTCATCCTGGCCCAGTGTGCCGCCCTGATCGACTGCGTCCCCGCCGGCGCTTTTGCCCGCGAGTCGCAGCGCGTCCGTGGCGGCACCATCGGGAAGCACGTCCGCCACACGCTCGACCACTACCGGGCCCTGCTTGAGGGCTTCGACGCAGCCACCACCGTCGATTACGACCACCGCGAGCGCAACGTCCCCATCGAGAGCGACCAGGACGCCGCCAAACAGGCGGTCGCGCTCATCCGTAGCCGCATCGGGAATCTGGACGAGAAGGCGTTGCGCAGGGAGATCCGCATCTGCGTGATGCTGGCCGGCGACGGAGCCGAGACCGAACTGGATTCGACGCTGGGGCGCGAACTGGCGTTTGCGAGTCATCACGCGATCCACCACAACGCCCTGATCAAGGCCATCGCGCTCGAGTTCGGGGTCGCGACGCCCCCGGAGTTTGGGATGGCGCCGTCGACGCTCAACTTCCAGGGACAGGCCTGACCCCGTGTGCACGGTCTCGGTCATCGCAGTGGCCGGCGGGTACCGGCTGATCTCCAATCGCGATGAGCAGCGGTCGCGTCCGGCCGCTGAGTTTCCGTTTCGCTGGGGACGCCACGGGATCGGGCCGTTCGATCCCGGGGGTGGCGGAACGTGGATCGCCAGCCGTCCCGGGCTGACGCTGTGCCTGCTGAACTACAACCTGGTCGCCAAGCCGGGGGCGCCGCCGCGGGCGATCTCACGCGGGCGGATCATCCCGCTGCTGATCGACCGAGAGGGGCTGGATGAAGTCCGCTCGGGGCTGGAGCATCTTGAACTGGTGCGGTACGCCCCGTTCCGGCTCGTGGCGGCCTGGCACGGAGCCGATACGCGCGTGGCTGAGGCCCGGTGGGAGGGAACGCGGCTGAACTGGATCGAGCACGAGCGGCTGCCGGCGGTGTTCGTCAGTTCGGGGCTGGGCGATGCGGAGGTGGCCGACCGGGTACCTCTGTTCGAGCAGATGGTGGTGGGGGCGTGCCCGTCCGGGGGCGGGGGCGGGGGCGGGGGGATGCGGGGCATGTGGGTCGCCCAGGACGCTTTTCACCAGCATCGCTGGCCGGAACGCCTGCACCAGAGCGTGCTGATGGCGCGTCCCGACGCCCGCACGGTGAGCGTGACGGAAGTGGTTGACACCGACATGGGGCTGGAGATGCGATACTGCCCGGTCAGCGAGAGCGGGCAGATCGCCGAGCCGGTCCTGCACGAGGCGCGCTGAGCGCCCCGCTCGACACCCACGCCTCCTACACTTGAAGCCCTATGGACAGCATCCTCGACGCCCTCCAGTCCATCGTCACCAGCCAACTCTTCGTCAGCATCCTCGTGATGCTGATCGTGGCCAACGCCATGCTGTTGGCCACTGCCTATCTGATCTACCTCGAGCGCAAGATTTCCGCGTACATCCAGGACCGGCTGGGCCCCAACCGGACGGGTTTTGACTTCGGTCAGCCGGCGCTGGCGTTCCTGAAGGGTAAACTGGGGCTGGGGCAGCCCCTGGCCGACGGACTCAAGTTCCTGCTCAAAGAGGACTACACGCCCGGCAAGGTGGACAAGGTGCTCTTCACGCTGGCGCCGATGCTCAGCATCGCCCCGGCGCTGATCGGCTTTGTCATCATCCCCTGGGGGGGCATGTGGGAGTTCCCGCCCGTCTCCGAGTGGGCCCTGTTTGATATTCCCGTGATCGGCTGGGTGCTGCGATCGCTCTGGCTGGAAGACCTGGCGATTTGGGCGATGGGGTCCGAGAGCGGCGGCATCGTCCACGTCACCGGCGCCTACGTCCACGTCGGCATCATCTACCTTCTTGCGGTTGCGTCGGTCGGTGTGTACGGCATCACGCTCGGCGGCTGGGCGAGCAACAACAAGTACTCGTTTCTCGGCGGACTGCGCTGCACCGCACAGATGATCAGTTACGAAATCCCGCTTGGCCTGAGCCTGCTCAGCGTGCTGCTGCTCACCGGCTCGGTCATGCCGCAGAGCATCATCGACTACCAGATGGAGCACGGGTGGCTGTTCATGAGCCAGCCGATCGCGTGCATTCTGTTCTTCACCTGTGCGCTGGCCGAGGCGAACCGCGCGCCCTTCGACAACGCCGAGGCCGAGCAGGAACTCGTCGGCGGGTACCACACCGAGTACTCGTCGATGCGTTTTGCCATGTTCTTCCTGGCCGAGTACAGCCACATGATCACCGCCAGCGCGTTCTTCGCCCTGCTCTTCCTGGGCGGATACCACCTGCCATTCATCGGGCTGACCGACCCGGCGAGCACTACGTTCCTGGCGGCCGTGGTCAAGTGCCTGGTCTTCGGCCTCAAGATCTTCCTGCTCATCAGTTTCATGATGGTGGTCCGCTGGACACTGCCTCGCCTGCGATACGACCAGGTGATGATGCTCGGATGGCAGAGCCTGATTCCGATCGCGCTGGCCGTGGTCGTGCTGACCAGCGTCATGGTCTACCTCGGTCAGACCGGGCTGGTCCCGATGCTCATCGCCAACGGCGCGCTGGTCGTGGTGATTCTGGCGATCGAGCCGATGCTCCGTGCCTGGCTGGGCAGCCCGACCAGGAACCGCAGGATCGCCCTCTACGGCTCGCGCTTCAACCCCGTCCCCGGCGAGGTGGTCAGCACACGCCCGACGGACCCGATGGCCCTGGAGGACCGCCCGGTGCAGGGCACGCGACCTGTAGCGGGGTGAACGCAAGGTTCGTGCTCACACCTGGACGCCGGAGAAGTCCGCGTCTTCGGGCACCACCCCGGTTGGATCGGACCATTCGGCGGGGGAAGGTGGTTGCAAGCCGGACCTGTGTTCAAGGACTTCACAAAGGTCCAGCGTTCCACAAAGCACGAGGTTCAAGCCGCCGCGGACTGACTCGCCTACCCGTGCCTGGTCCCATCCGCCGGATTGGTGAAGTGCTTCTCCTGGATCGGGACCACCTTCTCGAGCACGTGTTGCAGCACGGCCGCGGGCGAACCGATCGCGTCGACCTCGGCGATGACGTCCTTCGGGTAGCAGTCGAGCACGGGCCGGGTCTCGGCTTCATAGACCTCCCAGCGGCGCCGGATGACCGACTCCTTGGCGTCGTCGGCGCGGTTCTCCTTCAGCGCGCGACGTTGCAGGCGCTCGATCATCTTCTCCTTGTCGCGGCAGACCAGGTGGATGATCTGCAGGACGTCGATGTGCTCGCGCATGAGATCGGCCTGGTTGGCATTGCGAGGGATCCCGTCGAGGATCAGCAGATCATCGTGCGGCTTGTAGATGCTCAGCGTGGTCTGGGCATGGATGTTCTGTGCCCACATCCGGACAGTCACTTCGTCGGGGACCAGTTCCCCGCGTGAGGAGTACTCGCGGAAGATGCGCCCCAGTTGCGAGTTGATGTCCATGCTGCGGAACACGTCGCCGCAGGACAGGTGGAAGAACCCCGGAATCTGCCCGAGGATCTTGCCCTGTGTGCCCTTGCCCGCCCCGGGCGCGCCGAAGAGAAGGACGGTCTGGAATCGCTTGCTCATAGGGCCTCCTTGAAGAACGGCACGTCCAGTTCGAGGTTATTCCCAACCCCGCGTCCGGGCAATCTTTCCCGGGTCTGATCGCCGCGGGGTCCGGTTTCTTCGGCCGTCCGGGTCGCGGCGGATGATCTTCCGGTGGGCTGCACGCGCAAGAAGAAGGGCCGACCCGGCGGGCCGACCCTCCATGCCTGACCTTTCAGATGGCAGCGATCACGCGCCCGCCTCGATGACCTCGCGCTGGAGGCTGGCCGGCATCGGAGCGTACTTCTGGAACTCCATCACGCTGCTGGCACGCCCCTGGCTGAGCCCTCGCAGTGTCGTGGTGTACCCGAACATCTCCGACAGCGGAACCTCGGCCGTCACGATCTTGACGTTGCCGCGGTCCTCCGAGTCGTGGATCATGCCGCGACGACTCGACAGGTCACCGGTCACGTTGCCCAGGTAATCCTCCGGCGTGGTGATGACGACCTTCATGATCGGTTCGAGCAGGATGCTGCCGGCCTTGGACACCGCCTCGCGCAGCGCCAGGCGACCTGCCTGCTCGAAAGCGATCTGGCTCGAGTCCACGTCGTGGTACTTCCCGTCCACCAGCGTCACCTTGATGTTGATCAGGGGGTAGCCGGCGGTCACGCCGCTCTTGGCCGTCTGACGCACGCCGTACTCGACCGACGGAATGAACTCCTTGGGAATCGCCCCGCCGACGATGTTATTGACGAACGCGACGTTGTCGTCGAACTTGAGACCTTCCTCGGCCGCCTGCTCGGCCGTGAACGGTTCGAGGTGGATCGTGCAGTCGCCGAACTGCCCGCGGCCGCCGGACTGCTTCTTGAACAGCCCGCGGACGTACTGGGCCGAGCCGGAGATGGCCTCGCGATAGGACACACGCGGCTTGCCGACCTCGACATTGACCTTCATGTCGCGGACGATCTTGTTGCGGATGATCTCCAGGTGCAGTTCGCCCATGCCCGAGATGATCGTCTGCCCCGTCTCGTCGTTGTACTCGCTGCGGAATGAAGGATCCTCGCGACGGATCGTCGTCAGTGCCTCGGAGAGTTTCTTCTTGTCGTCGGCCGTCTTGGGCTCGATCGACATGCTGATCACCGGCTCGGGGAAAGTCATGCGCTCGAGCACGATCGGCTTGTCGGCGTCGCACAGCGTGTCGCCCGTGATCGAGTCCTTGATGCCCACCAGCGCCACGATGTTGCCCGCGGTGATCTCGTCGAGCGCGATGCGGTCCTTGGCGTGCATCTCGAAGATGCGGCTGGCGATCTCGCGCTTGTTGTTCACCGGGTTGAGCACGCGCGAACCCTTCTTCAGCGTGCCCGAGTAGATGCGGGCATAGGTCAGATCCCCGTGCGTGTCCGCTACGACCTTGAACACCAGCGCGCTGAACGGGGCGTTCGGGTCGCTTGGGCGGGAGAGTTTCTCGTTCGGGTCGCGCGGGTCCAGCCCTTGCACCTCAGGCACTTCCTGCGGATTGGGCAGGTAGTCGATCACGCCGTCGAGCAACCGCTGCACGCCGATGTTCTTCAGCGCCGCGCCGCAGAACACCGGGTTGCACACTCGATCGATCGTTCCCTTGCGCAGCGCCTTGCGGATGTCGTGTTCGGTGATCGAACTCTCATCTTCGAGGTAACGCTCCATCAGCGAGTCGTCAAGTTCGACCGCGTTCTCCACCAGCATGTGACGCCACTCGGCCGCCTTCTCGGCCAGGTCGTCGGGGATCGGCTTCTCGATGACCGTCGCGCCCAGGTCCGTCTGGTCGAAGAAGTAGGCCTTCATCGTCAGCAGGTTGATGATCCCCTGGAACTCGTTGCCGCGCCCGATCGGATACTGCACCGCGATCGGCTTGGCGCCCAGACGCTTGATGATCGAAAAGAAACTGAACTCAAAGTCCGCTCCCAACTTGTCCATCTTGTTGATGAAGCAGATGCGCGGAACCTTGTAGCGGTCGGCCTGGCGCCACACCGTCTCGGACTGGGCTTCCACGCCTTCCTTGCCGTCGAACACCGCCACCGCGCCGTCGAGCACGCGCAGCGAACGCTCCACCTCGATGGTGAAGTCGACGTGCCCGGGCGTGTCGATCAGGTTGATCTTGTAATCCTTGCCCTGATGGGTCCAGGGGCAGGTGGTTGCCGCCGACTGGATGGTGATGCCGCGCTCCTGCTCTTCCTGCAGGAAGTCCATGGTCGCGGTGCCCTCGTGCACCTCGCCCAGTTTGTAGTTCTTGCCCGTGTAGAACAGGATGCGTTCGGTCACGGTCGTCTTGCCTGCGTCGATGTGAGCGCAGATGCCGATGTTGCGGATGTGGGACAGGTCAGTCGCCATGATGGTCCTCGTTCGTCGTCTCCGCCTCTCACACAGAGCCGGGCTCCGGCGGTTTTGCGTATCGTGTCGGATGATCCTCTCTGCCGGTTCCCTGAACCGGCAGATCAAGCCAGTGCGTTCAATCGGCCGATTCGCCTCGGCCTGCTCGCGCCTTGATGGAAAACGTGCGTGCGCGCCGGGCTCAGCGAAGGCCGATTTCGTCTTCCTCGTCCATGGCGCACACTCCCGGCCCTTCAGGAAAACCACCCGCCACCTGACACAATCTCAGGCGGGTTCAGCGTATACCTGCTGCGGTTGGCCTTCCGGCTAGAAAAAGACTAGCACCGCCCGACCCCGGATCAAGTCTGCCTCACCCCGGGGTCGGGGGATACATCGACCGACTCTCCCCAGACCCTTTGGTTCCGGGCGCTCAGGGCGCCGCTATCGCCTCTATGAATGCCTTTTGTTCGGGTGTCAATTGCCGCAGCGGGTCCAGACGCAGATCAGCGTCGATCTGCAGCACCCGCCTGGCCCACGCCCGTTGCTCCTCGCCCAGCCCCGCCTGTCCCAGCAGGTCCACCAGGCGCAGGGCATAATTCAACCCGTGCGGGTCGAGCCCCTCGGCCTTGCGGCAGGCCCAAAGGGCCCGCTCTTGACTTGCCTGGGGCGAAAACCCGAGCAGCGCCATGTGCGTGTTGACTACCAGTCCCCACGACTGAGCCGAATTCGGCGCCAGCACCGGCGCCCGCTCGGCCGTCGCGATGGCCTCGGTTGCCCACGCCGAACCTCCGTCCTTCGACACCTGCGAAAGCCCCACCAGCAGACGAATCAGCGCGGAGCGGGTCGGCAGGTCGAGTGGTCTGGCCTCCACGCCCTCGCGCAGCCCCGGTAGCGCCATCTCCCCGGCCCTCTGACGGGCCCGGGCCAACGTGATCGCCACCTGCTCTCCATCCCGCGGCTGGGGAACGCGCGCCAGCGCCGCCAGCGCCCGCACCGCCTCGCTCGCTTCGACGCTCCCGCGCTCGGCTGACTCGAGCGCGGACAACGCTTCTCCAAAAGGCCGCACCGCTTCGGTCGCGCGATCCAGTGCCCGCGACCAGGTCCACATGGTCGGCAGGACAATCACCGCACCCGCGACGCCGACCAGCACCAGGCCGCCGCCTGCGATCGAATTCGCCCGGGCGCAGCGAGGGCGTGTCGGCGGCAGGCACGCAAGTCCGAGCATCGCCCAGGCAGCCGGAGTCGCGCCTGCGCTCACCAGCGTCGTCTCGATCTGCGAGTGCGCGAGAATCGTCAGGCCGGCCCCGATCATCCCGATCTCAACGATGCGGATGGACCGATCACCGGCTTGCGTCACGCCCCATGCGATGCCGACGCCGAGCAGCAGTCCGAAGGCACGGGCGATTCCCATCTCCGGCGTCAGCAGCGTGCGCTCGAAGTAGGCCGACCCCGCCACCGCCAGGGCTACGAGTCCGGCCGACACCAGTGCCGCCACCCGCGCTGATTCCGGCCCGTGAGCAACCGGCACGACCGGCGGGGGCGCCTCGTGTTCGACCAGCCACCCGATCGCACGGCACTTGCACCCGATCAACACCACCCACGCGGCGCCGAACACCCCCAGACACGCCATCCAGTCGAAGAAGATCGAGTGCGGACTCGACACTTCCTCCGGGCTGATCGCCGGCTTGGCCAGCATGTAGGCATCCTTGAACCCCGCCGGCCCGACGCCCAGCAGCGGCTGGTCGAGGAAAATCCCCGTCGCCCCCTGGATATAGAACCAGCGAAACAGGATCGACAACTCGCCGAATCGCTCACCGGCCATCCCGCGCACGATCACGCCGGCGAGCACCGCCACCGGCACGAGCGCGCACAGCACCCCCGCCCGCCTCGGCAGGCGCATCACCACGACCAGCGCGGCGACGCCGACGACCAGCACGCCCAGGGCTCCTTTCGACTGCGAAAGCACCAGCGCCGCCGCAGCCAACAGTGCGCCCAGACCGAGCAATACCGGCACGCGCCGGTCTGACGCGCGCCCGCGCATAGACAGCCACGCAGCGCTGCCAAGCGCTGTCACCAACGCCGCCGCCAGCGATCCGAATACATTGGCAAGCCCCAACCAACCCGTCGCCTCGGGCTGGTACAGCCGCCGCTCATAGTTGCGGGCCATCACCGAGTCCGGCGACCACCCGCGTGAGGCCAGGAACGCCTGGCGCGTCTGCTCGTATGAAGCGAGCGTCGCGGGGTGTTCAATGAACACCTGCACCAGAGCCTTGGCGCCCAGCATCGCGCTGAGCCCGAGCAGCGCTGCAATCGCCGCCAGGCGCAGCGCCGAGCGTCGCGGCAGGTGCATCATCGCGATGCCCGAGCATACTCCGGCCACCCAGGGCATGCCCGTCACCGCGTGGGCTTCGTCGCGTACCGCGTGGGCCAGCACCGCGCTCGACCCGAGCACCGCCAGCGCGACCACCGATACGCGCACGTGCACCGGCGTGCCCGCGATCACCACGCCCGCACCCAGCACCGTCAGCAGGTCAAGTATCAGCGTCCCGAACGCCCCCAGCCCCGACGGGGGGATCCACAGCAGCAGCAGGTCGGTTCCCCACGCCGGCATCGGGTCAATCGAGACCACCAGCCGCAACAGCGTCGGACCGAGCACCAGCGCCGCGCCGAGCCACAGCAACACGTCTCGAATGCTCGCGGGAGCCGCTGCTTCCGGCCGCCTCTGATCTGACCTTTCAGGGGCGATGGCATTCGGCCGCCCGCGGCGTGCGCTCATCCCTGCCCCCTGGGCGCGCTGGCCCACTCGAACGTCGCGATGACCACAAGCACCAGCAGCGTCTGCACGCCCACCAGCACCGCCTGCCACGTCTCAAGGCTCGGCAGAAACACCCCGCCGATGCCTACGACCAGCGACAGCCCGCAGATCACCCCCGCGGCCGCGGGCCGACTCAGCCCACGCCGCACGAGACGATGCGAAAAGTGCTGCAAATCGCCGACAAACGGACTGCGCCCCTGTGAGAGCCGGATGCTCACCACCGTGAGCAGGTCGTAGAGTGGAATCGCGAGGATCACGATCGGCGTGAACACCGCGTGCATCGGCGGCGTCTGCTGCCCGTCATACAGATAGGTCGCGCGCACCGTCAGGAACGCCAGCAGGAATCCCAGCACCAGCGACCCGGCATCGCCCATGAAGATCCTGGCCGGCGGGCGATTGAACACCAGGAACCCCAGTACCGCGCCCAGTGTCAGCGCCAGCACCGACGCGACGAACCACTGCCCGGCGATCACCGCCGTGGCGAGCAGGCAGGCCGATGCGGCGCCGGCCACACCGCCCGCCAGACCATCCATGTTGTCGATGAAGTTGAACGCGTTGGTCACGGCCAGGAACCACACGACCGTGATCGCGATCGACGCCCACGCTCCGCCCGCCGGTGCGTCGAGCAGCGTGAGCAACCGCGTGTCGAATCCCCACGCCATGACCACCGCCGGCAGCGCCATCACGCCGAGTTTGACAAACGGGCCCAGCGGACGCCGGTCATCGATCAGCCCCAGCACGTGCAGCAGCGCCGCGCAGCCCAGCAGTGCCAGTCCCATCGGCAGGCGATCGCCCATGCCCTCCAGGTGCGCCCGTGCGGCCTCGGGCAGCAGATCGGGCCGCACGCGCAGCAGGGGCACGCTCGCCAGCACCGCCCCCAACGGCAGCGCTACGCCCGCGAAGATTCCGATCCCCCCGGTGTTCGGCACGGCCCGGCGTTCGGCCTTGACCTGTCCGGGCATGGGTGGCGTGTCCAGCACGCCGATCCTGCAACTGACGCGCAGCACCCCCCACGTCGTCGCACACGCGAGCACGAACGCCACCGGGATCAGCGCCAGCACCAGCAGGATCATTGTGTCGAGTGTATCGACGCCGGCCGTTCCTGTGCGCTTCGTGCCGCCGCCGCACATGCCGACGTCAGCAACGCCAGCACTGCCTGGGCGATCAGCACCATCCACACCACTCGCCAGGGCCACGGGCCCAGCCGGTCCACCAGCGTCGGGTGCTCCGGCCTCATGTTCCCGACATACCAGTAGTTCGTCCCGGTCCACAGGTCGAACGGCAGGATCAGCGCCAGGCAGGCGAGATTCACCAGCGTCACGCCGAAATAGTCTCGCCATGACGGGCGATAGCCCAGCACGCCCAGGTCGTACACCGCCGACCCGACGATCTGCGTGTGCCCCACCCAGAAGAGCCAGAACGCAAACGTGTTGATCCCCCCGTCGACCACCGGCGTGAAAAACGCCTGCGTCGACAGCCCGATCCCCCAGAAAAACAGCAGCGCTCGCAGCAGCCTCTTCTGCGTCAGCAGCGCGAACGGCGCGATCCACGCCGCCAGATCGCACATGTGCAGCGGCAGACTCTCAAACAGGTCAAAGTTCGTGGGCCACAGATACCAGATCACCGCGATGGTCTGCCAGAGAAGCGTCGCCCCGATCCACGCGTGCCGCAGCAGTCGCTCGCGCCGCGTCCCGTGCCAGCGCCGACCGAGCATGATCGCCGCGGCCATCGCCCCCAGCAGCGCCGCCACAGTCACCACGTGCAGCGGCCCGAAAAGCCGGAACTCAAATGCCCACGGCGAGTTGACGGCGACGGTCGCGTTCATCTCGCCTGCGCGGCGTTCTTCTCGTGCCGCAACTGCCCGCACGCGGCCGCGATGTCACGCCCGCGGCTGGCGCGCAGGTGGCTGTTGATCCCGTGATCGCGCAACGCCTTCTGAAACGCCAGCACGTCGGCATCGCGCGGTCGCTTGAAAGGCAGCCCGTCCACCTCGTTGTAGCGGATCAGGTTCACGTTGGCCCGAAGCGAGCGCGCCACCGACACCAGTTGCAGCGCGTGCTCCGGACGATCGTTGACCCCGCCCAGCAGGATGTACTCCAGCGTGATCTCGCGCCCGGTCTTCTGAAACCACTTGTCGCAGGCTGTGAGCAACTGCGGAATCGTCGTGAACTCGGCCCAGGGAATCAGTTGCCGGCGCAACTCATCATTCGGCGCGTGCAGCGACAGCGCCAGCGTCACCGGCAGGTCGAGCTCCTCGCCCAGTTTCTCGATCGCCTGGTGCATGCCCACCGTCGAAATCGTGATCTTCCGCGCGCTGATCCCCATGCCCCACTCGGCTGCTATTGTCCGCACCGCGTGCACCACCGCCTGGAAGTTGGCCAGCGGCTCACCCATCCCCATGAACACCACGTTGGTGATGCGACCCACATCGGGCAGGCGCGACAGCCGCCACACCTGCTCGACGATCCGTCCGGCCGACAGGTTTGAGTCCAGTCCGCCCATGCCCGAGGCGCAGAACTTGCACCCCACCGGGCACCCCACCTGGCTTGACACGCACGCTGTCTTCCGCTCCGCGTCGGCCGCCGGAATGATGACACATTCCACCTGTCGCGTGCTGTCCCCGCCCGGCGCGCCGTTGAGCGGCAGGCGCGCCGTCTCGGTCACGCTCAGGTCGGCCTCACGCGGGTCGTGCTGGACCCCGTCCCCGTCATCCCACTCGATGAGCAGTTTCTGCGTCCCGTCCGTCGCCACCCGATGGGCCATCGTCGTGCCCGAGAGGAACGTCATGTCGCTGAGCAACGCCTGCCGGTCCGTCACGGCCAGGTTGCTCATCTCGTTGGCGTCGGCCACCCCGTGCCGGTACACCCACTCCATGATCTGCCGTGCGCGGTACCTGGGCATGCCCGCCGACAGACACCATTCGGCCAGCGTGTCGGGCGTGTGCTCAAAGAAGTGGTTCGCTGGGTGTTTCACATCGACATCGTACCGCGCCGCCCCCCGCCCGGGAATGGGTGCGACGCCTTGTCCGAGGCCGAAAGGCAAGGCGTGTCCAGGCCTCCGCTCCGTCGGCACGTGGCTCAGGCCCCCGGACAGAGGTGGTCGATGCGTCCTCCTCGCCCCGCACCGCCGCCTCTGACCCCCGAATACGCTCCCGGAAGGACCAGCGCCCATGCCCAAACGATCTTCGCCCCTGGCCGCCGGATGCGCCTTCGCCTTCATCGCCCTGGTCGCCCTGGGTATCCTGGGCGTCATCGGCTTCTTCACCGTCGGCGGGCTGGCCGAGGTCCACAAGCAGTCCGCCCTCATGGCCCGGGCCCGGCCCGTCGATGCCACCGTGATCGCCTCCGAGGTCCGCCGCGAGACGTTCGGCAGTTCAACCTCGACCGGTGCGCAGCACACCAGCACCACCCACATCGTCCACGTGCCGGTCGTCACCTATTCCTACCAGTTCCAGGGCACGCCGCACCAGTCGGATGACATCTACACCTTCCCCCGCAACGGCTCCGAGGCATGGGCCCAGCGCATCGCCGACGGATACCCGCCCGGATCACCGGTCACGGCGTACGTGGACCCGGCCCATCCCGAGCGGGCGTTTCTCGTGCGCGGCTGGGTGCCCGATCCTTATTATCTTGTATACACCGGCGCCGGTTGTTTTACGATTCTTATATCAATGGGTGTGCTGGCGACGTTCTTCCTCCCGCGCCTCTCCAAACGCATCGCCATCATCGGCGCACCGGTCGGGTTTATTTTCATCGCCTACGCCGCCGCCCATTATTGGATGCACGCCGGCTTCACTTCATCCACGCCCGACTGGATCGCGCTCGGCGCCCTGGCCACGCCGGCGCTGCCGTTCCTGGCGCTGCTGCTGGCGAAGGGGTGGAGGCGGAAGTTCATCGGGAACAACAGGTCGAGTGCCGTATCGATGGGTTCCTCGTCGAAGGCGTGACCAGCGGGTTCATTCGG
Source organism: Cyanobacteria bacterium CYA (assembly GCA_008363215.1). Lineage (GTDB taxonomy): Bacteria > Planctomycetota > Phycisphaerae > Phycisphaerales > UBA1924 > J022. The sequence continues at coordinate 46,071 of RHKP01000029.1, forward strand.
CAATGTGCTTACCACTGGTCAGGGATCTCCCTAGTGTCCCGACTTGAAGGATAGCGCAACCGTTTGAGGCATGTGTGCGTATGGACTCCGGGATACTCTGGAGTCACACGATGGGCACGCGGACGCCG
>RHKP01000030.1 GCA_008363215.1 Cyanobacteria bacterium CYA
AGGCACACGTTTGCACAGCCAGTCCAACTGCTCGTCCGTGAGTTTTAGCATGGTACTGAGTCATACGCGCCCCGCCGAAAACGGTTTCGGGATAGCCTCCAAAAAGGAACTGGCACCACATTCTTGCGTGGGCGTGACTCGGTCAGGTGGCACGTCAGACCGGCCGGTTGGAAACCGGCCCTACCTCACTCTTCGCCCGCCTCGTCGCGTGACAGGCCGAAGGCGTTGGTGCGCGTGCGGCGTTGATGGGCGAGGATTTTCAACTCGCCCTGGAGGCGCGTGAGTTGTGAGCGGATGTGTTTGCGTTCGGCGGCGTGGAGGCGGACGTTGTTGGCCATATCGATCGCGGCCAGCAGGACGAGGATGCCGAGCAGCCCGATGACGGTGAGCCAGACGAGCAGGAAGGGGCGCGGCTGGTCGGGGCTGATGACGCCGAAGCCGATGGCTGTGAGCGTGATGGTGAAGAGGCTGAGGACGCCGGTGACGGTGCGGATGCGTCGGCGCGTCGGCGGCATGGGGGTGCGCTGCATCCAGACGAGGTGGGCGCAGGTGACCAGCATGGCCACGGCCGCCAGCGGAAGAATGAGCACCGGCGGGAGGATCGGATCTTGCGCGAGTGTGAACACCGGCCTCATCCTACTTGCAAACCATTGCTTCTGCAAGGATTTCGTCTGAGAGCGGTTGCGGGTGTGCGGCCCTGGCAAGATAGAGAGGATGACGCGGCTGTCCGGTTGCGGTGATGCCGAAGCAGTGCGGACGGCAGTGGTCAGCGATGAGGCGGAGGACGCCCCCGCCGCGATCGAGCAGGCGCCCGTGCGCGCCCCAGCCGAGAATGACCAGTTCAGCGCGTTGCACAGCGCGGAGGATGGCTCGGTCGTTTCGGGGCCCGACCGGGTCAGGGTGCTGCGCAAGGGCGCCCGGGTCGGTGGAGCGGAATGCGAAGATGTTGACGACCTCGAGCGCGTCGAAGCCCCAGTCCATCGCGTAGCCGATGCAGCGCCGCACGGTCGGGTCGTTGCGTCGCGCGTCGGCGGTCGAGGGGTTGAGCAGGCAGAAGCAGGCGCTGCGCGCTCCGGGAGACCAGCGCCGCGTGAGCGCATAGCGATAGGCGCGGGTGCGGTCGAAGGAAGCGCGGCCGATCATGCGGATGAGGATAGCGAGGTAGCCAAGTGGTGATGCGGTGAGGGGGTGCAGCGGTGAGGTGGTCAAGCAGCGGCCACACGCGCTTCCTTTCTCCCCGCCGGGGAGAAGGTGGCCCGGAGCGCAACGACGAGACAGATGCGTGGTCTTCGAGGCCTGATCGAAAGGAGCGGGTCTCATGGCAAGCGGACCAATCTTCGTCGGTCTGGACGATCACCGCGAGGTCGTGCAGGTGTGCCCGAGTCGGCGGGCATGTGCAGGAGCACGCGCCCGCCGGTCAGTGAGCCGTCCGGGGCCGGGGCTTCGGAGTAGACGACCTCATGTGGGGGTACCGGTTCGAGGCATCCGAAATCCGAAAGCATCAAAATGGCGGTCAGAATGGCGCTCATGGGCCGATCTCCGTGAGGGCCCCGCCCGAGAGTCGCTTCTCCTGGAAGACCAAGCCCCTGTGCGAGAAGAGCCGGAAAGGCTCTTCCGTGTGTCCAATGGTCAATGTACACTGATGGCGCTGTTGGGCCAGGCCGAGTGGGAGCGGTCAAATCGAGAAATGGGGGCGCAAGTGGCCGAATCTTTGCCGGTTGAGGTCAGCGAGGAACAACTGGTGTCGCGCGCGGTGGCGGGTGATGAGGACGCCCTGTGCGAGTTGCTGCGACTGTTCGGGCCGATGGTGCGTGAGCGCGTCAAGACGCGCATCGGGCAGCAATGGCGTTCGTCGGTGGATGAGGATGATGTGATGCAGGTGACGTATCTGGAGGGTTTCCTGCTCATCAACCAGTTCGAGCCGCGCGGGCCGGGGTCGTTCCTGGCCTGGCTGACGCACGTGGCCGAGAACAACCTGCGTGACGCGGTTCGCGGGCTTCAGGCCGCCAAGCGACCGGACCCCCGCCGTCGGGTGCAGCCCAAGGGATCGGATTCGTTCGTTGCCCTGGTGGAGATGCTCGGTGTCTCAGACACCACGCCCAGCCGGCACGCCGCCCGCGACGAGTCGGCGCAGTTTCTCGAAGCGGCCCTGGGGACGTTACCGCCGGACTACGAGCGCGTGGTCCGGCTGTACGACCTTGAGGGGCAGTCGGCCGCCGAAGTGGCCGCGCAGTTGGGACGGTCCACCGGCGCCATCTACATGCTGCGTGCCCGCGCTCACGAACGACTCAGGGATTCGCTGGGCAGCGGGTCGAGGTTTTTCACCGACGCGGGCTGAACGGCCGCCGCGCGTCCCGGGCAAGGCATGAGCACCACATCGGGTTTGCCAACGCGCGGTCCGTTTGAGACCGACCTGATCGAGGCGGCGCGGATCCAGGCCCAGCACGGCTTGGGGGGCGGGCCTCGAGGTCCGGCCGGAGGCGCGATTCCCGGATACCGCCTGCTCAAGGAAATTCACCGTGGCGGGCAGGGTGTGGTGTATCTGGCTGTCCAGGAAGCCACGCGGCGCAAGGTGGCGATCAAGGTGCTGCGTGAGGGCCCGTTCGCCAGCGAGAATGATCGATCACGCTTCGAGCGTGAGGTGCAGGTGCTCGCGACCCTGCGTCACCCGCACATTGTGACCGTGCACGACAGCGGGAGTTGCGCGGGCTGTTTCTACTTCGTGATGGACTACGTGGCGGGGCTCCCGCTTGATCGGCACGTGGAACTGCACGCGCTGACGATGGAGCAGCGGCTGGACCTGATGGGCACGATCTGCGAGGCCGTCAACGCCGCCCACCTGCGCGGCGTGATCCACCGCGACCTGAAGCCGGGCAACATCCGCATCGACCCGCAGGGCGTGCCGCACGTGCTGGACTTCGGGCTTGCCAAACTGAGCGGGACGGAGGATCTTCACGCATCGCGCGGGCTGGACATGACTCAGACGGGCCAGTTCATCGGCTCGCTGCCGTGGGCAAGCCCCGAGCAGGCCAGCGGGCTCTCACACGCGATTGACGTGCGTACCGACGTGTATTCACTCGGCGTAATGCTCTACCAACTGCTGGTAGACCGCTTTCCGTATGATGTCGAAGGCCCGCTGAAGGACGTGCTCGAGCGCATCGCCAGCGCGACGCCGGCGAATCCCCGCGCGCTGTCTCGGCTGGTGCATCCCGAGGCTGAGGCCATTGTGATGAAGGCGCTGAGCAAGCGTCCCGAAGACCGGTATCAGAATGCAGGGGAACTGGGGCGCGACATCCGGCGTTTCCTCGCCGGCCTGCCCATCGAGGCCAAGCGAGACAGCGTGATGTATCTCGTCCGCAAGGCCATGCACCGCTACTGGATTCAGTCGCTCATCGCCGGCGGGCTTTTCCTGCTGGTGCTGGCGTTCAGTGTGACGATCACGCTGATGTTCAAGGTGCAGTCGGAACTGCTCGATCTGGCGGCCAAGGATCGTGAAACCTGGCTGATCGAGCGCGATCGGCTGGTCGAGCGGGCCGAAAAGGCCGAGCAAATGCTTGGCACACTCCAGCCCGGCGCGGGCGACGGCGTTGCCGGCAAGTCGCCGACTGAATGAGTTCTCGGACGCAAGAATCGCACCACCCGCTTCAATCGTCAGGGTCGAGCGTCTGTGATGGGGCGTTCTCCGCTGCAGGCCCACCTGAGCGCCCATCTTACCGATACGCGGGGATGGGAGCGCAGTCGGAGGTGGTCATGTCCGGAGCCAGTCGCCGTCGAACCAACGCCATCACTTCGGTCGCGTGGGCTTCGTGCCTGGGGATGGTCTCGGTGGTGGCGTTGGCGATAGTGGAGCATGACCTGCTTGCGGCCGCGTACGCGGGTGGATTTGTCATGGCGCTGGGGTACGTCGGGATGGTGCTGCTCAGCGGCCGTCGCGTGGGCGCCGCGACGCTCGGTGCGGGAATCACGCTGGCAACCGCCGGTGTCTGGCTTGGGCCTGTACAGAACTATCTTCGACCGATCGCCGTCGATGCGGCCATGCGGATCGGACTTTCGGAGACGTTCGCAGAGGCGTATGTCGCACTTCCGACGGCGGCGGTGGCGTCGGCATTTCTGATCGGCTTGCTGCTCTATGTGGGCGCCGGCTGTGGGCGCATCGGCTTGCAGAGCGTGCTTGCGGGGGTGGTGGCCGGGGCGTGCCTGATCGCGCCGGGGGAGCCGGCGGTGCTCATGGCCTCGGGCGGGCTGCTGTGGGGACTGATCGTCCTGCTCAGCGTGGCCACGTGGGCGCGCGACCACGCGCTGCGTCTGAGCGAAGCCACCACGTTCGTGCGCATCGGTCAGGAAGGCCCGCTCGCGACGCTGGCACGCGGATCAATCCAGCAACCCGGCGCCACCCTGCCCTGAGCAAAGGGCTCCAGTTCCGGCGGGACGCACTTGATGCCGCGCCGCAGCGCCTTCGACACCGCATACGCAAGCGACTCGTGGACACGCTTGCGAACGCCCCTGGTGACGACGATCCCCCATTCGTCCATCTCATCAAGCGCAAACCGCCATGCGTGCAACTCCTCAAGACAGCGAGGGCGATAGGTTTCAAACCCAATGGCATGGTGCCCGATTTCGTGGAGGAACACGGCCGCGGACATCGGCCCGCGCGGGCGCGGCGATTCGATGAGCCGGGCGATGGTGCCGTCGTGGTAGTAGACCTGCCACGCGACGCCGCTCGTGCCCGAGCGCCACTTGCGCACTCGCACACCATGACGCGAGAGCATCTGCTTCTGCATGCGCTGGTAGCGTTCAGCGGCCGAGAGGCGGACTTTGCCGTTGGCGCCTGGAGCGCCCTGGACAAGATCCGGCCGGGGAAGCGGAGCGGTGCGTTGAGTTTTCGCCCGCGGCACGGGCGGCGCCTTCCGCACCACCTCCGGCGACGGGGCCTGCATCAGATCCCACAGCGTGCGCATCAGGCTCGCTCCTGAACGCAGCGCAACGTGGAGCCCGCTTCGGGGTGATTGCCGCGGGCGAACTGGGACCAACTCATTGCCCGCTTTCCCGATGGCTGCAACTCCTCGACGCGCAATCTCGTGCCACCCCCACATGCGATCACTCCGCGATCGGCGTCGAGGAGCGAGCCCGGCGCCGCGCCGGCTTGTTCGGACAAGCCCGGCTCGACTTGCACCCGCAGCAGTTTGAACTCGGCGCCTCCAAGACGCACCGTCACGCCCGGCCACGGCGTCAGCCCATGCACACGCCGCTGCACCGCCGCCGCCGGAGCAGACAGGTCAAGCCACGCGTCGGACCGGCTCAGTTTGGGGGCCAAAGTCACCAAGGCTTCGTCCTGGGGTTGAGCGTGCAGCGTCGCGGCAAGATGGGCACTGAGCACCTGGCGCACCAGCGCCGGTCCGTCCTGGCTCAGCAGGTCGTGCAGTTCTCCGGCCGTGCGGCTCGGGTCGATCTCACGCCTCGTCTGCCCGAGCACCAGCCCTGCGTCCATGCGGTCGGCCAGCGTAATGACCGAGTTGCCGGTCGTCTGGTCACCCGCGAGCATGGCCGCGTTGATCGGCGCCGCCCCGCGCCACCGTGGCAGCAGCGAGGCGTGCAGATTGATTGCGAACTGATCCGCGAGCAGGCGGGCCCCGAGTTTCTGGCCGTACGCGATCACCACCCAGGCATCAGCGCCCAGGCTGCGGAGTTGTTCGATCTGTGATGGCTCGTTGACTCTCTCCGGGCGCAGCAGCAGCGATCCGCGCCCGCTCTCGATCACCCACTGGCTGATGGGCGTGGGCGTCAGCGCCCAGCCGCGCCCTGCCGGGCGATCGGGCTGCGACACCACCGCGAGCAGTTGGTGCTCATCAGCGAGCATCTGGAGCGTCGGCAGGCCGAACGTTCCGGAACCGAAGTACACGACGTGCATGTGCCCAGCATACGCCCCGTTAGCGCACTCCGCCGCGACGTTCGAGGGCCCGCACGAGCGGCTCGACCTGCGCGCGGTGCACCTGGATCATGCGATCGAGAATCAGCACGCCGTCGAGATGGTCGTACTCGTGCTGGATGCAGCGAGCCAGCAGCCCGCCCGCGCGCATGGTGAAGCGTTGTCCATCGAGCCCGGTGGCCGTCACCGACACCTCGGTCGGACGGATGACGTCGCCGCGAATCTCCGGCAGACTCAGGCACCCCTCTTCAAGCGGTTCGAGGTTGCGGGACGGATCCGAGAGTTCGGGATTGACGAACACCACCGGGGCTTGCGTCGCGGTCGGAAGGTCGGAAGAGGCGTCGCGCCCTTCTCCGGGAGGGATGTGGACGACGAAAAGGCGCCACGGGAGCCCGACCTGCGGCGCGGCCAGTCCGATACCTTCGGCCTCGTGCATGAGGTCGACCATGTGAAGCGCCACGTCGACGACGTTGGCGGTCAGATCGACCGGCTCGGCCTTTTGACGGAGGATCCGCTCGGGATAGAAACGGATCCGCAAATTCCCCGGGTCCACGTTCATCAGGGAACTGTACGCCGATGCCCACGGCGCAGCCCCGGGCCGGACCGGCTACACTCTTTCCCGCTTCTGAGATGGGCAAAACAGGGGACCGGTCGTGGCATTGTTTGGGAAGAAGAAGGACGAAACGACCGGAGGCGAAGGCCTCCCGCCTGATGATGCGACCGTGTCGAACGGCACCGGCGAGGCGGATGGGCGTTCGCCCGACAAGGCCGCCAAGTTCTTCGATGCCGCCCGCGTCAGACACGAGTCGGGCAACTACGAGTACGCCGCCCAACTCTGGCTTCAGGGGCTGGCGTGGGATCCGACCGATCTCGAGGCGGTGAAGTCATTCTGGCAGACCATCCAGAAGTTCGCCGAATCGCAGAAAAAGAAGAGCGCGACCAAGGAGATGCTCAAGGCCGTTGCGGAAGCCAAGGGCCCGACGCGGCGATTTCTGAGCGAGATTCTCAACGCGTCGTTTCGGTGGGAGTCAGATGTGATGGCGGTTTTGAAGGCCGCCGAAGCCGCCGGCGCGGTCGAGGCCCTGTCCACCGCCGACCTGTGCGCCAAGCAGGCGTACGGACTGGCGCAGCGGGACAAGAAGCCCCGCAAGGACGTGTTCGTGCGGCTTATGGAGGTCTTCCGCCAGACCAACAACTTCAAACTGGCGGTCGAGAGTGGGGAAATCGCCCGTCAACTCGACCCCTCCGACGGCGAACTGCAGGCCAGCGTCCGCAACATGATGGCCCAGCAGACCATGTCCGCCGGCGGCTTCGACCAGGCCGGGGAGTCGGGCGGGTTTCGCAGGAACATCCGCGACGCGCAGAAGCAGGCCGAGTTGGAAGCCTCCGATCGCCTGGTGCGCACTGACGAGGAGAAGGACAAACTGGTCGAGGCCGCCAAGCGTGATCTCGACGCCAACCCTGAAGATCCGACGCTGATCGAACGGTATGGGAGCGAACTGCTCAAGCGCAACAAGCAGGGCGATCTCATCCGGGCGATGAATCACTACCTGCAGGCCTATCAGCGCACCAGGCAGTACCGCTTCCGCCAGAAGTCCGGCGAAATTCAGTTGCGTCTCATGCGGCAGAACCTGTCGCGGCAGCAGAAGTTGGCCGAGCAGAACCCCGATGACATTGACATCAAGTCCAAACTCGAGTCGATGCAGAAGGAACTGGACCGCATCGAGACCGAAGAGTTGCGCGGGCGTGTGGAGAACTACCCGACCGACCTGCCCGCCAAGTTCGAACTGGGGCGGAAGTTGTTCGACATCGGGCAGTACGACGAGTCGATCGCGCTCTTCCAGGCTGCACAGGAGGATCCCAAGAACCGTGGGCAGGTACTCGCGTACATGGGGCGCGCGTTTCAGCAGTTGGATGGGTGGGAAAATGAGGCGATCCAGACGCTTCGCAATGCGATTGACATGCTGCCGGACCCTAAGTCCGATCTCGGACTTGAACTGCGCTACGACTTGATGCTCGCGCTCTACGCCAAGGGCAAGCGCGATCGCGAGCGTTCCGCGGCCGAGGAAGCCGACCAACTGGCCGCCGGCATCGCGATGCAGCGGTTCAACTACCGCGATATCCGCGAGCGTCGCGGCTCGATCAAGAGTCTGCTCGATGAACTGAAGGATTGAGCATTCCATGGGCGCGGTTGTCATCATCCCCGCGCGGCTGGGCTCGACGCGATTCCCTCGCAAGGTGCTGGCCGACCGCACCGGCCGGCCGCTGATCCAGCACGTCTGGGAGCAGGCTCGTCGCAGCGGTGCCGAACGTGTGGTCATCGCCACCGACGCCGACGAGGTGGCCGCGCGCGTGCAGTCCTTCGGCGGGCAGTGCGTGATGACCTCCACGACTCACGAGAACGGTACCAGCCGCCTGGCCGAGGCATCGACGTTGCTGGGACTCGACGACAAGGTGATCGTGGTCAACGTGCAGGGCGATGAACCGGAAATTGAGCCGGGCGCGATCGACGAAGTCGTGCAACTGCTCGAACGCTGCGGCGCCCCGATGAGCACAATCGCTACGCCGATCCCCAGTGACGCCATCTTTGCCAGCCCCAACGCCGTGAAAGTCGTGCTGCGGCCGGCGTCGGATGGGGTCGCCCGGGCGATGTACTTCTCGCGGGCGCCGATCCCGCATGTGCGCGATGGAGGTGATCGGGGTGAGCGGTTGCTGCACGTGGGGATCTATGCCTACCGGGCTGGGTTCCTGCGCCAATACGCGGCCCTGCCCCCGACGGCGCTGGAGCGGGTTGAGAAACTCGAGCAACTCCGCGCCCTCGAACACGGGTTTGAGATCGCAGTTGGGGTGCGGGCGGTCTCGTCGGTCGGCGTCGATACGCCCGAGGACTACGAGCGATTCGTGGATCGCTGGGTGGCTCGCAAGCGATCGCCCTGAGGTTCAGCGCTGCGAACGCATTGGCGGATGACGGACGCTGGTGGCCCCCCGCACGCAGGCTGCGCCGCGGTGCTCCGCGGGGATTCCGTCCAGCCTCACCCGGAAGAGGCGCCCGCGTTCAGATCCGACCGGGGCTGGTTCGAAACCTAAGCAACCTCGAACAGGAACTCGACCTCGACCGTCACGTTGAGCGGGAGGGCGCAACTGCCCACGGCCGCGCGGGCGTGCCTGCCGTCCTCGCCGAAGACCGCGACCAACAGATCGCTGGCTCCGTTGGCGACCTTGGGTTGGTCCCCGAAGTCCGGTTCGCTGGCCACAAAGCATCCCACCCGCACCACGCGCCGGATGCGGTCGATGGTGCCCAGTTCGCCCGCTGCGACGGCCAGGGCGTTGAGGGCGCATTGCCGGGCGGCGGCGGCGGCCTGCTCGATCGAACCGGCAGCGGGCATGGCGCCCGTCATGATCACCTTTCCCGCCACGATCGGGATCTGTCCGCTGACGAACAAGAGGTTGCCCGATCGGACTGCGGGGACGTACGAGGCGACGGGGCGGGGCGGGCTGGGCAGGGTCAGACCGAGTTCGGCCAGGCGTTGGGAGGGGGTGGAAGTATGGGGCACGTGGAGCATCCTGTGAAAAAGGCGGGGCGAGGGTGGAACCGCTTGCAACGGTCCCCCGAATAGGATAGTGTCCTAGTGCTGTGCACAGCGTGGCTGCGTGTGGGGGAATGAATTAATCACTGCCCTCATCTGGTGGAAGTTCTCCACCGCTCTTTTGTCTCTCCACAGGCGGCCGACAGTCTGACCCGCGAACGACACGGGGTGGTCGCTCGCGGCGTGATTGGGCCGAACCGCGCGGAGAGTCTGTCTCCAATCGGGACAAGGCAAGCCCCACATGGTGTGGCGCCTCGAACGTCGGGGCTCCCGGTTCAATGTTCATCGGTCGCGTGTGCGACCAAGTACTCATGTGGAGTGAATGCAAATGACTCAGAAGAATCGTCGTACCGGCTTCACGCTGATCGAACTGCTGGTGGTCATCGCCATCATCGCCCTGCTGATCGGCATCCTGCTGCCCGCCCTGAGCAAGGCCCGCAAGACGGCCCAGCAGTTGAAGGACTCGACCCAGATCCGCAACATTCTCCAGGCGATGGCGGTGTTCGCGAACCAGAACCGCGACTCCTATCCGTTGCCCAGCCGCCTGGACAAGGGCAACAAGACCATCAATGCCGCCGCCGGTCAGGAGAGCATCAAGGACACGACTCGCAACATCTTCTCGATCCTGGTGTTCGACGGGTCGATCCCGACGGAGATGTGCATCGGCACCACCGAGCCCAACGGGCAGTTCGAGGTCTACAAGGACTACGAACTGAGCGAGCCCGAAGGCGCCGTCGATCCTGACTTCGCGCTGTGGGATCCCAAGTTCTCGGCCAACCCTGCGGACGCCTCGTCGGCCACGGCCGTCGCTAATCAGAACCCCCAGGGCAACTTCTCCTACGCTCACACGCTGCCCTTCGGCAAGCGCAAGAGCCTCTGGAGCAACGACTTCAGCGCCACCCAGGCCATGCTTTCCAACCGTGGTCCTGAGTATGACCTGAACGGCTCCGGTCAGGACGGCACCTGGCAACTCGTGGAGGGCACCTACGGTGAGCAGTCCAACACCCTGCTCATCCACGGCGGCCGCAGCAAGTGGGAAGGCCTGATCGGCTACAACGACGCCCACGTCGACTTCTCGCCCGAAGCCAGCCCCGAGAAGTTGATCTTCACCTTTACCGGGTTGACTCAGCAGTATCGCACCCAGCCTGACAACATCTTCGTGTGCGAAGACGACGCCCTGCGCACCGAGGCCCCGGACAATATGCGCCTCAACCAGCGCAACGCCTGGCTGCGGCAGGTCTCCAACATCACGGTCAGTGGCGCGAACACGACTGTGACGATCTTCCAGGACTGATCGGCTCTGCCTGATCTGATCTCGACAGGGTCCGCGGGTTCGCCCCGCGGACCCTTCTTCGTTTTCTCACGAGCCGGACAAGTGCCCGCTTTCGGGCAACTCTTCGGGTCGAACGCAACGGAAACAACCGGCGTTCAAGGCGCTCGCAACCCGGGCGTGGGTTCGCAGACTCACAAGGGCCCGGCGTCCCTTCACGCACGAGTTTCGAGTTTCAAGTCGAAGCGGTATCAAACCTCGGGGTGCGGCAGAGGGATGACCTCCCAGCGACCGGGGCTGAGGGAAGCAAGGTCACTCCGGCCGGAAGCCTGCCTCACTGGCCCATCCAACACCGATCCGGACCGCCCATACACTCGCCCTGTGCGTGTCACGACCTGGAACATCAACGGCTTTCGTGCGGCCGCCCGCAAGGGGTTGCTCGCTCAGGTTGAGCGTTTGAAACCCGATGTGCTGTTGTTGCAGGAGGTGCGGGCACTGCCCGACCAACTCGACCCGCTGCATGCGGCCCCCCCGGGCTGGCACGTGCACTGGCACCCGGCCACACGCCCGGGGTACTCCGGCGTGGCGATCTGGTCGCGCCACCCCATGAAGATCGAGTGGGTCGGGCTGGACAACGACGGGTCCGACCACGAAGGGCGGCTGGTGGTGGCCCGGGTCGGTCCGGTTCGCGTGGGCAGCGTGTACCTGCCCTCCGGCTCCTCGGGCGAGCATCGGCAGGCGGAAAAGGATCGCTGGCTGGAGAAGTTCCTGCCCTGGTGTTCGCAGTTCACGCGCTCTCGCGTGCCGACGATCCTGGGCGGCGACTTCAACATCGCGCACACCGAGCGCGACATCTTTCACTGGAAGAGCAATCAGAAGACATCGGGATTTCTGCCGCACGAGCGGGCGTGGATGACCAGTTTCCTTCAGCAAGGCTGGCATGACTTCGTGCGAGAGCGATTCGGGGCGGTGGACGGGCCGTACTCATGGTGGTCGCAGCGTGGGCAGGCGCGGGCGCTGGATCGCGGATGGCGGATTGACTACGTGGTGGGAAACCGGGCAGCGGGGAAGATTGTGCGGCAAGCGTGGATCGATCGCGACGCGGGAATTGCGGTTTCCGATCATGCGCCGGTGAGCGTGGAACTGGACGTGCTGGCGGTCTGACGGCGGCCGAGCGATGCGCCGTGCAAGCCTCGCCCTTGGGAGAGAGTGTGGCTGACCGACCCATACGGGCTTGCATGAGTGCGTGCGCTCGCGCCGGGCGGTGCCGAGGCCCGCGCTAGCCGCGGCTCGGCGGATACATCCTCCAGCCCGTCAAGGTTGTACCAAGACCCAGTGCTGAACGGCCCGGATGCGTCCGGGCATGCGGGCGCGGCCCTCGCTCCCGGACGCATGATCTAGTTCAGTCCGTGTGTGGCGCTCTGCCGCGTGCGCGCGGGACTGCTTGCTCCGGAAGCACACGGTGTTGCAGATCACGCCGCTCTACGCGGCGCCGAGCAGGGGTGCAACAGGCAGGCAGAAACTTGCGCAAAGCCGTATCAGTGTTCAATCCGCCTGATCCACACCTCGCGGAACGCAACCGGGTCGCTGTGACCTGCGAAGCCGAAGTGCCCCTCGGTCCGGCTGCGTCCGGTGAAGTGGTCGGGCTCATACATGAACTCGGTGATCTCCGACGTGTCCTTGTCGAGGATCACGGTCCCGTTGAGTTCAACCGTGATGCGCGGGCCGACCACCGTCACCTCCTGGAAGTTCCACACGCCCGGCTCGCGGAGGTATCCGCGCTGCGCCGCCCATTGCCCGTAGACCGAGCCGTGGTACTGCCGCGGGTCGAGTTTGGCGTACTGCGGCGCCTCGCTGTCGAGCACCTGCAACTCGCACATGCCGACATAGGCCGTGTCGCCCTCGCCCGGATACCGGATCGCCAGCCCGTTGTTCCCGCCGGGCGGGAGCAGGAACTCAAACTGCACGGCGAAGTCGTCGTACACCGCATTTGTGAAGATCGTCCCGCCCTGGTGCTCCTTGCACCGCAGAGCGCCATCCACCACTTCGTAGTTCTCCACCGGGCCTGACCATCCTGTGAAATCGCGCCCGTTGAACACCTTCTCAAAGCCCGCCCGCGTCGGCTCGGGCTTGTCCACCCCGCCGCGCCGCAGGATCGCGTTGGCCTCCTCGGCGGCGATTTCCCGGATGTTTATGTTCCTCCAGCGGATCTCTCCGCCGTGCGTCTGCAACTGGATCGGGCCTGTACGAGGTGCGGGCAGCGCGCGGTCGAAGTAGTTCTCCAGCCGCGCGTGATCGACCACGATCTTCCCGTTCAGCCACACGCTGACACGCTCACCCACCATCACCACTCGCACCCTGTTCCATTCGCCAAAAGGCCTGTCGGCCTTCGCGAGCGGATCCTTGCCGGCAGCGCCCGGCGAGTTGTTCCACAGCCCGCCGCTGCCCTTGTCGGCACCGATGCTCCACTTCCCGCCGGCCTCCGTGGTGTCCCAGATCTGCACCTGCGGGAGCCCGCGAAGGTAGATCCCGCTGTCCGCGCCGGCGACAGTCCTGTACTCAAGCGTCAACTCAAAGTCGGCGTAGTTCTTCTCGGTGGTCAGATAGAGCCCGCCGCCGTCATTGACCAGTTCCGCACCCTCGACGCTCCAGTGCGCCTGGATGTCAGGCAGGCTGGCCCGCTTCTTCTCGGCCAGTTTCTCAGGTTCGAGCGCCATCCACCCGCGCGGGTCTTCGGTCTCGGCCCCCCACCAGCCGGCGAGATCCTTGCCGTTGAACAGCGCGACGAACCCGTTCGCGGGCGCCGGGTTCGCCGGCCCCTGCCCGGGCGCGCACGTCGCAACCAACCCCACAACAGCCGAGGCGATCAGGTGCCTGAGCATCGATGAGACTCCCGTCTTCAGCGCGCCGCGGTCGTCTTGGCGTGCTCGTGCGCAAACTCCTTCATGAACGCGACGAGCGCCGTGGCGCCCTCCTTCGGGAAGGCGTTGTACATGCTCGCACGCATGCCGCCCACCATCCGATGCCCCTTCAGTTCGCGCATGCCATTGCCCGCCGCCTTCTCGATGAACAACTTGTCCAGTTCCGGCGTCGGGCACTTGAACGTGATGTTCATGTTGCTGCGACTGTTCTTCCTGGCGTGCGGAATGAAGAAGTCCTGGCTGTCCAGGAAGTCATAGATGACCTTGGCCTTCTCCGCGTTGCGAGCAGCCATCGCCTTCAGTCCGCCCTCAGACAGGATCCACTTGAACACCTGACCCATCAGATACACGCCGAAGGTCGGCGGAGTGTTGAAGCGCCCGTGCTCCTCGGCGTGCTTGCCGAACTGCATCATCGTCGGCAGTTCGCGCACAGGCTTGGCGATCAGATCCTTGCGGGCGATCACCAGCACGATGCCCGACGGGCCCAGGTTCTTCTGCGCCCCCGCGTAGATCAAGCCGTACCTGGTCACATCGATCGGTTTGCTGAAAATGTTGCTCGAAGCATCGCACACCAGGAATGCGCCCTTCGGCGGCGTCGGCTCGGCCTGAAACTCGGTCCCCATGATCGTGTTGTTGGCCGTGAAGTGCACGTACACCGGGTTCTCCGAGTACTTCACTTCCCCGCCCGCGGGGATGCGGTCGTAGTTGGTGTCCTTGCTTGACCCGCAGATGTGGCATGTGCCGTAGTGCGGCACTTCCTTGATCGAGTCGTTGGCCCACTTGCCGGTCTGGAAGTAGTCGGCCGTGCGATCGGCAGGAAGGAAGTTGGCCGGCACGAAGTAGCACTGGCTCGTTGCCCCGCCCTGCATCCAGAACACCGCGTAGTCGTCGGGAATGCCCGCCACCTGCCGGCACGCCGCCTCGGTCTCGGCCGTGATCTTGTCAAACTCCTTGCCGCGGTGGCTCAACTCGAGGATGCCCATTCCGCTGCCGTAGATGTCCCAGATGTCCTGCTGGGCCTGCTTGAGCACCGGCTCGGGCAGAACGCCGGGGCCGGCCGAGAAGTTGTACGTCTTCCGCATGTTCGATCTCCTTCACCCGCGCCTTAGCACGACGCCTTGTTCACCTGGTTCTCAAACCGCCCGGTTTCACGGTAGCCCTTGACGATACGCACGACCTCCTCGGCCACGGCGATCTGCGCCTGGTCGGTCGAGGCCCCGATGTGATGCGTCGTGATGACGTTGGGATGGGCGGCCAGTTCGGGCTTCCACTGACAGTCCTTGCCCTCAGGCTGCCCGCAGTACACGTCGAGCCCGACGCGCAGATCCTTCGACTTGACGGCATCGAGCAGGGCCGCCTCGTCCACGACCGGGCCGCGTGACGTATTGATGAAGATCGCGCCCCGCTTCATGTGGCTGAAGAACTCGGCATTGCACAGGCCCCTGGTCGTGTCGGTCAGTGGGACGTGGATCGTCACCGCGTCGGCTCGCGCCAAAGCCGCGTGCAGAGCCTCCTTGGTCGACCCGATCAGTTCAAGCCCGATCTCCTCGGCCCATTGCGGCGTCAGGCTCGGCTCTTCGATCAGCAACTTCATCCCGAACGCCTTGGCCCGGCGCACCACCTGCCGCCCGATCGCCCCGCGCCCGATCACCAGCATCGTCGCGCCCTGCAATCCGCGCGCCTTCGAGTATTCCTTCTTGTTCCAGTGACCGGCCTTCAACTCGGCCGTCTGCTGCGCAATCCGCCGGTCGCACGCGATGAGCAAGCCGATCGTCAGTTCGGCCACCGCGCTCGAGTTCATGCCCGGGCAGTTCGACACCGCGATGCCCGCCTTGCTGGCCGCCGGAACGTCGATGTTGTCCACCCCGGCGCCCGCGCGGATGATTCCGCGCAGCGTCGTGCAGCCGGCAAACGCTCCCCCGGGTACCTTGGTCGAGCGCACGACGAGAATCTCCGCCTCGGTCTTGCGCAGCGCATCTCCGAGCGTTTCAGGCCCCAGATCGGGGTTCGTCTGGACCGAGCATCCCAGGTTCTGCAACCCCTGAATGCACTCCGATTCCATCTTGTCGGCAATGAGTATGTTCATGGTGAGACCTCCCGTAGCGGTGCGATCCGGAGAAGTCTAGATCGCAACCTGCCCGTTCGCCTCAACCCGCAATGGGTCGGTGGCACGGGCGGCCCACCCGTGTCCGGCAGGCACGCAGATGCACGGGCGGGACTCCCGCTCCACGCTCCGCTCAATCCTGCCCGGTCGAAATTTCCCCCGCTCCCCAGTCGATCCCGCGCAGGCCTCCGCGCGTCCAGCGGTGGTGCCCCACGTACTCGGTCGTTCCCACTCCAGGCGTCACCAGCGTCATCACGCTTGGCTCGGGCGACCCCGGCTCTCTCGGGCGAAAGCCCCGGTTGCTTTCACTTGTCTCCTCCGTCCGAACAGAACCGTCGAAGAACAGAATCGGCTGCGAGGCCCGCTCGTCAGCGTAGAACAACACCTCGCCGCCGTTGTGACGCCCAAACGAGTCAAACATGTGGGCCTTGCCGCTGGGAAACACCACTTCGCTCGCACGCCGCGTCGCCAGATAGATCTGCGCCCGCTGGAACTCCCAGATGCTCCGCCCATGCTGCGACAAGGGTTCGAGCCGCCCGCCCACCATGTCGACCGAATACGTCTGGGCGATCGTCTCGTATGTGCTCTCGTAGCGTCGAAATCGCAGATTGTGGTCCATGCTCTCCGGCAACGTCTCCAGCCGCTCCAACTGCTCGCGGTCTTCCGGACACACGGCCACGGCGCTCTCGGCGTCGAGCGAGCCCAATTCCTCCAGCATCACCAGGTGGCTGAACCACAGGTGTGGGAACCAGTTGGACCCCCCGCTCGTCGCCGGAATCAGCACTCCGCTCTCCCACCGGCGCATGATGTCCACCGCCTGAAATCGCACCGCTGCCTGATCCGTGGTCGCAGTTTGAATATCCACATCGCTGGTCGGCAGAAGTCCCGGGCCGCCGCGCCAACTCAACGCGGGCAACGCACCGGCGAACCGGTCGGTGTAGATGCCAGCGGCCGTTCCGATCTGCCTGAGGTTGCTCCGGCACAGCGTCGTCCTCGCCGCCTTCCGGGCCCGGGCGAGTGCGGGCAACAGAATCCCGATCAACAACGCAATGATCGCGATGACCACCAGCAACTCGATCAGTGTGAAGGCGGGGTGCGCACACCGGTCACGCAGAATCCTCATGCCGATAGTTTGCCCAATTTGACGCTCCGACGCAAGCCCCGCGTCCGCTTCTTTGGCCCCCTGACTCACGGGAGACCTTGTAGACGCAACTGCTCCAGCCGGAACTCCCACGCCCGACGCAGTTGCACGCCCTCTTCCGGAAGCCCGTTGGCCGTCTCGTAGTCGCTGAGCATCCCCAGCCCGCGCCGGATCGACGTCGCGTCGCTCTCATCGATCTGCGACCGCAGCCAAGCCTCTGCATCCGTCCAACTCATCAGGGTAATGTCCAGTTCGCGATCCGGCGCCGCAGGAGTCGCGTCCTGAAGCGGATCGGCCTTGCCCGGATCGGGCGTCGGCACCGCGTCCGTCACCGGCGCGACTTCTTCCGACTCGGCAGGTTCAAGGTCGTCGGTGCCGCTCTGATCGGGCAACGTATCGACCGTGTCATCCGGCAACGTTCCCGGCCCGACATAGAGCGGGTCGCGCACCGGCGGCTCGTGCATTGCGATCGGCGCGTCATTCGGCCGCGTCGCCAGAAGCGTCACTGCCACCACCATCGCCGCCGCGAGCACGATGTTTGCGCACAGCGAGCCCACCAGTTGCGAGCGCAGCCCGACCACGCGCTTCTCGACCCTGCGCAGCCGCTCGCTCTCGGCGCCGGCCGCAACCGGCGTCGGCGTGCCGTTGACACCGGCGTTCGCTCCGTTCCGCGCCGCGCCGGGCACCGGCACCGGGGGCTCGGGCATTTTCACCGACAGGCGCGCCGCCACCATCTCCGGCGATTCCTGTCCCGGCAGCGGTCGGATCGGGCCCAACCCCAGGTGCTGGCGATCACGCTCGCCCGTAAACAGCGCCCCACACGCACGGCAGGCGTACTCATCCGGCTTGGCCGGCGCCTGGCAACTGTGACACATACCCAGCCGGTGCGCGATCCCCGGCACACGCCGCGCCAGCATCCAGAACTGCCCCGTGGTCGGCCCGCGCAGCACACTCTGGCTCGTCACCTTGCCCTGTTCGCACAGTTTGCACAGCGTCTCATACGAACAGCCGGGCTTATGCGGCTGCTGCTCGTCGCGCACATACCAGGGGCCCATCGCGTTCTGCGTCGCCTGCCGTGAAAGCGCGTCCAGATGCCCGCCGCAGCCCGTGCACCGCAGCACCGCGCCCGACACCGTCCCGCAGTACGGGCACAGCACCGCTCTGGGCATGGGAGTCGGCTGGGTGTTCCTTGCGCTTGGACCGTCACTCATCGCATGGAGCCTAGTCACACTCACCGGTACGCACACCGGGCTCGCTCGGTTGACCGCACCTTGCTCTCGGCCTTTGCTCGAACCATGAGAACCGCGTATATCCCCGCCCTGGGCCTGCTGGCCGCCTGTCTGTCGGCCTGCACGTCCACCCAGTCCGACCGCCCCGCTGCCCCGGCCGCCCGGTCGATCCCCAATGAGGGTCCGATCATCGCACTGATCGACAACGAGCCCGTCCGTCCGGAGCACCTCGCCCCGTCGCTTTACGAACTGGCCGGACGCGAAGCCCTGCGCGAAGAAGCCCTCGATCGCGCCCTGGCCCGACGCCTTTCCGATCGCGGCATCACCGTCACCGTCGAGATGGTCCGGCGCGAGCATGAACTCTTCGAAGATCGCCTCACCGAGGCCGCTGACCGATCCGGTGCGCTCCGCGAAGAAGTCTGGCGCACGCGTCACCTCGGCCCGACACGACGCGAGAAACTCTTCGCCCGCAACGCCGCGCTGCGCGCCCTCGTCGCGGGACAGGTCACCATCGCGCCCGCCGAAGTCAGCCTGGCCGTCGAACTGGCGTATGGTCCCAAGAAGATCGCCCGTCTGATCCTGCTCCAAAACGAGCGGGACGCCGCCGAAACCCGCCGCACGCTCGGCGATCGCCCGTCATCGTCCGACTTTTCCCGCCTGGCCGAGCGCCGCTCCATCGACCCCTCCGCCTCCCGCGGCGGACTGCTCGCGCCGATCCACCTCAATGACCCAGCCTACCCCATCGCCGTGCGCAATGCGCTGCGGTCGCTCCAGACCGGCGCGATCAGCGCCATCATTCCGCTGCCCGAGGGCGCCGCCCTGCTCTATCTCGAATCCGACCAGCCCGCGACCACACCGCCCGACGACGCACCGGCCCGACTCGAGCGCGAACTGCTCGTGCAGCGCGAACGCGCCGAAATGGACCGCCTCGCCCGCGCCCTCGTCGCCGAGTCTCGCATCAGCGTCCTCGACCGCTCCCTCGGCTGGTCGTGGGACGAGTGAAACCGGAACCGCCGGTTTTCCAGATCCGCCGACTCGCGGATCGAGTCTCGCGGCCGGCCACGCCTTGTCCGAATCTCCGCGCCCGGAGACAAGGCCTGCCCGGTTCTTCCTCCGCCTTCAAGCCGCGATACCTCACGCCGTCTTTCAACCCGCTCCCTTCGGAGGATGATGCAGCATCGGGCTTTCGGAGGCTGATGCGCGCCGCGTGGATACTGATTTTGGTGTGGACCCATGCACGGACGCGGTGGATGCGCCGGACCCACGGCAGCAGCCCCGACATGCCGGTCGGGCCTCCTTGCCCTTACTGCGGCGACTCGATCTTCGCCGTCGCGCCCGTAGCCATGGCAGTCATCACGTCGAGCACGTGCAGCGCCAGGGCGCCGCTGGCGCGGTGCGGGCGGCCTTCGGCGATGGCGCCGGCCATGTCTTCGACACCCAGGCCGCGCGCGTTATGCGAGGGAGCATCGACGAGCGCGGCCTCGGACCAGTCGTTCTCACCGGGCTTGAAAATCGAGACAGGCCCGCCGAAGCCGTTGGGGTCGGGCACGGCCAGCGCGCCGCCGGTACCCCAGATTTCGATGTTGGAGCAGCGCGAGCGATGAACGTCGAAGGAGAGGGTCGCGCTGACGCTGGCGCCCGAGGCGAATTCAAGGATGCCGACGCAGTGCGTCGCCACTTCCACATCGATCTTCTGCCCGTGCCTGGGCTGGCTGGTGATGGTGCGCTGCGTGCGCGTCTTGCGGGCGACGCTGCGCACGCCGGTGACCGGGCCGAGGATGGTCACCAGCGCCGTAATATAATATGGGCCCATGTCGAGCACAGGCCCGCCCCCTTTTTTATAATAGAACGCCGGATCGGGGTGCCATGACTCGTGCCCCGGGCAGAGCATGAACGCCAGCCCGCCGACGGGGTCGCCGATCGCGCCGTCAGCCACCAGTTTGCGGCTGGTCTGGATACCCGCGCCAAGCACCGTGTCGGGTGCGCACCCGACGCGGACGTTCTTGCGCCGGGCCAGTTCGAGCAGGTCGCGTGCGGCCTTGGGATCAATGCACAGCGGCTTCTCGTTGTAGACGTGCTTGCCGGACTCGACGGCGCGGCGAGCCAGCACCTCGTGCGCGTCAGGCGTGGTGAGGTTGAGCACCAGGTCGACGTCATCTGCGCCAAGGAGTTCGTCGACCGAGACGGCGCGCGCCCCGTACCGGGCAGCGGCCGCCTTGGCCCGCGAGAGGTCAAGGTCGGCCACCGCCGTGACGCGCACGCGGGCGGACTTGCTGAGGTTTTCGAGGTAGATGCCGGAGATGGCGCCGCAGCCGATGATGCCGATGTTCATGTCCGGATCGTAGGTGGCGCGGGTAGTGGGTCTCTCTAGGGATTTGTTCTCAGGAGCACGCAGCGGAGAACATGTTCAGGTACGCCTGCACGTCAAAGAAGTCGAAGTTGTTGTCGGCGATCAGGTCGGCGCGGGGATCACCCGCGGAGAACCAGGCGAGGTAACGCTGCACGTCAAAGAAGTCGACCTGCCCGTCGAGGTTGAGGTCCGCGGGGCAGGAGACGAACTCAAGGGCGCGGACACGCTGGGCCGGCTCCCCGGTGGCCGATCCGGACCCGACGAAGAGCAGGCTCTCATCGGCGCTGGTGAAGCGCCGGTCAGAGTCGAGATCCTGCAAGAGCAGCACCGCATCGGCCTCGTTTGATCCGCTCGAACCCAGCGCGACGCTCGTTTCCGGCCCGATCGCCAGTGTGAAGATCGAACCGAGCACGACGCCGGTCGGCGCCAGCGACTCGTTCCAGACCTGCACCGCCTCGTCGGCCGAATCGATGACGCCGTTGCCATTGAGGTCCGTGAGCCGGTACAGCGACTGGTCGGCCGAAGAGAGGTTGTGAGCGACGTAGAGGGACGTGCCATCGGTCTTGAGGCCGATCCCGACCGGGGCGCCAAAGGCGTTATTGACGTCCATGAAGATACCCCACTCCGAGCCGGAGATTTCGCCGTTGCTGTTGAGATCTTCAGCCCAGAGAATCGCGTCGGTGTTGCCGCCACGGAGATCGGTCCAGAACGCGCGGTTGCCGATGAAGACGAGTTCGAAGGCCGAGGAGTCACCGACCTCGCCCTCGACATCGAACCAGAGAACCATTTCGCCCGGGTCATTCGCGTCGCCATCGGCGTTGAGATCCTGAGTTCGATAGATCGCGTCACCGGGGGTTGAGACCGTGCCGACATTGAAAACGAAGACCACGCCGGGCTCGGTTTCCCAGATGCCTGAGGGCGTGGGCAGGAAGTATCCGGCAGCATTGGCAGGCGAGATCCAGACGCGAACCTCGCCGGCGTCGAGCGCGTCGCCGTCCGCGTTGAGATCGAACGCGCGATAGACGGTATCGGTATCGCCCTCGCCGATGAACACCGCGCCCGAGGCCGACTGGAACATGGTGAGCACCGAGCCGAAAGGCCCGGGAAGCCCCGAAGCGTTGGACGCGTCAAGCCAGAGGGTGCGCTCTCCGACATCGAGGGCGTCGCGATCCCCGTTGAGGTCACGCACGCGGTAAATAGCATCGACGTCCTGGTCGCCTACGAGCAGCCCGGCGGTGCGGGCCTCGAGCGGGGCGGGCTGGGCGACGGCTCCGGCCGCGAGTGCAAACAGGGCAAGCGACGGAACGGTGAACTGGTTCATGGATTCTCCTCCGAAAGACAGAATGCTATTGCGATTGAGTCGCAGTTGCAATTATCCGACCTGCAGGGGAAGCCAAATGCTGTAAATTAGGGCGTCTACTCCATGCCCGGCTAGCAGTGTAGCCTCATCTCATCACATAATCAGGCAATTTCGACTGTGCCAACCAAATCATGCGCCTGTCTTGCAGCCACACACCAGGAAGGGGCCCGGCGACACGTCGAATGGGCTCGCTGCGTTCTGCGTTGCCGGCGTCAGAAGAGCCCTCAAGACTGCGACTCTTCGGTGTCTTCCGCGAGGATCTGTCTGGCTCGCTCGGCGTCCTGGGCGCGGACGAGGATCTTGGCCCGTCCCGGGGCCTCGGCGCGCATGCCGGCGGTGAGCCCGCCAACGACCCAGGCGGGGATGCCTTCGCCCTCAAGGGCGGAGCGAATGATGGCGGCCTCAATTTCGTCCGAAGCGAAGGCGACGACCACCGGCTCGCTGGCGTCGGTCGGATGGTTGGCGTCGCGCTGAGGCATGAGACCAGTGTAGCCGACGAGGCGGCAAGTCCCAGCAAGATCCGCTGAGTCGGACAAGCCCGCGGACGGAGAGGCGGAAATGATGCAGCGGCGAATGTCGGGAACAGATCGCCCAGATCATCTCCCTCGGAGGGAGGATCTGGAGCCCCCTCATCCGTCTCGTCGCGGCGCTCTGAGCCACGTTCTCCCAATCGGGGAGAAAGGAGCACGGAAGGCCGCGACTTTCCCAACTTACCGCGTCACCCTCTCGCCGCATCATCACTCTGCCACCTTGCCACCCTTCTGCTCCCTCGCTCGCGCTTCGGGCTCGTATCCCCTCCGTCTCTCCGTCCCCTCCCCCCCGTACCATTCCCCCTCCATGGACCAACTCCTCGCCACCCTCGCCCGCTGGAAGCCCTTCACGGCCCTCGTCGTCGGCGACTTCATGCTCGACCAGCACGTCTATGGCGACGCCGAACGCCTCTCTGCCGACGCGCCGGTCCCCGTCCTGCAAGTCCGTCGGCACGAGTCGACTCCCGGCGGGGCCGCCAACCTCTGCGCCGATCTGGCCGCGATGAAGGGCACCGTCATCGCCTGCGGGCTGATCGGCTGCGACGCCGAGGCCGACGAACTCAAGGCCGCCCTGGCGCGCCTGCACATCGACACCGCCGCCCTCGTCGCCGACGCCTCGCGCCCCACCACCCTCAAGCGTAACTTCATCGGGCTCGCCCAGGCGCGTCACCCGCAGAAGATGTTCCGCGTCGACTACGAATCGCAGGAGCCCATCGGTGGCCAGGCCCTCTCGGCCCTGCTCGCCCATGTCGCCCGCGTCGTCCGCAGCGTCGACATCGTCTGCATCGAGGACTATGGCAAGGGCGTGTGCACCGAACACGTCTGCCAGGAGGTCATCCGCCTTGCACGCCAGGCCGGCAAGCAAGTCCTCGTCGACCCGGCCAACAACGCCGACTACCTGCGTTATCGCGGCGCCACCGCCATCACGCCAAACCGCACCGAGGCCGAGAAGGCCACCGGGCTCAAGACTCACGACCACGACTCGGCGCACAACGCAGCCCTGGCTCGCGGGCTGCTCGCGCGCCTCGAACTCGACGCCGTCATCCTGACGCTCGACCGGCACGGCGCACTCCTGCTCGAGCGCAGCAACGATCTGCCGCTGCACGTGCCCACCGTCGCACGCGAGGTCTACGACGTCACCGGCGCCGGCGACATGCTGCTCGCCGGGCTCGCGGCCGCCCGTGCCAACCACCTCGACTGGCCCGACGCCGTTCGCCTGGCCAACGCGGCCGCCGGGCTCGAAGTGGAAGTGTTCGGCGTCAAGCCCATCCCCATCAACCGCATTCACCACGAAATCCTCACCCAGCATAAGCACAACGCCGGCAAGCGCCGCACGCTCGACGAAGTCATGGTGCAGGTCCGGGCCGTCCGCGAGTCCGGCGGCACCGTCGCGTTTACCAACGGATGCTTCGACGTCATCCACGCCGGACACGTTTGGCTGCTCGAACGCAGCAGCGCGCTGGCCGACCTGCTCGTCATCGGACTCAACACCGACGCTTCGGTCCGTCGTCTCAAAGGCCCGGATCGCCCGCTGAACAACGAAGACGACCGCGCCCGCGTGCTCGGCTCAATCTCGGGTGTCGGAGCCGTCGTCCTCTTCGACCAGGACACACCTTTGAGTCTCATCGAAGCCATTCGTCCCGACATCCTCATCAAGGGCGCCGATTATCAAGAACACCAAGTCGTCGGCGCCGATCTAGTCAAGACCTACGGCGGCCGCGTCGAACTCATCCCCCTCGTCGAGGGCAAGAGCACCACCTCGACCATCCGCCGCCTGCGCGGAAACTAAGCCCCCACTCCATGCTCCACCTCGCCGTCATCCACCCGACCTACGCCCGCCTGATCCTCGAAGGCCGCAAGACCATCGAGTCGCGCCTCTCGCGTGTGTGCCGCATCCCCCACAACCACGTCGCGCCCGGCGAGCGCATCTACTTCCTCGCCCGCCGCGCCGATCTGATCGTCACCGCAATCGCCGATCAGGTCGTGTCCCTCGCCGACCTCTCGCCGGGCGACGTGTCGCGCCTGCGCCGCACCTTCAACGCCCACATCGCCGCCGACGCCGCCTACTGGCATGCCAAGCGCGACGCCCGCTACGCCACGCTCATCTGGCTGCGTTCCCCCGAGCGAGCGCTCTATGCGCCCGACGACGTCCACGGCCGCGCCCCCTCCTACCGCTCCGCCTGGCTCACCCGCCCCGATGAGCAGGACGTCTACCCGGCTTGCGTGACGCCCCGCCGCGCGATCGCGTAGCCGATGCAGACCCAAGCCCAGTGGGACCGGTTTCCAGTCGGCGGAGGGTGCGCGGAGACTCGGAGAGCGACAGGAGCAGAGGCGAAATGGCCGAGTGGCAAAGTCCTGCCGTGGCAGCGATGCCGGAGCGCTCGGTCACGCCCCGGCCGTCTTCATCCTTTCTATACGCGGCTCTATACGCGGCTCACTCGTCGCCGTTGGCCACCGCGTCGACCAGCAGGGCGAGGTCAATGACGTTGGCGGTCTCGTCGCCGTTGAAGTCAGCGGGGGTGTCCAGCCAGGTTTCGATGTCGCCCGATTCAATCACCTGATTCTGGTTGAGGTCGAAGCCGGTTTTGACTTGGAAGCCGTAGCCGCGGGTCTGGGCGACGCCGGTGCAGCCGATCGTCCCCTGCCAGCCCTGAGAATAGATGACGTCGGGCATGCCGTCGATGTCGCAGACGAGGTCGTTGGGGATGATCTGATAGGCCCGCCAGTTCGAGAACGTCCCGTTCACGGTGACCGTTCTTCCGTCCAGTGTGATGGTGAGATCGTGGCCCGCATCATCGGTGACGTCGGTCCAATACAACTCCTCGTCATCATCCTCTTCGCAAATGGCCGTCGTCTTCGGGTTCGGTACAGTGCCGGGGGGCGGTACTTGAAGGGCGAGCGCGTACACTCGCACAGGCGGCTCGGAGTCACCGGTGTTTCCTTCCTTCACCGGGCCGTAGTGCTCGATCACGATGTCGCCCGTGAACCCGCCGGTGGTGAACACGGTGTCGTGTTCCGGAACACTTTCTTTCGCGTGATACATGAACGGCACCACGCCGATCGCGCCGCCACCCAGATCGGTACTCTCCCGCTCGTAGTACGGCGCCTCATCAGGCTGATCCTGGGTGTAGCCGAGGACATAGCCTCCGACGGCGACCGATCCGACCCAATACCCGAACCCGTTGGCCGCGTTGACCACGATCTGCCCATCGAGCCCGGCCGCGTCGAGTGTGATGTTCCCGGTCAGCGAGCCGTCGACGATGATCGAACCGGACGGCGTGCCGACGGAGAGCCCGGTGGCGTCGATGTCTCCCGACAGGTTACCCCCGACGATGATGGGAAGGCGGATGTCGTTCGTGAAGGTCAGGTCGGCGGCAAGGTCTCCATCGACGAGGAGGTTGTCGCCGGAGGATTCCTGTTCCAGCCGATTGGCCGCGAGCGATCCGGCGAAACCGCCGGTGAGCGCCCGGAGTCGGTTGATTGATCCGGAGCCGCTATTCGCATTAGCGGCGATGGCGGCCCAGATCGAGTCGGTCTCGATGCGGCGAATACCGTCGCGGGCCTGGATGCTCACGGTATTTGTCGAAGAGCCGATGTCGCCGTCGACGATGACGTCCTTCATTTTTCCGTACAGCGACGTGATGTCCCCGCGAAGGTCGCCTCCCACATCAATCAGCTGAAGCGAGTAGCCACCCACAGTCCGCTGCCCGATGGTTGTCGCAGCGTTGAGGTCGCCCAAAGCGCGGAGTTCCGAGACATAGTCGGCTGTGATGGACCCGCCCTCTGCGGTTCCCGCGATTCCAAGCGTTCCGGAGATGTTGACGGTGCCGATCCAGAACTCGCCGGTGCTTGTGTAGTTAGGATCCTTAGCCGTCGTTTCGATGGAGGAGACCGTTCCGCCACGTTGGACCACGTTCACGACGACGGCGCTCGTTCCGCCGGCGACATCCTTCGACCGCACGTGGATGTACCGGATGGGCTCCGTTCCGCTGGTGGCGGTGATCGTCGCGATCACAGCCGAAAGCCCTTCGCCGTAGAGCGTGATCTGGCGCTTTTGGTTGACGATCTCGTTTTCAAGCACGCTGTGCGATCCGCTGCCGCTCCAAGCGATGCTCACATCTGCCATAGCCTTCGGCACACTCACGACCAATCCGAGCAGAAGCGCCACCCAACACTGACGTTTCGCATGCATGATTCTCTCCTTATGGTGATAGGCCCATTCCGCCGGCGGTCTGATCGCTTCGACGAGTCAGGGACAGCCGGCGGCGAAATCGCTCAGGTAGGCCTGCACGTCGAAGAAGTCGAACCGACCGTCGTCGATCCAATCGGCAGGGGCGTTGTGCGCCGCGAAGTCGGCTAGAAAGACCTGCACGTCGGACACGTCGAGCGAGCCGTCGCCAGTACGGTCGGCGTCGCATTCTGGTGGCAAGATACTCGCGATCCGCAAAGCCCCCCCAACGGAGGACCAGATTGAGTGCGCTCCTCGCAAGTCAAGGCGGTCAAACACAAACCAGGTCAGATCGCCGGCAACGGAGCCAACAACCTCTCGGCCGGCATTGCGCGATGGATCGATCATCTCCGGTGTTTCGGTCCAATCCTTCTCGGTTGCACTGATGTCCAGCAGGCCCCATGGCGACCGGGTGTTCGGATACTGCTCCAGATCCCAACCGCCCCACTCGCTGCCGAGGTCCCAGATGAGCGCACCGATCGTCTGCCCCCCGTCCTCCGGCAGCCCCTCGATCAACTGCTCATCGCTTCCGCCCGGGTGCATGTGGTAGCCCCCGACGCCGTTCTTGTTTGGGTCCCAATATGCACCCTTGATGAGTTCATCGAGCGTCGGGATCCAGAACAGCGCGCCCTCACTGTGCGCCCGCTGGTGGTTGAAACTGCCGTCGTCGTTCTCCGTGAACGTCGACGTGTCATACGCCCCGCTCTCAAACGCCCAGGCTTCGTGCAGTTTGCCGTTATGAAGCCAGTTGCAGTAGCGGGCGGCCATCTCCCAGCCCATGTACGCCGCCCAATGCTCGGCGCCCTCTTCGATCTCGTAGTCGTACGACCCGTCGGGCTGCCGCACCGGCCAGATCCAGTCGCTGGTCAGCATGGGGTCTCTGGGATCGCCCTGCCAAAACGGGGCATAGGCGCGCACGAATTCGAGCATTTGCAGGTTGTTGATCTTGGTGCGGGTCAGTCGAAACGTGTGATCCACAGCCCCGATGCGGAGGTTGGGCATCGACGGCACCTCTTCCGGCAACGTCGCCCGATTGCCGGGGTCGCCCACGGTGACCCAATTGAAGCCATAGTCCGGCACCGGACCGGCGAGGGCGGCGGAGCCCAGAAGGGCCCAACCCGCGACACCCGCCCACACCATGACTCCACGTGCCAAATCGCTCGATCGAGTCCATTCCCCAGCAGCCATGTCGTCACCTCCGTGTGCTTTCAAATCGTACCACGTCAGAACTCGGCCAACCACGACGCGGCGCCACGTCTCCGCAAAGCGATGCCGGCGCGGAGAATCCGCGTTTCCCGGCTTCCAGACCGGTTTTCCCATTCCGGGGGCCGGGTCCGAACGATCCGGACGCCCGTCCGCGCTTTCGTGCCGCCCGTCCGCGCTGTCCAGAAGTCCGTCGGTGTTCGGCGGCCGCTCTCTCCCGCGCGCAGGAGACTTCACTTCACTCGTCAGCCCGCCCGGCTCTCCGCCGGCATTGCAACTGGGAGCGTACGGAATCGGGGCTTCTACCCTACTTCCTCCCCGCGCACACCGTTCCCAAAGTCCGTACCCTGCACGCTCCAGCCAAGCACCCCCGGGGAAACTCGCTCTCACACCCTCCACGGAATTGATTTGACGACCCTCTTGTCCTCTTTGGTTGGTGAGGACTATCATCACGCCCTTTCACGGAGGCCTGGATGCAGATCTTCGTCCCACGAGAGACCGATCCGTCCGAGACCCGTGCCGCGGCCTCACCTGACTCGGTCAGCAAACTGACCAAACTCGGAGCCAGCGTCACCGTCGAAGCCGATCTGGGCAAACACTGCCACTGGTCCGACGCTCAGTACGAGAAAGCCGGCGCCACTGTCACCAGCGACCGTTCCGCGGCCCTGAACAGCGCCGACCTGGTGCTGAGCGTCCGCAGGCCCGATGAGCAGACCATTGCGCGACTGCGACGCGGAGCCGTCACCGCCAGTTTCCTCGATCCGTTCACCCAGCGTGACCTGGTCGAGCGTCTGGCCGGCGCGGGCGTCACCGCGATCAGCCTGGAACTGGTGCCGCGCACCACGCTGGCCCAGAAACTCGACGCACTCTCCAGCCAGCACTCGGTCAGCGGGTACTACATGGTGGTGCTCGCAGCCGAGCGACTCGGCAAACTCATTCCGATGATGTCGACGCCGGCCGGTGTGATTCAGCCGGCCCGCGTGCTGGTCATCGGCGCCGGCGTGGCCGGTCTCCAGGCCATCGCCACCGCCCGGCGACTGGGCGCCCGCATCGAAGCCTTCGACACTCGTCCGGTCGTCAAGGAGCAGGTCGAGTCCCTCGGCGCCAAGTTCGTCGAGATCGACCTCGGACAGACCGGGCAGACCGAGGGCGGCTACGCCCGCGAACTGACCGACGAGCAGAAGAAGCGTCAGCAGGAAGGGCTCAAGGCCGCCATCGGTCGCGCCGACATCGTCATCACCACTGCCAAACTCTTCGGGCGCTCGGCGCCCATCGTCGTCACCGGCGACATGATCGCCGGCATGAAGCCCGGCTCGCTCATCATCGACTACGCCGTCGACTCCGGCGGCAACGTCGAGGGCTCAAAGCCCGATGAAGAAGTCGTGATCGACGGCGTGCGGGTGATCGGCTTTGCCAACTTCCCCGGCAAGGTCGCCGTTGACGCCTCGCGCGTCTACGCCAACAACCTCGCCTCGCTGGCCGAGATCATGTTCGACAAGGAGCGCAAGACCCTCAGACTTGACTTCGAGGACGAGATCATCAGGGGCTCCGTCGTGACGCACGACGGCAAGATCGTCAACGAAACCGTGACCAAGAGTTACGCTCGCTGATTCCGGGAGACACCATGCTCGTTCAATACACCACGCTCGCACTGGTTTTCCTGCTGGCGATGTTCCTGGGAGTCGAACTGATCCGCAAGGTGCCCTCCCAGTTGCACACCCCCCTCATGTCCGGCTCCAACGCCATCTCCGGCATCTGCATCATCGGCGCCATGGCGCTGGCCCCTCTGACCGAAGACAACCTCTTCGCCCTTTTCCTCTCCACCGCGGCCGTGGCGTTCGCCACGATCAACGTGGTCGGCGGCTACGTCGTCACCGACCGGATGCTCGGCATGTTCCAGACGAAGAAAGGTGAGTCGAAGTGAACTACGTCGCATCGGTTCTCTTTCTGTTCTCGGCCGCGGCGTTCATCGTCGGGCTGCGGATGCTTCGCGCTCCTGCGACCGCTCGCAAGGGCAACCTCGTCTCGGCTGCCGGCATGGCCGCCGCCATGCTCGGCACGCTCCTGATGACCATCCACGCCGGCGACTTCAATTCCAAGGCCGCCCTGGTCGTCCTCGGCGGCATCGCCGCCGGCACGGCGATCGGCATCCCGGCAGCCCGACTCGTGAAGATGACCGCCATGCCCGAGATGGTGGCGCTTTTCAACGGCTTCGGCGGTATCGCCAGCCTGCTCATCGGCTGGAGCCAGACTCAGGAAGCCGTCGCACACGGCGCCACCCTGGCCGAAGTCGAAGCAGACCTGGTCCGACTCACCGGCGGTCAGGCCAACGTGGTCACCTTCGCCACCTTCCTTGCTGTCCTCATCGGCGGCGTCACCTTCACCGGCTCGGTCGTCGCGTGGGGCAAGTTGTCCGAGCGAATGACCTCCAAGCCCGTGCTCTACCCCGGGCAGAACGTGGTCAACGGGCTGACGGTGCTTCTCTCTCTGGCCCTTGGCATCTGGTTCACCATCCAACCCGACCAGATCTGGCTTCTCTACATCCTCATCCCGCTGTCGTTCATCCTCGGCGTTGCGGTGGTCATTCCCATCGGCGGGGGCGACATGCCGGTGGTCATCTCGCTGCTCAACAGTTACTCGGGCCTGGCCGCCTGCGCCGCCGGCTTGGCCATCAACAACGCCCTGCTCATCATCATCGGCGCCCTCGTCGGCGCGTCCGGGCTCATCCTCACCCGCATCATGTGCGTCGCGATGAACCGCAGCCTCGGCAACGTGCTCTTCAGCGGATTCGGCGCCGTCTCCACGTCCGGCGGTGCTGCCGCCTCCGGCGAAAAGAAGGAAGCACGCATCCTCAGCCCGCAGGACGCCTACTTCGTCCTTGAGGCCGCCCAGAGCGTCATCTTCGTCCCCGGCTACGGCATGGCCGTCGCCCAGGCACAGCACGCCGTCAAGCAACTGGCCGATCTGCTCGTCAAGAACGGGTGCGACGTCAAGCACGTGATTCACCCGGTCGCAGGGCGCATGCCCGGGCACATGAACGTGCTGCTCGCCGAAGCCAATGTCGAGTACGACCAGTTGGCCGTCCCGGAAGACGTGAACGCGACGATGGAATCGGTCGACGTTGCGATCGTGATCGGCGCCAACGACGTGGTCAACCCGGCTGCCCTGACCGACAAGTCAAGTCCGATCTACGGCATGCCCATCATCGAGGTCCACCGTGCCCGGGCCGTGTTTACGCTCAAACGCTCTCTCGCGTCCGGCTACGCCGGCATCGACAACCCGCTGTTCTACCTCCCCAACAACTCAATGGTGCTGGGCGACGCCAAGAAGACCATCGAGGCCCTGATCTCCGAGTTCAAGTCCGAAGACTGAACGACGCGAGGCTGTCTCACCCCTTTCCCACTCCCGCGCTCTTTCCGTTCACCGGAGCCGGCTCGCCTTCGAGCAGGCTCCGGGTTGTTTTGCCGCAGCCGCTCGATGACGCACGCATTCAACCCTCTCCCCCTGGGGGAGCCGGTGGCCGACAGGCTCGAGCCGTCTGTCAACCCTCACCCCTCGGGGGGGAGCGTGGGTGCGGAGCAGCCGGGTGAGGGGTGCGTTTCACCGCCAGTCGATCACGATCTTTCCGAACTGTTCTCCCGCCTCCAGCCTGCGATAGGCATCAGCGCACTGCTCGGGCTTCATCACCTGGTCAATCGCCGGCGCCACCGCCCTGCCGCGAAACAGAGCCGTCACTTCCTTGAACTCGTCGTTGCTGCCCATGGTCGAGCCGAGAATCCGCAACTGGTTCCAGAAGATCCGCGCCAGGTCCGTCGTCGCGTCCGGCCCGCTCGTGCATCCCGGCGTCACGTACGTCCCGCCACGCGCCAGCGACTTGATGCAGTTCAGGTGGGTCGCCTTGCCCACCGAGTCAACCGCCATGTCCACCCCGCGCTTCCCGCTCCACGCACGCACCTGCCTCGACCAGTCCTGCCCCGCGTCGAGCACCACTTCGTCGGCTCCGAGTTGACGCGCCCGATCGAGTTTCCACTCATGCCGGCTCGTCACGCACACCGGGCAGTTGAGGTGCCGCGCGATCGCCAGGGCGCTCGTCGCCACGCCTCCGCCGATCCCCGTAATCAGCACGCATTGCCCCGGTCGCAACTGTCCCTTGGTGACCATCATCGACCAGGCCGTCAGTGCGCACAGCCCGAACCCCGCCGCCTCAACCGGGTCGGCATCCCCCACCGCCGCGAGGTTGTCGACCGGCACGCTGAACTTCTCCGCATGTGCGCCGAAGTGATGTTCGCCGATCAGTTCATACTCGGGGGCCAGGGTTGATCGCGGGCCTTCATCCGGCGTGCAGTGCCGGTCCACGCGGATCGCCGCGTTGTAGATCACACGTTTGCCGATCCAGTCGGGGTTCACGCCGTCACCCACCTGCTCGACCACCCCGCACGCGTCGCAGCCTGACACGCGCGGATACGCCAGGTTCAACCCCGGCACGCCGCGCCCGACCCACAGGTCCATGTGGTTGAACGCCGAGCAGAGCGTCCGCACCACCGCCCCGCCCGGAGCCGGCGCGTGCGGCTCCATCCAGTCGGCGCGCAGACAGACATTGGGAGAAACCGGCCACGCTTGCCTGGAAACCACGATTGCTCGCATGAGCAGACCATAGCGGGCGAGCACCCGCCGGACCCGGCCAACCCGCTCAGGCCGCCTTGCGCGGCACGAACGCCCGCACGCAATTGCCGCCCGACGCCCGGGCCACCTGCGTCGCCCGCGCCGAAGCCCCGACGAGGGACTTCTGATCGTTGAAGGCCCATCGGCTGCTTGGATCGATCGTCGCCACGCCGGCGCACACGGAAATCGGCAGGCGTTCGCCCCGGCTGTCCGGTGACCATTGTGCCGAGGCCGCCGACAAGCGCTCGCGGAGGCCTTCGAGCGCTCGCACGGCTTCGCGACGTCCCACGTCAGGTAACACCACCGAGAAGACCGCCTGTCCCACACGGCATACCAGCCCGCCGAGGGGCTCAAACTCGCGATTGAGCATCGCAACCAGGCCCATGAGCGCTTCGTCACCCACCACCTCGCCGAATTGCTGGCGCAGGTGCTCAAGCCCTTCGACCGCGATGTGTACCACCGTCGCGGCCTTGTCCTCCACCGACGCGACCTGAAACGCACGAGACACCGCCACGGAGAACGCTTCCTGCCCGGCCGCTCCGGTCAGCGGATCGCGCGGGAGTTGGCTGAAGGTCTGGTCCGCCGCCGCGTCCAGCAGCACCGAGGCGCCGCCCTGGCTCGATAACTCCACCAGTTGCTTGCCCGCCTCGATCAACAACGCTTCGGCGTCGGCCCGCGCTCCCGTGTTGATCTTGAACAGTCGCGACATCTCCACCGCGTGCACGCTTACGGACCGCACGACCTCGTCGCACGTGTTCGCCTCGATGCCGCACATCGACTTGGCGCGCTCGTACAACTTCCGCAGCGCACCGGCCGGCTCTTCACACGTCAACACGTCGTGCACCAGCGTGCCCAGCGACACCAGCCGCGCAATGCTCGAACTCTCACCCGGGGCCGCGGTCGGCTTCTCGTGGTACTTGATGGGAATGACCAGTTCCTGAGGCATGCGCCAGCGCTGCGCCAGCATCGCGCCCACGTCGGCGTGCGAAATCTCAAATGCCTCCACCTCGCGCCGCAGCAACTGCCGGTGATCGCAGCCGCTCTGCGTCAGGACGTCTGCGTACGTCGCCCCCATCGCCTCGTACATCGCGACCATCCCGATGTCCTGCATCAGCGCCGCCAGGAACGACTCATCCGCTGCGTGCTTGTACCCCGACACACCGGCCAGGCTGCGCGCCGCCAGGGCAGAATACAGCCCGCGACGCCAGTACCCCACCCAGTCGAAGGCCTGCCCCAGCCCGTCCATCCCGCTGACCAGCGAGAAGCCAAGAGCCAGAGTCTTCACCGGGCCAAGACCCAGCATCACCAGCGCCTTGCGCACGCTCCCGCAGGGCTGCCGCAGCCCGTAGAAACTCGAGTTGACCGTTCGGACGATCTTGGCCGCCAGCGCCTGGTCGCACTGGATCTTGTCCGCCAGTGCGTCCATCGAAACGTTGGGATCGCTGGTCAGTTCGATCACCTCCAGTGCGATCACCGGAAGCGAGGGAAGCCTCGGGCACGCCAGGATTTCCTCCAGCAGTTCCGCGTTCATCGGTTCTTCCGGTCCGAACACACCACGGGACAAAGCCCCCGCGAGATTCATCATCGGGAGTTTCACGCAGGCGATTGAGCCTGCCCGCGGCCTGTTGCCACAATCGGCCATCTTCGGATAATCCAGTCCGCCTCGACGCGCGTACTACCCCTCGCCCACCACCGGGCCCAGGGTCTCCAACCTCTTCCCGACCAGATACTGGATATAAGCGCCGAGAAGCCTCACACCCCGCCGCACAACTTCGGTATCACCGGCCGGTTCGCCTCCGGCATCGACCTGACGCAGGGCGGCCAATGTTGCGCCACGTACCTTCCACCCGTTTGAGGCTCCGTCCGGATCGATCCGCGAAAAACCACCCATGCTGGGGATGAAGTGCACGAGTTCGCCCGCCTCCAGTTCACCTCCCGCCGCCACGTCACGCGAGAGATCCGGCCTCGTCCCGATTGCCCCGAGCAGAGCCCACTGGAAGCCCATCACAGTTCCGAGACGGTCCGAATCGGCCACCGCCCGAGACCCGGCCAGACGGTCCAGTCCGACTCTCAGGGCGTCGTATGCCTCCGGATGCGGGTCCGAATCGAGCACCAGGTGATTCACGAGGTCGGCCAGGTACATGCCGGCGTAAAACGAGACCAGACGCTCGCGCAGCCCTCGGTACGGCTCGACCAGATCCCATGCCGTCAGCGTGAACAACGTGCTCGCGCCCCTGGAGATCCCGAGGATCTGACCCTGGGTCAGCAGTTCGATGCCGCCGGAAAAGGCCCCCTTCTCACGTCGCGAGCCCTTGGCCAGCCCGCGGATGATGCCATGCTCGCGCGTCAGCAGCGACACGGTCTGGCTGGTCTCTGACCAGTCCCAGTGCCGCACGCAGATCGCCACGTCGTTGAGCGATGTCACGCGGCAAGCCTACCTCACTGGCAAGTTCGGGGGCGTCCAACTACGCTGTGACGATGCATTTCTCCCTCATAGACCGGGTACTGGCCCGCGACGAGAACGGCGCGACGACGCTCAAGCACGTGTCTTCGGCCGAGGAGTACCTTCAGGACCACTTCCCCACCTACCCGGTTTTGCCCGGGGTGATGATGCTTGAGGCAATGATCCAGGCGGCCCGGGCCTCCTTGCCGCCCGAGCCCCCGATGGTGCTCGCCCGGGCGGGGGCGCTCAAGTATGGAGCATTCGTTCGACCCGGCGACTCGATCCTGGTGCAGGTGAGCCGAAGTGCAACCCATCCCGACGGAACATCTGACTTCCGGGGAGAAGTCCGGCTGGTGGGTCCCGGAGTGCCGCTGGACTCCGAGGCCCTGCCCAAGGCCGCGGCAGGGAAGTTCTCTCTCCGACCGATACGGGATTTCGCCGGACGGGGTCCGGATATGGGTTCGGAGGCGCATCGGGCCTAAACTAGCCGCCTTGAGCAAGGTTGCTCTCGGCGGCGGCGTTCAACCCGGGAATCCACATGAATCAGGATCAGATCTTCGAGAAGGTTCAGGGCGTGCTGGTCGAGGCGCTGGCCGTCGACGAGGATGAAGTGACTCCGCAGGCCACGCTTTTTGCCGAACTGGGGGCCGAGTCGATCGACGTGCTGGACATCTCGTTCCAACTCGAGCGGGCCTTTGACATCAAGATCAACCAGGGCGAACTTTTCCCCGAGGGGGTCACGCAGGATCCCGAATACGTACAGAACGGGAAACTCACCGACAAGGGGCTGTCGACTTTGAAGGCCCGCCTGCCCCACTTCGACCTGTCCCCGCTCGAAGCCGATCGTTCGGTGCAGAGCGTGGTGCAACTGTTCACGGTGCAGTCGTTGGTCAACTTCGTGGAGCAGAAGTTGGCCGAGAAGAAGGCCTGATCGACGGATCTCCCTCATGCGCTGGATGTGGATCGACCGCGTGCTCGAACTGGTCCCGCGGGAGAAACTAGTTGCCATCAAGCACGTCAGTCTGGCCGAGGAGCATCTGCACGATCACTTTCCGGCGCGGGGAGAGCGTGCGGCCTATCCGGTGATGCCCGGCTCGCTGATCGTGGAAGGCATGGCACAGACGGCCGGCATTCTGGTCGGACACGCCGAGGGCTTTCGGGAGAAGGTGGTGCTGGCGAAGGTCTCTCGCGTCGAGTTGCTCGAAGATGCGCGCCCCGGACACACGCTGCGCTACACCGCAATCATCGAGAACATGACGGCGCAGGGCGCCTCGACGCGCGGTACGATCGAACTGATCGAGCCGGACGGCTCGCCGGCGCGCACGATCGGCTGCGTGGACCTGGTGTTCAGTCATCTTGACCAGAACATGTCCGGTGCGACTTTCCCCGAGCACAACTTCGTGTTTGGCGAGTCGTTTCAGACGCTGCTGCGCACCAGCGGAATCACGTAGCACAATCCGGGCGCAGGCAAAGCCTGATACCGTCTCAGGTTGAAACTCGTGCGTCAGGAGACGCCGGACCCTTGTGAGTCTTCGCACACAGGTCCGGGTCGGAACCGCCTTGTACCTCGGACCTTCCCGCTGCATGCGACCAGGAGATGTTCCCGAATACGGGCAAATCTCCTGCGTCGACAAGACGCCTGCGCTTCAGTCAGAACCGGTATGAGAAGCGCCATGCGGTGCACTGACTCCGATCAAGTGCTCGGTGGCTTGAACTTGACACGCTCGAGATGCGCATCGTCGACACGCAATCCGGCCTGCGCGGCCAGCCGCGCCAGCATGAGCCGGTCGGTCTGGTTCAACTTGCGCCCGATGGCCGAGCGATGGTTGTCGACGGTCTTGAACGAGCGATGCAGCGTGGCAGCGATTTCCTTGAGGGTCAGACCCTGCCCAAGCAGTGACAGCACGACCAGTTCGCGCGGGGTGAGCGCGGACAGGTCGCCCAGTTCGACGAAGGCCGATTCAACCACTTCGAATCCGTCGAGCGTGCTGAGCGGATCAGAGCCCTCGGTGGGTCGCGAGATGATGAGGACGACCGGGTCTTCGCCGCCCTCGCTGGGGATGGGGCGCATGGTGGCAAGAATCTGCCTGCCGCGCCAGACCTCACGCAAGGCCAATCCCTGCCCGGTCGAAACCACGCGCTGAAGCAGGCGCAACCGCTCCTGGGCCCAATCGGGCGGAAAGAGTTCCGGAATGCGACGACCCACGAAACCGCCCTGCGGGGCGTCAAGATACATCTTGCGGATTTCTTCGTTCTCGTAGAGGATCTCGCCCTTTCCGCTGACGAGGGCAATGCCCACACCGGGGACTTTGACAAAGGCCTCGCAGAGAGCCGCCGCCGCAGAGCCTTCAAAGGGTCCCGTTGCACTGAGCAGTCGATCGTCGGCCGTCATGGCACACCTCGTTTCCAAAAGAGCGGGCCCGGAGGAGAAACAAACCCCTGCATTTGCGGAACATTCTTAGTGAGTGTTCCTCAGCACAACGGGCCAACAGACCATTTTATTCGGCTGCAGGCCTGTTTTCCCCTATCTCTGTCTAAAAAAGACCGATTTATCTAGAAGTGGACACGCCTCGAGGGAATTCCCGTCGGCTCAGTTCCCCGAGTAGTTCACGCGCTTGAGGCTCGCATCGGCCAGGGTGAGTCCGGCCTCCAGCGCCAGGCGGGAGAGCGCGACGCGGTCAGATTCGCGCAGTTTGCGTCCGATCGACGCGCGGTGGTTGTCGATCGTCTTGAACGAGCGGTGCAGGCGCTCGGCGATCTGCTTGAGCGTGAGCCCTTCGCCCAGCAGGGCCAGCACTGCCAGTTCGCGGGGCGTGAGTACCGACAAGTCCCCCAGTTCCACGAAACTGGAGTTGACAACCTGCTCCAGTCCTTCCACTTCGCCGGCGTTGGCCGGTCGGGTGACGACGCAGGCGATCGGACGACCCTCCTCTCGCCAGGGAAGCAGTCCCACGCGCGTGAGCAGTTGGCGTCCGCGCCAGATCTCGCGAACGGTGATGCGCTCCTGCTCGGACTCGATGCGGCCGAGGAACTCGATGCGTTCCTTTGCCCATTCCCTTGGGAAGAGGTCCAACAGCGAACGGCCCCTGGTGTGAATCTGGGCGTCGCCGAAGAAGTGAAGTTTGAACTCGTTGCTGGCGAACAGGAGGATGCCGTCGCAGCGGATGAGGGCAATGCCGACGCCAGGCATGCCGAGCAACGTTTCCCAGAGTGCGGTACAGGACGAGGACTCTTGCAGGCCGCGGATGATGTCGGTAACGCAGCTACTCGTGTGCATGGCTTCCTACGACCCCCAAAACCGGCACCGCGATGAAGCAGTGCCTGCGGGCGCTGTCGACCATCGGCTGCGTCCGCGACTGATGAAGCGCGAGGGAAACAAACCCTCGCTGTCGGCCACGGTTCCCCCAAGTGCCCGTATGCAATGGTTAATATACGTAGGAATCAAGTCGCATGCGCGCCCGATCTCGGGCGGACCGCTCAGGCGGGCGAGGCCGTTGCAGATCCGGAAGCCGAGAGGTTGCGGATACTTGCGCCGCGGATGGTGCGAGCGCGTTCGGACTCGGTGCGGGCGACATGCTCTGCTTCGAGAAATTCTTCGCCGAAGCGGAAGAGTCGGAAACTGTTGCCGATGACGAAGATGTCGGGCATGAAGTGGTACAGCGCCGCGAAGCCCACGCCGATACCCCCGAGTTTGGTGAACTGGCCGGTGGCGGCCAGGATCAGCCCGACCAACGCCATGAGGATCGAGACGGCGATGTTCTGGGTGATGATGCCCTTGGTGCGGCGTGAGAGTTCGATGAGGAAGGGCACGCGGTTCAACTCATTGGTCATCAGCGCCACGCCGGCGCTGTTGGTCGCGATGTCGGAACCGGAAAGACCCATCGCCACACCGACGTCGGCCTCGGCCAGAGCGGGCCCGTCGTTGATGCCGTCGCCGACCATCATGACGCGGTAGCCCTGCGCCACCATCTGCCGGACCTGCTCGTGCTTCTCTTCAGGTAGACATTCGGCCTCAACGGCGTCGGCGCCGACGACGACAGCCACGCGACGGGCCACTTCCAGCCGGTCGCCGGTGAAGATGGCAATCACGCGCACGCCGAACTCGCGAAGCCGGTCAACGACGGCCTTGGCGTGAGGGCGGACCTTGTCCTCAAGCCCGACCGCGCCCAGGTAGCGTCCGTCACGCATCACATGCACGCCGGACATGCCTTCGATGCGTGCTTCAACCGCGGTCATGTCCTGAGCGGCCGCGGGATTGAGTTCGCGGATCCAACTTCCGCGTCCGACGCAGATCTCCCCGATGCTGGTGCGGGCGCGGACGCCGCGGCCGTGGACTTCCTCGTAATCTCGCGTGCCGTCGAGATGGATGCGTGCGGCTCTGGCGGTGGTGAGGATGGACTGGGCGAGGGGGTGGTTGGAGTGCTGCTCGCCGTTGGCGGCTGCTTCGAGCAGTTCTGCGCCCTGGACGCCTTCGGCCGGAGCCAGACGCGAGACCCCGAAAAGCCCGGTGGTGATGGTGCCGGTCTTGTCGAGAACAACGGCATCGACGCCGGCGGCGGCTTCGATGTAGTCCGGACGCTTGACCATGATGCCCAGACGCGCCGCGGCCGCGAAGGCTGCGACCATGGCGCTGGGGCTGGAGAGAAGCAGCGCGGTCGGGCAGGTCACGACGAGAACCGTGACGGCGGTCAGTCCGGCTTTTTGCTGTGTGTCGGGGTTCTTGGAGGCGAGGAAGAAGACCAAAGCGGCCACGGAGACGGCCACGGGCACGTAGAAGCGGGCAACCTGCTCGATGAGCAGTTGACGCGGGCTCTTGGCCGATTCGGCCTCGCGGATCAACTGCGAGACCTTGCCGATGGTGGTGTCGGCGCCGACCTGGGTGACGACCACGTCGATGCCGCCGGTCAGGTTGGTGGTTCCGGCGTAGACATCCGTGCCGGGATCGGCTTCGATGGGCATGGCTTCGCCGGTCAGCGAAGCCTGGTTGATGGTGGTGCGGCCTGAAACGACCCGCCCGTCGACCGGGAGGTTTTCGCCGGGGCGGATACGGACGATCTGCCCGACCTTGACCGAGGCGATGAGGCGCATGCTCTCGACACCGTCCTCGACGACGCGGGCCTCGTCGGGCGTCAGGCGGACGAGTTGCTCGATGGCGCGCTGGGCGCCGAAGGCAGTGCGGCGGAGAATCTGGTCGGCCACGAGCAGGATGAAAGCCAGAAAGGCGGCGGTCACGAACTGACCGGTGACCAGCGAAGCGAGAATGGCAAGGGCGGCCAGCGAGGAGGAACTGAAACGGGCGCGCTTGATTTCAAGAATGGCGGCCCAGAAGAGGCTGCTTCCGAGCAGCAGAGCGCCGGCGGCGGCTGGGAGCGCGGCGACGACCTCGCTGGTCAGGTCAAAGGTCTTGGCGGCCCAGCCGACAAGGGCGAGCAGCCCACCCACCAGGTAGACCAGCAGGTAACGCTCGATTTCCATCTCGTGATGTGAGCAGCACTCGATCGAAGATGGCTCATGCTGGTGTTTGGGATGGTGGTGCGCGTGGTCATGCTCGTGGTGGGCATGGTGCTCGGCGGACGGGCTTGCCTGCGTCATCAGTCTTGTCCTCAGGCCTGGCTTCGGTCGAGTCCCCCATTCCCTGGGGTCCAAAGCCTAGGCAACGCCACAGCGGCTCTCCGAATGGAGAGGCCCCGCATACCCTACGTCATTCCCGAGCCCCGGTTTGCTCCCCCAGCGAGAAAACGCATGATCCAGTCTCAAGAGCGTGACGAGTCGGGATTTCGACGTCCTCGGAAGGTATGCGTCCTCGGGGTCGGGCAGATGGGGCTTGTCGCGGCCGCCCTGTTGTGCCCGGCAGAGGGGGAATCACGCCCGGCACTGGAAGTGGTGTTGTGGAGCCACTCGGAAGACGAGTCGGGGCCGCTCAAGCAGACCCGGACGAGTCAGCGGCTACCGGGGTTCATGTTGCCGGACAAGGTGCGGGTCGCGATGACGGACGCGGAGGCGCTCGACGGGGCCGACCTGATCGTGACGGCGATCCCGGTGCAGTTCATCCGGTCAGTCTGGGTGAGGCTGAAGAATCTGGTTCCGGCGGGGGCGTCGGTGGTGAGTGTGTCGAAGGGGATCGAGAATGAGACGCTGCTGCGGCCGACGCAGATCGTGGCGGACGTTCTGGAGGACGACCCGGACGCGGCGCCGAGGCCGATCGGGGTGCTGAGCGGTCCGACGATTGCGGTCGAACTGGCGCGCGGGCTTCCGGCGACGATGGTGGCGTCGAGCGAGATGGGCGGATTTTCGAGCGCACTTCAGGCGTTATTCTCGACGAGTTTCCTGCGGGTGTACACGAACGAGGACACGCTGGGGGTGGAATTGGCCGGCGCGACCAAGAACGTGATCGCGATCGCGGCGGGCATTCTCGACGGTTTGCAGGCCGGCTCAAACGCCAAGAGTGCGTTGTTGGCGCGTGGACTGGCTGAAATCACACGCCTGGGGCTGGCGATGGGCGCCAGTTCACAGACGTTTTTCGGCATCGCCGGCGTGGGCGACCTGGCGACGACTTGCTTCAGTCCGGAAGGGCGCAACCGCTCGCTGGGCGAGGCGCTCGGCCGCGGGAAGAGCCTGCACGAGTACTTGTCCTCATCCAAGTTCGTGGTCGAAGGCGTGGCGACGACGCGGTCCGTGGTGGACCTGGCCTCACGCTATCGCGTGGAGATGCCGATCACGCAGGCGGTGCATGCCGTGCTGTTTGAACGGCTGGACCCGATTCACGCGATCAGCATGCTGATGAACCGTGATTTGAAGGGTGAGCAAGTCGATTGATCCACGGCGGATCTCTTCGCACGGCCGCGCCGACGCCGCTGTGACGGTCGGACAGGTCGTGTGGCGCGATCGCGTCGGCCGTGAGGGCCACGGCTCTCAGAACCGTGGCACGATTCGGCTCACCGGACTGCTTCGCAGCCACTCTCTCCCCCACGCTGAGAAGGTTGCGAGGCGAGCCCTGGCGACGAAGCGGCTTCAGGCCAGCCCGTGCTCGTTGAGGTAGTGCTCGGCGTCAAGGGCGGCCTGGCATCCCATGCCTGCCGCGGTGACTGCCTGCTTGTAGCGTGGGTCGGCGACATCGCCGGCGGCGAACACGCCGCGGATATTGGTCTGGCTGCTGCGGGAGCGGAGCGCGACGAAGCCGGCACTGTCAAACTCAAGTCCGGAGTTTTGCAGAAACTTCGTAGCCGGCGTGTGACCGATGGCGATGAAGAGGCCTTTGACCTCCAGCGTCGAGTCTTCGCCGGTGACGGTGTCGCGGAGGCGCACACCGGAGATTTTCTGATCGCCGAGAACGTCGAGGACGACCTTGTTCCAGAGGACGCGGGCGTTGTGGCGTGAGGAGTTGGTCGCGGCGGTGGATGACGTAGACCTCGCTGGCGAACTTGGTGAGGTAGGTCGCCTCTTCCATCGCAGTGTCGCCGCCGCCGATGACAGCCAGCGGCTGGTGACGGAAGGCGGGCAGAGCCCCGTCGCACACGGCGCAGGCGGAGACACCCCCGCCGCTGCGAGCCAGACGCAGTTCGTTCTCAAGCCCGAGCCAGTTGGCGGTAGCACCGGTCGCGATGATGACGGCGTGTGCCAGTACGACCGAGCCGCTGGACGTGTGGAGGCGATGCGGGCGGTCATGCGAGAACTCGACGCGGGTGATGTCCTCGCCGATGACGGTGGCGCCGAAGCGTTCGGCCTGGGCCTGGAAACGGTCCATCAGTTCCGGGCCATCGACGCCGTCGGGGAATCCGGG
Source organism: Cyanobacteria bacterium CYA (assembly GCA_008363215.1). Classification (GTDB taxonomy): domain Bacteria; phylum Planctomycetota; class Phycisphaerae; order Phycisphaerales; family UBA1924; genus J022. The sequence goes on from RHKP01000030.1 coordinate 42,735, forward strand.
GTAGTTTTCCACCTCGGTGGTGAGCATCAACTGCCCACCCGGAAGGATGGGTCCGGGATCCTGCTTCGGCACACCGACGTACACGACCGGGCCGAGTTGAGCGCGACCGGCGTAGATGGCGGCGGTCCAGCCGGCGGGGCCTGAGCCGATGATGACCAACTTGTGAACCGAACTCAAGCGGGGTACTCCTGCGTCTGGAAGTGAAAGGACAACGGACTGGTCACCCCGTTTCTTCCGCGTTCAGGGCAACTGATTGGTCTGGATGAGGTGCGTGCGATAGAGCGACAGGACCGGGGGCCAGATGAGGTAGTCGCCGGTCTGGGCGGCGCTGGCGTCGTCGGTGACTTCCGCGGCATTGTCGTCGACGCCGTTGCGACCCACAGAGTAGAGCACGAACTGGTCCTCGCGCAGCCGCAGGGCGAAGTTCACGCCGGCCAGAGGGAAGACGTTCATCTCGTGCGGCTGCGCGGTGTCACGCTCGTCTGCGACGTAGTCGTCGCGCACGGGCACGAAGAAGTGCATCGGGGGGACGCGTCCGACGCGGCGGTCAGGGTTGAAGGGGTCGGCTTCAATCTTCTCCATCCAGCGGGGGCGGACCGACGAAGCGTCGGGCGGGAAAACGCCGAGTTCGTAGAAGTAGCCGAGCAGCGCCAGGGCGTGACGCGTGCCGACGGCCTCGGTCTCGAACTCAAGGCGGTACTGGTAGAGCGGGGCCAGATCGGGCGACGACGCGGTGATGACCTGAAAGCGGCTCTGATCGGTGAGATCCCAGGTGTAGGGAAGAGCCAACTGGCGGTCGAAGGGAGAGAGGGTCCATCGCGACGACCAACTGCCGAAGACGTTTTCGATGGTGTCGCGCATTTCGAACCAGTCGGCCTGCTCGGCGCCGGCCGATTCGTATCGCGACGCCTCGGCGAAGAGACGCAGGGGCCTTTCGGCGGTCTTGAGGCGAGCCATTGTCTTGGCGTACATGTCCTCGCGGACGTGCCCGCGTGGTTCGTACAGTTGCTCGAACAACTGTCGGGCAGCCAGGTGATGACCTTCGGGGAACTTGAGGCGCGCCGGATCGAGGTATCCGCGGCCGTAGATCTCCAGTGCCTTGATGGTGCGCTCGATATCGGCCGGACTGAGATTGCGAGAGCCGCGGAAGTCAACATACGCGACGTCGCGGATGCGAGTGAGCGCGTCTTTCATGATGCTCAGCCCGGCGGTGGCTTCCTCGAAGAATGAGCGATCGGCCAGTTGGCGCCCGAGGTAGACGAGGTTGACCAGCAGGTCACAGGCCTGGCCGGGCTTCCCCTCGTCGCCCAGGCGCGTGGCTTCGACGTTGACCAGACAGACCAGGTCGTTGATGGCGCGGAGATAGAGCAGGCGTTTGCCGGCCAGGAGCGGCGGGTCGCCCAGTGCCGTGTAGAGTCGGGCCTTGATGAGGGCGGGGTCAACACCCTGCGGACCATAGGGCTGGGCGAAGTGCATGGGTCGACCCTCGGCCACGCCCCGTGTGGCCTGGCCAAGGGCTTCGATGACTTTGCGCTGCGGCTCTGCGGTGACCCACGCCTCGGCGGCGGGCCAGAGCGTGCTTGCGGTGTAGAGCAACTGGGCGGCGGCGGGCGTGTCGGCGCCCACGGGCGGCGGATCCATCTCGGCCAAGGCGGGCAGGAGGATGAGGTCGCTGCGCCGAGCCGGCGGCACGTCGACGTAAGGAACATTGAGCCGATCCAGCTGATCGCTCTGGGCCGAGGCGGGGCTGCCGGTGAAGAGGGCGGCGCCCATCAACAGAGCCGCAGCGGCCCGACCGAAAATCCGGGTCGAGGTAGAGAGGTTCATCATGCGCGGATGGTAGCACTTGCCGCCCGCGCATGGGGCGGACAGGGGCCGCAATCCGGGTGAATGGACGCCGAATGCCGGACCGATTCAGCCGGCCGCTTCGCTCAGCCGCAGGGGCGCCGGCTCGGAAGCGGCTTCGTCGTTGCTGCGACGGAAGAAGCGGCTGGGCTTGTTGTCGCTCAGTCGCGAGTTCAACTTCTCCAGCGCCTCGTCGACGATCTGGCGCACACGCTCGCGGCTGATGTTGACCTCGTCAGCGATCTGCTTGAGCGTGAGCGGCTCCTGCCCGTCGAGCCCGAAACGCATACGGAGGATCTGGGCCTCGCGGACGTCGATGGTGTCGAGCAGTTTCTTGAGCGTGATCAGTTCGTCCCGCAGGAGCGTTTTCTCGTCGGGGGTGCCGTCGCGACTGTCGACGACCAGTTCGGAGAGCCCGACCAGATCGCTGTCGCCTCCGGCCGGCTCCTGGGCCGGGGTCTTGAAGGCCCGCACGGCGCGACGGATGATCTTGACCTTCTTGAGGGGCAGATCCATCGCCTCGGCCAGTTGCTCCATGGTTGGAGGATGTCCGAGTTGGGATTCGAGGCGGCGGGAGGCCTCCTTCCACTTGGCGATGAGTTCGACCATGTAGGCCGGGATGTGGATGGGCTGGTTGGCGTTGATCAGGGCTCGCTTGATCGCCTGCTTGATCCACCACGAGGCATAGGTGCTGAAGCGGGCACCCTGGGCGGGGTCGAAGCCCTCGACGGCGCGCAGCAGACCGATGTTGCCTTCCTCGATGAGGTCGGTCAGCGGGAGCCCGCGGTTGCTGTAGTTCTTCGCAATGGCGACGACCAGCCGCAGGTTGGCGCGAATCATGCGTTCGCGCGATTCCGGGCAGTTGTCGTTGATGATCGCCCAGCCGAGTTCACGTTCCTCCTCGGGCGTGAGGAGGGGAACCTCGTTGATCTGGCGCAGATACAACTGCAGGTCGGACTGCAAGCCGCCCCGGGTCGAAACAGATTGACCAATCATGCCACTCACTTCTCCTACCCACCACCCGCCGGTCCCCCAGCGGGCTTCGTTTCGCCGAGTGCTGTGACACACGCGGCCGCCACAAACGCACGCCCCCTCCTCCTACCCGGGTGCTCCAGAGCCACCAACTCTGAAACCCCGAAGAGCGGGCTTTCAATCCTACCGTTCGGCATCATACCCGATCGGGTTCAAGTGACGCCACACAATTCCCACGGAAACAAGGGACTTGTCCGAATCTTCGTCGCGAAATCGCACTGGCGCCCGCGCCAAGGTCGAAAACCGGGCCGAAGCGGGTACATTTTTCGCCCGATAGTGTTCCGGGGACGCCCTGTCGCCGGCGCCATACATTTGCACAGGACCTTCTGCGAGCCGGTTTTGGCGTCAATATGAACAAAGACCTTACTCCACTGCTCGACGAATGGCCCTTCGAACCCGGACAGATCAACGTCCGGCTCGTCGAGGGGCTCGACGGGCAGCACCGCATCCAGGTTCGGCTCGATCTCGGCATCATCCAGATGCACCTCAACGGACGCCCGGACGGGCAGAGACCGTTCGGATACCCCAGTTTGCTGGCCTACCACGAGGCGCGTATAGACGAAGCGCAGGAAGGGGAAGAGAATCACGAAATTGCAGCCGAACTGTCGCCGGAAGACTGCAAGACGCTCCGCGACGAAGCGCTGCAGTACTACCACCGCTACATCGCGCTGCTCGTGCTTGAGGACTACGAGGGCGTGGCTCGGGACACGGCCAGAAACCTGCGCGTGCTCGACCTGTGCGCCAAGCACGCCGCGGCTGAGTCTGATCGTTCGGCGCTGGAGCAGTTCCGCCCGTACATCCTGATGATGCGGGCTCGTGCTCTGGCGTCGCACGCGCTACAGCACGACGAGGCAAAGGCCGCCCTTGTCGCGATCGACGACGGGCTGGAAGCGCTGCGCAAGTGCTACGAGCAACAGGGGCGGGCGAGTGAGTTTGAGGAATCGTCCGAGGTGCAGTTGCTCCGGGGGATGCGGGGGGCGCTCTTGCCGCAGTTGCCTGTTTCGCAGCGCGCAGAACTGCGCCAGCGGCTGCACGAGGCGATCGCACAGGAGAACTACGAACTGGCGGCGATCCTGCGGGACGAACTGCGGCTTTTGCGTGACTCGCCCCCGTGATACGGACTCTCAATGCTCGCCGGGCGTGCGATGATGCCGGGCCTGGAGGGGATTCTCGCCCACCCGTCCAAATCGAACGTCCGCCCCGGCTTCCTGCGAAGATGCATCGTGCCCTCGGACCCTGGACCCGGGCGCTCGCCCGGAAGAGGGCACTTTCCTTACCGCACCATCGGGCAGTTCAGGAGGCCGGAGGGTCAGCCTTGACACAAGAGCCGCCGGAGGGACTTGAACCCACGACCTGCGGTTTACAAAACCGCTGCTCTACCGACTGAGCTACGGCGGCGTCTGGGAATGGTAGACCGGCGCGTGGAGCGTGGTCGTACTTGCGCGAATGCGTGAAACGAGGGGGGCGGATGCACGCCGCCTGAGGGTTGGTTTGCGGACTGTCGCCGCGGAACTGCCGAGGGGGGGGTTACGTGACGCCGGAGGCAAAGAGACCGGAACGCGATGTTTGGATCTGTTCGTGACGAGCGTGCGGATCCGGCCGGGGGCAACCTTTTGCGAAAAGATGACCAATTGGTCGCTTGATCGGAGAGGGTGGCGCATATGCTCTGATGTTGTCCCCGTTCGGGGGCTTGGAACCCGCCCGGAGGTCGATTCGGGCGGTGCGGATGGATCGATCATCATGCACTCGTACGTGGTTATTGCGTCGCCGGAGAGCAATGCGTGTCGCACTGCGCGGACATCGAAACGTCATGTGATCTTGCTCGATCCGCTGCGCGCGCCCGACGCCGAGTCACTCACGGCGTTGCAGCCGCCCACAGACGCAGACTCCGAGCACGCGATGCCGCGCTGGGCGGTGTATGACTGCGCCGAGGTGCCCGGCGCGGTGATCGCGATGCTGCGTGAGCGGGCGCCGGACGACGCGATTGCGCCGTTCAATCCGCTGGCGGTCATTCTGGCGGCGCCGCACGCCGAGCCAGGCGACTGGCACCTCTTTGGGCTCAACCTGCACGCCGACGCGGGGGAGCGGACGGCGGCGGAGTTGATCGAGGCATCCCTTGACCTGCTGAACGCGTACCAGGCGACGCTGGTGATCCCGTGGTGCGACCCCACGCTGCCGCGACTGTGTGCCCGGCTGAGTTCGGTCGAGGTGCTGTGCGCCCACGTGGCGCTGCACAACGGGCAGCCACAGGCCTGCGTGCAACTGCGTCGGCACAGCAAGTTGCATGACCCAGGGCTGGTGCGGCCCGATCTTTCGCTCCTGAGAGAGCATGACGAGGCGATCGCGCTGGACCGCATGCGCGACCTGATCGAGGGCGGCAGCCGCCTGTTCCTGGAGGCTGAACAGGGTGAATCCGGGCGGCTGATCGTCCGCGAGGTGGCGCCGTGAGCCCGCACGAACGCACGGGCCCGGCGCGCCTGCTCAACCTGCTCGAACCCTTTGTCGTCGCGCCGTGGTGGCGCTTCGGCTCGCTGAACCTGCGCCCGTTCGGCGTGGGCGTCCAGCCCGACAGTTGCTTTGACGTGCTCAGTTCACGAGCCGAACGGTTTCTGCATCGGCTGGTGCGGCTGGACCGGCTGACCTTCGGACCTGAGGGGATGCCGATGCCCTCGTGGCTGTTCGTGGATGGGTCGGCGCTGCCCGGGGTGATCAGCGGGCTTGGGATCCGCGCCGGCGCGATCCCGCTGCGTGCATTCCAACAACTGGGGATGGCGGCAGGCCCGAGCGAGTTGGTGCCGCTGGCGATGTATATCGCCGTGCCGGCGCGTCCGCCGCACGTGTGGTACGGGCACAATCTCGCGTCGTTGAACCGGCAGTTGCCCGAGATGGAACTGGGCGGACTGGCCACGCTGACCAAAGCCCTGGGGCTCACGGTCATGCGCTGCACCACGCAGATCGGGGCGACGCAGTGGACTTCGCCGGCCATTCACGTCCACACGCGATTCGGTCCGCTGGAGTTGTTGACCGCCTGGACGCCGGCGCACGCGAATCCGGCAACGTTGACGTACAAACTTGAACTGGACGAGGAGCAGTTGTCGCGTGTGGCGAGAGGCATCCGTCCCGGGCTGGTCGAGCAGAACCCGTTCTGGATCGAGCCCGGCGACCACGACGGCATTCGCGCGCTGGAACGGCGCATCGAGCAGGGCAAGCGTTTCGCCGTGGTCGGCCCGCCCGATCGCAACGGGCGCGTCCCGGTGGCGGCGATCAGTCGCCCCGAGGCGGCCTGATACGGTTTCCGGTTGAGATTCGGGCGCACCCGCGCATTTGGGGGGGTTGCGCTTGGATGGTGGAGATGAGATGATGCGGCCGCGCGCCCCGGGGCG
>RHKP01000031.1 GCA_008363215.1 Cyanobacteria bacterium CYA
CTCTGCATCCGCTGGGAGAAGTCGACCAAGCTCTTCCAGGGCTTCCTTCATCTCAGATGCGCCCTCCTGCTCCTCAGAGAGGTTCTGGGATAGGCTCTAAGGACAAGTCCCGCGATGACTTTCCGAACGTGCATGCTGGGATAGATTACACGGGAGGGGGGAGGGGGGCCAAGCCCGTGTGGCGGATTTCCCAAGACAGGTGTGGTGCCCCGCGCTTGCTGCAGGTGCCGCGTGCCCCGCACCCAATGCCTAATCCCCAATCCCCAATGTCTGCTCCGTCCCGACCACCGCCTCGATCAACTCCCGGTGATTCGCGCACCGCGGGCACTTGTGTTGCCCGCCGAGTTTCTCGCGGCCTTCCATCCAGCGGTGGAATGCGCCCGCGGGCAGCGGCGTCACCGTCGGCGGGGCCATGCCCAGGTCGGCCGTGCGCTTGGTCGTGTAGTCGACATTCTGAGACTTGAGCGCCTTGTCAAAGGCGTCGGCGAATGCGGCCAGAGCATCTCCCGGGCAAGGCGCCCGGGCCGCCGAGGGCACCGCGCCCGGCTCGGAGAGCCGGGCCGCCCCGGTCAGTGACGGCATCTCGATCGCCAGTTCCAACCCCGCGCGACGGCCCGGGCCCGGGTAGACCGGCGCGCTGGTGAACTCGCCGACCTCGATCCCTGTCACCCGCGCGGCCTCGGTCACCGCATGTTCAATGTGCTCGACGATCAGGTTCTCACCGAACGCGTTGATGAAGTGCCGGTGCCGCCCGACGATGCGCATGCGGCTCGGGCCCGTGCCCGGCTGGTCGTCGAGTGAATCAGGGATATCGTCAAACTCGACCACGTCGCCCAGGATGTAGCGCCACAGCCCCGCGCAGGTCGACAGCACCACGACGTAGCGCTGCCCGCGCTCGACCTGGTCGCAGGTGAACGCGGGCGGGCTCGGGTCATCGATGTGGCTGAGCGGCACGAACTCGACAAAGTTGCCGATGTCCGAGCACAGGCGCAGGCCCGGCTCGTGCGCCCGGTCCTGCATCGCCACGAACGCCTCGCTGGCCGGATACAACTCGTGCCGGTGCGGCAGGTCGCGGTTCTTGTCACCGGTCACAATCTCGCTGACGCGCGACTTGAACGGCGCGTAGTTGACGCCGCCGTGGACGAATATCTCCAAATGCGGCCACACGTCATGGATGCAATCGGCCTTGCGTCCCAGTCCGCGCGCCATCTCCAGCACGCGCATCATCAGCACCAGCGCCCAACTGGGCATGCCGCTGATCATGCGGATGTCCTGGTCGATCGTCAGTTTGGCCATCGCCTCGATCTTGGCCGGCCAGTCGCTCATCAGCGCCACCCGCGGCCCGGGCGAATAGATCGCACTGATCGGCCAGCGGATCAGCGGGGTGACGATCCCCGAGAGGTCGCCGGTGCGCACGCCGTGCGCGTTCTCCTTCAGATCGCTCGACCCGCCGAGGAACAGGCAGCGCCCCGAGCAGATCGTCGGCAGGCTCATACCGCGCCGGATCATGTACGCGAAGATATCGAGGCTGGCGCGATAGTTGGAGTGCAGCATCGCCTGTGACACAGGGATGAACTTGTCGCCGGCCGTCGTCCCGCTGGTCTGCGCAAAATCGCGCACCTTGCCCGGCCACAGCACGTTGCTCTCGCCGTGCTCGCGCATGCGCGCAATGGTCTCGCGGAAGGCGTACCAGTCGCTGACCGGCACGGCGGCGCGATACGCTGCGATCATCTGCCGCGCATCACTGATCGCCGCGATGCGGGAAAAATCGTGCTGGCGCCCGTACTCGGTCGCCTCGGCACGCAGCAGCAGGTGACGCAACTGTTCGGCCTGGATGCGTGCTGTGTTCTGCCGCCACCACTTCTCATCGCCCAACTTGTGCGCCCGCGACGCGACCCGCGCGGCGAGCACGGCCCCCACCGCGGCGGTCCAGCGCCACGGCCCGTGTGCAATCTCGGCACGACCCGACATGAGTTTTTACCTCTCGTTGTTCTGCTCGAGCCGGTCGGCAAAGTCGAGCATCGCCCGCGCAAACTCCGACGGCGCTTCGATCATCGGCGCATGCCCGCACCGGTCGATCCAGAAGATCTCCGCGTTGGGCATCAGGTCCAGAAACCCCTGTGCCGCCGACGGCGGAGTCACCACGTCGTTGCGCCCCCAGATCAGCAGTGTGGGCGTGTGGATGTCCCCGATCTGATCGCCCAGGTGATTGCGACGGGCCGATCGACTCAGACGAACCATCGCCCGCGCCCCCGACCGTTCCGACAACGCCACGTGTGCCCGGTCCACGTCGGACTGGTTCATTGCACCGGGATCGTGGAACAACTCGGCAATCTTCACTTCCAGCCAGTCACGGCTCGGACGCACCGGCGCGCCCTTCACAAACGTCCGCTCAAACAGCCCGCTCGATCCGGCCAGCACCAGTCCCCGCACCATCGACGCCCGTCGCAGCGCGATCCGCAACGCCACGTGCCCGCCGAACGAGTTGCCCACCAGCACCACCGGCTCGCGGACGTGCTTGTGAAGATACTGCACCGTCAGATCGGTCACGCCCTGGATCGAGCAGTCCTGCCCGTTCAACTGGAGCAGGGGCAACTCCAGCGTCCGGCAGGCGTACCGATGCCGAATGCGCTCGACCACTCCCTCCCAGTGCTCGTTCAGTCCCACCAGACCGTGGAGAAACACCACCGGCACCCCGGTCCCGCACGTGACCACGCGCGCCGGGATCGTCTGCCCCGACGCTCCGGTCAGCCCGATCTCCGAGCGCGCTCCCCGCGCCGCCTCCACGTCCGATCTGATGGGTAACACGCTCAACCGAGGCCCTCCCGAACCCGTGCATGGTATCGTCACCAGCCGTTTCGAGGAACCTTCAGCCAGAGAAAAGTTTGCATCTGCAAACAACAGTCGATAAAGACTGATTGCTCTGGATCAACCTATGGGAGTTGCTGCTTTCCTGCGTCCCCTAGTTCGCGTATCTCATCCAAACTCGCCCGGTGCGCCTGGATCGCCCGCCGCACTGCCCCCAGTTCCTCTCCGGCCCTCTCCCGCAGCGTGTTCAACTCCCCGAGCACCCTCTCACGCGACAGACTCACCTCCGACTCCACCCCCTGGCGCTGCACGTCGAGTTCACTCAACAGGTCGCGGGCCGCAAGAATCTGCTCCAGCAACGCCGCGTTCTGTTCGCACACCGGTGCGATGGACTTCTCTAACTGCAAGATCAGTTCCAGTCCGCGCCTGCGATACTCGTCGACGGTCTCGCCCCCGCGCAGCACGCTGGCCCGCAGATCCTCCTGCACCTGGTCGCTGATCCGGTGCAGTTCAGTCAGTTCCAGCGCGGTCTCGCGGGCCTGACGCTCCATCGCGTCGCCCCGCTGCACCAGCATCATCAGGCTGTCCGGCTCAATCTCGTCGGTCGGGTTGGACGGGTCAAAGCCCAGCAGCCGGATCGTCCGCTTGGTAATCAACTCCACGGCGTGGATCTTCTTGACTGTCTCGCCAGTGGCTGCATCCAGCGCCGCCACTGCCTCTTCCACACGACGAGCCAGTTCCTGCCGCAAGTCCTCAGCCGCCTGCACCGCGGGCCCGACTTCGGCCAAGACCTGCCCGACCCGCTGCTCCAACCCCTGCATCGCAACTTCCGCCTGGTGCCGAACCTGCCGGCAGGTCTGCTCGGCCGTCTCGGTGAGTCTCTCGATGCCGCGTGCGGCCTGCTCCTCGGCCCCGGCAAGCCGGCGTTCCAACTCGTCCAGCCGCACCGTCGCCAGCGAAGCCGCCTCATCCAACCGGCCCTTCACGTTCTCCAGCGCCGCGCCGCTCTCCTCACACGCAGCCCTCACCCGCTGGTATCTGGCCTCAACCTGCTTGAGCCTGGCCTCGGCCTGGGCGATCACGTCTTCGACGCGCTTGTGCATCTCGGCCACCCCCGCCCGCAGCATTTCCTCCACCCGCTCCGGAAGCCGCGACTTGTCCGCCGCAACCTCCAGGAGACGCTCGGCACGCTTGACTCGATCATCCAGGGTCGGCAGCAACTTGGCCGTCGTCTCCAGGCGCTCACGCAGCCGCGCCGCCATCGTCGTCAGATTCTCACACAACTGCCTGGCGTCTTCCGAATCCGTCCGAAGGTCGGTCCGCTTCCCGTTTGCCTCCCGGATCAGGCTCTTGAGCGACTCGGAGTACTCCCTGAACGCCCCCTGATCGAGCACGCGGGGGGTCAGAAAGACCTCGTCGGCCGCCTCAACATCCCCCAGCGCTCCGCCCCCGGCACCCTTCGGCTTCGACTCGGACATGCTCATCGCGTCGGCTCCGCGCACCACCAGCGTGCTGTCCGCTCGATCGGACCTTGACCCCGCGCCACTTTCACGTCAGGCCCCGCGCCGCGACAAAGCGCAGCCCACGCTTACACTGTCTCAATGCCGCGCCCAAAGAAGGGATCCTCATCCAGACCCCCAAAGCAGGGTGAACGCCTGCAGCGCGTCCTCGCCGACGCCGGCGTCGCCTCACGCCGGGAGTGCGAACGCCTGATCGAATCCGGGGCCGTCGAGGTCAACGGCGAGGTGGTCACACGCCTGCCCGTCTTCGTTGACCCGGAAAACGACCGAATCATGGTGGAGGGTCGCCCCATCCGACGCCAGCGCGAACGCAAACTCTACATCCTGCTCAACAAGCCTTCGCGCACACTGACCACGAACGCCGACGAGCCCGGCTCAGACCGACGCACCGTCATCGACCTGGTCGACCACCCGCAGAAGTCACGGCTCTTCCCCGTCGGACGCCTCGACTACGACACTACCGGGCTTCTCCTGCTCACCAACGACGGCGACCTGGCCAACCAACTGACCCACCCCCGCTACGGCGTACCCAAGACCTATCGCGCCGTGGTCAAGGGCACGATCGAAGATGACGCGGTCGCTGAACTCGAACGCGGCATCTTCCTGGCCGATCGCAAGGCCGGTCGCACGCAGGGCGCTTCACGCACCGCCCACGTGGAAGTCCGCGTGGTCCTGCGTGAACGCGAGCGCACCACCCTCGAGTTGACGCTGCGCGAAGGGCGCAACCGGCAGGTGCGCCGACTGCTCGCGGCCGTCGGTTATCCGGTCAAGAGACTGGAGCGGATCGCCATGGGCCCGCTCTCGCTCCGGGGCGTGGCCCGCGGTCAATGGCGCGAACTGGATCGACACGAGATCCGAGCCCTCAAGAAGGCGTCCGCCGCGCCCGTCGAGCCGGAGGCCCCCGCGCGCACGCGCCGGCCAGCCGATGCCCGGCCCGAAACACCGTCCCGCCCGTCCACGCCGATCAACCGATCCGTCGCCGCCTTACCCGGCGCAAGGTCACCCGGGCCGTGCGCTCCGGGCCAACGTTCGGCCTCCGACCGAGGGCACAAGTCCGCCAGGCCTGCGCAGGGTCGCCCGGGCTCACGTTCATCCCGCTCGAAACCCGATGCACAGCCGCAGGCCCGTCCTGCGCGCCGTCCTCGTAAGCCCGGATCACGCCCGTGAAGAAGCCCTCCGCCAAGACGGCCCCGGTCCCCCAGGCGATGCAGCGCGTCGTGCAGGAACGCAAGAACCTTCAGCGCGCCTTCGAGGCCATCGGCAGCGGGCTGAGCCAGTTGTATCGCTCGCAGATTCCGCGCATGGCGGCCGCACTCGCCTACCGCACCATCTTCGGCATCGTGCCGGTGCTGGTCATCGCGCTGGTCGTGGTGGGCGCGATCATCCCCGAAGCGAAGATGGAGCAGGGCATCAACGACCTGCTCGATTTCACCGGGCTGAGCGAAATCGTCATTGAGCCTTCGCCCGAGATCGGCCCGACGGAGTCGCGCGACCCCTCGGCCGACCCCACGCTGTCGAGCATGGAAGACTGGCAGCAGGCCGAACAGGCCGCCCAGTACGCCGAATCTCAGACCCGTCGGCTGGAAGACTGGATCGCCGACCTGATCGAGCGCATCCGCAACGTACCCAAGGCCGCGATTGGTTTTGCCAGTTCGCTCATCCTCGCCTACGCCGCGATCTCGATGCTCGTGGAGATCGAGCGCGCCTTCAACCTTATCTACCGCTGCGTCGCCGGGCGCAACTGGTGGAGCCGCATCACGCTCTACTGGACGATCCTCACGCTGGGCACCATCCTCCTCGGCGCCACGTTCCTGGTCGGGCAGCAGTTCCGACACTGGGTCGTCACCGTCGAGGACGAGGGCATCCTCTCCTGGATCCGCGTCAACATCCTCGGCTACCTGGCCACGGTGTTCATCAGCACCGTTCTGCTCACCATCGCGTATTCACGCATCCCGCACACCCGCGTGCAGTTCCGCCCGGCCGTGGTCGGCGCCCTCGTGGCCGCCATCCTGTGGGAAGCCGGCAAGTGGGGGTTCACGCAGTACATCACGTACAGCACCGGGTACGCCCGGTTCTACGGGTCGCTGGCCCTCATCCCGCTGTTCCTGCTCTGGATCTACATCACATGGATGATCGTGCTGTTCGGACTGCAGATCTCCTACATCCTCCAGCACCTGGGAACGGATGACTCGACAAAAGTGCGCACCCCCGACGAAGGCCCGCGCGTCATCGAGCCGGCAATGGTGCTGGCCGTCGGCGCCTCCCTCGTCCGACGTTTCCACGACGGCAAGCCCGCGTGCATCGAAGACCTGGCCAAGGACACCGGACTACCCAACAACATCTGCGACCGCATGGTCGAAGTCCTGCGCCGCGAGGGGCTGCTGCATGAAGTGGCCGACGAAGCCAACGCCTACTGCCTGGCCAAGCCGCCCGAGGCGATCCCGGCGGTGACGATGCTTCGGGCGGCCGAGACGCTGTCAGGCTACGACGCGCCGGAGCACGTCAAACAGATGCGCCAGGCGGCCGCCGCGACACTGGGCGAGTCGACGCTTGCGGAGATTGCCAAGCAGGAACGAGCGCCAAGCCGCTGAGGGCCTTACGGCATCTGCAGGATGGACTGCAACGCCTGTGCAGACGGGTGATCAGGATAGTCGTGCAGCGCCTCGCTCGCCGCGCTTTTCGCTTCGTCGAGCAGCCCGATCCTGAGATAGGTAATAGCCACTGTGGTCATCGCACCGCTGCACACCGGCTCGAACTGCCAGCGCGCTGGCTGCTGCCCATTTAAAGTCCCGCGGAGTTCACTGTAGGCGTCGGCATCGGCATCAGTGAGCGTCGGCTCGGGCGACGCAAGAACCGATTCCAAGAGGTCAATTCCCTCCATCGTGTCCTCGGGCTGAATGGAGCACTGTGTGAGGTGGAACCCGAGGTGGTAGGCAATGCGAACATCTGTAGCGCTTCTGGATTGCCCCGCCGCCTGTAGCCAAGCCCGTCCCAGTTGGGGGTAGAACGCATCAGTCTTCGATGGGTCGCCCAGCACGATGAGCGCATGATCGGCAGGCGAAATGCGAACGGCCGGCAGTGATTCAATGTTTTGCAGGTAGGTCATTGCGGCGGAAACACTACCTGCCTTGATCGCGGTTTCAGCCGCGCGGGCATACCACTGATCCGGCGCCCAAAGCCAGCCAATATGGGACCAGGCGTCCGGCGCCACGTTTCTGGTCAGTTCAGCAACCTCAGCACAGAGGTCCATCACCCTGGTGCTGTCGGCAGCACAAATCTGAGTGGCGGCGTCGAACACTGACACAACATCCAACACCTCTGTTCCGCCGACGGCGAAACCAGGAGTGGCTGCAACGTCCCGAGCGGCCGCGCAAGCGTCGTCGGCCGCCCGCTGCACATCTATGCCCGCTGAGTTGTCCGACTGCGACGCAAGGTATCGCTGGAGGATCAATCGCTGTTGGAGGAACGAAAGCCTGTCCGTTGGATCGGCTGCGTTCAACGCGCCGTCCGAGGCGACCTGCTCAGCCGTCACATAGTCACCAATTCCATTCGCAAGAGCAATCTGCGCAAACCGGACCGCGCCGGGAACGTCGCCTGCGCTTACTTCCGCCGTCGCGGCGACGAAACGGTCGAGCCATGTCGCGTAGAATGATTGAAGATCCCGGTCTGTTGCGCCGGAGCGTTCTCGTAACACTAACTCGGCCGTGTATTGCTCGAAGAGAACTTGAAGATCGGGTGGCGACGCAGTGTGCGCGGGAGCCGCGCTCTTCCAAAAGAACACGAGCACGGCAGACACAAGGAGTGTTGCACAAGCAACGCTCACCGCAGCCATTTTCTGCAGCTCATCCTCGTCTTTCGGAAGGCGTGCTCGATTTCTGCCGTCTTTCCCGAGGTGACTGTTCATGTCACCAAGCCCGACTCTTGAAAGCATGGCGGTACGATCAGTGTGCAGTTGGCCGACAGTGTCACGCTGGTCCCGACTTGCACACCAAGTGCCGAACGAAGGGAAGCCTCAACCCCTGGTATCCCGACGGTGACGCGGGTCTCGACTGTGGCCGAAGCCGACTGCGTTGCGGTCAGACTCGCGCCGATGTCGCACTGAAGATCACCGACCGGTGGATCGTCCGGGCACCCGAAGCAGTTACTACAGGAACCGTTGTGCGACAGCACAACCGGGGTGCCCGCAGCGATCACCACGGCCGGGCCATCGACACGGGTGCACCTGGTGGGCGACGCTACGCAACAGGAATCCAAGTCAGTGGGAATGCACGCGGAACCGCATTCCCCGAACGGCACGACCAAGCCGGCCGGGGGGGGCCTGCGCAAACGCCGCCGCCTGGACGATACAATGCCACAACGAGCCGAAAACCGCTACAAGCAGGGTGCGCACGTCGGCCTCCCGTTCGTCTTGGTGGGCATGCATGAGTGTACTGGCTCTTTCGTCAGCACACAACATCGGCCTTCGACTTATGTCTGGGTTTTTGCCGGCTTCGGCCTACCGCCGACCAAACGGGCCAACGCGCCTAAGATCTCCGTTACCCACTATGCAGAGTGAACGCCTTACCGAGTTCTCCATCTACCTGGCTCAGCGACCCGGCGAACTGGCCGGACTGCTCGAAGCGAGTGCGGCCGCGGGGGTGAACATCCATGGGCTGTGCGTGACCGAGTACAAGGACAAGGGGCTGGTCCGCCTGATCGCCGAGCCGGAAGAAGCCATGCGGCACGTGTGCGAGTCGATGGTCGAGTCCGGGGTCGGGCCGGTGGTGGAAAGCCCGGTCATCGCGTTCGACATTGAGAACCGTCCCGGGGCTTTGCGCGACGTGGCCGTGGGACTGGCCGACGCCCGGATCAACATCCAGTACGTCTACTTCACGACGCCCTCGCCCGGGCGGGGCAGCCGGGCAGTGATCCGCGTCGATGATCTGACCAGAGGCGTCGAGGCGATCAACGCCCTCGAGTGGCCGGACCACGCGGTGAAGTGATCGCGGGGCCTTCACTTCGACCCGTGGTCCGTGTGCCGCGGCTCCATAAGCCATGCAGAGTCTCTCACGAGCGGCCCGACGCAAGCCCGGTGCACCCGTGGTACCCGCCCATCGCCCGCCTCTCATGTCCGTCAACGCCATGGATACCTCATCCTCCAGCCGTGTTGGGCATGGTGTCCCCCACCCGCATACGATTGGCGGCAAGCCCCGGGAGGCCGACCGCTATGGGTATCGAAGCCGCTCTTTCCGCTGACACCGTCCTGACGACCAGCCTCCAACGTGTCATCAACTGGGCGCGCCGCTCGTCCATCTGGCCGCTGCCCTTTGCCACTGCCTGCTGCGGCATCGAACTGATGGCCACTGCGTCAAGCCGGTACGACCTGGCGCGGTTCGGAGCCGAGGTCATGCGTTTCAGCCCGCGTCAGAGCGACCTGCTCGTCGTGGCCGGGCGCATCGCGATCAAGACGCTGCCCGTCCTCCAGCGCATCTACGAGCAGATGACCGAACCCAAGTGGGTGATCTCAATGGGCGCGTGCGCCAGCACCGGGGGCGTGTTTGACACCTACGCCACTGTGCAGGGGTGCGACCAGTTCATCCCCGTCGACGTCTACGTCCCCGGCTGCCCGCCGCGCCCCGAGGCGCTGATCGAGGCCGTGATGACCATCCAGCGCATCATCGACGAGGACAACATCCCGCCCAAGGGCCCGGACGGACGCCGCATCCCGCTGGGGATCGCGCTGCAGCCCAACTACAGCACGCGCCCGCAGCCGGTGGGGCTGAGCGTCTCGCGGTAAACTCCGCGCTGAATGCTCCGCGCCATGCCCGCACGCCGATCCAATCTCCGTCCGCTCGCCGCCGTCTGGGTTGCGGCCTTGATCACCGCGAGCCTGATCGGCTGTTCCTCGCCGCGAGGAGGCGTGTCGTTCACCGTCCCGGCCGATCGGTACGGTCAGACCATTGACGCGGCCCGTGAGACTTTCCTCGACGCGCGCTTCGTGATCGACCGCGTGGACGCGCGGGCCGGGGTCGTCGAAACGCAGCCCAAGCACACTGCCGGGCTTGCCACTCCGTGGGACGCCGAGCAGACCACCCTCAAGCAGGAATGGTCCGACCTGCTCAATCAGCACGAACGCGTGGCCCGGCTCATCGTCGAACCCGTCGACGCGCCGACCGACAACCTGACCGCGGCCGCCGGCGAGTTGCGCGCCACCGTCGAAGTCATCGTCTACCGCGTGCGCCGCTCGGGCTGGCGTGTCGAGACCGAGACGATCAGCCGCAGCACACATTCGCGCGACATGGTCGGACCGCTGCGGGGGCAGCCCAACACCTTCGCGCAGCCCATCGCGCGCGATGTCGAACTGGCCGGGACGCTCGCCCAGCGCATCCGCCAGCGGCTGGGGATCCAGCCGCCGTCCGAGCCGGCGCTGCAGGCGGAGGACGCCGCCCCCTGAGCGATTCGGGGCCCGGTGCGTTCTTCTGCCCACGTCGCCCGTGACCCGTGTGCGCAAGCCCGGGTGAGTTGCTCGATTCGAGCCAGGAAGCGCCCAACCCACCCGGGGAGAGAGAGACACGCGGGATTCTGTGTCCGATCTCAGCGCCGGCGCGAGGCCGGCATGACGCCGACGGCCTCGATGACTGGTCCGCCTCGATGTCGATCAACGACGACGACGCATCGCCAGCCCACCCAGAGTGAGCAGCGCCATCGACGCCGGGGCGGGGATCGAACTGTACGTGACGCTTCCGAACGGCGCGATGTCGGTGATCCACACGTTGACGCCCTTGACCTGGAAGCCCCACTGCACGTGCCGAGCCGGGTCGGCGATCGTATTCAGGCTGAAACTGAAGTACCCGACCGTCGCGTCGATGTACACATCGACCGACGACGAATAGTCCGGAGCGAAGTCACGGATGAAGATCCTGGCGTCATGCGCGTCGGTAAAGGTGTTGGACAGCACATAGCCCGAGAAGGTCACCGTCGTGCCCGACAGTGATCCGTCGGAGACTTCCTGATAGAGGTTGGCCTCCATGATCTTGTTGCCCGGAGCGCCCGGCCCGCCGGGGTTGGGGTTGCCCCCGCCCGTCGGATCCTGGTACCAGAACTCGTTGGGGTCGCCGATCGAGTTGGGGAACATGCTGATCGAGGGGTAGCCGTCATCGAAGGTGGCCACGAGGTCGGCGATGCCCCACGGGCTCCCGAAGATATACCCGCCGCCGTCCTGGGGCAGGGCGAACACATTCATGAAGCCCAGCCACGGAGCGCTGGAGTTATCAACGCCGACGTTTGCGGCCTGAGCCGAGCCGGCGAGCACGCCGGCGCACAGCAGAGTGCAGATGCGTTTCATGTGACTTCTCTCCTTCAACCGGGACGGCGAGCGCCGACACGCCTCTGTGCCAGCCTCGGAACTGTTACAGTCTTGCACAAATCGCCTCCCAACTCAAGCCCTGGCGAGGCGGAATCGGGCGAAACCTGAGGTTGACCAGGCCGGGGTCGCACCGCGGAGCGGTCCGATAACAATAGCCCCGCTCGGTACTGTTCCGCTCAATCCCATGCCGACCGCCCGATGGGCGCCGACTGAAGGTCAAAGAAGTGTACGTCTCCGGGCGCCTCTCCCAGCCGGGTTCGTTCCAGACTCCAATGCACCCTGCGCACCCGGCCGGGAGGGCAGGCTTGCGAAGGTCCGGCGCTCACACTTGTGCGTCTCAAGTGGAACCCGCGATCACAGGAGCCACACCCGCGAGATGAACCTGACCAGCAGCACTGGCACCATCGGCACGGCCCAGCGCACTGTGGCATTCCTGATCCGGAAACCCCCACGCCATCGCAAAGCATCATCACACGCTGCACCACGCGACAAGGGTCAGCCCGTACAGCAATCCGTTCCAACTTTCCAGGAAGTGCATCGGCGGCCCGGTCATGCACAGCGCTAGGTACCAGTCGGCGTTCACCAGCCCCGCGTCCGCAATGAGCATCAACAAAACGATGGGAAAACTCGTCCGCGCCAGCGCGTACACCGCCGCCCGCGCCACATGCAGGCTTCGGATCTTTGAGCGTCGCCGTGCCTGCGGTCCGGTCGGCGTTGATCCCTACCCTTCAACCAGGACTCTCATAGACCCTGGTACAGGAACTGGGGGCAGGTCATTTGTACCACGGACGTGGGCAGGCGGTTGCCCGGTCCGGACGGTCTGTCAGCCCAACAAGCCCGATGGGGCCAGGGGCCTCGCGTCCCACAGGGCTCGCTCGGGTGTCGGCGGGTCGGACAGGTTGATCTCCAGGTACATCCCGCGCTGGTGATCGCTATTGAGCACCACTGCGTTGGGCGGCACCAGTTCGATGCCCGTCGGCACGTGCTGGTGCCCCAGGATGAACATCACCACGCCCCAGCGTTCGACCAGATCCTCGAGTTGCTCGGCGTCGTAGTCGCGGCCCCACACCATCAGGTGTGCCGAACCCCGCCGCGGCGCGTAGTCCTCATCCGTCAGGTCTCGCTCCAGGATCGACGTGTCGAACCGCTGCATCGCGGCCGTCCCGGGAAGACTGTGCGCACACAGGATGTCGCCCCGCGGGGTATGCACCCGCAGCGCCAGCGGCATCGAGCGGACGAACTCTTCGATCGCGGCGATCACGCCCGGCGCCTCATCGGCGAATGTGCGCTCGATTCCCTCGTTGAAGGCTTCGACCACCCGCACCCCGTTCTTGACGATGCCCGAGCCGATGATCTGCGCCAACTCGTGGTTGGCCAACAGGACGTGTACGTGCTCGGGGTGGTCGGCCTTGAGCCGGGCCACACGCGTCAGGGCGCGGTATGAGAAATCGACGTCGCCGAGCAACTGGTCAGGATGGATGATCTCGTGCAGGGTGACGTGCGCCGGCTCGGCGCCCTCGGCCAGCCCGGCCAGTTCGACCAGGCGCGTGAAGTGCAGCGGGTTGTCGTGCAGGTCGCCGGTGGCGATCAACCGACCCGGGGAAGAAATCACGTCGACGGATCGTGATCGGCATCCGGCCTGACGATTGGCGACGGCGCCTTCCCTCAGCGCGCCGATGACATGGCGCGGATCCCGCAGATCGATCGAGGAGAAGGTGGAAATGGATCAGCCCTCCGTGGGCGGGGGCATATCCGTTCCCGACGCGTCGCGGTCGGCGGCGGCCAGCAGAATGCCGAGAATCAGTTCGAGGCGATCGGCCACCCAGGCCATCGTCTCCGGGCGTTTCTTCGGGTCCACCTCCACGCACTGCATGATCAGTTCGTTGAGTTTCGGGTGGATCCTCGGGTTCAACTCAAACGCCGGCCTGGGCTTTTCAATGAAGTTGTCATCGATCGAGCCGACCAGCGAGTCGCCCTTGGCAAGGGCCGTCGGTATGTGCTGGCGCGTCAGCGTCCAGTACATCGTCGCGCCCATGTTGTACACGTCAGTCCGCGGGGTGATCTCACGCCGGTGCACCTGCTCGGGGGCGATATAGTCCGGAGTTCCCTGGATACGCTCCTTGATCGTCCCGATCTTGCATGACTGACCCAGGTCGATCAGTTTCACCTCGCCCTCGCTCGAGATGACGATGTTGTGCGGCTTCATGTCCGCATGCACGAAGCCCCGCTGGTGCATGTGCGACAGCGCCCGGGCCGTCTGCTTGAAGATGTTCACCGCCTCCTCGAACGTCCGCGGCGGATGCACTTCAAGGCTCTGCCCGTCGACCAGTTCCATCACCAGGTAGAGTTCGCGCACCGAGAGCAGCGACCCCTTCTTGATGATCTTCGGAATCGCACGGATGTTGGGGTGGCTCAGTTCCTGCGAAATGCGGTACTCAGCCTCGGCCTGGTCCAGGAAGCGCTGGTCCTTCGGGCCTGACTTCTGCACGTGCTTGAGCGCCCACACCTGCTTAGTCTTGACGTCCTGCACCACGTAGATGATCGAGGCCGCGCCTCGACCGATCTCCGCCATGATGCGGTATCCCTCGACCAGGTCGCCTTTCTGTTTGGGTACGGGTCCTTCTGCCATGTGACTCGGCTGACTCCCAATTCACAATCCCGATCGGCGCCCGAAAAGCCCCGACCCCACGACATGAGGGGCATCGTAGCCGCCCGCGCCTGCACATGGGAGCGGCAACCACCCCTTCACTCTCACTTCCTGTTATTCGGAGCCGGCGCCTCAGCGTTGCCCGGCCAGCAGTTCGCGAAACTGCGCCTCGGGGAAGTACCGCCCCGGGCTGCCCGTTTCCGCAAGGTCGCTTTGCAGGTAGACCCGCTCCGGGTCAATGCCCAGTTCCCGAGCCAGCGAACCGACCAATTGGGCCAGTCTCTGCACCTGCATCCGAGTGAAAGGCCTCCGGTTCCCGTCGCCGATCAGGCAGATACCCACCGCGCTGCGCGGGTCCACCTGCGTCGACTGCCCGACGCTGTGCAAACCCTCAGCCTGGTCCATCCAGCGGTAGCCCACGTGGATGTCCCCATCGCCCATGCCCGCGCCGTTGCCCACCAGGAAGTGGAAGCCCATCCCCTGCCGAGTCAGTTCACGCTGGCGCGATTCGAGCGAGGTCGGGGTGCCGTAGGGCGACGCGCTGTGGTAAATGACGATCGAGTCCCAGCGTCCGGGCGCAATCGGTTCGTCGGTCCGGAAAATCGACTCCATCCCCTCGCCGACCACCGCGACCATGGGCGAGAGCGTCAGCCCCGCCGGAGCCGACGTGCCGTCGACGAGCATCGCCAGTCCGCCGCCGACCAGCGACATGGACAGCACGAGCGATGCCCACACCATCCTGGCTCGTCCGGGTGAAACTCGCTTGCGTGCGCGTCGTGACATGGGCTGACTCTAGGTTCGTCCGGGAAAGGCTCAGGATTTGCGCCTTCTGCACGATTCCTTTCGGATTCTCACACCAATTCACGGTAGAAAACTCAGGCTCTGTCAAGCCCGCTGCCACACCGGCACGCACGCATCGACGTCACCCCGCGCAAGGGCATGTCGATGGCGTATCAAGCCCACACAATATCTTGGACCCGGAGTCGCTCGACGCGTCCGAGAAAATATTTTCACTCTCGCGGCAAAAGCCGGCCTCGCAGGTTCGGGCGCCGACGCCCGAACTCGTCCATGTAGTACGGCGACGGATCCTGTTCCCGGACCCGGTCATACCGGTCAAACTGGCTGCGCTCCTCGCCGGTGGCCAGCAGCGGCTTGCGGCACCCGCCCATCGCCAGCACCACCACGCTCGCCAGCAACACCCCACACGCTCGTTGACAAAGAATTCTGGTCACAAAAACAGTGTACCGCCCTGGTGGTGGGCGGCACACTGATGGAGAGAGGAGAGGAGACTTGAATAACTGCCTGACTACAAGAGATACGAGCCGGACTTGAACCGTGTTCAAAATGCGCTCACAAGATATATACCTCCGGCAGGCTGTTCATGCCAAGATTCCCCGACTTTCACCCTGAAAGTTCTCGGCCCTGTCCGATCAGGTTCCGAACACGCAACTGTCGAATCCCTTCGTAGACCGCCGCAGACACCACCGACGCCAGATTCACCGAGCGCTCGCCCGACGCCATGGGAAAACTCACGCACCGATCGGCATAGGCGTCGAGCAAGTCGCGCGGCAGCCCGGCCGACTCCTTGCCGAAGACGAACGAGTCGCCCAACTCGAACGTCGCATCAAACACACATCGCTGTGTTCGCGTGGTGAACACCCACAACCGCTCCCGCGGCACCCGCTCGTTCGACAGGTATGCCTCCCAGTCGGCGTGCTCCCGCACACACAACCTCGGCCAGTAGTCCAGCCCGGCACGCCGGCAGGCCTTCTCGGAGAGTTCAAACCCGAGCGGGTGGATCAGGTGAAGTCCGCATCGCGTGGCCACGCAGGTCCGACCGATGTTGCCCGTGTTGTTGGGAATCTCCGGCTCGTGCAGCACGACGTGAAACAGCAGCCCAACGTCCCGCGCTGACCGGTCACTGGACGTCATTGCCTACTCGCGTCGGGCGGCCACCCACGGGTCGACGGCCAGGGTCTCCTCGACCACCTTCTGGAAACTGGGGTCATGCGGGTTGCCCTGCCAGCGCACCACGCCGTCGCTGCTCAGCACCACCACGTGGGGAATGGCGGTGATGCCCAGTGAACGGTAGATGCCCTGGGCGCCATCATGCACGTGCGAATACGCGACCTTGTGCTGCTTCGTGTACTGGCGGATGGCCCGCTCGTCCTCCGGGTATTGCGACCCGCGCGACTGCCCCGACACACCGATCACCACCAGGTCGTCCATGTACTTCTTCTGGAGGCTGTCGAGTTTCGGAGAGGCGGCAATGCAGGGCCCGCACCAGGTCGCCCAGAAGTCGAGCACCACCACGCGCCCGTCCAGCGGCACCGGCTCGGACAGCCAGGTCTCCTTGCCGAACGGCACCGGCAACGGCTTGCCCTGTACGTCTCTGGCGTGCAATGCGGCCGGATCGCGCGGCTTGTTCTGCTCCGGCCAGGCCGCCGACGTGTACGCCTGCTCGTCCGGCCTGGGCGGCATCTTGGCAACCTGCTCAGCGCGGCGCGCCTCCCTTGCGGCCTTCTCCTCGGCTTGCTTCTGCAACTGTCCAGCATGCTCGGCGCGATGAGCCGCGGCCTGCTGGGCCTCCTCGCGCGTCTCGCCCACCAGCGCCCGCACGGCGTTGGGCAGATCGCGATCGTCCATGTCCGCGAATCGCATCTGCCCGGCCCGGTCGATCACAAAGCAATCAGGCGCTCCGTCGGCCCCGAGCGCCTTGGCCAGCGCCCCGTCGGCGTCCAGTGCGATCCGCGTGGTCATCAGCCCCGAAGCAATGCGCTCCTGCGCCTCGTCCCAGTGTTCGGGCCCGTGCACGGCCACCGAAACGAACCCCCGATCTCCATAGGTCATCTCGAGGCGTTTGAGCGTCGGGACCAGTGTGCGCACCGAGGCCGGCTCGGCGTTGTTCCAGAAGACGATCGCCAGCACTTTGCCGTCGAGCAGGGCGGCGTCGGGGGTCGTTCCGTTCTGCCAGGCGGTCAGCGAGCCGAGCAGGGCCGGGTCAAAGGGCTTGAGTTCACCCGCGTCCAGACCGGCGCGCCGCTCACCGTCCCCCTCGCGACGAAACCGCCAGTCATCCGCCGGCTCGGCGAGCAACAGACCGACACCGGCCGCGAGGGCAAGCAGCGTGTTCATGCCATACTCCTGCGGGGCGCACCCGCGCTTTACCCGCCGCGTGCGCGGCGATAGTCCTCTTCCACTTTCCGACGCTCCAGCACCGCCGGGTCCACCCGCAGCAGTTCATCGAGCATGAACGGGAACCACGTAGACTGCCGAGGCCCGTGCCAGCGAATCACTCCGTCGGAACTGACCAGCGCGACGTAGGTCATGTTGGCCGCCGCGAACACGCCGTTGTCCTGGTTGCCGGAACGCTGATCGGTGTTCAGCGCCGACACGAACTGCCCGGCCGGATCGATCACCAGCCAGTGCTTGGGGTCACGCAGGCGCGCAAACTCGAGAAACTCCTGCCCCCACTTGACCGGGTCGATCTTCTCGGCTTCCTGCCCGCCGCGGTTGCGCGCGTTTGGATCTTCCTTGGGAGACATCACTCCCAGCACCACCACGTCGCGCCCGTGCGCTTTCTGAAGTCGGTTGCCCTCGGCGATGAACTTCTGGTAACTCTGAGGCACCGTCGGATTGAAGAAGTACGCAATCACCACCCGACCCTTGAACTCGGGCTTGGTCGGATAGAACGCCAGATCTTCAAACTGCGGGAGGCGCCCCGGCTGAACATCCCGCCCATACGACGAACGCCGGCTCTCTTCTTCGGTTTCCTTCACCTTGGGCCACTTCACGGCCGCGTACTGCTCCTCCGTCGGTTGGGCGAACGGAAGTTCCGGAATATCTGACAGGTGAAAATCCTGACGGATGTCGTAGGTCTGCGCAAACTTGCGGTCCGCGTCGGCCTGTTCGCGATCGATCCGCGCACGCACGTCGGCCGACTGCTCGGCCGTCTCGTTGATGAGCAACTCAATCGCCGCCCCCACCGCCCCCGTGTCCAGATCGGCAAAGCGCAACTGCCCGGCCCGGTCCACCAGATAGAAGTCCGGATCCTGGTCCACCTTCAGCCAGTTGCGGAAGGCGCCCGTCTTGTCCTGAGCGGCTACAAAGGCGGCCTTGCGCTCCTCCAGCACCTTGCCCGCACCTTCCCAGCCGGTCGCCGGGTGCACGCCGACGATCACCAACCCCTTGTCGGCGTAGTCCTTGATCGCCCGGTTCAGAGTACCGATCGGACGCAGCGAGTTGGGCAGGTAACTGGTCCAGGTGTAGATCAGCACCACCTTGCCGTGCGTCGCTTCCTCGCTCAGCGCCGGTCCGTTACTCCAGTCGGAAAGGTGCGCCCACAGCGACTGGTCAAACGGCTTGAGTTCCATCGCGTTAAGTTGAACGCGCCGCTCGCCCGTACCCTCGCGGGCCAAGTCATATCCCGGAGCGTGAACCACGGGCTGGGCGAGTGTGACTGAAACGGCGCTGGCCAGCGCGGCGCCCGCCCATCGCATCCTTGACATTCATGCACCTCCCTGAATCAGGCCGGAGCAATCCCCCCGGCCCCAGCAGTCTATCCGAAGTCCTTCCGATGCCCAAACCCATCGGCATCGACATTCATTCCACCGCAGGGCGCAGCGCGTGCAGCGCCACCCCCACCGACACCGTGACGTTCAGCGAGTCCACCGCCGCGTCCATGCCGATCCTGACCACCCGGCCTGCCCGCTTCAGCGCCGACCTGCTCAGTCCCGGACCCTCGGCCCCGGCCAGCAGGCAGAATCGCTGCGGGCGAGCGATCCGCCCGATTTCCTCCGCCTTTGCCCCCGGCGCCAGGGCCAGGACCTCAAAACCGGCCCCGGCGATGCGATCCAAATCTCCCGGCCAGTCTTCCAGCCACGTCCACGGCACGTGCAGCGCGTGCCCGATCGAAACCCGCAGTGCACGACGGTACAAAGGATCGCAACACCCGCGCGTCAGCAATACCGCCCCCGCTTTGCCGGCCATCGCCCGCACGCACCGGAAAACACCCCCCACATTGTCGTGGTTGGCCAGGTTTTCCAGCACCACCAGCATCTTCGCACCGCGCAGCACATCGCTCAGAGGCGGAGGAGGACATGCCCGCCCGCATCCCAGCACGCCCCGGTGCAGGTCATACCCCACAATCCGCTCGATCATGCCGGGCGAACCCACGAACACCGGGGTTTCGGGCCGCAGCCCGGCCAGCAGCGGAGACACACGCTCGATCTTGTTCGACGCCACCAGCACACTGACCACCTCGTGCCGCGAACGCAGCAACTCTCCGAGCACCAGTTCACCCTCGGCCAGGAAAAGCCCACCCGACAGCCCGGTCCCGCTCGCTCGCGCTGCGGCCTGCGGATGGTGCTGCGCACGCAGCCACACGTCCTTCTGATTGCGATACGGCGCCAGTTCAGGGTGCAGGAGGTCTTCGATTTGAATCAGGTGGGGTATGACGGGCTCCCCTAGAGTCCCGGCCCCCTCCGGGCCGATGTGCTCCCTGCCGTGCGGAGATGACGATGCTCGCGTCCCTGGCCAGTGTAGATTCCACGTTCGTCACACCGCTGCACGCCGCGGTTCTCGGACTGGTTGAGGGCATCACCGAGTATCTGCCGATCAGTTCGACCGGGCACCTGATCATCGCCTCGGCTTTGATGGGACTGGATTCCCCACCCGAGCAGAAGGCGGCCGTCGACGCCTTCAACATCGTGATCCAGGGAGGCGCGATCCTGGCCGTCCTCGGGCTCTACCGGCAACGCGTGTGGCAGATGATCCTCGGCGTGCTCGGGCGAGACCGCGAGGGGCTGCGACTGGCGATCAACATCATCGTCGCATTTCTCCCCGCGGCCGTGCTCGGCGTCCTGCTCAACGACTGGATCGACGCCCACCTCTTCTACGCCGGACCGGTGATGGCCGCCCTCTTGCTCGGCGGGCTCTTCATGATCGGCATCGACTACTGGAAAGTGCGTCCTGAAGATCGGCTCCACCGCCCTTCATTGCCTGACGATTTCCTTCATCTCCGGTGGCACTCCGCATTGTTCATCGGGCTCCTCCAGTGCATCGCCATGTGGCCCGGCATGAGCCGCAGCATGATGACCATCTCGGGCGGCGTGCTCGTGGGGCTCAAGCCCAAACAGGCCGCCGAGTTCAGTTTCCTCCTCGGGCTGCCCACCCTCGGCGGCGCGTGCGTGTGGACGCTGTACAAGGACGTGGAAGGAGGCAAGCCTCAGATGTTCGAGGTCATCGGCGCCCTGCCCATCATCGTCGGCGTGGTCGTTGCGAGCGTATCTGCGGGCGTGGCGGTCAAGTGGCTCGTCGGCTTCCTCACCCGCCACGGACTGACCGTGTTCGGCATCTACCGTATCGTTCTGTGCGCCGTGCTGGGCCTGTTGTGGTGGACGGGAACCGTGAGCATCGAGCCCGACGCGGTCGCGCCGACGCCTGCCTCCGAGGTGCAACCATGAGCCGGCGCACCTCGTTCCCTCGCGACCGCATGCGCATCGTCCTGGCTGAGGGCGTGCATGAACGCGCCGGCGAGATCTTCGAGCGTGAAGGCTTCCGCGTTGAAATGCTCGCGCACGCGCCCGGGCCCGATGAACTTGCCTCCCTGCTGGAAACCGCCCACGTGCTGGGCATCCGCTCCAAAACGCAGGTCGAAGCGCAGCACGTCGCTTCGGCCTCGCGTCTGCTGGGTGTCGGATGTTTCTGCATCGGCACCAACCAGGTCGCGCTCGACGAGGCCGCGCAGCGCGGCATCCCCGTGTTCAACGCACCATTCAGCAACACGCGTTCGGTCGCAGAACTGACCATCGCCGAGATCGTGGCGCTGCACCGGCGCCTGTTTGCTCGCAGCAGCGCACTGCACGCGGGGCACTGGGACAAGTCGGCCTCGGGCTCGCACGAAGTCCGTGGGCGCGTGCTGGGCATCGTCGGTTACGGGCACATCGGCTCGCAGGTCTCGGTGCTCGCCGAAGCGCTGGGCATGCGCGTCGTCTACTTCGACGTCGAGCCCAAACTGGCGCTGGGCAACGCGCAGCGGCTGGGCACGCTGGGCGAACTGCTCGGCATGTCCGACGTGGTGACGCTGCACGTCCCCGCCACGCCGCTCACAAGGAACATGATTGCCCGTGAGCAACTGGCGGGCATGAAGCCCGGCTCGTTCCTGGTCAACAACGCCCGCGGCTCGGTGGTCGACGTGCCCGCGCTGGCCGACGCCGTGCGCTCAGGTCATCTTGCCGGGGCCGCCGTCGACGTCTTCCCGCACGAGCCGGCGTCGAAGGATGAACGCTTCAGCAGCGAGTTGTGCGGACTGGAGAACGTGATTCTGACGCCGCACATCGGCGGCTCGACGGCCGAGGCGCAGGCCAACATCGCCGAGGACGTGGTCTCCAAACTCATTCATTTCATCAATCGCGGCTCGACCACCGGGGCGGTGAACGTTCCGCGAGTGGAACTGCCCGAGCAGGCGGTTGCGGGTGAGCAGCCCGAGTCAGCCCGTCCGCACCGCATCCTGCACTTCCACCGCAACGAGCCGGGCGTGCTGAGCAAGTTGCACACGCTGATCGCCGAACTGGGCGTGAACATCACCGGCGAGTATCTCCAGACCAACGCGCGTCTGGGGTACGTGGTGCTCGACGTCTCCCCCACCGACGCCGAAGAACTGCTCGCCCGCATCCGGGCGATGCCCGAGACGATCCGCACGCGCGTGCTGTGGTAGGTGGGCCCGTTGCTCGCCTACGCTCCCTCCATGCCGACCACCACGACCCGCGTCTTTCTCCGCGAGATGAACCCGTCGGCCCGGATCAGCGGGTGTTTCTCGATCTCCAACGCCCAACTCGGGCGCACGCGCAACGACAAGCCGTACCTGCGCTGTCTGCTGGGCGACAAGACCGGGCAGGCGCCGGGGCGCATGTGGAGCGTCGATGAGTCCATCTTCTCCCGCATTCCCCGCGACGGGTTTGTGTACATCGAGGGCGAGACGCAGGCTTATCAGGGCGAACTGCAGATCATCATTCAGACCATCGACCCGCATGAGCCGACGCCCGAGCAGATGCGCGACCTGCTGCCCTGCTCGAAACGCGACCCGGACGAAATGTTCAGCGAACTCGTCGGGCTGCTCGAAGGCGTGCGGCACCCGGCCATGAAGGCGCTGGTGAAGACCTACCTGGACGACGAATATCTGATGGAGGCGTTCCGCCGTGCCCCGGCCGCCAAGAGCATGCACCACGCCTACCTCGGCGGGCTGCTCGAGCACACGCTCAATCTGGTCAAACTCGCCTATGCGGTGTGTCCGCTCTATCCGAAGATCAATCAGGACATTGTCGTGGTGGGTTTGTTCCTGCACGATCTTGGCAAGACGCGCGAGTTGTCCTTCGAGGCCGGCTTCGGGTACACCGATCGCGGGGAACTGATCGGGCACATCGTCGAGGGAGCGATCATGCTCCACGACAAGGCCCAGTTGGTGATGCGTGAGCAGGGGATCCGTCTGCCCGGCAGTCTGGTGACGGTGCTGCAGCACATCATCCTGTCGCACCACGGGGTTCCCGAGTTCGGGGCCGCCAAGGTGCCCAGCAGCCCCGAGGCGATCCTGGTCTCGATGCTCGACAACGTGGACGCCAAGACGACGATCGCCCTGGATGCCGCCCGCCCGGACCTGGACAGCGCCTGCGACCTGGGGGGCAACTTCACGGAAAAGCAGTGGGCGCTGGACACCAAACTCTACAGGCCCGACCCGCTGGCGTGACATGCTCGACCGGAACGAACCGCCAGAGGGCTTGAACGAGCCGCCACCGTGAGGGAGCGGTCCGTTGGTGGCCCAAGAATCCCCGCCCTCACAGTCGGGGTTCGTTGAGGTACTCCCACGACTCACGGCAACATGCGCCCATCAACCGGAGTAGAGTTTGTCGTGAGCGATGGACAGTCCATCTCGGTGAACTTTGCGCGCGAGATGCCGATCTTCCCGCTCGAGGCGGTGGTGCTGCTTCCCCAGCAGGTGCTCCCGCTGCACATCTTCGAGGAACGGTATCGGCAGATGATCGGGCGCTGTCTCGACGGCTCCGGACAGTTGGCGATCGCAGTCGTGCGCGAGGGCGTGGACGACACTTCCGGAAATCCCCCTATTCAGCCGGCCGTGTGCGTGGCCCAGATCGTCCAGCACGAAACCCTGCCCGACGGGAGATACAACGTGCTCCTGCAGGGCGTGTGCCGGGCGAGGGTCATCAAGGAACTGTCGCCGACGACCGAGCGTCTGTATCGGGCGGCATACCTAGAACCGGTGGGCGAGCCGAACCCGGATTCGGACCACCTGTACGCGTTGCGCGAGTGGATCGAGGCCGAGTTGTCGGAGGGCCCGCTCAAGCAGATGTCCGTGGCTGAGCATGTGGTCGAGTACGTGCGCAACGAAGAAGTGCCCAACGCGGCGGTGCTGGAACTGGTGTCGTTCGCGTTACTGACCGAACCGGCGTTGCGCTATCGTCTGTTGTCGGAAGGTGATCTGGACGAGCGTGCGGCGATTGTGCGAGCCGAGTTGGCCGATCTGGCGCGGCTGATTTCACTGGCCGAGAACCAGAGATCCAGGGAATGGCCCAAGGGCTGTTCTTGGAATTAGGGCCCGATAACGAGGGGGTTCGTTTGGTCGAGGTTGAAATCCGGCCGAGGAACAAACCAAGAGGCTGTCAGTGTTCTGATTCTTGACGCGGTGATCTGGCGGAACGCTGAGTGGAGGACGAACTCATGGCACGGGCTGAGATCAAGAGACTGGCGCTGATCGGGCTGTGCGTCGGTGCGCTGTCAATGGGAGCCTGCAACAACGCGGTGTCGGGTGGAGCGATCGGAGCCGGCGTGGGCGCGCTGGGCGGAATGGCTATTGGTTCGCTCTCGGGTGACATGGGCAAGGGAGCGGTGATCGGCGCGGTGTCCGGCGGCGTCGCCGGCGCGGTGATCGGGGACCAGAACCGTCGTCGCGACCAGCGCAACCGCGACTATTGAAAGTCGCCGGCAGTTTCTTGCGGTGGACTGCCCGCGAGAACGTGCCATGCGCCATCCAAGGACATCCCGCTTTTGTATGTGTGACGCAGTGCGCCGTGGTCGCGGGCTGTGGCGCCATGCAGCCCAGTGTGCCCGGGATCAAGCGAATCCGCGCAGACGTGGATCGACTCGAACGGCTGGTGGGCGTATGGAAGCCCAAGTCGGGGGCGGGGCGACTGAGGATTGGGCCGCGGCCGAAGGCGGCGCGCTGCGCGGGTTCAGCGTGGCTCAGGCGGACGGGGTGAGGGCGATTGAGACCCGAGCCGCACCCGTGACAGGTGACGCCGACGGGCAAGACGCTCGTGAGGTCACACTGGCGGCAGGTGGGGACGCGGTTGATGCGCCGGCCTCGACGGGCCAGGGTGAGCATGGGAACACCCAGCAGAACCAGCCCCAACAGCATCATCGCGACCGGGAGTGCCATCGCCCAGGTCTCCAAGGCTGGAGGGCCGTACGCGCAGAAGAGACGCGCCATACAAGGGAGGCGTGATGCGGCTGTGACACGGGTGCATTGGGGTGTCTGAAAACGGCCCTACCGTCCCCGCCACTCTGCGGGGACCGGGCCGAAGTCGGCACGGATGACGCTGCGGATGCCGCCTCGCCCGCGCCAGTCGGTGCGGACCTGGAGCCACGCCGGCTTCATCAGTGCGACGAGGTCGTCGCGGATGCGGTTGGTGACGGCCTCATAGAAGATGCCCTCGGTGCGGAAACTCTGGCAGTAGAGTTTGAGGCTCTTGAGTTCGACGCAGGTTCCGCCCTGGCTCGCCGGGGCCGGGCAGAAGCGAAGCGTCACCGTACCGAAATCAGGGTGTCCGGTCTTGGGGCACTGACTGGTGAACTCTTCGTTGATGTGCTCGATGACGAAGGGCTGGTCAGCCGGGGTCGGAAAGGCTTCGAGGAGTGTGGCGTCAGGCATGCGCCGCGATGATAGGGGCATCGCGCGCAGACCAACCGCGGCACGGGCGTCCTGCCCGTGGTTGGCGCGGGTCGGCGCGATACCCGGGCAAGACGCCCGCACCGCCCGACAGGACTCACGCCCCGTAGCGGCGGACCAGTTCAACGATGCGCGGCTGGCTGGGCTCGATCTGGAGGGATCGCCGCAGCGACTTGATGGCTTCGTCGAGAGCGCCGGCGTTCTGCCCCTTGCTCCACAGATACTGGTTGAGTTGGCAGACGCCCAGCCCGTTGTGCGCGGGGTAGTACGACGCATCGAGCGCGATGGCGTTGCTGAAGGCCAGCATCGCCTGGTCGTAACGCCGGAGTTTGAACATCGCCTTGCCCATGCGCTCGTACGCGGCCGGCGAGGGCTCGATGCGCAGCAACTGGTCCAGGGTCGAGGCCATTTCGGCGTACCGCTCCAGATAGCCCAGAGCGTCGGCCATGTTGAGCAGGATGTCGGGCCCGAGTTCGGTCAGTTCGGCGGCCTGCTGGTATTCGGTGACGGCGGCCTCGTAGCGCCCCAGGGCGACGTAGACGGCCGCGAGATTGGCACGGGCGGGGCCTGAATCGGAGCGCAGCGCGACGGAACGCTGGGCATAGGGCAGAGCCTGCACCGGTTCTTTGAGATCGAGGTAGGCCATCGCCAGCCGGCGGTTGGCTTCAAAGTCGTTGGGGCGGATGGCCAGGGCGCGGAGATAGGCCCGGATGGCGTCCTGCACGCGGTTGAGCAGTTGCAGCGTCATGCCGTGGTAGAACTGGGCGTCGAAGTTGCGGGGCTCGACCTTGGCGGCGGCGGCGTAGCGCTGCTCAGCGGTCTCGTAGTCTCCGCGCTCGCGATAGATGTCACCGGCGCCCAGGTAGGCGACGGTCAGGAGCGGGTTGGTCTCGATGACGCGTTCGAACTCGGCCAGCGCACGGTCCATGTCGCCCTGGTGCCGAAAGCCCTCGGCGCGGATGAGCGCGTCCGTGGAGGCGTCTCCGGGGGCAGGGGCAGGGGCCGAGGAGGTTGAGCCGCGAACGCCAGGGCTGTAGCCGGCGTGGGCGCCGCGGGTGTTGGAGCCTGAGCATCCTGCCAGGGTCATGCTCACAAGGCAGGCGCCGGCCAGGGTCCATGAAGTTGGTTGCCGCATTCGATACTCCTCGTCGCTCTCACCCGTACAGGCGGGTACGTCGCCCCCGGGTCCGGGGTTCGCCGCGAAGTTGGTATCGGCTTGCGTGTCGCCCCGAGGTCCACGTTTTGGGGGTTGGTCTGACAGGGGCGGGCAGGCCGACGGCAAGCGTAGGATGCGCGACTATGAGCATCCCTCCTCTTTCTGGACGAGTGGCGGTCGTGACAGGCGCCAGCGCAGGCATCGGCCAAGCCGTCGCGCACGATCTGGCAACGGCCGGGGCAAGCGTCGTCGTCAACGCACGTCGCGGCGAGCGGGTCGAGGCTCTGGCCACAACGCTGAACAAGGAAGCGGGTCGAACCGTGGCGGCGGCGGCCGCGGGCGACTGCTCGGACACCGGAGTCATCAAGGCCATGCTGGAGACGGCGCGGCGAGCGTTCGGCGCGCCGGCCGACCTGGTGGTGGTCAACGCGGGGCGCGGACTCGACGGTTCCGTACTGACCAGCGACACCGAGCAGTGGGAAGAGATGATCCGGACCAATCTCATCGGCGCGGCGTGCCTGATGCGCGAGGCGGCGCTGGAGATGACCGGCGACGGGAGGCCGCGGGAGCGGGCCAGGGACATCATCGTGATCGGGTCGGTGGTCGGGCGGAACGTCAGCCCGTTCAGTTCGATGTATGGATCGACGAAGTTCGCGGTGGGCGGGCTGGCCGAAGGCTTGCGGCGCGAGGTGGGGCCAAAGGGCGTGCGCGTGACGCTGGTACTGCCGGGCTTCGTGGTCAGCGAGTTTCAGGGCGTGGCCGGATACAAGCCCGAGTGGGTCAAACAGGTGTTCGACCGGATCGGGCCTGTGCTGGAGCCGGTGGACGTCGCGCGAGCGGTGACGTTTGTGGCGCAACAGCCGCCGCACGTGCATTTGAGCGAGGTGATGATCCGGCCGACAAGGCAGGAGTATCCGTAAGAGTCACGGATCTCCCTTGGTATCCATGTTGCCGCGTGGTGGCGGTGACATGAAAATGGGAGCTGCCCGCGCCGCCCCTTGCTGCTCTGTTGCGTTACTGTTTTGCTGCTCTCGTTACGCCGCCAGGCTCATACCAATCACGGTTGGGATCCGGGCGTGAGGTAGTGGCAGTGGCAGACGGAGCGCAGGCGTGTCCTGGTCAGCGATCGCCATGCCGCGCCGACGGCGTCGAGCAGTCCGTGGTAATCGGCAAAGGTGCGATTGCTGGTGTGGTGGCTCCTG
>RHKP01000004.1 GCA_008363215.1 Cyanobacteria bacterium CYA
GAGATGAGGCGGGTGGGGCGGAGGTGGAGCATGTGATCCTCGCAGAGGGCGGTGGCGGCGGCGTTTGGCTCTGAACCGCTTCAATCTACCGCGCCAACGGGAGGCAAACAAGAGCGAGGTACGGAGAGTTGGGGAGGCGGTGGGCTTGTGCGCACGGAGAACACAGTTGGAGCGGGATAGGGAGATCCCCCCCCTCACTTGGGCGAGGGGCGGGGCGGATGGGTTCACGCCCTCGTTTGCACAGGGGGTGAGGGGTTCCGGGCCCTTCGGTCCCGAGACCTCGCGGCGGTCGGGCCTGTTGCTCTCTCGCTGGCGCCTCGGGCTCGTTGGAGCGGGGGGTGGGCTCCCTCGCTGGCGCGTCGGGCTCGTAGATCTGTTATTCGGCGTCGCCTAATCGGCGTCTTCGAGGACTTCGCCGGTGTCGGTGTCGACTTCGGCGGCGGTCGCGGGCGTCCTGGTGGGGCGCGGGGCCTTCTTTTCCATGACGGCGCGGCGGATTTCGGCGATGAGTTCGGAGTTGTCGGCGAGGAATTTCTTGGCGTTTTCGCGACCCTGGCCGAGGCGCACGTCGCCGTAACTGAACCACGCGCCGGACTTCTGGCAGATTTCGGCCTCGATGGCCAGGTCGAGCAGGTCGCCGGTGGTGGAGATGCCTTCGTCAAACATGATGTCGAACTCAGCCTGACGGAAAGGCGGGGCGACTTTGTTCTTGACGACGCGGGCACGGACGCGGTTGCCGACGTTTTCTTCCCCGTCCTTGATCGAGCCGGTGCGGCGGATGTCGATGCGGACGGAGGAGTAGAACTTGAGGGCGCGGCCGCCGGGCGTGGTTTCGGGGCTGCCGAACATGACGCCGATCTTTTCGCGGATCTGGTTGATGAAGATGACGGTGGCCTGTGAGCGGGCGATGACGCCGGTGAGTTTGCGCATGGCCTGGCTCATGAGGCGAGCCTGAAGCCCGACGTGGGTGTCGCCCATTTCGCCTTCGATTTCGGCCTTGGGGATGAGGGCGGCGACGGAGTCGATGACGATGACATCGACGGCGTTGGAGCGGACGAGCAGTTCGCAGATGTCGAGTGCCTGTTCGCCGGTGTCGGGCTGGGAGACGAGCAGATCGTCGATGTTGACGCCGATTTTGCGTGCCCAGGATGGGTCGAGGGCGTGTTCGGCGTCGATGAAGGCCGCGACGCCGCCGTTGCGTTGGGCGTTGGCGACGACGGTGAGGGCGAGGGTGGTCTTTCCGGAGGATTCAGGCCCGAAGACCTCGATGATGCGCCCGCGGGGGATGCCGCGCCCGCCAAGGGCGAGGTCGAGGGAGAGTGCGCCGGTGGAGATGCCGGGGATGGCCAGGTAGGCATCTTCATCGAGACGCATGATGGCGCCCTTGCCGAAGGCTTTTTCGATCTGCCCGACGGCGCGCTGGAGGGCCTGCTGCTTCTGCTTGTCGTTCTCGGAAGCGGCGGCGGATGCGGCGGCCTGAGCCTTGGACTCAATCTGCGCGGGCGATGACTTGGCCATGATTCCAAACTCCTTCCCTCGCGGAGCCGCGGGCATCTTGTCGGCCGACTCGACCCGATGAGCGGGGACCACGCTGGTCGCACGCGATGGGTCGAGACCGAAACCGACGCAGCCTTGTGGGCGCTCGGGGAACGACGCGGTGAATGGTGGAGGACCACGCGGTCGAGCCAACATGCCGGGGGCGGCGTCTTCGCGAGCCCGGCGTGAAGACAGTATCAGAACCCAAACATGCTGTCAAACTGTTCGGGAAACAATCAGGGGACTGTGGATAAGTGTGCGGGATCTGGGCGCGAGGGCGGCGGGAGGCGCCGCGCGAGGCCGCACAGGCCCGCTCAGACACCAGCGCCGGCTGGAGGCAGGCGAAGCGGAGAAGCGCTGTCAGTTTCGGCAATGGACGGACGGTCCAAGGGACGGACGGAGCCATGTCATGCTGAATGGTCGCACTCGTCTGGTCGTGTTGTTGCTGCTCGGAGGCGCCGCCATCGGTGCGGGGGCGGCCTGGTCGGTTCCTCCCAAACTCGACTGGGAGTTCGGGGAACTCCAGTCGGCCCGCTCGGCGGTGGACCTGCGCTTTGTCACCGGCGAAGAGGTGACGACCTTTGGGGTGCCGAGCGTGCTGCGCAACGCGGGGCCACAGGCCAAGTTGTACGCGCTCGACCTGCTGACCGATGCGGGCTGGGAGATCATCAGCGTCGATCAGACCGAGCGCGACTGGGTGTACCTGATGCGACGGGCCCGGTGAGTCGGGCGTGAGTGATACGGTCGTGCGTTGAAACTGGTGCGTCGTGGGATGCCGAGCCATTGCGAGTGCTCGAACGCCGGTCCGGGCGGCAACCGTCTTGCGCTGCCTGAGTTTGCGCGGCATCTGATCCGGAGGTGTGCCCGAAGACGGGCACGTCTCCGGCGTCCTCATGCGCCCAAGATTCACCTTGACGCCATGCGAGCGTGTGACGGGCTGTGGGGAAAGCGTGCGTCTACCCTTGGGTTCACCTTCAGGGCGAGCGCATGAGCAGCACACTCCAGGCGGCCACGGATGAAGTTCAACAGATTGAGCGGACGATCCGCCAGGGCGGCGGGGCCAAGGCGATCGCGCGCCAGCACGAGAAGGGGCGTCTGACGGCCCGCGAGCGCATTGCGCGGCTGGTCGATCCGGTGGGTCGATCGGCGCTGCGTGCCGAGGCAGCGGAGGTCGTGCAATCAGGCTTCTGCTCGGAGAGCCGACCGACTCAGTTTGACCCGCACCGCGATGAGATTCCCAACTTTCAGGAACTTGGGCTGTGGTCGGCCCACGGGATGTACGCCGAGCACGGCGGGGCACCCGCGGCCGGGGTGGTCACCGGAATCGGCATCATCCGCGGGCGGCGGCACATGATCATCGCCAACGACGCGACGGTGAAGGCGGGCGCGTTTTTCCCGATGACCTGCAAGAAGATCATCCGGGCCCAGCACGTCGCGCGGATGGCGCGTCTGCCGCTGGTCTACCTGGTGGACTCGGCCGGGGTGTATCTGCCGATGCAGGAGGACGTCTTTCCGGACACAGACGACTTCGGGCGGATCTTCTATCTTAACTCTGTACTTTCGGCTGAGGGCATCCCGCAGGTGGCGGCGATCATGGGCTACTGCGTGGCCGGAGGCGGGTATCTGCCGGTGCTGTGCGACACGCTGCTGATGACGGAGGGCTCGGGGCTCTATCTGGCCGGGCCGGCGCTGGTGAAGGCGGCGATCGCGCAGGACGTTTCAGATGAGGATCTTGGCGGGGCGAGCATGCACGCGGAGATTTCGGGCACGATTGATTTCAAGGAGCCGGACGACGAGACGTGCCTGTTCCGCGTGAGCACAATTCTGGGCAAGTCCGGTGTGCTGCGCGCGGTGGAGGATCGGGCGACCGGCGCGCTGGCCGCGGTCTACGCCGGGGACGACATGGAGAAGGTGTTCACGACCGAGCCGGGGCGTCAGTACGACGTACACGACATCATCAACCGGCTGGTCGACGCGCGGGCCGAGCCGAATGACCACGGGCACGAGTCGCTGGCGCCGAACTTCGACGAGTACAAGCCGGACTTCGGTGCGTCGCTGGTGTGTGGGTATGCGCGCGTGGGCGGGCACCCGTGCGGCATCGTGGCCAACCAGGGCAAACTGACCGACCAGACCCACATCGGCGGGCTGACGGCGCCGAAGAAGAGCGTGAACATGCCGCGCGTGATTTATCACACGTCGGCCGACAAGGCAGCGCGGTTCATCATGGACTGCAACCAGCGCAAGATCCCGCTGATCTTCCTGCACGACACGACGGGGTTCATGGTCGGGCGTGAGAGCGAGCAGGGCGGCATCATCCGCGCCGGGGCCAAGATGGTCAACGCGATGAGCAACAGCGTGGTGCCAAAGATCGTGGTCATCATGGGCGGGAGCTACGGGGCCGGCAACTACGCGATGTGCGGACGGGCGTTCGAGCCGTTCATCACCTTCGCGTGGCCTGCCGCCAAGTGTTCGGTGATGGGGGCGGCGCAGGCGAGCGGGACGCTGGCAATGATCGAGGAGCGCAGCCGAGAGCGGCGCGGGGAGACGATCGACCCGGAGACGCACAAGGAGATTCTGGCAGCCGTGCAGGCGAGTTACAACGAGCAGCAGGACATCCGGTACGGAGCGGCCCGCGGCTGGGTGGACCGCATCATCGACCCGCGCAAGACGCGCGAGGAGTTGATCTTCGCGCTCGACGCGGCGGCGCAGGGCTGGGACTACACGCGACAGTTCCGGACCGGCGTCTTGCAGACGTGATCGTCATTTCCAGGTTATGATGCACCGTTTGAGGTGAAGATCGCGGCTCCACGACGTCGAAATCCCTGCGCAGGAGATTGCCGCGTTCTGTCGGCGGCACGGAGTAGCACGACTCGCACTGTTCGGTTCCATCCTCCGCGATGACTTCGGGCCCGAAAGCGACGTCGACGTGTTCGTCGAATTTCATCCGTACGTTCGCCACAGCCCTCTCGACCTCGGCGGCATGCGGGTCGAACTCCGACAACTGCTCGGGCGCCAAGCGGGCCTGGAGACGCTAGAAGATCTCTGTGACCAGGTTGTTCAAGAAGCGAAGACGCTCTGTGCCGCGTAAGGACGGACCGAGCCCGCTGGACGACTGAGTTCGATTGCCGCACACGCTCGATGCGGCCCGTCAGATCGTGGATTGTGTGTCGGTGCGACAGCGCAAGGGCCTTGAAGATGACCCGATGCTCGGACCGGCGGTGAAGGATTGTGTTCAGGAAATCGGCGAGGCCGGGGCGACGGTGACAGACACCGGGCGGGCACGTGCTCCGGGCTCCCCTTTGCGCAGATCGTCAGCATGCACCACGGAATCATCCACGTCTGCTACGCCATCGATACGGACGCGCTGTGAGGGATCATTGAACGCGACCTGCCTGTGCTGGCGCCGTTGCTGGAGTCGGCTCTCAATCTACGAGTCGAGTAAGTGCGAGTCGGCGTTGTTCGACTTCGGCGTTCGACTGCCGAGGCCGGTCGGAGTGTTCCCTGTCCTGCAATGGGCACAGCGAGCATGCCGGCCCGTGCGGTGAGGCGAGGGGTCGCGTTCAGCCACCAAGATCCCAAGCACCCGTGCTCAGGAAGAGGTTGGACCGCAGGTCAGATGCTGTCTGCGGCGCATGGACATCAAAGTCATGAATGACGCGAAACCCAATCATCCGACTCCTTGTCTTCCCCGGTCGCACCGCGGGGACTATCGTCCGAAGACCAGCCACACGAGAGGAGACGATCATGAAAACCACGCTCATCCCGCTCTCACTGATCTTCATCGGCCTCGCCGGCACCATCCTCGGATGCAGCAGCACGCAATCGGGCAGACCTGTCGGCAGCGCCTCACCCCTAGGCAACTGGACGCTCTGGCTGATCCAGGGTGAGACGGTCGAGACGGCCGTTCCAATGACCGCCAAGACGCCGACGCTTCACATCGACAGCGAGGGGCAGATTTCGGGCACGGCCGGGGTGAACCAGTACAGCGCGACGAGCCCCGCCGATGTTCTCGCGCAGAACCGGTTTGAACTCGGGCCCATCATCACGACGCGCATGGCCGGTCCGCCGCAGGCGATGCAACTGGAGAGCCGGTACCTCAGCCTGTTGCAGCAGGCCCGGCGTTATCAGAGTGATGGCAAGACGCTGGCGCTGATGGATGACAGCGGCGTGCTGTTGCGATTCCGGGCCGATGGAGCCGACGACGATTGACCCGACGCAGATCAAGCCAAGCGGATTTCTTCGGCCCAATCATGCCGCCTGGAATTGAGATTCGCGCGTCGCGGGATGCCGGATCTTGGGCAGGTCTACGAACACACGCCCGGATCGCAACCACCTTGCTCCGCCGGGTTTGGCGTCGATTATGACGGGCAGAGGCGCCTGAAGTCGGGCACTTCTCGGGTGTCCCCAGGCACCTGAGATTCAACTTGAATCCGTGGAAGTGCCGTCCGTCCAAAACCGGCACGAGGAGATCCCAAAGATCAGCCCTGTGCGTCCTCGTCGCGCCGTAGTTGGCCCTACGATCCGGCCCGATCGGACGACGTGAAATCGTGCCCGGCGATGCGAGTGTGGAGGAGCCGGCTTGGCCATAGTGCTGATGATCGTCGGATTGGTCGTGCTGACCGCGGGGGCCGAGTTGCTCATCCGCGGCGGAAGCGGGCTTGCCAAAGCCATCGGGCTGCCCAGCCTCATCATCGGGCTGACCGTAGTCGCGTTTGGAACGAGTGCGCCGGAAGTGGCGGTGAGCGTCGGGGCCGCGTACACCGGCGACGCCGGCATCGCGCTGGGCAACGCGATCGGGAGCAACACGTTCAACATCCTCTTTATTCTGGGCATCTCGGCGATTGTCGCGCCGCTGATCGTCTCGACGCAACTCATCCGCCTCGACGTGCCGGTGATGATCGGCGTCGCGGGTCTGGCCTGGATCTTCGCCGGCGACGGGCGGATCATGCGCTGGGAAGGGCTCATACTCTTCGCGCTGCTCGTGCTGTACACCGGCCTGCTCATCACGCTGGGGCTGCGCAAGGGCAGCGACCCGGCCGACGCCACGCCGCTCTGCACGCCCGAAGAGGCGGCCAAGCCGGAACCTGCGCCGCGCGTTCTCCCTTCGATCATCTTCACGATCCTGGGCCTCGCGTTGCTTGTGGTCGGCGCACGAGTGCTGGTGAGCGGCGCCACCACGCTCGCGCAGGCCATGGGCGTCAGCGACCTGCTGATCGGGCTGACCATCGTCGCGGCGGGTACGTCGCTGCCGGAAGTCGCCACGTCGCTGGTGGCGACCATTCGGGGGCAGTGCGACATCGCCGTGGGCAATATCGTCGGGAGCAACATCTTCAACATGCTGGCGGTGCTCGGCAGTGCGGCGACGGTGGCCCCGGATTCGATCGCGGTCGAGTCCAACGCGCTCTTGCTGGACTTCCCGGTCATGATGGCCGCCACGGTGGTCTGCCTGCCGTTGTTCATCACCGGCGGGCGCGTCTCCCGCTGGGAGGGCGTGCTCCTCTTCCTGTCCTACGTCGCGTATGTGATCTACTTGTTCCTCTCGGCCACGGGCAACGAGGCGTTGCCGGCCTATCGCGCCGGGCTGGCGATTGCTCTGCCGCTGGCCGGACTCGGTGTGGCTTTCAGCCTGTTCTTCGGGCTGCACACGGCCCGCCGAAAGCAGGTGACGGGGTGAACGATCGCCCGGATGCGCCCCGCCCGGACGGACCTGTGGGTCTTGGGTTGTTCGCATCGCGATACAGTTGCCTCGATGCCCAGTTCAGCCATTGATCGGCGCAGCGCGTTTGACCTGTTGATTCCTCGCCCGCAAACCTGCCGGGCGCTGGGAACGTCAGCGATCGCCGTCGCCGCGCTGCGCGGGTTTGCGCACGTTCATGGGCTCGATGCCGACGCCTGGTCACGCCACGCCGATGAACTGCACCTGGCGCACGAACGCAACACGACGCTGGGTCCGGGTGCATACCGACTGCTCGTGCCGCCCGCGCCCGGCGTTCGCGTCCGGCTGGAAGCGGCCGACGAAGAGGGAT
Source organism: Cyanobacteria bacterium CYA (assembly GCA_008363215.1). GTDB lineage: Bacteria > Planctomycetota > Phycisphaerae > Phycisphaerales > UBA1924 > J022. The sequence continues at coordinate 7,563 of RHKP01000004.1, forward strand.
TTCGAAACGCGCGCGCCACGCTTGTGCAACTGATGCGGGCCTGCATCGGCTCGGAGAGCCGATCCACACAGGCAATCGGCGCGGAGAGCTGGTCGATACAAGGCGCCCTCCCTGCCTGCGCGATTGAGGATGCGCCGGCCCTGCCCGTGCGCGGCGTCATGCTCGACGTCTCACGCCTGCGCGTGCCGACCATGACGCACCTGCTCGGCGTCATCGACCAACTCGCGCTGCTCAAGTTCAACCACTTTCAACTCTACATCGAGCACGCCTTTCGATATCGCGGGCACGAGCGTGTCTCCGACGGCGCCAGTCCCGTCACGCCCGACGAACTTCGCCGGCTCGATGAGCATTGCTGCGCCCGCGGCATCACGCTGGCCGCCAATCAGAACTGCTTCGGACACATGCACCGCTGGCTTGCGTGCGATCGCTACGCCGATCTGGCCGAGACGCACGCGGACTGGTACTTTCAGGACATGCACCGCACCGGCGCCTTCAGCCTGTGCCCGACCGATCCGCGCTCGCTGGCGCTGGTCGACGATCTGATTGCCGAGCAACTAGCCTGCGTGAGCAGCCGCCTGATCAACATCGGATGCGACGAGACGTACGACGTCGGGCAGGGGCGCTCGCGTGAAGCGGTGGAGCGCCACAGTCGCGCCCGCGTCTATGGCTCATTCGTCGCCCAGGTCTGCGAGCGCGTCACTTCGCGGGGCGCACGCCCGATGTTCTGGGCCGACATCGCGCTCGAACATCCTGAGACGCTCGATCTGCTGCCCGAGGAAGCGATCGCGCTGGCATGGAGTTATGAGCCTTCGGCCGCTTTTGCCGAGTGGTGCCGCACCTGCCGTGCACGCGGGCACGAGACCTGGGTCTGCCCCGGCACCAGTTCCTGGCGCAGCATCACGGGGCGCACGAGCGAGCGGCGTGGGAACGTCGCGCGGGCCGTGCGGGAAGGACTCGAAAACGGCGCACAAGGCATGCTGGTGTGCGACTGGGGCGATGCCGGGCACCTCCAGCAGTGGGCGATCGGGCTGCACGCGCTGACCCACGCCGCCGACGCGGCGTGGAGCGGCGACCCGGACCGCGACATCGCAAGCGCCGAGTCGGTACAGGTCTTTGGTGACCCCTCGCTTCAGGTCGCGTCATGGCTTGATGCGCTGGGCGATGTGGACGTCGAAATGCGCCGCGCCATGGCGAACCCTCCGCCCGGGGCCGTCAAACTGCACAACGCCACCGTTCTCTTCACATCCCTCTGGCCAGCGCGCGAGGGCTACGTGATCCCCGACGATGCGCGTATGTGGACCGCGACACGCGAACGTCTGGCGGCCCTCTCGGGCGCGATCCCGACGCCGCTCACACCGCTCGTCCGCGATCAACTCGAGCACAGCGTGCGCTTCGCGCTCTTCGCCGCAGCGGTGGGGGAAGCGCAGGCCCGCGCCCTCCCGCTTCCGCCCGACTGGGAGCCTGACCTCGAACACATCGCGTGCGATCACGAACGGCTGTGGCGCATCACTTCCCGCCCCGGCGGCCTGGCCGAGAGCGCCCGCAACTTCGACACGCTGCACGCCCGCCTGCGTGCGCGGGGGTGATGAGTCCGATGTCGGCGGCACGAGCGTTCGGGGGCACAAGCGTCGGTGGTGCGCGCGTCCCGCCGGTATTCGGTACGACTCTGCCAGAGGCTGACGAGCAAGCCGCCCGCCTCGTCGCGAGGTATTCAGACGCAGAACCTGGGCCGTCCTGGGGCACGGGTCCGGGGTGCCAAGCCCCGTGCGATTCACCCGGACTTTTGCTCACGGGCTCGCAGACGTCCGGCGTCCGGCACCTTGCGGTTCGGCGCCCGATACAGTTCTCCCGCCATGTCCCGACCTCCGGACCGATCGCACATTCTCACCGAGCAGCGCAACCCTCGCACGATGAATCTGCACGCAATGTCTGTCGCAGAGTGCGTGGCGCTCATCGCGCAGGAGGATCGCACGGTGCTGGTCGCGATGGAGAAGGCGCGCGGCCCGCTGGCGGCGCTCATCGAGGCGGCCGAGCCGGGGTTCGTCTCCGGCGGGCGTCTGGTGTACGTGGGAGCGGGCACGTCGGGACGGCTGGGCGTGCTTGATGCGTCTGAGGCCCCGCCGACATTTCAGGTGGAGGCGGGTCGTGTGGTCGGCATCATCGCCGGCGGCGATGCGGCGCTGCGAAAGAGCAGCGAGACGAAGGAAGACGACCCGCGCGGGGCACGTGAAGAACTTGCCGCCCTCGCGCTGAGCGCACGCGACACGGTGATCGGCATCGCGGCCGGGGGCACGACGCCATATGTGCTCGGTGCGCTCGACTTCGCCGCCGGCGTCGGCGCGCTGACCGCGCTGGTCGCCTGCACGCCGATCGAGCGCCCCGCGTCGGCGCGTCATCTCGTCGTGCTGGAGACCGGGCCCGAGGTCATCACCGGCTCGACGCGAATGAAGGCGGGCACGGCCACCAAACTGGCCCTCAACACCATCTCCACGACGCTGATGATCCGCGAGGGGCGCGTGTATGAGAACCTGATGGTCGATCTGCGGGCGACCAATGACAAACTGCGCGACCGGGCCGCCCGCATCGTCGCGACGCTGACGGCGCTGGATCGTGAAGCGAGTTTCGCCCTGCTTGACAAGGCGGGCGGGGCGGTCAAGACGGCGGTGGTGATGCACCGGCTCGAACTCGACCGGGGCGCGGCCGAGGCGAGACTGCGCGGGTGCGGCGGTCGCCTTGGCAAGGCGCTGTCCAACCTGGCGCCGTGATCAAACGATGAGACCGGCGTCCCGCTGCTCCAGCGGAAAGTTGGATGCACTCTTCTCCCCAGAGGGGCGGGAGCGAATCTGTGCGCAGCCCTTTGCGGTTTCCGCCCGGCGCGCGTTGCCGCGCTTTCGGCGGGTTCTTTTGACGGACCGATAGCGGTGCTCGCCGTCGCGTCGCTTGGCGCGATCACGGGCGTTCTCCACCAGACGGGCGACCAGCAGGGCCAGTGCCTGCAGCGCCACGACGGCCACGTTGGCCATGACGACTTCCAGTTCAGCGCGCACGGATATTCCTCTCACGCATGTGTGCGAAAGTTCCAAAACGAAAAACCCCGGGGGCATGGCCTCCGGGGCTGGTCAGCGCTTGGATTGGGCTGAGCGCCTTTACATCGGAGGCTTCCGGTCGATCGGATTGTCATCGAACGAATCGACGCGGCGGGCGGCCGGCGCCATGACGACACCGCCGCTCGTCCAGCCGGGCTGTTCATGCAACTTGGTGTGCTTCATGCCTGCCTCCTGCCGGACGATCCGGCTCTGTGGGGGAGAACTTACCCGACATCCAACGCTAAAGCCAGCGCCGTACTGCAAAAAATGGGCAGAATAGCGCAGTTTCTCATCAAGCGACATCGGTGTGCCGCACTCACGCTCCCGGCCAGGCCTTGTTGAGGAACGCGCCGTCGCGATAGAAAATCTCGCCGTCGGCCTCGATGCTCCCGCCCTTTCGCAGGTCGCACACCATGTCCCAGTGCAGCGCCGATTCATTGTTACTCCCGCTTTCGGGGTAACCGGCTCCGCAGGCCATGTGGAACGTTCCGCCGATCTTTTCGTCAAACAGCGTGTTCCGTGTGAATTCGGTGATGGCGTAGTTGGTGCCGATGGCGATCTCACCCATCGTGCGCGCCCCTTCATCCTGATCGAGCATCGCTATGAGGAATGCCTCGTTCTTGCGGGCAGAGGCATCGACCACGCGCCCGCCGCTGAACACCAGGCGCACGCCTTCGACCTCCCGCCCGTCGTACACGGCCGGATAGGTGAAGTTCACGTGTCCGTCGGCGCCCTGCGGGCCGGCGAAGACTTCGCCGTCGGGGAAGTTCTCCAGGCCCGCGCAGTTGATCCATGTCCCGCGCGAGACATCGACGGAAAGGTCGGTACCGTCGTGCCCGTCGCACGCGCACGCCCGAAAGCGCACGACCTTCCTGCCTTGCAGGAAGCCGCACACGGCCTGCTGACGATCCTTGATCGAGCGCCAGGCGGCGACCGGGTCGGGCAGGTGCAGCAGCCCGCCGCGGAAGACGAAATCCTCGTATTGCGCCAGGCTCATCTCGGCGTCCTGGGCCGAGGCGAGTGTGGGGTATTGCGTGCCGACCCATCGCAACTCACCCTTGGCCGCCCGATCGAGGAAGCGGTGCATGAAGGGTCGTCGCGCCTGCCGGTGGGCGGCCACGCGGGCCGGGTCGATCCTGCCCATCGATCGGGTGTTGGTCTCTGCCCACAGACTGATCTGCACGTCGATAGTCTCGACCATGTGCATCGACAGGGGAGACAGGTACGCCAACTGTTCGTCCGTGGCGTGCAGAAGGTCGATCTCGGCCAGCGCCTCGGCCCGCGCGTTCCAGAACGGGTGCCCGCCGGCGGCGAGAACCTTGTGGTACACCGCCTCGACGCCCGGGAAAGCGGCCGGGTCGGCGGTGATGGCCACCAGGTCGCCCGGTTTGACCCTTGTTGAGTACCCCACAAGCACCTCAGCCAGACGATCGAGGCGTGCGTCACGCATGAGTCGCCCTCCTTGGCCAGAGCATACACCACGCTACACTCCCGTGGTTCTTCATTCCCACGGAGGTTCTTCATGTTCAGGTCTGCACGCGCGCTCATCGCCGGGCTGTGCATCAGCGGAGTCGTCGGCGCCATGCTGCTGGTCGCTGGTGCCGGTGCGGGCCGCGCCAACGAATCACGCATCGCCACTGTCGACGTCATCGAAATCCTTCAGGAAATGCTCCGCACGGAAACCTATGAGTCGCCGCGCGAGCAGATGAGACTGGCGTCGGAGCAGGAACTCAAGACGCTGGAGACGGATATCCGTCGGCTCCAGGGTGAACTGCAACTCATCCCGCCCGAAGAACGCGCCCGCGGGCAGTTGATGTACAACGAACTTCAGCAGAAGCAGAACCAGTATCGTCAACTGGCCGATCAGCGCGTACGCGAGTTCCAGGCTCTCTCCGGCGAGCAGGCGGCCGGTGCGTACAGGCAGATCTACGAGACGGCAGTTGCGCTGGGGACCGAGGCGGGCTACACGCATGTGCTCGTGACCCAGGCGGGGGCCGTGCTCGATGAGAAGGAGACCATCGCGATGGTCACCCAGGGCATTCTCGCACGCCCGGCGCTGCTGTACCCCAAGGCCGACGACCTGACCGATCGCGTCCGCGAAAAACTCGGTTACCAAGTCCCGCCTGACGAACCGGCGCAGAGCGAGCCGGAGGAAGGGCAGCCCGGTCAGGCCGAGCCGGGCAACGCAGGCGAAGGCGGGCCCGGCGGCGAGGGCGGCTGATCGTCCGGCTTCGGCCGCAGAACTACATGCAAGCAGCGTTCATCGGCGCCGCCCGAAAATGCCCGTGACGCTGATGGGCTCGATATTTCGGTATTACGGCAGCAGCGCGGCCTTGGCCTCGGCGATGTCCTTGTCCACCAGCGCGACCCTGGGATGGTCTTCGCCCAGCGCGCCCACCAGCAGACGCCTCGCTTCCTCCAGTTCCACCAGCGCTTCGGCGTGGCGCTTCATCGCCTGGAGCGTTCGTCCGTGCTGTACCAGCATCGCCCCGGTGATCCAATGCCCCTCAGGCAGCGTCCGCCGGGCCGTGGCGACGGCTTCGGCCCCCAGAGCCTCGGCCTGGTCGAGCCGGCCCAACGCCCGCAACACCGCGCCCACGTTGCTCATCGACGAAATCGTGTCGGTGTGCTCGTTGCCGAGCACCTCGCGCCGGATCCGCAGCGCCTCCTGCCCGAGTTCGAGTGACTCTTCCAGCCGCCCAAGCGACTCAAGCAGGTAACTCATGTTCGCCAGCGCCACCAGACGCTTCGGATCACGCGGGCCCAGCAGCCGCGTCCGCACCTCCAGCGCCTCGCGGTAGTACGGCAGCGCTTCTTCGATCTTGCCCTGAGCCTCGAGCATCGCGCCCAGGTTGCCCAGGGCCAGCAGCGTGTCCGGATGCTCATCGCCCAGCACGCGCCGGCTGGCTTCGGCTGCTTCGCTGACGGCCGCGACGGCCTCGTCGATCCGCCCGACCGTGTAGAGGCTCACGCTCAGGTTGCTGAGAAGTTGCAGCGTGAACGGATGCTCGTCGCCCAACGCCGCACGCACGCCGCGCAGGGCCCGCTGGTAGAGGTCGATCGCCTCGTCGAGATTTCCCGCCGCCTCGTGCGCCAGCGCCGTATTGGACATCGAACGCAGCGTCTCGATGTGATCCGGGCCCAGCACGCGGATGCGGGCTTCGAGCACCGACTGGTGCAGGCGCAGCGCGTCCTCGACGCGGTCGAGCGTCTGGTAGAGCACCGCCTGGTTGTTGCGCATCAGCAACGTGTCGGGCGCGTCCGGCCCATGCACCTTCTCGTGGAGGGGCACGCCCGACTCGTACAGCGCCAGCGACTCGTCGTAGCGCCCGGCACTGCGGTAGCACGCGGCCAGGTTCAGCATCGCGGTCAGCGTGTACGGCGATTCCGGGCCCAACTGGTCGCGCAAGCCCGCCAGTGCTCGTTCGTACAAGGGCAGCGCCTCGTCGATGCGGCTCATGTCCGCCAGCACGTTGGCGATGTTGCTCTGCGTCACCAGCGTCTCGGAGTGCGACGGACCCTGCTCGACCTCGCGCTCGGCCAGCGCCTGACGGTACACGGCCAGCGCCCGTTCATGCAGCCCCAGATCGGCCAGCGCGTCGGCCACCGTCTCCAGGAGGCGCGCCCGCATGAGCGGCTCTTTGCCGAACTGTTCATTGATCGCGTTCTCCGCCCGCTTGAGCAGGAACTCGTCCAGCACCGCCGTCGCGACGTTGGTGCCGTTCGCACCGGCGAGCAGGCGATCCAGTTCGGCCAGTCGCGTCGCCGCATCGGGTTCGTGTCGACGCCGCATGGCCGCCTCGGACTCGCGCGCCACGCGCCGCAGCAGTTCACGTCCCATCACGTCGGGCTGAAGCCCCGCGATCATATTCGATTGAAAACGAGCCACACGGTCCAACTGCTCGGCACGCTCGCGCTCGGCGAGGCTTGACTCCTCAGCCCTTTCCTGCGCCGTGCGGGCCAGTTCGCTCTGTTGCTGCGCATATATGGCAAACGCGATCGACACGAAAGTTGCCACGATGAGCACCAGCGCCATGGCGCCGCCCAGCGCAAAGGCCAGTCGATGCCGGCGCACCAGTTTGCTGAACCGATACGCCGTCGAAGGCGGGCCGGCCAGCACAGGCTCATCGTTCAGGAAACGCCGCAGATCGGCCGCGGCTTCCGCCGGCGTGGCATAACGCCGCCCTCGTTCCTTCTCGATGCACTTCATCACGACCCAGTCCAGGTCGCGCCGCAGCACTGATCGCAGTGTGCCGACCTCCACCCGCCGGGCTTCGGTGATGTGCAGAATGTCTTCTTCGTCTGCCGTGTGTGACCGGTTCGACGTGGCCAGCGACGCCACCCGCGTGCTCGGCTTGGGCGGGTCTACTTCCAGAATCAGCCGTTGCACTTCCACCATCGCCGCCTCGCGCAACTTCCTGCGATCAAACGGCAGCGTGCCCGTCAGAATCTCGTATAACATCACCCCCAGCGCATACACGTCCGTCCGCGTGTCAATGTCCAGCCCCGCCGGGTCGGCCTGCTCGGGGCTCATGTACGCCGGCGTGCCTACCAACTGCCCCTGCTGAGTCACCAGGCTGCGGTCGTCGACCCGATCTGAAAGGGCCTTGGCGATGCCGAAGTCGATCACCTTGGGTTCGGGCCGCCCCTCGGCGCTCATCGTCACCAGCACGTTGGCCGGCTTGAGGTCGCGATGCACGACGCCCTTCATGTGCGCGTGCTGTACCGCCTCGAACACGCGAATGAACAACTCCACGCGCTGCTCGATCGTCAGTCGCTGGCGATCGCAGAACGCCGTGATCGGCTCCCCCCGCACCAGTTCCATCACGAAGTACGGATAACCCCGCGCCGTCGCCCCGCCGTCGAACACCCGCGCAATGCACGGATGATCCATCACCGCCAGCGCCTGTCGTTCGGCCTCGAAACGCCCCAGCACCGCGCGAGAGTCCATCCCCGGCTTGATCAACTTCACCGCTACGCTGCGACGCACCGGTTCGACCTGCTCGGCCCGCCACACCACGCCGAACCCGCCCTCGCCCAGGCGCTCGATCAGTCGATAGCGCCCCACCATTTCGCCTGCTTCCGGCGCGGGCACGCTGGCTGCAGTGGAGGCCTCCAGCGGGTTCCAGCCGCTGGCTCCCCCGGCCTCATCGCTGGTGGGAAAGTACGAACTGTCGTACGGGTCCGACATGATCGGAACGATAGGGAGCCCGACAAAACGAAAAGGCCGCGTGCGCCGACCGTGCGGCGTGTTCTCGGTCCTCCCCGCTGCCCGCTGAGCGCCGCTGAAGCAGACTCCACAGCCCGCCCCGCGCCAGCACTCCCGCGGCCGACCGAGCAGGGATGTACACCTGGATCTCCGAAACCGAGTACATGTTGTCACCCGAGACGGCCACCAGCCGGATCGTGTCCGTCACCCGGGCTACGTCGAAGAAAAAGATCTCCGCGTTGTTGTCCGGGCTCCGGCGCGTCTGCATCCGGGCGCCCCAAGCGTCGTAGTTCGCCACGTCCCACAACGCCTGGAACAGACCGGCGTCCATGTGGCCGTAAAGGATGCGAAAGGCGTCGTTGTCATCCCCCTGCACGATTCTTCCGACGAGCCGGTACTCCCCGCCGAGAGTGATCTCGAAGGTCGTTTCCACCCCGCTTCACCACACGGTGTCCGATGCCCAGCGGTGTCCGCGTTCGAGGAACACGCAGTCCACCAACCTCTCCAGCCAGATACCCGAATACGAGCCCTGCACCGGGCTCACCGGCTTGCCGTACGCGACGTTTGTTTGCCCCGCCGACGCGGGGGCACACATTGTCCCCAACGCCAACGAAAATGCGATCACACGTAAGTCTCCCCCTCTGCATCAAGACAACCACATCCGATTATGTCATCAAGCAAGCCGTCATCCCACCTGAGTATGGGTGATTGAAGCAACAACCCTTTCAGAGGAACAAGGCAAAATACCTATGTACCGCAGCGTCCTTCGCTACACCCGCCGCACTGCGGGGTCGCTGAAAACGTCGCTCTCATCGCGGCTGGTGCTGCTGAACTCGCTGACCACTGCGCCGTCCGCCCCGGCCTGGAACCAGTGCCGCGTGTTCGGCGGGATCGTGAACTGCTCGCCCGGACGCAGCACCACCTCGCGCGGCGCGCCCGCGTAATACGCCTCTTTGCCGCGCGGCACCCGCGCCCGCGGCGACGGCGACGGCTCGCCCTCCACGTGCAGGTACACCTCTCCGACACGCACGCGGAACGTCTCCATCTTGCCCGGATCGCCTCCGACCGGCGGATGCCGATGCTCCGGGCAGGTCTGCCACGGCAGCAGCACCAGTTCCTTGGCGCAGTATCGATCGTTGTTCTCATACACGACCAGGCTCAGCCCTTCCACCTCAAAGTGCCCAAGCCCCAGATCGGTCATCTCCAGGCCGTCCCACTCGGTGTCGGTGATGACAATCCCTGCACGACCGAGAAGTCCGCCCACGGCTTGGCGATGCTGTTCAAGGTGCCGCATGCGCGATTATTGACCGCGCTGGGGCCGCCGGGAAAGCGCCCGCCTTCGGGCGCGCCTCGCGGCGGGAAACGACGGGAACTCCGTCGCTGCAGGGTGATGGCGATCCGGACGTACGTTTGAGGACGCACAAGGGTCGGGCGTCTTGCCACGCACGCGTTTCAAGTCAAACGTCAGCCATGAGAAGCCGCTTCAAACGGCAGAGCAATCTCCGGGACAGAAAAGAGCCCGGCGGTGGGTTGCCGCTCGGGCCGGGTGCGGATCGGCGATCGGGAGATCGTGCGAGCCGATCCAGTTGGTGGGCGAGTTGGAAAGCGTCCGTGCGACGTCGTGTCGAACGAACGCATTGCTTCGTGAAGTCAGGAGTCGGATGCGCGTCCCTGCGCATTGACCTCAAGATCCATGAGGACCGACGGGACTTCACATTGCTTGTCCGCGGCCGGGGGATTCCTTTCCCCACCTCGCCATCCCTGGCGATCAACCGCTCCGGCGCCAGATCCGTGCGCCGGTCACACATCTCGAATCAATCGTCCTGCCAGGCCCTTCCAAGCCGGTGGCGGACGCGTCCCGGTGTCAAAGCCGACCCGGGATCTCTCCTCTTCTGTCGCGGGGCGTCACTGCCCGCCCTTCTGTGCTTCCAGCCGTGCGACCAACTGCCGCAACTCGTTGAACCGATCCTCTCGGCGTCCGACCCAGGCTTCGCGTGAACGAATTTCCAGCCGATTGCGCGCACCGACCAGCACCACCTCCCGCGGGAGTTTGACCAGATCGATGTGCCAGGTCGGAAGCCGAATCCGGGACGCCGAATCGACGTCCAGTTGTTCCGTATACCCGAACAGGGTGGCTTCCAGATCGGCCAGATCCTGTCCGGGCGTGAGTGACTCGTCCGGGCGTTCGGCCATCTGCTCGAATCGCCGTTCCGTGTACAGGCGCAACACACCCTCGTGAGGCCAGGGGACGCAGTACCATGTCGGACCGTCCCGCTCCGGATCCCACCGGGAGCGGAACTTGGCGGGGAGCGCCAGACGCTGCTTGGCGTCGACGGTCAGTTCCGCCTGTCCTGTGAAGAGCATTTCTCCAAGCCTCCACGCTCATAGCGACCTCATGCTACCCCACTTTGCCCCACAATGCAACACCATGATGCACATTTTCGACACAAACACCTCGAAGGTTGAATCCCGGGGGCACCATCGGTGCCGGGCAAAACCCGCGCAGAATCGGTACACTGCACCCGACTATGGGTGACTCGATCGCACGAGCCCTGCAACTTCTGGAAGGCGACGCCTTTGTGATGACGGCGGCCTTCGAGGATCAGCGAGCCGGAATGCGGGTTTTATCGGTCTTCCGCTGTGCGACCGAGCCCCTGCTCATCTGCGTGGCTGCCAAGAAAGGCCACCCCATCGAGCCTTTGGTGCGCGATTCCCACTGCTTTGCCGTCTGCAAGGTGGATCTGACCCAGAAGTTGATCCTTCGGAAGTTCTCCACCGAGCCTGAAGAAGGGGAAGACCCGTTCGACACATTCCTGGTGGACAGTCTGGCAACCGGCTCGCCCACGCTGGCAATTTCGCCCCTGGTGCTCGACTGCGAGGTGGTGCGGCACTTTGACCTCGAAGCCGATCACGAGTTGTTCGTCGGGCAGGTGATGGCGGCCAGAGTGAGCCCGTCGCTGGCGTAAATGGGTACAAAAAGCGAAGAACCCTCCCGAAGGAGGGTCCCGTCGTTCGGTATCGACTGAGAAATCAGCCGTGGATGCCGGTGATCTTGACGTGGGTGAAGCGCTGACGATGTCCGGTCTTGCGGTTGTAGCCCTTCTTGGAGCGGAACTTGTGGATGAAGACCTTGTCACCCATGACGACGGGCTCAACGACCTCGGCCGTGACGCTGGCGCCGCCGACGTAGGGGGCACCGATTTTGGCCGAGCCGCCGGTTTCGCCGACGACGAGCACCTTGTCAAAGGTCAATTTGGCGCCCTTCTGGGCCTGTCCCTGTTCGAGCAGGTCGACGAGGATGTCTTCACCCTGCTCGACGATGCGCTGTCCACCCGACTCTTCGATGATCGCGTACATGGCGAACTCCAGGACCTCCGCGCCGGCTCGGAGCGGGCTGTCAGGCCCGGCTTTCGGACCCGGCTGGCTGCGGGACGGAGAGTGTAGACCGGGCGGGAGGCCCGATCGAGCCTGTCTTGTGACGGATGCTCTTGTGCGGGCTTGACGGTTCGGCTATGAGTGGCGGCATGAGGGGAATCTCCGTCATCGGGTTCTGGGTTTGCGCCGCCGGGGCCGTGGCGCAACCCGTCCGTCCGCTGGCAGAGGGGCTCCACCGGCAGGTGCTGCCCCTGTACAGAGACCTGCACGAGGCGGAAGTGGGTTCGCTGGGCATCGTGGGTGACTCGGTGAGCCTGCTTGATGCGTCCTATAACTGGCAACTCCGGAACCACTTCTGGGACGACTTCGGCTCAGGTGGAGACGGGTACCTGGCGCTGGCTCGCTTCAACGGAAACTGTGGTTCCAATGGCGGCGGACCGCGCTGCGGCATCGAGTCGATCCGTGGGCCGGGTTCTTTCGTCTCCGAGGATACCGGCGCCTGGGAGCCGCTCGGGTATTCGACGCCCGACGGAATGTGGGGCCAGTTGCGTTTCGACCGGGTGCCGGGCAACTGGACAGTGAAGACCTACGGGCGGGAAGTGGTCGTGCACTACACACGTCGGACGGGCGGCGGGGCGTTCAGGCTGTTGCTCAATGGGTCGCCGGTGGCGACGATCGACACGGGGCTGCCCGCCGGAGAGCCCCAGGCCGGCGCCTATCTGCTCGACACGGGGGAGGACGATCCTGACACGCTGTCGACGATCCGATTCGAGATGGACTCGACGCTGCCGGTGCAGATCAACGCGGTGGAGATGCGCTCTGCGGGGGGTGGATTGCGGTATCACCGACTGGCGCGGGGCGGATGTGGTCCGGCGCGGTACCTGGAATCGATGACGACTGCCAACGCGGAACTGCTGCGATCACTGGATCTTGACCTGCTCATCATCATGCTTGACGCGGCGGCGGGTGACGGAAACAACGAGCCTGCTCTTTACCAGGCCAATCTGGAGACACTGGTGGACTGGTATCGGGCGGAGTTGTCGGGGGTGCCGATGGTGCTGGTGACGCACCACCCGTTCACGCCGGAGATCGAGGCGCAGGCGGATGTGATTCTCGACGTGGCACGGACGCGCGGGCTGGGGTACGTCAACTTCTACGACCTGTTCAGCGGGTTTGACGAGATGGACGCGCTGGGGTACATGAACGGGATCGTGCATCTGAGCCCGGCGGGCGGGGCCTACTTCGGCGGATACCTGTACGACCTGCTGACGACGGCCGCAGACCAGGCGCTGCTGGCGGACTGGAATGCCGACGGCGAGTTTGACTTCTTCGACGTGCAGGCGTTTCTGGATTCGTTTTCCGGCGGCGGGGCGGACTTGAACGGCGACGGAGTGAGCAATTTCTTCGACGTGCAGATGTTCCTGGCGGCGTTCAGCGCGGCGCATGAGTAGATGAGCGTTCTGGGTAAGCGGCGCGCCTTGCATCGAAGACCCGGACAGGGCGCGGCACCCGCCTCTGCACGGGAGGATCAGGGCTTCCTGCAGATGAACAGGTAGTTGAAGCCGCGAAGGAAGAAGTTTCCCTCCTCGGCGCTCTTGTGCCAGTTGCCGCGGGCGAGTTTGGTGTTGTGGCGGACGACGCTGATGATGTCGACCGGCTCGAAGTAATCGCGGAGGATGGCGAAGAGTTCGAAGCCGATGGGCATGAAGAGGCCGCCCTTTTTGGTCTTGCGGTAGGAGTCGGAAACGTAGAGCCCCATGTAGCGGCGGGGCTTGAGGACGCGGTGGATCTCGGAGATAACCTCTTCCATCGCGATGAAGTACTCGGAGACGCCCTCGTTGTTGACGGCCGAGGCGTCGAGTTTGCCGATGCAGCGTTTGTCGTCGGAATAGTCGATGTGAGTGGAGTAGGGCGGATCGACGAAGGTGAAGTCGGCGGCCTCGTCGTCGAGGGGAAGTTCACGTGCGTCGGCCGGCTGGATGTCGTCGCGGAAGGGGACGAGGTCGAAGCCGACGCCCTTGCGGCCCAGGTCGCGGCAGACGTCCAGCGTGGTGCCGGAGCCGCACATGGGATCGAGGACGACATCGTTGGGGCGGGTGTAGCGTTGGAGGAGTTGCCAGATGACCCAGGAGGGTGTGGCGCCGGTGTAGTTTTTGTCGCCCTGCATGGGCCCGGTTTGCTGCGAGTCGTAGTGCTGACTTGGATATTCCCAGAGCGTGGTGGTGAAGACGCGCATGGGCGGGCGCCTTGGGCGCCGGCCTTTGGGTTTTTCGGGGGGGAGATTGCGGACGGCGTCGTCGACGCGCTTTCGGAAGTTGCGATCGCGTGGGTTGCTCATGCGAAGGCCTCGAGCATGCGCCGCCGGGCTTCTTCGAGCGAACATTGCAGGCGTGCGCCGGCAGCCTGCACGTGTCCGCCGCCGCCGAGTCTGACGGTGACGGCGTTGACGTCGATCGGGTCCGGCCCGCCCTTGCTGCGCATGGAGATCTTGGTGATGGGGGCGTGGGCGGGGCCGGTTTCGGTGAGCAGGCAGGAGACGAGCACCTGCTCGACGCTCTTGGGAATGTCGACGAAGCCGCCGACGTCCTGCGGGGCAGCGCCGGTCTCGTCAAAGTCTTGCTGTCGAAGGCTCATGACCGCGCAGATGCCGTTCATTTCGAACTGGAGCGAGGCGAGGGCGCGGGCCATGAGTCTGAGGCGCGCGGGTCGGTCGCGCTGCTCGACGACTTGGAAGAGGCGTTCGTGGTTGGTGCCGGCCTCGATAAGGTCCGCGGCCAGGTGCATGACGGCGGGCGTGACGTTGGAGTGCCTGAACCAGCCGGTGTCGGTTGCCAGACCCAGGTAGAGCGGCTCGGCGATGGATTCGTCAAGGTGAGCGGGGGATGCGACGCGGGTGAGTCGGGCGCACAGCGTGCCGAGGGTCTGGCAGACGGCAGCAGCGCTGGTGTCGATGTGGCGCATCGTGGCGGTGTCGGGGTCTCCGTTGCGATGGTGGTCGATGACAATGGTGCGGGCGGCGCGTGGGCGGACCCAATCGGCGAAGTTGTCGAGTTGCGACCATGAGCCGGTGTCGACGACAACGAGCAGTTCGGGGTCAAAGGCCGGGAGTTCGTCAGTGGCGCCGAAGCAGCGTGCCTTGGTCTGTCGGGAGACGGCGTTGAAGAAGAGGGGCATGGGCCCGGTGTACCAGGCTTCGGCCGGACAGGCGACGCTGCTGGGCGATGTGCGCCGGTTGGCGGCGACGGCGCGGACGAGTGCGAGGGAGGCGCCGATAGCGTCGCCGTCGGGCTTGACGTGGGTGAGGACGACGATGGAGCGGGCCGCGTCAATGCGTGAGGCGATCTGCTCGATGGTGGCGTTGGTCTGCCAGGAGTCAGGCAATGGGTTCTCCGGTGGTCAGTGCGCACAGGTCGAGGGCGCGGGCGCAGTCGCGTTCGAGTTGGCCGGTCAGGGCTTCGAGGCTGGGGAAGCGCACCTGGTCGCGCAACCAGGCGAGCAGGTCGAGTTCGAGCGTCCAGTCGTAGAGGCCGACGTCGAGCGGCGCGGGGCGGGCTCGGTCGTCGAGCAGACACGCCTCGACGAGGTGTCGTGTGTTGTCGAAGGTCGGACGGCGCCCGATGTTGACGGCGGCCGGGCGTGATGAGCCGTCGGGCAGGGTGGCGCGGGCAGCGTAGACACCGTCGCCGGGCAGGGCGGTGGTGACACCGACGTTGGCGGTGGGGAAGCCGATGGTGCGGCCGCGCTGGTCGCCGGGTTGGACAGGGCCCTTGAGTCTCAAGGGTCGGCCGAGGACGGCGGCGACGTCTTCAATGCGTCCGTGGTTGAGGAGCCAGCGGGCCAGTGTGCTGGAAGCGCGGACGATGGTCTGGTCGGTCAGTTCCACGTCGACGCTCGGGACGGTGAGCACAGAAAAGCCCATCACGTCGCCGGCGGCCTGGAGAAGGGTGATGTCGCCGAAGCGGTTGCGTCCGAAGCGGAAATCCTGTCCTTCGACGAAGACGCCGGGGGAGAAGCGTTCGACGACGAGGGCGAGGAAGTTTTCGGGGTGGAGGCGCAGCACGTCGAGGGTGGGTTCGAGGCGGACCACCTCGTCAGCGCCGGCCTGACGGAGCAGGGCGGCGCGCCGATCGAAGGTGGTCAGTGGCGGGGGGGCGGTTCGCCCGGGCAGGACGGAGGCCGGGTGGGGGTCAAAGGCAATGGCGACCACCCGCCCGTCGGGTCCGACTTGCCCGCGGGCGGCGCGCATCAGGGCGACGTGACCCAGATGCACGCCGTCGAAGTTGCCGATGCTCACCGCGGTGGGCTGTGGCATGAGCGACGGTAGGCTTCGGAACGTTGAGGCGGGGCGTCCTGTCTGGTCGGCGCGGGCTGGCAAGGGCTGACGGGCGGGAGGCGCCCGGCGGTGCGGCCGCCGGTGCCCGCGAGCAATGCGCGTGAGCGGGCGGGAAAAAGGGCGCGGTCTATAATCGACGAGCCGGTCAATTTCGAGCGGCCGCAGAGAGGTGTGTCATGGCGATCTTCACGCGCAAGTCAAGACCGTCTGGGGATGGCGTCGCAACTGTGCAGCAGGTTCCCGCAGGAGATGAGAAGCGGATTCTCGAGATCGGTTCAGAGATTCTCGATCGAGCCCGCAAACACAAGGTGGGCCTGCTGTCAGCGAAGTTTTATCAGGACAAGTTGATGGACTGGTCCATGAAGGACCATGAGTTCAAGGTGCAGTTGTTCCGGTTCGTCGACGCGTTCCCGGTGCTCAAGACGCCGGACATGGTGCATGACCACCTGGTTGACTATCTGACGCAGCCGGGCGTGAAGCCCCCGCCGGGGATGGAACTGGGTCTGAAGATGGGCGGCATGGCCAAGGGGCTGGCGGCCAAGACGATTTCGAGTCAAATCGTGTCGATGGCCAACAAGTTCATCGCGGGGACTGACGCGGCCAGTGCGCTGGGTGACCTGGCGAAGATGTGGAACGAGGGGATCGCGTTCAGCGTGGACCTGCTGGGGGAGGCGTGCGTGTCGGACGTGGAGGCCGATGCGTATCGCGACAAGTACCTGGACCTGGTGAACAACCTTCCTCGCGCGGTGGCCGAGTGGAAGCCGAATCCGAGGCTTGAAAGTGATCACATCGGCAGGGTGCCGCGGACCAACGTGTCGATCAAGGTGTCGTCGCTGTCGGCCAAGTTCGACCCGATCGACCCGCAGGGCGCGATCCGCGACGCGATGTCGCGGCTGGTGCCGATCCTCAAGGCGGCCAAAGAGCGCGGGGTGCTCATCAACTTCGACATCGAGCAGTTCTCGGTGAAGGATCTGACGCTGGATCTGTTTGAGCGTTGCTGCGCGGAAGTTGATTTCGAGGCAGGGCTGGCGATGCAGGCCTATCTGAAGTCCGGCCCGCAGGACGCGCAGCGCATCGCCGACTGGGCGAAGCGCACGGGTCGGCAGGTGACAGTGCGCCTGGTCAAGGGCGCATACTGGGACTTCGAGACGATCCACGCCGAAAAGATGGGCTGGCCCTGCCCGGTGTGGAACGAAAAATGGCAGACCGACGCCTGCTTCGAGCGGATGGCCCGCATCCTGCTCGACGCGACGCCCAAGTCGTCCACCGAGGGCGGCATCAAGTTGGCGCTGGGGTCGCACAACGTGCGGTCGATCGCGTCGGTGCTGGCGGCCGTGGAAGCCCGCGGGCTGGGGCGCGAGGCGATTGAGTTGCAGATGCTGCACGGCATGGGCGACCAGTTGAAGCACGCGGCTGCGGAGATGGGGCTGCGTGTGCGTGAGTACGTGCCGGTGGGCGAGATGATCCCCGGCATGGCCTACCTGGTGCGCCGCCTGCTGGAGAACACCAGCAACGAGAGTTGGCTGAAAGCAGGATTCCTCGATCTGGCGTCGCCCGAGCAGTTGCTCAAGGCGCCGGTCGCGCCGGCAAACCACAAGCCGAAGATCGATCTGCACGAGATCGCAGCCGAGCGGCATCAGTTGTCGCCGTCGCACCCGCAGATCGGCGACGGGAAGGCGTTTGTGAATGAGCCTGCGCATGACTTTGCCGAGGCCGGTCAGCGAGCGGCGTTTGCGGCCGCGATCCAGAAGGCGCACGTGCCGACGCACGATATGGTCGACGCCGATGCGGCCCGCAAGATGCTGGATGAGGCGTACAAGGCCTTTCCGCGCTGGCGTGACACCGACCAGGTGGAGCGGTCGCAGTGCCTCGTGCGGGCGGCTGCGGCGATGCGGGCGCGGCGCGACGAACTGTCGGGCGTGATGATCAAGGAAGCCGGCAAGACCTGGCGAGAGGCCGACGCGGACATCTGCGAGGCGATCGACTTCTGCGAGTATTACGCGCGGCTGGCGATGCCGATGTTCGCGCGCAAGCGCCTCGGCAGGTTCATCGGTGAACTCGACGAGACGTGGTATCAGCCCAAGGGCGTGGCGGTGATCATCAGCCCGTGGAACTTCCCTTCGGCCATCTTCTGCGGCATGACGACCGCGGCGCTGGTTTCGGGCAACTGCGCGATCGTCAAGCCGGCCGCCCCGACGGTGGGGATCGCCAAACTGGTGACGGAGATCCTGTGGGAAGCGGGCATTCCGCGCGACGTGCTGCACTTCTGCCACGCGCCAGGACGCACGGTCGGCGCGGTGCTGGTGCGCGATCCGCGCGTGTCGATGATCGCGTTCACCGGCTCGAAGGAAGTCGGGCTCGACATCATCGAGGGGGCCGCCAAGGTGCACCCAGGACAGGACAACGTCAAGAAGATCATCTCGGAGATGGGCGGCAAGAACGCCATCATCGTCGACATCTCGGCCGATCTTGACGAGGCGGTGCTCGGTGTGCGTTACTCGGCGTTCGGGTACCAGGGTCAAAAGTGCAGCGCCTGCTCGCGATGCATCGTTGTCGACCCCGACGGGCCGGAAGGCGAGCACACGACGACCTTCCTGCGCCGCCTGGTCGAAGCGACCAGTTCGCTGGTCATCACGGACCCGATGCTGCCCGGCTCGGACCTGGGCCCGGTGATCAACGCCAGCGCAAAGAAGACCATCATGGAGTACATCGAGCACGGCAAGCGCGAGTGCAAACTCGAACTTGGGATGCAGATCCCCGAGGGGCTCGAAGAGAAAACAAAGCGAGACTGGGTGGGGCCGCACATCTTCAGCCGCGTGACGATGGAGCACAAGATCGGCAAGGAGGAGATCTTCGGTCCGGTGCTCAGCGTGTTCCACGCGAAGACGTTTGAAGAAGCGCTCGACATCGCCAACGCCAGCGAGTACAAACTGACCGGTGCGGTGTACACGCGCAAGCCGACGCACATCGAGATGGCCAAGCGGAACTTCCGCGTGGGCAACCTGTACATCAACCACAAGTCGACGGGGGCGCTGGTGGGGCGGCAGCCTTTCGGCGGCGCGGGGATGTCGGGCGTGGGCACGAAGGCCGGCGGCGAGGACTACCTGCTGCACTTCACCGACCCGCGTGCGTGCAGCGAAAACACGATGCGTCGCGGGTTTGCGCCGGAGTTGTGACGGGTAGACTTGTGATGGGTTGATCGGCTCTCCGAGCCGACGAACGAGCCCGAAGCGCACGCGAGGGTTCAATGTAAAGTACGAGAGTATCACTGCCTCCTGCCCGTGCGGGAGGCGTTTTCCTTTTTTGGACCACAGAGTGGCACGGAGTGGGGATCGGGGAGGAGGGCATCGGAACCCGCTCGAGTCTTGCGGGTGGCAAGCCTTGCCTCCGAGGGTGGAGAATCGGACAAGGCGCGTGACCCGGCCGTGAAAGTGCAGCCCGGGCCATCCCCAAGAACCTGCGGGAGACCCAGCATGTACACTGCTTCGATGTCACTGCCGATTTATCAGGAAATCCTGCTGCTGGCGTTGCGTGACCGGCGCGGCACGCCGATGGGGTCGTGGACGGTGCAGGCGATCGCGGGCGGCGTGTCGGGCGACCTGGTGCTGGGCGGGCGCGTGGCGCTCGAGGGCAGGCGTTCGCTCGTGACGTTGATTGATGCCGAGCCGATGCACGACCCGGTGCTTGACGGGTGTCTGCTGCAGGTGGCCCAGGCGAAGCGCCGAGCGAGCGTGCAGACGTGGATCTCTCGGTTTGCGAACCAGAAGTTGTATCACGCAAGCGCCACCGAGTTGTGCGAGCGGGGTGTGCTGCGGGAGAGCAGCGAGCGGGTGATGCTGCTGTTCAGCCGCACGGTGTATCCCGAGGTTGATCCGAGGCCCGAGCGGGCGATCATCGAGCGGCTGCGCAAGGCGATCTTCAGTGACGACGCGACGATCGACGCGCGGACGAGCGTGCTGATTGCGCTGGCCAGCGCGACGGATCTGCTGGGGGCGGTTTTCCCCCGCAAGGAACTTCGGGCCCGGCGCAAGCGGATCGAGGCGATTCGCGACGGCCAAGCGGTGGGCAAGGCCGCCAAGGCGGCGATCGACGGGATTCAGGCGGCGATCATCGTCGCATGCATCGTTCCGGCGATCATGACGACCTGAGGAAGAGCAGCAAAGCAGCAGCGCGCCGATACTCGAAGCCACCGCGCATCAGCCTTCGTGCGCCGATGGAGCGGATGAGGCGAGGATCATGCCCGCGTCCAAGCCCGCGGTCTCGTGCATGAGCCGGTCGAGCATGTCCATTTCGTCAGATGCGAGTTTCTGCCCGATCTGGCTGGCGATGAACAGTGCGGCCGACACCAGCAGGGCGAAGGGAAATGACCACAGGGCCGTGGGCGGCTGCTTGATCCACCACTGCGAGAGGGCGAAGCATCCGCCGATCATGATGACGACGGCCATGGCGATGTAGGAGAGGGCGACCATGGTCCAGATGTTGGGGTGTGGGCTGAAGCGGGCGTGCAGAATGCTGGTGTTGTCGGGACGCGGCTCGATCTCGATATTGAGCCAGGGCGACCAGAAGCGGCGTTCGGCGTCGCGGATCTTGAGCGTCACGTGAGACCCGAGCACGTTGCCCTCGCAGGGGCAGTCGTGGGAGTTGAGCATGGCCTCGAAGCGGGCGAGCAGTTCGTCGGCCGGGAGGGTCGAGGCCAGGTGGCGCGTGGGTCGCAGGACAAGGCGCATGGCCGCTCCGGTCTTGTGGCAGGGTGTGGGCGGTCAGTATCATGGGGCAAAGCCCGTCCCGGTGCAAATTGGCGCCGGCCGACCCGCCTTTGGCGTGGAGGAGATGGACGTGAGCAGCAAGCACCAGCGCACCTTGGAGCAGGTCTTCGCCCACCCGCTGCACATGAACATCAAGTGGCCTGACATCGTGAAGATGTTTGAGTCGCTGGGGGCCAAGGTGGAGGTGGTCAACGGCGGGCGGGAGAAGGTGACGCTCAACGGTCTGGAGGAGACCTTCCATATCCCGCACGGACGGACGGTCAACTCGCGAGACGAGATGGTGCAGATCCGACATTTTCTTGAGCGGTGCGGGTACAGGCCTGGGGGTGGATAAGGCAAATTCCAGTTTCGCTGGCCGAGCGGCAGACCTGGGGTACGTTGTTCGGGGGCGGTGGGAGTTATCGGTCGTACGCACTTGGCTTGGCCCGGCTCGGGGAGAGTTCAATGCGCAACGAATGGTGGGGCCTGGTCGTCGCGGCCGTGGCTGTCGGCTCGGCCCGGGCAGACCTGTACGAGTTCGTCTTCCGGGGGACGATCGACAGCGTGGGTGGGGCCGCCCCGGCGCCGGTCGGGGTCGGCGACGACTTCGAGTTTCGGTACCGCTTCGACGCGGGTTGGTCCGATTCGGACGGGGCGCCCAACGTGGGCAAATACCTGGGCGCGATGTACGTCTCGTGGGTGACCATCGGTTCGGAAGCCTGGCACCAGACGTTTCCGGGTGATGTGTTCGTACTCAACGACGGGTTTGCCGGCGACAGTTACACTGCCAGCACGACCGGACCGATCAGCCTTGCAGCAGTCAATATGACCAACCTTGGCGGCGCGGCTTTTGACGGCGACATGCTGCCGATCAACCTGCACCTGCCGGACTGGGGCATCCGGAGTTTCACATTTCAGTGGGATGTAGGCCCGACCTCCTGGAGCGCCTCGGGCGAGATCGCCGGGTTTGAGAGCCGGCTGGCTCCGGCGCCCGGCGCCTTGGCGCTGGCTTGGGGGGCGCTGGTGGCGCGGCGTCGGCGGCCTTGAGCGACTCACGACTGCGCAGAATCCGGTACGCTCCCGTCACGGGGGAACAGCGATCGTCTGCGCGAGGAGGTTCGGCATGAACGACACAGTGCGCGACATCGAACGGCAACTGGGCGAGTTGAAGAAGAAACTGGCGGCGGCCCGGGCGGGCGTCAAACCCGAGCCGGTGAGCGACTGGGTGTTGACGGACACGGCCGGGGGGGCGATCCGGCTGAGCGATCTGTTCGGACCGCGGCGCGAAATGCTGGTGATTCACAACATGGGCAAGCGGTGCGTGTACTGCACGATGTGGGCCGACGGGCTGGTGTCGCTGCGGACGCACATCGAGAGCCGGGCGTCGCTGGTGCTGGCCTCACCCGATCCGCCGGAGGTTGTGGGAGAGTTTTCGCGCGGGCGCGGGTGGGCGTTCCGGTGTGTGTCGACGGTCGGTTCGGGCTTCACCAAGGCGATGGGATTCGAGCACAACGGATCGCCGATGCCGGGCGTGTCGGCGTTCGTGAAACGAGACGATGGCGCGATCGTGCGCACCGGCTCGGCGCCGTTCGGCCCGGGCGATGAGTTCAACCCGGTTTGGCACTTCTGGGAGTTGCTGCCGGGCGACCCATTGGGGTGGGCGCCGAGATACCAGTACTGAGATCCGGGTGTTGATGATCCGGCGATTTGTGAATCGACTCAGGACGACGATCAGCCGCGACGATGCGCCTGCCGCGTGCCAATTACGAATCACCTCTCACCAATACCCAAATCGCCTCATCCGCCGCCGGGCTTCTTGAAGATGTCCTTGAGGCCTTCGAGGGTTTCTTCGCCTTCCTTCTTCAGGTCATCGGCTTTCTTCTCGATTTGGTCCTTGGCCTGATCGATCTGCTTGGTCGCCTGTTTGCCCAGGTCGTTGACCACGTCGATGCCCATCGACTTGAGCGATTCGAGGTCGGCCAGTCCGGCGTCGAACTGGTTGAGCAGGTCGCCCGGCAGGATATCGGCGCCGGCTTGGCGGATGGCAGTGACCAGTGCCTTGACGACGATGTTGGCCAGTTCGCCCAGCAGCACGCCCTTGCCGGTGTCGGAGCCGATGTCCTTCATCACGATCTGCGGCACGTTGATGGTGGTGCCCATGCCCGCTCCCAACGCCGAGGCTTTCACATTCACCTTGACGTTTTCGATGCGCAGTTCATTGACGATGAAACGTTTGCCGTCGGCGGCCGGCTCGGTCTTGGGCTTCTCGCCCGACTCGAAGCGCTTGAGGTTCTCCAGGATGGCCTTGACGTTGGACGTGGCGCCTTCCTGCTGGACGTTGATGTCGATGTCCTTGAGTTCCAGGCGTGGGAGGGTGACCAGGTCATCGCGGAGCGAGCCGAGGGAGACCTCGACGCCGCCGGTGCCGAGATGCAGGAAGTGGGTCTTGTCGAACCCCTCGGGGTTGGAGACGTTCAGTCCGGACATGTCGAAGGTTCCGGAGAGGACCCCGACGTCGGCCGAGTCGAGGGAAGTGGGGACCGCCAGGGCATAGGTGGCGCCCTGCTCGACGCCCTTGCGGGCGATGGAGTCGATGAAGACCATGGCGCCGACGACCACGACGATGAGGAGGATGAGCAGTCCGGCGAAGAGGGCGACGAGTGCTTTGAGACCCTTTTTCATGGTGAGCACCTTTCGTGGGGCGCAGAGCCCGTGACGAGAATGGTAAGCGCGGTTGAGCGGCCGGGGGGGCCACGGATCCTCCTGCAAGACCGGCCTGTGTTCGAGGGCTCACACAGGTCCGGCATCCAGACCCGCGCCCGCGTGTGAGGCCGGGCGGGAACCGCCCGTGCCGATTGCGAATCGACTACCATCGTCGCGGGCCGATCGCAGAACCAGTCTGAGGGTAGAACGACGATGCGTGGTCAAACAGAGCACACCGGCGAGCACATGCGGGCGTGGGGCGTCGAGCGGGTGCCGGTGACGGTCTATCCGTCGGCCGGACAGGCGAGCGTGGCGGTGGCGGCGGAGATCGCCGAGTTGATCCGTGCGCGGCAGCGGGCCGGACAGCAGGCGGTGCTGGGGCTGGCGACCGGCTCGACGCCGCAGAGCGTGTACGCCGAACTCGTGCGCCTGCACCGGGTGGAGGGGCTGTCGTTCGCGAACGTGACGACGTTCAACCTCGACGAATACTGGCCGATGAACCCGGACGAACTCCAGAGTTACCGGCGGTTCATGCGTGAGCACCTGTTCGACCACATCGACCTGGACCCGCGGAGCGCGCACGTGCCCGACGGGACGATCGCGCGGGACGAGGTGCAGGGGTATTGTGCGGGCTATGAGAAGAAGATCCGCGAGGCCGGGGGGATCGATCTTCAGTTGCTGGGCATCGGGCGCACGGGGCACATCGGCTTCAACGAGCCGGGATCTCCGCGTGACAGCCGCACGAGGCTGATCACGCTGGACAAGGTGACGCGTGGCGATGCGGCGTCGGACTTTTTCGGCGAGCCGAACGTGCCGCGCAAGGCCATCACCATGGGCGTGGGCTCGATCCTCGACGCCAAGCGCGTGGTGCTGATGGCCTTCGGCGAGCACAAGGCACCGGTGGTGCGCGAGGCGGTCGAAGGAGCGATGTCACCATCGGTATCGGCCAGTTATCTGCAAGGGCACGCGGGCGCGCGGTTTGTGCTCGATCCTTCGGCGGCGGCGGCGCTGACGCGATTCCGCAGCCCGTGGCTGGTCGGGTCGATCCGCGATTTCGGGCTCGAGTGGGATGCGGCGCTGACCAAGCGGGCGGTGCTGTGGCTGGCGTTTCAACTCAACAAGCCGATCCTGAAGTTGACTGACGAGGACTACAACGAGCACGGGCTGCAGGAACTGCTCAGCGAGCGCGGTGGCGCGTATGACATCAACATCCAGGTCTTCAAGTCGCTCCAGAAGACGATCACGGGCTGGCCGGGCGGGAAGAAGGACCGCCCCAGGTTCGTGGTGGGCACGGGTGTCGACGCGAGCAACGGGCCGGACATCTATCCCAAGCGTGTGCTGGTCTTCAGCCCGCATCCGGACGACGATGTCATCTCGATGGGCGGCACGTTCATCCGCCTGTGCGACCAGAAGCACGAGGTGCATGTGGCGTATCAGACCTCGGGCAACATCGCGGTGTTCGACGACGAAGTGATCCGTCACCTCGACTTCGTGCAGGAGTTGTGCGAGGACATGAGTTTCGGGTCTGAGCGTGCCGCGACGCTGGCGGCCGACGTGGCCGAGTTCATCCGCAATAAGCGCCCCGGCGACGTGGACAGCCCCGAGTTGCAGCGGGTGAAGGGGCTGATCCGCCGAAGCGAGGCGCGGGCGGCGTCGCGATATTCGGGCGTGCGCCCCGAACGCATCCACTTCCTCGATCTGCCGTTTTACGAAACCGGACGCGTGAAGAAAAAGCCGCTGGGTGAAGAGGACGTGGCGATTACGATGGAAATCCTCGATCGCATCCGCCCGCACATGGTCTACGTGGCCGGCGACCTGTCGGACCCGCACGGGACGCACCGGGTCTGCCTGGCGGCCGTGACGACGGCGCTGCACCGGCTGGCCGATCGGACGTGGATGAAGGACTGCGAGGTGTGGCTCTATCGCGGCGCGTGGCAGGAGTGGGAGCCGCACGAACTGGACATGGCCGTGCCGCTCAGCCCCAGCGAGGTGGAACGAAAGCGGACGGCGATCTTCAAGCACGAGAGCCAGAAGGACAAGGCGCCCTTCCCCGGCGCGACCGACTCCCGCGAGTTCTGGCAGCGGGCCGAAGAGCGCAATCGACACACGGCCCAGTTGTTCGACAAGTTGGGTCTGCCTGAGTACCAGGCGATCGAGGGGTTTGTGCTGTGGCGTCCGAGCGAGGCCGACGGTTCGCTTGCGCCCGTGCAGCGAGGGCGTGAGGAGGTCAAGGCGTGATCGGGCGTGTGGGCGTGTGCTCGTGGTCCCTTCAGGCGAGCGGGCCCGAAGATCTGGCCGAGAAACTCTCCCGCGCCGGAGCGCGCGGCGTGCAGATTGCGCTCGACCCGCTTCGGACCGGCGCGTGGGGCGTGGGCGCCACGGTGCGCGCGCTGGAAGCCGCAGGCGTGATGATGCTCTCGGGCATGATGGCGACAGCCGGCGAGGACTACTCGACGCTTGAGACGATTCGTCTGACCGGCGGGTTGAGGCCTGATGCGCACTGGGAGGCCAATCTCAGGGCGGCCGAGGACGACGCGCGACTTGCCGGCGAACTCGGGCTGCGGATCGTGACTTTTCACGCGGGCTTTCTTCCGCACGAGCGGAAGGATCCGGAGCGCGC
The DNA here is from genome assembly GCA_008363215.1 of Cyanobacteria bacterium CYA. Lineage (GTDB taxonomy): Bacteria > Planctomycetota > Phycisphaerae > Phycisphaerales > UBA1924 > J022. Next base: position 33,634 of record RHKP01000004.1, read on the forward strand.
GGTGATGATGGATCGGCTCGGCAAGGTTATCCGCCTGTTCGCGGCGCGCGGGGTCTCGGTGGGGTTCGAGACCGGGCAGGAGACCGCCGGCACGCTGCTCGAGGCGCTTGTCGAGTTGCCCGGGGCGGCGGTGAACTTCGACCCGGCCAACATGATTCTCTACGGCATGGGCGACCCGGCCGACGCGATGCGCAAGTTGTCGCCGCGCATCATCCAGGCTCACGTCAAGGACGCGGTGCCCACGCAGCAGCCGGGCACGTGGGGGACTGAGGTGCCGGTCGGCGCGGGCAGTGTCGATTGGAAGGCGTTTTTTGAGACGGCCCGCAAGTGCGAGCGGTCGATTGACCTGATGGTGGAGCGTGAGGCGGGCAACGATCGCATCGGCGACATCCGATCGGCGCTGGCGCTGATCGCAGAGCACATCCAGTGAGATCGCGGAACGGAAGGGGCCAGGCGTGAGCACACACACCGTCGGCGTGGGCATCATCGGGCTGGGCTTCATGGGTCGCACACACCTGTCGGCCTATCAGCGGGCCGAGGCGGACGGGCTGCCCTGTCACATCGCCGGTGTGTGCGATCAGAACGCCGCGCGTCTGAGCGGGCGTGCCGGGGGCGGAGGAAATCTGGACAGCGGCGCGGGCGAAGAGCAAATGTTCGACCCGGCCAAGGTGTTCACGACGAGCGATGTCGATGTGCTGCTGGGCCAGAAGTCGGTGCAGTTGGTCAGCATCTGCACCCACACGGACACGCACGTAGACCTGGCGACGCGAGCGCTGCGGGCGGGCAAGCACGTCCTGGTGGAAAAGCCGGTGGCCCTGTCGGTCGAGGCCGTCGACACGCTCATCGAAGAAGCGGAGCGCGCAGGGCGCATCTGCATGCCGGCGATGTGCTTGCGTTTCTGGCCGGGTTGGTCGTGGTTGAAGGAAGTGGTTGCCGACCGGCGATACGGGCGCGTGGTGTCGGCCCGGTTTGAGCGCCTCGGCGCGGCGCCGGCGTGGGGCGAGGGGTTCTACGCCAACACCGAGCGCAGCGGCGGCGCGCTCTTCGACCTGCACGTGCATGACGTTGACTTCGTGCACTACCTCTTCGGGCAGCCGCGATCTCTGACCGCTGTGGGCACCCCGGCACATGTCACCGCCTGCTTCGCGTTTGATGGCATGCCCGCGCAGGTGGTGGCCGAGGGTGGGTGGCTCAACTCCCCGAAGTTCCCGTTCCGCATGCGGTACATCGTGGAGTTTGAGCGGGCGGTGGCCGACTTTGATCTGTTGCGCGACCCGGCATTGTTCGTGTACGGGCCCGACGCTTCCGAGGCGGTGACTCTCCCGCCGGGCAACGGCTACGACGGCGAGGTCCGACACGCGGTGGAGTTGGCGCGCGGGCTGGTGCGCGAACCGCTGGCTTCGCTGGGTGAGGCCCGGGCAGTGACGCGGACCATCCTGGGTGAGCGGGAGAGCCTGCGGACAGGAAAGCCGGTGAGTTTTGAACGGCTGTAAGGGCGGCTCTCGGACCTTGGGCGGAGCACGAGTGGGCCGGATCGGCATTCCACACTTGGATGCGGGCGGGAAGGTCGCTACTCTGTGTGCGGAGAGCCGGGCATTTCCCCCGGGAGGAGCCAGAGATGAAGACGACCATCTTTGCGGTGGTGGGGTTGGCATGTTCACTGGCAGCGGCAGGTCCTGAGTGGATTGAGGCGGGCGATGCCGGGTCGGTTCCCGGCTCGGCTCAGCCGGTGACGGGGGGCGGAGGCCCGGTGAACAAGATCACCGGAAACCTGACCGGCCCCTCGTCGATGCCGCACCGGATCGCCGATGACTTCCAGGACGTGTACCTGATCTTCATCTGCGACCCGCTGGCATTCCGCGCCACGACCCTGCCGGGTTTCAACGGGCTTGCCAGTTTCGACTCCTCGTTGTGGCTCTTCAGCATCGACGGCCGGGGACTCATCGCCAACCTGGATGCGGGGCCGGGGGAGCCTCACTCATTCATGCTCAACGAGGCGACTGACAGCACCGGTGCGCAGGTGGTGGTGCCGGGGCTGTACTACCTGGCCATTTCAGGTGCAGGCAGCGTGGCGGTTTCCGACCCCGGAGCGCTGGACATATTCGATTTTGCCGTGCCGGGCGAGGTGTCCGGTCCGGACGGGCCGGGCGGGACGCACCCGATCACCGGCTGGTCGGGCCCGGGGCAGTGGGGGCACTACGAGATCGCCTTGCAGGGTGTATGCACGATCGTGCCGGCGCCGGGCGCCGTCGGGCTGCTGGGTTCATTCGGGCTGCTCGCCCTTCGCCGCCGTCGTTGAATCGGGAGCCGAGAGCCGGGCGCGAATGCGTTCGAGATCGGGCGTGCGACCTGAGCGCTCGTAGAGCGCGAGCATGGTGCCAAGGTTGCGCCGCACGTCGGGATCGTCGTCGGTGCGCAGTCGCGTCATGATGCTGTCGGCCCGTTCACATTCGGCGCAGGCCTCATCGTGACGTTGCAGAGCCGCAAGGATGCGGGCCCGCGCCGCCGAGAGCAGTGCCGACTCCCAGTGCCCGGGCGGGCGGGAGGACTCCTGCAATGCTTCGACGGCCTGGTCGGCCAGCGCCAGCGCCTCGACGGCGCGCCCCTCGGCCAGTTCAACCTCGGCAAGCAGCCGCAGCGACTCGGCAATCTGGTCGCCCGACGCCTGCCGCTCGCGCCGCAAACGCAGCGATTGCTCGATCAACAGCCGCGCCTCAGCAAGATTCGAGCCTTCGAGCAGGTGATTGCGCCCCAGTTCGGCCAGCGTGCGGGCGTAACTCTCGCTCTTGGGCTCCGTCTTCTCCTTGATGCTTTTCGATCGTTCCAGTTGCAGGCGGGCCTGCTGATACTCGCCAAGGTTGGTCAGCACGAGCCCGAGGTTGTGCGTGACGCGCCCGGCCGGCAGGCTTTGCGGACCCAGGCTCGGGTTGCGATCGATCGCCGCCAGCACTTCCTGCATGGATTCCCTGGCGCCGCGATAGTCACCCTGAAGCATCTGAAACGTCGTGACGCCGAAAAAGGTGTTGAGGATGCGAGAGTCGTCGGGCGGGAGAATGCGCTTGCGGATGGCCAACGCCTGCTGCCAGTACTGCCCGGCTTCGGACATGTTGCCCAGTTCCTGCAGCGTGGCCGCGAGGTGGTGCATGGTGCGGGCCACGTCGTCGTGATCGAGACCGAACAACTCCGTGCGCATCGCCAGGGCTGATCGATACAACTGCTCAGCCTCGGCGTAGCGGGCCTGCTTGAAGCGCAGCCGCCCGAGGTTATGCAGTGAGCGGGCCAGCGCCGGGTGCGGAGGCTGGTACATCTGCCGGCGCAGGGCCTGGGCCTTGAGCAGTTCTCGCTCGGCGTCAGCGAACTTCTCCTGGAAGAGATATGCCGATCCCACCGCATCACGCAGCGGTGCCTCGACGTCGGGGCGGTCCTTGACGTTGGTCTCGACTTCGTGCAGCAGCGTCACGAGAAACTCTGAGAGCGAGTTGACGCTCTCCATGGAGGTTTCGCCGTCGATGCGGTCGAGCGCATCGCTGACGGCCGTCACGTTCTGCATCAGGGCCAGGTTCTCACGCTGAACGCGGGCCGCTTCACGCTGGACCCGCATCGACAGCACCGTGGCGACGACAGCCGAAGCAATGATGAGCACCAGAAACGCGCCGGCGATGCTGGCCGCGACGCGATAGCGGATCACCGTCTTGCGGGCCAGATACCAGAAGTCGTGCGCCCGGGCCTTGATGGCGCGCCCGTGCAGCCAGGCTTCCAGATCGTCGCGCAGGTCTCCGGCCGTCTGGTAGCGTTCCCGCGGCTGCTTGGCCAGCGCCGTGAGGATGATCGTCTCCAGATCGCGGTCGATGCGAGGGTTGAGCGCGCGTGGCGGCGTCGGTGGCTGGGTGATGATCCGCGCGATGATGTCGGACAGGGCGCCCACGCCCTTGACCGGCCTCTCGCCTGTGCATGCTTCATACAGCATCACGCCCAGGGCATAGATGTCGATCCGCACGTCGACCAGATCGGCATCGCGCGAGAGTTGCTCCGGGGCCGCGTACGCAAGCGTGCCCACGAACTCGCCCGTGCGCGTGGTCGCAATGCCGCCGGCCTCTTCGTCGAAGCCCTTGGCGATGCCGAAATCAAGCACATGAGGCACACCTTTTGAGTCGACCAGCACATTGCCGGGCTTGAGGTCACGGTGAATCACCCCGCGCTGGTGCGCGTAGCGGATCGCGTCGCAGATGGCCGAGAACAGCGCAGCGATGGCGCGCAGGTCGCCCCGCTCCCGCAGGGGTCTGGCGTATTCGTCCAGGCGCTCGCCCTCGACCAGTTCCAGCGCGATGTAGTTGGTTCCCAGCGGCGTACGCCCGCTCTCGTGCACCGTCACGATCGACGGGTGCTTGAGCCGGGCGGCCAGTCTGACCTCACGCTCGAAGCGGATCCGCTGCGTTTCGGTCGCAAAGGCGCCCTGGATGAGGGTCTTGACCGCCACGAGCCGGTCGGTGGCCTTCTGCCGCGCCTTGTAGACCACGCCCTGCCCGCCGCGGTGAATCTCGCCGAGCAGTTCGTAGCCCCCGATAGTGTCCAGTTCGGGCGTCTTACTGCCCGTGGTCATCAGTTCAGCGAGCAGTTCGTTGTCCTTGCGAATCTGTTCGAGCCGCTCGCTCAGTTCGGGCGAAGCGTGAACCCGGGCCAGCAGGATTGGGTCATCGATGAGCCCCTGGGCGATTTGTTCGAGTTGGTGCAGGGAAATCGGCTGGTCGGCGCACACGGCGCTACTCCTCGCCGTCGTAGATCGCCTCGAGTCGGCTGACGATCTCGCGCAGGCGCTGGGCGACGCGGCTCTTGGCGCGGTACACGTCGTCCACACTCATGCCGAGTTGGTCGGCCACCATCGCAGGCGGACACCCGCCGTTGACCAGCAGTTCAAACGCCTCGATCGTCTTCTCATTGGTCTTCGTCGCCGACCGCAATTCCTCCATCGCCTGGCGCAGGATGACCTGCCGGCGTTCGACCTGCCAGATCTGCGTGAGCGTGTACTCGTCGCTCAGGTCCACCACCTGCGTTCCGGCCTGCTGCTCGCCCCGAACCGAGCGGGCGCGATACACCGCCGCCACACGCGTGCGGGCGATGGACAGCAGCCACGAGCGCAGTTTCCCGCGTCCCCGGTCGTACTTGCCCGCGCGATACTCCTCGACGAATCGGACCAGCGTCTCCTGAGCCACGTCGGCCGCGTCGTTGTCATCCAGCCCGAGTTTGCGGGCAAACCCGACCAGGATGCCCCCATAACGCCGCGCAAAGTCGAACCAGACCTGCTCGTTGCCCGGTTCGTGAAGCCCTGCCAGCAATGCCGTCGATGTGCGTGTCAGGTCCATGTGGTCAGTCCGATAGCCCCTTGCCCGGGGGCTGTAACGAGTGTAACGCAACATCGGTCCGGGCGTACTGGAAAAGTGCCGGACGGGTTGGAAGCCGCTGGGCGGGTCCGGGCGTGCGGTCGATGCCAGAGTTGACAAAACCGTCGAGGACTTCATATGCCCAGACCCCTCATTCTGCTGGTGGATGACGAACGTCCCATCACGTCGATCATGCGGAGAAAACTTGAGCAGCATGGGTACGACGTGATCGAGGCCGGCGACGGGGAAGAGGGCCTGAGCGTCGCCCGGCAGCGGCGTCCGGACGCCGTAGTTACCGATCTCCAGATGCCGCACATCAGCGGGCTGGAACTGTCTGTCGCCCTGCGACGGCTTCCCGAGACGTCCTCCACGCCGATCATCATGCTCACCGGCCGCGGGCACTACGTCGACCAGAACGTCCTCTCCCGCACAAACATCCGCAGGTTGGTCAGCAAGCCCTTCAGCGCCCGGCAGATTCTCGAAGCGGTCAAAGAGATCCTGCCGGCTTCGGCCCGTCCGGAGGCCGCCTGAATGGACGCCATACTGCAAGAGGCATTCTCGCGCTTCTCGGAAGCGTGCGGCCGTCTCGGCGCGCCGGCGTGGCGCGTGGACCACGTCCGTCGCGAAGCCCGGTCGCCCGGCGAAGGGGCACTCAGGCATTTTGCGGAGAATCCGGAGGTGATCGAGCGCGTAGCGGCGATCGCGTGCCGATTTGATGAGTCACCCGAAGGCGTGGTGGTCGCTCCGCTCACGCCCGGCACGTGGCTGATCTTGATCCGCGAACAGGTGCGTTCGCGCCGGTACTCGTGGGCGTGCACGGTGGCGGCCACGCCCGGGGCGCTGGCGAGCGGGGAACTGTGCGCCGTGCACCCCGACCTCGAACCGCTCGCGGGCGATCTGGCATGCGCCCTGCATCGGGCTTCGGTGGCTGACTTCACGCAGGCCGAAGCCCGCGCCAGCCTGCTGGCCGATCTGCACTGTCAATGTGTGCTCGGTTCGCTGGATGGGCACTCGATCGAAGAGTTTACCGACCAGTTGGCGCAGAGTTACGAGTCATCGACCCTGCTGTTCCGCGTCGGACGCCGGATGGGCGATATCGCTGCAGCGGGCGAGTTCATCGAGAGCGTGCTGACCGATCTGTTCGAGAGCACCGAGTTCGCGTGGTGTGCCATGCTGCGCCTGCCCGACGAGTACCTCGACCGCGCCGGCGTGCCGGAGTGCTGCCTGCGGTTCGACGCCGATCGTTTCTCGAACCAGGCCATCGAAACCGCCGCGCGGATGATTCTCAGGACCGGGCGCCTGTCGCAGGAGCCTGCCATCATCGAACACCCGCCCGGGATGCCCGAGCAACTGGGCCCCGAAGTCGTGACGGTCGCCCTGGGTGACGAGTCGCGCCCCATCGGCATGATCGCGCTGGGCGCCCGCACCGGACGGGAATGGGCCGTGAGCAGCCACGACACGCTGCCGGTGCAGGCGGTGGCCGCCTCGGTGACCGCATACCTGCGCATCGCGAGGCTGTATCGGCTTCTGCACGAGTCGTTCCTCGGCACGCTGGGAGCATTCTCGGCCGCCCTGGACGCCAAGGACCGCTACACGCAGGGCCACTCCGAACGCGTCGCGACGGTGGGGCGGATGATCGCGCAGGCGGCCTCGCTCGACCGCGCGATGTGCGAGTCGATTTACATCGCCGGACTGGTGCACGACATCGGCAAGATCGGTGTGCCCGAGGCGCTGCTGTGCAGCACGGGCAAGATGACCGACGCCGAGTTTGCCATCATGAAGTCGCACCCGGAAATCGGTGAGCGGATATTGCGCGGTGTGCCGCTGCTGGCCGACGCGCTGCCCGGTGTGTTGCACCACCATGAGCGGTGGGACGGAAACGGGTATCCGGCGCGCCTGTCGGGTGAAAGCATCCCGCTGATGGCGCGGGTGCTGGCCATCGCCGACACCTTCGATGCGATGAGTTCCACGCGCACCTATCGGGTCGGGCAGGATCGCCAGTGCGTGCTCGACGAAATCCGCCGATGCTCCGGCAAGCAGTTTGACCCCAGGCTGGTGGAGGTGTTTCTGGAGTTGGACCTGTCCGAGTACGACCGCATGCTGGTCGAGGCCGAACAGGCCCAGGCCGCCCGGTCTCGCGCCGCCTGACCGCCGCGACGAGCCCGTCTCAGCGAGCCTGCTTCAACGAGCCCGAAGCGCCGGCGGGGGAGCCCACGACCGCCACCTCTGACCGACGCTGCGTCACCGCCTCTCCCCTACGGCAATACGGCGCGCCGACGCGTCCCCGGACGTTCCACGAGCCGCGTCGGGTCGTTGGTCGAAACCTCCAGCACGATCGATCGCATCTGCACCACCTCGCCCGCTGTCGCCCGCGCCGTGATCTGCACCGGACCGATCGAGTCGTTGGACAGAACCCCGTCCGCGGGATCCTCGATCTTGACATCCACCGCGATATCGCCGAGTTGCAGCGCAGACCGCCACGTCCCGGCTGCGGCAGTCGACCGCCATGTCGAGGATGTATTCAGCGTCTTCCACACCAGATCAATCGCCGCGTCGGCCGCGTGCGACGCCTGCCGTACGGTCTGCTCGACGCCTGACTCACTCAGCCGTTCGCGCGACATCAGTGCCGCCCCCGCAGCCGCCGCCACCACGAACACCGACGACGCCAGCACCAGCACGTACACGCTCCCACGCCGCGTTCGCACACCGATGCAACTCACCTGCCCACCCCCGATCGCGCGTCCGTCCGCGCCCCCTCCAGCCGGCACAGCAGCACGCTTCCCCGGTACACCTCCACACGCACCGCTGTGAACGTCTCCCACACGCCGCCGCTCGGCACAAACCCCGCCGCCTTCCCGTCCAGCAGCGTCACCATCCTCGTCAGCCCCTCGGCGCCTGCGATCGCCGTTCCGTCAATCGAGGTGGGGGGGCTGGCCTGCCAGCCCGAATAGTCATCGATGTCGTCGTAGTCCGCCCGCGTGGTCTCTCCCGTGTCCGGCCCGGGCGCCGCTCCGGGAGTCTGCGGATCCACAAACGCCTGCTGCAATATCTCGCATAACAGGTCGTCGGCCAGATCGACCGCAAACGCCCGCTGCTCAGCCACAACTCTCGTCCCGCGCGAACTCACTGCCGCGCTCAGCGCCCCCGACAGCAGCACCGACACGACGATCGTGCTCAGCACTGTCTCGACCATCGTCACGCCCCGGGCACAGTGCTTCATCGGACACTCCCCCCCAGCCGTACATCGATCCAGTCGACCACGACCGACTCGTGTGACCCGAACGTCGAGATCGGCGTGCTGTTCCAGACCGACAGCACCGATCGTGTATACGGGATCACTCCGACCAGTGCCCCATCCAGATACATCGTCAGCGTCGAGTGCGACGGCAGCACCACCACCCGCAACTCCATCGTGTCCAGCGTGACCGACCGGTCCAGCAGCACCGTACCCGGAATCGGCCAGTCTTTCATCACCCGCAGCCGACCGAGCACGTCGTCCAGACGCGTCACCTCCAGCGTCAGGTTCGTGGCAAGCCCCAGAGAACGGTCCACCGACAGCGTCGCCATCCACACCTGCTTGCCATCGAGGCGGATCTTGACCCGCATGTCGGTCGGGTCGGTGAACGAGCGGGTGCTCGGCAACGACAGCGTCTCGTCGGCCCGTAGCCAGCCGGCGACCAGGTCGCCCGCCGGGTACCCCGACTTCGGGCTTGTCCAGTCTCCGCTCCCGTCCCCGTTGAAGTCCTGCACCGTCGGATTCAACTCAAAATCGGTCCGCCACCAGTCGGTCAGCACTTCAACGGCGCCGGGAAACGCGATGGGAAGGGATACCGACTGCGCGTACGCGTCGCCGGCCGAAACACCCAGCCCCGTAGCGAATGTGTGCACCAGGTTCGCGCTTCCCTTCACCTCCGTGTAGTTGCCCACCACGTCCACGAACAGCGACGCCGAACTCTGGGCCGACCACGTGCTGCCTGCGTTCGACGTCGTCCACAGCCCCGAGCCGCTGCTGGTCGTCTTCCTCATCGGGTACCCGTAGCGCACTGCGTCTTCCGGGTTGATGAAGCACACGAACACACGCTCATCCGGGCGCAGATACGGCATCCCGGTCACTGTCATCGTCGAGTACTGCCACCACCAGGGCGAAAGATCGCTCTTGTCAAACGTCGCCTCAAACAGCACCGTCGGCGTCGGCATCCCCGTGCTGTCCGCCAGGCGGATCTGCACCAGGCGCTTCGTGTGATCGCCGTAGTTCTCCGGCCTGCACAGGTACTTCAACTGCGTGATGGTCCACAGCCCGGCCCCGGCGGGCAGATTCGGCGCGACCAGTTGTCCATACCCGCTCTTCCTGGCAAATGTCACCCATGTCGACGAGGCCCCGGTGTTGGCCGGCACGCTCCCAAGCGTGCTCGTAGCGCTCGTCCCGCTCGAAGTCGCGATCGACTCGACCACCTCCCGTGCATCGGCGACGATCGAGAACGCACTGAGCCCCTCGCTCACGTCGCTTGCGTCCCCGTTCATCGTTCGCACCAGCGCCGACCCAGGTACCTCGCTCCACGCGTACCGCACCACCTCCGGCTTCCCGTTGCTGTCGCGATCGGGAAGCGTGCACTCGATCGCCGCGGCGTCCAGAGATCGCACATGGATCGCGTCACGCAGGTCCGAGCGCATCAGCGCCAAGGTCGCGCGCAGGCTGTCGGTGCTCTGGGTCCGGGAGTCAGGGAGGGCGCTGGTCGCCAGCGCAAAGGCCGACGCCACTCCCGCCAGGATGATGCCCAGGATCGCCAGCGAGATCGTCAGTTCGACCAGCGTGAAGCCCCGCCCAGGGGTCCTGCGCCAACCTACTTCGGCAGTTGATTCGCCAGCGGTTCCCATGCGGCGTCATCCTCCGTCAAGATCCGGTTCTCGGCCGCCCGCAGCCCGATCTGCACGATCCGCTCGACGCCCCCCCGGCGCAAGCGATACAGCGACGCGACGTCCGCATCGCCCCACGCGTTGATCGTCACGCTCGCCGCCCCGCCGTAGTCCACCGCGACAATATCTACCCGGTACGGCTCGGCGCCCAGATCCAGTCTGACATCGCCGCTGCCTGCGGTGCTCAGCGTCAGCGAGTCAGTGCCCGGGTCGCACGCGATGCGGGCGCTCCCGCTCTGCGCACCGGCGCTCCGTACCGCGCGCTCGTGAAGCCCCACGATCCGATCGGCAGCCTGATCGACGGCCGACCGGTTCGTCGCAGCGCTGAAACGTGGAGCGGCAATACCGGCGAAGATCCCCAGAATCGCCAGCACCATCACAAGTTCGGCAATGGAAAAGCCACGGCCCGTTCGACGGGTCGCGGCTTCACGCACAGGCACGACGGTTTGCTCAATAGTCGGCATACGGGGTGCCGGCCGCGTCCGTCTCCGTGTCCGGCAGATTCGCCGAGATGTTGCCCGACGCCGCGATGTACAGCCAGCCCTCCGACCCGCCGCCCGTCGCCGCCACGGCGCTCGATCCCTTGTTCGAGCCAACCTTCAACTTCGGCACCGCACGCAGGTACGGGCCGTAGATGTACGCGCCGGTCTTGGTGGCGCTGGTGTCTCCGTCGATGTCGGAATACAGGGTCAGTTGATCGCTGAACGTCGACAGTGCGGGGAACGAGCCCTGGTGCTCCGTCTCGTACAACGCAATGGCGTTGCGAAGCACGGCCAGGTCGGCGACCAGCGCCGAGTCGGCTGCGCCCGAGGCGCCGCGGCTCATGCGCGGAATCGCAATGGCTCCGATGATCCCCAGGATCACCACCACGACCACCAGTTCGATCAGGCTGAACGCTCGATTCTTCATTCGCGACGACACAAGCATGGGCGACTCCCCGGGTTCTGGTGCTGAATGATGGGCCGCTTTGCCCTTCCTGAGCATCGGGTCATTCTGCACGCCAGTTCAGTCCCTAGGGAGAAACTTCATGCATGATCCGCTCACCAGAGCCAGAGAGCGATAACGTCAGGCTCACGCCGTCCATCTCGATCGTCGCCGTGCGAGCGCTAAGGCTCTTGAGCGTGAAACCATCACGCGAGGCGCCAAGCCCCACGGGGCGCCCGTTCAGCACCGCATACCCGCCCGATTCGGTGAGCACAATGGCCGAGAGCGTCGGCGTGCGCGACGCCGGACGCGCCTGGACTCGCGCCGGCTCGATCCCCGCATCGAGCATGGCCGGCAGTTCCACCTCCTTGGGCAGCAGCGAGGCGAATGCGTCGAGACAGATCGGTTGCTCGGGGCTCACCCCCGCCAGCAGATTGGCGCTGGGCTCAGACGTGGCCAGCAACTTCTCCGCCAGAGCGCTGACCTTGGGAAGATCCAGCACCGGCAGCGATTCGAGCATGTCGGCCCCGGCCGACGCCATCGCCGGTCCGGGAATCAGGACCAGTCGATCGACTCCCAGCGCGCCCAGGCCCAGGACGAGAATCACCAACGACCCCTTCTGACGCTTCGACATCCCCATACCCGCGAAGGTGGCAATCTCCGGGGGAAAAGGCAACTCATTCGTGGGATCAGTTCAACCGCCGCCCGGCACAGAACGCACAAACCACACCAACTCCAGGTTGTAACTCGAGCCCAGCCCGCCCGGGTCCGAACGGATGTCGAGCACGCGGGAAGCGATCGTCATGTCGCGCGCGCGCAAATCGTAAATGAACCCCGCCACGTCTGGATAACTGCCACGCCCGCGCACCTCGATCGGGATCCGATCAAATCCCGTGTCCTTCTCAACGGCCCGCGGCGTCAGCGCGTCCACCACCAGCCCCCTGGCCTCGGCCGCCTGGCCCACCAGAGCCAGAATGTCGCTCACGCCATCGCGCGAGCCGAGCGAGACCGGATCGGCGTGGAGGCGTTCCTCGATGATCGACAACGCCGCCTCGTACCCATGCGTCGCGGTGCGCTGCGCGTCGACCTGCTCGGACAGCGTGAAGAGTTCGGAGTTCAGTTCCGCAGCGTCAGCCCTGGCGGCCAGCACAGGACGCAGCCCGAAGACATATCCCGCCCCGCAGAGGGCCAGCGCGATGAGCCCGCCGACGGCGTCGATCTTCAGGCGCTCGATCTTCAGGTCTTTCATCGCAGGGCCTCCGCCTGCTCGCCAAGCCCCGCCAGCACGCAGCGCAGTTCGAACCGGTAGGCAGGCCCCTCGGGTCCGTCGATGCGGCGGGTTCCGGCCAGGGTGATCGAATCAAAGACCTTCGACGTGCGCGCGCACTCGAGAAACACCGTGGCCAGATCCTGCGAGGCGCACAATCCGGTGATCCTCGTCTCAAAGATCGGGCTGGAGGGGCTGGCCTGTATCGACACGCTCTCCAGGCGCGTTCCATCGGTGCACCACGAAGCGAGCATCGCCAGGAGATTCGAAAGGTCAGGCTGGCGCGCGATGCGCACCATCAGATCGATGCCCGCAGCGTGGCCTTTGAGCGCTTCGGCCTGTCGAGCCGCCGTTCGAAGCAACTGGTCCGATTCCATCCGCAGGCGGGTGCGGCGAAGTTCAAGCCCGGCCGTCGCCGGCGCTTGGGTCCGGCAGATGGCGATGCCCATCGCGGTGGCGGCTGCCCCGACGACCAGACCCCGCGACCATGCGTTCGTGCGTCGGGCGAGCAAGCGCCGGCGTGAGTATTCAAATGGAAGGAGATTGATCGCTCGCATCAACGCTCCTCTCTCCACATTGCCAGCCCGCAGGCCGACACGAATATCGGCTCACTCGCCTGAGATGCCGCCCGGGCGCAAAAGCCAACGAGTTGCCCGGGCTCGGCCCGGCGTGCGCCCACGTCGGGTGAGGTCGCCAGCGGCTCGATCAGTTCGTCGATGCGCGCCCCCCCTCCGGCCACGAGCACGTCGCACCGCTGGGCTGACGGAAACCGCCTGGCCAGGTAGGTCAGGGTGAGGTTTATCTCTGCAACGAGGTTCTCCCCGATTCTGCGCGCACCGGCGGCGAAACTCGTGCGGGCGATGTCCCAGGCGGGCGACCTTGCGCCGCGTCCGAGCGCCAGACTCTCGGCAAGCAGACGATCTCCCAGCCTCAGGCGCGGCAGTGACTCGTCGATCGACGCCAGCCCGGCCCCTTCCAGCCGTCGCACGAACACCAGGCGCTGGTCCAGGTAGGCTGCGATCTCAACGCACGACCACCCGACATCGACGACGATCACCAGTCGATCGCTCTCAGCCCGGGCGGCGCACAGCCTGGCCGCGGCGCCGACGCGCAGATCGACCGCCTGCACGTCAAAGCCGGCGGCCGTCAGCGGCTCGATGGACGAGTCCACCGTCGAGATCGGCGCTGCGATGCTGAAGAACGTGTCCTGCACGCTGGCGCGGGTGGGCGAGGGCACGCGCCACCATTGGGCGGTGTAGGTGTCCGGCTCCCAGTGGGACAGGCGCCCGATCTCGCCGAGAATGATGCGGTCGAGCGCGTGTTCGTCGCTGACCGGCGGCGCATCGACCTCTTCGAGCCGCACGTCGCGTGCGTTCATGCCGATGATGATCGGCGAGGGTTCAAACCCGTGCCGCAGCAGCGACTCGGCGAAGAGCACGGCCTCCTGGGCGTCCACGCCGGCCCCTGCGTTGGTGCGCGGAAACGCCGCGACGCGTTCGATGCGCCCGGATCGATCACGCTGCGCCGCCTTCACCCAGGCGCACCCGACGTCCAGCCCGATCTGTCGCACCCCGTGTCTCATCCCTTCGGAGTCCCCTGCGTCATCGTGGTCAGATCGAACAGCGGGAGGAACATGCTGATGGCCACAAAGCCGACGACGATGCCCAGCCCGACGAGAATCACCGGCTCGATGATGCTCGATATCGACTTGACCAGCACCTCGTTGTCCTCATCCATGAACTCAGCCAGGCTTGAGAGCACCGGACCCAGCCGCCCGGTGCGCTCGCCGTTGGCCACCGACTCGACGATCGCAGGCGGGATGCCCGGCTCGGTCGCAAAGACCTTGCTGAGCGGTTCGCCGCCGGAGACTGCTTCACCGGCGTGCGAGAGCAGCAGGGCGTATCTCGAACTGGCCACGGACTGCTCCGTGAGTTGCAGCGCTTCGAGCAGCGGGACGCGGGCTTCGAGCAGTACGCCGAGCAGGCGGACAATACGGGCAATGATCAGCGACTTGACGATCTTGCCGGCCATCGGCGCGTCGAGCATCACCCGCTCAAGCCACACGCGCCCGCGCGGGCTGCGGATGAGACGGTGCAGTCCGAAGCCGAACCCGATCAGGACGGGAGGGAAGGCCCACCAGCACCCGCGCATGGTCTGTCCGATGACGAGCAGCGCCTCGGTCGTGGCCGGCAACGGGGCATCCAGCGCCTCGAACATCGTCGTGAAGCGAGGCAGGACGAAGGTGAGCATGAGGATCAGCACGCTCACGGAAACGACCATGAGCACCGCGGGGTAGAGCATCGAGCCCAGTATGGCGCCGGTCACCTTCTCCTGCTGGCGTGCCAGGCGCGCCATGCGATCGAGCATCTTCTCCAGCCCGCCGCTGCTCTCGCCCGCCCGCACCAGGCTGCACGAAACCGGGCTGAAGAGCGACGGATGGGCTGCAAACGCTTCGGAAAGCGGGGCGCCGTCCTCTACGCGTGAGCGGATGTCGCTGACGGCTGCCTTCCAGCGCGGTTCACGCATCTGGCGCTCGATCGCGCCGAGCGCTTCGACCAGCGGCGTGCCGGTGGAAATGAGCAGCGACAACTGCCGCGCCAGCAGCGACATGCCCTTGAGCCGCTTGAGACTGGGCAGCGACGTGCGCCCCCGCCCGGCCAGTGCCACCGCGCCGGTCGTCAGTTCCGTGACATACATGCCCTTCTGGCGCAGTTTGGCGCGGGCCTCCTCTGCCGAGCCCGCCTCGACGCTTCCGCTCACGGTGCGCCCGGCACGGTCGTAGGCCTGGAAGGAGAGTTTCATGCGGCCGTCCTCAGGCTGGGTGTGGACGTGGCCTCGTCTTCGTCCGAGTGCGTGACGCGCACGATCTCCTCGAGGCTGGTGCGCCCCTCCAGCGCCAGCGCGATGCCCTCGTCGCGCAGCGAGAGCGCGCCGCCCTCGCGGAGTTTCTCGCGGATCTCGTGGGTCGAACGCCCGTGATAGATCATGCGTCGAATGCTGGGCGTGACCTCCATCACCTCGTACACGCCCACACGCCCGCGGAATCCCGTGTCGTGGCACTGCATGCACCCGTCCCCCTTGCGGAATGATCGCCCGGCCAGTTCGGGGCGACCCAGATCCTCGATCAGCGCGGGTGCGGGGAAGTACTTGGTCGCGCAGCCCTGGCAGATGGTGCGGGCCAGCCGCTGCGCGACGACCCCATTGATCGCGGCCGAGAGCAGATACGGCTCGACGTTCATGTCGATCAGGCGTGCCACGGCCCCGGGGGCGTCGTTGGTGTGCAGCGTCGCAAGCACCGAGTGCCCGGTCAGCGCTGCCTGCACGCCGACACGTGCCGTTTCTTCGTCGCGAATCTCGCCCACCATGATCACGTCCGGATCCTGGCGCAGGATGCTGCGCAAGGCCCGGGCAAAGGACATGCCGATGTTGTCCTGCACCTGAATCTGGTTGACCAGGTCAAGTTGGTATTCCACCGGATCTTCGACCGTCACGATGTTGCGTTCCGGGCTTCGCAGCAGGTCAAGGGCCGAGTACAGTGTCGTCGTCTTGCCGCTGCCCGTCGGCCCGGTGACCAGAATCAGTCCGTGCGGCTGGCGCAGCACGCGCTTGAAGGTGGTCAGCGCGTCGACCCGGAAACCCAGATCCTCCAGGCGGACGTGCAGGTTTTCCTTGTCCAGGATACGGATGACCAGTTTCTCACCCAGCAGCGTGGGCATACTCGAGACGCGCAGGTCGATCTCGCGATTCTCGGCCACGATGCGCACGCGCCCTTCCTGAGGCAGACGCTTCTCGGCAATGTCCATCTTGCCGATCACCTTGACGCGCGACACGATGGGCGAGTGCATGCCCGGCGGCGGGCGCATCAGGTCGCGCAGCATGCCGTCCACGCGATAGCGGATCAGCGTGCCCTGCTTGTTCGGCTCGATGTGGATATCGCTGGCCTTGTCGCGCACGGCCGTCAGCAGCGCGATGTTCACCAGGTTGACGATGGGGCTGCCCTCGACCATGCGGTCAAGGTCCGTGGTGTGACCGGCTTCGTCAACACGCTCGCGCTCGATCACCTCGACGTCGGACTCGGACAGCGACGTGAGAAACTCGTCGACGTCGATGTTCCCGCCCGCGTACTTGCGCAGGTATTCGGTGATGTCCGCGTCCAGTGCCAGCACCGGGCGGATCTTCAGCCCGGTCTTCTGTCGCAACTTGTCGATCGTCGGAAGGCTCTGCGGATCGGTCATCGCCACCGTCAGCGTGTCGCGCAGACGGAACATCGGGATGCACCGCAGCCGCTCGGCCTCCTCATCACCGATCAGCGACAGCAGTTCCGGGTCGATCAGCCCGTGACGCAGGCGGCACCCGCGCACGCCGTGACACTCAGCCAGCGCATTGACCAGCACCGTCGGCGAAATGTGCCCCTGCTCGACCAGCAACTCGCCGATGCGCTTGCCCGTCAGCCTCTGGTCGGCCAGCGCGCGCGTCAGCGTCTCTTCCGACACGACGCCGTCCCGCAACAGCACCTCGCCCACACGCTTGGCCCGAGGCGCGCTCACGCCAGACTCCTTGCGGCCGCGTCGGGTGTCTCGTAGTACTCGAACAGATCGGCCGTTTCAGTGAGTTCAAGGACTTCGCGCACCGTCTCATTGAGCCCGCTCAGTTTGAGCGTGCGCCCCGTCGCCGAAACCCGCTCTCCCAGAGACACCAGCGCCTCCAGCCCGCGGCTGTCGATGAATCCGATCGCCGAAGCATCGATTACCAGCCGCCCGGCCTGGGCTGAGATCTGAGTGAGCACCGCACCTGTGAAAGCGTCGGCGTCATCGCCGGCGACAGGCCCGTCGGGTCTGACGATCAGCACGGCTCCGTGGCGACGTTCTTCGATCCTCACTGCCGGCTCCTCCACTCACGCCGCCGCCGCGGCCGCCCGTTCCTCGCGCGGCAGCCACAGCGTGAAGGTGCTCCCCTGGTCCAGCCGCGAATCAACCGTGACGTCGCCCCCGTGCAGTCGGGCCACCTCGCGCGCCAGCGTCAGCCCCAGCCCCGTTCCCGTGATGGTGCCCACGCGCGCATCGCGCGCGCGGTAGAAGCGGTCGAACACCTTCTCGACCTCCTCGGGCGCGATGCCGATGCCCGTGTCGTTCACCTCCAACACATAACGCGTCTCCTGCTCCTCGAAGCGCACCACGATCGCGCCACCCCGCGGCGTGTACTTCACCGCGTTGCCGATCAGGTTGTGCACCAGCAGCGCCAACTTGTCGCGGTCACCGCTGATCACCGGCAGTTTCGGCGGCAGGTCAAACGTCAGTGAAATCTCCTTATCCGCCGCGGCCGCCTTGTAATCGTCCGCGAGTTCGTCGAACATCTGCGACAGGCGTACATCCCCGCGCTGCAGGCTCAGTGAGCCGGAGTCGATTTCCGCCGCCGAGAGCATGTCTGTGACGACGCGCTCCAGCCGGCGCGCCTCGTGGTTGATCACATTGAGGGCTCGCCCCCGCGCCGCGGTGTTCGTTTCCTCCGACTCCAGCGCCTCCTCAACGTACAGGCGGATGTTGGTCAATGGCGTGCGCAGTTCGTGCACCGCGTGCGCCATCAGCGCCGCCCGGGCTTCGTCGGCCACGTGATGGGCCGTGGTGTCCTCAACGATGACCACGGCCCCGCGGCCGTCGCCCACCACCGGGCGCAGAGTCAGGCGCAGGTGCGTCCGGGCGTCACCGCGGTCGCACATGATCTCCACGCTCTCGGTGCGCCGGCCTTTGCCCGACGCCACCGCGGCGACGCGCTGGGCCAGTTCGGTGCCCACGAACAGGTCCGCAGCGCTCAGTTCGCCGACGGGTCGATCCTCCACATCGAGCAGCACGCGTGCGGCGCCGTTGATCGAGGCCAGGGATCCGTCAGGTCCGAAAACCACCACCCCGTCCCACAGTGCGTCCAGCGTGCCCTGGATCCCGAAGCCCTGCCCGCCTTGGCCGCGGGTCAGCGCATCAAGTTCTCCCCCCATGGCCTGTGTGATCGCCCCCCCGCGCTCCAGCAGAATGCGGTTGTAGGCCGACGCAAGCAGCCCAAAGTCGTCGGCCACGCGCAACTGCTCACTGCTGCGCACGCCCCCGGCGTAGGCGCGGAGCGAAGAAAGCACCGCGTCGAGTCCGCGCGCGCGCCGACGCACGCCTTTGCCCACCACCAGCACCACGATCGCGGCTGCGCCCCAGGCGAGCATTGCTTCGATGGAAACTGTGTGCCAACGCACCCATATAAGGGAGGACGTAGCAACCCCCGCGCCGATCACGATGAGCGCATCGATCACGCTACCCGGATTGCTTGCAGGCGCAAAGGCCTTGCGTCGCGGTGTCACGCGCACATCCGGCGCCTCGTTCTGGTTCTGAGTGTGGACAGACTGCTCAGGCACGAGGTCTCATATCGGCGAGCCTGGGCGCCACCTGAGCGCCGGTCGCCCGGCAGAGGCCAGATGGTGCCGGTCGCACGCCGTGGTTCGGCTGGCACCGCATTCGCGTTGATCCGTCACCCCGTTGGCGAGGAAACCCATGCACCCACGGCGACTGACCTTCCTGTTCCTCCTCGTACTGTTGATGGCGTCGGCTGCGGCCCGAGCGACCACAGTCCGAGAAATTGTCCGTTTGCGCGGGCAGGGCGAGTCCATCCTGCACGGAATCGGGCTGGTCGGCGGGCTGCGGGGCACCGGCGACGCCGGCAAGGATCTGGTGGTCGCACGCCCTCTTGCGCAGATGCTCGAAGGACTGGGCAACCCCGTCCCCAATCTCGATGATCTGAAGAACAGCAAGTCCGTGGCGCTGGTCATGGTGACCTGCGTCATCCCCGAAACCGGCGCCGAGGTCGATGACACCTTCGACATCCGCGTCTCGGTGATCAACGGAGCGAGCAGTCTTGACGGCGGGGAACTGTGGGTTGCGCCGCTGACGGCCGCCATTCCCGGCGGCGACCTCTATGCCTTTGCGCAAGGTCCGATCACTCTCGAAGATCCGAACGTGCCGACAGTCGGGCGAATCCGCGGCGGGGGGCGCATGGTGCGCCGTATCGCGACCAGTCCTGACGTGTCCGGAAGCATCGAACTGATCATCCACAAGCACTTTTCCGGGTGGGCGTCGGCTTCGCAGATCGCCAGCCAGATCAACCAGCAGTACCTGCTCACGACGCGCCGGCTCGGCAGCAGCGTGGCCACCGTCGTCAATGAGCGACTGATCCGCGTCGAGGTGCCCGAGCACGAGCGTGAAAACCCGGCCGCTTTCCTCGGCGACGTGATGAGCACCGAAATCAACATGAGCATGCTCGGGCTTCCGGCCACGGTGGTGGTCAACTCACGCACCGGCGGCATCGTGGTGACGGGCGACGTGACGATCAGCCCGGCTGTGATCACCCACCGCGGGCTGACGATCACCACCACGTTGCCACCGCCGGTGCCCACGCCGGACGCGCCGGTGGTTGAGCGCCGGCAGTGGGCCGCCCTGGAAACGGAGAGCGGGCAGGCAGGTCAATCGAGTTTGTCCGACCTGGTCAAGGCGTTCGAGCAACTGGCCGTCCCGAGCAAGGACCAGATCGAGATCCTGCAGATGCTGCATCGGGCGGGCAAGTTGCACGCCCGCCTGGTGGTGGAGTGAGCCGATGCGGATCGAACCCGAGCAGAGCGTGACGGCGGGGCTGGTGATGCGTGCGGGCGCACGCACCACGGCCGAGCAGCGCTCGTTTGCGGAGATTCTTGCGGTCGACGATCGAGCGCGGGCCTGGATGGGAGGAGTTGACCAGGCGCAGCAGGCGGCCGAGGGGCTGGTCGCGATGACGCTGATCGAGCCATTGTTGCGCGAGGCGCGTGAGATGCGTTCGAGCGAGGGACCGTTTGGCTTGACCGAGGCCGAGAGGCAGTTCGGGGCGTTGATGGACGCCCGGACGGCCGGACGGATGGTCAAGGCGTGGAACATGCCGCTGGTGGACCAGTTGGCACGCCAGATGCGGGAAGAAGCGCGGACCGTGGAGACGACCGGCCATGAAGTCAGCGGCTGAGACGGAGACACAAGTGAGCATGATGCTCAGGGAACTGATCGCACACCACGAGTCGATGCTCGATGCGGTGCGCGATCATCGTCGTGCGCTGGCGTCGGCTGATCGGGAGGCGATCGGGCAGGCGGTGCAACGCCAGGGCGACCTGATCGGGAAGATCCGGGCGATCGACGACCTTCGGCGCGGGCACTTCGGGCAGACGATGACGGTCCACGAGGTGGCGGCGCTGCTGCCGGAAGGGGCGCGGCGCCGGGTACTCGATCTGGGGGCACGCTTGCGAGAGTTGATCGAGATGGTGCGTGAGGAGCAGGCAGTGGTGGCGGCCGCCAGTCGCTCGCTGCTGGCGCACATGGAAGGAATGCTGCGGCAGGTGGCGGCGAAGTTGAATCACTCGGGGACGTACGGAAGGCTGGGACGCGTGGAAGCAGGGGCCCAGATCGTGACGGGCATCGACCTGACGAGGTAAACCCATGAGCCTGACCGGAGCCATCCAGATCGCGCGCAGTGCGCTGACGACCAGTCAGTTGGGGCTGCAACTGGCCTCGCAGAACCTGGCCAACCTGGCCAACCCGGCGTACACGCGACAGATGTCTTTGCTCGAGTCGATCCGCGGGCAGGCGTCGGATAAGTTCCAGCCGGGGCGGGGCGTGCAGATCCGGGCGATTCAGCGCCAGATCGACAATGCGCTGCAGGCACGGCTGCGCAACGGAATCTCCGATGAACAGGCGGCAACGCAAAAGTTGCAGGTGGCAAGCGAACTCGAGAGCGTGCTCAATGAACTGACCGGCTACGACCTGTCCAGCGAACTGAACGAGTTTTTCAGTTCCTGGTCCGAGGCGGCCAACCTGGTCAACTCTGACTCGGTGGTGGTCGAACAGGGCGATCGGCTGGCGTCGTTCATGCGGGAGTTGCGTGCCGACTTGACGACGCTGCGTGACCGGATCGAGAGCGACATCGATGCGGCCGTGCAGGGCGCTGACGCCAAACTGGATGAGATTGCCCAGTTGAACGGGGCGATTGCAGTGGCCGGGCCCGGCAACGCTTCGGCCAATGCGCTGCGCGACCGGCGTGACGAACTGGTCAATGAACTGTCGGCGATGATGGACGTGTCAGTGGTCGAAGATCCGCAGGGCAACTACGACGTGTTCGTCGGCTCGGTGCCGGTGGTGCTCGGCGGGTTGTCACGCGGACTGGAGATCGAGCGCGTGCCCGATGGCGATCACCTTTCGGTCCGCGTCCGCGTCAGCGAAGATCAGTCGCCCATCGAGATCAGCAGCGGGTCGATCGGGGGTCTGCTCGACTCGCGCAACGGAGTGGTCGACGATACCATCGACCGGCTCGACACGCTGGCCGGGCAACTGGTCTTCGAGGTCAACAAGCGCCACAGCGTGGGAACCAACTCGAACGGGCTGCGTTCGGTGCGTGCCGGCACGCAGGTGGCCGCTGAGGATCTGACCCGCGCGTTCAACAGCGGCGAGAACACGACGTTTTCGGATCTGCCCTACGCGGCCGAGAACGGCGGGTTCTTCGTCGAGGTGACCAACACCGTGACGGGCGCGACGACGCGGGTGCGCATCGAGGTGGACCTGGACGGGCTGACCGACGCGGGTGTGCCGGGGACGGAGGATGACACGACTCCGCAGCAGATCGCCGAGGCGCTCAACGCCGTGTCGGGGTTGACGGCACGTTTCAACTCGGACGGGAAGTTGCAGGTCAGCGCCGCGTCGGGATTGCGGTTCCGTTTCGCGGAGGATTCGTCGGGCGTGCTGGCGGTGCTCGGAGTGAACTCGTACTTCACCGGGACCGACGCGAGCAGCATTGCGATCAGCGACCAACTGCTCGAGGATCCGACGAGGCTGATGCTGGGCACGATCGAGGGCGACCAGTATGTCGAGAACGCCATCGCGCTGTCGATGGTCGATCTCCAGGACGTGGCGTTGACGGCCCTGGGCGGGCTGTCGGTGCAGGGGCACTGGTCCAGCGCGGTGCAGCACGTGGGTGTGGAGTCGAGTTCAGCGCGGACGCTCAGCGAGGCCGCGTCGGTGGTGCGGGAGAGTCTTGAGGCCCAGCGTGCCTCAGTGAGCGGCGTGAGCGCCGACGAGGAGTCGATCAACCTTCTCAATCACCAGCAGCAGTACCAGGGTGCGGCGCGGGTCATCGCGCTGGCCGACGAAATGCTCCAGACCTTGCTCTCGATCGTGTGAGGTGACCATGTCCTACGCCTACGGCATCGCGCGTGCTCCATCGCTGCTGCTCTCGCAGGGCTCGCTCTCGCGCCTGACGCAGACCAACCTGGAGATGTACCGGCTGACCGGGCAGTTGGCCACAGGCATGGCGATCTTGCGCCCCAGCGACGACGCGGTCAAGGCGGCGGCGATCTCGGCGCTGGACAGCCGGCTGGAGCGATCAGACCAGCGCATGTCAAACCTGATCTATGCGTCAGACTCGCTGGACACGCTGGACGATGCGCTGGGCGAGGCGACTGACCTGCTCAACGACGCCAAGAGCATGGCGCTCGAGCAGGTAAACACCGGGACGACAGCCGAGGAGCGCGCCAACCAGGCGCTGGTCGTGCAGTCGCTGCTGGACACGATGGAGCGAATCGCCAACCGCGAGTCGATCGTGGGATACATCTTCGGCGGGTCGCGCCCCGGCAAGCAGCCGGTGGAGGGCTTTCACGGTGCGTATCGATTCGTCGGCGAGCGTGGCGGGCTGACGACCGACATGGGCATGTTGCGCGGCGTCCCGATCACGCTTGGCGCCAACAACGTGATCGGCGCCATGTCGGCGCGGGTGGAGGGCGCAGTGGACCTTGACCCCGAACTGCGCGACGACACGCGCATCAGCGACCTGGCCGGCGCCCGTGGGCTTGGCGTGACGCTCGGCAGCATCGAAGCCAACTTCAACGGCGAGGAGAACTTCTCGATCAACCTGGCCGGGGCCGACACGATCGGCGACGTGATCGACGCGATCGAAGCGGCGGTGCGGGCCTATGAGAACGAGAACGACGTGACGGTGCTCGGCCCGGGCGGCGTCTCGATCGACGGACGCAGCATTTCGATCGACATCCCCGAGGGCGAACTGACGTTTGAAGACCTGCCCGGAGGAATCACCGGCCAGGATCTGGGCCTGGTCACCAGGCCTTCAGCCGGGTTTGACACCGGGCGCGTCACCACCGACGATTTGCGACCCAGCGTGGCGTGGAACACGGCAGTGGAAGCGCTTCAGGCGCTCGATGCTCCGCTGGGCAGCATCCGCATCTCGAACAACGGCTCGTCGGCGGTGGTGGACCTGTCCGAGGCCGAGACGCTGGCCGACGTGCGGGCGCTCATCGAGTCGACCAACCTCGGGCTGCGCGTCGAGATCAACGAGGACGGCACCGGACTGAACGTGGTCAGCGAAGTGGCCGGCGGACGCGATGCCGGACTGTCGATCGAGGAAGTTGACGGGACCACCGCTGAGGCGCTGGGCATCCGCTCGATGACTGAGGCAACTGAACTGAGCGTGTTCAACGACGGGCGCGGGGTGGACATCGTAGACGGGGTGATCGACCCTGAAACCGGGCTCTATGACACGCGCCGCAACGTTGACTTCGTCATCACACTGGGCGACGGGTTCGAGATTCCCATCGACCTGCGGCCTGAGGACATCGGCACCGTCGGCGACGTCATCGAGGCCATCAACCAGCAGGCGGCCGATGCGCTGAGTGCGGCGGGGCGCGATGAGTCGGAGTTGGTCGCCTCGCTGCATCCAACGTCGAACGGGATCACGCTGACGCAAGATGGGGGGATCAGCGGGGCGGTAGTGGTGCGGTCTGATAACAACAGCACCGCTGCCAACCAGATCGGGCTGCTTGATGGGGAGTGGAGCGACTCGGCAGGGCAACTGGTGGGCCAGGACCGGGCGACAGCCAGGCCGGACAACGTGTTTGCGCACCTGATCGACTTGCGAGATGCGTTGTCGAGCAACGACACGTCTGGCATCAGTCTTGCGGCAGAGAAGTTGGACGAGGCGTTGTCTCGCATCGTGGAGAACAGGGCGTTGGTGGCCGGGTACGCCCGGCGGGTTTCGGACGAGTCGTCGCGGGAAGAGGACCGGCAAGTGCTGGACACGCAGATGAGAAGCAACCTGCGGGATCTGGACTACGCGGCGGCGGCGACGCGGTACACGCAGTTGCAGACGCAGTTGCAGGCGGGGTTGCAGACGGCCGCGCAACTTTCGCGCCTGTCGCTGCTGGACTTCCTCGGGTAACACCGTGGGAGGACGCTTGGAAGTCGCTCCTCTGGCCCCACGGCCGGCAGAGGGGGACGGAGGTCAGCCGGCGAGGATCGTCGGTGACGTGGACGGGCCGGATGGAACGGAGCGCACAATGGAAGTGCCGACGTCTCGATTTGGAGTGATTGAGGTCGCCGACGACCGGGTGATCACGTTCCCGAAGGGGCTGCTTGGGTTCCCGGAGGCGACGCGGTATTGCCTGCTGGAGCCTGGGGAAGATGCGTGCTTCTTCTGGTTGCAGTCGCTGGATCGTCCGGACCTGGCGTTCGTGGTGACCGACCCGTCGTTCTTCGTGCGTGAGTACACGGTGCCGATCCGGGCCGAGCAGGCCGAGGCGATCGGGATCAGCCGCCTGGACGACGCGCAGGTGTTCGTGATCGTCAACAAGGTCGACGAGCAGTTGACGGGCAACTTGCAGGGCCCGCTGGTGATCGACACCGTGGGTCGCACGGGAGAGCAGATGGTGCTGGCGGACAAGCGGTGGACGACCCGCGAGCCGCTGGTGCGCGTGTCGGTAGGCGCCCGGATGGCGTCGGCGTAGGCTCGCACTTGAGTGGATGCGAAGTTGCACGGCGCAGGCGCGGATCATCGTGCCGGGTGGCGTCGTGCCCGGGAGTCGGAACGTGACTCGATTGAACCACAAGCATCCCGCGAGCATTCATGGAGCCCGACAGGGCGGGGAATGCTCACGAGTGTAAGGAGCCGAGGGAAATGCTGGTCCTTTCAAGACAGCGCGACGAGGCGATCATGATCGGGGACGAGGTCCAGATCACGATCGTGGACATCCGGGGCGACAAGGTTCGCCTCGGAATCACCGCGCCCACGCGTATCGCCGTACACCGCAAGGAGGTGTACGACGCCATCACCAGGGAGAACGAGCATGCGTCGCGCATCGACAGCGCCGATGTTGCCGAACTGGCCAGGCGGGCCGGAGCGCCCGGCGTAAAGAAGAGGAAGTCCATTCCCGTCCAGGGTATTGCACCGGCGCGGAAGCGCGACGATCTGAGGAGTTCAGCATGATCGTCGAGACCTCCGCCCGGATTGGCACGAGACTTGCGAGACACATGTTCACACGGGCGTCACGGTGGCGCTCGACAGAAGCGAGCGATCATCGGTTCATCGCCCGGAAGTCACAGGAAACGAGCACTCAGCGCAGCCGCTTAGCCTCAATCATGGAGGATTGCAATGGCTAGGATCAACACCAACGTTTCGAGCATCGTCGCCCAGGCCAATCTGCGCCGCAGTTCCAACGAGCTCGATCTCCGACTGCAGCGTCTCTCGACCGGCCTGCGCATCAACCGGGGCAAGGACGACCCGGCGGGGATGATCATCTCCGAGCGCATCACGACGGACCTGGCCGGCATCGAGCAGGGCATCAAGAACGGAGACCGGGCAGCGTCGGTCATCGCGACCACCGAGGCCGCGCTCACCGAAGTGGCCGACCTGCTCAACACCATCAAGGCGCTGATGGTCGAGGCGGCCAACACCGGCGCCAACTCCCCCGCCGAACGCGACGCCAACCAGTTGCAGATCGACTCGGCCATCCAGTCGATCACGCGCATCAGCAACACCGCCTCGTTCGGCGGACTCAAACTGCTCAACGGCAACCTCGACTACGTGACCAGCGGCATTGCGGCCAGCGCGATCACCAAGGCGCAGATCTTCTCCGCCTCGTTCATCGACAACCAGGCTGTCGAGGTCGAAGTCGACACGGTGGCCTCGGCTCAGACCGCCGGTCTGTTCCTCAACGGTCTCTGGGGCGCCGGCGCGCCCTATGGCAACGGGGCGCTGCAGTCGACGACGACCATCCGCGTCGAGGGCTCGCGCGGCGTGCAGGAACTCACCTTCACCAGCGGCGCCACCTACTCGGACATCGTCGCCGCAGTCAACTCGCGCACCGCTCTGACCGGCGTCACGGCCGAACTGCTGACCAACGGCGCCGCGTCCGGTCTGGTGTTCCGCTCCGAAAAGTACGGATCCAACGAGTTTGTCTCGGTCGATCGTGTGGGCGGACCGTCGGACGAGGACGACGACGGCTGGCAGTTGTACAAGATCGCCGACAACGCGCAGTGGATCGACGACAGCGGCGGATTCAACTGGGCTTCCCGCATCACGGCCGGTGACCTGGTCGAGGCGACGCGCGACACCGGGCAGGACGTGCGGGCCCTGGTCAACGGCACGCTGGCAACCGGACGCGGGCTGACCGTCTCGGTCAACGGCACGTCACTCTCGCTGGAACTGGATCTGCACGAGGATCTGGCCACCCAGCCCAATGCCACCCCGACCGTGTTCAATATCACCGAGGGCGGGTCGCTCTTCCAGTTGGGCCCGCAGATCAGCGCCCTTCAGCAGGTGAGCATCGGGGTCGGCTCGGTGGCGGCCGAGAAGTTGGGCGGAACCCTGGCCGGCGGGAGTGTCTTCTTCCTGTCCAGCCTGATGAAGGGGCAGGCCAACAGCATTGAAGAGAACATCCGCAACGGGGACTTCACGTCGGCCAGCGACATCCTCGACAATGCGATCGAGGAAGTGTCAAAGTTGCGCGGACGGCTGGGCGCCTTCGAGCGCAACGTGCTGGAGACCAATAGTCGCAGTCTCCAGGCGGCGTTCGAGAACCTGACGGCCAGCCAATCGCAGATCCGTGACGCCGACTTTGCGCTGGAGACCAGCCGGTTGACCCGGGCGCAGATCCTGCAGCAGTCGGGCATGACGATCCTGGGCCTGGCCAACCAGCAGTCGCAGTCGGTGCTCCAGTTGCTGGGATAATCCTCGCCTGAGCGCAAGTTCCGAGAATCAGGGGCTCCGTGCCCCTGGTTTTCTTTTTGTCACTCGTCCCTTCCTCCATTCGGGGCACCGGAGCCGAAAGTCGGGCAGGAATTGACTCAAGACGGCTCAACTGGAGCACATTGTCCGCCGATCACAGAATCGGCCCAGCGGAGGGTCGCTTCCCGGGCGCGGTCAGAACGGAGTCTGATCGCGATCGAGAGGCTCAAGTGTTCAGTGGTTTCGGTCATGCGTGCGCCGGGGCCCAAGGCGTGGGCGGTCGCGTCTGAAGTCGCGTCCGTCCGGGGAGTGTTCACGGAGGAAATCTCGCGATGAGTCGGATCAACACCAACATCCAGTCGATGGTCGCCCAGCGCGTGCTCGGGCAAAACAATCTCTCACTGAGCAACGCGTTGCAGCGCTTGTCCACGGGCCTGCGCATCAACCGTGGCAAGGACGATCCTGCTGGTCTGATCGCGTCGGAGACCCTCCGGGCCCAGACCAAGGCCATCGGGGCGGCGATCGGGAACGCCGAGCGTTCCGACACCGTCGTGAACATCGCCGAAGGCGGGCTCCAGGAAATCTCCTCGCTGCTCACGGAGTTGCAAGGCCTGGTCACCTCTTCGGCCAACAGCGCCGGCGTCAGTTCCGAGGAACTGGCCGCCAACCAGTTGCAGATCGACTCGATCCTCCAGACCATTGACCGCATCGCCGGCGCCACGTCCTTCCAGGGCACCAAACTGCTCAACGGAAGCATGGACTATGAGGTTGACGGCGTCGCAGCCAGCGTGACCGACTACCGCATCAACGGCGCCAAGTTCGAGGGCGCCAGCCAGGACGTTTCGGTGATCGTGACCCAGTCGGCCCAGCAGGGCTCGCTGTACCTCTCGCTCGGCGGCCCGCAGTTGAACCTCGGCGGCGCCACCGACGTGACCAGCACTTTCACTATCGAGATTTCAGGCGCCCTCGGTTCCCGCGAACTGACGTTCTCGTCGGGACAGACGCTCGCGCAGATCGCCGCCGCCATCAATACCTTTACTGATGTCACCGGTGTGACCGCTGAAGCCAGTTCGAGCGGTGCGAACGGCGGCATTACGCTGCGGAGCAGTGAGTTCGGCTCTCAGGAGTTTGTGTCGGTCAAGGTCGTCGATGACGGCTCGATCGGCACCGCGAGCAACAAGGGCATCTACAACTTCGAAAGCGACGACAACGGGACCATCGACAACACGTCGCACCAGGACTTCGACTCCTCGGCCGCGAGCAACGGATACAAGGACTCCGGGCAGAACATCGGCGGAACCGTCAACGGCGTGGCGGCAACCGGCAACGGCAAGACCATCGCCATCAACACTGACTTCCTCGACGTTTCCATCTCTCTGAGCACCGCCGCCGCGCAGACCTACGGCGCCGTGTCGGCCCTGACCATCCAGGGCGGCGGAGCGGACTTCATGCTCGCGCCCGATGTCAATATCGCCGGCAAGGTCTCACTTGGCGTCGGTGACGTGGCCGCCCGCAAACTGGGCAACAGCACCCTCGGCTTCCTTGACGAACTGGGCAGCGGCAAGACCTATGACGTGACCACCGCTGACAGTCTGTCGTCCGCCCAGAAGATCATCGACGAGGCCATCAGCCAGGTCTCTTCGCTCCGCGGCCGACTCGGCTCCTTCCAGTCCAACGTGATCGGTTCGACCATCCGCAGTTTGGGTGTGGCACTCGAGAACACCTCGGCGGCCGAGAGCAGCATCCGCGACACGGACTTTGCCAAGGAGACGGCTTCGCTGACCCGCAGCCAGATCCTCGTCCAGGCCGCGACCAACACCCTGGCGCTGGCCAACAACCAGCCCCAGAACGTGCTGCAGTTGCTCGGGTAAACCCTGAGAAGGCACATCCTCCGCAGGCTGCACGGCGCCCCGGTCCCATGACCGGGGCGTTTCTTCTTTTTCTCCCCGACCCTCGCCCGACGCGGCGTAAACGTCCGATTATCCACGCATGGCTCCGCGCTGGCGACAACTTGGAGAGCACATGCCGCAGGCGCTGGCCGACCTCTTCGAGGATTTCATCCGCTTCCTCCGCATCGAGTGCGGGCTCAGCACGGCCACCATCGAGAGTTACGGGCGAGACGTGCGCGACCTGCTGATTGAGCTTGCTCAGTGCGGGGTTCGAGACCCGTCGGACTTCAACCCGCGCCTGCTCGCCGATCACGTGGGCAGGCTGGCCTCGCAACGCCGGCTCGAAGCCTCATCGAGCACGCGGCACATCTCCACGATCCGGGTTCTGTGCCGATGGATGCTGGCTACCGGCCGGGTCGAGCGCAATCCGGCCGAACTGCTCGATCGTCCCCACCGGTGGCGCAACCTGCCCGATGTGCTTTCGCCGGCGCAGATGCAGGCGCTGGTCATGGCTCCGCATCCGCCCGAACAGGTGGATGAATCCACGCTTCCGCTGTGGGTGCGCGATCGGGCGATCCTGGAACTGATGTATGCCAGCGGGCTGCGTGCCAGCGAGGTGCTCACCCTCAAACTGCGTGACATCCTGGAACGCGCCCAGTGCCTGCGGGTGATCGGCAAAGGCGATAAGCAACGCCTGGTGCCGATGGGAGAGCCGGCTGCCGACGCCTTGGGCGAATACCTGCGGCATTGTCGCCCGCTGCTGGTGACGGCCGAGCGGGCGGGTGAGCGGCGTGACAAGGGGTGTGTGTTTGTCTCCAGGAGCGGGAGGCCTCTGACGCGGGCGCGCCTGTGGACCCTGGTGCGGGACTACGCGCGACAGGCGGGGCTTGGGCACGTGCATCCTCACATGCTCCGGCACAGTTTTGCGACCCACCTGCTCGCCGGCGGGGCCGACCTGCGGGTGGTGCAGGAACTGCTCGGGCACGTGGACATCGCGACGACGCAGATCTACACGCACGTCGACCGGGCGAGGCTGAAGCAGATGCACAAGGCACTGCACCCGCGAGGATGACGATGGGGAGAGGCGCGGGGCGCAAAACCGGGCTGGCGGGGGCCGGAAGCGGGTTGTTTTCACGATTTCCTGAAAGTTCGGATGAACAAACCGCTGGGGGGCTATGCTCTGGAGCGATCTTTTCTTCGGAGAGAACTCATGTCCAAGCCGACCTGCCGCACCCCCGCGGAACATCCTGATCTGGACGCGAGCGACTCCGGGCTTCTGGCCGGGGTGGCCCGCGGTGAGGCGCGCCTGACGCCTGAGCAGGCGCTCGAACTGTTGACCAGGGCGCCGCTCTACACGCTTGGACGCTGGGCCGACGCCCGCTGCCGCTCAATCCACGGCGGGAGCATCCGAACATACGTGATCGACCGCAACATCAACTACACCAACGTGTGCACGGCCCGGTGCACGTTCTGCGCGTTCCGTCGCGACGCTGGGGACCACGACGCCTACACGCTCCCGCATGAGCAGATCTACGAGAAGATTGCGGAACTGGTGGGCATCGGCGGGACGCAGATTCTGATGCAGGGGGGCATGAACCCCGAGTTGCCGCTTGACTGGTATCTGGACCTGTTGCGCGGGATCAAGGAACGCTTTCCCAGGATGCACGTGCATGCGTTCAGCCCGCCTGAGTTGATGGAGTTCGTCGAGTTCTTCAATCCGCCCGGCGCGACGCTGGAGGACAAGATCCGCTGGGTGTTGATCCGGCTGCAGGACGCGGGGATGGACAGCCTTCCGGGAGGCGGGGGCGAGATCTTCGCCCCGGCCGTGCGACGCAAGATCGGGCTTGGCAAGTGCGATCACGAGGCGTGGCTGACGACGATGTACGTGGCGCACAGCCTGGGCATGTTCACCAGCGCCTCGATGATGTTCGGACATATCGAGGGGTACGCCGACCGGGTGCATCACATGTGGGAAGTGCGGCGCTGGCAGGACCGGGCGCTGCGAGATTTCGGTGCGCCGCGAGCGCTCGAACTCGAACCGGGTGACGCGGGTGATGACGACCTCTCCAGGCGCTATCCGGCCAGTCTGCGCGCGCATGGGGGCGCGGGCGGGCACTACACGGCCTTCATCGCCTGGCCTTTCCAGCGCGAGAACACGCCGATGGGCAATCTCAAGGAGTGGGGCACCGTCGCCGGCGACTTCGAGAAGTACGGGCCGGAGTTTCCCGGTGACGTGGTCGCCCGGGTGGACGGCTCGGGCGCGAAGGGATCGCACCCGGAGTTCGGACGGCGACTGCGCATGAGCGGCGCGGTGGACTACCTGCGCATGCAGGCGACAGCGCGGCTGTTTCTCGACAACGTGTACTCGATGGGTTCGAGTTGGGTGACGATGGGCCCGCACGTCGGACAACTGGGCCTCATGTTCGGCGCCAATGATATGGGCTCGGTGATGATGGAAGAAAACGTCGTGTCGGCCGCGGGCACAACCTACTGCCTTGACGAGGCGGTGCTGTGCCGACTGGTGCGCGACGCGGGCTTCATTCCCGCGCAGCGTGACAACTACTACGACCTGCTCTCCATCAAGCAGGGTGCAAACGCACCGGACCTGCGGGTGAGCAACTGGGCCGACCACCGCGCCAAGAAATTGCATGTCGAGCAGGGCGGCAAGGCCGAGTTGACGGTTGGTGCGAGCCGTGCGACGGCGAACAACTGAGAAGGCGCGGGGGGCGGGGCGCCCGTGCCGCCGCCCGGGGAACTGGGCCTACGCTCTCTCGATCACTTGTCGCAACAAGTGAGATCGGAGACTTCCATGTCCGCAAAGATCCTGGCTTTTACCGGCAGCACGCGCAAGGAGTCGTTCAACCGCAAACTGCTGGCCGTGGCGGCCGAGGGGGCCCGAGCGGCCGGCGCCGAGGTTGAACTGGTCAGCCTGGCCGACTATCCGATGCCGCTGTTCAACGAGGACGACGAAGGCGCCGGCGGCATTCCGGAGAAGGTGCTGGCATTCCGCGAATTGATGAAGTGGGCTGACGGGTTCCTGATGGCCTGTCCCGAGTACAACAGTTCGTTCACGGCGCTCTGGAAGAACACCATCGACTGGGCGTCACGCCCGCGCCCGGGCGAAAAGGCGCTGGAGTGCTTCCGGGGCAAGGTGACGGGCCTGTTGGCGGCATCGGGCGGGTACTTCGGCGGGTACCGCTGCTTGCAGCAGGTGCGCTACGTGCTCGGCAACATCGGGGTCGTGGTGCTGCCCGACATGTTCAGTCTGCCCAAGGCGCACGAGGCGTTCAATTCGGACGGGTCGATGAAGGATGCCAGGCAGGCCGAGTCGGCGATGGCGATCGGGCGCAGCGTGGCTGACTTCATCAGCGCCAAGCAGTAGCGCCGCCGGGATCAACAGCAACGTCACCAGCCGGACCGGCTTCCAGCCGGAGAACGCCGCGGCCGGGGCTTGAATGATCGGCGCAAGACGCCGGGCATGAGAGAGTCATCGAGCGAAGGCTGGTGGGAGCGACTGCGCTCACGCGGGGCGCTGGCGCGACTCGGTCGGAGGCTCGAGGACTCAGGCTCGGCCTCCCGGCGCACCGGGGGAACTGCAGACCGGCTGTCCGAGGCAGGATTCGCTTGCCACGAGTACGATTTGCCCGCATGTCACTCGAAGTGATCGACCTGGGGCGCATGGCGTATCACGCAGCGTGGGACGAGCAACGCCGGCTCCACGCCGAGGTGCTGGCCGCTCGCGAACGCGGTGAACCGGAGATCGGCCGCGTCCTTCTGGTTGAGCACGATCCGGTCATTACCGTTACGAAGCGACCCGGCGCCATCGGGCACCTGCTCGCCTCGCCCGAACTGCTCACCCGCCACGGCGTCGAACTGGTCCACACCGACCGCGGCGGCGATATCACCTATCACGGCCCTGGACAACTGGTCTGTTACCCCATCATCGACCTGCAACTGCTGCATCTGCGCCTGCATGAGTACATGCGCCTTCTCGAACAGGCGGTGATCGACACGATCGCGACCTTCGGCCTGGCGGGCGAGCGTGATCCGTCTGCGACGGGAGTGTGGGTTCGACCGAACGCGGGCTTACCGGCCGAGAAGATCTGCGCCATGGGCGTGCGCGTCAGCCGCTGGATCTCGATGCACGGGCTGGCGCTCAACGTGACGACGAATCTCGATCATTTCGGGCTGATCGTGCCGTGCGGGCTTTCCGGGCGCGGCGTGACGAGCCTGGGCGCGCTGCTGGGCGCCGCGTGCCCGGCGATGGAGTCCGTCAAGTGCGAACTGGTCTCAGCGATCCGAAGACTGCTCAAAAGAGACTGATTCGCAGCCGGTTTCCGGGCAAGGTCACAGGGCGTGATCCGAATAGGATCGTGTGCCGAGCCGGACGGACAACCGGTTCAGAGCCCGCTGGCGATGGGCACCCTGGAGGTCCGCGCCATGTCCATATTCCCGCCTATTCCCGCCTGGGACGCCATTCACCCCGTGCTGATTCACCTGCCGCTGGGCGTACTGCCGCTTGCAGGCGTGATCGTGCTTCTGGCGGCGCTGACGAACGCGCAGTGGTCGCGTGCGTTTGCCGTCTGGGCGCTGGTACTCCTGCTGGTCGGCGCTGTCGGGGCCGTGCTCGCGGTGATGAGCGGCGAGGCAGCCGGTGAACTGGTCGAAGGCGCCGTGCCCCAGGCCGAAGCGGCGTTCGAGCGTCACGAAGAACTCGCAGAACTGGCCCGAACGGTGTTCGCCGGGCTCGCGGTGGTGTACGTCGGGGTGTCGCTTGCGGGCTCGCTGCTTCTGAAGAGGGGCCGGCGCGCGGCGGCCTCCGGGGCGCACCTGGCGTTTCTCGTGCTGCTGGCGCCGGCGCTGGTGCTGCTGGCCAACGCGGCGCACGAGGGGGGACGCCTTGTCCACGAGTTTGGCATTCGCGCGCCGATCGCGCAATACTCCGGGGTCGAGGATGCCCTGCCTGCGCGGGAAGTTGAGGAGGAACACGACGATTGAGCACAGCCGCGTTCGAACCTGCCTCCGCCCTTTCATGCGGTGAGTGCGTCAAGACCAAGCCGCACTGGCACAAGTCGGGCTGGCTGGAACTGCTGGTCGTGTTCGTCGGCGGCGCGATGGTCGCCGGCGCGTGGGGGAGCGAACTGCTCGACTTGCCATCGGCGGTGATCTGGATGCTCTGCGGGCTCAGCGTGCTGCTGACCAGTGGGCGCACGGGCCGTCGCGCCTTCGAGGCCGTGCGTGAGTTCAAGATCGGCGTCGATGTCCTCATGTTCGTGGCTGCGGCGGGGGCGGCGTTCCTCCAGCGTCCGGTCGAGGGCGCATTTCTGTTGTTTCTTTTCGGGCTTGGGGCCGTCGGCGAGCACATGGCCATGCGCCGGGCTGAGCACTCGCTGCGAGGTCTCGAAGCGCTGGCGCCCGAGTCGGCCGAACGGATTGG
Source organism: Cyanobacteria bacterium CYA (assembly GCA_008363215.1). Classification (GTDB taxonomy): domain Bacteria; phylum Planctomycetota; class Phycisphaerae; order Phycisphaerales; family UBA1924; genus J022. The sequence goes on from RHKP01000004.1 coordinate 68,497, forward strand.
AGCGGACGGGTCCGCGTCGGATGTGCCGCTGTCCGAACTGGCGCCGGGTGATCTGGTGCGCGTCCGCGGCTTTGCTCGGGTACCCTGCGACGCGGTGGTGGAGGACGGCACGACCGCGATCGATGAATCGACGCTGACCGGCGAGCCGATTCCGGTTGAGAAGCACCCCGGAGATCCCGTGTTCGCTGGTACGCTGAACACCGGGGCGGCCGTCACGGTGTCTGTGACGCGACCGGCCTCGGAAAGCGCACTGGCGCGCGTCATCGCGGTGGTCACCGAGGCCCGCTCGCGCCGCGCCCGCGTCGAGATGCTGACCGAGCGCGTCGAGCGCTTCTATGCGCCGCTGGTGCTCGTTGCGGCGCTGCTGGTCTTCGGTATTCCGGCACTACTCGGGAAGGACGCAGGAGAGTGGTTCTATCGGTCGATGGCGTTTCTGACCGCCGCCTCGCCTTGTGCGCTGGCCATCGGCGCGCCGGCGACGTACTTGTGCGGGGTGGCCGGCGGGGCGCGACGCGGCATCGTGTTCAAGGGCGGCCAGAGCCTCGAATCGTTGGCCCGGGTCAAGGGCATCGCACTCGACAAGACCGGCACCATCACCACCGGACGCCCGCGCGTGCATGCCGTACACCCGATTGCGGCCGGCGAACCCGAAGTGATCGCGGTGGCGGCGGCGCTGGAGGCGCAGGCGTCGCACCCGTTGGCCGATGCGATCGGCGCCGAGGCGGCGCGGCGAGCGCTGGCGATTCCCGATGCCGACGCGGTCAGGCAACATGCGGGCATCGGCGTGGAGGGGATCGTCGATGGTGTGCCTGCGATTGCCGGTTCGCCGCGCGTGCTCGATGAACTGGGAGATTCGGCGCCGGCCCGGCAGGCGGTGCATCAGTTCACCGGCGAAGGCTATTCGGTCGTGGTCGTGGTGCGCGGGGGCGTCGTGCTGGGCGTGATCGGAGTGGGGGACCAGATCCGCGCTGACGCGGCGCCGGCCGTCGCCGCGATGCGCAAGCGCGGGCTGCGCGTGCTGATGATCACCGGCGATCACGCCGAATCCGCCTCGGTCATTGCCCGGCACGTCGGGCTGGAAGAAGTGCACGCCGACCAGAGGCCGCAGGACAAGATGGCCCGGCTCGACGAACTTGAACTGACGTTCGGACCGGTGGCGATGGTGGGGGACGGCGCCAACGACGCGCCGGCACTGGCTCGGGCGACGGTCAGTCTGTCGATGGGCAATGCGGCCTCGGACGTTGCGGCCGACAACGCCGACATCGCGATCATGGGCGAGCGGCTGATGTCTGTGGTTGAGGCGTTTGACATGGCGCGTCGGTCGAGCGTGGTGATGCGTGAGAACCTGCTGATCGCGCTGGGCGTCATCTGCATGGTCGCGCCGCTGGCGATCGCAGGCCTGGCCGACCTTGGGGCGGCTGTGATTCTGCACGAGGGCTCAACGGTCGTGGTGGTGCTCAACGCTCTGCGGCTGTTGCGCCCGACACGGACGGCGCGATAGACTCCATCTCATGCGTCGCGAGCGACCCAAACCTTTGCGTACGAGCGATCGCGGCGGGGCCACGCCGCGCGTCGGCAAGGCTTCGCCGGCTGAGAAGTTCATGGGCGAAGGCCTGACGGCGCTGCACGCCGAGGACTACGAACGCGCACGAGAGTGCTTCGCCCGGGCCGTGCAGGCCGACTGGCGACATGCACCGGCAAGGTTGTTCCTGGCGCGGGCGCAGGGGCTGGCGGGTCGAGCCTCGGAGTGCGCCATCGAGATGGAACGCCTGGTGCAGATTGCTCCGCGCGATGCGGCTCTGCTCATCGAGGCCGGGCAGACGCTGGAGAAGTTCGGACTCTTCGAGCAGGCGGGCGGACTGTACGAACGAGCGCTCGGCGCCGACGCGGCCAGCGTCGATGCCCGCGTGCGGCTGGCTTCGAACGCCGAACGGCTGCACCGACTGGAGCAGGCCGAGTCATTCGCAAGCGAGGCGCTCACACGCAATCCCCTTGCCCATGAAGCGACGCTCGTGTTGGCGCGCGTGCAGCGCCGTACCGGGCGGGGTGATGCGGCGATCGAGACTTTGCAGGGCACGCTGACGCGATCCGAACCGCCGGACTTCGCGGGCGCGCGGCTCTGGTACGAACTGGCGTCGGTGTTTGATGGGCAGGGGCGTTTCAAAGACGCGGCATCGGCGCTGGGGCGGGCCAAGTTGCTGCTGGCGGAGCGCAGGCGTGTGCTCGCGCCGGCAGGAGAGGAGGCAGAATACACGCTGCGCCGCTTTGCACAGGAACTGACGCCGTCGCGCGTGCAGCAGTGGATCGAAGCGAGCGCGGGCCTGGCTTCCGCCCGCATCAGCGCCCTGGTCGGTTTCCCGCGCTCCGGCACAACGCTGCTCGAGCAGGTGCTGGCGGCCCATCCGCTCATCGAGAGCGTCGAGGAGTCGCAGCATCTCTCCACCGAACTGGTCACGGGGTTCTACCGCGCCGTGACCGGCGCTGATTCGCTTGCGCAGGTGCTGGACCGTATCGCGGCCGGCGACGTGCGGCGCTGCCGCGAAAACTACCTGCGGGCGATGGCCGCCCACGTCGGCGGGCCGCTTGGCGAGAAGTGGCTGCTCGACAAGAACCCCATTCGCACGCTGATGATGCCGGTGCTGCGCCGGGCCGTGCCGGGGGCGCCGTTCGTCGTGGCGCTGCGTGACCCGCGCGACGTCGTACTGAGCAATCTGATGCAGGCCTTCGAGCCAAGCGCGATGAACGTCGCGTTTCTCGACGTCGCCCACGCGGGGGCGTTCTATGCCCTGCACATGGGCGGATGGCTGAAACTGCGAGAGATGATCGACGGATGGATCGAGGTGCGCTACGAGGACGTGGTCGTCGACCCGCCTGCGCAGGCGCGCCGCGTGCTCGATCTGCTGGCACTGCCCTGGCACGAGGCGCTCGACCACTTCCAGGACGCGACACGCGGGCGGGCGGTCAGGAGCCCTACGTATGCGGCCGTGCGAGAGCAGGTCCACACGCGCGCGGTGCGACGCTTCGAGCATTACGCTGACTATCTCGCCCCCGCCCTGCCGGCCATTGAGCCGATCATCAAGGCCCTCGGCTACGCATAGCCGCTGCGCGTGCCATCGGCCGGTATTCGGTTCGTTGCGACGGGGAGAGGAGGAGCACCGGCACTGTCCCGATGAGGAGTCAGCGGTACAAACCCCGGCCAAACTCACCAGCGGCGACGGCTCGCTACACTTGCGCGCCCAGGGAGCATCGTGTGCACACTCATGACGTCACAATCATCGGGGCCGGAATCGTGGGACTGGCCACCGCCTTCCAGACGCTGCTGGCCCATCCGGGGCTGGACGTGCTCGTGCTTGAAAAGGAAGACCGCGTGGCGTTCCACCAGACCGGGCACAACTCGGGCGTGATTCACTCAGGCATCTACTACAAGCCCGGCTCACTCAAGAGCGCCAACTGCCGCCGCGGGCGGGCCATGCTCATCGACTTCTGCCGCGAGCAGGCTGTGCCTTTCGACATGTGCGGCAAGGTGATTGTCGCTGTCAATGAGCGTGAACTGCCGGCACTCGATCGCATCCACCAGCGAGGCCTTGCGAACGGGGTCGATTGCGTCCGCGTGGGGCGCGCCGGACTGGCCGAACTCGAGCCGCACGCCGCCGGCATCGACGCGCTGCACGTGCGCGACGCGGGCATCGTGTCGTACCGGGCGGTGTGCGAGGCGCTCGCTCGCCGCATCGGGCAGATCGGCGGGTGCGTGCAATGTGGAGCGCCGGTGCATGAGGCGACGCCCGACCGGTCTGGCGTGCTGCTCAGTACGCCGGCCAGGCGGTTTCGCTCGCGGTTGGTGGTCAACTGCGGAGGCTTGCAGTCCGATCGCGTGGCGCGACTGCTCGGACGCGACGTGGGGCTAAGGATCGTTCCCTTCCGCGGCGAGTACTACGAACTGAGGCATGACGCGCGCCATCTCTGCCGCAACCTCATTTATCCTGTGCCCGACCCCGCCTTCCCCTTCCTCGGCGTGCACTTCACGCGCATGATCGACGGCTCGGTCGAGTGCGGGCCCAACGCCGTGCTCGCGCTTGGGCGCGAAGCCTATGCCAAGGATCAGATGCACGTGCCCGACCTGGCCGAGACTCTCGGTTATCCCGCTTTCTGGAAACTGGCGCGGAAGCACTGGCGCACCGGCGCGGGCGAGGTGTGGCGATCGGTGTCGAAGAGCGCCTTCGTGCGCGCCCTCCAGCGCCTCATGCCGGAGGTGCAGGCCGATCAACTCGAACCGGCTCCGGCGGGTATCCGCGCTCAGGCCCTCGGCGACGACGGCGCGCTGCTGGACGATTTTGCGATCATCGAGGACCAGGGTGTGATCAACGTGTGCAACGCCCCCTCGCCCGCGGCCACATCTTCGCTTTCCATCGGGCTTTCCATCAGTGAGTTGATCGCGCGCCGCCTGCCTCGCACCGCCGCGGCGACTGCTTGAAAGGAGATCTGCCCGTGTTCATCGGAGCCGACATCGGCACCAGTTCGACCAAGGTGGTGGCCGTTGATCGCAACGGGCGTGTCGTTGCCCAGGCCTCGGTTTCCTACGACTTTGATCGCCCGCACGCGGGCTGGTCCGAGCAGGATCCGTCGGTCTGGTGGCGTGCGACCTCCGAAGCAATGCAGGCGGTGTGTGCGCGCATCCAGCCTCGCTCGATCGAGGGCGTCGGATTGTCCGGGCAGATGCACGGGAGCGTGTTCCTCGACGCCGCGGCCCTCGAAGACGCAGGTCGGCGCGAGGTCCGGGCCATCCGCCCCGCGCTGATGTGGAACGATCAACGCACAGCGGTTGAGTGCGGTGAGATCATCCGCGCGGTCGGCGGCGTCGAGACGCTCGTGCGCATCTCCGGAAATGCCCCCCTCACCGGATTCACCCTGCCCAAGATCCTCTGGCTGCGCGCGCACGAACCGCACCACTTCGCACGCACCAGCGCCTTCTGCATGCCCAAGGACTTCGTCCGCCTCTGCCTGACCGGCACACTCGGAAGCGAAGTGGGCGATGCGGCCGGGACGCTGCTGTTCGACGTCGACCGGCGAGCCTGGAGCACAGAACTGGCTCACGCAGTCGGCATCGATCCTGCCATGTTGCCCCCGGTCGTCGAGTCGGGCGCCATCGTCGGGAAAGTGCTCCCCTGGGCCGGCGCACAGACCGGCATTCCCCAAGGCACGCCGGTCATTGCCGGCTCGGGCGACAACCAGTGCGGCGGCATCGGCGCCGGCGTGGTCGAGCCCGGCGTCCTGCTCCTCACGCTCGGCACCAGCGGCGTGGTCTACGCCCACAGCCCGCACCCGCTCAAGGATCTTGGCGGGCCTGCGCCTGGGCGCGTACATACCATGTGCAGCGCCACCGGCAACAGTCAGCGGCGCGGCGCGTGGACCATCACCGGCTGCATGCTCTCGGCCGCGGGCTCGCTCGAGTGGGCCCGTTCGGTGCTGGCGCCGGACGCAAGTTTCGATGATCTGATGCATGAGGCCGCCGGCGTGGCGCCGGGCAGCGAAGGACTGCTGTTTCTGCCCTATCTGACCGGCGAGCGGTGTCCGTATGCAGACCCGCAGGCCCGCGGCGGATGGGTCGGGCTGACACGCAGCCACGCACGCGCCCACCTGGTGCGCTCGGTGGTTGAGGGCGTGAGCCTGGGTCTGGCTCAGGTCTTCGACCTGGTCACATCGCTGGGCATCGAGGCGCGGCAGGTGCGCATCGGCGGCGGCGGGGCGCGGTCGGCGCTTTGGCGGCAGATTTTGGCCGACTGCATCGGGCACGAGGTCGTGACGGTGGATAACGACGAAGGACCGGCCTTCGGCGCTGCCCTGCTGGCGGGCAGCGCCGTGGGGGCCTTCGATTCGATCGAGCAGGCATGCACGCGCTGCGTGCACGTCGCCGGGACCACGCCCCCGGGATCTGCGCACCGCCACATGCAGCAGGCCAGGTCACGCTACGACGGGCTTTACCCCGCCCTGCGCACCACGATGCACGCGACGTAGGCAGCCTCAGGCCGGAGGCGGCAAGCGAAAGGCAACAAGCCGGACCCGGCACGCGCACACCGTCCGCGAAACGGCGCCGCATGCCGCGTAGACACCGGAGAAGTGCTCGTCTTCCGGCACTTCTCCGGCGTCCGGACACCTTCAGCGTTGCAGATTGCTACTTCACGCTGATCTTCTTCGGGGAGTCCTTCTTCGACTTGGGCAGCCGCAAGGTCAGGACACCGTCCTTCAACTCCGCGTCGGCCAGATTGTCAGCCACCATGCTCGGCAGCGCAACGCGCCGGCTGACCGCGCCGGTGCGCCGCTCGCGCCGGTAGAACTTCTCGTTCTGCTCTTCGGTCTCCTGCTCGCGGGTGGCGCTGATGGTCAGCACGCCCTCATGCACTTCGATGTTCACGTCCTCCTTGCGGACGCCCGGCAGCGAAGCGCGGATCACCAGCGCCTCATCGGTCTCCGAAATATCAAGCGCCAGGGCGCCTTCCTCGATCGCCGGCACGTTCATGCCGAACGGTTCCTGGAAGAGGCGGTTGATGAGCCCCTCCACGGGTGAGAACATCTCAAACGGGTCGCGACGGATGATCTGGGTGGACATTTGGTTCCTCCTTTGGTTGCCCGCAAGTACCTTGCAGGGAACACAGAAAACTTGGGAGTTCGTCATGCTCATCTGATTGCAACCGGCGTGCCAGACCGACGGAAACGTTCGTCACGCCCCCGACGACGCGCGATCGCTTATGGTTTGCCGCAGTGGCAAAACGCCCGGGAAAGCCCGGTCAATTTGGCAGGCAGGCGCACGTAAAAAGCCGCCCCAAGTGGGGGCGGCATTGGTACTTACTGCCGCCGGTCAGGCAAATTCCTGCTCTCGGAGCGAGCGTGTTGCCGGCGCGGGCCGCCCGCCGGGCTCCCCGATCAAGGGCAACCGGCTGCGAACGTCGCCAGGTACATCTGCGCGTCAAAGAAGTCGTACATGCCGTCGCCGGTCAGATCGGCCGACGGATGATGAGCCGCAAAGTCCGCCAGGAAGTCCTGCACGTCGAAGAAGTCAAGCGCGCCGTCGCCGTTTCGGTCGGGCGGACAGGTCGGCGGGGCTTCACACTCGTACAGCACGATGGACACCGCGTCGACAGCCGCCTCGACCACGGAACCGGAGCCTTCGTCGGCCGCGATGAAGCGGGCCTTGAACTGACTGCTCGGCGAGGCGAAGACCGTCGTGAGATCGAACGACTTGTACACCCACCCGCCGAAGACCTCGGGCCCGGCCGGACCGACGACTTCCAGCGTGGTCCAGCTGGAGCCGTTGTCGTTGGAAACCTGGACGGTGAAGACGTCCTCCTGCGGCGCGGCGCCGGACGTGTTGGAGAACCACCGAGCGTAGTTGAGGAACGCGCGCCCGCCGCTGGCGTCCATTGCCGGCGAAGTCAGCGTCACCGTGCCCGCGTCCACGTCCGAGTTGTCGTCCACGTTGTCCGTCAGGTAGCAGGCGCCCGAGCCGTCGAAGTCCTCGGCCGGGTCGCCGCGGTCGCCGCCCCCGACCGGCACGCCGCGCGACCACTGTCCGTCGCTGGCGGTGCCCGCGGTGGTCCAGCCGAGATCGGCCTGGAAGTCGTCCTCGAATGGCGTGCTGCTGCCGCTGGCGGCAATGGCCGCCCACCCGCGCGTCGGCGCCGTCAGCGGCGCGAAGAAGTACTCGCCCGAAGTCGACTGGGCGCTGATGAAGTACTCAACCTGCTCAGCGCAGTCGAGCGGGGGCGAGTTGAAGCGATACGTTCCCGAGCCGGTCGGCGCGCCGACCACCGTGTGTTCGATCCCGTCGGCGTCGACGACGACCATCGACACCGTGGTGGGGTTGAGCACCTGCCCCTCTTCGGTGATGGTCGCTTCGAGCGTCGTGCCCCCGAAGGGATTGAGCATCGAAGGCGGGTTGCCGACGAGTTGAATGTCCAGCCGCTCGCCGTCGATCGCGTCGACGCGGAGGACAAACAACCCGCGGTTCATGTCGCTGACCACGACTGTCCCCGACGGGAAGTAGGGGTAGCAACTCCACGCGCCGTTGAAATTGGCGTTGTCATCGCTCGGATACGTATCAAAAAACGCGATCTGCACCGGGCTGACCGGATTGCTCGCGTCAAACACCCGCAGGCCCGAGGTGTAGTTGGCCTCGAAAATGTACTGGTCACGCGTGTACAGGTTATGGTCGATCGAGGTTGAGTTGCTCGTGAACGTGCCCACCTGCACCGGCGCCGACAGATTCGACACGTCGATGATGCGGGTGGTCGTCGTGGGCACAAGCCCGTTCTGCTCGTCCAGTTCGTCGTCCAGATAGGCGTAATGCTTGTCCGGCGAAAGCCAGACCTGGTGGCTGTACGCAGGCGTCGTGTAGTAGTACGTCGAGATGGTGAAGATGTTGTTCTTGTCGGTGACGTCGACGATGCGCAGCCCCGTCGAGTTCCACCCGCCGTTGAATCCGCTGGCGCAGAATGCGATCTCGCGCCCGGCGTACGGCCCTTCGGTATAGGTCACCACCATCGCGTCGTGGACGTACATCTCCGTCCACCCCGTCGCGACGGTGGGCCGCGTCGGGTCGGTCATGTCAAGGTTCACCAGCCCGCCGTTGCCGATGTTGGCCCCGACAAGGTACAGCGTTCCGGCGTCGGGATTCGAGACGATGTTGTGCGTCGAAGAGTGCCCGCCCGTCTGCTGGTTGCGCACTAGCGTCACGACGCCGTTGTCTATGTCCGACATGTCCATCACCTGGATGCCCGACCCGCCCTCGCTGACGCCATAGGCGTAGTTCCCGATAACCTTGACATCGTGCCACAGGCTCGTCGGCCCGGGGATGGAGGCGACGATCACCGGGTTGGCAGGATCGGTGACTTCCACGAATCCGAACCCGCGCTCCAGCCCGATAATCGCATACTCGCGCCCGGACTGCGACACATGGCCCCAACAGTCGTTGCCCGACCCGTGCCCGCCCGGAAAGTTGTTCAGCGGCAGCCAACTCAGCAGCGTCACCCCAGACGAGTTGAACCCCCGCGGCGCCCCATCGCCCAGGCGCCAGATCGGCCCCGGCACCATCGGCTTGAGATCGAGCAATTTCCGTCCGTCTTCGTCGGCCTGCGCCGGCCCGCACAAGCCCAAAATGACCACCAAGCCCCCGGTCGTGATGTTCCGCTTCATTCGTTCTCCCCTTCAAGCCCCGCGCTTGATTTGCCGGACAGCATAACAGACGATGCTCCGCGTCGCAAAGCGCCGGGCGGGCTCTTGCCCCCCAGCCCAACCGGGAGCAAACCACTCAATGCTCGTTCAAGCCCTTGCCTTCTGGCTCATGTTCGTATTCGGCGGCCCGGGGTTGCGACTTCAGCCGCCCCTTTTGCTGGTCGACGACGCCAGCCGCCCGCATGTGCGCATCGCCTGGCTCGGGGCCGACGGCGTTGAGCACGTCCATGAGTCAGACCTCTCCTACGGCTGGGACGCCGACCGCAAGCCGATTGGCGCCAACATCGCCGCCTACGCGGCCGCGGGAGGCACGCGACTGCTCAAGGGCGCCACCCATCCCAAAGGCGCCGTCATGCGCTTCGGCTTCTACAAGATCGAGGAGGGGCTGCTCTTCTTCGACCAGGTTGAGAGTCACACCGTGATCGACGTGCAGGTGACCGGCATCCGCATGAACCAGTCGGCCGTGCCTCTCACGCGGACCATCGTGCAGCATCTCAAGTTCTCACGCGACAGTCTCAAGGCCTGCCGCGTGCCCTCCGATGCCTGGAACCTGTTCAACACCGTCGACCCGGGCGAGACGATGAAAGGGCGCATCCGCGCCGGGTACGACGCACGCCCCGGCGCCCTCGATGGGCAGGAAGGGCACGGCTCGGCCTGGTCGCAGGTCGAGCCCGACGGCTCCATCAGCATGCATGTGCGTGTGCCTTATGCGCTGTTCAAGCACATCCGCGATCCGTGGAAGAACAGCGTGCCGGGCACCTTCCTCGAACCGATGCACTTTCACATCGAGATCGAAATCCTCCCGCAAGGCGTCGAGCCCGAACAACCCTCGCTTCCCAGCGACTGATCGACCGGCAAAGCGGAGAAGCGGCGACCTGGCATTGTATTGCTCGTACCCGGCGCCCAGTGCCCGGCGCCTCGTCCTACATCAACTGCTCGATCTGCATCCCCATCCGCTGATCGAACAACTTCTCTGAAAACTTCTCCGCGTTGACCCGGCACTGTTTGGGATGATTCGGCAGCGACTTGCTCGCCTCGATGATCGCCTCGGGCTCGGGCTTGTCGAACAGCACGCCGGTCTGACCCGGTATCACCGTGTCGAGCGCACCGCCCAGGTTGCGCGCCACGACCGGACATCCGCACGCCTGCGCCTCCACCGCGGTGATGCCGAAATCCTCGATTTGCGGGAAGATCAACGCCCGCGCTCGCCTGTACAGGCTCTGCAACTGCTCGTCGCCCACTCGTCCTACGAACTCGACCAGTCCCTTCACGCCTCCCGCGTATTGCTTGACCATCGAGCGCGCGTGCGCCCGCAGCCACCCGTGCATCGTGCCTTCGCCCGCGATGATGAGCCGTTGCCGCGCCTTGGCGGCCGCCTCGATCGCCAGTTCCACCCGCTTGTACGGCTCCAGCGTGCTGACCACCAGCCAGAAGTCCTCTCGCGGCACGTTCGCGTCCGGTGTGAAGAAATCCGTCCGCACCGGCGGCGGGATCACCGTCGCGTCACGTGAGTAGACACGCTCGATGAGTGCTCGTGTGTGGTTCGAGTTGGCGATGAACACGTTGACTCCGCGCGTGCCTGAGAGGTCAAACTGGCGCAGGCGCTCGCCGAACAATGCCAGCCCCAGCCCGCGCGCCCGTCCGCCCCTGCCGCGCCCGTATTCCTCGCCCTGGTCCCAAAGCCACCGCGCCGGCCTGTGGCAGTAGCACAGGTGCGGGACGTTCTCGGGTGAACGCACGTTCTTGATCAGTCCGGAACTGGTTGAGATCAGCAGGTGGATCGGCTCTTCCTCGTGCAGGCTTTCTGCCCAGCCCGACAGGTCGTTTACCATGCCGGGGAAGAGCGGCAGCATCCACTTGCGCGCCGGACCGGCCATCGGCAGCCGGCTCCTGCCCGCCGCAATGCGCCGCACCTGGTCGGTCTGCTCACCGATCGACTCACCGCCGTCAAACAGTGTGAGCAGCGCAACTGCCTTGTGGTGACGGCGAACGTACCCGGCGATGCGCTCAAGCACCGCCTCGCTCCCTCCGCGACGCTCGATGGCATCGTGCGCCAGGACGATCCGTCTGGGCGTGAACGGAACACCCGTCTGCGTACGCCGTCTACGCGTAAACGTGAACGCGGTCTGACCCGCCACGGGGTTCGGCTCGTCATCATGGTGCTTGGGGTCAGGCATGGCTGGTCTACCATCGTCTCGCGATGCATCATGGTAACCGGTGCAAGCCGCCCGCGTGCCCGCCGACCGAGCCGCGAGGAAACCCGACAGAGAGAGGTCATGCGGGTCGCGCATCTCATTGAATCATGTGCCGGGGGCAGCGCCAGAGTTGTCCTTGCTCTGATCGAACAGCAGGCCAAGATCGAGGCTGACGACATCACGCTGATCTACTCACCGCTTCGGGCCGACGATTACTTTCTGGAGCACCTCTCGCGCCTGAACGGCGTCAACTGCGTGCCCCTGCGCATGAAGCGGGCCGTGGGGCTCCACGACGCCGTGTCCCTGGTGGGTCTGGCGCAGGCTCTGCGAAGGTTCGGGCCTTTCGACGTGCTGCACGCACACAGTTCAAAAGCCGGAGCGCTCGGCAGGCTCGTCGCCCGCCTCTTTCGACCGATGCGCGTGGTTTACACACCGCACGGGTTCATCACGGCCGGCCGGCGACCCTCGCGGTCGGTGATGGCAATCGAGCGATGGCTGGCCGGTTGGTGCTCGCGTGTCGTGGTGGTGTCGGAGATGGAACAGCGCCACGCCTCCTGCGACCTTCGCATCAGACCTCATCGTCTTGCGCTGGTTGCCAACGGATTGACGTTCCAACCGCTTGCTACGCGCGACCGGGCACGCGAAGTCATGGGCTATGCCCCCGACGAACTGGTGTTCGGCTTCGTCGGGCGACTCAGCGCCGAAAAGAACCCCGCCAGACTGATCGAGGCGTTCGCCCCAGTGGCTGCCCAGGTGCCGGGAGCGATGCTCGCAATCTTCGGCCACGGCCCGGAAGCCGATCGGATTCATCGTCGCGTCTCCAGTCTCGGCATCAGCGATCGGGTACGAACGTGGAGCGGGCAGGAGGCCAGGGCGTTCATGCCCGGGTTTGATGCCCTGGTCTGTTCCAGCGATCGCGAGGGCATGCCGCTGGTGTTCATCGAAGCGCTGCAGTCAGGCGTTCCCATTGTCTCGACACCGGTGGGAGGGACGGCCGAGTGTGTCATTCCGGGGGTGACCGGTATGGTGGCGACGGGGTTTGAGCCCCGACACCTGGCCGAAGCCATGAAGGCGATGGCGTCGTTCGACGCACGCCGGCGGCTGTCCATGGCTGATGCAGCGCGAGAACACGGCCTCCGGTTCTCCGCTGAGCGCATGGCCGATGGGATTGCGGCCGTCTATCGCCAGGTGCTGACCGAGCACCGTCAATAGGCGCTGGTGCGGGTTCGTGCATCCGACAACCGTGTGCGCTCCTGCCGGTCCAGGCGGGAGACCATCTGTTCAGCCACACGCTGCGGTGCGTCGTGCGCGGGAGTGCTCGCGGTGCGGTCGGTCTACCATCGCTGGTGTCTTCACCGCACACACCTGGCAGGATTCACGTGCCGGTCGACCCGGTCGCTCTGGCCCGCCTCCAGGCCAACCGCCTGGGGCTCTGCTACCAGGCCGAGGCCGGCCGCCTCGGACGTCCACCCGTCCCCATCATCGACGCCCACGTGCACGTGAACGGGCCGGAATCGGCGAAGATTTTTCTGCGTGTGATGGACATCTTCGGCGTCGAACGGGTCTACTCGCAGACGCCGCTGGCCAACGCCGAGGCCGTGCGCGCCGTCATGGGCGATCGCATCCGCTTTATCGCAGTCCCCGCCTACGGACACAAGGACATGAAGTGGGCGATGACCGAAGGCTTTCTCGAAGCCCTGCCTCAGTGGGCCGAGCGCTTCGGCGCCCGCTGCGTGAAGATGTGGGCCGCTCCTCGCATGCGCGACTACGCCGACAAGGCCGGCATCGACCCCGCCGACATCGTGCCGCTCGACGGCCCGTGGCGTCGCCGCGTCGCCGAGCGGGCCATCGAACTGGGCATGATGCTCATGGTCCATGTCGGCGACCCGGACACCTGGTTCGCCACCACGTACGCCGACGCGAACCGCCACGCGCCCAAGCCGCGGCACTATGTCGGGCTCGAACGCATCCTCGATGACTATCCCGTCCCGCTCATGGCCGCCCACATGGGAGGCTGGCCCGAAAACCTCGACTTTCTCACCGGGCTGCTTGATCGGCACTCCAACCTCATCCTCGACACCTCGGCCACCAAGTGGATGGTGCGCGAACTGAGTCGTTACCCGCGTGAGCGACTCGTCGAGTTCTTCCAACGCTTCAGCGGGCGCATCCTCTTCGGCTCCGACATCGTTGTCAGCGACGAACATCTGGCCGCGACCAAGCCGGAAAGCCCGCGTTTCGGCGCCATGCTGGCCGCGAGCGCGCCCGACGCCTTCGACCTCTACGCCAGCCGCTACTGGGCCCTGCGGATGATGTGGGAGACCGAGTACGATGCCGAGTCCAACATCGCCGACCCGGATCTGATGATGGTCGAGCCGGACCGCTTCGACGCCCTGAGCGCCCCGCGACTCCTCGGCCGGTATTTGCCGGCGGATATGCTGCGCACGCTCTATCGAGACGCCGCCGAACACACCCTCGACTCCTGGTACGCACGATAAATCGAGCCGGCCACCTTGTCTTCAAGGTTGCTGCGCCCACCCGCAGGAAGCCGGTGCCATCGAAGCGGCCATGCCCCAAGACTCAGATGGCCCGCACGAGCCGCCCTTTGAACCAGGCATCACTCGCGATCGTCGTCGGGCTCGCTCTCCGGCTCGGCAATCTCGCTCAACGTTGACGCAGACAGCGCTTTCATCTCCTCAGTCATGCGCGGCGCCGCGGAATACGCCACTTCGCTCAGCCGATTTATGATCGTCAGCAGCCGCGTCACCGTCTCGTCATCACGCTGCGCGACAAACGAGATGTACCCCTCGCTCGGGCCGAGTTGGTCCACGAACTGATCCGTGGCGCGCGTCAGGCGCAGCGACGCCGCGCTGATCGCGCCGCCGAAGTATTTCTCTCCGGGCGGGGCATCGGGATACAGGAATCCGCCCCCGGTGTACACGCCCACCTGCCCTCGCGCCAGCAGCAGGTGCTGCACCGTCGCACTGCACGCCGTCGTCGCGATCGGCGTCCGCCCGGGCTTGGGGTGTACGAACAACTGCACGTGAAAAATGTTCCCCGTGGGCGGTGCACCCGAAGGATCTGTCAGGTTCTCGACGGCAATGTCGGTGAGTATCACGTCGGCCGTGTTCTTGTCCACGAACCGATAGAGCCGGATCGGGAGGTTTGGTCTCAGCCCCACGTCGAAGGCCTGCGAATCAACCTCGACCGAACTCCGCGAGCCGACGAAGGACGCAGGGATCATCGAACAACCCACCAGAACAAGGCAGGCGACAGCAAGGGCGGTCAGATTGATCGGGACTCGGCGCGTCATGGAACCAGACAAGATAGCCGCTCGCCGGGGTTGGTGCCGAACGCGCCGGGCGAAGCGCGGCTTTTGGACGCTGGTGGGGGGTGGGGGTTGAATCCGAACGCCGGATCGCGAGTATGTAAGGAGTGGGCAAGGAGGTGCGCGATGGATTGGAGAACAGGGCTTGCCGTCACCTTGGTCGCCGGGCTGGCCGGGTCCGTCTGGGCCCAGCAGCAGCGCACGACGATGGGCCCCCCGGTTCGCACCGGCATCCAGGGGCAGCAACTTCGTGTGACCAACAGCCCTCTGACCCGGTCCTCCCCGACCTCCCCGACATACGGATATCGGCACTGGCAGCCCGGTTACGGGTGGAGCGGTGTCTCGCTCCAGGTCGAGGGCGACGGGTGGAGCCTGAACGTCAACGGCAACCTTGCCAATGAACTGGCCGGAAATCGCTGGGGTACGGGGCACTCATATCACGGTCACGGCAGCGGCGGGTGCATCGTTGTTCCCGACGCCGACGACGTGCTGCCCGATCTTCCCAGTTGGCTCCGCGATCGCGTGCATGTACTGCACGGGTCCGACTACGGCTGGGATTACGACGTGATCTGCTTCCCCCAGTGGAACGGGCACTCGTGGGTCTACGTGCCGATTGGCTACGGATACGGGTACTACCCGTCGGGCTACTACTACCGCGATGGGGGATACTCGATCAACGAGACTTCGGGCTGGGGCTCGCTGAGCAATCCATCGAGCGCCCAGCAGCAGCAGCAGACGCTTCCGCCCCCTGAGCCGCCCGAGCCGATCGAGATCGCCCGACTGGGAGTGGTGCTGGGGGACCTCCCGTCGGCCGAGGCCCAGTATCGAATCCACCTGGGGAAAAACCCTGATGATTCGGAGGCCCTCCGCGAGTTCGGGCTGGTCATGCTCGAACAGGAGCGGGTAGACGAGGGGTTTGCCGCCATTCGCAAGGCGTACCGGGATCGACCCGAATTGGCCCGCACGCCGCTCTCGCTGGCCGACCTCGGATTTGACGGCGCCCGCACCCGGGCGTTGATGGGTATCGTCAGTCCGGTGGCCAACGAGTTGAAGACCTCGTCGGGCTGGTTCACGCTGGCGGTGTTGTTGCAGTCCCAGGGCAAGTCCGGCCTGGCGTTGAAGATGGTCGAGCGGGCGGCGGCCCAGGGGCTGGAGCAGGCTGTGGCGGATATGTTCCGAACCGAATTGAAGCGGTAGGCGCCGACTGGGGCGCATCGGTGGCGCTTGTCCGGGCGGGGTGCGGGGCGTATACTCACGACCCTGCGCGGGGGAGTTCTGCGCAGACAACGCGAACCGTGTGAACCAGCCTCCGGCTGTCGGCTTGGCCCCGACAGGCACTCCAGGAGGGTGGGAGGTGGAGACCGATGGCCAAGAGAGAACTTGTCAAAACGTTTAAGATCATGGCGCCGGGAGGCAAGGCCACGCCCGCGCCTCCGCTGGGCCCGGTGCTGGGCGCCAACGGCGTCAACCCCGGCCAGTTCATCCAGCAGTTCAACGCGGCCACGGCCCAGTTGAACGGAAAACTGGTGGGGTGCATCGTCCGCGCCTACAGCGATCGTTCGTTTGAACTCGAGATCAAGAGTTCGCCGGCGTCGGTGCTGATCCTCGAGGCCGCCGGCGTCGAGAAGGGCTCGGGCGTGCCCAACAAGGAGAAGGTGGGCAAGATCACGCGCGAGCAGGTCCGCAAGATCGCGCAGGAGAAGATGCCCGACCTCAACGCTCAGACGATCGAGGCGGCCATGCGGGTGATCGAAGGCACGGCTCGCCAGATGGGCGTGACGGTGGAGGGCTGAGCGATGGCACGGATCAACAAGCGTCGCAAGCACAATCTCACGTTGTGTCCGCAGGGTCCGGTCGAGCCGGCCTCGGCGGTGTCGCTGCTCAAGAAGTTCAAGGCTCCCAAGTTCGACCAGACTGTCGAGATCTGCGTCCACCTGGGTGTGGACACCAAGCAGGCCGACCAGATGCTGCGCGGCTCGGTGTCGCTGCCCAAGGGCATCGGCAAGAGCAAGCGCGTGGTCGCGTTCTGCCCGTCCGATGTGGCCAAGAAGGCGATCGAGAACGGCGCGATCAAGGCAGGCGGGGAAGACCTGGTCGCGGAGATCGAGGCCGGCTGGATGGACTTTGACGTGGCAGTCGCCTCGCCCGACATGATGCGCGTGATCTCCAAACTAGGTCGCGTGCTGGGGCCCAAGGGGCTGATGCCCAGCCCGAAGAACGGCACGGTGACCCCCAACGTGGCCGAGGCGGTCGGCGAGTTCGCCGCCGGCAAGGTTGAGTACCGCACCGACAAGGGCGGGAACGTTCAGGCGGTGATCGGAAAGATGTCCTTCTCCGAGTCCGACCTGCTCGAGAACATGATGCACTTCATTCACACCATCGAGAAGATCCGTCCCTCGACAGTGAAGGGAACGTACATCAAGAAAATCACGATCAGCGGGACGATGACGCCCGGTCTGCAACTCAAGTACGAGTCGGCGGTGGCGGCGCCCTGACGGGCCCCCTGAACGCACGTTCGAAGGAGCACGGCAATGTCAAAGCCCGTCAAGCAAATGATCGTCCGCGACTACCAGGGTCGCGTGGGTGATATCGAAGACGCGATGCTCATCAGCCTGCGCGGCGTGAGCAGCAACAGCACCAACAAGATCCGCCAGACCCTGGCCAAGAAGGAGATCCGGGTCACGGTGATCCGCAACTCCCTCTTCCTCAAGGCCTTCGGCGACACGAAACTGGCCGGCCTCAGCCCCCTGCTCTCCGGCGCCAATGCCCTGGCCTACGGCGCTGAGTCGGTGGTCGAGGTGGCTCGCGAAATCGTCGGACTGCTCAAGGACTTCCCCGATATCCAGTTGCGCGGAGCCGTGCTGGACGGACAGTTGTTCGAGGGTGAGGACGGAGTCAAGGCGCTGTCCAAGTTCCCCACCCGGGACGAGGCCATCGCAAAGGACGTCACGCTCATCCTCAGCCCCGGGCGCAAGTTGCTGGGTGCGGTCAAGGGCCCCGGCGGACGCCTGCTGGGAATCGTCAAGGCGATCGAGGAGAAACTCGAAAAGGGCGAAGCAATCGCAAAGGTGTGAGTGGAAGGCGGAATGAGGCATTGGGTATTGAGGTTGCGAGACTGAAGGCCTTTCCGAATGGCTGATGCCTCGTCCCCGATGCCTGCTTACGGACATCCGACGTTTCCGACTGGCCCTGAGCGTCAAGGACGCAGGGTTAAAGAGGTGGCAGCGGGCTACCCCCTCTCGGACGCGAATGAACGCCGGGCAACCGGCAAGTTGAAGGACTGGTGAAAGATGAGCGAAGGTACCAAGACTTTTGACGCAAAGATCTCCGAACTGGGCGACAAGTTGGCCGGATTGACCCTCAAGGAAGCGGTCGACCTGGGCGACTACATGAAGGAGACCTACGGGATCGAGGCGGCCTCGGGTGGCGCGGTGATGATGGCCGGTCCGGCGGGCGGCGGCGCGGCCCCGGTTGCTGAGGAGAAGTCCTCGTTCGACGTGGTCATCAAGAGCGACGGCGGCAAGAAGATCGGCGTCATCAAGGTGGTCCGCGAACTGACCGGTCTGGGTCTGAAGGAAGCCAAGGATCTGGTCGACAAACTGCCCGCCAAGGTCAAGGAAGGGCTCTCGAAGGACGAAGCCGAAGCCATGGCGGCCAAACTCAAGGAAGCCGGCGCCGAGGTCGAACTGGCCTGAGGTCTCGAGGATTTGTATCCGGCTAAGCCGAAGCCCCCTCAAATGAGGGGGCTTTTCTATGCAAGTGATGCAGTCCGGTCAAAAAATGTAGGAAGAAAATCTCCAGATTTCGGGTGGCCCTGCCGAGTACCGGTGGTTATACTCCGTGGTTCGGCACGGTGCGGGGCCAGCCAGGAACAGTATCATTTTTGATCAGCCGCGGCGCGACGACGGGTGTTGTTCTGCCAAATGGACCGACACAACGGCGACGTTGGTGTGCACGCCCATCGGGTCTGCGCGGCGCGGTGTTTTGCGCGAGGTAGTTGATGGTCTCGAAGACTTTGCGCGTGGGCCGTGAAAGGGCGATCCGACTGTTCACCAAGCGCGGCGACGCCGTGCCGGTGCCTGATCTGACTCAGGTGCAGGCGGTGGCGTACGAGCGCTTCCTCCAGTTCAGCAAGCCGCCGGAAGGACGCGACACGTCCTTCGGGCTCGAGGCGCTGCTGCGGGAGATCTTCCCGATCGAGAGTTACGACGGGACGATGCGGCTGGAGTACATCTCGTACACACTGGACGAGCCGCGGTACACCTCAGACGAGTGCCGCGAACTGCGCCTGACCTACGGGCGCCCGTTCCGCATCCGCGTGCGCCTCCAGCGTGAGACCCACCCCGACCTGCCCGAGGAGGACATCTACCTGGGCGAGTTCCCGATCATGATCGGCGGGGGCGAGTTCATTGTGAACGGCGCCGAGCGTGTCATCGTCAGCCAGTTGCACCGTTCGCCGGGCGTGGACTTCTCCATCATTTCCAGCGAGGCCGATCGTCCGCTGCACTCGTCCCGCATCATTCCCGAACGCGGGTCGTGGATCGAGTTGGAGGTGACCAAGAAGGACGTGCTGGCGATGCGGATCGACCAGTCGACCAAACTGGCTGCCACGACGTTCCTGCGCTGTCTGGACGAGTCGGTGGCCAGCACCGATGCGATCATCGGGCTCTTCTACGAGGTCAGTGAAGTCAAGGCGGGCGAGGTGCAGCCCGAGCACTGGGCGGCCCAGTCGATCGTGGATACGGAGACGGGCGAGGAACTGGTGCATGTGGGTCGGCGCATCGGCGACCAGGCCGAGGCGATCCGCAACAGTTCGCTCAAGACGGTTCGCGTGGTGCAGAATCCGTCAGACTCGCTGATCCTCAACACGATCGCGGAAGAGAAGTTGGACATGTTCGCCGACGTGGCGGACAGCGAGTTTGAGCGGGCCTTGCTGCGGGTGTACACCAAACTGCGTCCGGGCAACCCGCCGCAGGTGGAAAAGGCCAAGCAACTCTTCGACGAGAAGTTCTACGACGAGAATCGCTACCGCCTGGGCAAGGTGGGGCGTTTCCGCATCAACCGCAAGTTCGGGCTCGAGGTGCCCGAAGACCAGATGTTCCTGCGGTCTGAGGACTTCCTGCGCGTCGTGCAGTACCTGCTCGACCTGCGCTCCAACCGCCAGGATCTCCAGACGGGTCGAGCGGCGGCCCAGATCGACGACATCGACCATCTGGGCAATCGTCGCCTGCGGACGCTCGATGAACTGGCGGTGGAGGAACTGCGCAAGGGCTTCCTGAAACTTCGCCGCACCGTGCAGGAGCGCATGAGCGTCAAGGATCCTGAAGAAGTCGCCAAGATCGCCGATCTGGTGAACTCCAAGAGCATTTCAAGCGCGATCGACTTCTTCTTCGGGCGCAGCGAACTCTCGCAGGTGGTGGACCAGACCAACCCGCTGTCAAGCCTGGTGCATGAGCGTCGCCTGTCGGCCCTGGGTCCGGGCGGGCTGAACCGCAAGCGTGCCGGCTTCGAGGTGCGCGACGTGCATATCTCGCACTACGGGCGCGTCTGCCCCATCGAGACGCCTGAGGGCACCAACATCGGGCTGATCTGCTCGCTGGGCATCTTTGCGGGCATCGATGATTACGGCTTCCTGCTCACGCCCTATCGCGAAGTCAGGAACGGCAAGCCGACCGGCAAGATCATCCAGTTGCGTGCCGACGAGGAACTGCGGGCGGTGCTCGCCCCGGCCGACTCGTTGACCGGCGAGGGGCGGCTGAAGGAAGGCGCGGTGCTGGCGCGCGTCGACGGCGAACTGACCGAAGTTGACTCGTCGCTGGTCGATTACCTCGACATTTCGCCCAAGCAGATCGTGGGCATCTCGGCCGGGCTGATTCCGTTCCTCGAGCACGACGACGCGAACCGCGCGCTGATGGGCTCGAACATGCAGCGCCAGGCGGTGCCGCTGGTCCGGGTGGATCCGCCCAGCGTGAGCACGGGCCTGGAAAAGGAGATCGGGCGCAACTCGGGGATGGTGATCAAGGCCAAGCGAGGCGGCGTGGTGACGGCCGTCGACGCCCAGCGTGTCATCATCGACAACGCCGACGAGTACGTGCTGCGCAAGTTCGTCGGGCTCAATGAGCGGACGTGCCTGAACCAGAAGCCGGTGGTGGAACTGGGGCAGAAGGTCAAGGCCGGCGACGTGATCGCCGACGGCGCGAGCACGCACCGCGGGGAACTGTCGATCGGGAAGAATGCGCTGGTCGCGTTCAATACCTTCGACGGGTACAACTTCGAGGACGCGATCGTGATGAGCGAGCGTCTGCTCAAGGACGACACGTTCACGTCGATTCACATCGACGCGTTTGACGTGGAGATCCGCGACACGAAACTGGGGCGTGAGGAGTTCACACGCGACATTCCCAATGTGTCGGAGAAGATGCTGCGCAATCTCGATGACAACGGCATCATCCGCCTGGGCGCGCGTGTCGGGCCGGGCGACATCCTCGTCGGCAAGGTCAGTCCCAAGAGCAAGACCGAACTGACGCCGGAAGAGAAACTGCTGCACGCGATCTTCGGCCGCGCCGGTGAAGACGTGAAGAACGACTCGCTGGAGGTGCCGGCCGGCGTCGAGGGCATCGTGATCGGCGCCAAGAAGTTCAGCCGTCGCGTGCACATGACCGACGCACAGAAGAAGCAGTTGAAGAAGGACATCGAGGCGTACGAAGCCGAGATGGACCAGCAGGCGATCAACCTGTTCAAGCAGATGACGCAGTCGATCAACGACGCGGTCGGCACGGAGATGATCGACCCGATGACCCGCCAGAAGGTGGGTGCGTCGGACATCCCCGAGGTCATCCTCGAGCAGATCCAGACATTTGACATCAAGTGGGCCAAGGGCAGCAAGGAAACGCGCGAGTACGCCGAACTGATCCACAGCCAGTTCTGGCCCCGCATCCAGGCCATCGAGGCCGAGAAGCAGCGCAAGGTCGCCCACATGAAGCGAGGCGACGAACTGCCCAACGGCGTGCTCGAGATGGTCAAGGTCTATCTGGCGACCAAGCGCCAGTTGTCGGTGGGGGACAAGTTCGCCGGTCGTCACGGCAACAAGGGTGTCATCGCCCGCATCGTGCCCGAGGAGGACATGCCGTTCATGGAGGACGGAACTCCGGTGGACGTGCTGCTCAACCCGCTGGGCGTTCCCAGCCGCATGAACGTCGGGCAGATCCTCGAGACGCACCTGGGCTGGGCGGCGCAGGTGCTCGGCTTCCAGGCCGTCACGCCTGTGTTCGACGGCGCGACGGAGGAAGAGATCCACAAGGCGGTCGACGAGGCCAACCGGCACGTTGAAAAGCGGGCGCGCGAGATTGAAGAGAGCGGCGTTGCCGCGCAGCCTCGCGAGTTGCTGGCCCACATGCCCCGGGGCGGAAAGATCCAGTTGTACGACGGCCGCTCGGGCGAGCCGTTCAACCAGAAGACCACCGTGGGCTACATGTACCTGCTCAAACTGCACCACCTGGTGGACGACAAGATCCACGCCCGCGCCACGGGGCCCTACAGCCTCATCACGCAGCAGCCGCTTGGCGGCAAGGCACGCACCGGCGGGCAGCGTTTCGGCGAAATGGAAGTGTGGGCGCTCGAGGCGTATGGCGCGGCCTACATCCTCCAGGAACTGCTGACGGTCAAGAGCGACGACGTCGAGGGCCGCACGAAGATCTACGAGAGCATGGTCAAGGGCACGAACAAACTCGAGGCCGGCATGCCGGTGGCGTTTGACGTGCTGTGCAACGAGTTGAAGGGCCTGGGTATGAACATCACGCTGGAGAAGAAGCGGACGGAAGCGGGGAGTTTGCTGTAAGGGCCGGTGTGTGAGTGGGCAGTTTCAGGACGCCGTTCAGGCAATGGTCGCAAGACTCGGCGAGTTGATTGCGGCCCAGCCGCATCTGCGAGTGAAGAACCTGAGAATCACTGGCACACAAGTCGTCGTCGGTCACATGGATGTACCGCTTGTCTTTGTCGGGGAACTGGAACGAACGCGGACTGGATCGACATGAGTGAGGTTCTCGACGGGTCGGTTGGCCGGTTGAACGGTGAGTATGAGAGAGTCGCGCCAATCCAGGTCGAAAAGCCGGGCAGACTGCTTGGCATCGGCGGTGCGACGAGAGCCATCCGACGGGCTGAGGAATCGCGAGAAAACGAAACCTTCCGAAGCGTAATGCTGCAGGGAGATACGAATGGCTGACAGCGTATACGAGCGTGTGAATGACTATTCGTCGGTGAAGGTGACCCTTGCGTCGCCCAATGACATTCGTGCGTGGTCCTACGGCGAGGTCAAGAAGCCCGAGACGATCAACTATCGCACCTATCGCCCCGAGAAGGACGGGCTGTTCTGCGAGCGCATCTTCGGGCCCGAGCGCGACTACGAGTGTGCCTGCGGCAAGTTCCGCGGCACCAAGTACAAGGGCATCATCTGCGACCGCTGCGGCGTCAAGGTGACGCACAGCCGCGTGCGCCGCAAGCGCATGGGGCACATCAACCTGGCCGCCCCGGTGGTGCATATCTGGTTCTTCAAGAGCATGCCCAGCCGGCTGGGCACCCTGCTGGCGATGAAGACCAGCGACCTCGAGAAGATCATCTACTACCAGGACTACGTGGTCATCGATCCGGGTGACACCGAACTCAAGTACAAGCAGGTGCTCACCGAGGACGAGTATCGCACGTCGGTCGACAAGTACGGCAATGCGTTCAAGGCCTACATGGGCGCCGACGCGATCCGCGAGTTGATCGGGCGTCTGGATCTCTCGGCCGAGGCCGAACAGATCCGCAAGGAACTGCGCGAGACCCGCAGCAAGCAGAAGATCAAGGATCTGGCCAAGCGTTTGAAACTGATCGAGTCGGTGCGCGGGAGCGAGAACGACGCGGCCTGGCTGGTGATGGACGTGATCCCGGTGATCCCGCCGGACCTGCGCCCGCTGGTGCTGCTGGAGAGCGGGAACTTTGCGACCAGCGACCTGAACGACCTGTACCGGCGCATCATCAACCGCAACAACCGGCTCAAGAAGTTGATGGACCTCAACGCGCCCGAGGTCATCATCCGCAACGAGAAGCGGATGTTGCAGCAGGCGGTGGATGCGCTGTTCGACAACAACCGCTGCCGTCGCCCGGTACTCGGATCGAGCAACCGTCCGCTCAAGTCGCTGACGGACATGATCAAGGGCAAGCAGGGGCGCTTCCGCGAGAACCTGCTGGGCAAACGTGTCGACTACTCGGCGCGTTCGGTGATCGTGGTCGGGCCGGAACTGAAGTTGTGGCAGTGCGGGCTTCCCAAGAAGATCGCGCTGGAGTTGTACCAGCCCTTCATCATCCGCAAGTTGAAGGAGCACGGTCTGGCCGACACGATCAAGAGCGCCAAGCGCATGCTCGAGCGTCGTGATGCCGAAGTGTGGGACATTCTCGAAGAGGTGATCTTCCAGCACCCGGTGCTGCTCAACCGCGCCCCGACGCTGCACCGCATGGGTATCCAGGCCTTTGAGCCGGTGCTGGTGGAAGGCAACGCCATTCGTCTGCACCCGCTGGTGTGCGGCGGGTTCAACGCGGACTTTGACGGCGACCAGATGGCCGTGCACCTGCCGCTCTCCATCGAGGCCCAGGCCGAGGCCCACGTGCTGATGCTCAGCACCAACAACATCTTCAGCCCTGCGAACGGGCAGCCGATTATTTCGGCCTCGCAGGACATCGTGATGGGCGTGTACTTCATCACGGCGACCATCGACGAGATGAAGCCGGAGAGCGAACTGATGCGTTTCAAGGATCGCCGCGAGGCCATCCTTGCCTACGACGAGGGCAAGATCCGCCTTCAGCAGTTGGTCAGCGTGCGACTGGACGGGTTTGACAAGGTGGTCAGCGTTCAGAACGGGCCGGTTGAGCCGCTGCCCGAGCACGGCCGCGTGATCACGACCGTCGGGCGGGTGCTGTTCAGCGACATCCTGGCCAAGGGCATGCCGTTCTACAACTGCGCCCTGGGCAAGAAGGGCTGCGCCCGGGTGATCGACGACTCGTACATCTATTCGGGCAAGCCGGCGACGATCGACCTGCTCGACGCGATGAAGGAGATGGGGTTCAAGAACTCGACGACGGCCGGGCTGTCGTTCGGCGTGACGGATCTTCGGATTCCCGAAGAGAAGCAGAAGTTGCTCGACGCGGCGCAGAAGCAGGCCGACCGCGTCGAGAAGAGTTACGAGATGGGCATCATCACGGAGCGAGAGCGGTACAACCAGTTGCTGGACATCTGGAGTCACTGCCGCGAGGAACTGACCAAGAAGCTCATCGAAACGCTCCGGCACGACCGCCGCGACGAAGAGGGCAACTACACCTCCATCGAGAAGAAGGAAGGCAAGCGCTATCTCAACCCCGTGTACCTGATGAGCGACTCGGGCGCCCGCGGGAACGTCAGCCAGATGCAGCAGTTGGCCGGCATGCGCGGGCTGATGGCCAAGCCCTCGGGCGAGATCATCGAAACCCCCATCCGCGCCAACTTCCGCGAAGGCCTCAACGTGCTCGAGTACTTCTCCTCGACGCACGGCGCCCGCAAGGGTCTGGCCGACACGGCTCTGAAGACGGCCGACTCGGGTTACCTGACGCGTAAGTTGTGCGACATTGCGCAGAGCGTGATCGTGGGCGAACATGACTGCGGCTCACGCCGCGGCATCATGAAGCGCGCCCTCTACAAGGGCGAGCAGGTGGACGTGGCGCTGCGCGACCAGATCATCGGGCGCGTCAGCGTCAGCAACATCATCAACCCCGTCACCGACGAGATGATCGTCCGGGCCAACGAGATGGTCTCTCCCGCCGCCGCTCGCAAGATCGAGGATCTGGGCATCGAAAGCGTCATGGTGCGCAGCCCGCTCACCAGCGAAAGCCGCTTCGGCTGCTCCGTACTCGACTACGGCATGGACATGTCGACCGGCAAACTCGTCGAAGAAGGCATGGCCATCGGCATCATCGCCGCCCAGTCCATCGGCGAGCCCGGCACGCAGTTGACGATGCGCACGTTCCACACGGGCGGCATCGGGACGCGATCGGTTTCGGACACCGAGCGTCGCTCGCTCTACGCCGGAACCGTCGAGATCCGCGACTGCAACCAGGTGCCCGTGAAGGACGACGACGGGAACGACGTGCTGGTCTCGCTGAAGAAGAACGGCGAAGTGGCCATCCTCGACGACAAGGGCCGCGAACTTGAGAAGTACGCCGTCAACTACGGAAGTTACATCTACGTCAAGCCGGGTGAAGTGGTCAAGAAGGGGGCGGTGCTGGCCAAGTGGGACCCGCACCGCACGCCGATCCTCGCGGAGAAGGGCGGCGTGGTGCAGTTCGTCGACATCGAACTGGGTCAGACCGTCCGGCAGGAGGACGCCGGGCGCGGGCAGAAGGCGCTGGTGGTCATCGAGCACAAGGGCGACATGCACCCGCAGATCAACCTCGTGGACGAGAGCGGGCACATCCTTGACTTCCACTACCTGCCCGCCAAGGCACGCATCGAAGTGGAGGACGGCGAGACCGTCGAGGCCGGGCAGATGCTCGCCCGTCAGCCACGCGGCGCTGCCGGTTCGCAGGACATCGTCGGCGGCTTGCCCCGCGTCACCGAGATCTTCGAGGCGCGCAAGCCCAAGGATCCGGCCACCATGGCCGAAATCTCCGGGCGCATCGAACTTCACGCCGACAAGCGCAAGGGCAAGATGACCATCCGCGTCATCTCCGACGCCGGCGTCGAGAAGGACCACCACGTCCCCTCCGACAAGGGGCTGCTGGTGCACACCGGTGACTACGTGCAGGCGGGCGATCCGTTGACCGAAGGCCCGCTGGTGCCGCACGACATCCTGCGCATCAAGGGTGAAGAGGCGCTGTGGACGTACATGCTCGACGAAGTGCAGAACGTCTACCGCGCTCAGGGCGTCACGATCAACGACAAGCACATCGAACTGATTGTCAGCCAGATGCTGCGCAAGGTGCGTGTGGAAAACCCGGGCGACACCGACCTGCTCCCGCACGAGGTCATCGACCGCTTCCACTTCCGCCAGCACAACACCCGCGTGGGCAACATGGTGCGCATCAGCGACGCCGGCGGGACCGACCTCAAGATCGGCGACCTGGTCGAGAAGAGCGTCATCCGCGAAGCCAACGCCCGCGCCGAGGCCGAGGGCAAGGAGCCCGCCAAGGCCAAGCGTGCGCGCCCGGCGACGGCCCGCACGCTCCTGCTGGGCATCACCAAGGCCAGCCTCCAGTCCGACTCGTTCCTTTCGGGCGCATCGTTCCAGGAGACGACCAAGGTGCTGACCGAGGCCGCGCTCAAGGGCGCCGAGGACGAACTGATCGGCCTGAAGGAGAACGTGCTGCTCGGTCACCTCATTCCTGCGGGCACGGGGTTCCGCCGCTACCAGGACATCCGCGTCAAGTTCCTCGTTGAGCCTGAGGAGTTCGATTTCGACGCCGAGGAGCGCATGCTGGCTGAGGCATCGGAAGCGGCCGAGGCCTTCGGCGCCGCAGCCGGCGAAAGGCCGCAGGTGCAGGTGCGCGGCGACATCATGATCGGAGGCCCCACGAGCGGGGCACGTGAGGAGTGAGGCACTCGATGACGGCGGAGAGGTGCACGTCTTCGGGCACCTCTCCGGGCGGGCGTGCCGACGCCCAAACGTCGAGGATCAGTCATACTGAAGCAGGCGTCGCTCGCCGTCGAGGGCGCGCTCGCGCGTCAGATCCTGCGTGAACTCCAGCGTGCCCAAATAGGTGCCCGCTTCGTTACGCACCGCGAAGTAGCGGATCTGCACGAAGCGCCCCTGGCGCTTGATCCAGAAATCGGCTGTGTCCTGCCGGCCGCTCTTGAAGTCATCGAGAATCCGGTTGACCGTGTCCACGCTCGACGGCGGATGGCAGAACTGCACCTTCCGCCCGATCACCGCCCTGGGACGCACGAACACGCGTTTGGGGCCTTCGCTGAAGAAGCGCACGCGATCGTCGGCGTCGACGAAGGTCAGGTCCACCGGCATCGTTGAGAAAATGGCCAGTAACTGTTCGACGGACAGCGAACCGGTCGGAAAGGTGATCGACGCCGGCGGGATCAGTTCCTCGCCTGTGCGCGGGCCTGGACTGACCGCCAGCACCATCGTGCCGTCCGGCTGTGTCTGGATCAATGCCTCGTCCGGGTTGACCGCTCGTCTGGCCGTCGCCCCGCTCGCCCGTGCCTGCTGCCCCGGAGACATGTACGAGCCTGCCGGATCGATCAGGCACCAGCCGAAGCGAGGTGACTGTTCGTGGATCTCGCCCCATTCGCTCTCGCTCAGGTGCGACAGGGCCATGGGCAGCAGGACGTTCTCTTCCTCGAACATCATCTCTTCCACCGCGAGCAGGGTCCGCTCAGCCGCCTGGCGCGCCGAACACGTGCAGTGGTCTTCGCACGCGATAGACTCGCCCAGTTTGCCAAGCAACGCCCGCACCTTGTCGTCCTTGCTCCACATCACGCGCGACGACTCGGTGATCCCGTGTCGCTTCAGGCACGAAAACAGCAGGTTCTCCTTGCGCGCGTAGTGCTTATCCAGGTCCATCAGTTCATTGAAGCGTGCCAGCGCCTCGTCGCGATTGCCCGTCTCCAGCGCGGCGCGCAGGGCATCCATCGTCCCGCGCAACGCTGTGTTCTCACGCAGGAACACGTCGACCGGGTGTCCGCTCGGCACCGCCGGGTGGGCGCTCTGGACCATCGTCTCGCCAGTCGCCTGAGCATGCAGATCGCTCGTCCCCATGATCTGCTCGATCGGAGTGCCCCGCGCGATCAACTGCTGCTCCATCGCCGCAATCTCCGACGGCTCGCACGAACGAACCAGTCTGGCCAGATCGGGGCGCACCCGCTCGGGGCTGGCGCCCTGATGCAGGCGTTCGATGATTTTGGTCAGCGCGGCCACTCGGGCCGCCGGATTGTCCAGTAGCTCGCTCATCGTGCAGACTCCGTCGCCGGCAAAGGCCCAATCCATATTAGGTAACTAGATCCAGAGATCCAGAACATTCCGGACATTCTTGCCCGTAGTCGCAAGTTTACGCCCGGGCTTGTACCTGACTCGACGATCCTCTATTCTGGGGCCGTCTCGGAGCGACTTGACCACCTGTCAAAACTGGCGAAAACGGGGGACTACCAAGATGAACTCACTTCGCCTGGCGACCAGCGCCCTCGTCCTCGCCCCGTGCTCCTGGGCTCAGGTCACGCCTCCGCCTACCACGCTCGATGACTTTTTCGGCCCCGGCTCGCAGCCGGGCAGCATCGAAGAGGTACTCGATACCGCTACCCGCTGCGGCACCTGCCACGGCGACTACGACCTCAACGACGAGCCGTATCGTCCGTGGGCCGCCAGCGCCATGGGCCAGGCCGCTCGCGACCCCGCCTTTCACGCCGCCATGACCATCGCCAACCAGGACGCGCCCTTCGCCGGCGATCTGTGCCTGCGCTGTCACCTGCCGCAGGGATGGATCCAGGGTCGCAGCGTCCCGACCGACGGCTCGGCCATGCTGCCCGACGACTTCCAGGGTGTTTCGTGCAGCACCTGTCACCGCATGGTCGACCCCTTCGGCGATCCGGCCCAGAACCCTCCCGAAGACGTCGGCATCCTTGCCGGCACGCCCGACCTGCCTGTCAACCCGCACTCGGCCCAGTACGTGATCGATCCGTCGGACATCCGCCGCGGGCCGTTTGACCTTGACACCTTTGACTACCACCAGTGGCGGCAGGCGCCGTTCTTTGCGCAGTCTTCGCTGTGCATCACCTGCCACGACGTGTCCAACCCGGTCTACAGCCGCCAGCCTGATGGCACCTATGCGCCCAACGACTTCGGCGCTCCTGCACCCTCCTTCGACAAGTATGACCAGTTCCCCGTCGAGCGCACTGGGAGCGAATGGCTGGCCAGCGCGTTCGCCCTGGGGCCGATCGAGATGGGCGGACGCTTCGGCGGCAACATCACGGCCGTCAGTTCCTGCCAGGACTGTCACATGCCCGACACCACCGGACGCGGGTGCTTCATCAGCAGCAGGCCCATCCGCAGCAACCTGCCCACACACTACTTCAACGGCGGCAACACGTGGCTGCTCAATGCGGTCCGCAACCTCTATCCCGACTCAGTCACGCTGCTTACGCCGGCTGCGGTGACGGCTTCGATCGCGCGGACGGTGCAGATGCTTCAGAACGCTTCAGATCTGGAGGCGTGGCAGGACGGCTCCAAACTTGTCGTCCGCGTCATCAACCACAGCGGGCACAAACTTCCAACGGGGTATCCCGAGGGTCGCCGCGCCTGGGTGAACGTGGTCTTTCGCGACGCCGAGGGCGCACTCGTGCTCGAACACGGGCACTATGACAGCACTACGGCGCTGCTCGACTTTGACTCGACCAAGGTGTACGAAGCCAAGATCGGCGTCGACGCGGCCGTCAGCGCGCTGACCGGTGTGCCCGAGGGCCCGAGTTTCCACTTTGCGCTCAACAACACCTGGTACAAGGACAATCGCATCCCCCCGCGCGGGTTCACCAACGCGGGCTTCGCCGCCGTACAGGCCGCCCCGGTCGGATACTCGTACATGGATGGGCAGTACTGGGACGACACCGAGTTCACCGTCCCGGCCGGCGCGACCGAGGCGCTCGTGCGGGTCTACTACCAGTCGGTCTCGAAGGAGTACGCCGAGTTCCTGCTCAATGAGAACGTGACCAATGACACGGGCAACGTGTTCTATCAGCAGTGGATCGCCACCGGGCGCAGCACGCCCGTGTTGATGGACACGCTCACACTGGCAGTCGAGGCGAGCGGCCCGTGCAACGACGCCGACTTTGCCGAGCCCTACGGCACGCTCGACTTCTTCGACGTGCAGGCGTTCCTGCAGGCCTTCTCCATGCACGACCCCTCCGCCGACCTGACCGGCGACGGTCTGTACGACTTCTTCGACGTCCAGGCGTTCCTGTCGGCCTTCTCCTTCGGCTGCCCGTGAGCGTACGCCTTCTCGGCCGTACACTGGAGATGTGAGCCGCGAGTATCGGAACAAGAGCGAGCCGTCCGCCGCACGCAAGCGCGCCGTCGTCGATGAGTCCATCCTCCTGCGCGACCGGGCCTACGACGTGGCGCAGGTCACGTTGCAGTTCCGCGACGGCTCCAGCCGGACGCGGGGGATCATCCGTCATCGCGGGGCCGTCATCGTCCTCCCGCTGCTCGATGACGGGCGGATCGTCCTCATCCGCAACCACCGCTGGGTTGTGGGGCGCACGCTGGTCGAACTGCCCGCCGGAGGGCTCGAAGTGGGTGAGGAGCCGATCGTCGCAGCCGCCCGCGAATGCGCCGAGGAGTCCGGCTTCCGGCCGCAATCAGTCGAACACCTGGGCGATTTCTACACCTCACCGGGCTTCAGCGACGAACGGATGTATGCATTCGTCGCGCGCGAACTGAGCCCGGTCGGGCAGCATCTCGAGATCGACGAATCCATCGAAGTCTGCCCGGTTTCGGCAGGCGAGGCACTGGACATGATCGATCGCGGACACATCGTTGACGCCAAGACCATCGTGGCGCTGCTGCTGGCCGAGCGCCGCGGGCTGCTGGGAACGCGGAGGAACCCGTCGTGAGCGGTGATCGATGGGATGTGGATACGGCTTCCGGAGGCCGGGGCGGGGGGATGTGGGCCGACATCCGGCGCTCGCTGGGCAACTCCGACAACCCGATGTCCTGGGGCTTCCCGCTTTATCGCCTCGCTGACATTCGTGTCCGCGTTCACCTCTTCTTCATCGTCTACATCATCGCCGAACTGCTTCGTGCGGCCGGCAAGGGCGACATGGGCTTCACCGCCCTCATCCTCGGCACGTTGTTCGCCATCGTCCTTCTTCACGAGTACGGACACTGCTTCGCTTGCCGCTGGGTGGGCGGTCAGGCCGACGAAATCCTGCTCTGGCCCCTCGGCGGGCTGGCCTACTGCCGACCCCCGCATGACTGGAAGTGCGACCTGATCACCACCGTCGGCGGCCCGGCGGTCAACGTGCTGCTGGTGCCGATCCTCGGCGGGGTCGTGTTTGCTTTCGTCGGCAACTGGAGCGCGATCATCTTCAACCCGTTTCACCCCTATGCCCAGGGATGGCAGTGGGTGATGGGAGAGTCGGTCTTCGTGCGCGGGGTGTGGACCGCGTACTACGTCAATCTCGCCTTGCTGGCGTTCAACGTGTTGTTGCCGATGTACCCGATGGACGGCGGGCGCATCGTGCAGGCTCTCTTGTGGCGCCGGTGGGGCCATCACAGGTCACTGGAGATTTCCACGCTGACCGGGCTGGTCGCAGCGGTGTGCCTGGCAATCGCCGGCGTCGTGGCCGGAGAGACACTGCTGCTCGGCATCGCCCTCTTCGGCGGGCTGACCTGCTGGGTGCAGCGCCAGCAGTTGAGAATGGGGATGTATGCCGAAGCGGAGTTCGTCGAGCGCGTGCAGCGTGGCCCGGGCAAGGCCGATCTGAAGCGCCGCGAGAAGCAGCAGGAGCACTTCCAGCGCGTCGAGCAGATTCTGGACAAGATCTCGCGCCAGGGCATGGGCTCGCTGACGCGGGCCGAGAAACGCACACTCCAGACCGAAACGAAGCGAAAACGCGGGTCGTGACGCCCAACCCTCTTCCCCGGCGGGGCACAGGGTGGATCGCACATCCGGTTCGCGTACGCCTTCCGGGCCAAGGCGTGGGCCGGCTGGTCAACCGCACCCCGACGCATCGACCATCGCGTTGCCTCCATTCTCCACTCGCCGGTGCCCATCTCCCAAGCCCCGTTCCCCATTGCCCTTCCCGCATAACATCGCCCGGTTCCCTTTCCCAACCATTGACTGCGGACGCACGCATGGGCATCTACGACCGCGAGTACATCAAGGAAGGACGGAGCGGGGGCGGGGGCTTCTCAGGCCGCGCCGCGCGCGGGCCGGGCGGGCTGGGACGCCTGCGCATGCTCAGCGTCACCGCATGGCTCATCGTTGCCAACTGCCTGGTCATGCTTGCCCAGATGGGTCTGACCAATCTCGGCACGCCCGTTCGCATCGCCACCCAGTATTTCGGGCAGCACAACGCCGCCAACGTTCAAGACCCCAAGGAACTTCAGCAGTTCTTCGTACCGCTCAATACGGACGCGCTGGTCCCGGTCTTCACGCCCGTCCCCGAGGCCGCCACGCGCCAGCAGCGCAACGTCATCGCCCGCCCGCTCTTCGACGGCGTTCCCGGTCCCGGGGCCGCCCCCGTCGGACAAGTCCTCTACAAGGTGATGGACCCCCTCGAAGCCCTCGGACACTTTTCCACCGCCAAGGGTTTTGCCGAACTTCAGGTCTGGAGACTCGTCACCTTCCAGTTCCTTCACTCCGGCTTCCTGCACCTCTTCTTCAACATGTTCGGGCTGTACGTCTTTGGTCCGCTCGTCGAGCAGCAACTCGGCGGAAAGCGATTCCTGGCCTTCTACCTGACCTGCGGCATCTTCGGCGGACTCATGTACCTGGTTCTCAATCTGGTCGGCTTCCTCGGGCTCCCGCTGCCCGGAGCCCTGCACACCGAGATCTGGACGCCCCTCGTCGGTGCTTCGGCCGGCGTCTTCGGCGTCCTGATGGCCTGCGCCTACATCGCGCCAAAGGCCCTTGTCCGCCTGCTCTTCCCTCCGGTCTCTCTCGAAATGCGCTGGGTCGTCTATGGCTACTTTGCCATCGCTCTCTGGAACCTCATCTCCGAGGGCAAGAACCAGGGCGGAGACGCCGCCCACGTCGGCGGAGCCCTTGCCGGCTTCTACTTCATTCGCCGCCCCTGGCTGCTCCGCGACTTCTTCGACGTCTTCAAGGACTCGCGCAAGATCCCGGACCCTGGCCTCGCCCGCCCCTCGCAGCCCGACCTCGAAATCGACCGCATTCTCGACAAGATCTCCCAGAGCGGCATGCAGTCGCTGAGCGATCGCGAACGCAAGGCCCTCGAAGCACATTCCCGGCGCGGAAAGCCCTGATTGGATGCACATCGGACGAGTTCTCCCGTGTTCCCGACGCCGGACGTTTGCGAGTTTTCGAGCAAAGGTCCGGGTTGATCTCGCATGAGCGCCCTCCGCTTTGACATCTCCGCCCGCTGTGCGCACACCCGCGCCCGCACCGGGCGCGTGACCACGCTCAACGGCTCCTTTGACACACCCGCGTTTATGACCGTGGGCACCCGCGCCAGTGTCAAGGGGCTGCTGCCCGAACTCGTCCGCCGCACCGGCGCCCAGATCATCCTCAACAACACCTACCACCTCATGCTCCGCCCCGGCGCCGACCTGATCGAGCGCTTCGGCGGGGTCCACCGCTTCATGAACTGGAACGGGCCCATCCTCACCGACTCCGGCGGGTACCAGGCCTTTTCCATGGCCGATCTCAACGCAGTCGATGACGATGGCGTCACCTTCAAGTCCATCATCGACGGGAGCATGGTCCGCATGACCCCCGAACGGGCAATGGAGGTGCAGAACCAACTCGGCTCCGACATCGCGATGGCCTTTGACGACTGCCCGCCCTCGATGGACCCCGATGCCGGACCCACCAACCAGGCCCGCCTTCGCCAGGCCGCCAAGCGCGACGCGATGCGGAAGAAGGGCTACGACCACGCCGAGCGGTTGCGCGTGGCCAACGAGCGCACCATCCGATGGCTGGAGCGATGCAAGCGGGCGCATGCGCGCGCGCACGAGCAGTCGCTGTTCGGAATCATCCAGGGCGGGACCGACCTCGAGCAGCGGACCTGGTGTGCCCGGCGCGTCGCGGCGATCGACCTGCCGGGGTATGCGATCGGCGGAGTGGCGGTGGGGGAGCCGCACGAACAAATCGTCCAGGTAACTCGGCACACCACCGCGCTGATGCCGGAGGACAAGCCTCGTTACCTCATGGGGGTGGGGTACGAGCGTGACATCGTGGCGGCGGTACGGGCGGGGGTGGACATGTTTGACTGCGTGCTGCCCACGCGGAACGGGCGGAACGCCAACGCCTTCACCACGACCGGGCAGATCAAACTCCGCAACGCCCGGTACGCGGAGGACCGCGGCCCGCTGGAGGCAGGATGTGATTGTCCGGCGTGCAAGCCGGCGGCGCATGGATGGGAGACGCCGGGCGGGCGGGAGTTCAGCCGCGGATATATCAGGTATTTGTTCAGTGTGGGGGAGATGCTGGGACCAATTCTGGTGTCCCTGCACAATCTGAGGCACTTCCAGAGGCTGATGTTGGACATTCGGCGTGCAATCCGCGAAGATGGTTGGCTCGACTTCGCCCGTCATTGGCCGGTCGCGGCCGAGGGCTTGATCTGAACACACAGGTCGGTCGCCCGACGAACCCTGTGGGAGGGCCGGGCGGCGATCGTCGCGAGAACGCACACATGGAAGAAGGCCTGATGAACGGACTGGTTACTTCGCTCGGCTCCAAGCCCCCGGTGATCGGGGGGAGCGAGAGTCTTTCGGGCGAGGGGACGCAACTGGTGCCTGGGGATCCGAACGCGGACGGGACGGCAGGAACAGCCGCGCCTGCCCGCGGCGGGGGGTTTGACATCATCCTCATCGGCATGCTGGTCTTTTTCGTGTTTCTCATCATGTCGACCATGATGCAGAACCGCAAGGAGAAGCGCCGCAAGCAGGAGTTGTTCAGCGGGCTGGGCAAGCACGATCGGGTGCAGACGATCGGGGGCATCATCGGGGTGATCGCCGAGATAGCCGACAATGAAGTGGTGCTGCGGGTGGACGAGACGAGCAACACCCGCATCCGCGTGGCTCGGTCGGCGATCCAGACGGTGCTGAAGAAAGGCCGCGGCGGGGCGGGGTCGGAGGCGGAGACCAAGCCCGAGAAGGCCGAGGCAAGCGTCTGACCGGGTTCTCCCGCGCTTCGGCGGGATGATGCGCCAAAGATTGACTCCCGACGACCGGATCGGCGTCGGGAGGCGTGTTGCGTGGCGCCACAGGCGATCTGCACGCCCGGTTGGCGGGCGGGAAAATTGATATGAAGAACTTGCGGATCAAGTCCATCTTTCTGCTCGCCGTGCTGGTGCTGTTCGTGCTGAGCATCTGGCCCCCGTCCGAGAAGTTGCGGCTGGGCAAAGACCTTCGCGGGGGCACGACGCTGGTGTACTCGGTCGACATCGATCCCGGCGAGAACCCCAAGGAAGTGCTCGACAAGGTGATCGAGGTTCTCAAAGACCGCGTGGACCCCCAGGGCATCTTCGACATCACCATGATGGCACAGGGACAGGACCGCATCGAGATCACGATGCCGCTGCCCAGCGACAAGGTGAAGGCCCTCAAGGCCGACTTCGAGCAGAAATTGAATGCGCTCGATCAGCACTCGATCTCACGCGGGGATTTCGAGCGGATCATGCGTCTGCCGGCGGAAGAACGTTCAGCCCGCATCATCGAGACGGCCGGCCAGTCAGGCGACCTGCGGACGCTGCTGGACGACGCGGCGGCGGGGCTGGACGAGGCGACGGCGCTGCGCGAGCAGTTGCGGATGATGGAGCAGCAGGCCGCCCCGGACGAAGCCGTCGACGCAGTGGTGGCCAAGATCGCAGACGCAGAGTTGAAGTATGAGCGTTCGCGTGACGCGGCGCTGGCGGCGATGCCGACGGCCGAAGAGTTCCGCCGGCTGCTGGATCTGCCAGATCGCGAGTTGATCCTCAAGGATGAGCGAACGGGCCAGTACGTGACGCAGGAGAGCAGCCGCAAGCGGGCGCTGGACAAGTTTCGGCAGCAGCACGACGGGCGTCTGAAGCCGGAAATCGACGCGATTCTGGCTGCGTACGAGACCTACCTGGCTAATCGCACGTCGCTCGATGATCCGTCGGACCTGGTGCGCCTGCTGCGCGGCGCCGGGGTGCTGAGTTTCCGCATCACCGTCGATCCGCAGGGGTCCGGCTCGCCCAACACACACCCGGATGAGCAGCGCCTGCGCGCCGAACTGCGCGAGAAGGGCCCGCGCAATGTTCGGGCTCGCGACGTCCGCTGGGTGAAGATCAATCGCATCGAGGCCTGGCTCGAATCCGTGCAGGAACTCGAGATGCTCGACCAGAGCCCCGAGGCCTACTTCGCCAGGCGCGGGCTGGTGGCCGAGGAATACGACGGCGATTACTGGGTGCTGGCCTGGGACACGCCAGGCAAGCGCCTGACGCAGGAAGATGACTCAGACTGGGCGGTGGCCAGCGCGTTCAACTCGGCCGACCAGAGCGGGCGTCCGGCGATCGGCTTCCGCATGGATACGCGCGGGGCCAACCTGTTCGGGTCGATGACCGGCGGCAACATCGGCAACAAGATGGCCGTCCTGCTCGACGACGAGGTGTACACGGCGCCGGTGATCCAGGCGCGCATCACGCGCAACGGCATCATTACGGGCAATTTCTCAACGGCCGAACGTGAGTATGTCATCCGCGTGCTCAACGCCGGCTCGCTCCAGGCCAAGTTGTCCAGCGAGCCGCTCAGCGAAAGCACGATCGCACCGGAACTGGGGCTGGACAACCTGAGAGCGGGCCTGATATCCGGCTTGATCGCGTTCGTCGTCGCGGGCGGGTTCATGATCGTCTACTACTTCGGGTTGGGGGTAGTGGCGGTGGTCGGGCTGCTGATCAACGCGCTGCTGATCCTGGGCTCGATGTCGCTGGCACAGGCCGCGTTCAGCCTGCCCGGCATCGCGGGCGTCATTCTGACCTTCGGCATGGCCGTGGATGCCAACGTGCTGATCTACGAGCGCATGCGTGAAGAGCTCGAGCGCGGAGCCGACCTGAAAACGGCCGTGCGTCTCGGGTTCGAACGCGCCATGTCCAGCATTGTGGACGGCAACGTGACCAACCTGATCGTGTGCGTGGTGTTGGGGCAGATGGGCACGGCTGAGATCCGCGGGTTCGCCATCACGCTGGGCATCGGCGTGTGCACGACGCTGTTTGCGGCGTTGTTCGTCAGCCGCATCATGCTGGTCTTCCTCGCGGACGTGGTGCATATCAAAAAGATGCGCATGCTTCCGATGGTGTATCGCCCTCTGGGCCGCGCGCTGGAGCCGAACATCAAGTGGCTGTCGCTGCGCTGGATGTTCCTGCTTGTTTCCATCACGTACGTCGGCATCGGCGTGTACATGGTGGCGACGCGCGGCGACAAGATGCTGGATATGGAGTTTCGCGGCGGCGTGCAGGTGACCATGCAGTTCGGCACCGACCAGGCCGGGCAGCCCATCATCAAGTCCCGCGCCGAGGTGCTCGATGAGATCCGCAGGATCGGCGAGGGGCTGTCGGAAGAAGATCCGCTGCGGGCGCTCACCTTCGCCGAAGTCGTACCGGTCAACCCGATTGACGGCATCAACTCCAACGTGTTCAACATCAAGTGCTTCCTTCTCGAGCAGCATGCGGGCACCACCACCAGCCTGGGTGCTGCCGGGGCGCAAATCGATGACAGTCCGACCGACCGGATTGTCAAGGCGATCGTGTCCGCCTTTGAGGGCGAGATCGAAACCAAGGCGCCGGTCGAGTTCGCCGGCAGCCAGTACGAGTCTGTCGACGGCGCACCTGTATACGAAATCGTCACCCCGCACCTGGGCGAAGCCATCCGGCGTCCGGAGTACCGCGAAAACGTGGCCTCCTTCATCGGCGGCGCGGCGATCGTCATCAATGTGGACCAGGACCCGGGAGAGCAGTTGCCCACGCTCCGGGGGCTCCACGACCGCATCAGCACGATGCGCGCCAAGCCGGACTTCGTTGAGACCATGCGGCACCGTATGGAAATCCGCGTGCTCGACGGCACCGAAGAGGCGGTCAAGACCGCCGTCGTGCTTGTCGCAGACCCCGAGTTGAGTTTCTTCGATAATCCCGATGTGTGGCGCAAAGCACTGGCCGAGCCCGAGTGGGATCTTGTCCGCAGCGCCCTGACCGAGGTGACTACGCTGGCCAGCGTGCAGACGTTCAGCCCGGCCATTGCGGAGAGTTTCAAGCAGGCAGCCGTGGTGTCCGTGCTCATGAGTTTCCTGCTCATCCTGATCTATATCTGGGTGCGGTTTGGTTCGGTGCGTTACTCGGCTGCGGCGATCGCGTGCCTGGCCCACGACGTGCTGACCGTGCTCGGACTGATTGCACTGTGCGAAATCATCTATGAGCATGAGTCGTGGCAGACCGTGGCCCGCACGATCGGCATTCTTCCGTTCAAGATTGACCTGAACCTCGTGGCCGCAATTCTGACCATCATCGGGTACTCGCTGAACGACACGATCATCATCATGGACCGCATCCGCGAGAACCGCGGCAAGTTGCCCTACGCCTCCGCGAAGGTGATTAACAACGCGGTGAACCAGACCATCAGCCGCACGATCATCACGTCGGGTACGACGCTGCTGGCGGCCCTGATCTTGTACATCTGGGGGGGTGAAGGCGTGCGGGCGTTCAGTTTCGCGCTGGTGGCGGGCGTGGGCGTGGGTACCTATTCGTCGATCGCTGTAGCGGCGCCGCTGGTCTGGTCGAGAAAGACTGGTGGGCCCGTGTCGGACGGGCCGGAGCGACTGACCACTTGAGGGGGCGTCGGGCATGGATCCCCGGCAGAGCCGAACGCTGGTCGGGCTGATGGGGCTTGTGGTCCTGTGGATCGTTCTGTACTGGACCTGGCAGCCGCGCTCGCAGCGCGAGCCGGTCGTGATCCTTCCCGAGGTGACGCCGCAGCAGGCAGAAGACCCCGCGACCGTTCTCCCCCGGCCCGAGCCTGAGCCGGTGAGCCCTCAGCCCGAGCCCCTGAAGCCGGAAGCAGCGGCGCCGCCCGAGCATCAGGGCGAGCAGACTCCGTTCGGGCAAGCGCCTTTTCGCTGGGTGACGATCGAACCGGGGGATACATTTGCCAGGATCGCCGAGCGTGAGTTGGGGTCGGCCGAACTGTGGACAGGCGTGGCGCGGGCCAATCCGTTGAAGGACCCCAACCGCCTGCGTGTGGGGGAGAAGGTGAAGGTGCCGATCGATCCGGCCAACCCGCAGGGGCGTCCGGGGGGGCCGGGCCCGACGCCGCCGCAGCCGGACGGGTCTGAGGTCAAGGTGATCGAGTACACGGTCAAGCCGGGCGACACGCTGTCGGGGATCGCGCAGGAGTTTTACGGAAGCGTGCGGTACATCGATTTCATCTACCAGTTCAACCGTGATCGTCTGCGCAGCAAGGACGACCTGAGACTCGGACAGGTGCTGCGCCTGCCGCCCAGGCCGTCGGACGAGGACGGACGCCCCTAACATTGGCACTCATGGCAGGACACGTGTTCATCGTCACGGGCGGGGCCGGGTTCATCGGCTCGAATGTGGTGGGCGAGTTGTATCGGCGTGAGCCTGGCTGCCACGTGGTCGTGGTCGATGATTTTCGCTCCGGCTCGTTCGCCAATCTGGTCGAGGCGTGCGAGCGCAAGGGCGTGGGCGCGTTTCGCGGCGAGATCATCCCCGACTCAGTCGCAGACCTCAACTGGCAGCCGGCGGTGGCCGGGCTCGAACCGCGCGCGGTGTTTCATCTCGCGGCCATCACCGACACGACGGTGCATGACCAGCAGAAGATGATTCGCGACAATGCGGAGAGTTTCTCGGACATCGCCGGCGCCTGCATCGAGTCGCACGTGCCGCTGGTGTACGCCTCTTCGGCGGCCACGTATGGCACGCCGCCGCAGGCCGCACGCCGCGAGGCTTTTCCGGTCGAGGCCGCGGGCGCGCCGGACAACGTGTACGGCTTTAGCAAGTGGCTGATGGAAGTTGAGCACTGCCGCACGGCCGAAGCCGCCGTACGTGAGGGTGGCAGGGCGCCGTGGATCGTCGGGCTGCGCTACTTCAACGTGTTCGGCCCGTGCGAGGCGCGCAAGGGCACAATGGCGTCGATGGTCTTTCAACTCGCCCGCCAGGTGCTCAGCGGGCATAAGGCGCGGCTGTTCCGCGACGGCACGCAGGCACGCGACCAGGTCTACGTCGACGACGTGGTCGACTGCACGCTGGCGGCCGCAGGCATGGGCGAGAAGAAGAAGCCCGAACCGGGCGTGTACAACCTCGGCTCCGGCGTGGCGACCAGTTTCAATGAGATTGTGGCGGCGATCGGGCAGGCGCTGGGCATGACGGGCGGCGTCGACGTCGAGATGTTCGACATGCCCGAATCGATCCGAGCCTTCTACCAGGACTACACCTGCGCCGACCTGAGCCGCACGAAGTTGGGGCTCGGCTGGTCGCCTCGGCATGAGCCCAAGGCGGCGATGCGGGCCTACGTCGCTGATCTGGCCGAGAGGCCTCGCATCTGGAAACAGGGAGCCGGCGCGTGAGTCTGAAGCGAATACTGGTGACCGGCGGCGCGGGGTTCCTCGGTTCGCACCTGTGCGACCGGCTGGTGGGGCAGGGGCACGACGTCATCTGCATCGACAACTTCTTCACGAGCCAGAAGGGCAACGTCGAACACCTGCTCGATCACCGCAACTTTGAACTCATCCGCCACGATGTCACGCACCCGCTGTGGCTCGAAGTCGACGAGATCTACAACCTCGCCTGCCCGGCCGCCCCGGGTCA
This sequence comes from Cyanobacteria bacterium CYA, assembly GCA_008363215.1. GTDB lineage: Bacteria > Planctomycetota > Phycisphaerae > Phycisphaerales > UBA1924 > J022. The sequence continues at coordinate 109,769 of RHKP01000004.1, forward strand.
CTACCAGTACAACCCCATCAAGACCATGAAAACCTCGGTCATGGGCGCCATCAACGTGCTCGGTATGGCCAAACGCTGCCGCGCCAAGGTGCTCCAGGCCTCGACCAGCGAAATCTACGGCGACCCCGACGTCCACCCGCAGCCCGAAACGTACCGCGGCAACGTCAATCCGATCGGGCCCCGCGCCTGCTACGACGAGGGTAAGCGCGCCGCCGAGACCCTCTTCTTCGACTACCACCGCTCCAACCGCGTCAACATCCGCGTTGTTCGCATCTTCAACACCTACGGCCCGCGCATGCACCCCTACGACGGCCGCGTGGTCTCCAACTTCATCCGCCAGGCGCTGCACGGGAACAAGGTGACCATGTTCGGCGACGGCACGCAGAGCCGGTCATTCTGCTACGTCGACGACATGGTCGAAGGTCTTGTCTCGATGATGAACGGGCCCGATGATTTTCCCGGCCCGGTGAACATCGGCAATCCCAACGAGTTCACGATCATGCAACTCGCGCGGCTCGTGCTCGAACTGACCGGACGCCCGAATCTGCCGCTTGAACACCTGCCGCTGCCACCAGACGACCCGCGGCAGCGCCAGCCCGATATCCGCCTGGCCCGGGAGAGACTGAACTGGGAGCCGAAGGTCCAACTTCGCGAGGGGCTCGAACGCACGATCGCGTACTTCCGGTCGATCCGGTTCGATGACTTCCGCGCCCCGACGCCGAACTACTGAGCGGTGGAACCACGGAGCCCGCGGTGGGAAAGGCCTCACGACGGAGTTTCACGAAGTTTCGCGGGGTTGAAGACGCTGGCGGCACGCTTGGGCCTGTTGGCCGAGGACGCTTTGCCTTCCTCTCCTTCTCTTCTCTGAACCCCGTGAAACTCCGGGGCACGAGCGATCCGGCGACGTTTCGCCCGGGACTCGACTCCCGCGCGCGAGCGGCGGAACATTCCCCATGTTCTGGTACGTGATCCGTCCCATCTCGACCGTCGACGCCGACGCGTGGATCTCCATGCGCCGTTCGCTCGGGCCTGACTGGCTCGTGGCCGACATGCCGGCGGTGGCGGGCGAATACTTCGAGCACGGCACGGTCCAGTCACTTCTGCACTGTGTCTTCATCGCTCGCGACGCCGACACCGGCGCGCCGCTCGGCTTTGCCGAAGTCTCACTCCGCGACTACGCCGAAGGTTGCCTGAGCACGCCAGTCGGGTATCTTGAGGGCTGGTACGTCGAGCCCGCGGCCCGCGGGCGCGGCGTCGGCAGCGCCCTCGTCCGCGCCGGCGAAGAATGGGCCCGCGCGCAGGGTTGCTGCGAGTTTGCCTCCGACGCCGACGTCGACAACGCGGCCAGCATCCGCGCCCACGAGTCGCTGGGCTTCGAGCCCGTGGCCGAAGTACGCTGCTTTCGCAAGCGTCTTGATGCCCCTGCGGATTGACCGCCGCCAAAAGAGAAACGGCCCGGCGCTGGGCCGGGCCGACGTCACCAGGCACTTGAGACGGATCAGGCCTTGTTCATGGCCTCATGCTCGCCGATCTGCATGCCGTAGAACGAGCGACGGATGAAGACGACGGAGATGAGCAGGAACACGCCGGTGAGCACCGCCGTGAGGGTCGTGTGCACTTTGTCGTTGCCACCGTCGGCGAAGACCTTGAGGCTCATGGCCAGTTCGACGGCCAGCAGCCCGAACAGCGTGGTGAACTTGATCACCGGGTTCATGGCCACCGAAGACGTGTCCTTGAACGGGTCGCCGACGGTATCGCCGACCACGGTGGCGGCGTGCAGGTCGGTGCCCTTGGCCTTCAGTTCGGTCTCGACGATCTTCTTGGCGTTGTCCCATGCACCGCCTGCGTTGGCCATGAAGATGGCCTGGAACAGCCCGAACAGCGCGATCGACACCAGGTATCCGATGAAGAAGAACGGCTCGAAGAACGCGAAGGCCAGCGTCGCGAAGAACACGCCCAGGAAGATGTTGAACATGCCCTTCTGCGCATACTCGGTGCAGATCGTCACGACCTTCTTGCTGTCCTCCACGCTCGCCTTGGTCGAGCCCTCGAGTTTGATGTTGGCCTTGATGAACTCGACGGCCCGATAGGCGCCGGTCGAGACCGCCTGCGTCGACGCGCCGGTGAACCAGTAGATCGTCGTGCCGCCGGCGATCAGACCGAGCAGGAACGGCGGATGCAGAAGAGACAGGTTGGCCACCTCTGACGGCTGCAACCCGTGCGTCAACGCCACGATGATCGCAAAGATCATCGTCGTCGCGCCGACCACGGCCGTGCCGATCAGCACCGGCTTGGCCGTCGCCTTGAAGGTGTTGCCCGCGCCGTCATTTTCTTCGAGGAACTCCTTGCCCTTCTCGAAGTCGGGGGTGAAACCGAAATCCTTCTGGATGTCCTCGGAAATGCCGGGGATGGTCTCGATGGTCGAGAGTTCATACACCGACTGCGCGTTGTCGGTCACCGGGCCGTACGAGTCGACCGCGATGGTGACCGGACCCATGCCCAGGAATCCGAAGGCGACCAGGCCGAAGGCGAACACTGCCGGGGCGAGCATCATCGCCTGTTCGCCGGAGGGGAAGGCGTTGCTGACGTAGTAGCCGATGCCCATGAGCACCAGGATCGCCATGCCCAGCCAGTAGGCCGAGAAGTTGCCCGCCACAAAGCCGGCCAGGATATTCAGCGAGGCTCCGCCCTGTCGGCTGGCCGTGACCACCTCGCGGACGTGCTGGCTCTCGGTCGAGGTAAAGACCTTGACGAACTCTGGGATGATCGCTCCGGCCAGCGTGCCGCAGGTGATGATCGTGGCCAGTTTCCACCACATCGTGCTGTCGCCCCCGAGCGACGGAATGAGCAGGTACGAGGCGCCGTAGGTCAGGACGACCGAAACGATCGAAGTCAGCCACACGAGGTGGGTGAGGGGACTCTCGAAGTTCATCTTGGCGGCGTTGCCGAACTTGGCGTGGGCGACGGCCTCGTTGATGAAGTAGGACAACGCGCTGGCGACGACCATGATGACGCGCATGGCGAAGATCCACACGAGCAACTGCACCTGGATGAGCGGGTCGTGAACGGCCAACAGAATGAAGGAAATCAGCGCCACGCCCGTCACGCCGTAGGTTTCGAAGCCGTCGGCCGAAGGCCCGACCGAGTCGCCGGCGTTGTCGCCCACACAATCGGCGATCACGCCGGGGTTGCGTGCATCGTCTTCCTTGATCTTGAAGACGATCTTCATCAGGTCCGAGCCGATGTCGGCGATCTTGGTGAAGATGCCGCCCGCGATGCGCAGCGCCGCCGCACCCAGCGACTCGCCGATGGCAAAGCCGATGAAGCACGGGCCCGCGTAGTCACCCGGGATAAACAGCAGGATGATGAGCATGAGCAGCAGTTCCACGCTGATCAGCGCCATGCCGATCGACATGCCCGCCTTGAGAGGAATGGCATAGCACGGATACGGTTTGCCCCGCAGACTGGCAAAGGCCGCACGCGAGTTGGCGAACGTATTGACGCGGATGCCGAACCACGCCACGCCGTACGAACCGGCCATGCCGATCAGGCTGAACGCCAGAATGATCACCACCTTCGTCAGCGGGAAGCCGTGAGTGATTTCACCGGTGGCAGGATCCAGCGTCTCGACCAGGCGACCGAAGTAGACGGCGACGATCACGCCGATGAACGCCCAGAGAATCAGCAGGAACTTGCCCTGCTGGACCAGGTAGGCCTTGCAGGTTGCGTAGATCAGTTCGGAGATGTCCAGCATCGACCTGTGCACGGGCATCTTCTTGAGTTGTGAGTAGATCACGAAACCGAAGACCAGGCCCAGGGCGCTGATGACCAGCCCGCCCAGCAGCAGGGTGTGCCCGCCGATGCCCATGAACTCGGCCGTGTTGAGGTCGGGCAGGATCAGGTTGGCTTCCCCGCCCGGCGCGTGGCGCACCGGCGGTTGCACCTGGCCGATCGGATCGGCTGGCAGGGCGCCCTCCTGTCCCAGAGCCGGACGAACGCCCAGCACGCTCAGCATCGCCAACGCCGCGATCACGCAGACCGGCGATGACACGCGCAGCAGGTCACACATCGGCCTGCCGCATATCCGTTGAAGGAACCCAAGGACGAACTGCGAAGGTTGCGTTGCCGGTTTCACTGTTCTGTTCCTGTGTGAAGATGATGAACGACAGGCTGTCGGAGGACAGCCCGCCGGGGAATGGTGAATGAGATTGTGGTGTGCACGGAGTCTGCCGTCAAGCCGCGCAGGCGAAGAGTTCCGCCCCCGATCCGGCCCGCCCCGTCGCGCAAGGTGTGGTCAGAAAACGTCGCCGCGCGTGCGGCGGTTCACCGACTTACGGGCGGCGCGGCGACGACGCTCGGAAGGCTTCTCGTAGAACTCCTTCCGCTTGATGTCCTTCGTCAGCCCCTCCTTCTCACAGAGTTTCTTGAACCGACGCATCATCTGCTCGACGCTCTCGCCCCCGCGGGATTTGATCCGAATCGCCATACGGTCCTTCCTCGAAAGGTTCGACTGTTCCGTCCACGCCGCACCCGCCACTCCATCGCGCGTGAGGGGTCCATAGTAAAGGTTTCACAACCTCCCCGATCAACCCTCTCCTAACCTCTTCTCCGCCATGGTCATCATCGACGCCTACAACGTGCTCAACGTCGAAGGCGTTCTCCCCGCCCACCTGGCCGCCCCGGACCTCGTCCAACTCGTGGACCTCGTCCGCAAGAGCCGTTATTTCCTTTGTCGGCCCGTCCTGGTCTGCGACGGACACCTCTCCTCGGCTCTGCGTCCCAGGCACGCCGCCGGAGCCGCAGGCCGGGCGACCCAGGTTCGACTGAATGAGATACGGATCATCTTCTCAGGCCCCGGGGAGGAGGCCGACGACGTGATCGAACGCATGCTCGCGCTTCACAGCGGGTCGGCATCCCTTCTTCTGGTTAGTTCAGATCGTCGACTTCAACGGGCCGCCAGGCGAGCCGGCGGGCGGTACCTTGAGTCTGCCGAGTTTCTGGGCGATCTCGCGGCTGACGCAGCGGCACCGCGGTTGGCGAGTCGACCGGAGTTTGCCAGGCGAACTCCCTTGAGCAGGGGGGAGATTGCCCATTGGATGCGCCTTTTTGGGTTGGGGGAGCCGGATTTTGACCACCCGCCTGCGCTCACGCCCGCCCCATCGCCCGAGTCTCCGAAGCGGCCTCCGAAGCCGACTCGGGCGGTTCCACAGACCGAGATTGACCCGATCCTGCGCCACCTAGTGCAGAAATCGGGTCTGGAGATCGATCTGGCCGAACTGGACATGCAGCGATGGGTGCAAGGCGTGGAACCATTTCGGCCGTGGTCGGAGGACTCGTCCTCCTGACCGGATGCAGTCCTACCCGAACCCCCAGTTATGGCTGGCACGGGCGCGAGCCGATTCTGGCGATCTATCAAGGGAAGACCCTTCACAGCGAGTTCCCTGAGGCGATCCCGCCGGCATCAGTCCGGGCGGCGGCCGAGCGGGTGCTGGCGTCGCGCGGATACACCATCACCAGTTCCGAGGCGACCGAAGATCGGACGCGAGTGGTTGCGCGACCCCCTGATTCCAGGCTATTCCATCGCGTGATCGTGGGGTCGTCGCTGTCGCGGGGCGGGACGCGGGTGGCGTTGACGATCGAACCGGGGGGAAACGAAACCACGGCCCGGGACATGCTGGAGAGTGTGCTGACACTTCTGGGACGTTGACACCCGTCGTACGATCGGTTGGAAGCAGAGCCCGCCGGATCACTCTGACAGAATGTCGTTTTGGGAGATTGTGCGCCACGACGCATTGTCGTAGGATGCTGTCGCGGCGCCGCCAGGCGTTGCGGTGCTGCGACCCGGGGTCCAAGGGGGTCTGATTCGTGAAGAAGCACAAGAAGAAGGGGTCGGTGAGCGACACCGAACTGGAAGTCCTCAAGGTTCTGTGGGATCTCGGACAGGGGACGGTGCGAGATCTGATGGAGAAACTGGAGGCGCAGGGACGCATTTGGGCGTACACCACGGTGCAGACGCTGGTGATGCGGCTCAAGCAGAAGGGGTTTGTCTCCACGCGCAAGGACGGCAAGGCGCACCTGTTCACGCCGGCGGTGAGCCAGCCGGAGTTGCTCAGTCTGGAACTGGGTGACCTGGCAGACCGGGTGTGTGACGGGCGGGCGACGCCGTTGATGCTGACGCTGGTGCGAGAGCACGCGTTTTCTGCGGAGGAGTTGCGGGAGTTGAGGAGGATGCTGGACGCGATTGACGATCCGGCGGGCGGGGGCCGTCGAAGGGACTGAGGGAGGCGGGGCGCGTGCTGGGATGGCTGGTGGAAAATACGCTGCTCGCCTGCCTGGTGGCCGGACCGATGTTGCTGCTGGAGCGTCGTTGGCGTGGGCGTCCGGCGGTGTGCCACACGATCTGGGTGACGGTGCTGCTGGTGCTGCTGCTGCCTCCGGTGGAGATTTCAAGCCCGGTGGCCATCCGCGGGCATTTCCGCGAGAGCATCGTGGAACTGGAGACGTCGGCGTGGCTTCGGCTGGAGCGGTTGGATCCTGCGGGCGAGTGGGCGCAGACGCAGGCACCCGCGCCGTCGACGGTAGCGCGGGAACCGGAATGGGGGGAGATCGGTCCGGATTACGTAGGCGGAGGCGAGCAGGCAGCGCTGACGCTGGGCAGCAGCGGGGATCACGCGGGTGTGCTGCCTGTGCTTCGTGCGCCGGCGCGCGCGACATCGAGTTTGTCGTCGAACTCGGTGCCGGGGCGGCGCGGGTGGATCGATCTGCCCAGTCCGGCGGCGACCAGCGTGTTTTTCCGGACGGTCTGGCTGGGCGGAGCGGCGGTGAGTCTGGCGATATTCCTGTGGCGTGTGCGCCGGATCGATCGGCTGGTGCGACGGTCGAGCGTGCCTGGAGCGGCGTTGCAGGAGCGCGTGCGTCTGGTGGCCGAACGACTGGGCGTGCGCATGCCCGAGTTGCGGACATTTCCGGGCATGGGAACGCCGATGGTGTGGGGGCTCGGTCGCCCGGTGATGCTGTGGCCCGGGGGCATGGCGTGTGCGGATGAGGGTTCGGCTGGTCTGATAGCGCACGAGTTGGCGCATCTGCGTCGGCACGATCACTGGATCGCGTGCGTGCAGGTGTTTGCGTCGGCGCTGCTGTGGTGGCATCCGCTGGCGCGGCTGGCCAGGCGGCGAATCGAGCGGTATGCGGAGTTGGCGTGTGATGCGTGGGCGGTGAACGCCGTCAACGGGCATCGACGCGACTATGCCGAGGCGATCATCGGGGTGGTGGAGCGGCTGGGCAGCGTGCGGCACTCGGCGCCGGCGCTGGCGGCCTCGGGCGGGGGCAAGACGGCGCTGGTGGAGCGACTGTGGGTAGTGATGGCGGCGAGAGCAACGGCGCGCGGTTCGCGGACGATACTTGCGGCGGCGGTTGCGATCGTGGCGTTGCTGCTGCCGACGATGTCGCCCGGTGAGGCGCGGCAGGGTGCTGCCGAAGACCTGCCCGAACTGGACGAGCGTGTGCGCACCATCGCGGCATTTGCGGCGATGAAGCGTGAAGGCGATGACTGGTACGAGGTACGCTCGTGGCCGCAGGCCGACGGGGCGTATCGCTCGGCGTTGCGGCTGAAGGGCGGGGATCCGTCGGTGCTGGCGCGACTGGGCATCACGCTGATCCACCTGGATGAACCGGGCGAAGCGGAGGAGTTGATCCGGGCGAGCATGGAAGCGGGGGGGCGCAAGGCCGAGTTGCGGTACTGGCTGGGGAACATGGCGGCGCGGGAAGGCGATGCTGAAACGGCGCTTGCCGAACTCGAGCAGTCGATGCGCATGGGTATGGACCTGGGCGAGCGATTTGAGAGCGAGGGCGTGTTCTCTGCATTGCGTGAGAGCGATGCGGGGCGAGAGTTCGGCGAGCGGGCGCGTCGCGTGCATGAACTGCGTGAACAGGCGCGTGCGCACATGAAGGCGCACGAGGCCGAGGAGGCGCTGGTCGCGCTGGACGAGTTGTCGAGGCTTTGTCCCGAGGATGGAGCGACGTGGCACTTCGTAAGTTACTGCGCGATTGCATTGGAGCGGTTTGACGAGGCCGCTGCGGCTCTTGAGAAGCAGAGGGAACTGGGCTATCGCCTATCGGTGCAGGCGTACAACGAGGCGTGCCTGCATGCGCTGCTCGGTCGGGCTGGAGATGCGGTGGAGGCGTTCGAGCGGGCGGTGGATGAGGGTTTCACGGACTATGCGCTGGCGCGGAGCGATCCGGACCTGGAGGCAGTCCGCACCGACCCGCGATTCTTGAAGGCGCTGTCGCGTGTGACCGACGCGGAGAAGTTGAAGCGCGAGTTGGCGGTGGCGCGCGAGTTTTATGAATGGGATCGCGTGCTCGAGTTGTGCGCCCGGACGGGGACTTCCGTTGACATGGGCGGGCTGAAGGAGGCCCGCGGGAAGGAAGGGTCTGGCGGCATGATTGCGCGCGAGTGTGCGAACGCGCTGGGGGAACTTGGGCGATATGACGCCGCCCGTGACGTGCTGGTGACGGCGATGCAGAAGGGGATGGATACGGGCGAAGGTTTGTTCGAACTGGCACGCATTGAGGCGATGGCCGGACGGTTGGACGAGGCCGCAGCGGCGCTGCGGGCGGCAGGCCTTGCGGGGATGCGGGACGTCGAACGGGTGCGTTCGGATGCACGGTTGGCGGGCCTGCTGGCGCGGGACGTTGTGCGGACGGCGATGTACGACGCCGTGGCGCGGGGCGAACTGGCTCGATTCGGCGCCAAGACGTGGGAGCAACTGGCCGGCAAGGCCGACGAGCGATTGGCGGTGAATGCGCAGGATCGGAGCGCGTTGCATGAGCGGGGCTGGGCGAAACTGCGGCTGGGAGACTATGCGTCGGCGCAGGCGGACTTTGAAGCGCTGTACGCTGCCGGCTGGAAAACGCCTGTGTCGGCATACAACGTCGCATGCGTGCTGGCCCAGCAGGGACAGCGGGCGGCCGCGATGGAATGGCTCGAGCGTGCCGTGGCAGGCGGGATGGACGATGCCGAGATGATCGCGGGTGATCGCGACCTCAGGGCGCTGCGTGACGAGCCGGCGTTCAAGGAGTTGCTGGTGCGGCTGCGCGAGCCGGCGGTGGCGGCGACGCCCTGATGTGAGTTACACAGGGCGGCGCGAATCACGGAGCGAAAGCGCGTGATTGCGATCACGGCCTTTCATCGATCCGGCTGCGCGAGGTGTCAGATTTCGGGTTTGCGCCAGTCCCAGTCGGGGTCGTGGTGCAGTTTTCCGGCCGACTGCTTGATGCAGTTGAGGCAGATCCACGCGGACTCGATGGCCGGGCTGTGCCACCCGGATGTGGACTTGGCTTCCAGGCACATGGTGCAAGCGTGCTCGGCGTCGGGCGTCGCGGCGAGCAGCAGAACTTCGGTGTAGGCAACGGAGAGGCAAGGCCCGCAAATGAGGCTGCCTTTGTGTCCTTCGACCATGGGGAAGGTGCCGTCCCAGGCGCGGCCGCAGAAGTCGCACAGGAAGTCGTGCGGGTGCATGTCCTGGGGATTGGCGCCGGGTCGATGCATGGTCAGCGTGGGAGAGAGGAGGCAGGCAGGAGGGCACGTAGGGAATCGTGGAGGTGTCCGTTGGAGATCAGGCAGTCGGGGCTTTCGACGGTGCTCAGGCCGGACCAGTCGGAGCAGCGCCCGCCGGCCTCTTCGATGATGGGTTGAATCGCGGCGACGTCCCACTTGTGGATGAGTGGTTCGATGACGGCCTCGGCGCGGCCGGTGGCGACGAGCAGCGAAGCGTAGCAGTCGGACCAGCCTCGGTTGTGCCCGGCCTGGCGCTGGATGAGGTCGAGGGCTTCGAGGAGCCCGGCCTTGCGGAAGTAGTCGGACGAAGTGGTGAGCACGAGCGCGTGGTCGAGGGAAGCGACGGAGGAAACGTGGGTGGGGACGGGTTCGGCGTCGGCCATGCGGTGCCAGGCGCCGAGTCCGCGGGCGGCGTAGACGCTCTCGTTGAGGGCGGGCATGTGGATGACGCCGGCGACCATTTCGCCGTTCTTTTCGAGGCCGACGAGGGTGCCGTAGAGCGGGACGCCGTGAATGAAGGAGAAGGTGCCGTCGATGGGGTCAACGATCCATGTGAAGGGGCTGGTGCCGGCGCACAGCCCGTACTCCTCACCGGCGACGGCATCTGCGGGATAGCGGGCGCCGATGATCTGGCGGAGGGAGTGCTCGGCCATGCGATCGGCGCGGGTGACGGGGGTGCCGTCGCCTTTGGTTTCGATGCCCAGGGCGCGAGTGTTGAAGTAATCGAGGGTGACCTTACCGGCCTCGATGGCGGCGTGCAGCGCCAGGTCGAGGCGTTGTTTGAGGTCGTGGTCAGGCATGCTGGGAGAGTACGCCGGAGGGAACGGGGGCGTAGAGCCCGGATCCGAGCGCTTCGTCGAGGCAGGCCAGGTCTTCATCATTATGTTCGCTGGTGACGCTGGCACGGAAGTAGAGCGGGCATGGGCCTCCGGGATAGGCGATGAGCGGGACAAAGAGCCCGAGCCCGGCGAGGTGGCCGGCGAGGGCGCGCATCTGGATTTCGTCTCCGGGCGAGAAGGCGAAGATTGGGGTCTGCGACTCGAAGGAGCCAAGCCCGCGTGCGGCGAGGATTTGGGCCAGTCGGCGGGAGTTGGAGGCGAGGCGCGTGCGGCGCTCGTCGTCGGAGCGTGCGATGCGGACGGCCTCGATGGCGGCGGCGATGAGCGGCGGGGCGGTGGGGGTGGTGCAGATGTAGGCGCTGGCGAAACGCCGGGCTGCTTCGATGAAGTCAGTCGAGCCGGCGACGAACCCGCCCGCGCACCCGATGCCCTTGGCCAGCGTCGAGGTGAGGATGAGGTTGCCGTTGATCTTGACGCCGAGGAGCGCGTGCGTACCGGCACCGGCCGGGCCGAGGAGGCCGAAGCCGTGGCAGTCATCGATGAGCAGGCGGCAGCCGAGGCCGGAGAGTTCGACCAGTGGGGCGATACGTCCGTCGGCGGTGAAGACGCCGTCGGTGAAGATGACCGATTCGCTGGGGCTGAGGGTGGTGAGCCAGGCTGCGGCGGCGGATGAGTCGGCGGTGGCGTAGCGGTGGGTGGTCAGCCCGGCGGCGGCGGCGGCGTCGAAGAGGCTGCGGTGGGCGCGCTCGTCGATGATCGCGTGCTGGACGCCGAGTCGTGCGAGCGTCTGGGCGGCGGCGAGATTGGCGGTATACCCGTCGGGGACGATCAGTGCGTCGCCGGTGCGCGTGGCTTCGGCGACTTCGCGCTCCAGAATCGCGTGCAGGATGGTGTTGCCGCTGGTTTCGCGCGAGGCGGAAGTGGAGAGCCCGAACCGGGTGATTGCCTCGGAGGCGGCGGTGAGCACGCGAGGATGGTGGGCCAGCGCCAGGTAGTTGCACCCGGCGAAGGAGAGCATCTGCCGGCCTTCGATCTCGAAAGTTGTGGCCTGAGCGGAACTGATTTCGGGGCCGGTCATGCGAATGGATCCATCACGGGGTGGGGTCGACGATGTCGAAGGGGCGCATGTGTGCGACTCGGGGCTTCCATTTTTCGAGCGGTTGGAGGTCAATGGGGTCCGGGGGGGAGGCGTTACGGTCCTTGGGCAAGGCGAAGCCGATGACCCGTCTCACGTCGTGCTCGCCCGACACCATGTCTGGCTTGTTTTCCATCGGCCGGCCGCCCGCAAACGCATCGATGCCCTCTCTATCGGCCAGGAGGGCGTTGCAGTCGGAGAGAGCGGCGTGGGTGTCGGCTGAATCGTGGAGTTGGATGAAAACGACGTGCGAGATAAGGCTGGGGCGGGGAGGTTGGGTTCCCTGACAGCCACCGGTCAGGAGCATGAGGAGGCTGGTGAGGAGTGCGATGCACATGCGTTGCACGGTTATTTCTGCACAGATCTGTGGCTTTGCTGTCAGGGGCTGCCGCTGAGCAACGGTACGCCGATGCGGGGTGCGCGGGGGCGTTGTGCCGGCAGGAGGCATTCGCTAGGATGCGGTCCGACCGGGGGTCGTGGGTCGAGAGGCCACCAAGGAGGCGCCAGCGACGATGCAGCGGAGCACGGCATGACCATCGGACGATCATGGGTGCTCGTTGGCGGCGCGGTGGCGGGGTTGATCCTGTGGGCGTGCGGGCTCGGTCCAAAGACGCTGGACCCGGTCCTGGGCTCTACGACCTACGAGAACCGGTGCATTGCGCTGCTCTATGAGACGCTGCTTCAGTACAAGTACCTGAAGCGGCCTCTGGAACTCGAGCCGCTGCTGCTGGCCGAGATGCCGACGATCAGCCCGGACGGGAAGACATGGCGTTTTCGGCTGAAGAAGGGGGTGTATTTCCACGACAGTCCGTGCTTCCCCGGCGGGAAGGGGCGGGAGATGAAGGCCGGCGACGTCATCTACTCGTGGAAGCGTCTTGCGGACCCGGCGAACAAGGAGAAGAATTTCTGGCTGCTCGACAAGCAGATCGTGGGCTTCAATGAGTTTCGTGACGAGCAGGCGGCGCGCGTGAAGGCGGGCGAGAAGTTCGACTACGACGCGCCGGTTTCGGGGATGCGTCTGCTGGGTGACTACGAGTTCGAGATCGAACTGACCGAGGCGGTGCAGCAGTTCGCGTGGAAACTGGCGATGTTTCAGTTGGCGGTGGTGCCGCGCGAGGCCGTGGAGGCGTTCGGGAGCAAGTTCAGCGGGCGGCCGGTGGGGACGGGTCCGTTCATTCTTGCGAACGAAGGCGACTGGTTGCGCGGGGTGCGGATCCGGTTCACTCGGAACCCCAAGTACCGAGAGGCGTATTACCCCGACGAGTGGATGCCGGAAGACGAGCAGTACGGATTTCACCTGCCGGCGGGGCAGCGGATTCCGATTGTCGATCGGGTGGACGTGACGTTTTTCGTCGAGTCGCAGCCTCAGTGGCTGGAGTTCAAGGCGGGTCGGCTGGACATGACGACGGTGCCGGACTTTGCGTTCGAGCAGATGTTCAGCCGCCGGACGAAGGAGTTGAAGCGATCGGAGGCGAGGGAGGGGCTGGTGCACTTCAAGGTGCCGCTGCTGGACTTCATCTTCCGCGGGTTCAACATGGAAGACCCGCTGGTGGGCGGGTATGAGCCGGAGAAGAAGGCGTTGCGGCAGGCGATCAGTCTGGCGATGGACTGGGATGAGTTGAACGAGGCGTACTACTGGGGAACGACGGTGGTGTACGACGGGCCGATTCCTCCTGGACTGGACGGGTTTCCGGCAGGCGCGGGTCATCGTGCGCCGGTGAGTTACCGTGGGCCGGATTATGCCAGGGCACGGGAAAAGTTGGTCGAGGCGGGGTATACGGTGGGCCCGGACGGGCTGGTGAGTGACCTGCCGCCGATCGATTTCTACACGAGCCGGGGGGCGGTGAGCGAGAAGATCGTGGCGTTGATGGAGCGCAATCTCGCGGAGGTGGGGATCCGGCTCAATCCGCGTTTCGTGGACTTTTCCGAACTGATCGAGGCGGTGAACAACAAGAAGGCGCCGTTTTTCAGTTTCGCGTGGGGATCGGACTATCCGGACGCGGAGAATAACCTGGCGCTGTTCTACAGCCCCAACGTGTCGCCGGGGTCAAACCACTTCAACTACAGCCGGCCGGAGTACGACGCGATGTACGAGCAGATCCGCACGATGCCTCCGGGCAGCGAGCGGACGGCGATGTACGAGACGATGCGGGACATGATCATAGAGGACGCGCCGTACGCGGGGTCGCTGGCACGCACACGGTATTACCTGAACTATCCGTGGCTGAAGAACTTCAAGCCGACGGAGAACTTTTTCAACTACGTGAAGTATCTGGACGTGGACATGGAACACCCGGATCGGCCCCGGTAGTTGCGGCAGGAGAGGGGCGCACGGCGCATGTGGGCATACATCATCCGCAAACTGGTGTACAACATCCCCGTCTATCTGGGGATCATCCTGCTGACGATGGCGGCGCTGCGCGTGCGAGACCCGGTGGCGGGGTATCTGGGGAAGAACGCCACGCCCGAACAGATCGAACTTCTGACCAGGGACATGGGGCTGGACGACCCGTTCATGGTGCAGTACGGGCGGTTCCTGTGGCAGATCGTGCGGTTCGACTTCTCGGAAGAGAGTTGGGCCCAGCCGGGGCGTTCGGTGCGGAGCATCCTGATCGACTCGATCCCTCCGAGCATGTCGATCACGCTGCCGCAGGTGGCCGCATCGGCATTGCTCGCGATGGTGATCGCGTTGATCTCGGCGTACTTCCGCGGGCGGCTGGTGGACAAGGCGCTGGTGTTTCTGGCGGTGCTGGGGATGAGCATCAGTTACCTGGTGTACATCGTGTTCGGGCAGTTTTTCGGGGCGTTTTTGCCGCAGCACCTGGACTGGGACGTGCAGCCTTTCGCGATCCAGGGGTACCTGCCGTGGCTGACCGAGCCGTGGAACTGGGTGACGTACTGCCTGCTGCCGGTGATGATCGGCGTGGTGGTGGCGATCGGATATGACACGCGGTTTTACCGGGCGGTGATGGTGGAGGAGAGCAGCCGCGACTACATCGTGACGGCGACGGCCAAGGGGGCGACCAAGCCGAAGATCATGTTCGTGCACATGCTCAAGAACGCGATGATCCCGATCATCACGCGGATCATGGCGACGCTGCCGTTTCTGATCACGGGGTCGATCCTGCTGGAGATGTACTTCAACATACCCGGGATGGGGCGGCAGTTGATCACGGCGCTGATCGCCAATGACTTTCCGGTGATCCAGGCGTTCGTGTCGGTGCTGGCGCTGCTGTTCATCCTGTCGATCATCCTGACCGACGTGCTGTACGCGCTGGTTGATCCGAGAGTGAGGCTGTCATGATCGGGCGCTTCCTCGGATCGCGTGGCGTGCGGCGTTTCCGGCGGAGCCGGATGGCGATGGTGTCGCTGGCGGTGATCGGGGCGTACTTCGCGGCGGCGGTGGCGGTGACGCTGGGTGTGATTTCGCGCGACGACACAAAGATGCGCGTGGGCCCGAACCGGTTTCCGGGCCTCCTCGAGCGCATCGATGCCGAGAAGCGGTATGAGTTCGACAAGTGGTACGTGGGCGAGTTGTCGAGTGTGTTCGGGCGGGCGCAGCGCGCCGGGGACAAGGACGCGGCGAGGAAGATTCTCGACGCGTTCGCGCTGGGCGAGCGCCGGATCGCCGCTGCGCCGGCGGGAGAACTGATCCCGGTGTATGAGTCGATGGAGTCGGCGTGGAAGGAACTCGATGAAGCGCTGGCAGTGCGGGAGGATCTTTCGGATGAGCGCTTCGCGCTGCGGGCCGACGCGGGCGAGCAGCGTGCGGCCGGAACGGACTCCAGCGCGACCGAGGCGCGTCTGAGCGAAGTGGAGGAGCGGTTGACGGAGGTTCGCCCGCGTGTCGAGGCGTTGTATGAGCAGGTGGAGAGCGCAATCGAGGTGCTGCTGCCGATGCCCGAAGGAGTCGACGGGCTGGTGTATCGGCTGCGCATCGGGCTGGGGACGGACAGCAAAGGGGCATCGATTTCGTCGCAGGCGGTCTACAGCGTGAAAATTGCGTTCCAGGTGGGGTTTGTCACGGCGCTGCTGGCGGTGCTGATCGGGACGATTCTGGGGGCTTCGGCGGCCTTCTTCGGCGGGTGGGTCGACCACCTGGTGCTGTGGATCGTGTCGACCCTGTCGTCGATCCCGTACCTGGTGCTGCTGGCGGTGTTCGTGTACGTGTTCCAGGCGCCGGCGCTGGCCGAGTGGTTTGACAACCCCGATCGCCCGGGACTGGCGCTGGTGCCGCTGTACGCGGCCTTCGGCATGACATTCTGGATTGGTACGTGCCGGGTAGTCCGCGGCGAGGTGATGAAGATCAAGGAACTCGAGTACGTGCAGGCGGCGATGGCGCTGGGGTTCGGGCGGTTTTACATCCTGCTGAGGCACATCATCCCGAACACGGCGCACATCATGTTCATCAACTTTTCGCTGCTGTTCATCGGGGCGATCAAGAGCGAGGTGATCCTGACGTTCCTGGGGCTGGGCGTGAAGGGACAGCCGAGTTGGGGGATCATGATCAGCCACGGGGCCGACGGGGTGACCAACTTCTTCTTCTGGGAAGTGGGAGCGGCGACGGTATTCATGTTCGTGCTGGTGCTGGCGTTCAACATCGTGTCGGACGCGCTGCAGGATGCGTTTGATCCCAAGCATGTGTGAGGCGCGATGATCACGGGTATGGAAGGCACAGGCGCGGGGGTGATCGAGAGCGCGGAAGGCGCGACGCAGCGCGGGCGGGCGGTGCTCGAAGTGCGGCGTCTGACGACGCGATTTCACACCGACGACGGCGTGGTGACTGCGGTCGATGACGTGAGTTTCGACGTCTTTGCCGGCGAGACGCTGGGGATCGTCGGCGAGAGCGGATGCGGCAAGACGGTGACCAGCAAGTCGATCATGCGCCTGCTGCCCGAGCACATCGCCAGTTACGGCGACCAGAGCGCGGTGCGCTTCGACGGAGTCAACATCCTGCGGGCCGAGCAAACGCAGATGCGGCGCATCCGCGGCGGCAAGATCGCGATGATCTTCCAGGAGCCGATGACCAGTCTGAATCCGGTGTTCACGGTGGGCTGGCAGATTGACGAGGCGCTGCGGTATCACACCAACCTGTCGCGGCGCGGGCGGCGTGCGAGGGCGATCGAGATGCTGCGCCTGGTCGAGATCCCCAACCCCGAACGGCGGATTTGCCAGTATCCGCACCAGTTGTCGGGCGGGATGCGGCAGCGGGTCATGATCGCGATGGCGCTGTGCTGCGAGCCGGATGTGCTCATCGCCGATGAGCCGACCACGGCGCTGGACGTGACGATCCAGGCCCAGATCCTCGCCATGATGAGTTCGCTGAAGGAGAAACTGGGGACGGCGATCATCCTGATCACGCACAACCTGGGCGTGGTGGCGCAGGTGTGCGACCGGGTGCTGGTGATGTATGCGGGGCGCGTGATCGAGCAGGGAAGCGTGCGCGACATCTTCCACGCGCCTCAGCACCCCTACACGCAGGCGCTGCTGGAGTCGATCCCCAAGCACGGGGCGCGGCGCTTACGCTCGCACTCGCGCAAGTTGCCGACCATCGGCGGCATCGTGCCGGGCTTGCGCAACCTGCCCAGGGGATGCCGCTTCAACGACCGCTGCAAGTACTGCCAGCAACTGTGCATCGACCAGGAGCCCGATCTGGTCAACCACGCGTTCGACCGCCCGGTGCGTTGCCACTTCCCGCTCAACCAGCAGACGGAGGGAGAGCACTGATGGCGTTGCTCGAGGTGACGGACCTGGTCAAGCACTTTCCCGTGCGCGGCGGCGTGCTCAATCGCGTGCAGGGATTCGTGCACGCGGTGAACGGCGTGTCGTTCGTGATCGAGAAGGGTGAAGTGCTGGGCATTGTGGGTGAATCGGGCTGCGGCAAGAGCACGCTGGGAAAGACGGTGATCCGGCTTTACGAGCCTACGCGGGGGAGCATTCGGCTGGACGGGCAGGACATCACCAGGCTCGGGCCGGGCGAGATGATGCCGTTCCGGCGCAAGATGCAGATCATCTTTCAGGATCCGTACAGTTCACTCAATCCGCGGCTGACGATCAACGGACACATCAGGGAGGCGGTTCGGTTTCACGGGGCGGCCGAAGGAAGAGACATCGACGCATACGTCGATGACATCCTTCAGAAGGTGGGGCTGCGTCCGGAGGCGAAGCACAAGTATCCGCATGAGTTCAGCGGAGGGCAGAGGCAGCGGATCGGAATCGCGCGGGCGCTGTGTGTGAAGCCGGAGTTTGTGGTGGCCGACGAGCCGGTCAGTGCGCTGGACGTGTCAATCCAGGCGCAGGTGCTCAATCTGCTGACGGATCTGAAGGGCGAGTTCGGGCTGACGATGATGTTCATCAGCCACGATCTGAAGGTGATCGAGCACTTCTGCGATCGCATCCTGGTGATGTACCTGGGCTACGTGGTCGAGGAACTGCACGCCGAGGATCTGGACGAGCAGGCGAGGCATCCGTACACGCGGGCGCTGCTCGGGTCCAACCCGGTGGATGATCCGGATGATCGACGGCCTCTGACGGTGCTTCAGGGCGATGTGCCGAGCCCGTATGACCCGCCGGCGGGGTGTCCTTTTGTGACGCGGTGTCCGCTGGCGATGGAGCGGTGCCGGAGCCAGATGCCCCCGCTGGAGCCGAAAGAGCCGGACGGACATCGTGCGGCGTGCTGGGCGGTGGAGCGGGCCTGAGGCCGGGCCAATTCGTCCGCCTGTGAACCTGTTGTCTGCAGGGGGGGGTGCGACGCGGGACGAATGCGGTCCGGACCTGCGTTCGAGGACTCACAGAGGTTGGGCGTTCGCTCCGTGCGGCGAGGTCGGAGCGGTGGTCAGAACCGCGGCATCCCCAATTGAAAAACCCGGCCACGTGTTTCCGCCCGCAGCCGAGTCATAGGAGGAGAGAGACAAGACAGCAGTAATGTGCCACACAACGCCGATCCTGCCAGCGAGAGGCGAAGTTTTTTGGACTTTCGCGCGGAATGCTCGTAAGTCGATTACTTCACGGCACTTGCGGATCAGGCCGTCAGGGCATCGAATCGCTGGCCGGCCCAGGGCCAGTTGACCACGTTCATGAACGCGTCGACATATTCGGCCCGGCGGTTCTGGAACTTGAGGTAGTAGGCATGCTCCCAGACATCAATCCCCAGAATGGGGATCACACCGGTGACGAGCAACTTCTGCTGGTTCTCCATCTGGAGGACGAGCAACTGACGGGCGAGAGGCTCCCAGACCAGCCAGCCCCAGCCGGAGCCTTCGACCGCGGTGGCGGCGGCTTTGAAGTGGGCGACGAACTGTTCGAACGAGGTGAAGTCGCGTTCGATCTGGGAAAGGAGTTTGCCGGTGGGCATGCCTCCGCCTCCTCGGCCGGCGGGGGCCATACCAAGCCAGAAGAGCGTGTGGTTGAGATGGCCGGAGCCGTGGAAACTGAGTTGACGGCTCCAGTGGGAGATGAGGGAGGTGTCGCCGGAGCCGGCGCGGATTTCGAACAGGGCCTTGAGGGCGGCGTTGAGCCCCTTGACGTAGGCGGCGTGGTGCTTGTCATGGTGAATGGCCATGGTTTGCGCGTCGAGATGCGGTTCGAGGGCCTCGGGCGCGTAGGGCAGCGGAGGCAGTTCGTATTCGAGCGTCTTTTCGTTCCAGCCGAGTTCCTGGGGCAGGAGCAGGTCGGGGGCGCGGGTGAGCAGCGACTCGGCGCCAGCCAGCGTGCCGAGGGCGCCCAGAGCGCCGATGCCCGCCAGCGCGTTTCGGCGTGAGATGGAGTTGGTGCTGTTTGTCGTCATTGTGTTCCTCCCGGTCAGGCAACAGTGTGAGTTCAGCAAACCGTAGCGCGTAGGAGACGCCGGGGCAGCGGCGGGCGTCCGGGCAGGAGTGAAGGCCGGCACAATCGGGATGAAGAACGGAGGCCGGAGGGGCGTCAAGGCTGTGCGGGCGTTGGTGCGGCCTGCCAGTCTTCCAGCACCCAGTCGACATTGCCTTCACAGTCCTCGACGCGCCCGATTTCACGTTCTGACCCATAGCGGGCGAGTTCCTTGGCTGTCGGTTCGTCGGTGACGATCCACGCCGAGTTCAGGTGCATGGCCAGAAACCTGTCGACCGATTGCAGCGACACGACGTGACGATCGGCATAGTGGATGATGTAGAGGCTATCCCGAAACCGTTTTCGGCGGGGCGCGTATGACTCAGCACCATGCTAAAACTCACGGACGAGCAGTTGGACTGGCTGTGCAAACGTGTG
>RHKP01000005.1 GCA_008363215.1 Cyanobacteria bacterium CYA
CGCCACCCTCGGCCTCTATCAACTCAGCACCGTCGACAACCGCAAGGGTTACGCAGGCTACGAACTGCTCGCCGAACTCAGCGAAGCCAAGTGGGATGTCAGGAATCGGGTGCTAAATAGCAAGTTGGGAACGTTCGCGACGCGGTCACCTCGGACCGCGGGGTATCGTGCCGACGACGACGACGACGAGAGAGTGTCACAATGTCAAGCCTGGGTGGATGAGTGTTTCTCCGAAAACCGCCTGAGCCACTTGACGCAGCCCGGTGGGCCCTGCGAGGGCTATGGGCTCGAAAGGCCCCCCGGCGGGGTGACGTGTTCGAAGTGCGAAGAGGAGTTTGAAGAAGGTGCACAGGGACTGTATTGGTGTCGAAATACTCCCCCCGGCATCCCCGGAAACGAGCAGCCACGCATCACGCTGTGCGCCCTTAATCTATCAAGCAAGACGGAGACATGCGAGGTGCTTGCACACGAGATGATCCACTGGTGCGACGACCAACGGCTCGGAGGATGTCCGTACAAGCGTTCACCTGGCGATGGCAAGCCTGAAGACGAGTGGAACTGGGCGTGCCCTGAGCGAGCCTGTGCAGAGGTCAGAGCTGCCGCGTTCAGCCGCCAGTGTTGCGTCAATGGAAGTAAGCGGCGCCCCAATCAAACATTCCGCGAGTGTGTTTCTGAATTGGCGAGCGGGAGCCTCCAGGCCAATGGCTGCGATCCTCGCTTCGTTCGCTATGTCATGCGTTCCGGGAATTGCGTAAACACATCCAACGGAGATAGTGTTGATCTGGACCTAGCAGAGAAACTGTGCGAGAAAGCGGTTATTCCTGGCTCTCAGCCCGAAACTCCCCAGCGGCGACCGCGATGATCCCTCGTCTGGCACACATCTTCCGTCATCAACGCAGGGGTATATCCGCCCTGGCTCTTGGAAGTGTCTTAGGCTTCGTCAACCCCTGGATCGCGTTCGTCCTTATACCGGAGATATTACCTCGACGTGGATTTCAATACTATGACGCATCACGAGAAGCTACGGCTTGTTGGAGTTCTGGATCAAACTTCAGTGTACGCGTCGTCAATGTCAGGGTTTACCCAAGCAAAGCTCCAAAACAAGTGGACCTGTATACACCTGTACCGCTCCCCAAATGGACGCGTTGGCAGGATCTTTCATGGTATGCTGCGTCCGGCGAGAGCACTCACGAATCAGAGGGCTGGCTCGTTGGATATGGTTTTCCATTCGTCGGCATGTCATCGGCCTGGATCGTAGCGTCCGACGGACAAGTCATTCAGCGCGGTTTGAAGACATCTTCCCAATGGCAGTATCGGCTCGTGCCAACCTGGATCTGGGGGCCCGGAAGCGTTCTCAACGTCGTGATCTGGTCGGTAGCAAGCGCTGCCCTACTTGCGACCGTTGACTTCGTTCGAAGAACGCTTCGCGCTCGGCGCGGTGCGTGTCGCGCGTGCGGATACGCTCGCGGGAGTAGACGAGGGCAGTGCCCGGAATGCGGGGCGGGGTGCCACCGAGTTCCGTGCCACCGAGTTCGGCTTTGCGAACTCGGTGCGACCCCGGACCCACTCACACCGACTTCCGAAGACGGAAGTCGATGGCACAATTGCGGGTGTCCCGAGTTGACCCTTGAAGAAGATTCGGGGTGCCATCTATGAGCAAGCCGCTGTCAAGGGGGTGAGCGGTACGTTTTGCGGGATTCCCAGCCATCTCTTCGGCATCGCCTTGCGGCATTCCATGAATCAGCATTCGCTCGGCCCCAGTCACTGCGACCACATCTCGCCGAGTGCCCTAGCTGACCATTGACCAAGACCTGCGGCCCCCCTGCTCGCCGCCACCCACCGCCTTCTCCCGTTCAACTCCCTGCCTCACGCGGCGCAGCCGTGGCCTTTCGTCCCGTCCCCACCACCACACCCCGCCCCAACGGGGCTCGTCCCTGTGCCCCTAGGTGATTCGGTCGGGCCGACGTCGGAGGAGACGATCGGCAGCGAGCTCCTGACTCGGACGTCCCAGGGGAGCGTGCGGTGTCTCGAAACTGGCCTTCAATAGCACCCATTCCTCGGACCCCCGTTAACCGAGAGTCCGAGAGCGAGAGAGTCCCGCCCCGGACGCCCCCACGTGGAGCTTTGGCGGCCCGTTTCCGGCGACTCCGAGTAAACAAACAGGCCCGCATCCTTTGGACACGGGCCTGCCAAGCTCCCCGACAAGGATTCGAACCTTGAACCTAGCGGTTAACAGCCGCTCGCTCTACCGTTGAGCTATCGGGGATCGGGTTGCTCGCCTCCTGGGTAGGTGTCCCCTGGGGCGGGTGATAGCCTATCCATGCATCGGCCCGAATCAAGCCGGGCTGAAGCGCTGTCGGCCGCGGGCGCCGGCCCTGGCCCCGCTGGGCCTTCGTCCTCGCAGTCAGGCGACCCGCCGGTCCGCCGGGCAGGCCCGCGGCCCCTGGCAAACGCGCCCGGCGTCCGGAACTTCACTCACCCAATCTCGTATGGTGTCCGGTGCTGAAGGTAGTGCCAAGCCTGGTGCTGGTATCTCTCGGGTTCGGCGTGCCCGTGCAGGCCGCGAACGTGGCACCGGCGCTCCCCAGTGTTATTCAAGCCGCAGCGTGGCACTCGAAAGAGGGAGCCGACCAGCCCGAAACGACGCCCCGGGAATCGGCCGGAGGGATCTTCACCGCGGGCAGCAAACTGCCCGAACGGGTGGTATTTGCGGTTGGACCGGACGCCTTTGAGGGTGTGGCACTTGGAACGGAGATGGGTCGGGCGCTGGCCGGGGTGCTCGACGAGCGGGCCGGCGCCGGCGTTCCGGTGTTGCTGGCCAATCTGGTCGAACGCGGCACGCGCGTGCGTGAGGAGGCGACGATCGCTTGGCCGGTGTGCGTGGCCTGGGTGTTCGCCGGGGGACAGAGCAAGCGCGTGGAGATCGGTCGGACCGAGCAGGGTTGGCTGCTGGCACGCGAACTGGACTTCGGGCAGGACGGGCCTGACCTTGCGCGGCTGAATGAGCGGCGGTTCGAGTTGCTCAGCGCCGCGTGGCCGGCATTGCGCGTGCCGTTCGGGCAGGCGGCGAAGTACCCGGCGGGGGAACTGGTCGCGTTGGAGCAGCCCTATGTCGCGGGTGAGGTTGTGCTTGACGAGCCGACGCTGCGGAGGCGGTTGTTTCACAATCCGGGCGACACGGCGCTGCTCGATCGCAACCTGGCGGAAGAGCGGTTCTTCGTCCGCATGCCGGGTGAGCGGGAGGAGCGGCGGCCCTGCGGGTTGCTGGTGTGGATTCATGCGATCGACGCGCACGAGCCGCCGTTGGAGGTGATCGCGCCGGTGTGCGACGAACTCGGGCTGGCGATCGTGAGCATCGCCGACGCGGGCAACGCGCGCGAGGTGGTGGATCGGCTGCAACTGGTGCTCGACGTGGTTGCGACGGTTTCAGCCCGCGTGCCGATCGACGAGCGAAGGGTGTACGCAACGGGCATCTCAGGAGGCGGGCGGTGCAGTTCAATCGTGTGGGGCTGTTTTCCCGATGTTTTCACAGGGGCGGCGCCGATCGTCGGACTCGATTCCTACCAGGTGACGCCGACGGGGACGGGGCGTGCGTGGAGGCAGTCATACGACCGCCCGGGCGGATCGCTGTTCAGCGTGTTGCGCACGCACCGGATGGCGGGCATTTCGGGCGAGAATGACGGCAACTTCGCGGAGATGAAGGCGCGGCTCGATCTGTTGTCACGCGACGGTATGGACGTGCGCCTCGTCGAGCAGCCCGGCATGGGGCACGAGATGCCTGCACCCGAGACTTTTGCCCAAGCCATGCGGTGGGTCGATGAGCCGGCTCGGGAAGCGATGGCCAAGGCGGGCGAGGAAGGGGCGCAGTTGCTGCGTCGCGCCCATGCGGCCGAGGGCGAGGCACGCGAACGGCTTTTGATGCGGGTGATCGAGACAGCACCGTGGAGCGATGCGGCGTGGGAGGCTATTGACCTGCTCAGGAATCCTTAGGTTTCCAGTCGAGCCGGCTGCCGGGGATGTCGTCGTCGTTGAACGAGTCATCGTCGCCAGGATCTTCCGGCGGGAGCGGGCCGGAGGTCGGGCGCGGGGGGCGCGGGCCCGAGGGCGGGTCGTCCTGGCTCAGGTTATCATCCTCTTCGTCGTCCTCGTCCCACGAGGACTCGTCGGAGTCCTCGTACCAGGTTGAGTCGTCGACATCGGTTTCGTCGTCATCCTCGAACTCGTCGGCCCTTCGCTCGTACTGCACGCGCTCGGCTGCGGCCGACCATGCGTCGAGATGCTTGCTCGGTTCCCGAACGGGTGAGACAAAGCGTTCGCGCCGCCGCCGCAGCAGGCTGTAGGCGACCAGGCCGACGACTACGGCCACGAGCAGGCCGGCGACGACCAGCGTCAGAGCCAGAGCCTGGCTCACCGCCTGCTGCTTGTCAGAAGTGAGAGTCACCCACCACATGCAGGCAACGCTAGGGCGCGGCGTCGCCCTTCGTCGGGTGCGGTTCGGCCTGAGCGTCAACCTGCGGAAGGGGCTTCCACGGGACCAGGCGGACCTCATGCCCGACCCGCACAAGCCCCATCTCGGCGCCGCTCTCTCGCAACAGCCCAGCCAGTTCGTCGTCGGAGAGGCGGCGTTCGATGATGCCGTGGGTGAGATCAGGGGGCAACGCCCGGGCCATGTCGCCCGGCGGCGTGGGTTCCGGCGTGATGGTGCGAACGTCGGCGTCAGCACGCGGGAGGTGAGTTGACCGGTCCGAAGCGGCATGGCGAGCCGAGAAAACCAGCAAGCCCGCCGCCACTCCCAATGGAAGGCACATCAGTGAACCGTTGCGCAGCGCCCGAACCCGGCGGCGGGCTGCGGCGGCGGTGAGCATCGCGTTCAAGATCTCCTCGCGGCGTCGGCTGCTCGCGGACCGGTCGGGGTCAGCGTGCATCGGAACCTCCTTCCCCGGCGCGCCGGCGCAGCGCGCCCATGGCGCCGCGCAAACGGGCTCGGACGGCGTCAGCCGAGAGATTCATCGCCTGGCCGACGGCGCGCAGTTTCATTGCGCCGGAGTAGCGTAATCGCACCAGCGCCGCGTCTTCTTCGCGCAGCCGGCTCAACTGCACGTGGACCCATTCGGAAACGTCGGTGTCCACGCCGAGCGGCGCCCGATGCTCGACGCACGCTTCGCGCCGACGCCGCCGCTGCTCGGATCGCAACTGATCCACCGCAGCGTTGCAGACCACCCGTGTCAGCCAGCGTTCGATGGCAGCATGTGAGTCGAGTTCGGGCATGGAGCGGGCGGCCTTGATCATCACGTCCTGCACAATGTCGAGCGCGAACGACTCGTCGCGAGCGGAGGCACGCCGGGCCAATCGCAGAGCAAAGTCGAACCACTGCTCGTAGAAAGCCGCGACCGCCTCGGACTGCCCGCGTGCGACGCCGCGCGTCAGGAGGCGTGCGGCCTCGTCGGCCTGGGAGACCGCGGAGCCTGGAATGAGGTGCTCGACAGCCACAGCCTCGGCAAGGTGGTCAATCGCCCTGATCGAGCAACTCAATGAGTTTGCAGACGTGCGCGAGATGCTCGACTCCTTCCTTGCTTCCAGCATACCGCACCACAATGCGCCCATCCTGCATCTCGAATCCCACCACCCGATCCTGCCCGCCCGAGCGGGTGGTCTGAACCAACGCCTCGATCAAGGCCCGCACCTGATCGGGGTGCCGCGGCGTGAACCGGCTGGAGCCCTCCGCCGCCGGAGCGGGTGGGTTGTCCGGAGCCGGACGACGGGCGATCAGTGCTTCATACTTCTGCCGCGCGGCTTCCATCTCGGCCTGCATGTGCCGGATGCGCAACTCTGCCTGTTTGAGTTCCACCGTGGCCTGCCGGAACTCCTCGACGCTGATCAGCCCCTGCTGCGAGGCCTGCTGCAACTCGGCGATCTGGGCCCGCTTCAGATCGAGATCCAGTTGAGTCTGCTCAATTTCGGCCTGCATGCCGCGGATGCGCTCCTGTGTCACCTGCGCCATGTCGGCTTCGCGTTCGGCCATCACGCGCGTCTGTTCCGCATCACGCTCGAGCGTCTTGAGCAGGTTGTCGACGACGACATGCTGGGCTTCGGTGCCACGCACGATGAGCACGCCGCTGTCTTCGTGGAACAGCAGTTCGGGCTGCGGTTCCTCGCGCTGCACGGCCAGCGTGGTCTTGACCGCATCCATGATGGCCGGCAGAGGAATGTTGCCGGACACGATGTCCTTGACCGAGTAGATGCGGAGGACGGACGGTCTGGGCTGGTCGGCGTCGCCGAAGACCCTCCGCCCGATCGCATGAGTCGCTTCGGGGTTGGGAGCGCGGGTGTACACGACCGGCTTGGCGTCGATCACGAAAATGGGCGCGCCTTCATTGCGAACGCAGACGATGTTCGCCTGATCGGGCGGGCAGACCGCCTCGAAGGCCGACTCGGTCGCCACGTTGCGCAGCGTCACCGCAGGCACCAGAAGGCTCTCCGCCCCGCCTCGCAGAACCACATTGACATCGGCGGGCGCAACGGCATGCCGGATCGCCAGGACGAAGTCGGCCAGCGTGCCCCCGGGGAAATCGACGCTGACCAGGTCGGGCTTGGGCTGCGCCGCGTGAACTTGCTCGGGCTGGAGGACGGGCACAGGTTCAGGGCGGTCCTGGGCAAGGGCGGCCGACGAGAGGCAAATGCCGGCGGTCAGTCCCGCAACGGCGGCGAAAACGAGTGGGTTGGTTGGCATGAAGAGGCTCCTTTCACCTCTTCAACGTCACAGAGCGCACCGAGCGGCGGGAAATCCGCCGGCGCGACGCGAAACTTCTTCTCGGCCGGGTGGGCGGGTTCACTCCGGCATGTGCGTCCGCCCCGATGCCCAGTAAATGCCTCCGGCCAGATGCCGCAGGAACAGATCCTCGGCAAAGGACTCTTCGGTGTGCCCGCCGGCGGTGTAGAAGCCCCGTCCGCCGTCAAACTCATGGCACCAGGCGATCGGGTGGTCATTGTTCATGGTCCCGCCCTGATAGGTGGTCTCGTCGAGGTCGGCCAGCACATGGACGTGCCCGGGCTTGGCGCGGAAGTTGTACCATTCGTCGCGACGCGGCCACTCTCCGGGGAGCATGTTTGTGGAGATGTGCTCGCGGTCGAGCACGCGGATGGTCGCGTCCTGAATGGCCGGGTGCCCGAGGAAGTAGGCTCCCACCAGTTTGCCGTACCACGGCCATTCATACTCGGTGTCGCTGGCGGCGTGGACTCCGACGTACCCGCCGCCGGACTGGATGTAGCGCTCAAACGCGTCCTGCTGCTCGCCGTCGAGCACGTCTCCGGTGGTGCTGAGAAAGATGACGGCGTCGTAGTTGGGCAGCATCGCGTCGTTGAAGTACGCCGCGTCTTCGGTCGCGTGCACATCGAAGCCGTGCGTCCGGCCCATCGCCTGAATCGACTTGACACCATCGGGAATGGATGAGTGCCGGAAGCCGGCAGTCTTGCTGAAGACCAGCACGCGCAGATCAGGAGCCGGGTGATCGGTCGAGATCGGCATTTCGCGCAGCGTGTACCAGGCTTCGCAGGCCGCAGGCTGGCCTCCCGCCTTTTGCGGCACCTCGGCTGCGATGTGAACCACGCGCCCCGGCGCCAGCCCGGGCAGCCCGAGTTCGACCGTCGCCTCACCGACAGCGCGGACCTCGGAAACTTCGAGCGACTGCACCTCGCAGCGGGTCAGCCCGCCCGAGGGCGTCGGCACGTCATACCACTGTTCGACGGTGTACGACTTGCGACTCTCCAACGCTCGCTTGTCAGCCGGATGGGTAAAGGTCAGTTGGAAGCCGCCGGGAATCGCGCGCACATTGAGCATCTCGAACGGTGGATCATTGGGGTACGTCAGATACTTGTTCTCAGGGACGGCGTCGTCGCCGGGCGGTGTGACGATGATGGTGTTCTTGATCGGGTCAACGTCAAAGTCCGCCACTGCGCCCCCGGCCGTCAGCGTGGTCGGGAATACCACGCCTTGCCACACGCCGTTGATCGATTCAGTCCGCACGCGGAAGAACGCGCCGGTGGGCTGATCTGCGACGAGCATCTGTCCGGCCCACAGCGCCGCAGTCGGGCTGACCGCGCGCGTCGGGCGCGACACCGCGTCGGGCAGTCGCACGCAACATGACGATGGCACACGCAGCCCGGCATGGTCGGCGTCGACGAGATGGAGCCCGCCGGCGGCGCTCCACGGGCCCGGGCTGACCGAAGCAATGACGTGACCTTCGGGTGACTTGCCGACCGCCTCGACATGCACCAGCACCGGCTGGTCGTGGTCGGCCTGCTCATCGGTCCAAGACGGTATCCGGGCCGAAACGAGGGGCACGCACAACGCCAGCACAAGTCCGGCGACGACGGAAATAATGGTGTTCGGCATGTTGATAGGATACCGTGCCGAGGGCCCGCCATCGTCACACCCCACCCGATCGGAGGATTGCTTGAACCGGAAAGCCATGCCGAGCCTGCTCGTCGCTCTGCTCTTGACACTCTCGGGCGTTTGCGGGCAAGCAGCGGTGGGGCAGCCGGCAGAGCCCTCTGACCAGGTGCGGGCGGGGTTGCGCGACATGATCGCGGCCGCCCGCGATGCGGTGTTCCCTGCACTTGTGCACATCGAGGTGCAGGCGGTTGAGCACTGGGCCGGTCAGGAAAGCAAGATGATCTCGACGGGGTCGGGCACGATCATTGATCCTTCCGGCCTGGTGCTGACCAATGCCCACGTCACCGACAAGGGTCGCCGCTTTTACTGCACGCTGGCCGACAAGCAGCGCATCATCGCCACGCTCATCGGTGAAGATCCCTGGACCGACCTGGCACTGCTGCAACTGGACGTCTCGACCATTCACGGCTACGAAGGCGGGCTCCCGCACGCCTCCTTCGGCGACAGCACCCATCTGAGCACCGGCGACATGGTGCTGGCCATGGGTTCGCCCTTTGCGCTGGACCGCACGGTGACGCTGGGCATCGTGGCCAACCCCGACCGGGTGTTCACCGGCGGACCTTCCAATGATGTGGAAGATCTGCAACTGGGCTGGGGTTCGCAGCGCACGGGCATTTTTACCTCGTGGATCCAGCACGACGCGCTGATCAACCCCGGCAACTCCGGCGGGCCGCTCGTCAACATGGGCGGACAGATCATCGGCGTCAATACCCGCGGCGGGTCGGGCAATGGCTTTGCCACGCCGAGCAACATCGCCCGCGGCGTGGTCGAGCAACTGCGAGAGCACGGCCAGGTGAAGCGCAGTTGGATCGGCGTGGGCTTCAAGCATCTGGAGCGCACGGGTCTGGATCGCGGGGTGTTCATCGACTCGGTCGACGCCGACGGCCCGGCATTTGAAGCCGGGCTGCGCGCCGGCGACGTGCTGATCGCCATCGACGGCAAGCCGCACACCGTGCGATTCCCCGAGGAAGTGCCTGATCTGCTCGCCCTGATCGCCTCGCACCCGGTCGGAGAGGCGCTGGAGGTCAAGTACGAGCGCAAGGGTGTGCCCGCCACGGCGAGCATCATCACGCAGGCGCTCCAACTCGATGAGGGCGAGAAGGTCTCGCTGCGCAAGTGGGGCCTGACGGTCAACGAGATCACGCCGTACGAGGCCACATGGCGCATGCTGCCGTCGACCGAGGGCGCCATGATCGACAGCACGCGCAGCGGAATGCCCGCCGAGATGGCCGAGCCGCCGCTCCAGTACGGCGACATCATTCATGCCGTTGACGGGCAGCCTGTGCTGAGCATCCGCGACCTGGTCAATATCTATTCAAGATTGGACGCCGACCAGGACCGCCCCGAGTACGTGCTCGTCGAGTTCTCACGCGGTGACAGCAAACTGATCACGGCCCTGCGTACGAGCATGCCCGATTCGGCCGATCCCCCGCGCGACCTGCCGCGGGCCTGGGTCGGCATCGACACGCAGCCGGTGGTGCCCGAACTGGCCCGGCACTTGCCCAACCCCGATCGCCTCGGATTCCGCGTCACCCGCATCTACCCCGGCACCACTGCGGCCGAATCGGACCTCCAGGTCGGTGACATCATCACCACCGTCAACGGCGTGGACTTGCATCCGTCCGCCATCGAGCAGGCGGGCATGTTCGGACGCGAAATCCGCCGGCTCGACATCGGCTCTGACGCGACGCTGGGCGTGGTCCGCGAGGGCGAACGTGTGGATGTATCCGTCAGACTTGAGCGATCTCGCACGCGCCCGGAAGAGGCAAAGCGAGAGAAGAACCGCGACTTCGGGCTCACCGTCCGCGCCATCACCTTCTTTGATCGCATCGACAATCGCTGGAATGACCAGGTCAAGGGCGCCATCGTCGATGACGTCGAACGCGGCGGCTGGGCGTCGTCGGCCGGCATCTACGCCGGAGACCTGATCCAGCAGATCGACGAGCACGAGGTCGCCAATCTGAGCGAGTTTACGGCGGCGATGGAGGCCGTCGCCGAAGCACGCCCTGAGCGAGTCGTCATCCGCGTGCTGCGAGGGCCTCGCACCTCGTTCCGCTTCGTCGAGCCCGAGTGGGCGCCGATCCTCGAAGAAGACAACGAAGAACCAGCACCGGCCGACTGAGTGTCAACCCCGAGTTCAACCGCACGCGCCCAGGCGCGACTGCCACAAGGAGCCTGCATGTCCATCCTCGCCCGAAGCGCCACCTGCGGCTTGCTCATGTTCACTCCCATCGCGACTTGTGAGACTCTCATCCGCGCCGTCACCGCGCCGGAAAGGCAGCCCGACGACGACCATGCCTACGCGGCGCTGGTCGAGAAAGTGGCGCCCGCGATGGTCACCGTCAAGTTCGTCATGGCCTACGAAAACGAGGACGATACCACCGAAGAGGAAATCGATGGACTGACCATCGACCCCAGTGGCGTCGTCCTGGTTTCCTCGGCCATGATGTTCGGGCCCGAGTACCTCGGCGTGGCCGCACGCCCGCGAGAAATCAAAATCATTCTCCCGGGCCAGGCCGAGAGCATGGACGCCGAAGTCATCGTGCGCGACCGCGAACTCGACCTCGTCTGGCTGCGCATCATCGTCGCCGAGTCCGACAAGCCGCGGACCTTCAAGCACGTCTCATTCAAGAGCGACGCGAAACCGGCGCTCGGACAGGAAATCCTCCAGGTCTGGAAACTCGACAAGTTCTATGACCGCGCGCCCTACGTCTCATCGGCCCGCGTGGCAGCAATGGTCACCAAGCCGCGCGAACTCTTCATCGCCAGCGGCGAAGTGACGATCGGTCTGCCCGTCTTTGATACTTCCGGCACTGTACTGGGTTTCGGCGTCCTGCAACTCCCCGACAAGGAGGAGATGGACGCCATGACCAGCACCAACCCCTACTCCCGCATGATCTTCACCCGCACCATGCTCCCGGCCTCCCGCGTCGCAACTGCGACCGAAACCGCTCTGGCGACGCAGGAAGATGAGGACTAGAAACCGGCCGGCCGCTCAGACCGCGGCAGTCTCCGCGCAATCGATGAGCCCCGACGCCACAAAAACGGCCGCGGGCCCCTGGTTTCCCAGGGACCCGCGATCTGTGGTCGGGCGCGGCTGGTAAGCCGAGTTCTGTCCCGGCTGCTTGTTCGGCCCGCCATTGACGGGGGCTCTGGGCAGAACCGGGTAGATCGGCTCTCCGAGCCGATGGCCGGTTCGGAGAACCGACCTACCCGCAGCCGTGGGCGGCCATTTCTCTCACTCGCGCCGTCGCGAGTGGGGGAGCCATGCTCCCCTGCACCCTACCCGAGTCCATCCGCCGGACCAGCGGCCGGGAGGGAACCCGCCTCGGAGAGGCGGGGCCACCCGCGGACTCTGCTTGGGCTTGCACGCGGTGGGGTTTGCCGTGCCCCGGGTGTCGCCATCCGGGCGGTGCGCTCTTACCGCACCTTTTCACCCTTGCCTGTGCAGGTTTCACGGGCCAGACGCCCGTGCCACATGCCATCGGCGGTGTACTTTCTGTTGCACTTTCCCTCGCCCGCGACCACCGGGTAGATCGGCTCCCCGAGCCGATGCTCTCCGTCGGGCTCGTTCGGCTCGGAGTGCCGACCTGCCGATGCCCGGGAATCGGTTCGGAGAGCCGATCTACCCATCGTTCGAGCGGGTGGGTGTTACCCACCACCGTGTCCTCCCGTGCTCGGACTTTCCTCACGCCGGTCATCGGACCGGCGCGCGGCCGCCTTGCCGCGCCTTTCACCCAACAGTACGCCCGACACCGCGCTTACGATCGCCCGGATGGACTCCTCTCGGATCAACACCCTCTGCTGGCTGCGGGCCGACCAGGTCGGCCTTCTGCGCGCCCTCGCTCAACAGGCCGCCCTCAACTTCGTCAGCGTGGGGACGGAAGACCGCGGGCGCTCCGCCGCCGTGGCTGCCGAACTCCAGCCCGAGGCCCGGGCCGAGAACGACCTGCGAGCCGCCCTCTCGGCGACCGACGCGGACCTCGTGCTGCTGGGCGACGCCGGCGACTTCGGCGAGCAGCCCGCCGACGTTTCGGCCATCGCCGCTGCTCGGACGCGCGGGGTGCTGATCTGCTCGCTCGAACCGATTCCGCCGAGCGTCTCGGTCACCAGCGAAAGCCAATGGGCTCAGCCCGTCGCCGCCGCGCCGCTGCACGCCCAGGTCGTCAATCTGGCCTCGCCTGAAACCAGCGCTGTCATGCGCGAAGCCCGGCACGCCCTTGAAGGCTTCGGCGCGATGACGGCGTTGTCCGTCAGCGTGACGGCCGGGCCCGAGGCCGGGTCGCTCGGGGCCCGCCTCTATGCGGCGATGGACCTGCTCTTCATGTTCGCCGGGCAGCCCGAAGTGATCAGCGCCCAGGTTGTGCAGCCGCGCGCCCTGCGAGGAGCACGCTTCGAGAAACTTGCGCAGATGCACGGCACGCTCACCGCCAGCGTCCGCTTCGCCGACCAGCGTGCCGCCGCCATCCTCGCCAGCAATCAGAACGGCCCGTGGCATCACGGCGTGACCATCCTCGGTGAGGGTGGGCGCCTGCGTGTCTGGGACGAAGGCTTCGTGTGGACGGACCCCTCCGGCAAGATCGTCGATGAACATCGCACCGAAATGCCGGCCGACGCCGAGCCGGCGCCCACCGGCCTGGCGCTCCGCCTGCGCCACGCGATTGAATCGCCCAAACCGAGGTCGCACACCGCCGTCGTCCTGGCGATGGCAGAGACGGCAATGCTCAGTGCCCGCACGGGCAATGCCGAGTCGCCCTCCACGCTGCTGCGCACGGCAGGCGTGCCGGACCGGTAGGGGCGAGGAGCCCGGGTGGCTCGCACACCTGCCCGGGGATGGATTTCCGGGCCCCCGGAATGGCTCCGGATCTCGCCGGAATTATTCTCCAGAGACCTCAGACACACCGTTTCAGTGGGCAAGTTCTGCGCCGGCCCGGCCCTGACGCCCTCGCAGGACCGATCGCACGCCTGGGCTGCCCGAACCGGTTGCCCGAACCAGACCAACTGCCAGGCGGTGGGGGCTCAACCGTGCTGGATGTACGCCTCAAGGCTGTCCACCAGACCGTTGAGCACTTCGGTGGTGTGGGCGTTGAGGTCGCCGATCGAGACCATGCCCACGATGCGCTCGCCTTCGCACACAGGCAGGTGGCGTACACGCTGCTCACGCATCGTCTGCCGCGCCTCACTCATCCGCGTGTCCGGTGTGCAGGTGAGCACATCCCTGGTCATGATCTCTTCGACGCGGGTCGACGCGGGGTCGCGCTGCATCGCGACCACCCGTGTCAGCAGGTCGCGCTCGGTTACAATTCCGGCCAGGCAGCCCTCCCGCAGAACCACCAGCGAACCGATCTTCACCGCGTTCATCCGCTGCGCCGCTTCCAGGGCCGAGGCCGTCGGTTCGATCCGGTGAACCGTCCCTCCGTTCTTCTCCACGATCTTTGATACGGTGTCCATTGCAGCCTCCTTGCGGGCACGGACCACCCGTGCCTGCGCCCATTGTGCCATATCGCAGGACATAAGCCAAGTCGAAAAAAGCAGCCTGACCGCCTGAATGAGGATCCGGGCGACGGCAACATGGGCGTCAGGGTTGCAACCTTCTGCGTGCGACGGCCCCGCAGCAGCCCCGCCCGAAGGCGGGCATGCCCGGCACGATCACGCCCAGTGCGCCATGTGCCACTGCTTTTTGCCGCGCCGAATCGCCATCATCGAGCCATGCAGCAGGTGCGACGCGCCGAGTTTCGTCTCCGGGTCGATCTTCTGCCCGTTGACGCTGACCGAGCCGTTCGCCAGGAACTCGCGCGCCTCACGCTTGCTCCTGGCCAGTTGCGTCTCAACCAGCAGGTCGACCGGGTCGACGCCGCCGGCCAGCAGCGACTTGCCGTGCTCGCTGCGCGGCACGTTGGCGAAGACCTCGCGCAGCGTCGCTTCGTCGAGTGAGCCGACCTGGCCGCTGAACAGCGCCGCCCCGGCAGCCTCGGCCTGCTCCATCGCCGCCTGCCCGTGCAGAATTGCCGTCGCCGCCCGGGCCAGCGCCCGCTGGGCCTCGCGCGTGCCGGGGTCGGCCTCGTGCGCCCGCACGATCGCGTCAATCTCGTCCTTCGACAGAAACGTGAACACCTTGAGCCAGTTCGCCGCGTCCGCGTCCGTCGCGTTGAGCCAGAACTGGTAGTACGCGTACGGGCTGGTGCGCTCGGGCGTCAGCCAGATCGCTCCGGTTTCGGTCTTGCCGAATTTCCCGCCGTCGGCCTTGGTGACCAGCGGCCAGGTCAGGCCGAAGGATGCGTGTGTTTCGTGGGCCTCGCGCCGGCCCGAGCCCTCGCTTGCGCCCGGCCCTCTCCCCGCGGCGTATGTGCGCCGGATCAGATCGATCCCCGCGACGATGTTCCCGAACTGGTCGCTCCCGCCGAACTGTACCGTCACGCCCTTGTCGCGGAAGAGGTGCAGGAAGTCGTACGCCTGGAGGATCATGTAACTGAACTCGGTGTACGAGATGCCGTGCTCGCGGTCCTGGAGGCGGGCGCGGACCGACTCTTTCTGGATCATCATGTTGACGCTGAAGTGCTTGCCGATGTCTCGCAGCGCGTCGAGGTACGACAGCGGGCCCAGCCAGTCCAGGTTGTTCACCAGCATGTGCGCCCGGCCTTCCACGCGACCCAGCACGCGCTCGTAGATCGGCCGCTGCCCCTCCACGTTGCCCAGCACCGTCTCACGGGTCATCATGGTGCGCTCGGCCGACTTTCCGGAAGGGTCCCCGATCAACCCCGTCCCGCCGCCGATGACCACCACCGCCTCGTGCCCGGCCCGCTTGGCGTGGGCCAGGGCCATGATGGTGACCAGGTTGCCGATGGTCAGGCTGTCGGCCGTCGGGTCCAGCCCGGCGTAGATGCGCCGGACGCCGGTGGACAGGTGCTGGCGCAGCCCGTCCCGGTCGGTGACGTCCTTCAACATGCCTCGCCATTCAAGTTCGGCGATCAGATCCTTGATCGGGGCGCTCGTCATGGTCGGCAACGATAGCGGGGGAGCGGCCGCAGCGCAAACCGCGGGTCGGCCGGCACGCGGGGATGGCCACGTCTCCCAGTCCATGACCAATGAGTCAGCATCCAAAGCCCTGGTGGAACCCCACGAATAGTCCGGAGCCTTGCGCCGGGGCTCAGCGGGGCTGCACCGACCAGTCCTCGCTCGTGGCCGCATCGGACCACAGCCGCATGTCCTGCAGGTCCTCCCAGCCCAGCGTGGTGCAGTGGGAGTCGAACATGGCGACCACGGCCTTGCCGCGGTGGCGCAGCGAAACGAAGCCCGAGTTGGCGCCCACGTCTGGAGCGATGGCGTTGTAGGCCTCTTCCCACTGCTCCCCGTTGTGCTCGAACATGCGCGGGCTGCGGACGAGGAAGTAGCCCTCCTGCCGCGGGTCAAGACCAGCGACGGCCGACTCGCCGTTGTTCATGCCCCGCGCCGAAGCAAAGGTGATCAGGCTGGTCGGGTCGCGCACTTCGCTCATACGGGACACAAAGAACGGGCCAAAGAGGTCGCGGATTCGTGGGTCAAAGGCCAGGTCTTGAGAACTGCCGCCGACAAAACTGGCGTTGATGCCCAGCGACGGGTACAGGCTGATGCGATAGGTGATGTCGGGCAGGCTGAAATCGATCGGGTAGTCGTAGAGCCCCTGGAACTCGTACTCCAGCCAGGGAGCGATGCGCCAGGGGTAGCGTTTGGCGACCTCTTCGGCCCCGAGCCCGCCCGCAATCGGGTCGCCGGCCATGTCGCGCGGGGCGTTCTCGCCGCGAACCATCTCGTTGGTCGGGAAGCCGGTGAGCACCTTCTCGCTGTTGTCGGCGGCGTAGAGGTGGAAGGCGACCATCAACTGGTTGGCCTTGGACATCTCGACGCACTGGCGTCCTATCGCCCGGGCGCCGGCCAAGGCCGGCAGGAGGATGCCGATCAGCAGCGCGATGATCGCGATGACCACCAGCAGTTCGATCAGCGTGAAACCACCTCTCGGCTTGGATGGGGGGTTGGACATGGTGGGCACCTACCCAAACTTTGTGGCCGATTGCCCCGGAAAATCAATCGGGGGCTCCACCCCGGAAAGCCCATGCTGAGTAGTGGATCAGTTTATCCTGAACATCTCTTCAGACAAGTGGCCTTCAAAGGATTCGCGGGTAAAGATTCAGGTGAGTTCGACTTTTTGCTGGTCGGGATCGCAATTGAGACTCATTATCAATAACATCCGAGCCCAGTCCAGTGATGGACAAGTCCGAACTTGCGGATTTTGGGTACTTGGCAGCCTGAATCAGGGGTTGGATACCATGCGAAATCGGAAGATTCTTGCCCGCGTTTGGGCGGTCGGTACCGTCGCCTCCTGCGTAGCCACGCCAGCATCCGCCCAGGTTCTCGACGGCGCCTGGGCCAACGCCAGCCAGGATCGCTGGATGTACCCCTTCAACGGGACGCCCGGAACTCGTTTCCTGGCCAGTACTTTCGGCACCGGCGGCATTCCGGGCTTCGATGACCGCGACGCGCAGTTCATTCTTCTCTTCGACACCGTCGGGCAAGTTCCTTCCGGGCAGGGAATCGGCGCGTACCGCGTGATCTCGGCGAGGGTGACAGTCACGGTCTACAACGACGAGGAGTTCTTCTACGACCCGACCTTTGATGCGATGGATAGTTATCGAGCCGACGACGACCCTGAACATGTCGTCGACAGCGATGTGGGTCGCCCGATTGAGATCTTCCCGGTCGGGTATCGCGACGGGTTCTCGCTGGCCAACTGGACGGAGACCAGCCCGTTCAACGTGCAAGGCGATCCGTTCACCAACTCCGAGCGTCTGCGCACGGCGTATTCAGCGGTCTACTCGCCCACGGGCGTGGTGACGGACGTGTCGCTGGCGGTGCGTGATGAAATCGACGTCGAATCAATGGCCGAGGGGCAAGCCGATCTGACGCCGGGCGCTGCGGTTCCGGCGGACACGACGTTCACGTTTGAACTGGACGTGTGCGACGCGGGGGTGCAACGGTACTTCAACGAAGGGCTCAACTTCGGGCGGATGAACTTTGCGGTGGTGTCGATGCACGGGTCGACGTGGGATCCGGACATCGGCCCGGGCGATCCGTCGTATCCCAATTTCTACACCAGCGAGAACCCGCTGGCGCAGATTCTCGGGCTGACACCGACGTTTGAGATCACGGTGCGCGTCGGGTCGGCCGGCGACTACAACGAGGACGGGCACCGAGACTTCTTCGACGTGCAGTTGTTCCTCAACGACTTCAGCAACGAGCGTGCTCCGGCGGACCTGAACTCGGACTGCCGGTTCGACTTCTTCGACGTGCAGAGATTCCTCAACGAGTTCAGCAACTGAACCCGGGTATCCAGTCCGGCGATCCAATCCTCACCCATTCGTGAAAGGTGCAAAGCATGCGGAAGATCGGAGTGATTCTCGCCCTGGTTGGCGGCGTCCCGGCCCTGGCAGATGCGGTTTCGTACAACGCCCCCACGTGGGATCGCTGGAACTACCCCTTCAACTCCACGTCCGGGTATCGCGACGTGGCTGTGACGTTCTCCAGCGGGTACGTTCCGGGATTGTTTGACGACAAGGACGCGCAGTTCCTCAACACATTCATCACGGCTGGCGACATCGCGCCGCACATGGGCGCCTCGAACTATGTGATCACGTCGGCCCGGTTCAGCGTCACCGTCGATCCGCGATTTGGCGGCATCGTCGCCTATGACCCGACGTACGACTCGTATGGCACGTATCGCGAGGCCTTTCAGGACGGATACACGCCCGACACCGACGCCGGACGCCCCGTCGAGTTGTACGCCACCGGCTTTCGTAACGGGCTCAACCCCTTCGCGTACGGAGACAGCATGGCCTTCGCGTTCGGCGACCCGACGGCCGAGGGCGTGCGCAACGCCTACGCCGCGCAGACCGACGCGGTGGGCAACCTGTCCGACGCGTCCAACAATGTGCGCGACGGGTTCGACACCAGTCCGCTGGCGATCGGTCAGATCGCCGGGCTGAACGCCGGCGACATCATCCTCGGGTATGCGACGCTGGTGTTTGATATCAACGTGGGCGACGCGGGCATCCAGGCCTGGCTGGCCCAGTCGCTCGACGCCGGTGCGCTGGCGCTGACGGTTTCCTCGATGCACCCGGCCGCCCAGGGGGGAGCCGTGACCTATCCGGGCTTCTTCACCAACGAGTCATTCTTCCCCGACGCGCAGTCGGCCACGCTGGAACTCACCTATGAGATCATTCCCGCACCCGCGTCGCTCGCATTGCTCGGGCTGGGTGGACTGGCGATTCGTCGTCGCCGCTGAGGGCGACCGACGCCTGCACGGGCCCTACATTCCCTCGGTCCCTGGAGGACTGAAGGATGAAACTGGGGTGTGTGCTGGCGCTGGCGGGAACCATCTCGACATACGGTCGGGCTATCGAGCCTGAGACCCCGACGCCGCGGACTGCTCTGGACTCTTACGTCGAGAGCGCCCGCGGCGTTGCCCATTGGGAGATCACGCAGAGCGCCAAGGCAAACGGTGCAACCTGGCTGCTCATCAATCTGACCAGCCAGACGTGGCGCAGCGCCGAAGAGGTCTCGCACCCGGAGTGGAAGCACTGGGTGCGCATGTGTATCCCGGAGAATCGCCGCAACAATCTCGGGCTGCTGGTGATCAGCGGCGGCTCGCGGCGTGAAAAATCGCCTGACCCGGTCGATGCGCTGGGCGCGGTGCTGGCCGAGCAGACCGGCTCGGTGGTCCTCGTGCTGCCCAACGTGCCGAATCAACCGCTGGCAGTCGATGGCGGGGAGGAAGGGCGATACGAGGACGACCTGATCGCACAGTCGTGGATGAATGCCCAGAGAACGGGCGATAGCGGCTGGGTGCTGCAACTGCCGATGGTGCAGAGCGCGGTGGCCGCGATGGACGCAGCCGAGGGCGTGCTGGGCCAACGCGGCGACGACGCGCTGGAGGGCTTCGTCGTGACGGGTGCGTCGAAGCGAGGATGGACGACGTGGCTGACGGCGGCGGTCGACTCGCGCGTCGAGGCCATCATGCCGATCGTATTCGACATGCTGAACATGAAGGAAGCGATGCCGCACCAGTACGCCGCCTACGGGTTCTGGGCGCCGTCGCTGCACGATTACGCCGTGCGCGGCATTCCCGAGGCGATGATACGAGGGGAGAACGACACGCTGCGTTCCATCGTTGATCCCTGGCTCTATCGCCAGCGTTTCACGATGCCCAAGTTCATCCTCAACGCGGCCGGCGATGAGTACTTCCTGCCTGACACGTCACAGTTCTACATGGACGGGCTGCCGGGCCTGACACGGCTGCGTTATGTCCCGAATGCCGACCACGGGCTGACCGGGCACCCCGGTGCGATTGCCTCACTGATCGCTTTTCACCAAGCGGTGGCGGGGGGAGCCGAGATTCCAGAACTGACGTGGCAGGTCGTGGAAGGGGAGTTGGTGGTGCGGGCGTCACGTCAGCCTGTGCGGATCACCGCGTGGAGTGCCGACAATCCTAAAGCCCGGGATTTCCGGGTCGAATCGATCGGTGAGGCGTGGAAGCCGACCGCAATTTCGCCCGACGAGCAGGGGGCGTATCACGTGCGGATGGCCGCGCCCGATGAGGGTTGGCGTGCGTGGATGGTGGACGCCGAGTTTGCGGCAGAGGGCCGGAACCAGCGTCTGGTGTTCTCCACGCCGGTGTGGGTCGTGCCCGACCTGCTGCCCTTCGAGGACGCGGTCAAGAAGATGAGCCAGAACGAGTGAACGTGCCGGCGACCTTCGCTTCAGTGTTCCTGAGCCACCGGCTGGAAGCCGGTTCACCTGCTGACGTTCAACGCATCTTTTCGACGAACTTGGCCAGGCGTTCCATGCCCTTGACGATCTGGTGTTCGCCGCAGGCGAAGGAGATGCGGATGCAGTCGCCGCCGCAGCCGCCGAAGTCCTCGCCGGGGACCACGGCGATCAGCGCTTCTTCGAGCAGGGCTTCACTCAGGTCCAGTGCTGAACCGATGATGCGCCCGGCAGGCGACATGTGCCCGAACAGGGCGGACACGTCGGGGAAGGCGTAGAACGCGCCGGTGGGTTTCGGGCACCGGATGCCGGGGATCCGCGTGAGCAGGTCATAGATGATCTCGGCCCGGCGAGCGAACGCCAGACGCATCTTCTCGACTTCCTCAGCCACGCCGGGGTCGGTCAGGGCGACGCGGATGGCCGGATAGTTGAAACTGGTGATGTTGGTGGTCATCTGCCCTTGCAGAGTGCCCATGGCCTTGATCAGTTCCTTGCCGAAGTCGCCCGGCATCGCCGTGTACCCGATGCGCCAACCGGTCATTGCGTAGGACTTGCTCAGCCCGTTGAGCGTGAGCGTGCGTTCGGCCACCTCCGAGACGGCTCCGATGGAAAACTGCTCAACCTGCCCGAACGTGATCTTTTCGTAGATCTCGTCGGAGAGGATGATCAGCCCCGGCGCGACGCTGGCGGCTTTGTCGGCGACCACCGCCGCGAACTGACGCAACTCCTCGGGCGAGTACATCGTCGCGCATGGATTGTTCGGGCTGTTGATGATGAGCACCCGCGAGCGCGGGGTGATGGCTTCGGCCAGTTGCTCGGGGGTCATCTTGAAGTTGCTCTCGGGCGTGGTCTCGATTTCGACCACCTTGCCGCCGGCCAGTTCGGTGATGGGGCGATAACTGACCCAGGCCGGAACGGGGTAGATGACTTCCTGGCGTTCGCCGTCGGGGTCTTTCGGCGGGTCGAGCAGGCAGTGGAGGGCGACGAACAGCGCATGCTTTCCACCGGCCGAGATGGCGATGTGGTCGGGGGTCAGCCCCTGAATTTCATCCTCTTCGAGAAGTTTCCTGGCGATGACGGCCCGGGTCTGGGTGTCGCCCAGGGTGGGCATGTACTTGGTCTGTCCGTCCTGCAAGGCCTTGATGGCGGCCGCCTTGATCGGGGCGGGCGTGTCGAAATCCGGCTCGCCGGCGGCGAAGCCGAGAACGTCGACTCCGTCGGCCTTGAGTTGCTTGGCGCGGTTGGTCACCGCGACCGTCACGGAGGGCGCCAGTCGGGCGACACGGTTGGAAACGGCGAGGGTGGTCAGCATCGGACAGGAGCATAGGGGGGTGTCGAACGGGCGCGATTGAACCGGGCTTCACATCGTGCCTATCCTCTACCGACCTGCCCCGATCCGGGGCTCGACGGTCGGGGTGTGCCTTGGCACGCCCGGCCGAGACAAGGAGTGTCGGCATGGCATCGATCACGAAAGAACAGACCGCTGAAATCGTCGCCAAGTTCGGAGATGGCCCGAACGACACCGGTTCGCCGGCCGTGCAGATCGCACTGCTGACGGCCCGCATCCAGCATTTGGCCGGGCATATCAAGGAGCATCGGCAGGATCTGCACAACCGTCGCGGGCTGGTGATGATGGTCGGGCGGCGCAACCGCCTGCTTCGCTACCTGCAGCGAACGGACCGGGAGCGTTATCTGGCAACGATCCAGGCCTTGGGTCTCCGCAAGTAAACACCCGGGCGGGCGGCGGGAGACCGCTGCCCGCCGATTTTGATTTTGAAGGGACGATGCGCCCGGGGAGCGGCAGTGGGCACCGGGCAGGTTTGAGCCTGCCCCATGCCTTCTGCCTCTCAGTGTTCCGGGCGTGTCCAGCAACAACAGGCGCGGTCGGTCCGGCTTCTGAGCCAGGCTCAAGGCCAGACCGCTCGCCGACACGCGGGCCCGGGCGGGTCACCCGCCGGCGCCCAGGAAAGGAACACGCAGCATGGCAGGTCAGGCGATTGTCGTTGAACGGGAAATCGCAGGTCGCACTCTCCGCTTTGAAACCGGGCGCATCGCAAGGCTGGCCAACGCCGCGGTGATGGCCACCTACGGCGGAAGCACCGTGCTCGCCACGGTGGTTCGCGCTGAGCCCCGCCCGGGCATTGACTTCTTCCCCCTCACGGTCGACTACCGCGAGAAGACGGCCGCAGCCGGCAAGTTCCCCGGCGGCTTCCGCAAGCGGGAGGGCGCTCCGAACGAAAAGGAAATCTTAACCATGCGGATGATCGATCGTCCGCTGCGTCCGTTGTTCCCCGATGGGTTCATTGATGAGATCCAGGTGCAGGTCTGGGTGATGAGCCACGACGGGGAGAATGACACCGACGTGCTGGCCGGCACCGCCGCCGCCGCTGCGCTGGCCATCAGCAATGCCCCGTTTGAAGGCCCCAGCGCCACCGTCCGCGTCGGCCGCATTCACACCGACGATGGGCCCAGGTACGTGCTCAACCCGACGGTTTCACAACTCGAGTATTCCGACCTTGACCTCGTGCTGGCCGGTCACCGCGACGGGGTGAACATGATTGAGGTCGGCGCGGCCGAGGTCGAAGACGCGGCCGTGCTTGAGGCGATCCGCTTCGGACAGGACGGCATCGCGCAGGTGCTGGACATGATCGACCAACTGACCGCCAAGGCCGGTCAGGAGAAGGTGGTGGGGGAGTTGATGCTCCCGCCGAAGGAAATCGTCGACAAGGTCAAGAAGCACTGTGAAAAGGCGATGATGGAAGCCCGGCAGATTGCGGGCAAAACCGAGCGCGGCGACCGCGTGAGGGAGATCGGACAGAAGTTCCTCGACGAGCACTTCCCGCTCAATGAGGACGGCACCATGCGTCAGTACAAGGAGAGCGAGAAGGCCCGTCGTTTCGCCGGCGAGGCGCTCCGCACTCTTGAGAAGAAGGTCACGCGACGCCTGATCGTCGAGAAGGGAGTGCGGGCCGACGGTCGCGGCTTCCGGCAGATCCGTCCGCTCCAGATGGAAGTGGGCATGTTCGCCCGGACGCACGGGTCGGCCTTCTTCCAGCGCGGCGAGACGCAGAGCCTGGTCTCCTGCACCCTGGGCACGGGCAAGGACGAGCAGATCATCGACGGGCTGCTGCCCGAGTACGCCAAGAAGTTCACGCTGCACTACAACTTCCCGCCGTTCTGCACCGGCGAGGCCAAGCGCATTACCGGCCCGGGTCGGCGTGAAATCGGGCACGGAGCCCTGGCCGAACGCTCGCTGCTGGCGATCCTCCCCAGCCCTGAAGACTTCCCCTACACCATCCGCCTTGTCAGTGACATCACTGAGTCGAACGGGTCGTCGTCGATGGCCTCGGTGTGCGGGGGGTGCCTGGCGCTCATGGACGCGGGCGTGCCGATCCTCAACACCTGCGCGGGCATCTCGGTTGGGCGGTTTACCGACGAGAACGACCAGAACGAAATCTTCGTGACCGACATCATCGGGGAAGAGGACTTCTTCGGCGACATGGACTTCAAGGTCTCGGGCACCCGTCTGGGCATCACCGGCATCCAACTCGACCTCAAGGCCCGCGGGCTCAACGTCGGGCAGATCGAGAAGATCTTTGAACAGGCCCGTCAGGGCCGTCTTGAACTGATCGATGCGATCGAGAAGTGCATTCCGGCTCCGCGTGCGGAAATCTCGCCGCTCGCCCCCCGTCTGGAGCAGATTCGCATCGACCCGGAGAAGATCGGCAAACTCATCGGCCCCGGCGGCAAGACGATCCGCGCCTTGCAGGACAAGTACGGGGTGGACATCGACGTGGACGACGACGGCACGGTCATCATCGCCTCGCCCAACGCTCAAGGTGTGGCGGGTTGCAAGGCCGAGATCGAGGCCTTGTGTGAAGAGGTCAAGGTCGGGACGATCTATGAAGGTAAGGTGGTCAGCACCAAAGACTTCGGCGCATTCGTCGAACTCATTCCAGGCACCGACGGCATGTGCCACATCTCCGAACTGGCCGATGGTTACGTGGAGAAGGTGACCGACGTGGTCAAGGTCGGCGACGCGGTGCGGGTCAAGGTGATCCACATCGACGACCAGGGTCGCATCAAACTGAGCCGCAAGGCCGTTCTCGTCGAGGAAAAGAAGAAAAAGGAAGAGCCGGTCGCCGCTGCCGAGTGATCGGCCCCGGCTCATCCATGCCCGGTTCATGCACAAACGCCGGCCTCTTGACAGGGGCCGGCGTGCACGTTTGTGCGAGATCTGGTATGCTGGTTATCGGCTCCCTGTTCAGGGTTGTCCGGCGGGATCGGCATCCCGTCGAAGCGTGGGCACCAAAATCGCTGGGGGTCGCGATGTCAGACCAGCAGCCTCGCGAACTGGAAGGTGTGTCGGGAATGGTCAAGTGGTTTGATCCTCGCAAGGGCTACGGCTTCATCGTCGGACCCGAGGGTCAGGACATCTTCGCCCACTACACGGTCATCGAAGGCGATGGGTTCCGGGCCCTCCGCGATGGATCCAAAGTCATTTATGACGCGGTCTCCGGCGACAAGGGCTGGCGCGCCACACGCATCATCCGTGCGCTCGACGATGAAGAGCCCGCCGAAGTGGTCGTCAAGCGGCGGACGCACTCCCGCTCTCCCCGCCGCTGACTCCGGGCCGAACGCATGAGCATCACCGATCTGTTGTTGGGCGCCGCTTCGG
Source organism: Cyanobacteria bacterium CYA (assembly GCA_008363215.1). GTDB lineage: Bacteria > Planctomycetota > Phycisphaerae > Phycisphaerales > UBA1924 > J022. The sequence continues at coordinate 24,927 of RHKP01000005.1, forward strand.
GCGTGCTGGTTGGTTCGGTCATCGCCGCCTGGCTTGTCACCCGGCAGCAGCGATCTCGATGGTCGAAACTGCTTGCCCGCGAACGCGCCCGCCGCGCCAGCGAACGCACCGGCGACATTGTCGCCATGACCGCCGGGCTGGCGCACGAAATCAAGAATCCCCTCTCAACCATCGGGCTCAACGCCCAGTTGCTCAGCGAGGCCGTCGAAGATCTCGATGCCCCCGACGACGCCAAGGCCTCGCTGCTGCGCCGGCTCAAGACGCTCGAGCGTGAAGTCGAGCGGCTGCGCGGGATTCTGACCGACTTCCTCGACTACGCCGGGGGTGTTCACGTCGAAACCCTCGTCCAGGACGTCAACCTCGTCGTCGACGAGTTGATCGACTTCTTCCTTCCTCAGGCTGAGCAGGCGGGCGTGCGCCTGCGGGCCACGCTTTACCCCGGCCCGCTGATGGCCGCGGTCGATGCCGGACATCTCAAGCAGGCCCTGCTCAACCTGCTGCTCAATGCGGTGCAGGCGATGCGGTCGGCCCCGGGTGAACTGCTCGTTCGCACCATGCCGGCCTTCGACGCCGACGGAAGCCGGATCCTGCGCATCCACGTCACCGACACCGGCCCGGGCATGGACGGCGCCACACTGGATCGCATCTTCCGGCCCTACTTCACCACCAAGAGCGCCGGCTCAGGACTCGGGCTGCCCACGGCCCGGCGGCTGATCGAGGCTCACGGCGGGCGCATCGACGTATTCTCCGAAGTCGGCAAAGGCACGGACATCACCGTCGTCCTGCCGGCGGAAACCCAAGCCGCTGGTTCTCCATAGTCCTGTGGGCCGTACAGGAGGGGTCTATGGGCGCAGGGCATGCGCGATTCGCTGAGCGGCCTGCACCATTTCCGCCTCGGTCGTGAGCAGGTCCGGGCACAGTCGCACATGTCCGCCGCGCCCGGAAGCGCCGGGGCGCCCATCCGTCACCACCTTCTGCCCGGCGATGCGGGCCACGTCGCGCTTCACGTCGTCGGTGGGAATGAGCACAAAGGCCCCGCGCGGGTGAATCTCGCGCACATGCACGCCGACGGCCTGCAATTGCCGGATCAGGAACGCCTGTTGGCGCAGGTTGTACTCGCGCAGACGCTCGACTCCGATCGCCAGCGTCAGTTCCAACCCCGCGCGAGCCTGGTACACGCTCAGCACCATCGGCGTGCTTTCCATCCACGCGTTCCCGTCGCCGGCACGCTCGGTCACACCGCGGGCAAACGCAAACGGCTCGCGCCGCGCAATCCAGCCTGTGTCCAGTGTTACCAGTTCGGGCTGATGCCGATCGAGGTGGCGCGGGTGGATCGCCAGCCAGCAGGCGCCCGGGCCGCCGCGGGTGTACTTGTAACTCCCGCCGATGATGAAGTCGGCGTTGAGACAGCCGTGGGGGAGCGCCATCGCGCCGGCCGCGTGCTAGGCGTTGAGCAGCACGTCGAGCGCGAGGTACCCGGCGTCGTCGATGCCGCTGGATGCGTCCGATTCGTCTGATCCCTCGACTCGGCCGACCGGGCATCCCCCGCCGGCCAACTTCCCTCCTCCGGGCTGTGTACTCACAGGCGGCTCCCCCGTGCGTGATGCACGAGGGCATGTTACCGGTGTTTCGGCCACACGGGGTGAGGGTCGGGCATCGGAGAACGCCGGACCTTTGCGAGTCTTCGAGCACAGGTCCGGGTTTCTCATTGTCTGGCACCGCGCCCGGCTAATCTGCGCTGGCTCGCAGCGCCAGAGCCTGTCGTTCGCCCGCGAGCAGTCCCCTTGGCTCGGCCCGCACGATCACAGAGCCGTCTCCGGGGTGGGAGTCGAGGCGGATGTTGCGGATGGCGTAGAAGTCGGCGCGACGATGATTGGTGCAGGCGACCAGTTGCGTGGCCGAGGCGAGTACCACCACGCTGACAAGTGCATGGCGAGGGGCCGATCGTGTGCGAACTTCCATCCAGCAGCCTTTCCACGCCTCGACGAGGGCGACAACCCACCTGCGGCCCGATGAAGGTCGATCGGCAAAGTGGGGGAGGGTTCGCGACCCGGAGGCCGGGCGGACGGGGCCCCCGGTCAGGGTGAGTCCGGCGTCACCGTTCCATTCGCGATAACCTGAAGGCGATTTTCCCCGGAACTGCGGTGTTCTCGGCCCGAGTTGACGCTGGTAAGTGCTCACAAATGGCCCTTTCCACCCTCAGAGAACGACTACCATTGCCCCGCTCTCAAGACCGACCCGCTGACAAGGAAGACCACGACCATGAAGTTGGCTTTCAGCACCGTCGCAACCCCCGAATGGACTCTTGACCGCGTTCTCGACTTCGCTTCGCGCGTCGATGTGGATGGCGTTGAGTTTCGCACCTTCGGCGACGACTCGGCTCACTTCACGCCCGACCCGTGCCTGAGCAGTTTCCCCAAGATTCGTGACATGTGCGCCGCGGCGGGTATCGAGCCGGCGTGCCTGGCAACCTCGATTTCGTTTGACGAGCCGGTCAGCCCGCCCGTCGTCGGCCGGTTGCTTGGTGACTTCAACAAGTCGGTGATGGCCACGCGGCGGATGATCGAGGTGGCAACCCAGATCGAGTGCCCGCTGGTTCGGGTGTTCGGGTTCGAACTGCACGGGCGCGAATCCCGACGCTCGGGCATGCGCCGCGTGGTGGAGCGCCTGCAACTGGCGTGCGCGTGCGCCCGCAACACGGGGGTGCGGCTGGTGATCGAAAACGGCGGATCGTTCCCCACGGCAGAGGATCTGGCTGAGATCATCGATCGCACCGCCAGTCCGCTCCTCGCGGCCGCATACAGCCCCGCAGTGGGGCAGGCGGTGGGAGAGGACCCGGTCGCGGCGATCAATCTGCTGGGTCAGCGGCTGGCGTCGGTCAAAATCAAGGACTTCCGAGGCACGACCCCGGTGCAGGTGGGTGAAGGGGAAATGCGCTGCGAGGCGACGGTCTCGCGGCTGGGGCGCATCGGGTACAACGGGTGGATCGTGATCGAGTGGGACCGCATGTGGCTTGACGGGTTGGCAGAAGCAGAGCATGTGATCCCGCAGGCCGTGCGGGCGGTAGCGGGCTGGTACCACGCGGCGGCGGCGGGCAAGGCGGTCGCGTAGGGTTGAGGGTGAAAGCGGCCGCGCGGGAGCGCGCACAACAAGTGCTGGAGCGATGCCGTGCGCTGGGTTTTGCGGCGGCGGGCGTGTGCGCAGCCGAGCCGAGCCGATTCGCCGGACAGTATCAGGCTTGGATCGAGCGAGGCGAGCACGGCACCATGGCGTACATGGGCAAGAACGTCGACGTGCGGCTGGACGTGCGGCTGATGATCGAGGGCGCGCGGTCGGTAGTCATGGTGGCCGACCAGTATGCGCTGCGGGGCGACGTAGAGGATGAGCGGCGGGCGGGCTTCGGTCGCGTGGCGCGGTATGCGCGCGGCGATGATTATCACGACGTGATCAAGAAGCGCCTGCACGCGCTGTGCGACGAACTGGCGGCTGCGCACCCGGGAGAACAGTTCCGGGCGTTCGTCGACACGGCGCCAGTGCTGGAACGCGAACTGGCGGCCCGGTGCGGCATCGGATGGCAGGGCAAGCACACGCTGACGATCAATCCGGCGCTGGGCAGTTACCTGCTGCTGGGCGGCATCGTTACGACGATGGAACTGGAGCCCCCGCCTCAGCAGGCAGTGGTGACGGATCACTGCGGTACCTGCACACGCTGCATCGACGCGTGCCCGACGCAGGCGATCCGGCCCTACGGCGTCAACGCGACGCGCTGCATCAGTTACCTGACGATCGAATACCGCGGCGAGATTCGCCAGGAGTTTCACCGCGCGATGGGCGACTGGATCTTCGGATGCGACATATGCCAGGAGGTTTGCCCGCACAACTCGGCGCGCCGCGAGCAGCGGGGGGGCGTTCATCCGGCCTATGCCGTGAAGCGGACGGGCTTTGACCTGCTGGAAGTGCTCGGCTGGACGGAGGAGGATCGACGGGCGGCCTTCAAGGGCTCGTCGATGAAGCGGGCCAAACTGGAGATGATGAAGCGGAACGCAGCGATTGCGGCAGAGAATGTGGGGCCGAAGATGACGGAGCAGCGGAGAGGCGCGGGCGGAGGATGCCAGGCGGAGTGAGGCGGGCTCGGCTGGTCGTCCACAGGTCTCAGATGGCCCGTCGGACCTATGCCATGGAGGCCGACTTGCCGGCGCCTGTGGTGAATAAGCGAGCCAGCAGCACGATCGCCAAGCCCGGCGCGAGGAAAACTTCGCGGCGTTCGATGAAGCCCATCCAGAACATGGGCAGCGCCAGTCCGACGGCGGCGGCGAAGACGCGGACGAGGCGGCGGCGCTGCGGTGAACCGGGAGGGGCCTGCCCGCGGCGGGCGGGGATGACGACCAGCCAGACGTACGTCGGAAAGACCAGCCCGTAGAGCCCCATGAACAAGCGGTAGACGACTTCACCGGCATCCAGCCCGGCGTGCCCGGGAAGGACGCGCACCAAGACTCCGACCAGGGCGGCCACGAGCAGTGCTCCCCAGCGGAGCGCATCGGGCGAGCCACGCGATTCAGCGCAGCGAACGTGGGCAGCAACGGTGAATGCCGCCTGAAGCAACAGGTGTGCGAGCAGCGCGACGCCTACGACGAAAGGTGCCGTCGTGCCGCCGAGCAGAGGGAGCAGCATCGGCGCGTAGGCGAGCGTGAGCAAGATCATGGCGAGGAAGAAGAGGCCGAAGCCGATCGAGAATGCGGCCCGCGCCTGGCGTCCGGGCAGTTCGGCCCGCGCGGTGAGAAAGGTCCGGTCAAGGTATGGGCAGAGGGCAAAGCCGAACACGCAAACGGGCGCCAGCCAGAGAAGCGCAGGCTCGGGGCGTTGCTGGGTGAAAGTCGGCAGCGTCAGCCCGGTGCGAGCGAGCACCAGTCCGAATACGCCCAGTGACAGAACCAGCAGGGGGGCGGAGAGCAGCGCCAGACCGTACGGGCGCTGGGCGAGGAAGAGCAGGAACACGGCGATGGCCGGGAAGATGACCAAACTGACGGCGGTACGGTCGAGGGCAAGTGCGGTGGGGGCCCAGGTGCCGATCCAGCAGAGCCAGTAGACGTGAAAGGCGAGCGTGGCGGTGGAAAAGGAGGCGACGGCGCGACGGTGCTCGAAGGCCAGCGTGGCGGCCGACTGACGGGTGGTGAGCACCCATCCCATGCCGGCGGCGCCGACGACGTTGGGCGCGGCGAAAACGAGAAAGCCCCAGATCCCGTAGTCGCGCAGCAGCAGGGCGGGGAGAAACATGCCGATGCACCACGTCCAGGAACAGGCGAGAAAGGCCGCCCAAGTGAGGACGGAGAGCACGGTTCGAGCCGCGGGCTCGGGTTGCCGGTCCATCGTGCAGTCGCTCAGCGGACGGCGCGTTTGAGGGCGTCGACCTTGTCGGTGCGTTCCCAGGTAAAGCCGGGATTGCGCACCGTCGTGCCATTCGTGCGGATGTATTCCACCTCAGCCGCCGGGCGGCCGAAGTGCCCGTGCCGCGCGGTGGTGCGGAAGATCGGCTTTCGCAGTTGCAGGGTTTCGATGATGCCCTTGGGGGTGAGCGAGAACACGTCGCGGATGGCCCTGCTGATGCGGGCGGGCTCGACGCGCTCGGTACCGTTGCAGGAGACGTGAACGCTGGTCGGTTCGGCGACGCCGATGGCGTAGGAGAGTTGGATTTCGCACTCGTCGGCCATTTCGGCGGCGACGACGTTCTTGGCGATGTAGCGGGCCATGTAGGCGGCGGAGCGGTCAACCTTGGTCGGATCCTTGCCGGAGAAGGCGCCTCCGCCGTGGCGCCCGCGACCGCCGTAGGTGTCGACGATGATCTTGCGCCCGGTGAGCCCTGAGTCGCCGTGAGGCCCGCCGATCTCGAAACGCCCGGTGGGGTTCACGTGGATGGTGATGCCGGGGTTGTAGCGATCTCCGAGGACGGGCTTGATGACGTGCTCGATGACGGCCTTCTTGAGGTCGACCTGGCGATCGTTCCACGTGGGGTCGTGCTGGGTGGAAAGGACGACGGTGTCCACGGCGACGGGCTTGCGGCCGTCATACTCGACGGTGACCTGGCTCTTGGCGTCGGGGCGGAGCCCGGGGATGCGTCCTTCGCGGCGGACCATAGCCTGCTGCTCGACGAGCCGATGGGCAAGTTGGATGGGTAACGGCATGAGATCGTCGGTCTCGCGGCAGGCGAAGCCGAACATCATGCCCTGGTCTCCGGCGCCATCGCGGTCCACGCCCTGAGCGATGTCGGGCGATTGTTTATTGAGGGCGACCAGGACGGCGCAGGACTCGCAGTCGAAGCGCATCTCGGCGGTGGTGTACCCGATCTCGCGGATGGTGCCTCGCACGATGTCGGGAATATCCACGTAGGTGTTGGTGGTGACCTCGCCGGCCACGACCACCAGCCCGGTGGCTACCAGAGTCTCGCAGGCGACCCGGGAGAACGGATCGTCGGCAAGCATGGCGTCGAGAATGGCGTCGGAAATCTGGTCGGCAACCTTGTCGGGGTGACCCATCGAGACCGACTCAGACGTGAACAGGTTCGTGTGCGACATGAAAGCCTCGTCCTGACCAAGTGTGTTCGGCCGCCGCGGTTTCGGGCGCGTCAGGGTGGATGGTAGCCGGGAGAATGCGGCGTTTCAGCCCCGGGCCCGGGTGGGCCGGGCGCACGCCGGGCGCGGGTGGGCGCACTATCCTCACCGCATGGGCAAGAGTCGCAAGGGCGGGTTGACGTATGCCGACGCGGGCGTGGACATTGAAGCGGGGGATCGGTTCGCCGAGTCCATCGGCTCGCTGCTGCGCCGGACCCACGGGCAGCGGGTCATCCCGAACCCCGGCGGCTTTGCCGGTCTGTACCGGCTGGACTACAACGAAGAACTCTTCCGGCACAACTTCCGTGAGCCGGTGCTGGTCGGGTGCACCGATGGCGTGGGCACCAAGGTGCACCTGGCCCGCGAGATGAACAGGTTCGATACCGTCGGCATCGACCTGGTCGCGATGAACGTCAATGACCTGATCGTGCAGGGGGCCGAGCCCCTGTTCTTCCTGGACTATGTGGCGGTGCACAAGGTGGAGCAGGAGATGCTCTACGCGATCCTCGTGGGCATCAGCAAAGGGTGTGAGATAGCGCGGTGCTCGCTGCTCGGCGGCGAGACGGCCGAGATGAACGACCTCTACAAGCCTGGCGATTTCGACCTGGCCGGATTTGCCGTGGGGGTGGTCGAGTTGCAGCGGGCGACCGATCCGACGCGGGTCGAGCCGGGCGACGTGGTACTCGGGCTGGCTTCGAGCGGGGTGCACTCCAACGGGTACTCGCTGGTTCGCAAGATCGTCAGGAAGGCCAGACTCAGACTGGAGAAGGTGTACCCCGAACTCGACGAGCAGCGCACGCTGGGTGAGGTGTTGCTCGAACCGACGCGGATTTACGTGGACCCGGTGGTCCGCGTGCAGCGAGGGTATCGGGTCAAGAAGGTGATCACCGGCATGGCCCACATCACCGGCGGGGGGATCGAGGGCAATCTGTGCCGCGCGCTTCACGAAAAAGTGGACGCGGTGGTGGACACCAAGTCGTGGCCGCGGCCGGCGGTGTTCGCGTTCCTCCAGGACAGGGGCGGAGTGCCGGAAGAGGAGATGTGGCGGGTGTTCAATATGGGGATCGGCTACTGCCTGATCGTGCGTCCGACGTTCGCCGAATCGGTGATGCGCAAACTCACACGCATGGGCGAGACGGTGAGCGTGATCGGGAAAGTGAGCAAGGGCAAGGGCAACGTGCGCCTCGTGTAGACGGCGCCTTCATTCGTCGGTTGTCCGTGCGAGCGTGATGGATTTGCACAGGCGTGCTGCCGGACTTCACCGGGACTTGTCTGCCGGCCGGCCGACATACCCGGCAATGCTCGACAACGGCGCCCACGCGGGGCTCAGGGCAGCCTCACCACGTATCCCGTGTACGGATCGAGCCTGCCCAGCGCCCGCCAGCGCGGATCGACTTCGTGCGCCGGGCACAAGACCGGCACGTTGTGCAGCAACTCCTTCAATGCGGCGCCGGGTTTGACGCCCAGCGAGGCGGCGTCCACTCCCCAATCTCCGGTGAGCGTGTCGCCCGAGACATTGACCACCACCAGCAGGCGCCCGCGGGCGTGCGAGCGGACGAATACCAGCACACGCTCATCACCCGCGTCGAGCAGCGCAAAGCCGCCTGCGTGCAGCGCCGGCTCGGCCTGCCGAAGCGCGATCAGGCGACGATACGTCGAGAACAACGAGTCCGGCTGAGTCTGCTGACGTTCAACATTGGCCTGCTCGACGGACGAATCCACCGGTTTCCACGGCGTGCCGGTCGTAAATCCGGCACGCTCTCCGTCGCCGGTCCACTGCATGGGAGTGCGCAGGTCAGGATCGGGCTTCACGCCCGTCATGCCGATTTCCTCGCCGTAGTAGATGAACGGCACTCCCGGGGCCGTGAACTGGATCGTCGCGGCGCACGCCGCCTTTTCGCGATTGCCACCCAGGCGGCTCATCACACGGTCCATGTCGTGGTTGCCGATCATCGTCGAGGCCGCGCCGCCCAGATCCTTCCAGGACGGGTCGAGCGCCCGCGCGATAGTCTCGGCCTTGCCTGCGTTGATGCCCTTCTCGACGGCAAAACACGTCGAGAACTCGAAGGCTGAATCGATGCCGTCGTTCACGTACTGCGCCACCACGTCGGTGTCGTCCCAGACCTCGCCGACGAGGAACACGCCGGGACGGGCCTGGTGCATCACGCGATTGAAGTCGCGCAACCAGGCGATGGTCTGCGGCGTGTTCTCAAACTGCACGCCGTCTTCGATCAGGTGCTTGACCGCGTCGAGCCGCAGCCCGTCGGCCCCCATGTCGGTGATCCAGTAGCGGCACTGGTCGTACATCGCCTCCGAGGCGGCCTGAGAGCGCAGGTTCAAGTCGGGCATGCCGTGCCAGAAGAATCCGTAGTAATACTGACCGGCGCGGTCCCTGACCTTGTCGTGCCAGACCGGGTGATTGGGCGCGCCCTCGCCGGTCAGCGGTTCATCACGCCACACGAACCAGTCACGCTTGTCACTGGCAGGATCAATCGCCTGTTGGAACCAGGGGTGATCGATCCCCACGTGATTCATCACCGTGTCGAGGATGACGCGGATGCCGCGCGCGTGGCAGGCGGCGACGAGGGCCTTGAAATCTTCGTTGGTGCCGTACTCATCATCAACCGTGCGGTAGTCAGTCACGTCGTAGCCGTGATAACTGCGCGACTGTGCGATGGGCATGAGCCAGATGCCGGTGACGCCGAGGTCGTCGGCGGTGTGCGGATCACCGTCATTGAGATAGTCAAGCCGGTCGAGAAGCCCGCGCAGGTCGCCCACGCCGTCGCCGGCCAGTGGGCCCTGGGTCGAGTCCGCGAACGATCGCACGAAAATCTCGTAGAAGACGGCGGTACGCCACCAGTCTTCGCCGGGCGACAGCGGCGGCGGAGCGACCGACAGACCCATGCAGGCACAGACGAGCAGCCCGGCGGTGTACATCGACAGATCTCCCGGCTGAGCGTATCACGCCTGCCGACAGGCAGCATCAGAGCCCACCCGATTCACCCGCCGAAGAGCCGGACCAGGAAGACTGCTCCCAGCGCTCCCAGAGCACTCACGCAGGCCGAGCGGATGAACCACTGCCAGGGCTCGTCCCGGGAGGCGGGCTGCGGCTTTCGGACCATCGCGATGCGTTCGGCGGTGGTATCTGCGAGCGGGCCAAGCCCACAGCGGGCGCTGTCCTGGATGATGGCAATGATCAGGGCCGCGTCGAAGTCACGCAGCCCGAGGAGGCGTGCGAGTTTGAGAAGTCTCTCCCTCTTCTCGGGCGTGAGAACCGCGGCTCTCTCCCCCTCGATCGCCGCCGCCACGCGCACCGCCAGGATCCAGCGGGCATCGCCCGCTTCAAGGGGTGAAGCGGGGATGTCGGCCTGCAACGATGTTGCCGGTTCGCCACGCGCAGCGCCGACCAGACGCAACGCCGGGGTGTCTGGAAGCCCGGGACTCATGTTCGACTGGTGTGCTGCACACGCCGTGCCGATCTTGTTCGGCCTCCGCTACACTTTGCCGCAGCCCATGAGCGCCCGCACGACCGAGAATCCGCTCCCCGCCATCGAGGCGCTGTTGTCGCCCGACGAGATCGTCGCGCGGCTCGACAAGGCCTCGCGGCGAGGGCGCATGCCGGGATTCCGTGCCCGCCCCAAGGACGCCCTCTTTCAGACCGATGCGTGGGGCACGCCGTTTGATTTTGACCTGTTTGCAAGTGCCGAGGGCGCCGAAGGCCGCACGCGCCTGGTGTTCGAGGTGCGACTCCGACAGCGGCTGCCGCGCGTCTATGCGCTGATGCTGGTGCTGACGGTGTGGCCGGGCGCGCCGCTCACTGACTCGCTGTTGCGCATGTGGTTCGACTGGTATCACCACCTCACGCAGATCGAGTTCTTCAGGCTCGGCTCGTGGGAGTGGTTCACGTACGCGTGGTACATCCCCGTGTGCGTGCTTCCTTTGCCCTTCATGTGGAAGGGGTGGATGCGTCGCAGCCGCGCGACGGCCAGAGTTTCGGCGCTGGAGATGATCGCCAAGATCGCAGGCGAGTTGGGTGTGCCGGTCCCGCCTGAAGCCGCAGCGGCGGTTTCTCCCGCTGCCGATCCTGCTGACGGACGGCTCGCCGGCAGCGTGGGTAAGCCGGGCGCCGGCGACACAGCCTGAAGTCCGGACGTGCGCCACAGTCCATCAGCCGTGTGGGGCGCGATCGACACGGTCGTGGCGGACGAGGCACGAGGCCTCCGGGCGACACGACGCATGGCGCCGACAAGCGCATATCCTTGCACGAGGGCTTGGGAGGGCCCTCGCAGGGACCAATCATGACCGAAACACACACTGTCGCGACCAGCCAGTTCGAAAAACTCGACCGCTGCGCCACGCTTGCGCACCGCCCGCGTGTGCTGCTGGGCAAGATGGGGCTCGACGGGCACGACCGCGGCGTCAAGGTCATCGCCCGCGCGCTGCGTGATTCGGGCGTCCACGTCATCTACTCGGGTCTGTGGCAAACCCCCGACTCGCTGGCCATCAGCGCCCGCGACGAAGACTGCGACGTGATCGCCGCGAGCATGATGTCCAACTCGCACCTGGCTCTGGGCCCGCGACTGGTGCAGGCTCTGGATCGCGTCGGGCGTCCGGACATTCCCGTCTACATGGGGGGCATTCTCCCGCAGGAGGACATTCCGCGCCTGAAGGAACTGGGCATCGCCAAGTGCTTTACCACCGGCACCGGGCTGCTCGACATTGTCGAGGCCGTCAAGTCGGCCGTGCGTCCCCGCACCGAGCCGGCCAGCGCCGCTCAGCACGTGACGGCCGAACTGGCGCGGCGCATTTCGCTTGTCCACGACGGCAGACCGGTGAAGAGCGCCAAGTTCGTCAAGCCGAGGCGCGTCATCGGCATCACCGGCTCTCCGGGCGCGGGCAAGTCAACGCTGGTCGCCCAACTGGTCGGCGAATACTCACGTCGCGCGGTCGACGACGCTTCGCTGGGGCGCTGTGCCGTGGTCGCCTTTGACCCCAAGAGCCCGATCACCAACGGCGCCCTGCTCGGAGACCGCCTGCGCGTCGACTTCAACAACCTCGGCGAGCGCGTGTTCTACCGGAGTCTGGCGATCGCCGGCGAAGACTACCGCGGCATCGAACAGGTGCTCGGGTTGATCGGCGGGGCCTACGAGGGCGACCAGGCCTTCCAGACCGTCTTCGTCGAGACCGTCGGCGCCGGGCAGAACGAGACGCGCATCCATCAGCACGTCGACCAGACGGTGGTGGTGCTCACGCCGGGCATGGGCGATGCGGTGCAGATGGACAAGGCAGGGATTCTGGAGATCGCCGACGTGTTTGTGTGCAACAAGGCCGACCACCCCGGTGAGAACGAACTGGTGCGAGACCTGCGCGACATTTCGGACGGACGACCCATCCACGAGACTGTGGCGACGCACGGCAAGGGTGTGCCGGAACTGCTGAGCCGGCTGCTCAGTTGAGCGTCGACGCGGCCGCTTTGCGCGTCCGCGAGTTGTACCCGCAGCGCATGCAGACCACCGAGTCGGCGGGAGTCGCCACGCCGCAACCCGGGCAGGCCGCGTTCAGCCTGCCTTCGGTCGGCTGAGTCGGCTGATTGCCTGGGAGTCCATCGCTGATTCCCGCAGGAGTACCGAAGTCATCATCCAGCGCGGGCGGCGCCAGCACGGCAGGTGCAGATCGGTGCATCCTGGCTTCGGCACACGCGCGACAGGCGTACCGTCCCTGCGGATCTTTCACGCGCGGTTTGTCCGAACAGTCCTGCCCGCGGATGACGCAAGTCTCGCCGGCACGCCTGCAACTCGTTTCAGCCCGAAGCATCCTGAATGGGTACGCCCGCATACCAAACAGAGTTGAAGTGCGGGCAGAATCCGCTTTCCTTCTTTCGTGCCTTATGAAACCCGACGACTTGCTCAAACGCCCCGCTCCGCTGCGTCCCCCCATTGATCCCGAGGCCGTCGATCCGTCCGAAGAGGTCGGCGTCGGATCGCGGCGCGTCCGCGAGAAGCGATCCACGCTCACAGCGGAAGGGAAACTGACGACCGGGCGTCTAGGGGGGCTGACGATCAACAGTGCCATCTGGGTGCTGTCTTGGCCGGTGATGGTCGAGTCATTCCTCAACTCATTCGTGGGGCTGACGGACACGGCCCTGGCTGCACGACTCGGTGAGGCCGAGACCACCGCCATCGGCGCCGCCAGTTACATCATGTGGTTCATCGGGCTGATCATCATGGCTATCGGCGTGGGGGCGACGGCTCTGATCAGTCGCGCAATCGGGCGCGGGCGCCTCGCGGTAGCCAACACGGTGCTCGGGCAGGTCATCGTCCTGGCCTGGGTCTCGGGCATTCTCACCGGCGTGCTGATCGCGCTGCTTGCCGAGCCGGCCGCCGGCCTGCTCAGCCTTTCGCCCGCCGCCGAAAAGGCATTCGACCAGTACATCTTCATCATCGCCTGCGGCGTGCCGGCCGCCTCGATGCTCTTCTGCCTCATTGCCTGCGCACGCGGCGCGGGAGACTCCATCCGCCCCCTCTGGGCCATGGTCTGGCGCAACGTCGTCAACATGTTTGTCAGTTGGATGCTCTCGGGCATCGAACTGCCCATCCTGGGCAACCCGTTTCCGTTTCACTACGGCGTCGTCGGCATCGCGCTTGGCACTGTGGCCGGCGACCTGTTCGCGTCCATCATCGTGCTCGTGATGGCCATCAATGGAACCTGGGGAATCCGCCTGCGGCGCAAGCGCATGCACCCCCATTGGCACACCATGCGCAGACTCATCCGTCTGGGGTTTCCGAACTTCCTTGAAACCTTCGGCATGTGGATCGGCAACTTCATTGTCATCATTCTGGTCGGCAGTCTGTCCATGGCGTCGACCGGCTCGAAGGAACTGCTCGGCGTCCACGTCGTGGCCATTCGCATCGAGGCATTCAGTTTTCTGCCCGGGTTTGCCATGGGTACGGCGGCCGCCACGCTGGCCGGGCAATATCTCGGCGCGGGCAGCGAGCGACTGGCCAAACTGGCGGTGTGGCGGTGCAACCTGGTTGCGGTGGCGATCATGGCCTGCTTCAGCGCGGCCTTTTTCCTCGTGCCCGAGCAGATCGTGCAGGTCATCTCGGGCCAAGAGGCCCATGTCGAGCAGGTGCCCGACCTGCTGCGCGTGTGCGCCGTGGTGCAGGTGCCCTTTGCGCTTGCGATCGTGTTCCGGTCGGCGCTGCGAGGGGCGGGTGACGTGACCGTGGTCATGGGAATCACGTGGATCACCACGTACGCCATTCGCCTGCCGCTTGCGTTCTTCATCTCCGGGGCCGACCTGGTCTTTCGCACGAGCACCGGTGAAGTGCTGACGCTGATTCACAACCCCGGTCCGTGGCACCTGGGGCTGACGGGTCTGTGGATCGGCCTGTGCGGCGAAATCGTCCTGCGGGCCGCCTTCTTCAGCGCGCGATACTTCCACGGCGGGTGGATGCGGGTCAAGGTGTAGGAGTCCGGTCGAAGTCGGCGCCGCGGCGGCGGTGCTCAAGGCCGCATGGCCGCGACAGTCGGCTTGGTGACCAGGGATCGGGCGACGATTGTGATCTGGGCACCAAGGCCCGCGCGCCCATTCCCAGCCATTCGACTATGGGCAGCCGGCGCTGAATGCCGCCAGATAGGCCGACACGTCGAAGAAGTTGAACACTCCGTCGCCGGTCAGGTCGGCCGAGGAATCGTGGGCGCTGAAGTCGCCCAGGAAATCGGCCACGTCAAAGAAGTCAAGCGTGCCGAGCGGCGGCACTCGGTCGGCCGGGCACTCCACCTGTCCGAACTGGAAGGGCAGATCGAGTACCGTGGCCCGGCCTGAGTGCTCGAAGGCCACGATCGTCAGCGTGTGCGGGCCGTTGGTCAGCGCCGTGTCAAAGGCCCGACGCCACTCCAGGCGATCCCACCGGGACGCGGCGTTGGCGGCGCCGGCCAGCGCCACCGGGTCGGAACCCGGCGACAGGTCGAGGAAGGTGTGCACGCTCGTCACCGTGCGGTCGGGGTTGAGAATACGGAACTCGAAGTTGGGATCTTCGAGCGGTTGGTCGATGCCCGGCACTTCCAGTTCGGCGTCGAGGCGGTCGATGTAGACGGCACTTCGCCACTCGCTGAACATCGGGCTGGTCAGCGCGGGCCGATGCCGGAACGCGATCGTCGAGATGTAGTGGAAGCCCTCGGCCAGCGTGGTTGCGTCGATCTCCTGCGAGTAGACGCCGGTCGTGCCGCCCGAGCCATAGGTCGGCTGCCGGATCGTGACAAACTGCTCGTACCCGCCGACGACCGGGGCGTTGAGTCCGTAATCGACCGAACCATTGCCGTTGAAGTCCTGCGTGCCCTGATCGATTTTGAACAGGGCGTTGTCGTCGGTGTTGGGATCCTGCGCGTCGGCCTGCTGCGTGTTGAGGGTGATGCGGAATGAGTCGGCCGAGATGACCGGAATGGCGTTCAGTCGCCGGAAGAACGCCGGGAAGTTCGTCGGATCGGCGTTGATCGTGCCCGACTGATTGGTCAGGAAGAGCGCCCCTTGCGGCAGGGCCTCAGAGTAGATGACGTAGCCCTTGGCGTGTTCGACGCCGGCGGGCGACACGTTTCGCGGCACCTGAAGGGTGACCGCCCCGCCCGGGCCGACGGTGATGACTTCCGGAATCGCGTCGAACGGGTCGATCGTCGCGTCGGCGGCGTTGCCGGTCTGCTCGTGCAAGCGTGTGCCCTGGGCATACTGCGTGACGACGTTGACCGTGTCGATGCCCGCGTCAAAGCGGTCGTTGACGCCGACGATGCAGTTGGCAAAGCCGTTTGCGGCGCGCTGGAACACGAGCACGTCGTTGATGTTTGCGTTGAGTTGGAAATACTGACCCCAGGCCAGTTGATTGTGGAGTCTGACCAGCCTGGTCACCGTGGGGTCAAGCGTGTTGTCGGCGGGGTTGAGTCCAAGGGCCAGCGGCACGCCCTCGCGCGGGAAGAATCCGCTCGATCGCGTCACGCCGCGGGCGTGGTGATAGACGATTGGTCGACCCGGGCGCATGAGCAGGTAGGCGTGCTGGGGGTACCCCTGCTGTCGCGCGGTCGGCAGCGCGGGCGTCGAGGAGCCGTTGCCGGTGGAGCCGTTGTCGTGACTGAACACGTGGTTGACGCCCACCGAGCCGTTGGAGACGCCGTCGTCGGCCACATCAAGATGCGCCGTGTCGGCGTTGCTGAACAGCCCGCCCCAGGAGCCGAATCCCGCGGCATTGACGACCTCTCGCAGTCGTGCGGCCCCCTGGATGTCCAGCGCGTCGCGCGTGGCGAACGAGTCGAAGCGCACGTAGTTGGCCAGCATGTCGAAGTTGCCCGACACGTTCTCGCCGAAGGTAAACGGGTTGACGCGGTTTCCGTTTGGGTCCAAGCGGGCCATATGCACCGCCGCGTCGAAGTAGGTGTCCCAGAACCAGGTCGGGATGTGCTTGTGCGCGTCGAGGCGGAACCCGTCGATGCGCCGCGCCTCCAGCATCCACTGCGCCCAGCGCATGAGGTAGCCGGTGGTGTTGTCAGTCACGGCGTCGCCGGCGAGCGGCTGAGCCGCATTGAATGGATAACGGGTGAAGTTGGTCACGCCCGGGTTGCGCGACGTACCTGGGTTTGAGACGTTCATCGGCGCCAGATCGCCGTCGGGGTAGAAGGCGGCGTTGCCGGCGTCCGGCAGGTTGTACAGCGTCCCCCCCGGGATATTCAGCGGGTCGCCCGCGGTCACAGGGTTGCGGATGTACTGGTGGTTGCTCTCCTGCGCGATGTCGATCAGAGCCACCAGGTCGCCCTGAGTGAGGTTGTAGTTGGCGCCTCCGGGATTTTCCGATTGCAGATATCCGTTTGCGTTGCCCGCGTGGAAGTCACCCCAGTTGTCGGTCGGCACCTTGTCACGCGGCGGGTTCTCGCGGGGGATCCAGAACCCTGGCCAACCACCCTGGGCCAGAAAGCCGTCCGACTCGGTCCGCCCGGAGTTGTGGTTGAAGATGCCGTCGATATAGACCAGCGTGTTGGCGCGGTGCAACTCGGCCACCATCGCGTCGAAAGACTGCTCGGTGCCGTAGGTTGTGCGAGCGCGATTCGAGGCGGTCGCTGTGATCGGCGGCCGACCCAGGTCAAAGCGATCGAAAGGGTCATACCCCGGGCTCTGAAAACTGGCCTTGGAGGGCGGAGGCAGCCAGACCGCGTTGTAGCCGGCCAGGAACAGGTCGGGCGTGCGACGCTCCACGTCGTCCCACTCGCACTCAAACCACTGGAGCATGACCGGGTTGGCCTGGGCGTGTGCCATCCCCGCCAGGGTGGCGACGGCAAGCGCAATGGCGCGGTGCATCGGCATGGGCAAGACATCCCCCCGCCCCAGGCCGGCAACGGGCCCGCAGGCTACGGTCTCTTATAGTCCATCGCCTCACCCGGGCCAAGGCTTTCCTCCTTCACCCGGTGCGGTTGGAACCGCAACCCCCGGCCTCGAATGACGGGCCGAGGTCCCAGAACTCGGACACTGTTCGACATCGGGAGAGCCGTCTTGTCACACATCACGCCCCGTCACGGGCTTTGCACCGCACTTCTGGCCGGTCTGCTGAGCGGGTGTGCCGTCGCCGGGCCTGTCGGCGGCTCTGCCGGTCCGGGCATCGTGTGCTTCTACGCCAGCGATGATGCGAGGGCGAACGCGCTGCCCTCAATGGCACTCGTGCGGCCGCTGGAGCCCCAGGGCCCGATGCCCGGCAACTTCCCCGTGCAGGTCGTCTTCGGGCGCGACGCCGACCGCTGGACGGCCTCGGTCGCCATCGAAAAAGGCACCTCTCTCTACGGGACCGGCGAAGTGGCCGGACAACTGCTCCGCAATGGGCGCGTCACCGAGTGCTGGAACACGGACGCCTATGGCTACAAGGACGACACCAGGTCTCTTTACACGTCACAACCGTGGGTGCTCGCGGTGCGGGCCGACGGCACGGCGTTCGGCGTGCTGGCCGACACGACCTACCGCTGCGAAATTGATCTGCGCGACGGCATCGTGTTCCGCGCCGCCGGACCTGAGCAGCCGGTGATCGTCATCGACCGCGGCTCGCCGCAGGAAGTGATGCAGGCGCTGGGCGAGTTGACGGGCACCATCACGCTCCCGCCCAAGTGGGCGATCGGGTATCACCAGTGCCGCTACTCGTACGACCCCGACGCGCGCGTGCGCGAAATCGCCGAGGGTTTCCGCTCGCGCGACATACCCGCCGACGTGATCTGGATGGATATTGACTACATGGACGGGTACCGGTGCTTCACGTACGACGCGAAGGACTTCCCCGACCCGGCCCAACTGAACGAGGATCTGGCGGGCATGGGCTTCCACAACGTGTGGATGATCGATCCGGGCATCAAACTCGAACGCGGCTACTTCGTCTACGACCAGGGCACGGCGATGGACGTGTGGACCAGGACGGCCGAGGGCGAGACGTACAAGGGCGAAGTCTGGCCGGGCATGTGCGTCTTCCCCGACTACACCAATGCCGATGTGCGCAAGTGGTGGGCCGGGCTGTACGACGACTTCATGGCCAACGGCACCTCGGGCGTGTGGAACGACATGAACGAGCCGGCGGTGTTCAACGTCCCGACCAAGACGATGCCCGAGGACAACTGGCACCGCGCCGACGCCGAACTCGGCGGGCCCGGGCCCCATGCACGCTTTCACAATGTCTACGGCATGCTGATGGTGCGGGCCACGCGCGAAGGCGTGATGGAAGCCAACCCGGACAAGCGCCCATTCGTGCTCAGTCGGGCAAACTACCTGGGCGGGCACCGCTACGCTGCGACGTGGACCGGCGACAACAGCGCCAACTGGTACCACGTCGACGTGTCGGTGCCGATGACGCTCAATCTCAGTCTGAGCGGGCAGCCCTTCTGCGGGCCGGATATCGGCGGCTTTGCCGGCAACGGCGACGGGCAGATGTTCGCGCGGTGGATCGGCTTCGGCGCCCTGCTCCCCTTCTCACGCGGGCATACGGCCAAGGGCAACATCGACAAGGAGCCGTGGGCCTTCGGGCCGGAGGTCGAAGCGACCGCACGGCGTGCCCTCGAACGCCGCTACCGCCTCATCCCCTACATGTACACGCTCTTCGCCGACGCGGCCGGCACCGGCATGCCCATCGCCCGCCCGACCTTCTTTGCCGATCCGAAAGACCCGGCGCTGCGATCCGAGGACGACTCGTTCCTGCTTGGCTCTGACCTGCTGGTCGTCGCGCAGATGCAGCCGGCCCGCGACCGCGTCGTCGTCATGCCGCGGCCTGTCGAGGGCGTCGCGTGGCGCGAGTTTGATTTCGAGGACTTCAACGGCGACCGCGACTCGGCCGACCCCGACCAGGCGAAACTGTTCGCCCGCCCCGGGTCGATCATTCCCAGCGGGCCGGTGATGGAATACGTGGATGAGAAGCCGCTCGACCCGCTCACCCTGATCGTGTGCCTCGACGCACATGGTAAGGCTCGAGGACGCCTGTATGAAGACGCCGGCGAAGGGTGGGCGTACATCGACGGCGAGTACCTCGACACGACGTACGAGGCCACGCAGATCGATAATGAGGTGGTGGTGCGCATTGCACGCGAGGACGGGCACATGGCCCGTACGCCACGCACGCTGCAGGTTCGCGTGCTGCTGCCCGAAGGCACCGAGGCCTGGGCGCAAGGCCGCGACGGGCAGGAAGTTCGGGTGAAGTTGAACTGAACCAGGGTCGTGCCGGTAACTCTGGATTCTCGCGCCAGCAACCCTCTCGCCCAGGTCACTGTCATCACCCATTGGGCGTCACATCCACGGCACCGGCGCGCTATACCTTCGCACACTCGCGTGTCGCCAGCGTCAGGATGTTCGCCTGCGACATCTCGGCGCCGGTCAGTTCGCCCTGGCACCGCCCGTCGGCCATGACAATGATGCGATCGGACATGGCCAGCAGTTCGGGCATCTCGCTGCTCACCAGCACGATGGCCGCCCCGCGGTCGGCGGCCTGATGGATGAGTTTATAGATCTCGGCCTTGGTGCCCACGTCGATGCCGCGCGTCGGCTCATCGAGCAGCAGGACATTGCTCTCCGTGTGCATCCACCTTGCGATGAGCAGTTTCTGCTGGTTGCCGCCTGAGAGTTGATTGGGCAGGGAGGCCGGCGAGGCCGTCTTGACCTGGAACTCTGCCAGACGCTCACCGACCACTTGCCTTTCCTTCGGCAGATCGCGGAGCCCCAGTGCGTGCGCCAGTCGCCGCATGTATGGCACGACAATGTTCTCCGACACCGATAGATCGAAGAACAGACCCTGCAAACGCCGGTCCTCGGGTACGTAGCCCACGCCGGCGGCGATGAGCGAACGAGGTGACGAGCGGTCGATGAGTCGCCCGTCGATCAGCACATCGCCGCGGGCCCGCGGGTCGAGGGCAAAGATCGCGTCGAGCAGTTCAGAGCGCCCCGAGCCGACCAGCCCGCCCACGCCGAGCACCTCGCCTGCTCTGACGCGGAACGAGACGTCTTCGAGTCTTCCCGGGCTCGACAGCCCGCGCACTTCCAGCCGAAGGCCGCCGGCGCGATCGACGGGGTTCGCCTGCCCGCCGGCGAGTTGGCGCAGTTCGGCTGCCTCGGGCTCCTGCCCGCGCAGCCGAGCAGTGGGGGTGGCCAGCCGCCGCCCGATCATCTGCTCGACCAGGTCCGGCTCGGAAATGTCAGAAACGTCGTTTGTGGCGACGAACTTTCCATCGCGCAGCACCGTCACGCGATCGCAGCACGCAAATATTTCGCTCATGCGGTGCGAGACATAGACGATGGTGATGCCGTCGGAGGCCAGTTGACGGATGACCGCGAGCAGTTTCTCGGTCTCCGAAATCGACAGCGAACTGGTCGGCTCGTCGAAGACGATCAGTCGCGCCGGCTCGGCGCCCGCCCGGGCCTCTTCGTCCAGCGAGGCAGCGATCTGGCAGATCTGCCGGTGTCCCGGGCTGAGCGAGCCAAGTTCGGCCGTCACGTCGATGGAAGGCTCGATGCGATGCACCAGTCGGGCTGCGCGCCGGTTCATCCCGGCGCGGTCGACGGTGCGCAGCCCGGTCTTCGGCAGATCGTGCAGGCAGAGGTTCTCCGCGACCGACAGGTTCGGGCACTGGGCCAGTTCTTGATGCACGATGCGGATGCCCGCGTTGAATGCGTCGTCTATCGAGCCCGGGCGCAGTTCACGCCCGGCGATGACCACGCGACCCGTGTCCTGCCTGTGCAGGCCCGAGATAACCTTGCCCAGCGTACTCTTGCCAGCGCCGTTCTCGCCCATGAGTGCGTGCACCTCTCCGCGGGCGAAGGCGACCGACACGTCGTCGAGCGCCTGCGTGATGCCGAATCGCTTGGAGACGTGCTCAGCGACGAGCAGGGGTTGGTCGGAGAAGGGGGTCATCTCAATCGTCTTCCACGCGAGACTCGCGCGATTGGACGCCGGATCTTAGTGAGTCCTCGAACACAGGTCCGGGTCGCAGGCGCCCTGCACTGCGAGGACGCGCCGCGCTCCGGACCCGGAGATGTGCGCGAAGACGGGCGAATCTCCGGCGTCTGTGCAGCGTTCCGGCTCAACCGCCGCTCTTGCCTGTCCACTTGTTCCAGTTGGCCGAATACTCGTCGACGTTGGCCGAAGTCACCACGTCGAAGTCCGCGTAGATCATCTCGCTGGGAGGATTCTGGGCCTTGTGCAACTTCTCCACGATGTACTGCACTGACTCGTAGCCCCAGCCGTAGTAGGGCTGCCCGATGAGCACTTGCACCTGTCCCTTCTTGAGATATTCGAGCGGAAGGGGCAGCGGGTCGAGCGAGACAACCTTGGCGTGTTCATACACCCCGTCGAGCGCGTTGTCGGTGTAGAGCGGCCAGCCTCCGACCAGGGCCCACCCGCTGATCTGCGGATTGGCGTTCTGGACCTGCTGCATCTTGGCGGCCGCGTCATTGGCTGTCTCGGGGTGGTAATACACGTCGATGATGCTGATGTGGGGATACTTGGCAGCCTCTTCACGCACGCCGGCAACGCGGTTCTGGAGGTTGGTCGCCGCCTGATTGCCCGCGAGCACCGCGACCACGCCGTTGCCCTCGATCTGCTCGGCCAGCGCCTTCATGACAGCGGCGCCGGCGGCCTTGTCATCGACGCCGTAATACGCCATGCGCCCTGACTTGGGCGCGTCGGAGTCAAAGGTCATCACCGTCACGCCCTTGGCGACGGCGTCGGCCAGGGCCGTGTTGAGCAGATTGGCGTCGATGCAGGAGATGGCGATGCCGTCTACACCCGAGGCCACCAGTTGCTCAACGTACTGCGCCTGCTGCTGGGCATCCTCCTGAGCCGGCGTCTGCCAGCGGACTTCGACGTCAATGTCGTACTTTTCCGACAAGTCCCGCGCAGCGTCCTCGGCCCCGACGCGGGCGGCCTGGAACACCGGGTTCACCTGGCTCTTGGCTACCAGCCCGATCACGTACTTTTCCCTCTCCCTGGGCTTGGCAGTGTTGTTCGGGCTCGTGCCCGTCGCGCCGGTCGAACCGGAGTTGTTGTTGCAGGCGCCGATGCAGATCGCGCACGCGGCTGCAACCGCGATTCCCAAGAAGCGTGTGAGTCTCATGTTGGTCCCTTTCCCGATTCTGGACGCGGCCGAAGCCGCGGTGTTGACAACTCCGAGTCTAGGTGATCGTGCCGAAGATCGTTTACCTGGTGCCGATACGGCGCTTTGCCTGATCGATGACTACCGCGATGATGATCGCCGCTCCCATCACCACCTGGTTGAGGTTCTGGTCGATCTGAAAGATGATCATGGCGTTGTCGATGAGTTGGATGACGATCGCGCCCAGCACCGCGCCCAGCGCCGAGCCCCGCCCGCCCATGAGCGACGCCCCCCCGATCACCGCCGCGGCGATCACCTTGAGTTCGTACGCCGTGCCTGCGCCTGTCTCGGCCGAGCCGAGGTAGCCCAGGTACATGCACGAAGACAACCCCGCCAGCAGACCCATCATCGCGTAAACGATGATTTTGACGCGCCCGACCGGAATGCCCGCGTACCTCGCGGCCGTCTCGTTCCCGCCGATGGCGAACACTCGTCGTCCCAGCACCGTGCGCGTCAGCACGAACCAGCCTGCGGCCGCAATGAGCAGCATGATGATGACCGGCACGGGATACACACCGGCGATTTCCTTCTTGAAAAACCCGCTGGTGAAGCCCGGCGGGAAGCCGGCGATCGACTGCGCGTGGTAGATCTTCTGCGGAATGATGATCGTCAGCCCGCGCAACGCGGCCATCATGCCGAGAGTAATCACAAACGGGTGCACGCGCAGCCCGACGATCATCACCCCGTTGGCAAGCCCGCACATCGCCCCGACCAGCAGTGTGACGCCCAGACCGGCCGCGACGGCGACCGCCCCGCCGGCGCCCGAACCCAGTTCGTGCAGCACGATCGCGCCGACGATCGCGCTCATCGCGTAGATCGATCCCACCGACAGGTCGATGCCGGCGAGGATGATGACGCCGGTCATTCCCACGGCCATCACGGCGATGAAACTCGCGTCCTTCATCACCAGCACGACGTTTTCGAGTTCCAGGAAGCGGTTGACGGCGCGACCGACAGTGATAAATCGCTCGCCCGAGGCCTCTCGATACGCCAGGCTTCCGGTGAGGCTGCGCTCGCGGCCGTCGGCGCTGGTGATGACGATGCGGGTGATGCTGCGGTCGGGCAGCGTGCCGGGCTCGTGGGCCTGCCCGCTCGCGTCGTAGAGCCTCACAGTCTCCCCGGGGGCGATGGCTTGGCGAGTGGTCTTCTGCTTGTGCCCGCCGAACAGCGTCAGGACGATGCCCATCGCGATGATGACCAGCGTCAGCCCGGATTCCTGGGCCCCGAACAGCCTTGACCACCAGCGTTGCGATTGCCGTGACATGCTGGGACGAGTTTAGCGGCGCGGGTGATGAGCCGGGGACGCCGGCGAGCGGCCCCTTGCCCTCGTCCACCTTTCCGCGCCGATGGACGTCACGGCCCTTGTCACGATCCGTTCGCGCGGACGCACCGGCCCTTTCGTCTGCGAGGTTGCAAGGGGGCCAGCCGCGGTCCCGCTGATCGCACTAGTCTCCGAAGGGAACCCGCCTACGGCGGCTGCGCCTCGCGCAGACGTGCCCGTCAATTCCACTCCTAGCCTCGCGCAGGCCTGCACACGGCGTGCCCGAGCGATCAAGACGCCAGGTCGGGCGGCACGTCTCGAAGCGAGTCTCTTCGTGAACCGGCCACAGCCGCAAGGTCAGTGCGTGCCCGATCGGCCTGCCGGATATGACTGCGTGCGGGGTCGGCCGATCGGTGGCCTGGAACTATCCATAATATATATTATAGGACGTTATGCATGGCGTTCGCCGGCCCGGCTCCCCACATGGAGCCTGTTGGGGTTGATCCGGGCCCGACCGAGCCCCGCGGACTCCTGGCCCGAACTCACCGGCCCCTTCCCTCGGCCGCGTACTTGCCCTGTCCCACTCCGCACGCGACGATGCCTTTCCATGTCCAACTCCTCCAGACCCTCTCCGCCTCATCGCCTGACCTCCCACCCGCTCGTTCTCCGCGGCCAGGCTCTGACAATCGCCGAGGTGGTCAGCGTCGCGCGGCACGGACGCCCGGTGGCGCTCGACGCGGGCGCGGCGGAACGGCTCACGCATAGTCGGCGTGCGCTGCTCGATACGGTCAGCGACGGCCAGGCGTACTACGGGGTCAACACGGGCTTCGGCTCGCTCAGCCGCACGCGCGTCGACGACCGGGGGCTCGGGGAGTTGCAGCGCAACCTGATCCGCTCCCACGCGTCGGGCATCGGAACGTCCCTTCCCGACGAAGTTGTGCGTGCGATGATGCTGGCGTTGGCGGCCTCACTCAGCCGGGGAGTCTCGGGCGTGCGCCCGCAACTGGTTGAGACCATTCTCGCGTGCCTCAACGCCGGCATCGTGCCGGTGGTGCCGGAGATAGGGTCGGTCGGGGCCTCGGGCGATCTGGCCCCCCTTTCGCACGTGGCGCTGGCGTTGATCGGCGAAGGTCCGGTGCGGATGGGCGGCGTGGAGATGCGTTCGAGCGAGGCCATGGCGCAGCACGGGTTGGCGCCGATCGAACTGGAGGCCAAGGAGGGGTTGGCGCTCATCAACGGCACACACCTGATGTGCGGGCGTGCGGCGCTGGTGTACCACGACTACGAGCGAGTGTTCGACGCGGCGTTGCTCGCCGGCGCCATGTCGATGGACGCGTGCCGCGTAACCCATCGGTTCCTCGATCCTCGCGTATTTGAGGTGCGGGGGCACCAGGGCGGAGGCATTGTCGCCGCCCGCCTGCGAGACCTGCTGGCGGGCAGTGAGATTGTCCAGTCGCACGCGGAGAACGACCCGCGCGTGCAGGACCCCTACTCGTTCCGGTGTGCGCCGGGCGTGCTGGGCGCTGCCTGGCAGTTGGCGCAGAACGTGCACGCCGCCATCGAGGCCGAACTGAGCGCCGTGAGCGACAATCCGCTGGTATTCGTCGAAGGCGGCGAGGCGGATATTGTCTCGGCGGGCAACTTCCACGGCATGCCCATCGCGCTGCCGATGGACACGTTGTCGTTGTCGGCCTGCCACGTTTCGGGCATTGCGGAGCGGCGGATTTTCCATATGCTCTCGGTGTTCGATCCGGAGAGCGGGCTCAAGCCTTTCCTCAGTCCCAGACCCGGGCTGCACTCGGGGTACATGGTCGTTCAGTACGCGGCCGCGGCGGCGTGCAACGAACTGATCGGACTGTGTACGCCGGCGTCGGTGATCAATCTTCCGACCTGCGCGGAGATGGAGGACTACAACTCGTTCGGCCCCCGCTGCGTAGCCAAGGCATCACGCGGGGTGGAGTTGATGCGGGCGGTCGTGGCAGCCGAGTTGCTGTGCGCGGCGCAGGGACTTGAGGCTCACCGCCCGCTGAAGTCGGGCGTCAAGGTGGAAGAGACGCACGCGCTGATTCGCCGGCACGTTGCTCCGCTTGACGCCGACCGCCCCCCTGCTCCTGACCTGCGGGCGATCGAGACGCTGATCGCCGATGGTGCGTTTGCGGGCCTGGTTTCCTGAATCGATCGCGATGTTCGGGCAGGCAACCTTGTCTTCAAGGTCGCTGGTCTTGCCGGTCGGAAGCCGGTCCTGATGCTCACAATGGGAACAACGTGACGAATCTGCTGGAGTTGCTTGTACGGCGTGCCGATGCGCCGTACAACAATGCAGGTGGCGGTGCGCCCGCCGCGCCCGGGTCCGGGCGAGCGGACGCCCAGAGGAGACGGCACATGTCAGCGACCGCAGTAGAGGCCCCGCCTGTTGCGCAGCGAGGACCGCGCCCGGTGCGTGCGCCTCGTGGTGCGAGAAGGACGTGCAGTTCGTGGCAGATCGAGGCCGCGATGCGCATGCTGATGAACAACCTCGACCCTGAGGTGGCCGAGAACCCCGACGAACTGGTGGTATACGGCGGTCGCGGGCAGGCGGCTCGCACATGGGAAGCCTTTGATGCCATCATCGCCACACTGCGGCGCATGGCGCCCGATGAAACGCTGCTGGTGCAGTCAGGCAAACCCGTCGGCGTGGTGCGCACCCACGAAGACGCGCCGCGTGTGCTGCTGGCCAACAGCAACCTGGTCCCCCACTGGGCCACGCAGGATCACTTCGACGACCTGTGCGTCCGCAGCCTGATGATGTTCGGGCAGATGACAGCCGGCTCGTGGATCTACATCGGCACTCAGGGGATCCTCCAGGGTACGTACGAGACCTTCGCCCAGTGCGCCCGCGAGCACTTCGGAGGCACGCTTGCCGGGCGGCTGGTCGTCACCGCCGGGTGCGGCGGCATGGGCGGCGCGCAGCCCCTGTCGGTCACGCTCAATGGGGGCGTGTGCCTGATCGCCGACGTGGACCACGAGCACCTGACCCGTCGCCAGCGCGACGACTACCTCGACGAGGTGATTCACGACATTGATGAGGCCATCGACCGCGCGCTCGACATGACGCGCCTGGGACAGTCTCGCAGCATCGGGCTTCATTGCAACGCCGTCGAACTGCTCGATCGCCTGATCGAGCGCGGTATCACACCCGACGTTCTGACCGACCAGACCAGCGCCCACGACGCGCTGAACGGGTACGTGCCCGTGGAACTGAGTTGCTCCGAGGCCGCGCATGTACGGCGGTTCGATCCGCAGCGATACGTCTCGCTGAGCACGGCGTCGATGGATCGGCACGTGCGTGCGATGGTGGAGTTGCAGTCGCGCGGCGCGATCACGTTCGACTACGGCAACAACATCCGCCAGCGGGCGTTCGACCACGGATTCGAGCACGCGTTCGACTTCCCGGGCTTCGTGCCCGCATACATCCGCCCGCAATTCTGCGTGGGGCGCGGGCCGTTCCGCTGGGTGGCCCTCTCGGGCGATCCGCTGGACATCTACAAGACCGACCGGGCGATCCTGCAGGCCTTCCCGCGCGAACACGGCGGGTACAACGAGCGCCTGCACAAGTGGGTTCTCAGTTGTCATCGCAACCCCGAGGCGCTGCTGGCCGGCGACTTCGGGCATTGTCGGCCGCGCTTCGCCTTCCAGGGCCTGCCCGCACGCATCTGCTGGTTCGGACTGGGCGAGCGCGCCAAGGCCGGGCTGCTCTTCAACCGCATGGTCACTGACGGCACCCTGTCGGCGCCGATCGTGATCGGGCGCGACCACCTCGACTGCGGTTCGGTCGCCAGCCCCAACCGCGAGACCGAGTCGATGCGAGATGGCACCGACGCGGTCAGCGACTGGCCCCTGCTCAACGCGATGGTCAACGTCGCGTCAGGCGCCAGTTGGGTCAGTTTCCACCACGGGGGCGGCGTGGGCATCGGCTTCAGCCAGCACGCCGGGCAAGTGGTCGTCGCCGACGGCACGGCCGCCGCGGGCGAGCGCATCGATCGCGTGCTGAATAACGATCCGATGATGGGCATCTTCC
Organism: Cyanobacteria bacterium CYA; assembly: GCA_008363215.1. Taxonomy (GTDB): domain Bacteria; phylum Planctomycetota; class Phycisphaerae; order Phycisphaerales; family UBA1924; genus J022. Next base: position 52,498 of record RHKP01000005.1, read on the forward strand.
GCCACGCCGACGCGGGCTATGAGATTGCCCGCCGTTGCGCCCGTGAGCACAATGTGGACGTGCCGATGGGCGGCTGAGCATCGCGGATCTGGTTTCATAACCGGGGACCGGCGACCCTGCGGCGTACCGCCAGTCTCCGTGTTGTGGTTACCGGCATCACCGGCCGGAAGCCGCTCGCACTCAGGGCCAGTCCGGCAAGCCCCCCGCCGCCGCTGAGGTTTACGCCCGCTGCGCACACCTTGCGCCCGGTTTTCGTGAAGTCGCGCCCCCGGCGGACCGATTTTCCGTCGAAGTCTTCCCCGCGGCCGAAAGTAGTCGTACGGCAGTTATCGAAGGGGTATCCGCATGAGCGCACTCGGCCTTTCCACGCTCCGCGACCTGATTAGTTCCCTTCCGACCGGCGAACGTCGACTCGTGCTTCTCAAGTACGCCGACGGCTTCGACGACGCCGAAATCGCCCAGATCCTCGGCATGGACGCCGAACAGGTCACTTCACGCATCGAAGCGCTTGAACACGTCCTCTTCGAGCAGATGCAGACGCGGTTCGAGGCCGAACTGGGCGCCGACCGCGCCCTGGCCGCCTGAGCGCCCCCACGATCGGAGAAGAAATCGGAGCGTCCCTTCGGGCGCCCCGTTTCGGTTTTCGGACTCAGGGCTTGAGCCGTCCGTCTCCGCCGCGGGCCACGGTACGCCCGCCGCTCGATTCCCAGGGTCTCAGAATCATGTCGTCGCGACGCGCCTCGCGGTGCGGGTCTGCGTTGCCTCCACGATCATCGCATCGGCGGCCGTTGCGGTCCCAGCCGCGATCGTGATCGCGCCCCCAGTCCCGGTCCCACCCGCGGTCAAAGTGCCGGTCTGACCCGCTGCGGAAACGGATGCTGAACCCGCGATCAAATCGCGGCGGAGGGCAGTAGGTCGGCCGCGGCGGAGGGCAGTAGACCCGAGGGGGAGGGCAGTAGACCCGCGGAGGAGGCGGAGGCGGCGGGCACCACACCGGCTCGGGCGGGCAGTAGACCGGTGCTTCGCGGCAGATGGACCGCAGGCACAGGATCAGGCAGTCGCCGCGCCATGTGCTCTGCAGGTCATAATCGCAACTCTCCCACGCGAACTGCGGCGTGCGGCAGCGCGTGGTGTCGATGACGATCCGCGAGCCGTCGTAGCGGGCGTTGTAGCCCATGCGATCGAAGATCTTCGCGATTTCCCGTTCACTGTCGCAGGCGTCGATGACGTAGCACCGCCCGTCGATCGTCAGTGTGCCGATCGTGGCCGCCCGCACGCCGGACGTGCCGTAGTAGATGCTCACGGAGGTGTGGTCGGCCAGCGCCGGGCCGGCCAGAGCCGCCGGCAGGGCGAAGGCTCCCATCGCCAGGGCGGCGCGCAAGGGTGTCGTTCCGGCTCGAATGGAGCGCAGCATGGTCATTTCCTTTCTGAGTTGTGCTGTCTGTGCTCGCCCGCGCCGTCGCGGGCCGGCCGCACATGCCGTCGGGCCCAACGGGCGGTGCGGGTGGGTCGAACATGCCCCACGCCACTGCACCGGTCTGAGCGGATGCTTCCTGACAGAACTTTGGACGTAACATGCCCGTGGCAATCTGTTTCCCATCCGTTTGGGCAACTTTTTGTTTGCCTTCGCGAACAACTGTGTCAGAGAATGTCCAGGCCGACGGTTCTTCTTCGTGGGCAACCCACGCCGGACGGTGAGCCGGCGCCCCGGGGAGGACAGGAATGGCCGCTGCGAGCATGACCTTGAACGACACGACGCTCGTCACCAGCCCGGCGCCCGGCGACATGTCGCCGATCGAGGCGGCGATCATGGACGGGTGCAACGCCTTGCATCATGCCCGTGGGGAGGACGACCTCCAGGAAGCCGCCCGCATCCGCCGCGAACTGTTCAAACTGCTGGACCGCTACGACCAGACCGACGCCGAGGGACACCCCAATCCCGCGTGGGCGCGGGCCAATCAGCGGGCGCTGGTCCACTCGGCCGCGGGCGAGTTGGAAGCGGCGGTGAAGTTCGAGATTGCCGCCCTGCCCTATGCCGACACTCCCCGCCGCAAGGAAATCAGCCTGGGCAACCTGGCCGACCGGTGCATCCGGGCCGGGCGGTTTGAAGAGGCGGTCGAGTGGTTCATGCTGGCCCAGGAAGTCGCACCAGACCGCGTGCCGATCCTGCTGACCGGCATCCAGGCGTTATGCCTGGCGGGCTTTTCCGCTGAAGCAAATGACCTGTGCGAGAGTTTGCTTGACATGCCGGGCCTGATGCAGGAGAACAGTGAACTGACGGCCTACCTCGACTACGAGGCGCGGCTGCACGAGATGGCCCGTGAACTCCCTGCATTGGCCGAACTCTACAAGCGTTGGAACAAGGTGAAGGGCGGGCGTTTTGGAACCGGCGGCTCTGCAGGATCGGGGAACTGAGCCATGATGACCAGACAGCAACAGGACGAGTTCTGGCGCCTGTACGAACTTCACGCACGCGGGCCGATCGAGCAGGCCTGTCGGCGTGCCTCGCGTGCTCTGTCCGAGAGCACGATGGATGTATTCGACATGATCGCCTGGGTCGACGACCGGGTGTGGCGCATGCTCCGTCACGAGCAGGCCCCCACTTTCCACGATTGTCCGGCTCCGGACGTCGCGATCGAACGACTCATCGCCAACGCCCGGACGCTGGCCCGCTGGTCGTACCTGGCCCTTTCCCGCAAGCACTGGCGCCGGCTCGAACGACGTCAGGACATCGTGGCTGCGATGTCCCGCACCGAGCGGCTGGCCGCCGTCGAAGCCCAGGAAGTCCCGCTCGAAAAAAGCGAGGAACTCAGGCAGAAGTTGGAGAAGATCCGCGATTCGGTCTCCCGGAACGTGCGCACCCGCGCGGCGGCGTCCTGGCACGATCCGGCCGAGCGTCACCGCATCGCCCTGGCACTGGGCGCCACCGAGCCCGAAGACACCGCTTTGATCGAGAAAACCATGACGGGCGAAATCAAGACCAACACCGTCGAGCAGATGCGCTCCCGCGCCCTCCGTCGGCTCCGCGAAGTCGCAGCCGAGGCCGCAAAGTCCACCGCCTGCTTCGTCGCCGTCGCCCTGGTCGTCATCGGGCTTCTGACCGCCGACGAAGCCTTCGCCGGCGAGCAGTCCGGCGGACGCGGCGGAGGCAAGGGCATGATCGCCTGTCAGGTCGACGCTGACTGGGGCAGCCTCGGCAAGGATGAGCAGTCCGGCCGGCGCGGCAGCAAGGGAATGTCCGAGGCCCTGGCCAAGGGCGAACAGTCCGGCGGCCGCGGCGGGCACTGAACTTCCAGGCACACTCGATCACCTGCGACCCGGCCGCGTCGATCGGTCTGCCGACGGCGGCCTGCCCGTCGCCTCGCCGCACAGGATCACCCGCCGCTTCGCGGGCTCCACGCGTGTCACCGAGCCATTCTCTGCCCGCACAAGCCCCCCGGGCCCACCGCCCGCAGACCGCCGGAGCCGATCCATGCCTTCCAATGGCCCCGCCGGGATTCGAACCCGGGACCGAGCGATTATGAGTCGCCTGCTCTGACCGCTGAGCTACAGGGCCGACGAAAGATCCTAGCGAACCGGGCCCCAACTCGTTCGGCCGACAGAACCGCCCGCGTGCAAGGCCCTGGCTGCGCCTCTGCCTCGCCCACAGGCGCCTCTGCTCCGTTGGCCCACCGGCCCGGGCTTGGGTTCCACGGTGCCGATGCGGCCTGGAAGGGCACTCTTCGGAGAAGGCAGGAGATCCTGAACCGGCACGCGGCCGGCGACCTCCGCGCCGGCCTTGCCGCCGACGGCGTGCCGAACTTCTCTGACGTGCCGAGGCATCTCCACTCTGCGCGCGGCCTCTCGCCGGCAGGCGGCCCCGCGGCCGGTTGCGACGCGGGGTGCTCTGCCCGTGGATTGCCGCGCTACGGTTGTGAACGATTGCACATGGCAGGGAAGCCACGGTCGCACAAGGCAGCCCGGGCGGTCGCGGCAGCGCGCGCCGAGGCGGCCGCACCTTCCCGTCCGGGTCCGTTTCTCTCCGCCGACGACGTCTATCTCTTCAACGAGGGCACGCACAGCCGGCTGTATCAATGTCTCGGCGCCCATATGACCGAGCAGGATGGCCGCGGCGGCGTGCACTTTGCCGTGTGGGCTCCCAACGCCGAGCGCGTTTCCGTCGTCGGCCCGTTCAACGGGTGGACGCCCGGCGCCCACCCCATGCACCCGCTGGCTTCGTCGGGCGTCTGGACCGCGTTCATCCCCGATCTGCGTGAGGGCACGCTCTACAAGTACCACATCGAGTCCGGCTACAACCTCTACCGCGTCGACAAGGCCGATCCGTTCGGCTTCGCCCACGAGCCGCCGCCGGGCGCGGCCTCTCTTGTCGCGACTCTGGACTACCAGTGGAACGATGCCGACTGGATGGCCGCGCGCGCCGCCTCGGCGCTGCACACGGCCCCCGTGTCGATCTACGAGGTTCACCTGGGCTCGTGGCGTCACGCGGCGCACGGGCAGTCGCTCTCCTATCGCCAACTGGCCGACGCGCTGCCGCCGTATGTGCGCGACCTGGGCTTCACGCACGTGGAGTTTCTGCCCGTCATGGAGCATCCGCTCTACCGCTCGTGGGGCTACCAGACCACCGGCTACTTCGCGCCCACCGGGCGTTTCGGTCCGCCGCAGGACTTCATGCTCCTGATCGACCGTCTGCACCAGGCGGGCATCGGCGTCATCCTCGACTGGGTTCCCAGCCACTTCCCGTCCGACGAGCACGCGCTGGGCTACTTCGACGGCACGCACCTGTTTGAGCACGCCGACCCCAGACAGGGCTTTCATCCCGACTGGAAGTCGCTCATCTTCAACTACGGGCGCAACGAGGTGCGTTCATTCCTGCTCTCGTCGGCCTGCTTCTGGCTCGACAAGTATCATGCCGACGCGCTGCGCGTCGACGCGGTGGCCTCCATGCTCTATCTCGACTACTCGCGCCCGTGCGGCCAGTGGATCCCCAACCCCCAGGGCGGGCGCGAAAACACCGACGCGATCAACTTCCTCCGCCAGTTCCACACCGAGGTGTACCGCTCCTTCCCCGGCGTGCAGACCTTCGCCGAAGAGTCCACCGCGTGGCCGGGCGTGTCGCGCCCGGTCCACGAAAATGGGCTGGGCTTCGGCTTCAAGTGGGACATGGGCTGGATGCACGACACGCTGCGCTACCTCTCGTTCGACCCGGTCCATCGCAAGGCTCATCACAACGACCTGACCTTCCGCGGGCTGTACATGTTCGCCGAGAACTACACGCTCCCGCTCAGCCACGACGAGGTCGTGCACGGCAAGGGCTCGCTCTACGGCAGGATGCCCGGCGACGACTGGCAGAAGCGCGCCAATCTCCGCCTGCTGCTGGCCGGCCAGTGGACCCAGCCGGGCAAGAAACTGCTCTTCATGGGCGGCGAGTTCGCCCAGCACCGCGAGTGGAACCACGACGCCCCGCTCGACTGGCCACTGCTCGAGCAGCACGGACACGCAGGCATACAGCGCCTCGTCGAGCAACTCAACCGGCTCTACCGGCAGGAGCGCAGCCTGCACGAACTCGATCACGACCGGGAGGGCTTCCTGTGGCTGGTGCCCGACGAGGCGGATCTGTCCGTGGCCGCCTACCTGCGGCGCGGAGCCGACCTTGGGTCCGAGGTGGTCTGCGTGTTCAACTTCACCCCGGTGCTGCGCCACGGGTTTTGCGTCGGCGTGCCCTGGCACGGCGTGTGGCGCGAGATCCTCAACACCGATGCGCTCGAGTTCGGCGGCTCGGGTGCGGGCAACCTGGGCCTGGTCCGCACCCGGCCGATCGAGATGCACGAGCAGCCGTACTCGGTGCCGCTGACGCTGCCCCCGCTGGCCGCGGTGCTGCTGCGGCATGATCCACAGGCCACCGCGGCCGAGGCGCACTGACCCCGCCGGGTCGGGCGGCATCCCGGCGCGGCGCGCCGAGGCGGCCGGGGCACGCCGGGGAGGCGGCGCCGGAGAATGCGCCGTCACACCGTTCCGGCCGGGATGCGCCGAACAGGCAGGCAGAGGAGGGCCGCTGCGCACACCGACCGACTCCGGGCGGCGCCAAAGACGCAGAGGAGGGGTCGGTCGCGCGGGGTGACCGTCCGGCCGTCCTCCTCGGCGCGGCGCGGTGTGCGCTGCAGCGTCGGCGGCCGCGCTGTCCCGGACCCGGCCGCCGCCCGGCCCGACGCGCAGGCCCTGCGCACGAGGCGGAAGGTCTGCGTCCGGAAATCGACGACCTGCGGGCCGATGTCAGTCGGCTTCGAGGGGGCAAACGCGGCCTTCCACACGGAACATGAGGCCTTCGAGAGAACAATTGAGGCCTGCAACAAAGAGTTGAAGGCCTCCAACAGAACAATTGAGGCCTGCAACAAAGAGTTGAAGGCCTCCAACAGAACAATTGAGGCCACAATTGAGGCCTGCAACAAAGAGTTGAAGGCCTCCAACAGAACAATTGAGGCCTGCAACATGATGTTGCAGGCCTGCAAGATTGTCTCAGAGGCCTGTTTTCAAACAAAAAAGTGCTGAAAACGGACCTTGCACCCCTCGCGCCGCCGCGCCACGCCGGCCCCGGCCGCCCCGAGGCGGCCCGCGACGGCCGCTCTTATCGGCAACCGGCCGATCCTGCGCCTCGGCGGCTTCCTGCACGGATGCATGGCCCCGGCCCGGCGGGGCCGATGGTCTCTGCTCACGTGCGGCTCGGTGCGCTCCGCCTGCCTCGCGGCTGACGCTCCCTGCTTCGCCCGGGCGTCTCCCCGGCGCCTCGGCGCCGTCCCGTTCGGCGTCCTCTGCGTGCCGTGGCCGCCGCTGCGTCCTGCCTCCCGGAGCACGCCCTAGACTCCGCTTCCCCAGGAGGGCTCCATGTTCAACCTCGACCGCATCGCTCGCGTCACGGCCGCCCGCACCCGCTCGATCTGCGCTGAAAACCCGCAGGGGCTCAAGGGCGGCGGCGCCCAGGCCCAGGTCGGCGCCGACCCCCACTGCACCGCCGCGGCCGACGAACTGGGCAAGGGCTGGAAGGTCCGCCCGTGCCTGAAAAACTTCGCGCCCGGCCAGACCCTCACGCTGGCCGACATCCGCGGCCCCGGCGTGGTCCAGCACATCTGGTGCACCGTCCTCCAGGGCGTCCACCGCCACATCGCCCTGGAAGTGTTCTACGACGACCAACCTCACCCCTCCATCCGCTGTCCCCTGGGCGACTTCTTCGCCAACGGCGTCAACGGCAAGGCCCTGGTCAACTCGCTGCCCATCGCCGTCAACCCCATGGGCGGGCAGAACACCTACTGGCCCATGCCCTTCCGCAGGAGCATCCGCATCACCGTCCGCAACGACGGGCCGACGGTCATCCCCGACTTCTTCTACCAGATCACCTACGCCGAGCAGGACGTGCCCGAGGATGCCGGCTACCTGCACGCGGCCTGGAACCGCAGCATGACGACGCGCCGCAACCCCGAGCACGTCATCCTCGACCGGGCCACCGGCCAGGGGCACTACGTCGGCACCTACCTGGTGTGGAACCAGTTGAGTTCCTGCTGGTGGGGCGAGGGCGAGGTCAAGTTCTTCATCGACGGCGACGCGGCCGACGCGCCCACCATCTGCGGCACCGGCACCGAAGACTACTTCGGCGGCGCGTGGGGCTTCGTCATGGACCACGACGACCCGATGCTCCCGCCGCGCACCTACTCGACGCCCTTCCTGGGCTACTGCCAGTTCGAGGAGGGGCACAAGAAAAAGTGGGGCCCGCGCGTGCCCGCCCACGGGCTGTACCGCTGGCACATCCCCGACCCCGTCCGCTTCGCCAGGGACCTGCGTGTGACCGTGCAGGCCCTGGGATGGTACGAGACGATGAAGTACCAGCCGCTGACCGACGACATCGCGTCGACCGCGTTCTGGTACCAGACGCTGCCGAGCGCCAAGGTGCCCGAACTGCCGCCCCTGAACGACCGCCTGCCGCGGTAGCAGCGCCCCCGCCGATCCCGCCGGGACGCGGGGATCACGCCGACGCACGCAGCCGGGTGCAGGCCGAAGAATGATTCGGCAGACCGTGCCCCGGGGCGGATTCACGCCCGGCCGGGCTGCGTGGGCGCCTCGGTCCGCGCGGGCGGCGCGTCACCACCGCCGCCGTGCCCGCCGGTGGCGCGCAGCGTCCAGAGGACACCCAGGGCAATCGTCGCGCCGCGGGCCACGTTGGGCCACATCCCGCCGACCGCCCCGCCCTGCGCCTGCATCACCGCCCAGGCCAGGTTCATCATCGCGTGCAGGCTCATGGGCACGAAGATGTTGCCGCGCCCCGGGCCTGCCCAGGACTCCCCCCACCGCCGGGCCAGCCACGCAAACCACAGCCCGCCCGCCAGCGTCGGCAACGCGTTCATCCACCCGTCGGACCAGCCGTCGAGCGTCCAGGTGACGTGGGCCGATCCGAAGATCGCCGCCGACACGCACGCAATCGGCCAGAACTTCCAGCCCGTCACGCGCCAGAGCACAAAGACCAGCACGCCCCGGTAGACCACCTCCTCGTTGAACGGCGCAACGAGCACGCCCTCGAGCACACTCCAGTCCGGCGCCGGCAGCCCCCCGCGCACCATTGCATAGACTGCGCCGAAGAGCAGCATCGGCAGACCGATCAGCACGCCGACCCCCAGCCCCCGCGCCGCCCACCGCCTCGACCCCGGCCCCCCGGACAGGCCCGCACTCTCGAGCAGCGGCCTGCCGGACCTCGGACCGATGACCTGCACCAGCAGCCCGGTGAGCACGCCGGCGATCAGGAAGATCACATCCGAGTCCAGATGCCGCGCCCAGTCGGGCACCCCGCCCTCGCTCATCCAGCGATGGAAGTCGCGATACCACTCCGCCCGCCCGCGCGCACGGATCAGCCACATCGCGCCCGGCATGCCCAGCCATGCCAGCGCCGCGGCCCACACCGCTCGCCTCCCCGCCGGCTTCACCATGCCGGTGAGTGTACCGGTCCGCCGGCCGATGCGGCCGGTCCGGGCCTAGCCTCCCGGCATGACGACCTTTGACCCAAACGCGGCCGCCGCCCCGGACGCGGGCATCTTCGGACTTCCCTGCACGCGCCGGGATTCGCGTGTGATCCTGCTGGGCGTGCCCTTTGACGCGACCACGTCGTACCGACCCGGCACCGCCTCCGGCCCCGAGGCCATCCGCGCCGCCTCCATGCAGGTTGATCTCCACGACCACCGCTTCGGACGCATCTACGAGCGCGGCATCTGGATGGAGGACCACCCGGCCCACATCGCCGAACTGTCCGACCGGACGCGGCCGCTCGCCCAGGCCATCATCGATCGCGGAGGCTCGTCGGCCGACGACACCGAGACGCTCGCCCGCATCGCCGCCGCGTGCGAGCAGGTCAACGCCTTCGTCCGCAGGCACACCGAGCAGGTGCTCGAGGCGGGCAAGGTGCCCGGCATGATCGGCGGCGAGCACGCCCTCTCGCTCGGCGCGATCGAAGCCTGTGCCGCCCGTTTCGGCGATATCGGCATCCTCCAGATCGACGCCCACATGGATCTGCGCCGGGCCTTCGAGGGCTTCACCTATTCGCATGCGTCGATCATGCACAACGTCCTGGCCCGCGTGCGCGGCGTGCGACGCCTCGTGCAGGTGGGCATCCGCGACTACTGCGAGCAGGAACAGATCGCCGCCGACCAGGCCGGCACACGCGTGCATGTGTCGTACTGGGAGGACGTGGCCGACGCGCTTTCCGAAGGTGAGCCGCTGCGGGCGATCTGGCAGCGGGTGATCGACGCCCTTCCCCCGCAGGTCTACGTCAGTTTCGACATCGACGGGCTGGACCCGGCCCTGTGCCCGCACACCGGCACGCCGGTGCCCGGCGGCCTTTCGTTCGCGCAGGCGAGCCTGCTGCTGGCGATGCTCAAAGACTCCGGCCGCACCGTCATCGGCTTTGATCTCGTCGAAGTGGCCCCGGGCGGACCCGACGAGCCTGAGTGGGACGCCAATGTCGGCGCACGCCTGCTCTACCGCCTCTGCGCGCTCGCATAGCGCAGGCGCCCGGGCCCCGCCCCCGGACAGGCCGCAGCGACTCAGGCCCCGCCGAAGGCCTTGCGATAGTCCTCGACGAACTTCCTGAGCCCCACGTCGGTCAGCGGATGCTGCATGAACTGCTTGATGACGCCGAACGGCACCGTGGCCACGTCGGCCCCCGCAAGGGCGCAGTCGAGCATGTGCCTGGGATGACGGATCGACGCGGCCAGCAGTTTGGTCTGGAACCCGTAGCGGTCGTAGATCTGCCGGATCTGGTGAATCAGGTCCATCCCGTCCTGCCCGACATCATCGATGCGTCCGATGAACGGGCTGACCAGAAACGCCCCGGCCTTGGCGACCATGAGTGCCTGAATCGCCTGGAAGCACAGCGTCATGTTCGTGCGCACGCCCTCGTCGGAGAGCGTCTTGCACACCTTGAGCCCCTCGACCGTGCACGGCAGTTTGACCACGATGTTCGGCGCAATCTTCGCCCGCTCACGCCCCTCACGCAGCATCCCCTCCGCGTCGATCGCGATCACCTCGGCCGACACCGGACCCGGCACGACCTGGCAGATCTCCTCCAGCCGCTTGCCGTAATCGACCTTTTCCCGGGCGATCAGCGAGGGGTTGGTCGTCACGCCGTCAAGCACGCCCAGTTCGTGCGCCTGCCTGATTTCATCCAGATTCGCCGTGTCGATGTACAGGTCCAAGGTGGGTCTCCAGTCCGCCCGCGCAGGGCGGGGGCAAACGGTAGCGCCTCAGCCGGCGCTGAGCCCGATCGCCGAGGCCGTCGCCTGTGTGGACGTGTGCGAAATCGACAGCAGCCATGAGCCGATGCCCCGTTCGCGGGCCAGTTCGGCTGCCCGGCCGTGCAGCGCCACGCGCGGCGCACCCTCCTCATCCGGTCTCACCTCGATATCGGTCCACAGGATGCCCCCGCGCAATCCCAGCCCGAGCGCCTTGAGCACCGCCTCCTTGGCCGCGAATCGACCCGCCAGGTGCTCGTCGCCCCGGCGGCGCTCCAGACAATACCTCTGCTCGTCGGCGGTGAAGCACCGATCCATGAAGCGTCTGCCATGTTCGCCGCGCAGTTCCGCGATGCGGGACACCTCGACGATGTCGATGCCGTGCGCGATGGCGTGCATGCTCACCCGTCCCGGTCAGTCCGAACTGGTCCCGGCGGACTTCTTCTCCCCCGACTTCGGTTTGCCGTTGCTCTTCGTCGCGGTCGTGGGCTCCGGCTTCGTCTGGCTGGTCTGGCCCGGCTTGCTGCTTGTCTCGCCCGACTCCGACTTGGCGGCCTTCTTGTAGTTCTCCGACCGGTAATCCGTCTGATAGAAGCCCGAGCCCTTGAAGAGCACGGCGGCCCCGGTGCCGATCAGCCGCTCCAGCGCGCTCCTGCCGCACTTGGGGCACTTGCGCTTGGGCGGCTCGCTCATGCTTTGAAACAACTCGAACTCGTAACCGCACTTTCCGCAGCGATAGTCATACGTCGGCATTGCTTTCGCCCTCCGCGCTCGGCGCCGCCACCGTGACCTTCGCCGGCCGTATCACCCGCTCGCCCAGCCGATACCCGACCCCCAGCACCATCACCACGTGACCCGGCTCGATTTCCACCGACGGCTGCTGCATCATGGCCTGCTGCTCCCCCGGATTGAAACTCTCGCCCGGCTTGGGCTCGATCAGCGAAACGCCGTAGCCTTCAAGCACCCGCATCAGTTCGGCCCGGATCAGACGCACGCCGCCGGCAATCTGCTCGGCCGTCGCCCGGTTCAGATCCTGCGCCAGCGCCAGATCGAAGTGATCCATCACCGGCAGCACGCTCTGCACCACGCCGGCGGTCGCCCCCTGCCGCGCCTCACGCTCATTGATCGCCGCGCGGCGCTGGTAGTTCTGGAAGTCGGCGGCCAGCGTCTTGAACCGCGCCATCAGATCATCGCGCTCGCCCAGCGCCGCACGCAATGCGGCGACGATGTCCTCGGCGCCCGAGGGAACCTCAATTTCCCCGCTCCGCGCCATCTCCTGGATCTGCTCGATCGCCGCCGTATCGAGCGCCTCGTGGCCTTCCTGCGGCGGGTGTTCGCCTTCGTGTCGCCTTGCTTCCTTGCTCACGTCTGCACCTCACGTCATGCCCGACTGTCAACCGCCGAGCCTGTTGCGGATCCTGTCCCAGAAGCCGTGGCTCTCGGGCAGCACGCTCTGGTCCTCGGTCTCCGCGAACTCGCGCAGCAGTTTCTCCTGCCGGGTCGTCAACTTCTTGGGAATCTCGATCCGCGCCACGACCACAAGGTCGCCGCGCCGCCCCGACCGCAGGTTCGGCAGCCCGTGCCCTTCGAGCCGGAACATCTTGCCGAACTGCGTACCCCGGGGAATCACGAACTTCTGCGAGCCCTCGAGCGTCGGCACCTCCACCTCGGCCCCGAGCGACGCCTGCGAAAAACTGATCGGCATCTCCAGCATCAGGTGGTCGTCTTCCCGCACGAACAGGTCGTGCGCCTTGACGGCCACCACCACATGCAGATCGCCGCGCATGCCCTCACCCTTCGGTGAAGCCTCCGGCGCCGGCGGCTCGCCTTCCCCCTGCACACGCACCGCCTGCCCGTGATGAATGCCCGCAGGGATCTTCACCGACAGCGAACGCTTCTTGGGAATGCGTCCCTTGCCGCGGCAATCAGGACACTTGTCCACCACGATCGTGCCGCGCCCGCGACAGTGCGGGCAGGTGGTCACCATGCGGAACATGCCGCCGAGGCCCGCCTGCTGCACCTTGCCGTGCCCGCCGCAGGTTTCGCACGTCCTGGGCTTGGATCCGGGCTTGGCGCCGTCACCGCCGCAGGTGGTGCAGATGTCCATGCGGGTGAACTCGACGTCGCGTTCACAACCCCTGAGCACGTCGTCAAGGGTGATCGTCACCTCGGTTTCAAGGTCATAGCCCCGAGCCACGCGCTGCCCGCGTGCTCCCCCGCCGCCCCCCGCAAACCCGCCGCCGAAGATGTCGTTGAACATCGAGAAGATGTCCTCGACGTTCATGCGGCTGAAGTCGTGGCTGGCGGCCCCGCGCCCGCGCAGCCCCTCGTGCCCGTACTGATCGTAGATCTTGCGCCGCTGCTCGTCGGAGAGCACCTCGTAGGCCTCGGCGCACTCCTTGAACTTTGCTTCGGCCTCGGTATCCCCCGGATTGCGATCCGGGTGGTACTTCATCGCCAGGCGTCGATAGGCGCGCTTGATCTCATCGACGTCGGCTGTACGCTCGACGCTGAGGATCTCGTAATAGTCGCGGGTGGTGGGCATTGCATGCACTGGGCATCGGGCACGGGGCATTGGGCGGATGAGCCGGAGCCTCACCGGTTCACCAATGCCTGGCGCCCAGTGCCTGATGCCGCTTCCAGTTCAATCGTCCCGCGACGGTCTCCCGCCGCGTGACGCTGCCGTCTTCACTTCAACGAGCCCCGATCGCCGGGGAGAGGAACGGCTGTCTGCTCCGTCTTCAACCCCGCCCGCACGGTCGGGGCTCGTTCAGATGCCTGCACTGATGCCTGAACACCGGGCCTGACGCCCGGCGCCTTCTGCTCAACTCACCGCGCCGACGGCCGGCTCGGTCTCTTCCTTCAGGTCTGTCACCATCACGTCGGTCGTGAGCATCAGCCCCGCCACGCTGGCGGCGTTGACCAGCGCGCTCTTCGCGACCAGTGCCGGGTCGATGATGCCCGCCTTGACCAGGTCCACGTAGTTGCCCGTCGCCGCGTCCAGTCCGTACCCGCCCTGCCCGCTCTTGATCTCCTCGACCACGATGTCGCCGTCGTAGCCGGCATTCACCGCGATCTGCTTGGCCGGCCATTCGATGGCGCTGGCGACGATGTCAAAGCCCAACCTCTCATCGCCCTTGGCCTTCTTCTTGCCCGACTCGATCGCATCGAACGTGCGCAGGAACGCCACGCCGCCGCCGGGGACGTACCCCTCCTTGGCGGCCGCACGCGTCGCGTGCAGCGCATCGTCCACCAAATCCTTCAGCGCCTTCTGCGCCTGCTCGGTTGCGCCGCCGACGTTGATGATCGCCACGCCGCCGGTCAGTTTGGCGTGACGCTCCATCAACTTCTCCCTGTCGTATTCGCTGGTGGACTTCTCGTGCTGCGACATGATCTGCGCAGCCCGCTGCTCGATGTCCTTCTTCTTGCCCGCGCCCTCAATGATCGTCGTGTCGTCCTTGGTCACCACAATCTTCTTGGCCCGGCCCAGTTCTGCGATTTCAACGGACTCAAGCGTGCGCCCGAGATCCTCGGCCAGGTACGTCCCGGCCGTCAGCACCGCGATGTCGCCCAGCATCGCCTTGCGCCGATCGCCGAAGCCCGGCGCCTTGACCGCGCACACCTTCAGCACCCCGCGCAGGCGGTTGACGACCAGCGCCGCCAACGCTTCGTTCTCGACATCCTCGGCGATGATCAGCAGCGGCTTGCCCGTGCCGGCAATCTTGTTGAGCAGCGGCAGCAGGTCGGGCAGGTTGCTGATCTTCTTCTCGTTGATCAGCACGTACGCGTCTTCGAGCACTGCCTCGCCCGTCTTCGGATCGGTCATGAAGTACGGCGACAGATAGCCCTTGTCGAACTGCATGCCCTCGACGTACTCGAGCGTCGTCTCCGAACTCTTGCCGTCCTCGATCTCGACCACGCCGTCAGGCCCGACCTTGGCAATGGCCTCGGCGATCAACTCGCCGACCTCGGCGTTGTGGTTGGCCGACACCGTTGCGACCTTCTTGTAGTCCGGCTTGCCCTTGCACGGCACAGCCATCTTGTCGATCGCTTCGGCAACCGCTTCTGCCGCCTTGTTGATCCCACGCTGTACGTGGACCGGGTTGTGCCCCGACGCCACGGCCTTCAGCCCTTCGGTGAAGATCGCCTGCGCCAGCAACGTCGCGGCCGTGGTCCCGTCGCCCGCCTTGTCGGCCGTCTTCTTGGCCACTTGGTGCACCATCTTGGCGCCCATCGACTCGAACGGCTCGGGCAGCGTCACTTCCTTGGCCACTGTCACCCCGTCCTTGGTGACCGCAGGCCCCCCATAAGACTTCTCGATGACCACATGGCGACCCGAAGGCCCCATGGTGCACTTGACCGCGTCGGCCAACCGATCCACGCCCCTCTTCATCTCGAGAAGTGCGGACTCGTTGAACATGATCTGTTTCTTGGACATGTTTGCTCCTTTGGAGTCCAAGGCATTGGGGACTGGGCACTAGGCATTGGTCCCCGCCTCAATACTGCGGATCAGCCCGGCAAGAACTCATCCGCATTCATGCACACTTTCTTCCATCGCCCGATGAGCCTTGACATCGAGGTAGCCCGAATCTCGTGCGATCTACAACTGCGTATCCACTTCGAGGACTGATCCGCGGGCAACCCCGAGGAAACGCCTCGGTCAATCCGTAGACTTCCTTCGCCACGCGAACGCCGAGTTGCCGCGCAACAAGATCGCGATGCGAACTGGTCTGCGTCTTTTCCAATGCCTGATCCCCAATCCCTTATGCCCTGCCGCCTTGCGGGCTCAGCCCTCCACCACCCCCAGCAGCTCCGTCTCCCTCAGGATCAGGTGCTTCACGCCCTTGATCTCCACTTCCGACCCCGCATACTTCCCATACACCACGCGGTCGCCCTTCTTCACCGACAACTGCGCACGCTTCCCGTTGTCCAGCAACTTGCCCGGACCGGTCGCCACGACCTCGCCCTGGATCGGCCTCTCCTTCGAACCTTCCGGCAGGTACAGCCCGCTTGCCGTCTTTGCTTCAGGCTCGATGGGCTTGACCAGCACCCGATCTTCCAATGGTTTCACTGCCATAGTTCATCTCCCATGCCGCCCTCGGCGGCCATCTCGCCGCTACTCGCTGGCGGGTTGCTCGACCTCACGCGCCGCCGCTCGCCGCGCGTTCACATACTCAATCCCGACCGGGATCAACGACACGATGATGATCCCGATCACCACCGCCTCGAAATGCTCCTTCACAAACGGAATGTTCCCGAAGAACCACCCCGCCCCTATACACAACCCAACCCACAGCACGGCCCCCGTGATGTTGAACCACACGAACCGCCCGTAGTTCATCGCTCCCGCGCCCGCCACGAACGGAACAAACGTCCGCACGATGGGTACGAACCGACCCAGCACCACGGCCTTGCCGCCGTACTTCTCGAAGAACGCGTGCGCCCGTTCCAGGTGCTTGCGATTGAGCAGCCGCTCGATGAGCGTCGCGTCTTCCGAAATCTCCCTGCTGAACACGCGAGGCCCGATGAACTTGCCCGCGTGATAGTTCACCGCATCGCCCAGAACCGCTGCGATGACCAGCGTCAACGTGATCGTCCACACGTTCATCGACCCGCCGGCCGCCAACGCGCCGACGGCAAACAGAAGCGAGTCCCCGGGTAGAAACGGCGTAACAACCAGACCGGTCTCGCAGAAGATGACCGCAAAAAGCAGCCCGTAGATCCATATGCCGTATTCCGCGATGAGCCACTTCAGTGAATCGTCCAAGTTCAGGAAGAAGTCCATGATGCTCTGCGGAGCAACAGGTTCGACCGGTACGACTGCCGCCAGTGCGTGAAACTGTGCCAGAATTTCGAGAATACTGTGCAAGCATGTTCCTGTGGAGTGGCTAAAGAACTGTGAGATACTCGTCCACGGTCAATCCGCCTCTTCCTGGCACTCGTACTGCTTCAATGCCGGACACCACGGGGCTGAACGGAGCGTTACCCCGCCTTCCGGCTGACGGACACTTCGATGATCTCCTCGGCGATCGGCAACGGCGCCGCCTCGCCGTGCCTGTCCAGACCCTCAATACAACCCTCGATGGCTTTCCTTACGTTCCGCAACGCCCCATCATGCGTGAAGCCTTGAGACACACACCCGGGGAGCGCCGGGAACGAAGCGACGAACCCGGCGTCCTCGTCCCGATCGATGTGGTTGCGTACGTTCATTCCCAGTCTCCAGCAATTCATCCGCCCGGGTGCCGCTGCTCGACGCCCTCGGCGAAGCGGTGCGGCCGCTCACCGACTCTCGTATTCCGACAAGTCTCAGGCCGCGTGGGTGTGAGGGCGTCTAGAACCCCATCCCTCCCATACCGCCCATGCCGCCGCCCATGCCGCCGCCGTGACCATGTCCGGCGTGCTCGTCCTTCTTCTCAGGCTTCTCGGTGATGATGCAGTCGGCCGCCAGCAGCACCGTCGCCACGCTCGCCGCGTTCTGAAGCGCCGTACGGTCCACCTTTGCCGGTGTGATCACGCCCGACTTGACCAGATCCTCGTACGTGTCCGTCAGCGCGTTGTACCCGAAGTTGGCGCTCTCGCCGGCCGCAACCTTCGAGACCACCACCGTCCCCTTGGCGCCCGCGTTGTCCGCGATGGTCCGCAGCGGAACCTGCAACGCCTGGTGCACCACGTTCATCCCGACCGCAAAGTCGTACTTCGCGTGTCCGATGTCGTCGGCCGTCACTTCACCGCTCTTGCCGAAGACGGACTTCCACTCGCGCGTCCCTCCGATCGCATCGCGGGCGCGGATGAAACTCACCCCCCCGCCCGGGACGATGCCCTCTTCCACCGCCGCACGGGTCGCGTGCAGCGCGTCTTCGACGCGAGCCTTCTTCTCCTTCAGTTCGGCCTCCGACGCCGCGCCGACGTTGATCTGCGCCACGCCGCCGGCCAACTTGGCCAGACGCTCCTGCAACTTCTCCTTGTCGTAGTCGCTCGTGGCCGCGTCGATCTCGCGGCGGATCTGCGCGATCCGGCTCTGGATCGCCTTGGTCTCGCCGGCGCCCTCAATCAGGGTCGTGCTGTCCGCGTCGATCTCGATCTTCTTGACCAGACCCAGGTCGGCCAGTTCCACCTTGTCCAAGTCGATACTCAGATCCTTCGTGAACGCCTTGCCGCCCGTCAGCACCGCGATGTCCTCAAGCATCGCCTTGCGACGGTCGCCGTAACCCGGCGCCTTCACCGCCGCCACCTGCAACGTCCCACGCAACTTATTGATCACCAGCGTCGACAGCGCCTCGCCGCTGACATCTTCGGCGATGATCACCAGCGGCTTCTTGGCCGCCATCACCTTCTCGAGCAGCGGAACCAGTTTGCTCACGCTCTCGATCTTGTCCTCGTGCACCAGCACCAGGCACTTGTCAAACTCCACCCTCATCTCATCGACATTGGTCACGAAGTTGGCGGACAGGTACCCACGGTCGAACTGCATGCCCTCGACGACCGTGACTTCCGTCTCCAGCCCCTTGCCTTCCTCGACCGTGATCACCCCGTCCTTGCCGACCCTCTCAAACGCGTCGGCCATGATCTTGCCGATCTCGACGTCGTTGTTCGCACTGATCGTCGCCACGCTCTGGATGTCCGCGCGACCGTTGATCGGCTTGGCCATCGCGTCGATCGCGCCCGTCGCGACCTCCACGGCCTTCTTCATGCCCCGGACCAGCGCATTGGCATCCACGCCCGCTGCAATGTATCGCAGACCTTCCTTGAACAGCGCCTCGGCCAGAACTGTCGCCGTCGTCGTCCCGTCGCCGGCCACGTCCGATGTCTTGCTCGCCGCTTCCTTGACCAGCAGCGCGCCCATGTTCTCGGCCTTGTCGGTCAGTTCGATCTCCTCGGCCACCGTCACGCCGTCCTTGGTCACCGTCGGGCCGCCCCACGACTTGTCAATGACCGCGTTGCGCCCGCGGGGCCCAAGAGTCGCCTTGACCGCGCGGGCCAACTTCTCCACGCCCGCGAGCAACGCCTGACGTGCCTCAATGTCGAAGGTCAGTTCTTTCGTCGCCATGAATCGTGCTCCCTGTCTCAGTGCTTCCGGCTGCGGTACCGGGTCTCGGGTCGATGTATGAAGACACTCTGGTGTTCCAAAGCCCTTGGCAACAGCGGTGCCACACCCTTCCTTGGCCCAAATCCATGTGGACAGCCAGTTTAGGTCACGGGCGCCCGTCAGGTTGCGCCCCCCGCGCCTGTCAGCCGTGGCGCAGACCACGGGCCCGCCTGCCACCTTGGCAGGTCGCGCCCACCGCCTCATCCCCCAACATCCTGATCCGCCCTGCTCCGACACCACCGCTGCTCGTGGCAGCCTCGCCTTTCAGCCACCCGCGCGGTGCTATCATGAGCCCCTATGTCGAGTATCCACATGACACTTGCCGGCACCGATCCCTCGACCTATCTGCCCATCTTCCTCATGCTGCTTGCAGCGGTCACCTTCGCCGTGGGGACCGTCGTTGCCACCACTGTCATCGGACCCCGCCGCGACGGCAAAAATAAGGGCAGCACCTATGAGAGCGGCATGACCCCCGTCGCTACCGCCCGCAAACGCTTCAACGTTCGCTTCTACCTCATCGCCGTGGTCTTCCTCGTCTTCGACATCGAGGTTGTCTTCCTCTACCCCTGGGCCTCCACCTTCGCCAACCTCGAACCCGGGTCCGAGCAAGCCCTCACCTGGCTCGCACGCATCCTCTTCTTCCTCTTCACCACAGTGGTTGCCTATCTCTACGGCTTTCGCAAGGGTGTCTTTCGCTTCGACTAAGCAACCAATTGGAGCCACCGCTCTCCCCTTGATCGGTGGCACGGTGAAAATCCAATCCGCACCAGCCCGTGGGCTTGGTGCCGCGTGCGTCCGCTAATCACGCCCTTCGCACCGCTGTATTCTGCCCCGGCCGCACGATCCACCACCCGGTGGCTCCACAGCCGAATCCGCGAGTCGAACGCTTGCCCAACGGTCGGCTTCCTGCCGATGACTTGGTGGTCCCACAAGGTGGGCGTTATGGCATGAATACTTCCAATTCCAATCAGGGAAGCATGTCTGCCGAGGCCAGACTCCGCCGGACGCTGGACAAGCGACTGCTCGCGTCCGTCTTTCAGCCGATTGTCGACATGCGGTCCGGCGAAGTAGCCGGGCACGAGGTACTCACCCGCCCGCTCCCCGATTCCGGTTTCCAGAATGCCGATGAACTGTTCTCGGCCGCGGAGACAACGGGCATGAACTGGGAGGTTGAGGCGGTGGCCCGGCAGATGGCCATGCAGGCTGCGGGCAACTGGCGACCCGGAACCCTGCTCTTCCTGAACTCCTCGCCCGAGGTGATCGCCCACCCTCGCTTTGCGCCGCAGATCCTCAATGACCTGCGGGCTGTCGGGAAACTCACACCCACGCGCATCGTCCTTGAAATCACCGAGCGTTGCCGTGACCGCGAGTTCGAGACTCTTCCCGACTCGATCGACATGCTGCGTGAGACGGGCTTCCAGATTGCCATTGACGACGTCGGCGCCGGCACCAGCGGGCTCAATCGCATCATGACCCTCCGCCCCGGCTGGCTCAAACTCGATCGCGAACTGGTGGACGGCATCGATCAGGACAAGATCCGCCAGCACATGGTCCGCTTCCTGGTCTACTTCGGTCGCCTGAGCGCCATCCGTGTCATCGGCGAAGGCATCGAGCGCCGGGAAGAACTCGACACCCTGATCGAACTGGGCGTCGGGTACGGGCAGGGCTACCTGCTCGGACGTCCCGGTGAGCCCGTCGAGCGGATCAGCCCGGAACTGGCGCGGCACATACGCTCCCGCGCCAGCAAATCCATCCACGTGCAGGATCAAGTGCCCGAGCGGGAGCGCGCCCGCGTTCTGGCACGACATGCGCCCGTCACCGAGGCCACCGCCCGCGTCTGCGAGGTGGCGACCATGCTCCTGCATGATCTGGACCATCCCGGGTGCATCGTCGTTGACGGGGGGTGCTTCGTCGGCTGGTGCGATCGCGACGCCGTGCTTCGTGCCGCCAGCGACGGTCGCGCTTCGCTGGCGGTGTCGTACCTGGTGGGCTCGAATCGCGCCGCGGTCGAAGCCTCGACCCCGCTGGCAGACGCGCTCGACCTGGCTGCGTCGCGCACCGAGAACAGGGTCGGCTCCCCGCTGGTCGTGCTCGACGATGATCGCGTCGTGGGGATCATTCCCATCTCCGACCTGCTCAAAGCCGCGTC
The DNA here is from genome assembly GCA_008363215.1 of Cyanobacteria bacterium CYA. Lineage (GTDB taxonomy): Bacteria > Planctomycetota > Phycisphaerae > Phycisphaerales > UBA1924 > J022. The sequence goes on from RHKP01000005.1 coordinate 73,496, forward strand.
CGAAGCCTGCCGCAGTTCACAGTCCCGCGCCACGTCCATCGCAGGAGTTCCAGGTCGCGTGCGCACAGACCTGCACCTGCGCGAGATGCTCGAGAGCACACTGCCCGACCGGCACCACGATATCACTTTTGTCGATCTGCGCTCCTTCGCCGAGTACAACCACCGGTTCGGGTACGAACTGGGCGACCAGTTAATCCAGCAACTGGTCGGGCAGATCCGCTCGGTGCTGCTGCGCAACATCGACGAGGCGTTCCTCGGGCATGTCAGAGACGATCAGTTCATCATCTCTTCGCCGCACGGGATGCTCGACGCCAACCTCGGTGCCTTCCTTGCCCGGTTCGAGGAGCGCGCCGACTTGAGCACCGTTCGGGGCGAGGCAGGCAGCGAGTTCCCCCGAATCGGCGTGCGCATCATGATCCTGGAGCGTGCGGTCCCCGCCTGTCGCGCCACCCAGGAAATCTACCGCGCCCGGGGGCTCATGCGGCTCATGCTCGACCGTGCGCCGACCGGGCTTCAGTCCCGGGGCCCCTCCCAGGTCGTGCGCTTTGACGCCGCGGCCCTGACTGCCCAGCCCGAGTTTCGCCAGGCGTCGGCCTGAACCATCGGGTACCCTGTTCCGAGTTGGGCCATCTTCTCATGAAATCCGGTGAAGAGTTGTTGAGTGCCCGCGGGCGGCGGGCTGCGGGGCTCGCGCTGCTGGCGGGCTGCCTGGGCGTGCTGAGCGTCGCGAGCCTCCTCCAGGCCAGTCCGGACGGGCACGGCACGCACACGCAGATGGGACTTCCTGCCTGCTCATGGGTGCAGTTGTGGAACTTCCCCTGCCCGACGTGCGGAATGACCACTGCGTTCGCCCACGCGGCCCAGGGACGACTGTTGACGGCCCTTGGAACCCAGCCGGCGGGGTTGTTCGTGGCGCTCTCACTTGGCGTAGGGTTCTGGGCGGGACTTCACGCCTTGCTGACCGGAACGCGGGTGCTGGAGGCGGGCTTGGGGCTGCTGCGCCCCCGGGTGATTGCCGCGGGCCTGCTGTTGTTCCTGGGCGGATGGGTGTACAAGATGATTACCTGGAACGGATGACCGGGAGTGGGAGCGAACGGCATGAAGCATGGGAACCGGAAAGAAGCGCCGCGACGCAGGCACAGCGGGGCGCTGTTGGGCTTGGTCGTGCTGGCTTTGGCTCTTCCCGGATGCATGGCGGCGGCGCTGGTGGGCGGGATGGCCGAATCGGCGCGGCGCCAGGGTTCACACACCGTCTACGCCGAGTACGAGGGGCTGAAGGGCAAGACCTTCGCGGTCGTCGTGGCTGCCGATCGGTCGATCGAATCACAGTATCCCGGGCTGGCCGCCAAGTTGATGGACCGGACCAACACGATGATATCAAACGCACACGCGCAGATGCCCGACGGGGCGACGGCCGGGCCTCGCGTGGATCGGCTGCTCCGCGTGCTGTACAACCACCCCGAGTGGCCCGCGCTGCCTCGCAAAGACGTGGCCGACCTGCTGGGGGTCGAGAGGCTGATCGTGGTGGATCTGGCGGCGTACCGTCTGAACGAACCGGGCAACGCGCACCTGTGGGACGGAGCGGCGGCGGGGACGGTGTCGGTGATCGAGGCCGACAGCACCGTGCCGGACGAGCCCGTCTTCGAGACGGCCATCAGCGTGACATTCCCCGACTCCACGGGCGTGATGGTGACGGACTTGGCACGGGAAGTCGTACACACCGAGTTGTCGAACCGCTTCGGCAACCGCGTGGCCTGGGTGTTCTTTGATCACGAAGAGGCCAACGAGATCAAGTACTAGCGATGCGGGGAGCGTGCATGAGCAACAGACGCGGGGCTGTGCGCCTGATGGGCTGCGTGCTCGCGGCCGCGACGGTGCTGGCGTGCGGGTGCAACATCGCGGCGCCGGTGGCGTACGCCATCACCGGCCCGGGCAAGGTCAAGAAGGTGACGTCGCTGGATGAAGAGCGTTCGTACGTGATTTTCATCGACGACCCGTCGAGCAAAGTGGCCTCGCGAAGACTGCGAGGAGAAATCGCCACCACGGCGCAGGACGCATTGCTCAAGCGAGGCGTGGTGAAGAACATGATCGACGGGCGTTCGGCGTTCACGGCTGCGTCGGGCGAACGGTACGGCGAGCGCCTGAGCGTGCAGGAGATCGGGCAGAGCGTCAAAGCCGACGTGGTGATCTACGCCCTGCTGACGCAGTTCACGCTGGGTGAGGAAATCGGCACATTCCGTCCGAGCGCAACGCTCCAGGTGAAACTGATCGAGTCGAGTACGGGGGACCGGATCTGGCCGCCGGACGTGGAGACGATGTACCCGCTGGTCGTGTCGATGCCGCAGCGCCCCGGGATGGTGCCTTCGACGGTGAGCGAGTTGCAGAAGGCGCAGCAGGAACTGGCCGACTATTCGGGCCTGGCGCTGGCGCAGATGTTCTACGACGTGGAAGTGAACCGCAGCAATCGCCGCCCATGATGCACGTGATCGACGGAAGTGAGGGCGCTCTGGACTCCGGACGACACCCGGAGGCGGCCCGCCTTCTGGTCGGTCAGCAAGCCGGCGAAAGTTTGCACGTTTGCGCCCCCTGTGATGAGTGGTTCGGTCGCGGGACGGGCGAGCAGCCCGCCAGGCGGCTGCTGTCCTTGCCGGGCATCATCACGTGGGGACGATCGGTTCGAAGGTCCGACACCGACTGCGTGCATGCCTGGAGCCGCAAGACTGCGGAATGGGCGTTGCGGGCCGAGAGCGGAGTTGCGCGGGAACTTTCTCTTCTGGAGAGCCCTTCACGGGTGAACCGGCGCACGCGGCGCGTGGGCAGGCGTCTTTCGAGATTCGGGCGGATTCGCGTGCTCGATGCCGCCGACGCGGAGGCGTGGAAGGCCGCCGGGGCCCCCGAAGATGGGCTGCATGTCGAGCCGCCGGACCCAATGCGCGTGCGGGAAAGCATCCTGAAGTGGTCCGAGCGGATCGGGCTGCCGAGCGACCGGGCGAGCCTGCGGGATCTGCTGCGTGCCGAGGACGACGAGTTTCTGGTCTTTCCCCTCGCCAGCCCGTGGTCCGGCTTCGACGCACGCCGCTTCGTGTTTCTTCTCGGGATGTTGCGGATCAACGGCACGCCGGCGACGGCCATCGTGCCGGCGTCGGGCTGGCGCCTGGTGGGGGCACGGGTCTTTCGCGAGCAATCTCGGCTCGGAACGCGCGTGTGCGTGATCGAAGGGCCGATGACGCCTTGGCTGCCCGCTGCCGACGCGGCGTTCCTGGATGCAGAGCGTCCGCGGGAGACATTGCTGTCGTACCGCCCGCGCGGGGCTCTGCGGGTGCTTATCGCCGCAGCCCAGACCGCTGGTGTCCCAGTCGCCATCGCGCCGGGTTCGCTGCTCGAAGCAGACCCCCGCCGCGCGCCCAGCGTGGCCGATGAACTCCGCCCGCTGCTGATGATCGCCGAGCAGTGGAACGGCCGGCGGACGGACCGGGTCCAAGCGCCGGTTGCCATCCGCGGGTGCGTGCACTGCGGGGCGTGAGGGTACAGTTGCCCGATGCATCCGCCGCGCCGCCTGCTGTTCGTGTGCCTGGGAAACATCTGCCGCAGCCCGATGGCCGAGGGCATTTTCATCCACATGGCGCGACAGCGCGGGGTGCTGGATCAGTTCGAGGTCGATTCTTGCGGACTTGGCGGCTGGCACGTCGGGAGCCGCGCCGATCCGCGTGCGCTCGCGACAGCCGCCAGCAACGGCGTTGACCTGCCGTCGTGCGCGCGGAAGTTCGATCCGGCGACAGACCCCCACCGCTTTGATCTGCTGCTGGCGATGGACGCTTCGAACGCCCGCGGACTCATCGATCGCGGCACGCCTCCGGAGAAGGTGAGACTGATGCGGAGTTTTGACCCGATGCTGCGCGATGCGGTGGACGAGCACGGGCAGCCGAAGGGCAACGCGGACATCGACGTGCCGGACCCGTACTACGGCGCCGACGGGGGTTTTGAACTGGTGTACGCGATGCTGGTGCGGGCGTGCGAAGGGCTGCTGGGGTTCCTCAGCGGCCAGGGCACGGCAAGTTAGGGCCCGTGGCGTTTATCAAGAACTGCCGGCCGAAAAGGCCAAGCGCGAGCGCGTGGTGACCTCGCCCCAACTCTGGCAGCCGTGATCTGAGACACGCGATGACTTCGTCACACACGCGAGTCACAGGTCCAGCAGCAGCCTCGACGGGTCTTCGATCGCGTCCTTGATCGCCACCAGGAAGCGTACGGCCTCGGCGCCGTCAACGATGCGGTGATCGTAACTGAGCGCCAGGTACATCATCGGGCGGATGGCTGGCTGCCCGGATCCGACCGGGTGTTCGACCGCCCGGTTCTTGATCGCGTGCATGCCGAGGATAGCCGACTGGGGCGGGTTGAGGATGGGCGTCGACATCAGGCTGCCGAATATCCCGCCGTTGGTGATGGTGAAGGTGCCGCCTTGCATTTCTTCGAGCGCCAGTTTCCCGTCCTTGGCCCGGGTGCCGAAGTCCTTCACGGCCTTTTCAACGTCCGCGAAGGAAAGAACCTGGCAGTCGCGGATGACTGGTACGACCAGACCCTTGGGGCTGGCGACGGCGATGGCGATGTCGGCGTATTCGTGTCTCTCAACGGCCGGCTTGCCATCCTGATCGGCGACGATAAAGGCGTTGACCATCGGGAAGGCGCGCAGTGCGTTGGCGCACGCCTTGATGAAGAACGACATGAAACCCAGACCGATGCCGTGCTTCTTCTCAAACGAGTCCTTGTATTGCTTGCGTAGTTCCATGACCGCAGTCATGTCGCACTCGTTGAAGGTGGTGAGCATCGCGGCCGTGTGCTGGGCCTCGACCAGGCGGCTGGCGACCTTCTGGCGCAGCGGGCTCATGCGCTCGCGTGTGACTCCCCTGGCCGGCGCGGTCGGCGCGGCAGCGCCGGATGCCGGCGACGCGATTGCCGTAGCGGGGAGTGGCCCGATGTCGAGCGCGTCCTTGCCGGCCCCGGCCGCGTCGAGCACGTCCTGTTCGCGGATGCGCGCGCCGGGGCCGGTGCCGCGGACCTTGGACAGGTCGACCCCGTGCTCCTGCGCGAGTTTGACGGCCAGGGGGGTGGCGCGGACATCCCCGTTCTTGCCTCGAGATTCGGCGGGCTGGGCGTCTGCGGACCGTGCGGGTGGAGCGATGGGCGGAGTCGGAGCGAGTATCTCCGGCTTGGCGGCCGCCCCCCGCGCTTGCCCAGGCCCAGAGGCCGGTGCCGCAGGAGCCGCCGGCGCATCGCCCGATTCATCCACCTCGGCCAGCAAGGCGCCGATCTGAACCTCGTCCCCTTCGGCCGCCTTGTGTCGCAGCACGCCGGAGGCCGGCGCGTAGATCTCGACGGTGATCTTGTCGGTCTCAACCTCGGCGATGGTCTCGTCACGCTGAACGAAGGCGCCATCGGGCTTGACCCACGTCGACAGCACGCCGCTGACGACGGATTCTCCGGCTTCCGGCATCACGATCTGGGTGGACATTCCGCTCAACTCCGTGCGTTCAGACTGATACGGCGGCCTTGGAACTCTCTGCTTCTTCGTGCTCGGGCTTCGGACCGATGGCTTCGCTGAGGATCCGTTCCTGTTCGATCTTGTGCATGCGCTTGGAACCGGTCGCCGGCGAGCCCGACACGCGACGCCCGATGTAGCGCGGGCGGGGCAGGTCCATCTCGGCCACCATGCGGTCACCGACCCACAGGTAGGCCGCTGCGTTGCGTGGTTCTTCCTGCACGTAGACACGCTCGGCTGATCTGGGATAACGATCCAGAATCTCGCGGAACATCGCGTGATGGAACGGATGCACCTGCTCGACACGGATGATCGCAATGTCCCTGCGGCCCAGTGCGCGACGGCGCTCGTCGAGTTCCCAGAAGATCTTGCCGCAGCAGATGATCACCCGCTGCACGCCGGCGCGATCGACGCCGTCGCAGGCGAACATCGGATCATCGAGCATTTCCTGGAAGTGGCCGCTCATGAGTTCGTCGATGTGGCTGGTGGGCACGCGAAGCATGCTCTTGGGCGTCATGACGATCATCGGCTTGCGGAAATTGCGCTTCACGCCGCGACGGAACATGTGGAAAGCCTGGGCCGCAGTGGTCGGATAGACCACTTCCATGTTGTCGCCGCCGCAGAGTTTGAGGAATCGCTCCATGCGGGCCGAAGAGTGCTCAGGACCGGCACCTTCGTACCCGTGCGGGAGGAGGATGATCAGCCCGGTCCAGCGGTCCCACTTGGTCTCGGCCGAGGCGATGTACTGGTCAATGATCACCTGGGCGCCGTTGGCGAAGTCGCCGAACTGGGCTTCCCAGATCACCTGCATGCGAGGGTCGCCCAGCGAGTAACCGTAGTCGAAGCCGAGCACGGACTGCTCGGAGAGCGGGCTGTCGTAGATGCAGAACTTGGCCTGCACGGGCTCGTGGGGGTGCTCTGGTAAGGCCGGTGCCTCGCAGACACGACGGATGTGGTTCAGCGGGACGTAGGGCTCGCCGGTTTCCTGGTCACGAATGACAGCGTGACGGTGGCTGAACGTGCCGCGACGCACATCCTGCCCGGTCAGTCGCATCGGGTGCCCCTCGATCAGCAGCGTGCCATAGGCCAGGGCCTCGGCGTCGGCGTAACTGATCGCGCCGGTCTCCAGCAGCCCGGCCCGCGCCCTGAGCAGCGGCTCCAGTTTGCGGTTGACGTGGAAGCCCTCCGGCACGCGACCCAGGGCCGCGCACACTTCGGCCAGCGCCTCGCGCGTGACTGCCGTCTCGACCGGGCCGAATGAGTAGGAGTGCGTCAGGCCGATCCACCGCGCACTGCCGGGGTCGATGGTCGGGTCATAGGGACTTTGGCGGGCGGCCGCCTGTGCCTGTTCGAGCGCTTCGTCCAGCCGATGCTGAATAGCCTGGATGTCGGCCTTGTTGATCGCGCCTTCTTCCAGCAGTCGATCGGCATATTCATCCAGCACCCCTCGCTTCTGGCGGATCAGACGCGTCAGAATGGGCTGGGTGAACGACTGTTCGTCCTGTTCGTTGTGCCCGTACTTGCGGTAGCACCACAGGTCGATGAAGATGTCACGCTGGAAGTGCTGGCGATACTCGAGCGCAAATCGTGCGGCGGCGACGCATGCCTCCGGATCCTCGCCGTTGACGTGCAGCACGGGCGCGTCGATGAACTTGGCGATGTCGGTGCAGTAACGACTGGTGCGGGCATCCTCGGGCGATGTCGTGAAACCGATGTGGTTGTTGACGACAACGTGAATCGTGCCGCCGACGCGGTAGCCCTCGAGTTGCGAGAGGTTGAGCACCTCGGCGACCATGCCCTGGCCCGGCACGGCCGCGTCGCCGTGGATGAGCAAGGGGATGACACGTTTGCGCTGCGTGTCGCCGCGGAGCCGCTGCTTGGCGCGGCAACGCCCGAGCACCACGGGGTCCACCGACTCGAGGTGGCTGGGATTGCTGGCCATCGCGAGGTGAAGGACGCGCCCGTTGGGGAATCGACGTGCACCGGAATATCCACGGTGATACTTCACGTCCCCGCCGCCGTCGTCGAAGTCCTCGACCCAGGTCTCCTCAAACTCGGTGAAGATCTGCTGGTAAGACTTGCCGACGATGTTGTTCAGGACGTTGAGCCGCCCGCGGTGGGCCATGCCCAGCACGACTTCTTCCACCTCGTGCTGCGTCGCGGTCAGGAGAATCCCGTCCAGCAGCGGGATGAGCGACTCAGAGCCTTCGAGGCTGAACCGCTTGTCGCCCGGGTAACGCTTCCCCAGGAACTTCTCGAACGCCTCGGCTCGGGTGAGCAACTCAAGGATGTGCGACTTCTCGGCCCGCGAGAGTTCCGCACGTCCGGCCGAACGCTCAAAATGCTCCACCAGCCAGGCACGCTGCGAGGTGTCCTGGATATGCATGAACTCGACGCCGATCGAACCGCAATACGTCCGTTCGAGGCAATCAACCACCTCGCGCAGCGTGGCCGCGCCGGGGAAGCCCGATGCCGCCGCGTCGACCGGGCGATCGAGATCGTCTTCGGACAGGCCGTGGCCCGACAGTTGCAGCGGCAACGGGCGCGTGCGTTCACGCCCGAACGGATCGAGCCGGGCGACCAGGTGCCCGAGCCCGCGGTAGGCCTCGATGAGATCGTCGACGACCGCCTGAAAACGCGAGACCTGACCGACGGGGTGTCCTGCCTGAACCGGGGACTCGGCGGACACCAGGTATGGCACGGGCGGACGGGGCGCCGGAGTGGTCGGCGCCGCGGGGGTGTGCGAGCCGTTCACAGGCGTCGGAGCGCCAGCGCCGGCGAACTTCAACTGACCGGCGAGGGCAAGATCAAACCCCTGAAAGAAGATACGGATATCCGGTTCCACGGAGGCAGGATCGGCCTGGAAACGCCGATATTGCTGCTCGATGTACTCGGCATTCCAACTGTTGATCGAGGTACGTACGGGCTTGGGTCCGGCACTCATTGACTGCCCCACTGCGATGGTGACAGGGCTGCAAAACCGCGCACTGGCCGCACGTCCGCCGCGTCACCAGGCGCCTGGATAGATACTAGACAATGACTATCGGCCACAGAGTTTGCCAGGTGAGCAAAACCCGGTTCTCCGCGGGCCCCAAGTCCGGGTCGATTATCCGAATCGTCCGGAGACGTACTGCTCGGTCTCCGGAAGCCGCGGGGCCTGGAAGATGTCGGCCGTGGGCCCGAACTCCACCAGACGCCCCAGATACATGAACGCGGTCTGCCGGCTCACCCGGGCGGCCTGCTGCATGTTGTGCGTGACGATGATGACCGTGTACCGGCGCGAAATCTCGTGAATCAGTTCCTCGATGCGCAACGTCGACAGCGGGTCCAGCGCCGAGCATGGTTCGTCCAGCAGCAGCACCTCCGGGTCGGCCACGATCGCGCGGGCGATGCACAGGCGCTGTTGCTGCCCGCCCGACAGACGCAGCGCCGACGACTTGAGCCGGTCCTTGACCTCTTCCCAAAGGGCCGAAGACCGCAGCGCCCGCTCGCAAGCCTCTTCCAGCAACGAGCGTCGATTCTCACCGTCGATGCGCAAGGGGTAGACGATGTTCTCGAAGATGGACATCGGGAAAGGATTGGGCTTCTGGAACACCATGCCCAGGCGTTTGCGCAGTTCGATGACATCAACGTCGGGCGCGTATACCGGGCTCTGGTTGAGCAGCATCTGCCCCTCGACCCGCACACCGTCAACCAGATCGTTGAGTCGATTGATCGAACGCAGCAGCGTCGACTTTCCGCAGCCCGAAGGACCGATCAGCGAGGTCACACCCTTGCGCGGGATAGAAAGGTCGATCGAGTAGAGCGCCTTGGCTGAGCCGTACCAAAGCGAAAAGTTCCTGACTTCCACCACCGCGTCGGCGGCGCGCAGGGCATCGTGTACCTCGGGGGTGAATGGGCGGCCTTGACGCACCGCCTCGACCAGTCCGCTCGATCGGCCGATCCGCTTCTCACCGGGTTGTGCTGGTCGGGGCAGGATCGCATGCTCCAGTCTTGCGGGCAAAGGGCACCATCCTAGATCGCTGCCGACCTCATGCGGGCCCGCAACCGGGCGCGAAGCACGATGGCCGAGAGGTTGAGCATCAGAACTATGAACAACAACAGGAGCGTAGTGGTCCAGACGAGCGGCTCGGTAGCCTCGGAGTCAGGGTTCTGGAAGCCCAGGGTATAGATGTGGAAGCCCAGGTGCATGAAGGTGCGGTCGCCGTGGAGAAACGGCGCGTCGGTGCTGACCGGCAGGGCCGGCGCGAGGTTCACCGCACCGACCAGCATCAGCGGGGCCACTTCGCCCGCACCGCGAGCCATTGCCAGGATCGCCCCGGTCATGATCCCCGGCATCGCCGATGGAAGCACGATCCGCCGGATCGTCTGCCACTTGCTGGCGCCGCAGCCGAAACTGCCCTCACGCATCGAGCCGGGCACAGCGGCGACGGCCTCCTCGGTCGCGACAATGACGACCGGCAGCGTGAGCAGCGCCAGCGTGAGGGAGGCCCACAGGATGCCGCGGCCGCCGAACGTGGGCTGCTCGGGCAACTTCTCCTCAAAGAACCCGTGAAAGTATGGCGTCGTTGCCAGGGCCCAGCCCGCCAGCACCGCAGCCCCGGCCCATCCGGCGAATGCGACCAGCGCCGCCCAGCGGCGGCGATGCGTGCCTCCCGCGATCGACTGCCGGCGCAGCAGCCCCCCCACGCCCGAAGCCGTCAGCACCAGGAGGCCTGCTCCGATCAAGAGCCACCACCAGTTGCTCAGCGGCACGGGCTCGGTGGGGCCCGAGTCGATGTACCCTCCGAGGATATAGCAGAAGAAGCCCAGCCCGAACATGCCGTACACGATGCTGGGCACTCCGGCCAGGTTGTTGATCGCCACGCGGATGATGCTGGTCATCAGCCCCTGCCGCGCATACTCGCGCAGATACAGCGCCGCGATCACGCCGAGCGGGACGACCGAGATGGTCAGCAGCAGCGTCAGCGTCACCGTGCCGACGATGACGGGGAATACACCACCCGCCGCCGACCCGTCGCGCGGCGGCTGCGAGAGATACTCGCCCCAGCGATCGAAGTACACGCCCAGCCGTCCGAAGAAGCCGATGCGGTTGGCCTCGACGACGCGCACCACCTGCGAGAGCAGCATGGGCTCGCCGGGCTCGGATCGGCTCAGGGGGCTCAAGCGCCCGGTCGTCGGCTCGATTGCAACCACACGCACCAACTGGTCCTGGTCACGCAGTTTCGAGAGTTCCTCCATCGCGTCATTCTGCTGTTGTCGCAGGTGGGCGATGCGGTCCTCGATCTCGTGCTCGAGCTCGGCCAGTCGCTCGCTCGACATGTCCGGCAGCGCGCCGGGACGCTCGAGATAGACCGCTGCACCGAGCAGGGCGGCGCTTACCCAGCACGCAGGCACGCACAAGCGTCGCCACCACGGGCTGTTGAAAGACTGTCGCCGCCCCAGGCGCACGCCCGCATATGCGCCGCCCCCCGCACCGGCGAACATCAGCAGCCACAGCCAGAAGGGCAGCGCTTCGCGGCGATGCGCAAGCGTGCGCTCGTGTTCGAGGGCGCTCTTCTTCGCCTTCCACCGCAGCCCGCGGATCCTGGATTCCAGGCCCGGGATCACCTTCAGGTTCAACTCGTCGCGGCGCGACCAACGTGCAGAGGCGTCGGCCTGTTCGGTCGCCACGCGCGCCGTGGCCCGGTCGCTGCCACGCGCCACCCACGTGCGCTCACGCAGCATGAGGCCCGTCGGCGTCTGCACCGCCGCACGCTCGACTGCTCCCTCGCCTTCGCCCGCGTCGCCCGGCGGAACCTGGACCGCTTGACCCGCAAGCGGCCGCAGGCGGTCGACCGTCACGCCTTCAATCCGCCCGAGGAAGGCGCCCCACTCGTCGCGTTCGATCAGCACCGCGTCGGCCGGCGTCTCGACGCTCTGCACCTGCCAGAGCGGAATCCAGCGGAACGTTTCCTGTCCGAGATCGCGATTGCCGACGAAGTAGCGCCGACGCATCGGCCGCCCGTCGTCAGACCAGGCTTGAGCACCGAGCGGCACGCCTGCCTGCCGCGCCGCGGTGACGGCCGCTTCCTCTTCCGCACTTTGCGGTGAGTAAGACTCTTCTTCGAGCGGGATACCAAGCACGACGCTGCCGTCGTTCAAACGCAGTTCGTGGATCTTTCCAGGCCAGAAGGTCGAACTCCCGCGCGCGACGATGAGCACGACCATGAAGAGGATCAGCCCGAGGCACACCACGATGGCCGAGCCCATGAGCCAGACGCGCGGCTCGGCCCTGGCACTGAAAGGCGTGCGGCGGTGATGCCGGAACTGCGGGCCGGACTGGTCGCTCGGCGTGCTCACAGGGCGGCATTCCTCCTGCGGAAGTGCTGGCGCACCACCTCGGCCGATGTGTTGATGACCAGCGTCATCACGAACAGCACCAGCCCGCACAGGAACAACACGCGGAAGTGCGTGCTGTCAGGCGGGGCTTCGGGCAGTTCCACCGCTATGTTGGCCGACAGCGAACGGAAGCCGGAAAAGATGTTCAGGTCCATCTCCGGCGTGTTGCCCGTGGCCATGAGCACGATCATCGTCTCGCCCACCGCCCGCCCCAGCCCAATCATGCAGGCCGAGAAGATACCCGAACCGGCAACGGGCAGAACGACGCGCACGGCCGTCTGCCAGGGTGTGGCGCCCGTTCCCAGCGACGCCGAACGAAGGGCCCGCGGCACGCTGGACAGGGCGTCCTCGCTGATGGTGAAGATGATCGGAATGACCGCAAAGCCCATGACGATACCGACGACCAGCGTGTTCTTCTGCGTGAAACGCCCGAAGATCGAATCGCGTGGGTCAAGCCCGAAGCGTTCGAGCACCCAGCCGACAAGGGCGGCCGCGCCCAGCACGGCGCCGATGCTGGTCAGCAGACGCAGCATCTCCAGCATGCCGGCGATCGAACGCGGCATGCCGTCGAGCATTCCGATCCAGCGGCGTGAGAAGAGCCTTGCGTGCAACACCGGCACCACCAGGGCGGCGGGGATCACCATCGCGATGAACCAGCCCGGCCAGGCGCGCCCAAAGTTGCCGTCAAGCCAGCGCTCGATGCTGGCCCCGAAGGCCGGCACATCCTCGCTGGTCTCCACCGGGCGCACTGCCTGGCCTTCGACGTAGTAAATCCCCTCCTGCCGCATCGCAGACAGAGTGGCCGCACTCTTTCCCTCCGGCGTGCGAGCCTCGATGGGCAGACTTGCTTGGGGGATCAACTCGTACATGCCTGCGCGGATCAATGCATCCTGCCGCGAGGGCTGGAAGAGCGACTGCTCGACCAAAGGCCCGGCCACGATCGAAGCGCCCGCGCCGGCCAGCAGTACCACCGCCAGCGAGGCCAGTTGTGAGCGGCTGCCCAGTTTGCGCCCGTAGCGCGGAGGCACCATCTGCCACAACATGCCGGCCGTCACCGCCACCAGCGGGAGCACGAGCATGGCGACCATGATGGAGGGCAGCCATTGGCGCACGAAAGGCGCGATAACCATCGCCGCGACGAAACCAATCACGACCGAAGGCAGCGAGGCCATCAGTTCGATCGACGGCTTGACCACCCTGTGAATCGAGCGATGCATGAACTCACTGGCGTAGATGGCGGCCATGACGGCCAGAGGCGTGGCGAAAAGCATGGCGAAAAACGTGGCCTTGGCGGTGCCGAAGAGCAGCGGCACGATGCTGTACTTGGGCTCTGAAGCCGCGTCACCCGTGGACTGGTACACCCACTGCGGACCGGAATAGCCCTCGTAGTGCACCTTGCCGAACAGTGAACGCCAACTCACGCCCGGGTGCCCGGGGTCGAGCACGCGGCTGACGTAGTGCCCCTGCTCATCTATGCCCAGCAGCAGTTCCTCGGACGGCGACGCCACCGCGACCAGAGGCGTTGCTTCCAGATAAAGCGAGGCGAATCGCTTCTCGCTGGTCAGGTGTACGAGTGTGACCAGTCCGTCAGCGGTTGCCACTGTCGCGGACCGATCACGGTCTCCCGGCTCGATCGACACGACCGGGCTCTCTCCCAGGTCCAATTCCCATCGGCGTATGAGCCGGCGTCCGTCAGATGTCTCCGCGTCGCCGACGTCGCAGACCAGCCAGGCCGCGACGGCGCCGGTTTGATCTCCTACCAGCAGCGTCTGCGAACCCAGCGCCATCGTGACCACGCCGACATGCCGGCCCCTGGGAACCAGCCGCCCGGTTTCGGCAAGCGTGATGCCCTCCTCGGGCTGCCTGGTGTCGTAGCGAGAGAAGGCGCCGTCTTCCCAGGCGACGATGACGCTCGTTCCGTCGGAGAGAACGAACACGCCGCGCGGAGTCTGCCCCGCTCGATCGAGAGCAAACGCGTGCTCGGTCAGTCGATCCGTCGAGCCCCCGCCGTCCAGGCGCACGACCGACCGCATGACGCCGTAGATCGCGGTGCCGTCCGCCCGGACGGCGGCGAGAAACCGTCGGCGAGTGCCCACGCCTGCGCTATGCACCCGTTCGACCGCTCCTGCGCCCGACTCGAGACTGATTTCCGAGCCATCGCCCGTGATCGCCTGCCAGAGCAGCATGGCCCCGTCGCCCGTCCGCTCGACGTAGGCGTGCTCGGAGATAGCGTCGGACAAGTTCATCGCCGTCGCCAGAGACCGGCTCATCGACTCGTCGAGGGCGAGCATCTGCCCGGCGGCCACGGCGGGGAGCGCGCCTTGGGCCTGCGGACTGACAAGCAGCCAGCGCAGGTCCACATGGCGGGTGAGGATGCGCCCATCCCCGGTGCCCAGGGTCAGGCGCCAGCGCCCCGGCTCGAAGGCCGACGCGGTGACCTCGGCTCCTTCGCCCAGGTCGACCTCGAGCCTGGTGCACTGCTGATCCAGCGCCACGTCAAGCATGCGTCCGTCGCGCGTGACGAGCAACGCGTGGTTCGCTCCATTGACCAGCCTGGCGGCGGCCAGCGGCCCGACCTGTTCCAGCATTCCCGTCGGGCCTGGGCCCTTCATCGAAGCGCCGGCGAACAACGGCGCCGCCGTGGCGACCAGGAAGATCATGATCCCGACCATCGCCGCCAGGACCGCCAGCCCCCCGGCCTGAATCGTCGTGCGTGCGGCTGAGTCCACCAGGCGCACGCGACGGCCCGTTCGCCGGACCGTCGGTGCTTTGGACATGGGACTCATGCGCTGTGTCTACCGGCTGTCAGTCCAGGATGAAGCGGCCAGCCTCAGCCGCCGCTGCCTGGAGCCGTTGCCGGCGTCCCCGGCTGAGGCGGCTCAGGAAACTTCAGACCTACCTTAGCCAAGTCGTCAACGGCAACCTTGGGCGATACGGGGTAGAACCCATCCTTCACCGTCGACTCCTGCCCGTCGCGGCTGTAGACCAGACGGACAAACTCGGCCCGCAGCGGGTCAAGCCCGGCGGCGCGGTCGTAGTTCAGGTAAATGTACAGGTTTCGCGCCAGCGGATAGGTCCCCGCGTTGGCCGATTCCTGCGAGGCTTCGACCGCTTCCTCGCCCTCGTCGAACGCCAGACGCAGAACCTTGACGTCCGGCGTGCGGAAGCCGATGCCGGAATAGCCCATGCCCAGCGGGTCGCTCGCGACCGACTGGATGACGCCCGCCGAGCCCGGCGCCTCCTTGACGGTGGGCTTGAAGT
This sequence comes from Cyanobacteria bacterium CYA, assembly GCA_008363215.1. Lineage (GTDB taxonomy): Bacteria > Planctomycetota > Phycisphaerae > Phycisphaerales > UBA1924 > J022. The sequence goes on from RHKP01000005.1 coordinate 88,671, forward strand.
CGGCCCCGCTCAGTCCGACTTCCTTGAAGAAGGCGTAGGTTCCCGACGCCGAGTTGCGGCCGTAAAGACTGATCGGACGATCGCGCCACCGCGGGTCGCTGACGCCCAGTTCCCCCCAGGTCACGTCACCTGAATCGACCGAGAAGACCCGGCGGATCTGCGGAACCGAAATCTCCTCCAGCGGGCAGTCCTTGTGGACGTACACCGCCAGGCAGTCGATCGCCACACGCAACCGCGTGGGCTCAAACCCGAACTTCTTGACAAACTCGTCGACTTCCTTGCTCTTGAACGCCCGACTCATGGCCGCAAACTGGGCCTGACCTTCCATCAGCGCCGTCGGTCCGGTCGATGAGCCCTTGGCCTCGACCTGAATCCGCACGCCCGGGTGGGCCTTGTTCAACTGCTGGGCCCAAAGCCCCACGACATTGCTCAGCGTGTCTGAGCCGGCAGTCCGCAGGTCGCCCGCGACCCGCTGCTCGGAGACGTAGGGCTGGAACTTGGGGTCGATCTTCACCGGCCCGACGGCCAGCAACAAGCCGACCGAGAGAACGGCGACGATGCGTCCGATTATGATCTTCACGGGTACTCCTTGATTGGCGATGGATTCTCACCCTGACGCCGTGAAGTTTCGCACCCCGAGCGATCAGACGCTGCTCCAAACCCGTCAAGATCGCGCTAAGAACTTATCCGCCAAGCCGGACCGTGGCCCGCCCGAGCCCCCGCACATCAGCGCCGTCAGCCGTGATGAAGCGGCAGCGGATGTCGACGCCCATCGGCGCCATCACGTCTTCACCTTCCGCCAGGCGGAGATACATCGAGTAGCCCACTCCAGCCGGAAGATGACGGGCTGCCCGATCTACCACATCAGGGGGGAACACCCATCGCGCCAACACTGTCCCTGCGGCGTTCTGCATCACGAACTCGAATGAACCCTTGGCGGCGACGGGGAGTTTGGATTCCCTCGTGTCGTCGGACGCGGGGAAGAGGTAGGCAAGGGCCTGCACAGTATCGGGGTAGCCGTTGCCGTCGGCGTCGCTGGGGAGCCCCACCGTCAACTGAACCTGCACAGGCGGGCGAGTGGAGGCGGGCACGGGGTTCGCCCGGGAATCACCCGATGCGGCGCAGCCCCAGAGGGTGCCTGCCAGCGCAAGGATTATCGTCATCGGCGCCGAACGCCTGTTGAACTCACTTCTGGTCATCTTCATCTCGCGGCTCTTTGAGCCAGGCGTCGTCGGTCATGGGAGTCTTTTCCGGGAGGCGCACAGGCCCGTCCTTGCCATCGACCGAGGGCAACCCGCCGGGCTGTCCGAGCGCGTCGAAGATCGGCTTGGGGTCAGTCATCTCCCGCAGGTGCTGCTCGGACAGGGCGCGCTGGCGCAGTTCGGCCTGGGGAGTGTCGCCGGGGATCACATACGGGGTCAGGATGACGAGCAGTTCGGTCTTGACCTTGGACTCATCCTTGGTGCGGAAGAGCGGTCCGAGCAACGGCAGGTCGCCCAGCCCCTTGGCCTTGGTCTTGCGGTACTCGTCGATGGTCTGGATCAGCCCTCCGATGACGACCGTCTGCCCGTCCTTGACCGTCACGGTGGTGTCAACGAGGCGCTGGGTGATGATGGGGGCGCTGAAGTTTTCGTCGATCTCGACAGACCGCTGGCTCAACTGTGAGATTTCAGGCGCGATGTCGACCCGCACAAACCCGTCGGACGAAATCGACGGGCGCACGTTGAGAATGATGCCCACGTCGCGGCGTTCGACATTGGCGTTGGAGCCGCCGAACTGATCGCGGTCCACGCCGGTCACGATGGCGATGTTCTCGCCGACGTTGATCGACGCCTCTTCGTTGTTGTTGACGATGACGTGCGGACGGCTGAGAACCTCAAGCCTGCCCTGCTCTTCCAGGGCGCGGAGCAGCAGCGTGAAGTCGGTGGAGGCGACGGAGAAGTTGGGCACGCCCAGCGAGGTCGCCACACCGGCTCCGCCCGCGAGACTCTCGAACACATACCCGTCGCCCCCGATCTTGCTGGTCGCGACCACCCCGCCGATGTTGATATCAACGCCCCACGACTCCGCCTCGTCGAGCGTGACTTCGGCGAGCAGAACCTGGATCATGACCTGCGGCGGCGAGGCGTCGAGTTCCTCGACGATCTTGGACACGGTCTCAATGTACCGTGGCGAGGCCGAGATGACCAGTTTGTTGCTCTTCTCATCGCCGATGACCGTGACTTCCTGCTCCAACTGGCGGATGAAACTCTCGGCCCGCTGCGGGCCCAGCGTCAGGCGGCGCCGCTCGGCCTCGCTCTCGAAGTAACTCTGAAGCGTGGTCTCGATGTCCTTCGCCTGGGCGTTTCGCAGGTTCACCACGCGCTGCTCTCGTTCGAGGGCCTGGATCCCGTCGAGTTGCGTGACGACCTCGCGCACTTCAGCCAGATACTCCTTCGTGCCGGACACCAGCAGGGTGTTGGTGCGACGATCGACCGTGATGGACAGTTCCTGTCGCGGATCAGGCACGGGCGTGAAACGCCCCTGAGGCTGCTCGGGGTCTTCTTCGTCGCTGCGCGTGGGGATGAGCACGAGGCTGTCGCCCATCTGGCTGAGGTTGAACAGTTCGCCGAGCAGGACGGCCATCGCCTGCGCGTCGGCATTGACGAGTTGGAACGTCTCGATGACGCGGTCGCCGCGCCGGTCAAGATCAAGATCCTGAATGACCTTCATGATCAACTGCATCATCTCGGGCGGCGCCAGGACGAGGACCGAGTTGGTGCGCGTGTCGGCCGTGAGTTTGATGTAGTCGCGGATGTCGCCGTCGATGGTCGCTTCGGCGATGGCTTCTTCGATCTCCGGCGTGTAGACGCGGAGGACAGTGGCCTGCTGGCTGCTCCCCCGCCCGCCGATGGTGCGACCGGCCAGTGCATCCTCGAGCAAGCGTACCACCTCGGTCGCGCTGGCTGAATCGAGTGCGATGCGCTTGAACTCCTGCACCGTCTCGACGCGTGCCTGATCCAGCCGGGCCACAAAGCCCCGGATGGCCGCGATGTCGGCTTCGGTGCCGGTGGCGATCAGCGCGTTGAGCCGGTCGTTGGCTATGAGCGTCACCGCCCGCTCGCCTCGACGTTCGTTCTCCTTCTCCACGTACAGTGAGTTGACCGCGTCAGCAATTTCGCTCGCCCGGCCCGGCGACTCGACGGCGATCAACTCCATGCGCTCGGCATCGCTGATCGCACGCCCGCCGGTGGTCAGGCTCTCGATGAACTCCTTGAGCATCGTCAGATTCTCATCGCTGGCGGCCACGATGAGCGAGTTGGTTGAGGGCACCGGCTCAATGCTGAACACATCCTCGGGAGATTCCAGGTCGCCGGAGCGGCGTGTGGCCTGGATGCGCTCACGCATCAGGCGCTGCAACTTGGGCGCCAGGTCGCGCACGTCGGCGTTGGGCACCTGCAACACGTGCAGCCCGACGGCAAATCGCGTCTCCTCGGTGTCAAGGGTGTTGAGCAGCCCGCGCAGCAACTCAAAACTGCGGGCGCTGGTCGAGACCACCAGCGCGTTGGTCCTCGAATCGACGCTGATCACCACCCGATCTTCCGGACGAAATGACGGCAGCGTCTCACGCTGGCGGAAAATCTGCGTGAGAATCGACGACACCCGATCCGCGGCCGCGTGTTCGAGCGGGATCACCTGCACCGCATTCTGAGCGCTGGCCAGTTCGACGTCGAGCGTCTTGACCAGTTCCTGCACCACCTTGATGTTCGTCGGTGTGCCGACGACGATCAGGGCGTTGAGGTTTTCCTCGGGCGTGACCACGAGTCCGGCCATCGGCGCGAAGATGTCAGACTCGACGGCCCTGGCTTCACCGGCTTCCGTCAGCACGAGGCGCAGCCGCCCGACCTGGCGCTGCAGACCGACCTCCTCGGGCGTATCACCAAGCCCGCGGACGAGCACCTCGTCGATCTTTTCGGCAAGGAGCACGGCGTCGGCATGCTGCAGGGGGATGACATGAGCCTCGATCCACCCGCGTTCGGCGTCGTCGCTGTCGAGTTGCGTGACCAGCACCTCGACCAGCGCCAGGGCTTCCTCACGACCCGCGACTACCAGCGCGTTGGTGCGTTCGTCGACCGAGATCGCGATGGCGCCGGCCAGCGCCTGCCCGATCGCCGTGTTGGGCATGCCGACGCGCCGCGTACCCGGCTGGGTGCGCAGACGCTCGCTCTCGCGGAACAGGTCTTCGAGGATCGGACGCAGCGACTGGGCGGACGAGTTTTCCAGCGGGAAGATGCGCACCACGATCGCCTCACCGATGGGCAGGCGGTCGAACAGGCCGATGATCTCCCGGATCGCCCCGACGTTGGCCTGGCTCGATCCGATCATGATCGAGTTGGTGGCCGTGTCGGCAAGCACGCGGATTGGCGTGTTCAAGTCCAGTTCGACAGGCTTTTCGTCGAAGCCGTCGCGGAGGAGGTTGAGTCGTCGGATGTGCTCGCGCAGCGCGGCCGCGGCCGGCGAACCGGGCGCCTGCCGCGCCGTATCGAGCATGGCGTTGATGGCCGCCACCACGTTCGCAGCGTCGCCGGTGCGCAGCGGTACGACGACCATGTCCTGCTGGGCCGAGGTGGTCGGGGGGGTGTCGAGTTTGGAGATCAGTTCGGCCACGACAAGAACGTCGGGCTGGGAGCCCATGATCGCCAATCCGCGTCGCGTCGTGAGAGGAACCAGCGTGACCGGCTCGGCCACCAGCCCCGCTCGGTCGGCCGGCTGGGCCCGCGTCACGCCGAACACTTCGAGCATGCGGACGATGTCGCCGGGCGCGTGATTGGTCACGTCGACGATCAGCACGGTCTGTCCCAGCGTGCTCATGCTGCTCGGTGTCTGGTCCGACTGGGCGCCCATCGGGCCGGTGTCCAGTTCGCCGGCCAACGCCTGGATCTGCTGGTGCAGTTCGTCGCTCGACGAGATGATCAGCGCGTTGCTGTTGCGGTCAACTGCGATGGCCAGCGCCTCGTTGCGCTGCTGAGCCAGCGGCGCGAACGTCGTCACCAGCGTGTCTCGCATCCGCACCGCCGGCACGTGCCGTAGCCGCAGCACGCGCGGCGAGGCCTGTGTGTCGGCCACCTGCTCGGTCAGCGTGGTCGCCAGCGCGAGAATTTGCTCAAACTGCTCGTCGTCGGCGCGGATGATCAGGGTGCCGCTCGCGTCGTCGCCGATCACGACCACTTCACGCGGGCTGCCGGCGCGCGAGCCCCGGCTGACGAACGCCTGTCGAATGGCGTCGGCAATGACCGAAGCCCGGCCGCTGGTGACCGGGATCACTCGAGGCTGGGGCAGGCGCATGAAGTCAGGGACATCGAGTTGCCTGACGATCGCCTCGATGCGCTCCAGTTCCTTGCGTCCGGCGAAGACGATGAGCGAGTTGGTCTGCACCTCGGCCGAGACGGTCGGCGTGCCCTCGGTGCTCACAAGCACCGTCGGCTCGTAGAAGTCGTTGTTCTGATTTCGTCCGCCGCGGTTTTCCTCTCGCAGACGGATCTGCTCGCGGCGGAGTTGATCTTCCAGCGGAGCGCGGAGCCCCTCGTTGAGCGCCTGGGCCACGCTGCGTGCGTCGGCGTGCCGCAGCGGAATGACGACCAGTTGCTGCGACGTGTCGTATTCCTCGGTGTCGAGTTGCTTGAGCAGACTCTCGACGCCGCTCCACACCGACTCATCGGCGCTGATGACCAGCGAGTTGGTCGCCGGGTCTGGCACGATGGTCACGTCTCGCTGGGCCGGAGTGGTCGCCTCGGGCGCCAGACGCCCGTAGAAGACCTTGAGCGCTTCGGCGGTGGACTCAGCCGGGGCAAAGGCCAGTTTGATGAACTGTGTCCGACGGTTCGACGCCTTGGGTGTGTCGATTTCCTTGATGATCTGCTCGATGAAGGGCATCTCGTCGGCCGAGGCAGTCACCGCCAGCACATTGGTGTCGTAGAGCGGGTCGAAGTTGGCCTCGGGCGTGCCCTGGGTGCGCGGGCGGCCCCGCATCATGGCGCGAACCGTAAACGCCACGTCGGAGACCGACTGATGCTTGATTTCGATGCGGCGGAACTCGACGGGTGACTGCGTCGTCTCGATGTCCAGCCCGGCGATCTGCTCCTGCACAAGCGCGATGGCCTCGGCCGAGCCGGTGAGCATGAGCGAGTTGGTGCGCGTCATCGGTGTGATCTGGATGCGCACGCCGTCGGGCAGCGCCTCGCGCAGCGTACCGGCGATGTCGACCGCCCGGGCCGCCTTGAGGGGGACTGTGACGATCTTGGCCGTCTCGGCCGACGGGAGCGTGTCGATCTGTCCGAGCAACCGGCGGACCTGCTCGATGTCCTCAGCGCGGGCCGAGACCAGCACCGAACTCTGGTTCGGCTGAGCAGACACGATCACCTGCTCATCACCGCGGCGTGAGGGGAACATCTGCTGCACGGTGCGCACAGCCTCGGCCGGGTCGATGTGCTTGACGCCGATCATCTCGATCACGCGGTCGTCACCCAGTTCGGGCTGGTCCAGTTGGGCCACCAGTTCGTCGAGCATTGCCAGTTCAGCCTGGTCGCCCGAAACGAGCAGCAGGTTTCCGTCCTGCGAGCCGATGATCGACACGCCGCCCTCACGCAAGCCCTGGGCGCGGGCGCGTTCTGCGAAGAACCGCGACAAACTGGCCGCGGCACTTCCGGCGTCGGCGTGCTGCAACTTGATCGACTTGACCGAACGTCCGCCCTCGACGCCGGCTTCGGCGATCTGACGGATGTAACCCTCGGCCAGGTCAACACGCGCCTTGTCGCCGATGAGAATCAGCACGCCGCGCTCACGGTCAACCTCGACACTCACCAGGTCGGGGTCGCGCCCCTGCCAACTGCGCCACCCGGGCGTGGCGGTCGCCTGCTCAATCATCTGCGCCATGGCCGCAAGATCCGAGCCCTGGGACTTGATCGCTCGCACCTCCAGCCGGGTCTGCTCGGCCAGGGGGCGGTCGAGTTGGGCGATGATCTCGAGCATCGTGTTGACGGTCTCCCCCTGTCCGAACACGACCAAACTGTTGGTGCGCTCGTTGGGCTGAACCAGCAGCGTGCCCGTGCTGGCGCCCGAGCGCCGCCCCGAGTTGCCGAACCAGCCGCCCAGACGCTCGTATTGCAGTTCGCTGGCCAGGCTCTGGACGGTGTCGTCGATGTCGCTTACACGGGCGTGCTTGAGTTCGACGATCTTGTATTGCACCTGCCGGCTTTCGGCCGGCACGTCGAACATCTGCACCATCGACTCGATCTGCTCGAAGTCGTTGTTCGAAGCCGACACGATGATGGTGCCGCTGCGCTCATCGCCGACGATCGCCGCACCGCCGCTCTGCGGGCCTCGACGCCCCGAGATGCTGCCGCGCTCGCGGAAGAACTGCTGCAACTGCGCAGCGACCTCCACCGCGTTGGCCGTTTCCAGTTTGATCGAGCGGATCGGGAAACTCCCGACCTCGACCTCGTCGACCTGTGCGACGATGCCCCTGATCTGCTCCATGTCCTCCTTCGGCGCCTTGACGACAAAAAGCCGCGAGGTGTCCTCTGCCGAAATCTGGATTCGCTCCCGCTGCGCCGGGTCGCGCCCGACCACCACCTGCTCGACGATGCGGCGCACGGCCGTCGGCGAAGCGTTCTGCAACGGGATGATCGCCAGTTCGACATTCTCGTCGTCCAGTTTCATGTCGGCTTCGGCGAGCAGGCGCGCCACTTCGGTGTGCTGCTCGCTGGTGCCGGTCACGAGGATGCTGTTGGTGCGCTGGTCGGGCACGAAGCGCGCCTGCGGCATCGCCTGTGCGTTGCGCCCGGCCCCGGTGCGCTGCGCATCGAACAGCGACTGGAATGTCCGGGCAAGTTCAGTTGCCTGCGCGCTCTTCAGCGGGTACTGCCGGATGGCCATGCGGTTGGTCACCGGTGAGAGGTCCAGCATGCCGATGAAGCGATCAACCAGCGCGATGGTCTCGTCCGTGCCGGCCACGATCAGCGCACTGTCGCTCGGATCGGCGACCAGACTGGTGCGCCCCGGATCGACGCGCGCCCGCACGGGCTGCCCGTCGGGCCCGCGCAGCGTCATGTCGAACAGTTGCTGCGCCTGCCGCCCTCTCGGCGCCGGGCTGAACAGGTCTTCCAGCGACGCCACCGCCTGCCGGGCTGAGACGTTCTCCAGCGGATACACCTTTACCGTCACTTCCACGGTGCTCGCCAGGCTCGACACGCCGGTGATCAGTTGTGAGACCGATTCGAAGTCTGTCTGATTGGCCCAGACGATCACCGCGTTGCCCACCGGATCGGGACGCACCGACACGTTGCCCGTGAATCCTCCGGGATTAGCCGGGCCCGTGCGACCGACCTCACGCACCGTCTGCGCGACGATGTCCGCCACGTTTCGGGCGTCGGCAGTCGAGGGCAGCGTCACGATGCGCACGCCCGTCGGCTCGGCGGGCATCTGCTGTTCGAGTTCATCCACCAGCACCGCGACGCGGTCGGTCAGGCGGGGCGAACCGACCACCAGCAGCGAGTTCGTCGACGGGTCGATCGCGATGACGATCGTTGCTTCTTCACTTCCTTTTTCGTTGTGCCCCGCCGGCTCGCCGGCCGGCTGGGCGGCGACAGCGTACCCGATCACCAACGGTCCGAGCCCGTGGAACGAGGGGAGGATTCGAAAGTGCCGGGCGTCGCCGCTCTCTTCACCCTCCTTTTCCCGCCGATCCATCAACTCCTCGGCCGAAATCACCTCGACCTTGACCCCGCCCTGCTGTTCGAGCATGCGCTGGATCGTCCGCGCCATCATCTGCGCGTCGGCTCGCGAGCGGTCGACGGTGATCAGCCGCAACTGCCGCGACGAACTGAGCGTGGCGGCGTCGAGTTGCTTGACCAGCCCCTCAATGCCGGCGATCTGTTCACTCGTGCCGCGCACAATCAGCGAGTTGCTCTGTGCGTCCACCTTCACCGTCGGCGGCACCTGCCCGCTCTGGTCGCTCTCGAACAGTTCGCCGATGCTGGCCGAGAGCGCACTCACGTCGGCATTGGTCAGTGTGATGACCCGCACAACGCGGTCCCCGCCCGGCCCGCCCGGGTCTCGCGCAACGTCAAGCCCCTTGACGACCTGCTCGGCCAGTTCAAGCACCGACGCGGGCGCACTGATGACCAGCGCGTTGAGCCGCGGCTCGGCCACGACCTTGACCGGCGCTTCATCCACCTTCATTCCCGAGCGCATCATGTCGCGCATCAGGAGCGAACGTGACCACGGATCGGCCCCGACCAGCGGATCATCACGCTGGATGATCTGCTGCACCAGCGGTGCGATCGCCTCGGCCTGCGCGTATTCGAGGTACACCGTCCGCACACCCACGCCCGCCGGCTCGACTGTTTCGTCCATCGACTTGATCAACTCGCCCGCGCGAGCCAGCCGCTCGCTCGACGCCGCGACTACCAGCGAGTTGCTGGCCAACTCGGCCGTCACGGTCGCCGGCTTCTCGCCCGGCTCCAGGCCTGCCGACAGCGCCTGCTGCAACGCCGTCGCGACCGAGTCGGCCTTGCCCTTCTCCAGCCGGAATACCTGCACCTCGATGGAGCCGCTCTGCCGGGGCTGATCCAGAGTTCCGATCAACTGCTCGGCCAGCGGCATCAGCGCCGACGGTGCGCTGACCAGCAGTCGATTCGTCCGCGCGTCGGGTTCGACCGACACAGTCGGCACGCGCACGCCGGCCTTCTGCGCCCGCACCAAGGCCGTCGGCCATCGCGACTGATCGCTCAGCAGTGCCCTCGTTGCCGTCGCCACCCCCACCGCATCGGTGTGCGCCAGGTCGAATGACTTGACGTCAACCGCCGGCATTGCCGGCGCCCGCTCGTCCAGTTCGGTCAACTTCGCCACGGCCTGCGCGACTTCCTCCGCCTGACCGATCACGAGCACCGCGCCCGAGGTCGGCTCGGCGACGATCTCCATCGCCCGCCGCCCTTGCGGCAGCACCGCCTGCATCAACTTGCCGACCGTGGCCGCCAGTTGCTCGGCGTCTGCGTTCGCCGGCGTGAACGTCACCGTCGTGCGATCGGGATCTTCGGCCGGCTGATCGAGCCTTTCGATCATCGCCCGCGCCAGTTCCAGCGTGGCCGTCGGACCCGACACGATCAGGCTGTTCGTGCGTGGCTCTGCCTCAACGCGGATCTTGGGCGTCTCAGCGTATTGATAGTTCCTCGCCCGCATCTGGAGCATCAGGATGCGAGGATCGGTCTGCTGCTGGTCGACCAGCAATCGCTCGACCGTCTTGGCGATCGTCGCCGCGTCGGCGTGCTCGAGCGGGAAAGTCTGCACGTCGGGCTTCTCGGGGTCGAAAGGCTGACGGTCGAGCGGCTCGATCAGCGACTCCACCTTCTTCAGATCCGCGTCGGCTCCTGCGAGCAACAGAGCATTGGAACTCGCGGCCGGCAGAATCGACACCTTCTCCCCGCTGGGCAGGTCCATGGTGGGCAGCGCCTGGTTGAGCGTCTGCGCCACCTGGTTGGCCTCGGCGTAGGTGAGCGGGACCACACGCACGGTCGAACGCCCCAGCGCTGCCGCCTCGGTGTCCAGCACGTCGATCAACTGCTTGGCCGCTTCCTGCAGCGCCTCGGGTGCCGAGATGATCAGCGTGTTTGATGAAGCATCCGATGCGACTTCCAGCAGTTCTTCGGGTTCGATCGCCAGTCCCTGCTCCCGCTGCGTTTCCTTCAGGCGGGCCGAGAGCATCTGCTCGATCACCGTCTTGACCCGGTCGGCTCGCGCGTGTTGCAACGGATACATCCGCAGCGTCGTGGCCGGAAGCGCGTACTTGGCGTCCACGTCCTTGAGCACTGCCTCGACGCGCCCGAAGATTTCCGTCGGCCCGCTCACCACCAGCGTGCGGCTGGCCGGTTCGGTGCTGATGGTGATGGCCGACTGCACGTTGCTCGACAGCGCGCCCGAGTCGGCCAGTTGCTTGAGCGTGGTCTGCACGGCCGCCAGATCTGCCCGCTCCACGCGATAGGTCCGCAACTCAACGTCTTCGGTGAGTTTGGCCTTGTCCAGCGACGCGACAATCTGCTCGAACCCCGCCAGGCGCTCCGTCGGCGCGTCGACGATCAGCGAGTTGGTCGCCCGGTCGCCTCGCACGAAGATCTCTTTCGGGCGTTGCAGGTCCGGCCGCGGATTGCCCCGCTGGTCGCGCGGCATGGGCGGCTCGGGATACATCTCGTCGATGGTCTTGGCCAGTTCCTCGGCCCGCGCAATTTTCAACGGAAAGATGCGGATCTGCCGGTCGGCTTCGTCAAACGACGTTGACTCGTTCAACTCCCGCACGATCGATTCGATCTCGGTCATCACGTCTTCGTGCGCCGAGACGATCAGCGTGTTGGTCGCCGCGTCAGCCTGGATGTCCGCCGGCTTCTTGGCCCGCTCCTCGGCCGGACGCTGCGAATACGACCGCTCCAGCACGCTCGCCAGGTTGGCCGCATCCGTCGAACGCAGTTTCATGATCCGCAGCGGCGGGCGCTCGGCCACCTGTTGGTTGTCCAGGCTCCGCACCAACTGCTCGATAATGGTGAACTGCGTCGGCTGGGCCGCGATCAGCAGCGAGTTGGTCGTTTCGATCGGTTCAAACACCGGCTCGGGCCCGCCGCTGACTTTCAGCGATTCGCTCGCGGCCACCATCTCGCGCAGGAACCCGATCACCTCGCCCACCTGCGCCAGACGCAGTTCGATCATCCGCACCTCGCGCGCAGGACCGATCTGCCTCTGCAACTCATCGAGGATCTTCATGAACCGGGCCATCGCCTCGACGTCGGCCACCACCTCCAGCGAGTTTGATTCCTGGTCAATGGTCACGTCCACCGGCTGCGCGTCCGGAATCGCAGCGATCTGCGACGTGTAGATCGCAAGCGCACGCTCGCGCACGTCCGCCGCGTCGGCATTGGCGATCGGAACGATGCGCAGCCCGCGCTCCACGGGAACGGCCGTCAGGCTCTTGAGCACCTGCTCGACCTTCTCAAACGTCACTTCGTCGCCCGCGACGATCAGCGTCGAACTGCGCGGCTCCGTCTCGATCACCACCGGCACCTTCGGGCGACCCGTGCTGGCCGGGCTGCTCAGAGAGCCGTTCTGGCTCAGCCCCTGAAGCATCCTCGCCACCGAGTTCAGGTCGGCGTTGACCACGTGGTAGGTCCGCAGTTCGGCCACCGGCGGCACCTCGACGCGATCGAGTTTCTCTGCTAGTTCGCGCAGCGACTCCTCGCGGTCGGCCGGCGCGTCGATGATCAGCGAGTTGCTCGACGCGTCAGCCGAAACCGACACTTCCTTGGGCTCCTGAAGCCACGGCATGGGGCGACCGGCCCGGTCGGCCGGCATCGGGGGCTGCGGGTACAACTTGTCCATCGCCGCCGCCACGTCCGTCGCCTTGGCCACCTTGAGCGTGAACAGGAACGTGATCCGTTCCGGCTTGTCCGACTGCTCGGTGTTCAGGTCGTCGACGAACGTCTTGATCTCCTCGAACAACTCCTCGTGCGCCGCCACGATCAGCGTGTTGGTCGCCACGTCCGCCCGAATATCCACCGGGCGCGCCGCGCGGTCGCCCGGCGATCGCTGCGAATACTGAGACGTCAGCATCGACGCGATGTTCGCCGCGTCGGCCGTTCGCAGCTGGAGCAACTTGAGAGGCGGCAGGTTGGACTGCTCGATGCGGTCCAGACGCTTGACGTAGTCGGCGATCAACTGATGCTGGGCCGGCTCGGCCGTCACCATCAGCGAGTTGGTCCGCTCCACCGCCAGCACCCCGGCCGCAGGAACCTCCCGCGCCGGGTCGATCGAGTCGGCCGATGCGAGAAACTCCATGAGCGGCGCGACCAAGTCGGCCGCCTTGCCGTTTTCCACCTCGATCAGGCGCGTCGTCCGCGCCGGCGGCATCAACTGCTGCGCCTGCTGAAGCGCCGAACTGAATATCCGCAACGCCTCAGCCCGCCCCTTGACGATCAACTTGCCCGCCACCGCGTCGACTTCGTACTCCACCGGCCCCGCGTCGGTGGCATCCATGCCTGCGGTCTGCGCCGTGTACAACTCCATCGCTCGCGCGATCAACTTCGCAGGGTCGGGACCAAGCAGCGTCATCACCTGCATCTGCCGCTCGCCCGGACGCACCTGATCGAACTGCTGCACCAGCCCCTCGATCGTCGAGAACTGCTCAGGCCTCGCCCGCACGATCAGGCGATCCAGTTCGTCGATCGCCTCCAGCGTCGGCGGCACATACGTCGTTCCGTCGTCCGGTTCGAGCATCGGGCGCAGCACGCCGGAGAGCCTCGACACTACTTCCGACGCCTTGACGTTCGCCACCGTGTACGTGCGCGATTCACGCTCGACCACGATGCTCTTCTCGGCCGAGCGGAGCCGCTGCTCAAACCGCGCCAGCCCCGTGTTCGAGCCTACCAGCGTCACCGTTCGCGCCGCAGCGTCGACGATCGAACGCACCGGATCCTTGGCGGCCTCTTCCGTCAGATCATCCAGTTCGCGGGCCTTGGCGATCACCTGCTCAATGTTGTCCGAGCCCACCGTCACCACGCGCACTTCCTGACGCAGTTCCGGCTTGACGTCGATGCCCTTGATCAACTGCTCGAGCGCGTCCACGTCGCCCGAAGGCCCCGCGACGATCAACCCCTTGCCCGAAGGCGCCGGCGCCATGTTCAGCGCATGATTCTGCCGCGGCGTGAGCAGTCGCTGCGCGATGCCCATCGCCTGATCGGGCGAGAGGTGCTCGATCCCGATCACCTTGGCCGCCCGGTCCACACGCACCTCACCGGCGCCCACCGGGTCGATCACCTCCAGCAGCGCCTTGGCCTGCACCAACTGCTCCGGCGTGCCCACCACCATCACGCGAGAAACGTTCTCCAGCCCCTGCACCGTCGGGCGCCGCGCCTCCGGCAGCGCCCGGAACAGCGCGTTGACCTGCTCGGCCGCCATCGTCGGCGTCACGCCCACGACCTCAAACGCCTTGAGTTGCGGTCCGTCGTTCGTCGCCGCGCCCACGCCGCCGCCTGTCGGAGAGTCGAGCATCGACGTCAGTTCGTCGACCAGCGGCATGCGCCCCGTCGGGCCCACCGCCACCACCGCGTTGATCCTCGCGTCCGCCTGGATCTTCATCGGCGGCTTGCTCACGTCGTCGATCAGCCGCGCGTTATCGTTCTTGTCCTTCACCATGATCTGATCCAGTTCCGGGATCAGACCCTTGAGCGTCGCGACGATCTGTTCGGCCTGCGTGTACCGCAGCGGGATCACCTTCATCGTGATGTCCGCAGGACGCACCAGGTCGACCTGGCTGATGATCTCGTAGATCCGCTTGCACTGCGAAGCCGTCTCCACCAGGATCAGCATGTTCTGCCGCGCAATCGCCTGCACCATGCCCGGAGGCCGGATCAGCGGCTTGATCTGCTCTACCACCGTGTCGGCCGTCGCGTTGTTCAGCGGGATATACGTCGTCACATACTCCGACGCATCGCGATCGGTGGTGCTCTGAAGTTCTTCCGGGCTGACCGGGCGGGCGTCGGTGGCCGCGCCCTCGATCGTCCGCAGGTAAAGGAAATCCCCTTCATGCACCAGGCGCACCCCGCGCGTGCGCAGGCTGAAGTTGAACACTTCGATCGCCTCACCCAGCGCAAAGTCGCGGGCGCTGATGAACTTGAGCGTTCCGTCGGGCACCGGCGCCTCGCGCACCACCGGCAGGTTGGTTTCCCGCGCGAAGAAGTCCAGCACCTGGTCGAAGGCGACGCCGTCAAAGTTGAATCGGATCCGGACTTCCGCCGGGGCGGCGGGCGTGCTCTGGCCCCCCGTGGTCGCCGGCGCGGCGTCCTGACCAAGCGCGGCCGAGACGGGCAATCCAGCCGCCGCGATCAATGTCGCCGCCAATGCCGCTCTCACCGCCGCTCGTCCGCTTTCGGTGCGCTCCATCATCCTTCTCCTTCACCCGCCATGGCTCCGGGCATCGGGGCGGATCCTCCACCCGACGCCGGAGAGTCTACCTGATCGGCCGGCACGCGATCGGCCAGGGTCTGTCCCTGTCTGATCACGAACCTTCTCCCCTCGAACACGAAGTACCCCCGTTCACCCTCCGCCCACTCGAAAACGTGCCCCAGCACTTCCTCGCCCGGACGCAGAATCCGGCGTTCGCCGGTTGCCGTCTGTGTGACCCACGCTTCCACGCTAAGCGTCTGTCCGTCGACGCGACGCTCCACCAGCCCGGTCACCTTCCACCGGTCATAGGCCGGAGGCACCGCCGGCGGAGGCACGATCGGGTCCACGGGCGTTTCCACCACGAGCGGCTTGGGCGTCTGCACCGGCGGCGCCACAAACACGTTGCGCTCCGCGATCCGCGCCGCCTTCTTCACCAACTCCTCGCCGGGCGCCACAATCGGGGGCATCGCCGCGTCCGCAGGGCACAGGTCTGGCGCGACGGCCACGGAGAACGCCACATCCAGCCCGAATGTCTGCCGCTCCCGACCGCGCGGCTCGATCGACACGCGCTCGATGCGGTGCAGCCAAGGCTGCACCTGCAGGAACGCCACCGCACGCACCACCTGTTCCAGCGAGCCGGACCCGCTGAACGTGCCCTTTACTACCGCAAAATCGTGCGCCTCCATCAACTCGCGCCCGAGTTTGCCGCGCAGCCTGGCAGCATCCAGCGGCGTCCTCTGGGCCCGGGGAGGCCCATTGCTCACCTGCACCGCCCGCAGCCCCGCCCGCTCGCCGATGTCCTGCAGACTCGTCCTCAGCCGATGCTCCACCTGGTCAAACTCACGACCGATCTGGGTGAGCCCGAATCCCTGGAGTTCTCGTTTGATGCTCGGCCAATCCTCCATCGTGTCGGTCGCTCGCTTGAACGTTGCATCCATTTCACCGAGTTGCCTGCGCAACTCGCCGACCGGCTTGAAGTACGCCACGTCCGCGATCCAGTACCCCGCGCCGAGCACCACGCCCAGCACCACCAGCCGGACGACCAGCCCAAGAGGAGTTCGCTTCATGGCGTTCCCTCCTGCGCCTGACCGCCCGGATCCTGGGTCGGCAAGTCCGCTTCGGCCGGCGTCTGCTCACCGGGGCCGCCCGGGATCTCCGCGCCGTCGGTCGCCGCGCCGGCCGGAGTGCCCGCCACCTTGTCGGAAGGCGAAAGGTAGTTGGTCGTCAACTCGTAGTCGTACCGATCCGCCACGTCCGGACCGCGATTGACCACGGTGAACAGACCCGCCTCGAGCAGGCGTTCGCGCAAGGTCAGCGCAATCGACCGATCGTTTACCTTGCCCGACACGTCGATTGCCACCCGACTCTGGCTCGACCACTCCCCACCGGGGAACGAGCGGCCTTCGTACTTGACCTCCCCAGCCATGACCATGTTGACCCGGTCGGCCAGCGAAACGCGCGGGTCGGGCAAGCGCTCGCTCAACCACGACAGATGCCCGATCCAGTCGACGTCCATCGCGTCCCAGCGGCGCACATTTTCCGCCCGGGCCCGCTCAATCAGGTAAGCGCGATACTCGCCGGCGAGATCGTCCAACTGGGTCTGCCGCCCCAGTTTCACCGCGTTGAGAGAATCGAGCCGGTCCTGGCGATACAGGTATCCTGCACCGCCCACGACGATGAGCCCGAACACTCCCGCGAGGACCAGTTGCCGCCGCCTGGCGCCGAGATCCGGAGGCCGCCGCGGGTTCAGGAAATCGAGCCCTCCCGGGCTTGCTGACGCCGGAGCCCCAAGCCCGATCAACGGCAGAAACGTGCCCAGTGTCTGCGCATCCAGGCTTGGGCGCACTCTGACGCTCTCGGGCATTTCCAGGCACCGGGCCGGCAGATCCAGCAGCGCATGGCAGCGAGTGCATACTTCTTCGGCCAACGAGCCGCAGCCCATCACCAGGATCGCCCGCACGTCTTCGGCTCGCTGCGACACGCGATAACTCATCCACGTCCGCTTGGCTTCCACCGCGGTTCGCTGGGCCAGGTCCGGTTCCGGCTCGATGCCTTCCTCACGCAGCAGGGGAATCGCGACTTCAGGAATCGCGTGCTTCAGTTCCACGGAGCGGGCGAAGAGCACTCTCCCACGGTTGGCCACGACGTAGTCGGTGGTGCCCATGCCGCCGGCGATCACCAGCACCGGGCCTTCCAGCCCGCTGGTCAGGCGCGCGATCCCGCCGCTGCGAAGCCGCACGCTGGCGAGTTTCAGACCGGCGTGCCGAGCCACCTCACGATACCACGACACCCGCTCGCGATGAATCGCGCCCACCAGCACGTTGGTCACGCGCGCGTCTTCGCCTGCTTCGAGCGTCACCGAATCGATGATCGAGTCCTCGATCGGCATGGTGAGTTGACGGCTCATCTGCAAACGCACCGCCTCGCAGATCTCGGCCTCGCCCTGGATCCCGACTGACGGAAGTTCAAGCACCTTGAGCACGACGTCGCCGCGAGGAGCCGCGAATATCGCCCGCGTCGTCGAAATCCCCGCGTCGCGAAGCGTCTGTCGGACCCAGGGCCCGACCTCCTCCGGCGCGGTCGACAAGTCCGCACGCGAGGCCGTCGCGATTCGCTGCACAGTCAGCGACTTGGGCCCGGCCTTGACGGCCGCGGCCGCCATGCCGTCGCGAGTCAGGTCGATCAGCACGCAGGCGCCTCGCAGGTCGCGATTCATGACCCACCCCCGGAAGTCCATCTCCCGATGCGCCGATCCACCGGCTCGTCCGGCATCGTCCGTGCCGGCTGCGCCGCGTCCTCTTCCGACGCACGGGCCTGGTGCTCGGTGCGCCTGTTTCGCGTCTCCTCGGCTCGCGCCGCACGCTGCTCGGCCCGGGCCGCCCGCGCCGCGTCGATCCGCGAGCCTCCCTCACGCCAACCGGGTCCGTCGCCGCCCGTCGAATCGCCTTCTCCTTCGTTGCCGCTCGGCTCATCAATGCCCATCTGAGTCCAGAGTTCGGCCTCGAAAGACCGCTGGTCGGCCGATACGCGCTCCTGCACATCGGCGCGCCGCAGTTCCGCTGCCAGATCGAGCATCGACACCTCGCGCAGATACGCCACCCGGGCCCGCTCCGAGGAGACGTCGATCACCGCGTCGTACACTACCCGATCACTCAACACGCTTTCGTCCCGCGTCGCCTCGGCAAACCCTTCCAGCACCGACTCGGCCACACCGTCTACGTGTGCGTACGCCGCCGGCTCCTCGAATCCGGCTTCCACACGTACGCGCCACTGCATGGATCGCGTGGCCACAAGGTCGACCACCGCCTCGTACTCATCCAGCGTGAGGATGCCCTCCTGCACCAGCCACATGGACGACAGTCGCACCTCTTCGGACAGCCGGTCTCGCCGGTCCACGATCTCCAGCGCCCGTCCGTGGTCAATGCCCGGCAACGTCGAGAGCACCTCGACCGGAGCCGTCAGAATGTCGATGCGCCCCAGACGATACATGTCGTCGGATGTGGTCACCGCGTCGAGAATACCGCGGAGAATCTCGGGATCATCCACGCCGAGTTTGCGCACGTTTGCGAGCATTTCGCGGTCGGTGCGGAACTTGAGGCCCTGGTCGAAGAGCCCCTTGACCACCGCCACCGCCTCGCTGCCCCACTGCTCCTCGACCGCCCGCTCGAACCGGTTCGACCACGGCACATTGAGGTTGATCCGCAACTTGCCGCGCTTGTCAGGTGACTCGATCCCCGCCTGGATGTTGGGATCAAAACTGAACACCGTCAGCAGGTCAATCAGACTCGCCTCCGGCGCCTCGTCCTGGGCGCTGCTCGAACCGACCCGCGCCGCGCCGGCCGACTCTGCACCCCCGCCCACACCCTCACCGGCGTCTGCCGCTCTCAACCCGGCCGGTGTTTCCACGAACCCGTACAGCACGTCGGCCGCCATGCCCTCCACACGCACGAGTTCCTCGACGCTGGTGAACGGCCGGGCATCGATGATCTTCTGGGCCCGCACCTCTGTCCCGATACCCGGCAGCGCCGCCAGCATCTGCTTCGACGCATGGTTCAGGTCGACCTTTCCCGTCTCGGACACCAGTAGCGCCCCGCCCCGCGCCGGCACGAGTCGGACCACCGCCCGACGCCCGCTCTCTTCCTCGTACAGCACCCACCGACTGTCTACCTCTGGTGCCACCCCGGCCAGCAGTTTCTCCCGCTGCTCAGCCAGTTGCGCCATCACGTACTGCACCCCCGACCAGGCGATGGCGCGCGATTGGGTTCGCCGCAGGGTCGTCTCGGCCGATGACCGCTCCGCGTCAACCGTCACCAGCAGCGTCGAACCGATCATCGCCGCCAGCACGATCACCAGCAACACCGCCAGCAGCACCATCCCGCGCTTCGATCGCCTCCTCATGACGCACCTCCGCCCGCAGGCTCGGGTGCGTCGGGCACCACCATCACCCGCACCCGGTCAGGGTCGCGCGTCGGCAGGGCCGGCTCCAGCAGTTCTTCATCTTCCCACTCCGAATCGAGCGCCGCGTCCAGATCGTTCCGCCCCGGGCCCATCATTCCCTCGAGACCCGCGCCGTTCGCTCCGCCGTCATCGGCACTCCGCGTTCGCTTCTCGCCGAACCACACCGCGACCTCGATCGCCACCGGCAAACGTCCGGCCGACTTGGAATCAAAACTCCCGCGCCATTGCCGACCGTCGTAGTAGCGAAACTGGAGGTGCTCAACCTGGTCGCTGATCACTTCCGACATCGCGCTCTCGCCCGACAGCACGTCCCAACGGCTGGCCCGCAGTTCCCGGCTCGATCGCTCCCATTCAAACCGCACCCCCTGCATGTCGCCCAGCACCGTCTGCGAGTCGTTCTCAATCGGAAGCGTCACGCCGCGCGACAGCAGCGTCAAAGACGTGGCCGACCCGCGCAGCCCGGAGCCGAACCGCGACCCGCCCGCCAGCGTCGTCATCAGATCGCGCTCGATCGTCTCGATCATCCCCACGCCCACACGCGACTGGTCGCTGTACCGCACCACGCGGTCCCGGCTGTCCATCAGATCGAACAGGAATGAGTACATCACCCCCGACAGCAGCAGGACAATGCCGATGGCCAGCATCACCTCCAGCAGCGAGAAGGCGCGGCGGCGGCTCATCGCGATCCTCCCCCCTGCAGTCCGCGCCGCGCCGCGTCCATCAACTCGTCCTCTTCCCCGGCCACGTCCTCGGGCTCGCTTCCCAGCCGCACCACCTGGCGCAGCGTGTACGAAGCCTCCGTCGCGTCGGTCTGCCCGCTGACAAGCGCCGCTGTCACTGTCACCATGTAGAGCCCGGCCAACTCGGTCGGCTCGGTTTCCACCTCCACTGTCCACTCAGGCCCGCCGAGCGTCGGGCTGCCCGCCACCGGCGGCCCGGGCGGCTCCATCGACCTCAGATCGTCCTCGACCGTCTGGCCGCCGCCCATGTCCGCGCTGGGCAGGAACATCGATGCGTCCCACCGCGTCGCCGGTCCGCTGGCGGACATCGGGTCGACCAGACCGGCTTCGATCAGAGCCAAGGTCGAGCGGGCCAGGTCACAGGCCTGCATCGTCTTCCTCGCGCGGTCCATCGAGGTGACGCTCTGCATCACGATGCCGCCCAGCGTCATCGACGCCATCAGCAGAATCGCCATCGCCACCATCACCTCGAGGAGCATCGCGCCGCGCTTCATGGCCGATCCTCCCCTTGGCCGGTCAAGGCGGGCTGCATTCCCGATCCGTCAGCCTCAGGCGCCGCCGCGCCGCCCCGCTCTCGATCCTCCTGCAACCCTTCGGCCTCTTCTGAGCCGGGAACTTGCAGAAGGACACGCTCGACCTTCACCGCGCCGAGCCACCGATTGGTCGTGATGGCCGCCACACGCTGCCCAGGACCCAGCAGATACAGGCGTTCATCACCCATCAGCGTTCCGTCGGGCAGGAACACGGCGATGATGACCCGCTGCGGCCTCGGCGGGTCGCCCCAGACCCCAACCAAGCCCCAGTCTTCAGCGTCTGCTCCCTCACCCGCAAAGCCGGCCGAAGGTTCCTCGGGCAAGCCCGCTGCGACGCCGGCGGCCTCGAAGTACTCCTCCGGAATCCGCCGCCGGATCTGATACTGCGACGGAAGTGTCAAGAGTGCCTGAAATGAGGGCAGGTCGGCCGGGCTCTCGCCCATACCGGTCTCCTTCCCACTCAATCGCGGCAACTCATTCACGACGTCCGCTTCTCCCGCACTTTCTCCCGGCTCGCCCAGTTTGGCGGTTCCAACCCTGTACGCCCCCTCCCCGGCCGACCAGCGGACCTCGAACAGCACTGCTTCGGACTCACGCTGCGATTCGGCCCGGGCCACGGAGGCCGCCTGTTCCAGTTGCAGCACCGTCTCGTCAAACGAGAGGTCGCGTGTGCGATCGAGCATGAGCGGCATGATGATGCCCGCCAGCGCCGCAAGCAGCGCCAGCGCCACCACCACTTCGAAGAGCGTCAGCCCTCGTCTTGCTCCGTCGCCGCGCCTTGCCCGTGGTCCGAACCTGGGCTTTGTGCGATCAGCCACCGGAGCCCGACGGTGCCATGTCCTCGAAGCCGAAATCGCTGCCCATCTCGTCATCTTCGGACCACGTCTTGAGATCGTCTTCCGTTCCGTCTTCCCCGTCCGGGCCCACTGACCACAGCGCGTACTTGGCCGGGTCGTCATCGCGCTGCTGCATGTACATCCACTCGTGCCCCCAACGGTCTTTGGCCAGTGGCTTTTCAAGTTGAGCCGACCACTGCGACTCGTCGAGTTCCGGGTCCAGCGTCTCGGCGCTCCAGAGCACCGCAAGCCCTTCTTCATCCGTGGGGTACCGGTTGTACTTGAAGTAGAACCACTTGAGTCCTTTCTCCAAGTTCGTCAAGTCGGTCTTGGCCAACTGGATGTTCGCCTCGTCCTTGCGCGACAGCACCGCCACGCTCACGATCGCCCCCAGCGCCAGCACGATGGCCAGCACGATCATGACCTCAATCAGCGTGAAGCCACGCCTCCGGCTTGTCGCCCGCTTCCTGTTCGCTCTGCTATCCATTGCCCGTCCTTTCCCCGCTGAGGTCACAGACCCGCTTTGGCCTCGCGCCGGCCCGCGGGTTCGTTCTTGCCTGTTGCATCGACCGACCGACCGACCTGGGCCCACAATGCCCGCGCCGCCCGGTTAACTAGCCCAAACTAGCATAACCGCCTCGCCCAATCAATACCACTACCTGAACGCCTTTTGGGGGTGTCAACCCCAACAGGTTGCGCACATCTATAGCGCCGCGCTCATCTTCAGCATCGGCAGGAGCAGCGAAATCGCCACCAGCACCACCACTCCGGCGATCAGCAGCAGCATGAGCGGTTCTATCAGTCGTACCGCCGTATCCAGCAGCCGGTTCACACGCCCCTCGATCGTCTCGGCGATCCCGAGCATGACCTCATCCACATTTCCGGCTGCCTCGCCCACCGAGATCATCTCCACCACGTCTTCGTCAAACATCCCGCTGGCGCTCAAAGGCCCGGCCAGAGGCTCACCCCCACGCACCGCCTCGACCGCCTTGTCGATCGCTTCCTCCATCAACAGGTTCCCCGCCGCCTGTCGGGCGATCTGCATGGCCGTCAGCAGCGGCACGCCGTTGGCTTCCATCGTCCCCAACATGCGGCAGAACCGGGCGGCCGCCAGTGAGCGCGTCAACGGGCCGATGATCGGCGCCCGGGTCTGCGCCGTCACCAGGAAGCGGCGCACGTCGGGCCTCTTGCTGGCCCGCCAGGCCGACACTCCAATGATGACCAGCACCGTCAGCGTGATCAGCCCGTACCTGCCCATCGCGTGGCTGACAAAAAACAGCGCCGACGTGATGCCCGGCAACTGCCCACGCTCCTTCAGCCCGTCAAACACCGACTCGAAGTTGGGCACGAAAACGACGAAGATCACGGTGAGCAGCACCAGACCCACCCCCATGAGCACGCAGGGGTAGATCATGTTGCCGATCACCTTGCCTCGCAGTTCGGCCTGTGACTGCACGTACTGCCCGAGCCGCGCGAACACCTGTTCAAGAAACCCACCACGCTCGCCCGCCCGAATCATCGCCACGTGAATCCGCGGGAATATGTCCGGCTGCACTTCCATCGCGTCAGAAATCTCGCCGCCCTCGGAAACATGCTCGGCCAGACGCCGGAAGACCGTCCCCAGACGCCGATCGCTCTTCTGCTTGCCGAGCAGAGCCAATGCCCGCATCACCGGCACCCCCGCCCGCAGCAGGTCGGACAACTGGGTGTACGCCCGTGCCAGCCGGGCCGGCGAGACACCCCGCGTGAAGCCCGTTCGCTCCCGCTGCTCGGCCACCGACAGCGGCGTCAGTTGCTTGGATTCCAGTTCAGCCAGAACCGCCGCCTCGTTGGCGGCCGCGAGCACCCCGGTCACCCGGCCCCCCGCGTTGCTGATCGCCGTGTATTCAAAACTGGGCATCGATCAGGTTCATCGCTTCGCCGTCGACACCGGCTTCAACCTTCGAGCAGCGATTCAATCCTCGCGACCACCATCGGATCAGTCGGCGAGGTCTGCGGGTCGATCCGGTCCACCAGTTCTCCCTGCCGGTTGACCAGGAACTTGGTGAAGTTCCAGTTCGGCTCGGCCGTCAATGCGCTCAACTGCTGGTACAGCGGGCAGGTGCCCTCGCCCTTGACCACCGTCTTCTCGAACATGGGGAAAGTCACCCCGTAGTTCTGCGTGCAGAACGCCGTGATCTCCGCGTTGGTGCCCGGCTCCTGATCGTTGAACTGGTTGGCCGGGAAACCCAGCACCACCAGCCCGCGGTCCTTGTACGCGTCGTAGAGCGTCTGGAGCGCCTCGTATTGCGGCGTCAATCCGCACTTGCTGGCGGTGTTCACGATCAGCACCACCTTGCCCTTGTACTCCTCCAGCGCCTGTGGCGTCCCGTCGATCCGGTTCATCGTGTAGTTCAGCACGTACGGCGACAACTCGCCCGGAACTTCAGCGGTGTCGCCGGGCTGGTCATCCGCTTCGTCCGCAGGCGGCGTCTGCGAGGCGGCATTCTCGGCCGGCAGACTCTCAGGCTGCGATGCCGGCGCCTGCTGGTTCGATGGGTTCGACTCCTGCGACCGCGTCGGCTCCTCCGTCCCTCCGGAGCACCCAACCAGCGAACAGGCCGTCAACGCCAGCAACAACCGCTTCATACGACCCTCCTCGGCCGGCTCGTGTCCCTGCACGACGCTGCGGCTCTAGACTCAAGACCAATGGTCCGGCTCTCGCGAACCGTGCGATTCTCCATCAACCCCGACGCCCGCAGCCAAGGCTGCAATGGGTTCGGCGGCACGCCGGCGATCGATGGGCTCGGTCGATACTACGAACTCGACGTCACCTGCATCGGCTCTCCGACCCCAGAAACAGGATACCTGATCGACATCCGCCAGATCGACCGCGTCGTGCGGAGCACCGTCATCCCCATCATCGCCGAAGCCTGCTCCCTGGCCCCGCACACCCCCGCCGCCTTCGTCATGCCCTCCGTCATGGAGGCGCTGTCCGAGTCGGGCCTGCGTCCGATCTTCGCCGCCGCTCGCTGGAAACTCACCCCATACCATTCCGTCGAGATGGAGCGAGCCCGCCCCAACCGAGTCACCCTCCGACAGCGATTCGATCTGGCCGCTTCGCATCGCCTCCACAGCCCCGCCTTGAGCGATGATGAAAATCGGGCGACCTTCGGGCGCTGCAACAACCCCAACGGGCACGGGCACAACTACCAGGTTGAGGTGGCAGTCGCCTTTCCACTCTCGCAGACCACGTCGCCTCCTCCGACCTATCGAATCGAGGAAGTGGTCGATCAGGTCATCATCCGCCCCTTCGATCACAAAAACCTGAACCTCGACACGCCGGAGTTTGCAGATGGTTCGGGGGTTATTCCCTCGGTCGAGAACATTGCGCGTGTTTTCTTTGAGCGGCTTTCCAGCCCGTTGGCCGATGCTCTAGACGGCGGCGAACTGGCCTCTGTAACGGTTTGGGAGACGGATCGCACTTGGTGCACGTTCCCAGCCTGATCGGGTGGTCTTCAAGACGAGGCAGTGACAAACGGGTAGACCGCCGGGGCCCGGGGCGTGTAGTCTGTATCAGAGGCAGAGATGGGCATTGGACTGATCCTTGTCGAAAAGGGGTTGATCTCTCGGGATCAACTCGAAAAGGCGCTGGCCTCGCAACGTGAGACCGGCGAGCGCCTCGACAGGGTTCTCGTACGCCTCGGATTTGTCTCCCGCCACCAGGTGCTGGCTGCCCTGGGTGACCAGTTCCAGATGCCCGTGGTCGACCTGACGACCCTGGCTCCGGCACGGGAGGTGCTGGCCACGCTTCCGCCCAAACTGGTCTACCGGCAGAGTTGCGTGCCGATTGAGCGCCACAACGGCACCCTGACCGTCGCCACCAGCGACCCCTTTGAGATCACCGCCCTGGATGAACTGCGCCTGCTGACCGGTTGCTCGATCGAACTCGTGTTGGCCGACGAGGATGAACTCAACAAGTTCATACGTGCTCACTACGGCGTGGGCGGGGACACGCTGGACCAGATGGCGACCGATCGGCGCGACGATGCCGACGCGACCACGGGAGCGGCCGACGAAATTGAGCAGGCCCAGGAAGCCTCGGTCATCAAACTGGTCAACGACATCCTGGCCGAAGCGGTCAACGAGCGGGCGACGGATGTCCACGTTGAGCCGTACGAGAGCGAACTGATCGTCCGCTACCGCATCGACGGGGTGCTGCAACGTGCCAACGTGCCGCCGACGATCAACCGCTACGGCGCGGCCATCGTCAGCCGCCTGAAGATCATGGCCAGCCTGAACATCGCCGAGAAGCGCAAGCCGCAGGACGGGCGCATCACCTTTGCGCACCGCCCCCAGAGCGGGCCCCCGCAGGAGTTCGACCTGCGCATGAGCGTGATCCCGATGCTGTTCGGCGAGGGCGTGGTGCTGCGCCTGCTGAGCAAGACGGCCGTGCTCATGTCCCTCGATGACCTGGGCATGGACAAGCCCACGCTGGTCAAGTGGGACGAACTGATCAACCGCCCGCACGGCATCGTGCTGGTGACCGGACCGACTGGTTCGGGCAAGTCGACCACGCTCTACGCCAGCCTCAATCGCATCGTCTCCGACGAGTTGAAAGTCATTACCGTCGAAGACCCGGTCGAATACCACGTGCCGGGCGTCAACCAGATCCAGGTCAACCCCAAGACCGGGCTCACGTTCGCCAACGGGTTGAGATCTATCCTCCGCCACGACCCCGACGTGGTCATGGTCGGCGAAATTCGCGACAAGGAGACAGCCGAGGTCGCCATCCAGGCGTCGCTGACAGGGCACCTGGTGTTCAGCACGCTGCACACCAACGACGCAGCCGGCGCGACGACGCGATTGCTGGACATGGGCGTAGAACCGTTCCTGGTCGCTTCGTCGGTGGAAGGAGTGCTTGCGCAGCGACTGGTGCGGCGTGTGTGTCGGGAGTGCGCTCAGCCGCACCATCCGTCGCACGAGGAACTTCCCCCGGACTTTGAGCCGTCGCGGGATGATCTGCCGATGCTCGGCGCCGGATGCCGCGCCTGTCGCAACACCGGTTTCCGCGGTCGCGTGGGGGTGTATGAACTGCTTCGGCTGACCAACCACACGCGGGAGATGATCATGGAGCGCCGCAATGCTCCGGAGATCGTCGCCAAAGCCCTGGACGACGGCGACATCCGCCTGCTCAAGACCGACGGGTACGAGAAGTACCGCACGGGGCAGACCACGCTGAGCGAAGTCGCCCGGGCGCTGAGCGGGTGATCCGCGGTGGGACCGGTTTCCAACCGGTCCAGGCCGGCCAAGAACCGCCCACCGGACACGAGCACATGCAGGGCCGTCGAAAGCCGGCCTTGCCGATATAAAAAAGGGACCGGCATAAGGCCGGTCCCACTGCGTCGAGGGTTGAGGTCGGTTTACTCGGCTTCGACCAGTGTGGCCGCGAGCAGCGCCTGTCCGAGCGGGTCCGTGCCGGCGAAGAACAGCAGGTCGCGTGACTGGAGCCGACTGAAACCCTCAGTCCGCGACTGGGCGAGGATCGCCGGCAGTGCCTGCATCAGCCCGCCCAGCCCGCCCCCGCCGCTCTTGCCGATGGCGACGACCATGTTGCCCAGGATGGAGCGACCGGCCACCGAGCGATACTCCAGTGCCGAGCCGTCCCAGTACGACCACGACACGCCCGAAACCAGCGACTCCTTCAAGTCGTTGTAGGGCGGGACCACCAGCCCCGGGTCGCGCGTGCGATCCCAGGGCGAGCGCACCATGTTGGCCAGACCCGAGCCGATGATCGCGGTCATGCCGTAGCCGGCGTGCGCGACGCGATCGGCGTTGACGAACTTGGCCGAGTACAACTCCTGCCCGCGCGGCAATCGCGACGTGAACGCCTCCACCGTGCCCAGGCCCTTGTCACCCTGCCCTCGCAACTGGCGGACCGCCGCGATGGCCGCCTGCGGCGTGGGAGTGAGCAGCATCCAGTCGCCCTCGTACCCGAAGGTCACCTCCAGGGGGATCGGCACACCCTGGAAACGCAGCGAGAACAGATCGATGTCCTCGTACTTCCAGGGAGTGATGCGAATGTACTTGCCCGCGATGGGCACCATCATCGTCATCATGTTGGCCAGGTCGGTCAGTTTCTGATTGGTCGCGAGCATCTTCTCGCGATCGCGGACCTGGAGCAACATGACGGAAGAGAGCAGCCCGCCGCCGCCGGTCGACTCGGAGCGATACACGATCGCGTTGCCTCCGAGAGGCGCGACGATGTCGTCGAAGAGACTGATGCCCGTCGACTGCGCGAAGTAATCGACGTATTGCGTCGCGGGCACTTCATACTCGTCCAACTTGTTCACCAGCGCCCGCAGCATTTCAAGGTCAAAGCGGCTGAACGAAGCGGTCCACGCATCGGCCGGCACCACCCTGAAGTGCTCGCGATCAATCGCACCCGAGGGCAGCGAGAACATGGTCCACAACTTACCCAACTCGTTCAGGCGCACCGTGGTCAGGCTATGGTCGGGCTGGTAACTCGTGGCCACATCGATCGACATCGCGCCCTCACCGGCCACGCCCGCCTCGGCCACGTCATCGAGGATTTTGCCAAGCAACGGATCCTGCATCTGCTCGGCCTGCTGCCGTCCCATGTCCAGCATCGGCCCCAGCGCCTCGAGATTCAGTGACAGCCGCGCCACCTCGGCGCCGCGATGAGCCGCGTCGGCCTCGCCCAGCAGATCCCACGACTGAGCGACAAATCCGAAATGAACTTCGTAGCGCCATGCACCGCCCGCCTCGCGCGGACCGAAGGTGACCGTCGGTCCGTCCTGCGGCGTGGAGAACTGCATCATCCCGTCCGCATGCGAAGACGGCTCGAGCGCGGGCGCCTGCGGCGCATTGCCCAACGCTCCGACCAGTTCCCGTTGCAACTCGGCCGCCATTTCCGGGCCGTCCATCTCGAACGAGAGCACCGCTCCGTACCCCATCGTCGGGCCGGCGATGTCCGGGTCATGCACGATCGCCACGGTCACTGGGCGCGACACCGTGCGCAGCACGCGCGCGATCAACTGCGTGACCGAGCGGTCGAGGTTGGGAATCTCACTGGACAACTCTTCCACGCGCGTGGGCAGCATGCCGACCGCCCGCACCAGCCCGGCGTCCATCGGATCAGGCGCCAGTTCGCTCAGCGGCGCCGTCTCGATCACGAGAAGCGGCTGCGCAAACGCCGTCCCGGCCGCCAACGTCAGGCCCGCAGCCAAACAAGTTCCCGCTCTGGTAAGTCGCTCTATCATGGTCTTCTCCTGTTCCACGCCCCTGGATGGTACAGATTGATTGGGGTCTCGGGTTCGCTTCTTTCGCCATATGTGCGGCATCGCCATGAATGAGCGCACAATCCGGCACATTCTCCTTGTCCGCCCGAGCGCCCTGGGCGACGTGTGCCGCAGCGTACCGCTCGTTGTCAGCCTCAAACGAGCACTACCCGATGCCCAGATCGACTGGCTGGTGCAGGATTCGTTCGCGGGTGCGATTACCGCCCACTCCGGCGTTCATCGTGTTATTCCCTTTGCTCGCAAGGACTTAGGGCGTCTGATGCGACATGGACGTCTCTGGCGCATCCTGCGATGGACACGTTCGCTGGCTGACCATCCCTACGACTTGGCGATCGACGCGCAGGGACTGCTCCGCAGCGCGTTCTTCACATGGTCTTCGCGGGCTCCACGACGCGTGGGATATGCCAACGCTCCGGAAGGGGCCGGCATCTTCTACAACATCCGCCCGCGCGTCGATCGCTCCATGCACACCGTCGACCGGATGCTGGCGTTGCTCGGTCCGATCGGTGTCGAGCCGATCCGCGACATGCGGCTCTACACCGGCGCCCAAGCCAAGGCCGAGGCATCGCGACTCTGCCCCCCAGGCTGCGTGGTCATCGCTCCAACCAGCCGATGGGTGTCGAAGCGATGGCCGATTGATCGGTTCCGGGCGCTGGGCGATCAACTGCTGGCCACCACGGACGCTCGCCTGGTCATCGTCGGAGGCCCGGGTGAACAGGAACAGTGCCGCCCTCTGCTCGACCTGGCCGGCTCATCCGATCGCGTGATTGACCTCGTCGGACGGACCTCGGTCGAGGTGCTGATGGCGGTCATCGAGTCCTCGCGCCTGGTGGTCGCCAACGACTCTGCGGCGTTGCACATGGCTGTCGGCTTCGATCGCCCGATCGTCGCACTGTACGGCCCGACGGAGGTGTCGCGCGTGGGCCCCTATCGGCGTGAGGCCGACGTCATCCAGCACCGCGACCCGGACGAGCCGGTGAACCACAAGGACGATGCACAGGTGCGAATGATGGAGCGGATCGGGGTGGAGGAGGTGGCCGAGGCTTGCAGACGACGGATCGAGCGTTCACCACAGACCGGGCCGCCACCGAACCCGAAGAACCTTTGACCAGGCCTTGGGTCGGCACACGCTGCTGGTCAGGTTGGAGATCTGAGGGCCGGTCGGACACGCACGGGCCCCTGCGGGGCGGCTGAGCCAAAGCGGGCGACCGGACTCGAACCGGCAACATTCAGCTTGGAAGGCTGACACTCTACCATTGAGTTACGCCCGCAGCGCCGGGCATTGTAGACCTCCGCCCCCGAGGCCGGTCCAGCCGGTTTCCGGAGCGGCGCATCGTCGCGACGGCGCACGGTGCGGCGGCGGGGAGCCCGGGCGATCCCCCTCGACTGGGCGACCTCGGGTTGGTCAACGCATCTGGCCGCGGCGCCCTGCGAGCGTGCGGGCCGCGGCGCGACATCGCTCAGACGCGGTTGGCTTGAGATGCCTCACGGTTCGATCGCGGCCCGCAGCCGCGCGATGTTCTCGCGCACCACGGTGACGAAATCTCCGCTCGCAGGCTCCTGTTCACAAGGCGAGTACAGCACGCCGGGCGCGCCGATCGCGGCCCTGATCGCCCGCTCGTTTGCGTCACTTGTCGCCGACTCCCACAGCACCACGCACCGGCCAGCGCCCTCGGCCGTGTGCTCAAGTTCATCCACCACGTCCGCTGTGACTTCCGTGTCCGGATCCATCGACACGATCGAGAGATCCCAGCCGTAGCGGCGGCCCAGGTAGTTGTACGCCGGGTGCGAACAGATCACCTTGACTCCCTGCATCGACGTGTGCAGCGCAGTCAGTTCGGCGTCGAGCGATCGCAGATCCTCGAACAGCGTCTGCGCGTTGGTGCGAAATGCATCTGCGTGCTGCGGAAAGGTCGCGATCATCGCGTCGAGAATCGCCTGTGCCTGTGCCGACGCCATGATCGGGTCCAGCCATGTGTGCCCGTCCACACCTTCGTGCGAATGAACGCCGGCCATGCCGTGGCTGTGAGTGACCGCGTGTTCGTAGTGAAGCAATTGGTCCTGCACACCGGCAGTCGTGTCGACGACGCGACTGCGCGGCAAGGGTGCTCGCGGCACCCATTGCTCAAACGAAGCGCCGTTGATGACCACCAGCGACGCAGACTGGTACATCTTCATCGCTGCTGCGTCGGGCTCCCATGTCGCGGGATCTTCATCTTCCGGCAACGGGCACTGGACCTCGACCAGTCCGCCGGCGATGCGCCCCGCAAAGTACGTCAGGGGGTAGAACGTCGTCACCACGCCGCTGCGACGACTCGGCGCCTCGGCCGTCGGCACTTCCTTCCTGCACCCTGCGAGGAAAGCGAGCATCGCGACCATCATCAACGCTGTCTTCAAACGCATCGCGGCACCTCCCACTCAGAGCATCGACACGATGTCCGGAGCCATCATCGCCAGCACTGCCGATGCACACCCTGCAATCACTATCCCGCACCCCACCAGGCCTGCGAACTCGATCCCGAACATCATGGGCACCACGCCCCGCGCCGCGCCGATCCGCAGCAGTGTACGCCGCTCACCGGCCCGCGCCCGATAGGTCAGCATCAGGATAAGCCCGGTCAGCGCCGCGTTCGTAGCCACCAGTGCCACGGACACCAGGTCAATCACGGACTTGATCCGCAGCACATAAGACAGCAGTTCGTCCATCACGGCGCTCGGGCGCACCATCTGCTCGGTTTTCGAGAGGTTCACTTCCGTGTACAGCAGCGTCGCGCTCTTCTGGTCCTTCGGCGCCACCAGCACACTGGTCACCGGGAGTTGCGACGGATCGGCGTGCAGGTGGTATCCACGCACCGTCTGCGGCATCACCTCGTTGTACTCGATCAGCGCCCCGCTGATCGCCACGTTGTTCTCGGTTTTCTGCAGCAGCATGTTCGGATCGCGCACCGTGCGGACTGCGTCGTGGCCGTGCAGAATCCCCGCGATCGCCCACGCTGTTGCGATGTCTGCGAAGATCACGTCGTCATCCGGTCCGCCGGTCGGCCGCAGCACGCCGACAACTTTCATGCGGATCGCCGGAGGCCTCGAAATGTCATACACATCACT
The DNA here is from genome assembly GCA_008363215.1 of Cyanobacteria bacterium CYA. Classification (GTDB taxonomy): domain Bacteria; phylum Planctomycetota; class Phycisphaerae; order Phycisphaerales; family UBA1924; genus J022. The sequence goes on from RHKP01000005.1 coordinate 120,605, forward strand.
CTGATCCGAGTAGATGTGGTCGCCCGCCCAGAGCCCTTCTTGTTTGGCCACGGCGGCGCCGAGCACGCACTGCCCCAGTTCCGTCGGCCATTCGCCCGCTGCGAAGTGCAGCCCGCGCCATTCGACGTACTCGATGCCCGTCCCGACCACGACGTGCCCGCGGGCGGTGTGCTCCACGCTCATCGGAATCGCCACGCCCAGCCGCAGCGCCGCGATGCGATTGACCAGCGACATGGTCGCCGGCTGCACTTGCGAGCGCCGGAAGTGCGTCGTCGCCAGCACCAGGTCAAACCGTGAACCCCGCGCCCCGGCCACCATCGGCGTTGCGACGGCGCGCTGCGTCAGCGACTCTGCGTAGCGCTCGAACAGCAGCCGGGCCGACAGCGGTAGAGCCGTCGTCAGAGCGAAGCAGGCGACCAGAATGGCGCTGGCCGGCACATTGGCCCGGGCGTGTCGCGCCGCCAGGAATATCGCGCCGCCGATCACGTTTCGGTCCTCCGCCCCGCGTCCATCCGCACCACCTGCTCAAACCGATCAAGCATCGCATGGTCATGCGTCACCACGAACAATGCTGCACCGGCCCGGCTCGTCGCCTCGATCAGCAAGTCGATCACGCCGGCCGCGTTCTGCGGGTCGAGGCTCCCCGTCGGCTCGTCGGCGATCACGATTGACGGCCCGGTCACCAGCGCCCGGCACACCGACACGCGCTGCCGCTCACCCTGCGAGAGTTTCCGAGGACGCCGCGCGAGCAGGCCCGCGACTCCCAGCGTCCCGGCCAGTTCTCTGGCGCGCGCGCGCTGTGCGCTTCCCGCCCGCTGACTGCCGATGTGGAAAGGCAGCAGGATGTTCTCCATCGCGCTGAGATAGTCCAGCAGTTCAAACTCCTGGAACACCATGCCCACCGAGCGGAGGCGCAGAGAACGCCGCTCCGCGTCGCTCATGGAGCCGAGATTCAGCCCGCATAACTTCACCTGCCCACGTTCCGGCACCAGCACGCCGCTGATGACATTGACCAGCGTGGTCTTTCCGCAGCCCGATGCCCCGACGCACGCAACCCTCCGGCCCGCCTCGATCGTCAGCGACGGCACGTGCAACTCAAACCCGTCGCCGCCGGGGTATCGGTACCGCACATCGCGCACTTCGACCACGGCGTTCATATTTCTCCGTCCGGAACCGGCAGCGCCGGCTTGGCGCCCGTCTGCGGATCCAGCCGTTCCTGCGACAGCACGCGGTTGCCCGTGATTCGCCAGCCGGCTTCGCCCAGCCCGACCGAGTACTCGGCCACGTACTCGTTCGTCCGCCGGTGGGAGTGCCCGTAGTGGTATACCACTCCGTCCACCTGCCATTGCGCTTCCAGGGTGAACGTGGGCCGCGCCGGATCGCCTGCCACGCCGATCGACCTGATGTCCACCCGCATCAGCCGCACCGCCGACACCCGGCTCACCGCGCCGCCTTCCTCGTACATCACCAGACTGGTGTAGATCTGGTCGTACAGCGACTCGAGCAGCGGCCCGTCGACGCTGCGTGCCAGCGCGTCGTAGATCGCCCCGCGTTGCTCGTAGTCAAACGCGCGATAGATGTTGGCATGCAGCGGCTCGAAGATCGCTTTGGCTTCGGCTTCGGTCGGCAGCCGTTCTCCGCCGCCCATCGACACCGTGCCGACCTGACGCAGCACCGGAGCCGCCGCCAGCAGCAACGCTCCACATGCCAGCAGCACCGCGCCCGGTGATCGTCGCCCGATCCCTTCGCGCGGTCCGATGCGCTGAACGCCCGCCAGCGCCAGTACCAGCCCCCCCACGGCCGTCCCGAGCGACAGCAATGGGAACTTCGCCTTTGGCGGCGGTGCTGGCTCCGGCACTTCGAGAAAGCGCTCTTCCCGCGTCAGCCCCGTCCCGTGCCAGGTGACTTCCGGCTCCTCCTTCGTGAAGCGCAGGATGTCCACCGTTCCCTCGGCCAGCAACTGCGCCTCCACCGCCATCGGCGGGCGCGGCGTTCCCTCGGGCAACTCGGTCAGAACGTCCAGTGGATAGGAATCCCATACAAACCGCACCCGCCGAGGCATCGCCTTGCCCGGATACTCCAGGTCCACCCGCGCACGCAGAAGGCCGCGCATTCCCGAGAGCGGGAACAGCGGCAGGTTCTCCACCCCCGGGCGGATCATCTCGAAGTCGCGCACGATCGGCGCCACCACCACGCCGTCAATCTCCACCACGTTCCGCCGCTCGAAAAACTCCGTCAGCAACAGGCGCAGTTGATCTTCCTCGACGTCGGCCACTGCGGTGGGCGACTCACGCGGGAAAGCCACCGTCTCATCAATGAACGCCAGGTTGATCATCATGCCGACATGCACCCCGCTCTCGTCGATCGAGATGCGAATGTCGGCGTGGGGCCCGTCCTGCGGATGTGCGAATCCTCCGGCGCTCCTGCATGCGAGCAACCAAAGCACCCACAACAACCACCGCCCGGGTTTCAACATGGCGCACAGTCTACGCCCCAGGGCAGGCCCTTCAGAGAATCTTCGGCGCCCACGGCCTCATCGGCAGGAATCCGGGCACACCCCGGTTCCTCCGCACGCCTGACCTTCGGGCAGACCAACGACTCGTCCATCGGGATCGACCGGGTTCAGCCATTCGTCAGGCACGTCCGGCAATGGATCGTTCCCGGGCAGCGCCTGCGACCGGTCACGACAAGGTCCGAAGCGGAGTCTCTAGGCACGGCCTTCCGGGAACGCCCGTACGTTCGCGCACTTCTCGTGCGGGGCCGGGGACGACGGCGCCCCGCACTCGATGCTCCGGACATCGCCCGAACGATTCAGCGTGGTGTCTCCGCTTCCGACATGGTGTAGGTTGATCGCGCGAACTTCGCTACACTGTGCCCGACGGAACCCCGAGTTCCGCAGGGAGCCAAGCCAGCATGAACAACCGCATCGCCTCACTCGTCGCCCTGGGGGTGGCCATTTTCGCTTCGGGCGCTTCTGCACGTCAGGACGCCGCGATCGAAGTCAGCCACACGAGGCCTTCGGCCCGCGAGTCCGACACCGGCGTCTCGGCCGTCGAACTCAACATGTACAACGACCACCTGACCATTCTGGCCAGTCCGTACATGGAAGGTCGCGTCCCCGGGTCGGCCGGCATGGAGCGGGCGATGGACTACGTCGAGTACTACTTTCGCCAGTACGGGCTCGAGCCGGCCTTCCCCACCACCACGACCGGCGCTGACGGCAGCGAAGTCATCACTCCTCGCTCCAGTTTCCGCCAGCCCTTCCCGCTCGGAGGCTCGGAAAAGGCGACAGTGCAGAAACTTTCGTTTGACATCGCGGGCCACACGATCACGCTCAAACCCGGCACCGACTTCTCCGTCACTGGGCTGGGCGCGTCGGGCGAAGTCACCGGCCCGCTGGTCTTCGTGGGCTACTCGGTCAAAGACGGGCCCGACGGGTACCAGAGTTTCGAGAACGACGACCTTGCAGGCAAGATCGCGCTCATGTTCCGCTTCGAGCCGGTCAACGAAGAAGGCAACAGCCGCTGGGCGGAAGGTCGCGGGTGGTCACCCAAGGCCAACTTTGCCAGCAAGATGCAGGCGATCAAGGACTGCAACCCGGCCGGGGTAATCATCATCAACACCCCGGGAACCTCGGACCCCCGGGCCGATCAACTCACCGACGTCGAGTCATCAGGTGGCCGGGTGCTTGACGTGCCGGTGCTCATGATGACGGCCGATGCGGGCGAGCGCCTCGTCGCCGCCGCGGATCCCCAGAAGCGGTCGCTGCTCGACCTTCGCAAACTGGCTGACCAGGGGCGCATCATCGCGGACCTGACCGGCACGGGCAGCATGACGGGCAAGATTGAGCGTGAAGAAACGCTGGCCGAGAACGTCGGCGCGGTGATCCCCGGGCGAGGTGCTCTGGCCGACGAGTTCATCGTGATCGGCGCTCACCTCGATCACCTTGGCATGGGTTACTTCGGATCACGCTCCGGACCGGGCGAACTGCACCCCGGGGCCGACGACAACGCCTCGGGCTCGGCCGGCATCCTGCTGCTTTCCGAGAAGTTGAAGCGGGACTACGACGCGCTGCCACCTGAGGCCGACGCTCGCTCGCTCCTCTTCATCGCCTTCTCGGGTGAGGAATCAGGACTGCACGGCTCGCGCTACTACGCCAACAACCCGATCGTCCCGATCGATGACCACGCGATGATGATCAACTTCGACATGATCGGCCGCATCAAGGATAATCGCCTGAGCGTGTCAGGCTATTCCTCGGGCGAAGGCATGAAGGAGTGGTTGCAGCCGTTCTTCGCTGACACCCCGCTGACCGTGGTGCAGTCTGATCAGGTGAATGGCGCAAGCGACCACAGTTCATTCCTTGCCAAGCAGATTCCGGTGCTCTTCGGCATCATCGCCGACTTCCACGCGGACTATCACACTCCGCAGGACGTGTCGGAGAAGATCAACCGTGAGGGCGCGGTAATGACAATGGACTTGTTTGAGAAGATCACACTCGCTGCCGCCCAGAGGCCGGAGCGATTCAGTTTCACCTCCCCGCAGCGCGAGCCTCGCCAGCAGACCTCCAGGAGCCAGATCAAAGTCCGCTTCGGCATTATGCCCGGATATGCCGAAGACGTCGAAGGGGTTCTGATCGAAGATGTGACTGCCGGCGGCTCGGCGGCGGAAGGCGGCGTGCAGGCTGGTGATCGCCTGATCCGCTGGGACGGGCAGAAAATCGCGGACATCCAGGCCTGGATGGAAATGCTCAAGAAGCACAACCCGGGAGACAAGGTCAAGGTCGGCGTGCTGCGCGACGGCGAGGAAGTGACGCTGGACGTGACGCTCCAGGGAACGTGAGACTGTCGGGGCAACCGAATCTCGCTCCGTCGACCCCGCTGCTCGGGGTCGACGCTTTCTGTCTGTGCCCTCGACATCCGGAGCGGCGTGCAAACCCGTTGCCATCACCCCGCCATGCGGACGTCCCTTGCGCAGCGTCTGCCCGGTGATGCCCTGACGCGGCGCGCCGGGTGCTGAAGCGGAACCACACCACCCGCCTCCCTGAGCGCAGAACCTTCCTCCGTCCCACCTACCAGACTCTCTTCCTCCCCACTGAACTCATCATCTTCCAGCGCGGCTCCGAGCACATGAAGGCGTCCCAACTCGCCATGCACCGCACAGCCTCGGGCGTCAAGCCGGAAGTCATCACGCACGCCGAACGCAACCTTGCTGAACTGGACAAGATCCTGAAGGAAAAAGGGCATCAACGCCGAGCCACTCGTCTCGGCTCCGGCACCCTGCGTTTCCCGCACGTTCTCACGAGCACTCGGACGAGAAGAGGTTCAGGAATCGCAGCACGTCGAAGACGTCGAGCACGCCGTCCTCGGTGATGTCTGCCCGACCTGCATTGCTCGACCAGTCGTTGAGGAATCCGAGCACGTCGAAGATGTCGATCAGCCCGTCGGCGTTATAGTCACCCGGGCAGACCGGCGGGTCGAAACGCAGCCCGTCAAACCAGACGGTGAAGCCCGCGCCCCACGTGTCGACGTGGAGTTCGATCGACTGCACCTGCCCGGGATCGATCGTGCCGTGCACGGTGCGGGCCCACTCCGAACTGCCCGCCAGCGGGATGACGAACTCGCGCCACTGCCCGATCGCCTGGTTCATCGCGTCGTTGGTGGACCGCAACTCGATATAGCCTTCGAGTGAGCGGAGAATGACCCACGGGCTCCCGTCCTGGAAGCCGAAGTTCGGATTCACCGCGTAGGCACGCAGGTGGATGTTCTGCACAGCGCCGAGATCCCACGACGCGATGCGGTCGGCCGGGTACAGGGCTGAGTTGTCAAATCCACCCGTCGCGTGGTACTTGAGCGAGAAGTCCCCCACCTGGGCGAAGGGGTCGTCGGAGAGCGTGAGAACCCCGTCGGCCGCCCATGCGTCCCAACTGGCGGCGTTGCCCTCGGTCAGTTCCAGGGGTGGGAAGTACTGGGTACCTCCGCCGAGCGAGAGTGAACGCTCGAAGGTGGCCGTGCCGGTCTGCCCGCCCCAGTAGGCGTTGTTGACCTCGGTGACGTCCAGCCAGGCGTAATCGCTGCGGCCCTGATGCTCGACCTCGAAGAGCAGCAGGCTGTTGGTCCCGATGACAGCGACGTAGCCGAAGGGGTTGTCGCGCAGGGTATCACCGGCGTAGGTCGTGGGAGCGTAGGCGGGGTTGATGTCGACGTTGGGCACGAGCCACTCTCCGTTGGCATCGGTTACGCCGGAGAACTTCACCTGATTTGTGATGACTTCGCCGAGTCCGGGGCGTTCGGCCTTCTGGTACACGCGGACCTGCGCGCCGGCGAGCGGAGTGCCGTCGTACCCGACGAATCGCATCTTGACCTGATCGGGCATCTGGTAGAGGAACTGTCCGTAGTACCCGTGCGCAGTGTGCAGCCAGTGGTTCATGGCTCCGGCAGAGTGCTCCGAGAGGAAGTGCGAGACCCCGTTCATGAGATCAGACGCGGCGGCGTAGGGCTGGCCTGAGACCTGATTCTGACCGGAACTGACATTGATGCGATAGATGTCGATCAGACCCAGTTGGTGTCCCATTTCGTGGAGCAGCCCGTAATCGAGGTCTTCGGACGAGTCGTAATACCCGGACAATCGCAGCGATCCGTCGCCGGCGTAGTAGCGGAATGGGAAGATGGCAAAGTTGATGCGCGCGGGGTCGGTCGGGTCGGCCGAGCCGTCATCGAGTTCAGCGAGCACGTCAAAGTGCACGCGCTTGTCACACCCGGCAGCCGCGAAGAGTTCATTGAATCGCTCCATATGGGCGTTGAGCCAGTCGAAGAAATCGTTGGTAATGGCATCGGGGTACGACGCCGACTGCTCGCGGAAGGACTCGACGTATGAGAGATCGGCGTAGGAGAGGAACGCGACGGAGAGACTGGTGAGGCTGAAGTCGTTGTTGTCGGGGCGATCATCCACCGCGTCGATCTGGAATTGGATGTCGTGATCGAGCCCGTCCCAGGTCGTCGTCAGCGTGTACGTCGCGGTCTGGCGCGGATTGAGATCGAGATCCTGCGGCACCGAACTGACCGGAACCCCATCGACGGTCCAGGTGCCGTGCACGGTGCCGGAGAAGTGCTCCGAACCCCGATTCCGCACGGTCGCGGTGTAGGTGACGGTCTGTCCGACATTGGGCCAGCGCTGCGTGGAACCGGTCTGCCCGCTGCCGAGTCCGGTGGCAGCGGAGAAGGAGTAAGGCCCGTAGCCGCCGGGCTCTGTGATGGTGTAGTAGGTGTAGAGCGGGTCGTAGCGGGGAAAGCGCGGCGTGCGTGAAACACAGACCACCTGCAGATCGAGTTCGTCAAAGGGGGTGTGCGGGCCGATGGCGCTGACCTCCAGGGCTTCTCCCCCGCCGGTGGAGACGGCCGTGACGGCGTAGAAGTAGGACACGCCATTCTCGGCCGTCGTGTCAACGAAAGAAGTGGCCTCAGGATCAAGAACGGTCCCGACGGGCGTCATGCCTTCGACCGAGTCGAATGAGTCGGTGTCGCGGTAGACGTTGAAGCCGGCCAGGCTGCCGGAGAGGTCTTCATATTCGTCCCACAGAAGCGTGACTTGCCCGTTGCCGGCCAAGGCGCGGAGGTTTGACGGCAGGAAGAGCGGCACGCCAAAGGAGAGTCCGTCGAGGTAGAGACTGAACTGGTCCCCCCAGGTATCGGCGTGGATTTCGATGCCGCTGACGTTGTGCAAGTCAGGAGTTCCGGTGTCGGTGCGGCTCCAGAACGAGTCGCCGTTGTAGGGGATGACAAGTTCGACCCACTGCCCGATCGCGTCGTTGAGGATGTCCCATGCGGGCGTGTACTGAGCCGCGCCGGTGGGTGTGTGCAGCAGGAGCCAGGGGCTGGCGTTCTGGAAGGTGTCGTCGTTGTCGGCGTAGACGTAGAGGCGCATGCCGATGGAGCCGTCGGCCAGCACGTCCCATGAGGCGGAGAGGTCGCCGGGTGTCCACAGCCATGTGTCGAAAGCGCCGCCGGTGTCGAAGCGGATGGATCGATCGCCCTCGATGACCTCGAAGCCGTCGTCGCTGACCGTGGCCCAGGATCCGTCGGCCTGCGCGGACCAGAGGACAGCGCTCCATTCTGTGAGTTCGTCAGGCGCGGGCGGCGGGGAGGCGTGAGCAAACGCCACAAGCGTGCAGAACACAACCAGCGCCGGGCGCAGGCTCAGCGAGCGACGGAACGGAATCGAGTTCATGCGATTCTCCCTCTGGATCTGGGGGCATTTGATTGTAGGCAAAATCGGCCGGGACACAACCGCCACGAGCAGCGCCACCAAGATGTGCGCTCGTGGGCGGCGGTTCGGCGACTCGAACAATGTGTCCCGATAATTCGAGGAAAATGTGCGAACACAAGACGTACGGCGAGCGGGTTGGTCGGGATGTCTAGCATTCAGCGTGAAAAACGAGCCAATACGCAACGCGGCCGATTCGATGGCCGCTGTTCTCCGACCGGTGGCTGCGGCCTGCGCGCGAAGCCCGCGTGAGGGGACGTCCGCAATCTCCGGGCTGGGGTATTACCTTCCGACGGACGTGATCACGAACGCGGATCTGTCGACGTTGGTTGACACGAGCGACGAGTGGATCACGGAGCGGACAGGCATTCACTCGCGCCGGCGGGCCGACAAACTACATGCCACGAGCGACCTTGGTTTTTCAGCGGCGACGGCGGCGCTCGAAGACGCGCACCTGACCGCCGACGACCTTGACATGATCCTGGTCGCGACGGCGACGCCGGACTCACCGGTGCCGGCAACGGCCTGCATCATCCAGAAGATGCTCGGCGCGTTGGGGGCGGCCGCGATGGACATCAACGCGGGCTGCTCGGGATTTCTGTACGGGCTGCACACGGCCGATGCGTTCGTGCGCGCTGGCGCGGCGCGAAACGTGTTGGTGATCGGTGCGGAGATCCTGACACGCGTGACGGACTATTCGGATCGGAGGACGTGCATTCTGTTCGGCGATGGCGCCGGCGCGTGCGTGGTGTCGAGGGCCGGGGCGTATGAGTTGCTCTACACCAGCGCCGGAGCCGACGGCACCCAACTGGACCTGATCAGTATTCCAGCAGGCGGAAGCCGCAACCCGGCGTCGAGCGCGACGGTGGCCGAACGGCAGCACTATCTGAAACTGGACGGAGGTCGGGTGTTCCGCCAAGCGGTTCGCCGCATGGTCGAAGCCGGTGAGGCGGCGCTCAAGGCCACCGGGCTGACGTCCGATGACATCGCGTGGGCGATTCCGCACCAGGCCAATGCGCGGATCATCTCAGCGGTGGGCGAGCAACTCGGCATCGCGGTGCCGAAAGTAGTGATGGATGTGGCCGAGGTGGGCAATACGTCGGCGGCTTCGGTGCCGATTGCGCTGACACGGGCGCGCAACGCGGGGAGTTTTGCTCCAGGACAACGCGTGCTGCTGCTGGCGTTTGGCGCGGGGCTGACCTGGGCGTGCCAGATCGTGCGGGTGGGCGAAGCCCCGTCACGCGGGCGGCCGGCTGAAGCGCCGGCCGATTTTCCGGCACGGGGCTGAGAGATTCCCGATCGCGGCACAGAGGGAATGCGACGGGGCCTGTTGCGGGCCTTGTACGATCACCCGTGCGATAAGGAGTCTTGCGATGGCTGCTTCGACGTTGAGGCGTTCCCTCACTGGCGCCTCGGTGGGTCTGCTGTGCCTGGCCGCCCCTCTTGCGGCTGCAAACAACGTGCAATGGGCCGACTGGACCGCCGCAAGCACCGGCATCGCCGGCTCGGCCAGCGGCACAATCGGCTCGATCAACGTGAACTTCTCAGGCGAGTTGTGGGGCGCACAGACGGCCGGCGGAACCAACTACTGGTCTCCCGGAACCGCCTACGTGAGCGGGAGTGTTTGGAACCCGCCCCCCGCGTCAGACATTCTGCAATGCCAAGGCGCCACACCGAACACCTACACGATCACCTTCTCGCAGGCCGTGACGAATCCCTACATGGCCATCTGCAGCCTGGGAACTCCGGGCGTGTTGTCGGTGCTGACGTTCAACCAGCCGTTCACGATCCTCAGCCAGGGGCCTGGATACTTCGGGAGCGGGACCATGACGCAAGGTGCAGGCAACACACTGCTCGGCTCAGAGGGCTACGGCGTCATCCAGTTCATCGGGACGATGACCAGCATCACCTGGACCGACCCGCAGTGGGAACGCTGGCACGGGTATCAGGTTGCTCTGGTTCCGGCGCCCGGCGCGGCGGCACTGCTGGGGCTGGGGTCGGTGCTGTGCGGGCGGCGCCGGCGCTGAAATCCAAGGGGGCGGAGTTCACAGACACGACCCTGGCCGGCCCGAGATCGCTTCAAGTTCAGGTCAGGATAACGCGCTGTGTTCGTACTCCGGGGCTCGCCTCTGGGACAAGTCGCCTGACCCGACTGTCCGCACAGTACCCGCAGTGTTGACCGAACTCACGAAAAGCCGATATACTCCCCGGTAGTATGTTGGCGCACAGTCCGCAAGTTCGGAACCTCATCGCGGTCTTCGTGGCCGTGATGGTTCCGTTTTGTTGCTGCAACCTTCGGGGGCTCCTCGGCGCCGGTCCGTCTTGCGAGGGTAGATCCGCCTCGACGGCTTCGTCCGTCACCAGCGGGTCGGCCGCGCCACTGGATCACCGCGAAGCGACGCACTCGTGCTGCCAGGCGACCTCCTCCGGCGATGATGAACACGCCGGTTCGGCGCCGAAACGTGGCCCAGCCGACGAACGTGGCTGCACGTGTGACAAGTCCGGCGGGAAAATGCTCTCGGGCGAGCAGATAGGTTTGGAGATCCCTCCGCAGGTGGCGATCGCCGTCATCGAGTGGCTCCCGTTCGCGGAGTTGCGGCCGATCGAAACGTGCGGAGTTCGTGAACCCGCCTCTCAGGCGGTCGAGCGACCGCAGACGTCGCTTGTGCGCATGCATTGCGCGCTCATCGTGTAGTCCGTTGGCGTCGGTGCTCTGCGTCGTCTTTGGACGCCGTCCGTCAGAGCCCGCGAGCCGGCTGCGCCAGGCGGCCCCACCAACCCGCATCGGATCTTCGCGTTGGCGCGGTCCCTCGTCCATTCCCCCGGGCGGCGGGAGATACTCATGAGCGTTTGCTCGATCCTCATTGGCGCCGCGCCTGACGCGAGTAGTGCTTCGCGGCCGGACGCCGTCTGACCCGCACACCAAGTCCCCGGCGAACCCAAGGTGAACCCGAAGTGAGGCACTCGATGAGAAGCACCCGTATTCGAGCCCGCTCAACTACCTTCGCCGCCCTGACCATCGCCTTGTTGGCCGGATGCACAGGAACACCAACGGCGTCGGAGCGGCAGGCCCGGACAGACCTGGACGCAGTCGGCTCAATGTACCGGCCTGGTGGCGTGAGGCCCGACCTGCCTTCGCTGACCGCGCAGTCACCGCTTGCCGACTACCTGCGTTACGCCATCCTGAACAACCCGCGCGTTGAGGCCGCGTACTACGCTTGGGCGGCCGCAGTCGAGCGCATTACGCCGGCGCGTTCGATGCCGGACCCTCGCCTGACCTTTGGGGCTGACATCACGAACATGCTTGAGGCGCTCATGCCGGGGCTGATGGTCGATCTGCCCGGCCCGGGAAAGCTCCGGGCGGCCGGCGACGTGGCAGCCGCTGAATCGAGCGCGGGGTACTTTGACTTCGAGTTTGAGGTGCTGCAGACGGCCTTCGCTGTGAAGTCAGCGTATGTGCGGCTGCACTTTCTGGAGCGGACGCTGCAGGTCGAGCGCGAGACACTGGCCCTGCTGGCCGACGTGGAAACCCAGGCCCGACAGCAGGTCGGAGCAGGCCGCGGCACGGTGCAGGATGTGCTGCGTGCACAGATCGACCGGGAACAACTGGAGAACACGATCGCCAACATCGATGACTCGCGCAGCGTCATTGAGGCGGAGTTTCGCGCCGCGCTGGGGCACAGTCCATCGGACTTGTCCATCCCGCTCCCCGCGACGTTCGAGCCCTCACCGGCGCCGCCGCCCGCAGACGAGGTGCTTGCGATCGCCGCGGCGCACAACCCCCGGCTTGGGCGGATGGAGTCCGATGTCCGCCGAGGCGAAGCGATGCTGGACCTGGCCCGCACGAGCCGCGTGCCGGATTTGAGCGTGGGAATCGAGGCCGACGTCAAAGCAAGCCCGGTGATGTGGCGTCCGACCGCGAGCATGACACTGCCGATCTGGCGTGACAAGATCGCGGCGGAGATCGCCGCGGCCCAGGCGGACAAGCGATCGGCCGAAGCCCGGCTGACGGCCGAGCAGATCGCTCTGGCTGCCGAGTTCGCCTCGATGCTGTACCTGTACCGAGAGGGCGGCCGCAACGCCACGCTTTTCGAGAATGCGCTGCTGCCGCGTGCTCGCCAGTCGCTGGATGCTGCCAGGTCGGGGTACACGACCGGGCGCTCCTCGTTTCTGGATCTGATCAATGCTCAGCGACAGTTGCTGGAGTTTGAGTTGGCCGCGGTCGAGGCCCGCACGCAACAGGAGTTGTCCATCGCGTCGATCTCGCTGCTCATCGCCGGGGCCGCTCCGGAAGGCACTCCCCTGCTCCCGACCGCCCCGCTCACCTCGGGCTTGCCAGACCCGAAGGAGGACCGCCCATGAAACGCGCGCTTCGCCCGGCTGTGCTCGTACTGTTCGCTCTTCTGCTGGCTGCCGGCGCCTACCTGCTTGGTCGCAGCACTTCCCCGCAATCGGCTGCGTCCGCCAGGCCGCCCGCTGCTGCCCTTGAACCGGCAGCCAAGCAGGTGTGGACATGTTCGATGCACCCGCAGGTTCGCCTCGATCAACCGGGCGACTGCCCGATCTGTGAGATGCCTCTCATCCCGGCGGCCTCGGCGACCGCAGCGGCGCCGGGAGAAGCGCCCACGCTCCAACTTTCCGAGCACGCGCTGGCCATGGCCAGCGTGGAGACGGTGGCGGTCGAGCGCCGTCCACTGGCTCGAGAACTCCGGGCCGTGGGTCGCATCGAGTTCAACGAGTCGTCTCTGGCAACGATCACGCCGCGAGTAGACGGGTACGCCGAGAGGCTCTTTGTGAACTTCACAGGCGTCGAGATCCGCAGCGGGGACCACCTGGCCGAGGTCTACAGCCCCGAACTGCTGGTGGCGCAGCAGGAACTCCTGATCGCACTCCAGAGCGGCGACGCGGGCGGCGCGCTGACCGACGTGGCCAGAACGCGGCTCCGACTGCTCGGGCTCACCGATGACCAAGTCACCAATCTGGTCGAGAGGAAGCAGACCACGGACAGGGTGACGCTTTACTCCCCGATCAGCGGCACGGTGATCGAGAAATCCATCGTGGAGCAGGCCGCGTTCAAGGCAGGGGACGCGCTCTACCGCATCGCCAATCTCGACTCCGTGTGGGTCTACCTCGAGGTGTACGAGTACGACCTTCCCTGGATCCGCTACGGGCAGAAGGTCCGCGTGACGGGTGAAGCGCTTCCGGGGCGGACGTTCGAAGGGATGGTGACGTTTGTGCAGCCGTTCGTCGATGAGCAGTCGCGGACGATCCGTATTCCGGTCCACATCGACAACCAGGATCACGCGCTCAAGCCCGGCATGTTCGTTTCCGCCGCCATTGATGCGTCGCTTACGCCCGACGGGCAGGCGGCGCCGACCGGCGTCGAGGGCAAGTTCACCTGCCCGATGCATCCGCAGGTGCTGACCGAAGTTGAAGGAGCCTGCCCGATCTGCCAGATGCCTTTGGAACGCATACCCGGGCTGTCGACCTCCGGCGGGCCCGACCCGGCGACACACGGGCGGAAAGCGGCCGAGCAGGTGGAGCCGCCGAGTTCTCCATCGCCGTCCACACGGTACATCTGCCCGATGGAGTGCGAGGGCCAGAAGACATATGCCCAGCCCGGCCGCTGCCCGGTGTGCAAGATGAAACTCAAGGAGGTTGCTTCGGCCGCGGCGACGACAGCAAGTGCCGGAGTCGGCCCGCTCGCAGTGCCTGTGTCAGCGATTCTGGACTCGGGCACGCGAAAGATCGTCTTTGTGGAGAAGTCACGAGGGCTCTTCGAGCCTCGTGAACTGGAGGTCGGCCCGCGGGCCGGCGCGTACTACCCGGTACTCAGGGGGCTCTCGGCGGGCGAACGTGTCGTAACGCGCGGCAACTTTCTCATCGACAGTCAGTTCCAGGTCACGGGACATCCGAGCCTTTTCTATCCCGGTGGTCTGCACGCCACGACGGGGCACGAGCACGGCGACACCGCGCCCCTCGACCCGGCTGCACAACCCGGCACCGAGCCCACCCCCCCGTCCACGCAAGCGCCCGCCGGCGGGCACACCCACTGAGCGGAGGACGAAGCCATGGTCAACACCGTCATCCGCTGGTGTATGAAAAACACATTCCTGATGACGCTCATCATCCTGGGCGTCTGCGCGGCGGGGTATTGGACCGTCCTGCGTCTGCCGGTGGACGCGATCCCGGACATCGGAGAGAAGCAGGTGATCGTCTACGCCGACTGGGAAGGGCGCAGCCCGCAGGACGTGGACGATCAGGTCACCTATCCGCTGACGACGAGCCTGACCGGCACGCCGGGAGTCAAGGCGATCCGGTCGATGTCGGGTTTCGGGTTCTCGATGGTCTTCGTGATCTTCGAGGACAGCATCGACTACTACTGGGCGCGTTCCCGCGTGCTGGAGCGGATGAACGTGGCGCAACAGCGTCTGCCCGACGGGGTGACGCCGGTGCTCGGGCCGGACGCGACCGCGCTCGGGCAGGTGTACTGGTACACCGTCGAGGGCGAGGGGTTCGATCTTGCCGAACTCCGCTCGATCCAGGACTGGTACATCCGCTACCAGTTGCAGACAGTCGCCGGTGTGAGCGAGGTGGCCAGCATCGGCGGTTTTGTCAAGCAGTACCAAATCGACATCAACCCCGACCGGATGCGTGCGCACCGCGTGACGATGATGGAGATCGTCGAGGCGGTCGGCAAGAGCAACATCGACGTGGGCGCCAAGGTCATCGAGCAGAACGGGGTCGAGTACTTCATTCGGGGGTTGGGTTTCATCAAGTCGGTGGAGGACCTGGAACGGATCGTGATCCGGCAGGAGGAGGGCACGCCGCTGTACCTTCGCAGCGTGGCCACTGTTCAACTGGGACCGGACTTCCGGCGCGGCGCGCTGGACAAGGGGGGTGTCGAAGCCGTCGGAGGCGTCGTGCTCATGCGCTACGGCGAGAACCCGCGCCAGGTGGTAGCCCGCGTCAACGAGAAGATCGCCCAACTCGAGGCCGGACTGCCCAGCAAGACACTCCAGGACGGGCGGGTGTCGAAGGTGCGGCTGGTGCCGTTCTATGACCGCACCACGATCGTTCAGGAGACGATTGACACGCTCAAGGAGGCGCTCTTTGAAGAGGCGTTGATCGCGGGGTTCGTGGTGCTGTTCTTCCTGCTGCACCTCCGCTCGACGGCCACCGTGCTGCCAACGCTCCCTCTCGCACTGGCCGGATCCTTCATTGCGATGTACGCCTTCGGGATCGACAGCAACATCATGTCGCTGGCCGGGCTGGCGATCGCCATCGGCGACATCGCGGACATGGGCATCATCATGACGGAGAACATCTATCGGCGCATTGCCGGCGCGACGCCGGAGGAACGCCGGGAGAAGGGGTACTTCGGGCTGGTGTACGAGGGCGCCACGGAGGTCGGTGGCGCCATCATCACCGCTGTCACCAACACCATCGTCTCGTTCATCCCCGTGTTCTTCCTCACTGACCAGGAAGGCAAACTCTTCAAACCGCTGGCCTTCACCAAGACCTTCGCGATCGGTTCATCCGTGGTGCTCGCAATCACGGTGGTGCCCTTCCTGTGCTACCTGCTCTACAGGCCCGTCCACTGGAAGCACCGCACGACGCTGGGCATCGCCGCAGGCGTGGGCACGCTGGCGGGCTTCGCGACGCACCAGGTGTTCATGTGGGGACTCGGAGGCGCCTACGACCGGGGGTGGCTTGTCGCCGCTGCGGTCGGCGTCGGCGTCGCACTGTGCGTTATTCGCATGGCGCGAGAAAAGTTCATGCCGCTTGAGCAGAACCCGGTTTCGCGGGTGATCGCCCGCGGATACGTCCCGACGCTCCGCTGGATCCTGGACCACAAGAAGACGTTCCTTACCGTGCCGGTGCTCATCCTGTTTCTCGGGCTCTCGGTCTGGCTGGGCATTCACCGTACGCTCGCGCCGCTCGAGTGGGGCGCCAATCTGCTGGCCCGCCAGCCGGCCTCACCCGAACTCAAACGCCTCATGTACGCCGACCCCGACGCGGACCTGATCCGGCCGCTGCTCGAACTCGATCAACTCCGCTGGCAGCGCATCCGCGCCAACGACGGCTCGGAGCGCACGCGGCTCCTGTGGCGTCGCCAGGACCCCGCCGAGCGCGACGCCGAGTCGGCCTCGGGTCTGACCGTGCTCAAGGAGGGCCGCATCCTCCCCGGCCTGGGCCGCGAGTTCATGCCGCCGCTGGACGAGGGCTCACTGCTATACATGCCGTCGCTGCTCCCCCAGGGCTCGCTGTCACAGGCGGTGGAAGTGAACAGCAAGCAGGATCTTGCCATCGCCGGGATTCCTGAGGTCGAGAGCGTGGTCGGCAAGATCGGACGTGCCGACTCGGCGCTGGACCCCGCCCCGATCGGCATGATCGAGTCCATCGTCATCCTCAAGCCCGAGAGCCAGTGGCGAACGATCAAGGTCGAGCGGGTGTTCTCCGACTGGCCCGCGCTGGTCCGCACGCCGCTCTCGTGGATCTGGCCGCAAGAGCGCCGCATCACCAAGCAGGAGATCCTCTCCGAACTTCAGGAGAAGACGGCCATCCCCGGCGTGCTGCCCACCTGGCTCCAGCCGATCCAGACGCGCCTGGTCATGCTCCAGACCGGCTTCCGGGCCATGATGGGCGTCAAGATCTACGGGAGCGACCTCCGCGAGATTGAGAAGGTCGGCCTGCAGATCGAGCAGTTGCTCCGCGAAGTGCCCGGAGCCACGGACATCGTCGCCGATCGCATCGTCGGCAAGCCGTACATTCAGATTGAGATCGACCGCGAGCGGATCGCGCGCTATGGCGTCAACGTCCGGGATGTGCAGGATGTCATCGAGATAGCGCTGGGCGGGATGAACCTCATGGAGTCCGTCGAGGGGCGCGAACGCTACCCGATCCGCGTCCGCCTGGCCCGCGACTTCCGCGAGGACATGGACGCGATCCAGCGGATCAATGTTCCGTCGACCAGCGGAGCCCAGGTGCCGCTGGCGCAATTGGCGGACATTTCCACCGTGCTCGGACCTCAGGAAATCAAAGGCGAGCGGGGCCTGCTCGTCGGCTACGTGACGATGAACACCCGCGATCGCGACGAGGTGTCGGTGGTGCAGGACGCCGAGCATGTGCTCCAGCAGGCGCTCAAGGACGGACGCCTGACGCTACCCCCGGGCTATTACTGGGAGTGGTCGGGTCAGTTCGAGAACCAGGTCCGCGCCACCAAGCGCATGCAGATTCTTGTCCCGATCACGCTGGGCATCATGTTCGTGATGCTCTACCTGGGCTTCTCACGCTGGTGGATCGCGCCGATCATCTTCTTCGGCGTGCTCGTCTCGGCATCAGGCGGGTTCATCATGCTCGCGCTGTGGGGTGTCAACCTGTCTGTGGCGGTGTGGGTCGGGTTCCTGGTCCTCTTCGGCGTCGTTGACGACGACGGCGTGATCATCTCGACCTATCTCGAAGGCGTGTTCAAGGACAGGACATTCAGTTCCGTCAGGGACATTCGCGAGGCCGTGATCGAGGCCGGGTTGAAGCGCATCCGACCTTGTCTTATGACGATCGCCACCACGGTGTTCGGCCTGATGCCGATTTTCTGGTCGACAGGCCGCGGCTCGGACGTGATGCAGCCCATGGCGATCCCGTCGGTCGGAGGCATGACGGTCAGCCTCATCACGCTGTTCATCGTGCCCTGCGTCTTCTGCGCGGTGGAAGAGTGGAAGTGGAAGCGTGCGCAGCGGAGCGGCGTTCTCCCCCACGCAGGGCCTTGATGCGTCCTGGAATGCGTGAGAAGCCCGACGCCCGCCCGGGCGCCGGGAAATCCACCGCCGGGCCCCGAACTCTCGCCCCTGTGAACGCACCCGATGCCGCATGCGCGAGGTCTGCGCACGACGGTGAAACGTTCGACCCTGGACCCGTGATACTAGGGGGGAGTATGATGGTCCTCGGGCGCCGACGCCATGCACCCGGTGCGATGCACGCGAATAACAACGTCTGACATGGCAGAGCACGACCGCAGCGCAAACACCCAGCCGACGCAACCCCACGCCGACGCGCATGGCAAGCGGCGCCCTTGCGGCGTCGTCAAACCCGAGGCCGGCGAACAGATTGGGCCCGGCGCTCAGGCGGTCGGCATCGACCAGGACCTCAAGGCCGCGAACCTCAAGCACCTGCGACGCATCGAGGGACAGGTGCGAGGCATCGCGGCGATGATAGAGGAAGATCGCTACTGCGCCGACATCATCCAGCAGTGCGCCGCGGTGCAGGAGTCGCTTCGATCGGTGGCGAAGAACCTGCTTCGGAACCACCTTTCGCACTGCGCCAACCAAGCCATGCACGGCAACAAGGCCCAGCAGGCGGCGATGGTGGAGGAACTGATCGCACTGGTCGGGAAGATCGCTCGGTAAACGCCCGCGGAGAGGCACGCGGCCTGTGCGGGGGCGAAATTCCCGACTCCCCCACTCCGGCCTCACACAGACCGATCGAGCAGAATCTGAAGGAGCACCTGGTCGCAGAAACGCCCGGCCGGGAGAGGCGCGTGCCGTGGAATTCGGCGGCGGCGGGGTCGTCCGCACCCGCGCCCCTATGATGCCGCGACGGAGGATGTTCCAGGCTGATGAGTGCGTCCGGTGCCAACGTGTCGAAGGGGCCTTTTCCGGCCGATGGGCGGGAAGAGGCAGAGCGGGCTCATCAGTCCGGCCAAGTGGACGCCAGCCGTGACGTCGAGGATGCCGATCTGGTCGATCCGGACCTCCAGCCCGGTGCTGGGGCGGATGCACAGGGACAGGTGTGCGCACCGCCGATCCAGGCCCGAGTGAAGGCGCCGGGGCAGAAGCGATCGTTGTTTGAAAAGATCGAAGCGTTCATCAGCCGGCTGTCGACGAGGAACAACTTCTGGCATCGGGTGTGCTCGCTGATCTGGCTCCCCTACGCGTTCCGGTCGGGCATCGTGATGCGCCGGATCGACGACAAGCGATTCAGCGCGACGCTGCCTTTCACACGGTTCAACAAGAACTGGTACAACGCCATGGCCGGGGCGGCGCTGCTGGGGAACTCGGAGATCGCCGGCGGCATGTACGTTTTCAGCGCCTGCGGGGGCGACTACACGGTGGTATGCAAGCACCTGGAGTACAAGTTTCTGCGCCCGTGCTTCGGACCGGCGGAATATCGCATCAATCCGCGCGAGGATCTGACGCCCTTCCTGGCGGGCGGAGGGGAGTTCAACATCACGATCGACATGGACGTGGTGCAGACACTGCCGGCGCGGCGAAAAGGCGACCGGAATGACCGAAAGGGGCAGATGCTGCCCAGGTTCGGTGAGAAGCGCGTCGGTCGGTGTAGCGCAACCTTCCACGTGACGCCCAAGACCCACCACAAGTCAAAGGGGCGCTGAGCCGACGTTCCGGCGGCCGAACCTCGCCGCAGCGACCGCCCGCGCCGGTACACCGTTCTGATACGCTTGTGGCGCCGGGGCGAAGGGAGTCGGGCATGTTGACGTGGCGGCACTGGTGGGCGTGTGCACTGCTTGCAATCGGGGCGGGGCTGTGCTCCGGGCAGGAGTGGCGCTGGACCGGCGTGCCCTCCCACTGGTCGGGCGACATCGAGCAGTACGACGGACTGGTGTGGTATCGCGGCGTGGTGGACGTGCCGGACGATGCACGCGGGCCGTTCGTGCTGTACATGGGTTTGATCGACGACGCCGACGAGACGTACGTCAACGGCGCGTTCGTGGGCTCGACAGGTCGGATGCCGCCGCAGGCGAGTACGGCCTGGCAGGCCGAGCGAATGTACCCGCTGCCCGACGGGCTGATTCATGCGGGCGAGTCGGCGCTGATCGCGGTGCGTGTGCATGACTCCGGCGGGGCCGGGGGCATCTACGGCGGACGGCTGGAACTTGCCGGAGCGAACGGGAGCATCCCGCTGCCGCGACGGTGGCAACTGACGAAAGGTGACGACGCGGCTTGGGCGCAATGGCCGAGCGCATCGGATGATCGCATGGCGCTGGTGGATGAGCACCGGACCGAGCAGCCGCACGTGTGGGCCAAGCACCCGTTTGCCGACGTGCGGGACGAGTCGGTGCTGTGGTACAACCAGCCGGCGAGCGGCTGGACCGAGGCGTTGCCGGTAGGCAACGGGCGGCTGGGCGCAATGGTGTTCGGCGGCGTCGGTGAGGAACGGATCCAGTTGAACGTCGATTCACTGTGGGCCGGGCCGCCGGTGCCGGAAAATCCAGAGGACTCGGGCCAGTGGCTTGCGAAGGCACGCGAGGCGTTCTTTGCAGGCAATCCGAGCGAGGGCGAGCAGATCATCGCACGGCATGTGCTCGTACCCGACGACACACCACGCTCGCATCAGACACTGGGCGATCTGCACATCCGCATGGGGCTTTCCGAGCGGGCAACCGAGTATCGACGGCAACTGGACCTGACCAGCGGCGTCGCGGCGACGGGCTTCCAGACGCCGAGCGGCATGGTGGTGCGCCGCGTCTACGCCAGCGCGCCTGATGATCTGATCGTGGTTGAGATTGAATCCGACCGGCCGACGTGGTTCGAGTTCTCTCTCTCTCGCCCCCGCGACGCAACAGTCGAGCCGACCAGCGATGGGCGCGGGCTGCGCATGTTCGGACGCGCGACGCACAACGGACGCAATCCCGGCACGAAGTTCGAGGCACAGATCCGCCTGCTCGGCGGCGGCGAGCCGAAGCACACCGAAGCAGGCTGGTTGCGGCTGGAGGGACAGACGCGTGTGACGGTGCTGCTGGCGGCCGAGACGGATTACCACTTCGCGGATCCCGAGTCGCCGCTGACGGAGGATCTGAGCGCGGCGTGCCGGCGCACACTCGATCGGGCCGAAGCGATCGACCTCGACGGGCTGGTGACACTGGGTGAACGAGCGGCCGGTGAGCATCGAGACCTCTACGAGCGCTGCTCGCTGTCGCTGGGGGATGCGAAGGAGTATCTACCGACCGATGAGCGGCTGGCGCGCGTGCGCGGCGGCGCCACCGACCCGGTGCTCGAGGCCCTGTACTTCAACTTCGGGCGCTACCTGCTGATCGCCTCGTCGCGTCCGGGCACGCTGCCGGCCAACCTTCAGGGCGTGTGGAATGAGCACATCGAGGCGCCGTGGAACGCGGACTACCACACCAACATCAATCTCCAGATGAACTACTGGCCGGCGGAGGTGTGCAACCTGAGCGAACTTCACGGCCCGCTGTTCGACCTGTGCGACGCGCTCGTGCCCGACGGGCGCGAACTGGCGCGGCGGCTGGGATGCGACGGCACGGCGATGGGCCACACCACCGACGTGTGGCTGTGGGGTTCGCTCCAGGGCCAGCCGGTGTGGGGAATGTGGGTGGCCGGCGGGGGCTGGATGGCCCAGCACTACGTGGAGCATTACCGCTTCACCCAGGACGAGGTGTTCCTCGCCGAGCGGGCGTGGCCGTACCTGCGCGAGGTCGCCGCGTTCTATCTCGACTGGCTGGTGACCGACCCTGCGACGGGGCTGCTGGTGTCGGGACCGACGACCTCACCGGAGAACACGTACATCGTCGACGGCCAGCGGCTCAGTTTGTCAATGGGTCCGTCAATGGATCAGTGGGTGATCCTCGAACTGTTCGAAAACCTGCTCGACGTGGGCGAGGCACTTGGCAGCGACGACGCGATTCTCGCTCGCGTGCGCGAAGCGCTGCCGAAACTGGCCAGGCCCGGGATCGGTTCCGACGGGCGGCTGCTCGAGTGGCCGGGGGGGCCGGGCGAGTTTGCCGAGGCCGAGCCGGGGCACCGGCACATCAGTCATCTCTACGGGCTGCATCCGTCGAACCTGATTTCGCCGCGCCGGACGCCCGAACTGGCGAACGCCGCGCGGAAGTCGCTCGAGCACCGGCTGGCCAACGGCGGCGGGCACACCGGCTGGAGCCGCGCCTGGCTGATCAACATGTGGGCGCGTCTGCGCGACGCGGACCGGGCCCACGACAACGTCCGCCTGCTGCTGGCAAAGAGCACGCATCCCAACCTGTTCGACAATCACCCACCGTTCCAGATCGACGGCAACTTCGGCGGAACGGCCGGCATCGCCGAGATGCTGCTCCAGAGCCACGACGGGGCGATCGAACTGCTGCCGGCGCTGCCGCAGGCGTGGAGCGGCTCGGGCAACTTCCGGGGGCTGGCGGCGCGCGGCGGGTTCGAGGTCAGCGCCCGGTGGCGTGACGGGCGGATCGAGTGCTCACGTCTGCTCTCGCGGGCCGGGCGCGACTGCGCGCTGATCGTCCCGCGGGCGGGCAGCGTCGTGGAAATGTCGCCGGGCGACTTCGAGTCGTCGATCCGCAGCGACCAGTTCGGGCGTACGGTGGCCCCGTTCGAGGCGGGCGAGGTGTTGACGTTCCCCACCGTGGCCGGGTATGAGTACTGGCTGAAGTTTGAATAGACTGTGCTTGTGAACTTCTGGAGAGCAATGATGGGTCGTGTGCGTTTGAGCGTGGTGCTGGCGGCCGGGGCGGTGGCCGGTTTGATCGCGACTGCGGCGCCGGGCGAGGTGTCGCTGCCCGCGGTCATCGGCGATCACATGGTGCTCCAGCAGCAGTCGCAGGTGACGATCTGGGGCTGGGCATCGCCGGGCGAGACGGTCAAGGTTTCCGCGTCGTGGACCGACCAGACCACCACCACCCGGGCCGACGAGCGCGGCAACTGGCGCGTGCGCTTCGAGACGCCCGCGGGCGGGCCCGACCCGCAGACGCTCAACATCGCCGGCGACAACCTCATCACGCTAAGCGACGTGCTCATCGGTGAGGTGTGGCTGTGCTCGGGTCAGTCGAACATGGAGTGGGCTTTAGGGGGCGTGGACTCCGACGAAGCCCGCGCCGCCATTGCCGCGGGCGACAAGCCCAACATCCGCCTCTTCAACGTGCCCAACACGCTGTCGCTGCATCCGCGGCTGGATTGCGCGGGTCAGTGGGCGGCGTCAACGCCCGAGACCGCGGCCCGCTTCTCCGGCGTGGGCTACTTCTTCGGCAGCGCCCTGCACGAGGCGTTGCACGTGCCGATCGGGCTGGTGTCGGCCGACTGGGGCGGCACGCGGGCTGAGGCTTGGATGAGTGCCGACGCGCTCGATCAATATCCGGAGTTGAAGGATCAGGTCGCGTTCGTCCGCGCCGCCACGCAGGGGCCCAACGAGCGGGCGGAAATCGAGCGTGAGGCTCGCCAGGGGTGGTGGGACCGGCTCGACCGGGCCTCCGGGGGCGGCGGCGTCGCGGCCGACTGGAGCGCCAAGGTCGGCGACAACTGGAAGACGACGGACCTGCCCGCTGCGCTTGGGCCCGAGGGTCTCGATCAGTTCGACGGCGTCGTGTACTTCCGCCGATCGATCGACCTGCCGGAAGGCTGGGCGGGAAAGGACCTGCAACTGAGCCTGGGTCCGATCGACGACTATGACGACGTGTGGTTCAACGGCCGGCACGTCGGCAGCACGCACGACGACGGCAAGTGGAACGTGCCCCGCGTCTACGACGTGCCGGGCGAGGCGGTCAAGGCCGGCGCCAACGTCATTGCCGTCCGCATGGTCGACCAGTCGGGCCCCGGCGGCGTGTTCGGCTCGCCCGAGCAGATGTTCGCACAGATGGGAGACGCGAAGGTCTTGCTCGCAGGCCCATGGGAGTATCACCGCGGGCGCGCGTTCGACCAGTTGCCCCCGCGTGCCGCGCTCTCGGTCAACCCGAACACCGCGACGATCCTTTACAACGGCATGATCCGTCCCATTCAGCCGTTCACCATCCGAGGGGCCATCTGGTACCAGGGTGAGTCGAACGTGAGCACGGCCACGCTCTATCGCCGCGTGTTCCCCGGCATGATCCAGAACTGGCGCGACGACTGGGAGAGCGAGTTCTCGTTCTACTTCGTGCAGATCGCCCCGTTCAACTACGGCGATGACGTGCGCCCCCCGCTGCTGCGCGAGGCGCAGGAATATGCGCTCAAACTTCCGAAAACCGGCATGGTGGTCACCGCCGACGTGGGCAACCCCGCCGACATTCACCCGATGCGCAAGTATGAAGTCGGGCAGCGACTCGCGGCTGTGGCGCTGGCAAAGGATTACGGTCGCGACGTGGCGCACGCGGGTCCGACCTATCAATCGATGAAGATCGAAGGGTCGACGATCCGCATCAAGTTCGACCACGCTGACGGCGGGCTGGTGGTGCGCGGCGACGCGCCGACTCACTTCGTCATCGCCGGCGCGGATCAGAAATTCGTGCCCGCGCAGGCGCGGGTCGAGGGCAATGAGATAGTCGTGTGGGCCGACGGTGTGAACGAGCCAAAGGCCGTGCGCTTCGCATGGAGTTCGGCCCCGGAGCCCAATCTGTTCAACGCGGCCGGCTGGCCGGCAGGTCAGTTCCGCACGGACGACTGGGAATAGAAGGCAGGTCGGAATCGCACGGGCACGCGACGCCCACAACCGGAAGGCCGCCGGCGCGGCGGAGGCGCGCGCGGGCGGACCTTGGTCATCGCCGGAGAGGCTTCTGTCATCACCGGAGGAGTTCCAGTCGTCGTCGGCGTCGTTCCTGTGATGACTCGGGAGGCTCCCGGTGAGGCGGTCATTGCGTGGGAATCTGCCTGCGAGGCCGTGAATGCGGATCCGTGTATCGCGGATGCTGGTGCGGCCATCTTGCTCGGCACCGGGTGATCGGATCGATACAAGCCCGAATCCATGAGGGCCCGAAGCGCAAGCGAGAGTGCATTCGTACGAGCCTCGTTGCCTCGCTCGCTGGCGCTTCGGGCTCGTACATCATCGGACCCCGCGCTCCCGTGCTGGCGCCTCGGGCTCGTACATCTGACCTGCCTCCGGAACGTCGATCCAGGCCCTGGGGGCCCGGTCAGGCCTACTGTTGAACCGTCTACACTGGCCGAACGTGCTCATGACGTGATGCAGCAGCGATGCAAACCACGCAAGCAGACTGATCTGCCGTAGACCGCTCTGGCTTGGAGTTCCCTGAAGACATGGAGCATCCCGACATGGCCGAGAACGACGACAGAACCCGCGATGACCGTATCGGACACCTGTTGCGTCGCGGAATTCCCATTCTCGTGTTGTTGGGGCTCATGGCAGGGGCCTACTTCTTCTGGCGCGACAATCATGGGGCGCCCAAGCATGAGCCTGCGGCGCGCTCACAGGATCCGGTGGCGGTGACGGTGATGACCGTACGGCCGGAGACGGTGCCGCTCGAGATGCGATTCCTTGGGCAGACCGAGGCGTCGCAGACAGTCGAGATCCGCGCCCGCGTCGCGGGCTACCTTGAGCAGCGCGGCTTCAAGGAGGGCGAGCGCGTCGAAAAGGGTCAGACCCTGTTTCAGATCGACCGCCGTCCGTTCGAGGTGGCGCTGGCGGAAGCCAAGGCCGGCCTGGCCGTCGCCGAGGCGACGGCCGAACGTGCCTCGTGGCAGTTGAAGCGAATCGAAGAAGCGGTGGCAATGGACGCCGCCGCACAGACCGAACTCATCGACTGGCAGACGCAGTCGCGCATCGCCGCGGCCCAGGTCCAGCAGCAGAAGGCGCTGGTTGCGGAGGCCGAGTTGCAACTTGGGTACACCTCGATCGAGGCGCCCATGACTGGAGAGATCGGGGAAGCGCTGAAAGACACCGGCAGTTACATCGACGCTGGCCAGAACAGTCTTCTGGCTATCCTTCGGCAGGTAGACCCGATCGACGTGCGCTACTCGATCACCGAGCAGGAGATGCTGCGGTTCGACCAGCAACAGGCAGCCGGGGAGATCTCCGTCCCTGCGCTCTCTCAGATCGAGTTGGAGATCACACTCGCCGACAACTCGACCTATCCCCACAGGGGTGCCATTGATTTCATCGACGTTGAGGTGGACTTGACTACTGGAACCTCCGTCATCCGCGGACAGGTTCCAAACCCCGACGGCGTACTCAAGCCCGGGCAGTTCATCTACGCCAATGTCCTGGGCGTCAGGCGAGTGAACGTGCTGCGGGTGCCACGGACGGCGGTGTCGCTGTCGCCGAGCGGTGCAAGTGTGTTCGTCGTGAACAACCAGGGTGTTGCCGAGTCCAGGACCATCGAACTCGGCGAGTGGTCGGGAGAGGAATACTGGATCATCAAACAGGGGCTCAAGCCCGGGGACCGCGTCATCACAAGCCACATGATGTCGATACGGCCGGGAGTTCCAGTGACAATTACCGGTGAGCATGTGCGGGCGTTCCAGCCCGCGGGCGGCGATGAGTCGCCGTCGTCTTCGCAAACCTCTCCCGCCATGACGCAGGGGGAGAACTCGCGATGATCTCGCGCTTCTTCATCAACCGGCCGGTATTTTCGATCGTCCTGTCGCTGCTGATCCTGATCGCGGGGCTGGTCTCGATCTACGCATTGCCGGTCGACCGCTATCCGCAGGTGACGCCGCCGGTCATTCGAATCACCGCTGTCTACCCTGGCGCCGATGCGCAGACGGTGTCCGAGTCGGTCGCCGCGCCGATCGAGCAGCAACTCAGCGGGATCAAGAACCTGATTTACTTCAGTTCGCAGAGCGCCAACGACGGCACATGCAGCATCGCCGTCACGTTCGAGATCGGCACCGACCAGGACCTGGCGGCCGTTGAAGTGCAGAACCGGCTGGCGATTGCCGAGCCGCAGTTGCCGCAGGAAGTCACGCGACAGGGCATCACTGTTGTGAAAGCGTCGACCAGCATCCTGGCCGTGGTCGCGCTGGAATCAGAGAACGGCGAATACGACGATCTGTATCTGAGCAACTACGCGACGATCAACCTCCTCGATCGGCTCAAGCGTGTACCCGGCGTCGGCGACGCGATCGTGTTCGGCAATAAGAACTACTCGATGCGCATATGGCTCGACCCGGACCGTCTGGCGCTGAAGGGGCTGACGGTATCGGACGTGGCCGCTGCGCTGCGCGACCAGAACGCGGTGTTCCCCGCAGGCACTGTCGGGCAGCGCCCGACGGACGGTGAGGTCGCGTTGACGTTGCCGGTGCTCACGCGAGGGCGGCTCAGCGAGGTAGCCGAATACGAGAACATCATCCTCCGCGCCACGCCGGAAGGGGCGATGGTGCGTCTGAGAGATGTCGCTCGCGTCGAACTGGGCGCGCAGAACTACAACATGAGCGCCCGTCTCAACGGCAAACCTACCGCGTCCATGCTCGTCTATCTCCAGATCGGCGCGAACGCCCTGGGCGCCATCGAGGGCGTCCGTGCCGAACTCGCCGCCGCTCAGCAGGATTTCCCCGCAGGCATCGGGTGGCGAATTCCGTACGACACCACGACGTTCATCAGCGAGTCCGTCGCAGAGGTGGTCAAGACGCTGCTTGAGGCAGTCGTGCTCGTCATCGCGGTCGTCTTCATCTTCCTCCAGTCGTGGCGGGCGACGCTGATTCCGCTCCTGGCGGTGCCTGTTTCAATCGTCGGGACGTTCGCTGGGATGATGGCGCTGGGATTCTCCATCAACACATTGACACTCTTCGGCCTGGTGCTGGCGATCGGAATCGTCGTCGATGACGCGATCATCGTCGTCGAAAACGTCGAGCGCATCATGCACGAGGAGGGCCTCGGACCCCGCCAAGCCACCATCAAGGCGATGCAGGAAGTGACCGGCCCGATCATCGCCATCGTGCTTGTGCTGTCGGCGGTGTTCATCCCCGTGGCCTTCCTCGGCGGGCTCACCGGTCAGATGTACAGGCAGTTCGCCGTGACGATCGCGATCTCCGTCGCCATCTCCGGGCTCGTGGCGCTGACGCTCAGCCCCGCGATGAGCGCCCTGCTGCTCAAGCCGGGGCACGGGAAGCGCAAGAACATCCTCTTCCGCGCCTTCGACCGCGTCTTCGGCTGGATCACCTTCGGATACGTGGCCGGGGTGCGAGGGTCGATCCGCGGGTGGGTCGTCACGCTTCTCGTGTTCGGCATGCTCTGCTTCGCGATGCTCAAGTTGAACAAGGCCGTGCCCGGCGGGTTCCTGCCCGAGGAAGACCAGGGCGTCCTGCTGGTAGCCGTTCTGCTGCCGGACGGGGCATCGCTGGATCGAACGCAGGCGGTCATTACCCAATGCGAGACGTTCTTCCGCAACCAGCCGGCCGTCGCCAACATCACGGCACTGGTCGGGTTCGACCTGCTCGGCGGCGGGGCGGCGAGCACCAATGCCGGCGCCATGTTCGTCACACTCAAGCCATTCGAGGAGCGGACTGAACCACACTTGAGCGCGCACGCCCTCGTCGCCGAGAGCCAGAAATTCGCCGCCACCGTTGCCGACGGCTTCGTGCTGGCCATGAACCCGCCGGCCATCCCTGGTCTGGGCACACGCTCCGGCTTCACGGTCGAACTTGAGCAACGCGGCGGGGGGACGGTCACCGAACTCGGCGAGGTCAGCAACAGTTTCCTCGGCGCCGCCCGCGCAGACCCGCTGCTCACCGGGCTCAACGCGAGCCTGCGCCTCTCGCTCCCACAGGTTTTTGTCCAACTCAACCGCGAGAAGACGCGGATGATGGGCGTGCGTCTGGCCGACGTGTTCGAGCCGATGCAGGCGTACTTCGGCGCGCTGTACGTCAATGACTTCAACCGCTTCGGCCGCATCTGGCGCGTGCAGGTCCAGGCCGAGCCGCAGTTCCGAAACACTCCGCAGGACATCGAGCGGATCTACGTTCGAAACGACCAGGGCGAGATGGTGCCGCTGGCGGCGGTCGTGAACACCTCGTTCCGCGCCGGGCCCAACATCGTCAGCCGCTACAACGGCTACCCCGCGATCGAGATCACCGGCGCCGCCGCCCAGGGCAACAGCAGCGGCGAGGCGATGGCCCGCATCCGCGAACTCGTCGCCGAGAAACTCCCGCCGGGATACGGAATCGAGTGGAGCAGCGCCAGTTACCAGGAAATTCAGGCGGGCAACCAGGCGCCGATCGTGCTGGGGTTCGGGCTGCTGGTCGTATTCCTCGTCCTCGCGGCCCAGTACGAGCGCTGGTCGCTGCCGGTCGCCGTGCTGCTGACCATCCCACTCGCCGTGCTCGGGGCGCTGCTGGGCGTGTACCTGCGCGGGTACACGCAGGACATCTACTTCCAGATCGGGCTGCTCGTATTGGTCGGGCTGGCGGCGAAGAACGCGGTCCTGATCGTCGAGTTCTGCGTCGCCTCGCGCCGCGCGGGGCGCCCGATCTTCGATGCGGCGATCGAAGCATCCAGACTCCGCTTCCGGCCGATCGTTATGACCTCACTCGCGTTCATTCTCGGCGTCGTGCCCCTGGCCCTCGCGAACGGGGCCGGCGCCGCCAGCCGGCGCTCGATCGGCACAGGCGTCATCGGCGGGATGATCGCCGCGTCGTTCATTGCGATTTTCTTCGTGCCCATGTTCTATGTGCTCATTCAGCGGCTGACCGAGCACTTTTCAAGACGCCGCGCCGTCGATCCGGACCCGCAGCGGCAATGACGCCGGTGTCAAGATGGCGCCCGAATGGCGTGATGCTCCAATGGATGGCGATCACCTCGAAGAAGCGGCGGCGCCTGAACGGGTCGGAGTTGAACCGTGATATCATCGCCGGTACCCCCTTCACCAACCGGATCGGAGACGAGAAGGCCGCCGCGTGATCCGCAACGTATCCACAACTCTTGCCAGTGTCTCCGTCCGAGACGAACCCGACGCGCAAGCGAGGGAGTAAGACGCGGTCAACTTCTTCCTCTCTGGTGCTTCGAGCCCGTTTGTGCTGCTTTGCAGGCGCTTTGAAGCCCTCTCGCTTCCACGGGCGGCACGTATACTCGGCGTTGACACGCCATCCTTCCTGTCGCAGCATCACTCGCGTCAATCGGCAGCCGCGACGGCTTCCGCATCGACTCGGGATACTTTCGGGTCAACTTCCGATCGAGTTCGCGCGTGCCCAAGGTCACCTCCAGCACGCTCCGCCTGGCGGCGTGAAGAGAGCAGCAGAGCGGCAAAGCAACAGGGCAGCAAAGAAGACAAGACAGCAAAGCCGTGAAGTGCCGCGAGGCAACCTTCACCCGCTCCGCTGCGTTATTGTTCTGCTGCTTTGCTGTCTTTCCCTGATGCCCAGTGCCTCGTGCCTCTTTAGAAACTGAACACCGCCTCCAGCACGCGGGTCAGCAGGCCCTTCTCGGCTGCGGATCGCACGTCGCCCTCATTCTTCACGTTCAAACTCAGGTTGGCCATCTGGCTCGACAGAATCGTGTTGCGGTCGGTCACGTCTTCCTGGCGGACCAATCCGGAGAGCACCAGCGTCTGGATTTCCTTGTCCTTCTGAATCACCTTAGTCGCCTGGAGCACGAGTGTGCCGTTCGGCTTGACCTCGATCACCTCGGCCGTGATCTTTGCGGAGAAGCGGTCGGAGCGCTCGTAATCACCCTCGCCCTTGAACTCCTGGTTGAAGTTGGTGCCGACGAGCGACTGGTTGGACAGGCTCCCTTCGCGCAGGCGCAGTTCGAGCAGTTCCCAGGGGTCGATGATCGACTTGACCGTCATGTCCGCGGTCGCTTCCTTCTTGGTGTCGAGCGACTGCGAGGCCTCCTGCTTGCTGGTCTCGTCCACGATGATGGTGATCAGGTCGTGAGCCATATAGGTGCGTGGCTCGGGCGGGTGCACGTACAACATGCTCGCGCGGGCGAACTCCGAGTCGTTCCGCTCCTCCAGCGTCGTCGGCGGCGCCGGCTCAAGCGCCTGGAGCAGCACGCTCTGGGCCGAAGCGTGCGACGTAAGGGCGATGAGCATCAGGCTTGCAGCGGTGCGCATGTCAGTGTTCCTGGTTGGAGTTGAGAACGGCCTTGCCGGCCCCGTTCATGCGGGCGCGAAACCGCGGCCCGCCGTTGATCGGTTCAAACTGGATGCGATCGCCGTCGCGGGCGTCGGAGAGCGCCCGTGCGGTGAGTTTGGCGACGATGGAGCCCGACAGCACGCGGACTGTGACCAGGTCGCCGCGCTTGACGATCATGGGCGACTCGACGTGCCGCCCGAGGATGATCTGCCCGGGTTGGAGCGCAGTGCGGGCTTCGGCGCCTTCGAGTTGCATCGTGGCGGCCGGTGCGTCGGTGGCACTGGTCCACCGCGATTCGAAGTGATACTGGCCTGTCTCGATCCGCGACCGCCGCTCGATGACGCGGTCGACCACGGCCACCTGCCGGCGGATTTCCACCCGCACCCGCATCGACTGGCTGAAGGCGATCTTCTCGCCGTCGTACAGCGTCACGCTCACGGGCATCTCGGCAGAGACGCCCAGCGGATGCACCTCGACCGTGCATGGCCCGATCGGCGTGCGCATGCCCTCTTCATACCGATCGTTATACGTGAGCCGAATGTCATCGCGGGACACCTCGAACTCAAGCGCAAGGCGGTCGATGACCGCGTCGAGCACGCACGGACCCGTGACGGCCGCCCGCACGGCGGCCTGGTCGCCTCCCTCGGTCGCCGGAGGCGCCGTCAGCAGGCCTACGCGGCACACCGAGCCGCGCAGCAGCACTTCCGACGCCGGCAGATTGACCACGCCTCGCACCTCGGCGAGGCTCACCTGCGCCCAGCCGCGTGAGAAGCGCTGGGCCAGCACCGTGCCGGCAAGCACCGGGCGATCGAGCAGTTCACTCGCCTTCGGCCCGGCCACCACCGCCACGTCGCGCACCAGCACGTCGCGCCCGGACGGCAGACGCACGGCGTCGCGCAGCGTGATGCTGGTCGGCTCGCCAAAGGCCGTGCACGCGGCGAAGATCAGTATGATCACGTGACGGATCACGGCGAATCCTCAACGGCGGAGTTGTGCGATCGACTGCAACGCCTGGTCGGCGGCCCGGATCGACTGGCTGTTCATTTCAAACGCCCGCTGCGTGCGGATCAGTTCGATCAGTTCACGCGCCGGGTCCACGTTCGACGCTTCCAGCATCCCCTGGCGGATGCGCCCGCGATCGTCCTCGCCCGGATTGCCCTGCGAAGGCGGACCTGACGCGATCGACTCGACCCACAGATTCTCACCCACCTGCCGCAGCCCGGCGGGGTTTACGAAACTGGCGGTTTGAATCTGCCCGGCCTCCTGCGGCTCAGTCTCGCCGGCTATCAGGTAGAACACGCGACCGTCTGTTGAAACATCAACCTTGGTCGCCTCGGGCGGGATGTTGATGTTCGGCTCCAGTCGTCGTCCCTGGTCGTTGGCCAGCACGAGATCGCCGTCGGCATTGAGCGTGAAGTTGCCCGCGCGCGTGTACGCGACGCCGCCGCCGAGTTCATTTTCAACCTGGACCTGGAAGAACCCGCGACCCTCAATCATCAGGTCCGTCTCCTGGCCGGTCGTGATCGGTGCGCCTTGCGTGAAATCCTGCTGCGTGCCGCTAACCTTCACCCCAAGCCCGACGTACAGGCCCGTCGGGCGCTGATCGCCGTTGGGGTTCTCGACGCCCGGCTGCGCTCGCTCGATGTAGAGCAGATCCTGGAAGTTGGCGCGGCTGGCCTTGTAGCCCTCCGTGTTGATGTTCGCCAGGTTGTTGGCGATCACGTCGAGTTTGGTGTTCAGGGCGTTGAGCCCGGATGAAGCGGACTGAAGCGCGATGATGGCCATGAAAACTCCCTGCGATCACCCCATGCGGGCAAACGTATTGATGGCTCGTTCGACCATGCGATCCTGGTATGACATGATGCCGATGTTGGAACCGACGGCCCGACTGGCGCTCTGAATCTCGAGCAGCGCACTGACTTCCTCAACGCCCGAACCCTCGACGGCCCGCTGGATCACACGCCCGCTCGCCGGACGCAACCCCTTGGTTCCGACGTTGTCGACGGCCAAGATGTTGTCGCCGACGTGGCGCACGCCGGCGCGATCGGTCACGTCAACCGTGCGCAGCCTCGCCACCGGCACGCCGTCCTGATAGATGTTCCCGCCCCCGTCGATTTCGACCGGCTCATCCTCGCGCAGGAAGATCGGGCTGTTCTGCGAACTGAGCACCGGCATACCGCTGGCCGCCTGCACGAGCATGCCGCGCTCGTCGAGCGTCAGCCGTCCATCTCGCGAAAGAAATATCTCGTCGCTGCTTGCGCTGCCGGCCCCGCGCACGACGAAGAAGCCGTCGCCGTCCATCGCCAGGTCGAGTTCGTTGCCCGTCTGCTCGACCGGGCCCTGCCGGAACGACACGCGCGACGGCGCCATGAGGACACCCGCACCGAGCCGTTCGAGCAGTTCGTTGCTCGGCAGTGTCATCAGGTCGTCCTCGACGCGGGCCGCATCACGCTGCATCGTGATCGCCTGCACGGGCTTGTACCCGGGCGTGTCCAGGTTGGCCAGATTGTTGGCCAGTGCGTCCAGCCGCCCCATGGCCGTCAGCACCCCGGAACTTGCGATGTCCATGCCGTAATACATGCCGGGCTCCTGAACCAGGGACGGACCGTCCGGCAAGACTCTCTCAAACAGCGTGCCAGTGACGCGGCTCCGGTGGGACGGGCGTCCAGCCGGTGAGTCATCCCTTTGAACAGTCGGACCGGCTTCCTGCCGGTGAAGGACTCGCCAAGCCGCCGGCCAAGCCCGCTTGATCCGAAAACGAGAAGAGGTGCGGGCCACGCACAGGCGCAAACCCTGCGCGAGCCGCGTAAGCCTCATGCGCCTTGTACTCTTCCCTCGCCCGGAAGCCGGCCCCGCCGGTCCGGCTAGACCGTGTACCCCGTTGGCGCAAGCGCCTCGTCCACCTTCTGCTTCCACTCGCCGTAGCCTTCACGCCCCATCAGTCCGAAGGTCGCCTTCTTGCCCGTCTCCACGGCCGGCTGGTCGTAGGCGTCGATCCCCAGCATCAGACCCGCATACGACGTGGCGATCTGCCACAGCGAGATGAACTCGCCCACCGTGTACGCATCGATCCGCGGCATGCGGATCGTGAAGTTCGGGCGCTGGCTCTCCACCAGCGCAAACTCCGTCGCCCGCTTCTCGGCGTTGAGCAGGGCGCCCATGCTGCGTCCCTCGAGATAGCGCAACGCGTCAACGCCCAGACCCTTGGGGATCGTCACGTTGCTCCCGAAGTCCTCCACCTCGATCAGCCCGATGACCTTGTCGTTGGGGCCTTCGCGGTACAACTGGATCTGCGAGTGCTGGTCGGTCGCGCCCAGCGCCTTGATCGGCGTGAAGCCCGCGAACACCTGATCGCCCGTGCGGTCGAACTGCTTGCCCAAAGACTCGGCCCACAACTGCCGGAACCAGTCGGCCAAAAGATAAAGACTGTTCGCGTACGGCATCAGCACATGGCAGGTCTTGCCCTTGTACGCCCCCAGTTCGCACAGCAGACCGGCGATCATCGCGGCCGGGTTCTTCGACAGATCAGGGTCGGAGCATCGCTTGTCCATCGCCGCCGCTCCGTCGAGCAGCGCGTCGATGTCGATGCCGCACATCGCAGCGCTGAACAGCCCCACCGGGCTGAGCACGCTGAAGCGCCCGCCCACGCCCTCGGGCACGGGCAGGGTCACGTAGCCCTCGGCGTCGCAGATCTTGCGCATGGTGCCCTTCTCAGGGTCGGTGATCGCCACCACGTGCATCGCCGCAGTCGTGCCCAGCGCGCGATGGATCACGTCGCGCACCCACATGAACTGTGCGGCCGTCTCGGCCGTCTCGCCCGACTTGCTCACCACGTTGTACAGCGTCTGCTCAGGCGGACAGATCTCCATGATCGCGGCAAAGTTGGCCGGATCGACGTTGTCGATGACGAACATCCGCGGGCCGCCGCGCTGATGCGAAGGCAGCAGGTTCCACGTCGGCGGATTGAGCGCCGCCTGCAGCGCGATGTTCCCCAGCGCCGACCCGCCGATGCCCAGCACGACGAGGTTCTCAAAGGCGTTGCGCCGCTCGCTGGCCAACTTCTTGACCTCGCTCACGTGCTGCCGCCGCACGTCGCCGAATGGCAGATCCCGCCACCGCTCCCACCCCGTCCCGCGCGTCTTGGCCAGACTGGCTGTCAGCGTCCGCGCCGCGTCGGCCAGTTCCGACCCCGGCCCGATCCACGCCGCGTCCAGCCCGTGATTGCCCACCCGTTCCGAGAGACAGTTGGCGTAGTCGATCGACAGCATGCCCACAGGATAGCGAGGTCAGGGAGCGAGATTGGGCCACCACTGTCATTCTTCCGACCTTGCTGTCTACATTCGGCGGGACCGGCTTCCAGCCGGTGACAACCGCAACCTTGGGGACAAGGCCGCCCACACACCGATCACCTCTCCACCACCGTGTTCCGCAGCACCCCAACCCCCGCGATGTCGACCTCCATCACATCCCCCGCCTTGATCCACACCGGCGGCTGCCGCACCATGCCCACGCCCGACGGCGTCCCCGTCAGAATCACCGTCCCCGGCATCAGCGTCATGCCCTCGCTCAGTTCGCTGATCAGCCTCGCCACCGGGAACATCATGTGACTCGTCGGCTCGTCCTGCATCACTTCACCGTTCAGCCGCAGGATCACCCGCAGCGCCTGCGGATCGGGCACCTCGGCGGCCGGCACCAGCGTCGGGCCCAGCGGACAGAACGTATCAAAACTCTTGCCCCGGCACCACTGTCCGTCGGACCCGTGCTTCTGCCACCACCGCGCCGACACGTCGTTGGCGCAGCAGTACCCCAGCACGTAACTCAGCGCATCAGCCTTCGACACGTCTCGCGCGGCCTTACCGATCACCACCGCGAGTTCGGCCTCGAAATCCACCTGCCCACGCCCCGTCGCCGCGTCGCGGCAGATCGCCGGAATTTCCACCGCCGCCTCGTGCACCGTCGCACTGGCCGGGTTCTTTGTGAACATCACCGGATACTCGGCCACGCTGGCCCCCTGCTCGCTCGCATGGGCCGCGTAGTTCCGCCCGATCCCGATGATGTGCCGCACCGGAAGCAGTTCGTCCTCGGTGTCGATGACTACGCCAAACTCGGCCTTGATGATGTCCACGACCGCTCCTTTCCCGGCGCCACGCCACGCAAACCAACAGCATCGCCGGCGGGAGAGGATCGTAGGTGGCATGCCGATGCCGTACCCATCCAATGGCAGGGTCGCGCATCATCGGACACCGGACCTTTGCGAGTCCTCGAGCACAGGTCCGGGTGGACACGCACCGGCGCTCAAATCACTGAGCATGGCCCAGCCTGGAAACATACCCAAAGGCGAGCAGGTTCCCGGCGTCCATGATCGCAGGCGAATCAGCGCCCGACCTCAGACGACCTCAATCATCCCCGGCTTGGCGCACAATCCCGCCTCATATCCGCGCGCCAGCAGGTGCTCGATCGCCAGGCGGCCGCGATCGCCCATGTCCACCGTCAGCGCACTGACGTACATCGCCAGGTACCGATCCACCAGTCCGGGGTCGTCCCACTCCGTACGGCTTCCTTTGTGACGCTGGAGGTGCGCGCGGCACTCGGCCGGGTGCGCTACCGCGTGACGCACAGAGGCCGAGAGCACCTCGCCCAGCCGCTTGACCGTGCCCGCTCCGTGCCGCGCGTCGAGATCACGCCGCACCACGTTGAGCCCCAGCGGCAGTGGAAGATCCGTCTGCGTGCCCCACCACCTGCCCAGATTGGCCACTTCGACCAGCCCAAGTTCAGCAAAGGTCAACTGGGCTTCGTGGATCAGCAGCCCCGCGTCAACCTCGCCCAGCGCCACGGCCGCAGGAATCTCGCTGAACAGCATCTCCACCGGCTCAAACGCCGGCTTGGTGCGCGTGGAACCGAGCATGAGCGACAGCGTCAGAAATGCGGTCGTATTGACCCCCGGCACGGCGATGCGCGCCCCGCGCAGCGAGTCGACGTCGGTGGCACGTGCGTCCCTCTCGTCCTCCCGATTGCCGCTTCCCATTTTCCGATTGCGGCTCTCCCTCGCCACCACGCGCGGCCCGTATCCCTCGCCAAACGACCCGCCGCAGCGCGAAACCACGTACCGCTCGCGAATCGCCGGATAGGCCGCGCAACTGATCGCTGTCACGTCGTACGGACGTGCGCTCCCCGCCCGCGATGCGTCCGCCGACACCGACGCACGTATATCCGTACGAGCCTGAAGCGCCGGCGAGGCAGCAGCCTCCCCCACGACCAACTTGTTCAGTTCCTCGACGTCGCGTGCGACCAGTTCGAAGCAGAACGGAGCGATGTCGATCGCGGGCGTCCGGCCATCGAGCCCCACCAGAGGCCACCACATGACCATGTCGTCGGAATCGGGCGAATGCGCCAATCGAACCGGAAAGTCTGCCATGGTCGGGATGGTAGCCCCCTGCCTGCGATCGGCTTCCAGCCTCCGTGTGCCAGCAATGTCGGTCCCCCGACGTTGCTGCCGATCGACTATGGGCCCGCCCTCCCACACGGAACATAGCAACCTCACAGCCACGGTTGCCGGCACAGTGTCTTTTGGCCCGAAGGGCTTATCGCTTGCAGCCGGGGGTCGCGCGAGTCTTCGAGCATGACCCCCAGAATGCTGCCGCCCCCCATCGCGCCGTCAGGCCGAAGGCCCGATCGTGTGACGGGTAAGTAAGCTCTCGGGCCAAGCCCCGAAACTCGCAGCCTGCGCTCAAGCAATCTGTCCGCGGAAATCGCTGAGGCGACTCCATTCGCCACGGGAGTCTTCCATGCGCCAAAATGTCCATCCATTCGTGGGCTTCTTACGTATTGCTTCGGCAGCCGCAGAGGGACTGTCGTACGCCCTGCCGTCATGTCGGATAGTGCCGCTGGGTAGTAAGCGAGCCTTGTACTCTTCACCCTTGTACACCGCCCGCAACGTCACTGTGCGCTCAACTAAGCCGGCTGCCGGGCGTCCATTAGCGCCTCTCCGGACTTTCCGCTCTTGGCTCACGCGAATTCGTAAACGTTCGCCCATGAGGTCTCGAAGCGACTCCTGATGTCGCGAACGCAATTCGGCCTGGAGAGGACGACGGAGGTCTTCTGAGCCTACCAGTCTCCCAAGTTGTCGGTTCCCCTCCGGACGAAGAACGCGGTGGAGCAAGGCTTCCAGTTCTCTCATATGCGCGTCATTCCGGGTGAGATAAATGCTGAATCGGTCCCAATTCCCTTTGTGGCGATCTTTCAGATGGCTGTTGACCCGACCGCTCAGATTGGACGCTAACCCGACGTAGTACATGCGCCCCTTCGCATAGAGAACGTAGATTCCACACTTGCCCTTTGCGTAATGCGACAGCAAGTCACCGTGTTGGGCAAGGAGCTCTCCCGAGACGTTTTCGAGGTGCTTGAGAACCAAATGTCGTGCCATCGTCAGTTTCTCTGAATGTCAAAGTTCCGGCAATCTCAATGTGCAGGTGGGAATGGTATTCTGAATGCGGTTCCGCGACAGCATTGCTCGTAACTCATCCCACCACCTTCGCCACGTCCTTGGCCAGCGCCTTGCGCGACTTGTCCCACGTGTAGAACATGTGCCCGCCGTCGTAGTGCTTCAACGTCACCTGCTTGCGCAGACTCTCCGGCAGGTGCAGCAGCGCCACACTCCGTTCGCTCGACGCAAAGGGCGTCACCATGTCGTACCATCCGTGACACACAAACAACTGCACCGCCGGATTGGCCGCCAGCCCGTAGCGAATATCGTCCCCTGTATCCAGCGCCCGAGGCCAGATCCCCTTCATCACGTCGTCGGCCCACATCTCGTTGACGTCCATCCCCAGCAACTTGTACTCGCGATCGGTCGACAGCCCCAGTCCGCCCCGCAGCCACGCGTTGATGCCGGCCGTGAACGCGCTCACGATCCCCGCCAGCGTCGGATCCGGGTTCGGCATCCCCTCGCGCGCGGGAAACACATTCGGCCCCGTCACGGCCGCGTCGTATAACCCGCACACCAGTCCCTCATCCCGCAGCAGTTCGCGGCTAAAGATCTCGATCGGCACCCGCCCGCCGTGCCGCGCAACCATCTCGACCGGCAGCCCCATCAAGTCAGCCAGTTCCGCGAACACCGCGTCGCGCTCTTTCGCCGCCACCACCGTCCCGCGGTACAGCACCGGCGCCAGCACGCGCTCGGCAAAGTCCTCGGCCTTGCGCCGCACCGCGTCGGCCTTCAGCCCCGCAAACCGCCCACGCGACTTCTTGTGATACGCCGCCGCAAGCGCGTACGTCGGCACCGTGTTCAGCCAGGGCACCAGGTCATAGTCATTGCCGCCCAACGCAAGAATATCCAGCGCCGGCGACACCGCCACCGCGCCGCAGAGCGCCACGCCGCGATCCGGCAGCGCCCGCAGCAACTTGCCCACGCGGAACCCGCCGTAACTCTCCCCCGCGATCGACACCGGGCTGTCCCAGCGGTTGTACTTGCTCAGCCACCCGGCGACAAAGTCGGCCAGCACGTCGATATCGCGTTTCACCTTGTAAAACGACTTCTTCGCGTCGGGAAGTTCCTTGGTCCGTTTGCTCGTCTTGTCCTCTTCCGCGTCCACCCCCTGCTGCTCGAGTTTGCTCTCGGCCACCGTGCGGCTCAAGCCCGTCCCCACCGGATCGACGAACACCAGGTCCGTGAAACCAAGCCACGACTCGGCATTGTCGATCAACTGCACCGGCGGCGGGAGCATCTGCCCGGCGCTGCCAAACCCGATCCGCTTCGGCCCGGCCGTGCCAAGGTGTAGAAACGCGGACGCGGCGCCCGGCCCGCCGTTGAACAGGAACGTCACCGGCCTCTTCCTCACCGAAACACCCCCGCCCCCGGAGGCCCCTTCCAACTGGTAACTCGTGTAGAACACCTCGGCCGTTGGCACCCCGTGCTCACGCATCAGCAGCCACTCTGCATTCGCTCGCACACGCTGCTTCCGTCCGCGTGCCCCCTCGGCCTGCCCCCACGGGAGTTCCTTCTCCACCCCGCGTGGACACAGGTACACAGTTGACGGCGAAGGGGGTGTTTCACCAACGCCGGCGGCGATTCTGGGTGTCGTCATGCGTGCAGCATACACCCGCGCCCTCGGCCGCGTTTCCCATTCATGCCGCTTCGCATCAGACACCGCACGCGCTAGAAACTGAACGTCGTCTCCAGCCACAGCCGGATCGTGTCGCTGAACCGCCCCTGCCCGTCAAAGTTGGCCAGTTTCCCGAGCACCACCCAATTGCTGCTGATCTTCCGCGACAGCACCGCATCCACTTCATAACCGATGTTGTCCCCGCCCTCGTCGAACCAGAACTCGTGGTACGCCAACTCACCTTTCAGTTTCCACGGCAGGTCCGCACGTACATAGATGTAGAAGTCCTGCAACCCCTCGGGGGGCGTCGTCAGGAACAGATCGGCGTAGCCCTGAAACTTGTGGTTCGTCCCCAGCGGGAACTGGAAACTTGCCGCCCCGTCGTCGCTCCCGAGAAACTGGTAGCCCGCGCCCACCTGTCCGAACTCCGCGATCGCCGCCGCCGCGTCGACGCCGAAGTAGTCGGCCTCGTAGTCCGTCGCGTTGTCCCCGTAGTCACTCTGTCGGGCGTACGTCGCCTCGTACAGCAGCGACTGGAGCGTTCCTTCGCCGAGTTTGACCGTGCCCGACACCCGCACGCCGTACGACTGATTGGAACTCCCCGACGCATTGTCAAAGTCAAGCAGGTACACGAACGGCGTGACCACCAGCGCGTCGCTGAACTTGTAACCGGCCCGGATCAGGTGAGAATCGCTGTCCCAAGGCCGCGCCGTGTCGTCGTCGCTGAAGATTCGCTGCACGCCCCACACATAAGCGTAGTTGAACGTCAACTTCTTGTTGCCGACGTCCACCCGCGCCGCGTCGAGCGTCTGCTCGAACTGCCGCCACCCGACGTTGCCGATGAACCGGTGGTCGTCGAACGTGAGCCGCTGCCGCCCGGCTTTGATGTCGATGAACGCTTCGCCCTCAAACAGTCCGTCGCGCCGGTAACGGCCCCACGCCTGATTCACTTCCGTGTCGCTCGGATCCGGAACATTGGTCCGCTCCGCGTCGCCGTCACCCGTCGCCGCGACAAAGTACAGGTCGTGATCGGGCGTCGCAACGTTCTCCATCTCGATCATCGCGCTGAAGCCCTTGAACGCCTTGGTCTCGTAGCCCAGCCTGATCCGGTTCGTGATCGCGTACGACGGCTTGCGCCCGTCCACCTCCGCAAACTCGAATCGCAATCGATCGTCCAGGTGCACCTTGCCCCCGCCGATTGCCTCCCACAGGTTCGTCGCCTCGGCCTTCGGATCGCTCAACCAACCCGCGTTCGGCGGCAACTGCCCAAACGCACGCTTCTCTGCTTCCGCAGCCGACCCCGTTCCCCCGGACCCTTGTGCCAGGCACAAACCCGACAGTCCTGCCAACGCAACTGACCCATACGCGACGCACGCCCTCATGGCCCACCTCCGGCTCCTGGTTCCTCGCGGCTTACCCGAGAACACATCGGAAATTAGAATAGGATAAATCTGTCCGCTTCTCCACTACCGCTCGCGCCGACGGCACAAAATAACCCGCCGGGCGGTACACCCGGCGGGCTCATGTGAGCACTCCAGCAAAACTTCTGGCCCTTTCACGGGCAGCCGGCGGAGAACAGCCCCAGATATGCGCTTACGTCGAAAAAGTCGAAGACGCCGTCCTGCGTCAGGTCTGCGCTCGGATCGTGCGCCGAGAAGTTGCTCAGGAACAAACTGACGTCAAAGAAGTCCAGCACCCCGTCGCCGGTCAGGTCCGGCGGGCAGGTGTCGCCCCCGGCCGCGGCCACCGCCGCCCCGGCGTTCACAAACCCCCATCCGAAGTCCGAGTCATACCCCGGCGTCCCCTTGTCCACCGCCGTCTGCGCCATGATGGCGCTCACCTCGTCGGGCGTCAAACTCGGATTGGCCGAGATGACCAGCGCCGCCACGCCGGCGGCATACGGCGACGCGAAACTCGTTCCGTCGATCGTCGTCCAGTTGTCCGACCCGTAGCCCGCGCTGCCCGTGCGGTCGGTGCTCAACACGCCCGCGCCAGGCGCACTGATGAACAAACCCGGACCATAGGTGCTGAAACTCGCGCGCGTGCCGTCGCTTGCCATCGCCGCTACCGCATGGACCGACGCGAGATTGGCCGGGTACCCGACCGTCCCCGTGCCGTCGTTGCCCGCCGCAGCGAAATGCAGCACGCCCGCCGCCTGAGTCGTGTCAAACGCGGTCGTGATCGCCGCAGACGGACTCCCCCCGCCCCACGATGAGTTGGTCACTCGCGCGCCCGACGCGGCCGACCAGTTGATGCCCGCCACGGTCCATGCATCCGTCGATTCAAGGAACGGCAGGCAGAGGAAGCCCAGAAAGTCGATCTCGTTGAAGATCTTGGCCGCCTGCACCCGAGCGCCCGGCGCAATGCCCGCGATGCCGATCCCGTTGTCGATCGTGGCCGCCACACATCCTGCCACCGCCGTCCCGTGGTTGTCGCAACGGTTGCCCGGGCCGCCGTTGGTGCCCGTCCCGGTGAATGACTGTCCGGCCACCTGATGGATGTCCGGATGATCCTGCTGCGTACCCGTGTCGAGCACCACCACACGCACCGAATCATCGCCGATGGTGATACCCCACGCGTCCAGCGCGTCCATGTCCTCGTCGTTGCTCTGTTCGAGCGCCCACTGCTGCGGGAACAGAGGATCGTTGGGCGGGCTCGTCCCCATGTGCCGTGCCCAGTAGACGTGGTTCGACTGCGCCCAGGCCACGTCCGGCAGGTCGTTGATCGCCTGCGCGATCGCGAGCACCTCATCGCCGCTGCGAGCGTCGAGCCTGGCCCGCACGAGACCGGGCATCCCGGCCGTGTCACGCTCGACCAGCGTCGCGCCGTAATGGCCCAGTACGCCCGCCTGCGTTTCGACGCTCGTGCCGGAAACGAACATTACCAGCACGTCGCGCGAAGGAATCACCGGCAGCCCGCCTTGCCCGATGTACACCAACGAGGCAAAGTCAACCTCGCCGCGGTCGGCCAGCGCCCACACCGCCCGCTCGGCCTCGCCCACTTGCCCATCGCCCGGCAACCGCACGTACGTCCAACCCGGCACCGTACTCGATTGCGTTTGCACATTGATCAGCCCCACCGCAGCCAACGCCGCTCCGACGTCCACCTGTCGGCGTGCGCCCACCTCGTTGAACACCGCGATCATCGCCGGCCACGCGCCAAGCTCGACCGTCGCGTCGAAGTACGGCGCCGATGCCACCCCCGGCTCGACCCGCGTCGACACCACCTGCGAAAGGGCCGACAGGTCCGCGTGAACCACCTGACCCGACGCCCCCGCCACCACGATCGCTCCGCCAACCAACGCACCAAAACCAGAACTGAGCATCATCCCCTCCTGCGCCTGCGACACAGGCCCCCGCGACTTGCGAACGCCCGGCCACGCGAGGCCACTCAGACTACCGCAAAACGGGGATGACTTCAACCTCCGCCTCCGACTCCGGTGCCCGGCGGGAAGGGAGGCCCGAAAAGCAAAAACCCGCCCCACGCGGGCGGGCTGGCTGATGTGCTACCAATGGGCGATACAGGACTCGAACCTGTGACCTCCTGCGTGTCATGCAGGCGCGCTAGCCAGCTGCGCCAATCGCCCCTACCCCGCCCGGATGATCGGGCGGACCAGAATATAGACCGCCCGGCCCCGCCCGGACCACCGGGTCAGTTCGCCAGAATCACGATCTCGACCCGACGGCTGGCCGACTTGGATGACTTCGGTTTGGCAGGCCCGAATGCCGCCGAATAAATCCGGTCGTTGCTCACACCCTTGGAAACCAGGTACTTCTCCACAGACAGCGCCCGCTCAGCCGAAAGGTGTTCGTTCGACTTCCAGTTGCTCTTGCGGATCGGGTCTGAATCGGTGTAACCCTCGACCCGAATCGTCCGCCCGGCGTATTGCGAGTTCAGTTGCCCGGCCACCCGATCCAGAGCCCGTCTCCCCTCGTCGCTGATCGTCACCTGCCCCGAGCGGAACAGCACGTCGCCGGCGATCGAAATCACGACCTCGCCGGTCCCTCCTGTGCTGTAGTCGGTCCCGGTGCCGGCGCCTCCGCTGCTCGCCAGCCGCTGATTCTCTTCCATCAACTGCTGGTTTGCCGCGGTCAGTTGCCGATTCTGCTCGTTCACTTCCGTCAGCGACGCCTGCGCCTCGCCCAGACGCTCGCGCAGTTCCGTGTTCTCGCTGACGGCCGAGTCGTAGTCGCCGCGCTTGACCTTGTTGCATCCCCCGAGCAAAACCAGGCCCGCCAGAGCCGCCGCCGCAAGA
The DNA here is from genome assembly GCA_008363215.1 of Cyanobacteria bacterium CYA. Classification (GTDB taxonomy): domain Bacteria; phylum Planctomycetota; class Phycisphaerae; order Phycisphaerales; family UBA1924; genus J022. The sequence continues at coordinate 164,977 of RHKP01000005.1, forward strand.
AGCCTCGTGCCGACCATGTGCTTGATCCTCCGTGCAGTCTGTTGTCAGATCCGCGCGTCCCGCGCGGGTTTGATCTGCAGTACCGACAATGTACCAACATCAAAGGACGCCGGTGTGCGGCTGTCTATGGCAGGTTGATGGGTACACCTGACAACCGCGTCAAAATCCACTCAATCCCCGGCTTGCCCACCACCACCAACAACGTTGCCACCGCAATGTAGGGCCCATACGGGAGCGTGCGCCCAAGACGCCCGCTGACCACCGCTCCGAGCAGCGTCCACGCCAGCCCGACAAATGCCGCGGCGAAAAAGCCGAGAATCGCGTCGATCCAGCCCACGCACGCCCCGATCGCCGCGACCAGATGTACGTCGCCCAGCCCCAGCGCCTCTTTCCCGAACGCCAGCGACCCCAGGATGCGCACCCCCCACACCACCGCCCCGCCGATGAGGTAGCCCCCCAGCACACCCGAAAGCACGCTCAGCCACAGAGGCACGTTGACCGGCGGAATCCGCTCCATCGAGAACACGTCGCTCTGACTCCAGGGTCCATACGCCTGCTCAACGATCCACGGCCCCAGCCACACGCCCACGAACGCCAGCGTGAGGGGCATCGAGACGAAAGCAACTTCCTTGAGCATTTCCCGCCGGGCGTGCGGGTATTGAATCCACATCTCGGCGTCCTCGGCCGTGCCACCGGTCTCCATCGGCGCAGGCTTGACCGGAGTTGCGGTCGATGGACTCGTCGCCTCTTCAACGCTGACCCCGCCCGCCGAAGCCGGTGGCAAAGCACCGCCATCGCCTGATTCGGAAGGAGCGCTCGAACCGTCCCCGTCGGCGTGCGTCTGCGCCGCGGCTCTGGCCTGGGCTTCCCACTCGTCATAGTCAGCAAAACTGCGCCGGATCAGCCCGCTTTCCAGCAGCGCCACCGCGATTCCCAGCCCCACCATGCCGCCCACCGCCAGTCCGACGAACCACCACCCGTGGATACCGGCGGTGGGAATCGACCAGATGTGCCCCGGCGCAGCCATCCATCGTTTCCCGTCCGCCAATCGCCAGCCCAGCGTTGGAAGTTCCACCACCGGGTTTCCATGCCGGGCCTGCACGAACACCGCAAACCCGACATGAAGCAACAGCGCCAGCACCGCCGGCGCCCAGACCAGCACCAGCGGAATCTGCGCCGTCCGCGCGTCGATCAGCGTCACCGCCGTCAATGCTCCGAACAGCAGCACAATGACAACCAGTTGAGGCCAACTGCTCGCAAGCCCGTTGATCGCCCATTCCGGCTGCAGGGCATCAAACCACGGGCCCCTCCCCATCTCCGGAAGCCCGAAAAAGAACAGGTAGACCCCGGCAAAGAGCAGCGCGACGGCCGCCTCGACCAGCGGATACTCCGGCGAGATGCGCTGCCCACAGAAACGACACCGGCCCCGCAACAGCAACCACCCCAGTATGGGGATGTTCTCGCGAAAAGTCAGTTTGGTCCCGCAACTCGGGCACCGCGATGCCGGGCGGACCACCCCCATACCTCGGGGAAGCCGGTACACAAGCACGTTCACCAGCGACCCGACACAGGCTCCGTAGGCGAACATGAAGAGCAGGAACGTGCAAGGGACCAGCAACGTGTAGAAAGTCATCGGCATGCCCGGACGCTACTCCCCTTCTCGGGCGAGGGTGGAAGCGTCCAGTTCGGTCAGCCTCTGCTCGGCCTGATCGAGTACCGCTCGGCACCGACGCAGCAACTTCGTACCTCGCTCGTACAACTTCATCGACTCTTCGAGGCTTGCTTCGCCGCTTTCGATGCGCTCGACGATCGACTCCAACTCTGCGACCGCCTCCTCATAGGAAAGGGCGTCAGGCTGCGGGCGGACGTCAGGAGAGTCAGGCATGGGAATCAGCGTAACGCGCCAGACCGACGTGGTCGAGTAGGTCCGGCTCTCCACCCAGACCGGGGGCATCACTTTGTCACCTCTCGGCGTCAAGGTCTGATCACACGCCCCCGTCGCCGCCCGGCATGAACCGCGTGCAGTTTTCCGACGATGGAATTGGAGTGGACTGAGTCTGCCCGGGGGAGGGCGGGGGTCCATGTTGGGGGGTGCCATGGACAAGTCCAGCCTGGTCGGCTCGGTCATGATGGCAGGAGTGGTGATGCTCGTCTGCTATCAGGCGACCCACGGGCACCTGGCGGCGCTGTGGTCGTCCAAGGGCTTCTACATGGTGATCCTCGGCTCCATCGCCGCGGTCATGATGTCCATGCCTTTCGATCGCCTCAAGATGGTCCCCGGGTACGTCAAGCGATTCCTCATCAACAAGACTCGTCCGGCCATGGAGACCATCCAGATGATGACCCAGTTGGCCGAAAAGGCCCGCCGCGACGGTATCCTCGCCCTGGAAACCGAAGTTGCCCAGATCGACGATCCGTTCCTGCAGACCGGCGTGAAGATGGCTATCGACGGCGTCGACCCGGACACCCTCGAGGCGACCATGCGGCTTGAGATCATGGCGATGCAGGATCGGCACAAGAGCGGAAAGAAGTTCTTCGACATTCTCAAGACCTACGGGCCCGGGCTCGGACTCGTCGCCACTCTCATGGGACAGATCGGTATGTTCCAGAGCCTCGGCGGCGAAATCGAGGTCATGGGACACATGCTGGCCGTGGCCGTAGTCGCCACCATGTACGGCACCGTCATCGCCAACTGCGTGGCCGGCCCGATCGGAGACAAACTCGCGTACCGATCCAGCGAGGAGATCCTGCGCCGCGAAATGATGCTCCAGGGCATCCTCTCCATCCAGGCGGGCGAAAACCCACGGGCCACTCTCGACAAGATGGCTTCCTTCGTCCCGGTGCCCGAGCGTGCAGCCCTGAAGGCCGCATAACCCAGGACTGCTCACATGGCCGACGGCAACAAGCATGACAGCAAGTCTGACGGAGGTTCCCACGGCGGCGGCGGGCACAAGAAGCACCACCCGCACATGCACGCTGAGCACGAGCACGAGGAAGGCTGGATCGTCTCCTTCGCCGACAACGTGCTGCTGATGATGGCCTTCTTCGTGATCATGCTCGCCCTGAACATGGGTCCCAAAGGCGGGGGCGAGGGCGAAGAGAGCGGCGGGGGCATGGGGGCGTCCAACGAAAGATTGCTTGACCTGGCCATCGCCGTGCGTGCCGCATTCAACAATCCGCTCGACATTCACTCGACCGACCCCGACGACGCGCTTCTGGTCCAACGGTTGCGTCAGCGCCTGGAGAAGGTCTCCACCAATCGCGACGCGCCTGAGGGCGAGTCACACAGCGTGCAGACTGTGCGCCCCTCCGACTGGACGGGCGACGGCGCCCTGGTGCCCTTCTCCACCAACTCGAGTTTCCTGGAACCCAACGCCCGCGCACTGGTGCGCCAAACCGCGGACACCGTTGTCGGCACACACTGGATGGTCGAAGTCCGAGGGCATGCCAGCCAGTGGGAAGCCTGGCACGATCCGCGCAAGGCCCGCGACCTCGGCTATGACCGCGCCTGGGCCGTCGGGCAGGCCCTCGTCGACTGCGGGCTCAAGTGGGAGCAGATCCGTCTGGTGACATGCGGCGACTCGGCCCCGGCGGTAGCCCGCCCGGCCTCGGCGGAAGCCGGTGTCTCCAACCAGCGCGTCGAGATCATCGTGCTCGGCGAAACCGCGCCGCCCGATCCCTACAGCGGCGCTGAGTCCGACTGATCGCCCATCGGCTTCACCGACACCGGTCGCAGCCCGAAGAACCGCGTCATGCCCCACCGCCCAAGGTACACCGCCGGCGTCAGCAGCACCGCCAGCACGAACTTGAGAACGTAGCCCGCAGCAGCCGTCACGATCACGAAGCCGAAGTCTGCATGCTCCTGTCCGCGCAGCACGGGAAGGAGCCAGAAGAACAGGAACGTGACCAACAGACTGTCGAACACCTGCGAGATGGCAGTGCTGCCCGTGGTGCGCAGCCACACGTAGCGCCCGCCCGTGATCCTCTTGAACACGTGGAACACCGCGATGTCGAGCAACGAGCCGATCAGGAACGCCGTGATCGACGCCAGGTACATGACCGACGCCGAGCCGAACACCTCGTCGATCGCCGCCTGCGACGCCGTGCCCGGGATCCCTTCCAGCGGAGGCGCCACCCGGGCCAGCCACAACACCCCGTACGCGCACGCGGCCATCGTAAATCCCACGTACGTCACACGCCGCGCTGCCTGCGGCCCGTAGAACTCATTGAGCAGATCCGTAATCAGGAAGGTGAGCGGGAACACCAGCATGCCCACCGTGTGCTCGACGCGGAAGGTTGACCCATCGCCCAGTCGCAGCGGCGTGTCGAACGAGAACAACTTCACACCGACCACATTGGCCAGCACGATCGCGTTGACGAACAATGCCGTCAGCCATAGGTAGACACGCTGCCCCACGTCCTGCGCAGGCGGCATGATGAAGAGTTGGGACGAGCCGCGCGACGTGATGCTGTCTCCTGCCTCAAACACCCCTCTGAGCGTTCCCCGCGGATCAGGCCGGGGCCTCCCAGATCCATGACCTGCACGCGGCCTCATGGTACCGAGTGAGCGACCGCCGCAACAGCCACCGGCAACCTTCAGCACATTCTCAGCCGAACAACCCCGGCGGCCGGTCCCCTCGCGCCTTGCGCGGCGGCGCCGGCTTGGAAGCCGGCCGGGTCGATCCAACCTCCAACACACGGGATCGAATCGTCCCTTTCGCCAGTCGCGTGTCGATCACCTCTCCCGGCGCCGCCAGATCGGACGATCGCAGCACGTGCCCGTCTTGCCCGGTGGTGATGGAGTAACCGCGATCAAGCACCTGCTGCGGCGAGACAGCCTGCAGGTGTGCGTGCAGGCCCTCCAGTTGGGCACGCTGCACGCCGAGGCGCGAGCGCACGGCGCGCTGCAGGTCCGTCGCCAGGTCCGCCAGCGGTGCGCGATCCATGCGCTCGCGGGTGGAGTCATGCAGGCGTGCGGACAACCAGCCCAGTCGCTCGCGCTTGCGGGCCTGCGCAGCCTGCGGGCGGGCAGCCTCGAGCCGCGTTCGCAGTCGATCCAGACATTGCCGTTCCCGGGCGATGCGCCGCTCCACGCCGATCCGGCCTCGATCACGCAATCGCCCGCTGCATTCGCGGCGCTGCATCAGCAGTTGCACGCCCGACACAAGACAAGGTCTGCTCGCCAGCGCATCGAGCAGCCGGCGCGCCGACGTGATCTGTTTGCCCAGGTCGGCCCGCAAACGCCGCTGGATCGACGACAACTGTCTGAGCAGTTCGGCCCGGTCAGGCGAGAGACGCATGGCCGCCTGCGTGGGCGTGGCGCAACGCTCGTCGGCTACCAGTTCAGCAATCGTCGTGTCCGTCTCGTGCCCGATCGCGGCCACCACAGGCACCGGGCATCGGACGATCGCCTCGGCGACCGCGCGCTCGTTGAAGGCCCAGAGATCCTCCATCGAGCCGCCGCCGCGGGTCACGAGAATCGCATCGATCCCGATCTGATCGCGAGCAGCGCCGAGCGAACAGATCGCCTGCGCCACCTCGGGCGCAGCGCTGGGCCCCTGCACGCGCACGTCTACCAGCACGACTTCGATCGCCGGCATGCGGCGCTTGAAGGTATCCAGCACGTCCTGCAGCGCCGCTCCAGTGCGACTGGTGACCACCGCCACCTTGCGCGGGAACGACGGCAGCGGGCGTTTTCGCTCCGGGGCGAACCAGCCGAGAGATCGGAGTTCGTCGCACAGCGCCCGATAGCGTAACTCGAGTTCACCGGCCCCGCGCAACTGGATCGACGTTGCGACAAGTGAGACCTTGCCCCCCGGCGCATAGAACTCGAGCGAGCCGGTCACCACCAGTTCGTGCCCGTTCTGCGGGCGCACGCCCGACCGCGACGCCCGCGAGGCAAACAGCACGCAATTGATGACCGCCGATTCGTCCTTGAGGTCAAAGTACCAGTGGGTGCGCTCTCGAAAGCCGCTGACCTCCCCCACCACGCGAACCGGCCCGCTGAAGCCCTGCTTGAGACACAGGTCGATGCGCGTCGCAAGCGCCGACACCGACATCACCTCGTCGGGCGGCTTGCGACGCGCGGCGGCGGTGTGGGCAGGGTCAAATGGCAGTCGACCGGTCACGACGTGCAGTATCGCACGTCGCCCGGCCGAAATCCTGCCGCGGGAGGGAGATTCACCGACGGATCACTGCTTGGCCGGCTCCTCGGGCTTGCGTTCGGCCTGGGCGACCGTCTTATCCCCCGCCGCCGCTTGCTTCTTCACCTCGCCCGGACGCTTCAGGTATCCCCCGTTGGCGGCCACACGCTGGCGCACCTCGCCCGGCACGCCCAGGTCGGGCAGCGACACCCGGACGGGCTGATCTCCCTGCACCAGCATCACCCGGGCCGAAGACGCACGCACTTCCTCGATCGGCCGCGTGCGAGGCATGTCCTCGGGCAGATCCTTGCGCTCATTCGACCGGCTCTGCGGCGAGGCTTGGTCTGGGTCGCCCGACCACGACCGCACGGCCTGCACGTAGCGGTGCTGCTTGAGCCACTCGATGCGCTCGTGCTCCAGCGCCATGAACAGATCCTCGGTCGCCTCGATGCGCTGACGATTGAACAACGAGCGATCCGTGCCCAGCGTCGCGACCGGCGCCCCCGTGCCGTACTTCATGGGCTTGAACAACTGACGGGCCGTCTCCGGCGTCACATCGGGCAACTGCAAGAAGGGATCAATCGCGAACAGCCCGTCGCGGAAGCGGATGATGATCCACTCCGGAGCCTCTGGACCGGCGCCCAGCCGCGCCCGCTCGGCCGCCGAACGCATGGCCATCGGCGAGGGGATCTGTCCGACGACATTTCCCTTGACTTCCTCGGCCGGCGTGTACAACTCGGGCGTAATAAAGGTGACCTGGCTCTCGATGACCGGGGACCGCTCGTCCATCTGCACCGAACGCGCGAGCAGCCCGTTGGTGCTCACCGGCGAACCCATGACAACAGCGGACAACAAAAGGGCAGGCAGCATCTCGGGCTCCTCTGATCTTGGCGTGTCGAACGAACCGGAGCCTGCCCGGCATCGGGGGCTCCACCGCCAAGGTACCGCGCAACTTCTTTGCTTCCATGAGTTTCCGCGCTTCCGAGGCACAAACTGACCCCGGAGCAGGGTGAATAAACCGAAGTCCGAGGCGTTATGGGACGCCCTGCGGGCGCGGTCGCGTCGGCGATCGCATCGCCCCGCCACCGCGCGTCCCGGTCACTCTCCGTCCAGCACCAGCCGGAAGCCGTGGTTGTAGAAAGTCATGATCGGCGCAAGCGACGTCCGATAGCCCGACCGCACAAACCAAGGCCCGTCCACCCACGAGCCGCCCCTGATCACGCGCATCGCACCCCGGTCCGGGCCGATGGGATCGACGCGTTCCTGGTTCTCGTTGGCCGCAGCCTCGGACGCATAGTACTCAGCGTCGTATCGGTCCCAGCACCATTCCGAGACGTTGCCGTGCATGTCGTGCAGGCCCCAGGCGTTTGCCGGGAAACTCCCAGCCACAGTGCTCATGCCGCGATAAACCCCGTCCTCACCCTCGCCATACACGTGCGCGCCGTTGAAGTTCGCCTGCTCCGACGCAATCAACTCTCCGGTGTGGAAGGGCGTTGAGGTGCCGGCCCGGCAGGCGTACTCCCACTCGGCCTCAGTCGGAAGCCGAAAACCCCGCCGCTCGCGGTTCCAGGAGACCGCCGCATCGCAGATGCGTCCATCTTGCAAGCGATCCTCCACCACCACCTCATACGTCGGCTTGAGCCCAAGGTCGGGCCGGGCTTCGACGATCGCCTGCGTCACACGATTGGCAAACTCCACTGCTTCGTACCAGTCCACGGTCTCGACCGGCTTGCGAGGGTCGTCTTGGAAGCGAGAACGGTTCGGACCAGCCATGGCCTCCCATTGATCCTGGCGCACTTCAGTGGTCATCATCCAGAATCCGCTTGTGATACGAACGGCGTGACGGGGGCCCTCATTGGCATCATGCCCCTCTTCATCCTTCGGGCTGCCCATCTCGAAGGCGCCTGCCGGAATCCACGCCAGTTCCACCTGCACACCTTCCGCCAGTTGCAGCACCAGTCGCTCGCCGGGGCGGCGGCCGCTGGCCGCGCCTAGGGGCTCGCCCGGCTCGGGCAACCCGGGAGCATGGGCTGTCAGCGTGCAGGTCAAAACCGCAACGCCCGTCCGGCTTGCCACCCTCCACCGTGATCGGCAAACTGAGGAGCCGACCTTGCCCGAACCGACCGCGCAAGACGACTCCAGCCCCGGACCTGTGCGCATGGGAATCTCCAGAAATGACTCGGCCGGGATGATACCGGCCAGACTGGGCGATGAAAAACACCGCTCCAATGCAGGCGCCTGGTGCGGTCAGAACGGAATCGCCGTCGGGCTGTTCAGCCACTCATACGCCTCAACGACCGAGCGAATGTGCGTCGTGGCGCGGAAGTCAAGTCGGATGCGGTCGCGGGCCGACTGGCCCAGTGTCTGGGCCTCATCCGGGTGTTCGAGCAGGCGGCGCAGTTCGCCCTCCCACATTTCGGCTGAAGCGTGCTTGAGCACGCGGGCCGTCTGATCAGGAATGAGAGAGGGGACCAGGGGGTCGTCGCTGGCGATGATCGCCATGCCGCCGGCCATTGCGTCAAGAATCAGCGTGCGCTGCTCACCCCGGCTCTCGGGATAGAGCAGAATGTCGGCCCGCACGACCAGATCACGCCGGTCTTCCGTCGCGTCGATCAGAGAAACGCGGTCGAGCACACCCATGTGCCGCGCATGTCGCCACAAGCCTGCCCGCTGCGCGGCATCGGCGTCGACGAACAGCATGATGTCCTGCCGCGAGGCCGCCACATTGCACGCACCCACGAACGCATCCATGAAGCCTGCCTGATTACGCCCCGAGCCGGCGAGCATCACCGTCGCAAGACGATTCGGACGCAGGATCACGTGCGGGCTGCGCGGCAGATGCACACCCCAGGGCGTCAGTCGCACCAGCAGCCCGGCCCCTTCGCGCAGCAAGACGCGCTCAATGCCGGGCGAGGGCGCAAAGAACGCCACGCGCGCATCGCCCGAGCGGAACGATTTCGCCCGGTCGACCAAGCCCGGGCGCCAGACTTCCAGCGCCGCCAGAGCACCCGTGCGACGCGCGACATCCACCCCGAAACTCCACGCCGACCCGCCGAACACATGCACAATGTCGAGTTTCGGCTCGTCGCCTTCAAGCGTGCGCAGTTTCCTGAGCAGCGACGCGACGCGGGCCGAACGGGACAGCAGCATCCCGCGTGCTTCGTACCCGATCACGTCGGTGATCACGTCGAGGTTGACACTGCCCTCCAGTGAACTCGGAATAGCGCAGCGCACACGCAGCCCTTCGTCGGTCAGCCCGACCAGCAGCCGGCGGATCAACGACCGCTCACGGAGGACAAAGGCGCTGTCGGCGATTACAAGCGTCTGCACACGGGGCTCCGTTCAGGCCGGACTCACCGTCTCCGGGACGATGTCAGGCCTGCGTTGGCTTGGGAGTGTATCGGCCCAGACCGCCACCCAGTGCTCAGGCTCTGTCTCCACGAGCACCGGGTTCTGCGCTTCGGGCGGGGGCTGGTGCTCGGGCCACCAGGGACGCACCGGGCCGACCGCAGTCGCAAGGGGCGCAAACTGGGCAGGATCGTCAATCACCTGGCGGATCGTCCGCAGCCGCTCCTGCCGGTGCCCGATGCGCGGGATGCAGGCAAGCAGCCCGCGTGTGTACGGGTGCTTCGGCTCGGCAAAGAGACGTCCCACGCGGGCGTACTCGACGACGCGTCCGGCATACATCACGCACGCCACCTGCGCCCGCTCGCCCACGATGCCAAGGTCATGCGTGATCAGCATCACCGCGAGTCCGCGCGATCGCTGCAACTCGCCGAGCAGATCGAGGATCTGCGCCTGAATGGTCACGTCGAGCGCCGTGGTCGGTTCGTCGGCCAGCAGCAGACGCGGACGACAAGCCAGCGCCATCGCGATCATCACGCGCTGGCGCATGCCCCCGCTGAACTGGTGCGGATAGGCCCGCAGCCGATCCGCAGGCTTCGCGATGCCCACGTCGTGCATCGCCTCGATCGCCGCCTTCCTTGCCCCCTTGCGATCGCAGTGCCGATGCGTGACCACGGCCTCGATGATCTGCTCGCCCACCGAAAACACCGGATTGAGACTGGTCATCGGCTCCTGAAAGATCATCGCGATTTCGCCGCCTCGCAGTTGCCGCAGCGCGCGCTGGTCGAGTTGCAGCAGGTCCACCTCGCTTCCGTCCGACTTCTCGAAGAGGATCCGCCCGCGATCGGTCCGCCCCGGCGGGCTCGGCACCAGCCCGAGCGTCGTCAATGCCGTGACGGACTTGCCGCAGCCCGACTCGCCCACGACGGCCAACGTCTGTCGGGGGTAAATCGTCATCTGCACGCCGTCGACCGCACGCACGCACGGCCCCGGCCCGTTGCTGAACGACACGGCCAGGTCATCGACCGTGAGCAGAGGTCGCCGCGAGGTCATTCCCGCTTCCTCCGCGGATCAAACGCTTCGCGCAGTCCTTCGCCTACAAAGTTGAGCGCCAGCAACGTCACGCCGAGCAGGAGGCAAGGGAACAGCAGCAGCCACCAGTGCGAGCGGTGCCGATTGAGTTCACTCAATCCGTCGGCCGCAAGATTGCCCCAACTCGGCAGCGGCGGCTTGATGCCGATGCCCAGGAAACTCAGGAAACTCTCCTGCAGAATGGCCTGCGGCACCGTGAGCGTCGCGTAGACGATGATCGGTCCGAGCAGGTTGGGCAGCAGGTGGCGCCAAAAGATCCAGTGCACCGGCGCGCCGATGGCGCGGGCCGACTCGACGAACGGCTGCGCCTTGAGGCTGAGCACCTGCCCCCGAATGACGCGCGCCATGGTCAACCAACTCACGCCCCCGATCGCTACCAGCAGCGCGACCACGTCGATGCGCGTCCGCTGCGGGCCGGAAAGTTCCCCCGTGCCGAACCGGGCCATCGCCTCATTGTCCAGTTGCAAGCGCCGCTCCGGCCCTGCGTCAGCCTGTCCGGCCAGTTGCAACTCGACCCACGCGCTGCGCTGGGCCGCCCTCTGCTCGATCGTGTGCCGCTGCCAGCGGTCAATGACTCCGTCAGAGGCCACGGCGATGAGCACCACCAGCAGGATGTACGGCAGCCCGTACAGAACGTCCACGATGCGCATCATCAGCGCATCGAGCCGCCCGCCTGCATAGCCCGCCAGGGCTCCGTACAGCGTGCCGATCATCACGGAGATGAATGCCGCTGCCACGCCGACGCTCAGGGAAATCGTGCCGCCGGCGAGCAGCCGCGTGAAGAGCGAACGCCCGAGTTGATCGGAGCCCAGCAAAAAAGTGGGCGCCGCGTCTCCGAGCCGGTCAACCAGCATCCGCAGCACCGCCGGATCTCGCGTCACTGCGACCTGCGCCGCGGGCGTACCGGTGTCGCGAGCCACCGTTGCCACGACTTCCGCCAGTTTTTCCGGCGTCGAAGCATCCACAATGCGTCGCAGGTCGATCGCGTCCTTGGGGGCCCAGATCGGCGGAATGATCGACTGACGCGGCTGGCCGCTCTCGTAGCGACTCACCATCGCCTCCCCGGACGGGCTGCCGAAAGCCCAGGGAATCGAGCCGAAACACAGCGCCAAGATGATCGCGATCGTCCCGAGCCCGATCATGCCCGCCCAACTCCTCGTCAGCGGGTGATCCCTTCTCCTCGGCGGCGCGGGGACTGGCGACTCGGACGACATCGCAGGCAGGATAGGCCGTGAACATCGCACCGAAGCCGACGCGCACGACCCCGCCTTCTCCCCACAAGGCGAGGGCTGAAGAACGGCCCAAGTCCTTCATCACCCTTCCCACCGGGGGGAGAAGGTGGCTCGACGCTTCAGTAACGAGATGGATGAGGCGTATTCAGATCCTCCCCACCGGGGGAGGTGGCCGGCGCAGACAGACAGAGGGGGTCTTCCACCGCCGCCAACTACGCAGCGCGATTCAGGCACCCCTCACCCGGCTGCTGTGCAGCCGCCCTCTCCCCCGAGCCGAGAGGGTTGTGCGACGGTCGCAAGGACGCGATCGCGGAGGTCGGCTTCGCCTGCATGGAAGCGCAGGTGGAGCAGGGCGGCCGCGAGCGGGACGCCGAAGTCGGCGGGGGTTGCGATCTTCACGTCGTCCTTCAGGCTGACGAGCACGCAGTCGGCGCGGTGGCGGCGGACGGCCGCGGCGATGCCGGCACGCTGGGCAGTATTGAAATGTGCGTGATCGGGCAGGGCGATGGTCTCAGCAGGGGCGGCGCCGATCGCACGCTCGGCCGCCGCGAAGAAGGCGTTGGGATTGCCGAGCCCGCAGGCGGCGATGACGCGCTTGTTGTGCAGCCAGTCGAGCGGTTGTGTGACAGGCACGCCGGCGTCGGAAGCCTCGCGCACCAGCAGGCCCGACCAGGCGTGCTCACCCACGGCGATGGTCAGGTGCGGATGCTCGCGACGCAGGCGGGACTCGAGCGCGGCCAGTTGATCGGGCCTCGCCAGTTCGGCGTGGGTGATGAGCACGGCCTGGGCGCGGGCGAGGGTGCTCGGTGGTTCGCGCAGGCGCCCGGCCGGCAGCGGGGCGTCGTCATAAGGCGATCGTGAGGCGTCGATGAGGACGAGGTCGAAGGTGCGGGCAAGTTTGCGGTGTTGGAAGCCATCGTCGAGAAGGATGCAGGAGGGCGCCGGGCACCGGGCACTGGGCACTCGGGAAGACGAAGCAGTCAGAAACTCGGTGATGGCCTCGTAACGGTCGGGGCCGACGATGACGGGGGTGTCGGGCAGCAGCCGGCGGTATTCGAGTGCTTCGTCGGACCCGTGCGGGCCGGGCTTGTAGCCGCGCATCGCGATGGCGGGCGTGTGCCCGGCGGCGAGGAGCCATGTGCAGACTGTGCGGACGGTGGGCGTCTTGCCGGTGCCGCCCACGGAGAGATTGCCCACGCTGAGGACGGGGATGGGCAGCGTCCGCACGCCGCGGCCTCGGTCGTAGGCGCGGTTGCGACGCGCGAGTTCCAGGAGGTAGAGGCGGGAGAGAGGAAGGAGGAGACGGGACATTGGGGGAGGGTAGGGAATGGGGGAAGGCATTGGGGATGAGGCATTGGACATTGGGGGGGCAGACGGGAGGGACCAGGTACTGGCGATGAGCCATCAGGGGGGGTGCGTTTGGCTCGAGCCTATCCCAGAACCTCTCTGAGGAGCAGGAGGGCGCAGCTGAGATGAAGGAAGCCCTGGAAGAGCTTGGTCGACTTCTCCCAGCGGATGCAGAGCC
>RHKP01000006.1 GCA_008363215.1 Cyanobacteria bacterium CYA
CTGCATCCGCTGGGAGAAGTCGACCAAGCTCTTCCAGGGCTTCCTTCATCTCAGCTGCGCCCTCCTGCTCCTCAGAGAGGTTCTGGGATAGGCTCTAGTGAGCCTCGACGCCGATGCTGTAGAGAACGGCGTCTTTCGGCACGGCGGCGACCAGGTCGGCGGTGTGGCTGCGGGGGTGCAGTCTGTTGGAGGTCAGCAGGTAGGTCAGGAGCAGGGATGACGAGAAGCCGATCGACACGACGCTTGCCCAGCGCAGGAATGGGGGCACACCGAAGGGGACCACCGCGTTCCGGAGTGGTGCGAAGCGCAGTGTGAGCGCGGTGGCCACGACGATCGCGAGCAGATTCAGCGACAGGAGCATGTCAAGGTGGCGCTCGTGGACGTCGGCGGGGAGGAGGATTCGAGCGGTCAGGGCGCCGATGATCGCGGTGAACGAGCCTGCGAGGACCAGCACCCTCACACATCGTGCGCCGCAGCGCACGTGCAGGCGCTTGAACAGTTTTCTGCTTCCAAGGGCCATGAGCAGGGCCGCGATTGGAAGGAGCGGGAGCAGGTAATGCAGGCGTTTGTCCTGCCCGAAGTTCAGGACCACGGCGCTGGCGAGGAGAACGATCGCCATGGCGCGTGCGGCGAACGCGCGCCTGCTGCCGCGGTTGACAGCCGCCCGGAGCATCGGGACGAACAGGAAGACCCACGGGAGAATGAGTACCCAGATGAGGTAGAAGTACGCGGGATTCTCCCAGGAATCCAACCCGAGCAGGAAGCGGGAGCCGAGCAACTGCGAGTTGGCCAGCGCGTCGGCGCCGACGGCAATTCGGATCGCGATCCACCACCAGGACGCGAGAAATGCAACCACCAGCAGCCCGAGGACGGGGCGGAAGATCCTCCCGAGATTGCGACGAGACGGGGCGTGAAATGACAGAGCCAGTGCGAGGCTTGCGAGCATGATCGCCGGAATCTGAGGTCCCTTGGTCAGAACGGCCAACGCGACGAACACCCAACCCAGCCAGGGCAGGTGTGAGTGCCCACCGCGTCGCCAGGCGGTGACGAAGCAGAGGAAGGCTGCGGCGCAGAAGGCAGCGTAGACCATCTCGGGGCGGGCGGAGTGAGAGTACTTCACGAAGCCGAACGTGCCGCAGAGGATGAGGCCGGCGTTGATCCCGACGGCGCGCGACCAGAGTTCGGAGCCGAGGAGCACGGTGATGAACATGAGCGCCACAGCGGCAAGCGCGGAGGGGATTCGTCCGTCGAGCGTGGCAGGGCGGTCGGCGCCGCGCAGTCGCGCACACGCGGCGGTGAGCCAGTAGTTCATCGGGGGCTTGGCCAGCCGCAGTCGGTCGTTGAAGTAGGGGACGAGGTAGTCTCCGCGTTCGTGCATTTCGACGGCCGTCTGTACGACGAAGATCTCGTGGAAGTCCATCTCCGTGGTTGTGAGCCCGAAGAAGGACGCATAGCAGGCGAGCGCCAGAACGAACAGGGCGTCACGGCGCAGCCAGAAGTTTCGGAATCGTTGCCAGCGGCCGGGCAGGCTGTTCGGGATGCGGCGCGTACTGTCGGCGCGAGCAGGGGCTTCGATTCGAGAGTCCGTCACCGACTGCCTCCTGCCGCACCGATTCGACGGACCTTTGCCCGGGAGAGTCGGCATTCATCAGCGGCAAATGGAGCACATGATATAGGTGATCCGGACCCACTGCTATGTGTTTCTCATGCAGGCTCTTGCCCCTGTTTTCCTTCGATCGCGGCGATGAGGAATCCGGCGGCCAAGACGACCAACTCGTCACGTTCCGGGTCGTCGGCGAGGATGGAAACACTCATGTAAAGGGCGAGCCGATGGGCGAGGCGTCGGGCAGGGTGACGTCGGAGACGGCGCCGAAGTCGATGGAGCAGTGCAGTCACCTGTGGCTCGTCGGTGAACAGTTACAGGTCTTTGCGGAGGTTGAAGGCCTTCTGCCTGCGGCAAGCCACGATGGCGCCGGACCCGTCGAAGACGCGAAAGGCGGTGTCCATGAGTCTGAAGACCTGGCGGCGGATGACGGAGCGTTCGCCGGGTCGGACGTTCAGCGGCATCGGCCGCGCCGTCGGGCGGTTGATCGAGTGGGGAAAAAAGCAGCGGGCGGAACCGTGGTTCCGCCCGTCGAGTGTGTCGATTCGGAGGTCGGGTTGGTCAGTCGTGCGCTTCGCCGACTTCCCAGCGGAGGAAGGCGATGATGCTGGCGTCGCCGACGACGCCGGCGACGGTCTTGGTGGGGTCCATGATGAAGGGCTGCTCAAGCAGGGCGATTTCAGAGAAGAACTTCTTCATGCCGCCCTCGACCATCTTCTCGGCGATTTCCTTGGGCTTGCCGCTCTCCATGGCCTGCTCGATGCGGAAGCGGCGTTCCTTTTCGACAATGTTGGCGGGGATGTCGTTGGCGGAGATGCCGGCCGGGCGCGGGACGGCGGCGGTGATGTGCATGCACACCTGGCGAAGGGTTTCGTCGCTGATGGAGCCTTCGGCCTGGATGAGCACGCCGGTCTTGCCGTCGTGGTGGACGTACTGCCCGTAGGCGGTAGTGCCGGTCTGGCCGATCAGTTTGTGGGCGCGCCCGAGCGAGATGTTTTCGCCGGTGGAGATGCGCAGATCGTCGACGATGGCGGTCATGGCGGCGGTGGTGGCGACGGCGCCGGCGCCGGGAGCCTGGAGGGCCAGGTCGGCGAGTTTCTTGGTGGCCGCGACGAACTTCTCATTTTTGGCGGTGAAGTCGGTCTCGGCGCGGAGCTCGACGATGGAGGCGGTGCCGGAGGCGATATTGACGGCGATGCCGATGCGTCCTTCGCCGGCGGCGCGATCGACGCGTTTGTCCATCTTGCCCTTGAGTTGCTTGCGGAGCAGTTCCTCGGCCGCCTCCATGTTGCCGTTGGTTTCTTCCAGGGCCTTTTTGCAGGCCATCATGGGCAGACCGGTCTGGTTCCGCAGGGTCATCACGTCTTTGGGATTGATGGACATCGGGAGATCTCCGTGGGTCTTCGGTCGGTGGGATGAACGTCGGGAACCGTGGCGATTGCCTGACGTCTCCCGGAGCGGTCAATCAGATTGGAGAGAGCCAGGCTGTTTCAGGACTCAGCCGAAGCGGGTGTGGCGCGGCGCTCGGGCTCGGGTGCGGCGCTGGCCGAGGCCTCACCGCGGAAGCGGGAGCGGCTGCTGCGGCGCTGCGGGGCGGCCTGTCCTTCGGCGGTTTCGCCCGATTCGGCTTCGGACGCGACCTCGGATACGGCCCGGGCCTGCTTGCCCTCCGAAATGGCTTTGCACAACTCGCGGACGATGACATCGATGGAGCGCATCGAGTCGTCGTTGCCGGGGATCGGGATGTCGGCCAGTTCGGGATCTCCGTCGGTGTCGATCAGGCAGATGGTGGGAATGCCGAGTTTGCGGGCCTCGCGGACGGCGGTCTGCTCGCGTCCGGCGTCGATGATGATGAGGGCGCCGGGGAGTTTGTGCATGTTGCGGATGCCGTCGAGGTTGCGCTTGATCTTGCGCATCTCGCGGCGCAACTGGCTTTCCATCTTCTTGGAGTAACTCTGGAAGTTGTCCTTGGCCTCGATGGCTTCGAGTTCTTCGAGCCTCTTGAGGCGTGAGCGGATGGTGCGGAAGTTGGTCAGCGTTCCACCCAGCCAGCGTTCGGTGACGAAGTGCATTTTGACGTCGGCGACGCGCTGCTCAATGACCGACTTGGCCTGACGCTTGGTGCCGATGAAGCACACGTCCTTACCCTCGGCCACGCAGCGGGTGACGTAGCGCTTGGCCAGAAGGAGCCCCTTGACGGTCTCCTTGATGTCGATGATGTGGATGCCGTTGCGTTTGCCGTAGATATACGGCTGCATCTTGGGGTTCCACCCGCTGGCGCGCTGCCCGAAGTGGATACCGGCTTCGATGAGATCCTGGACGAGGGAAGGAGCGTTGGACATGGCAGAGTTCCTGGCAGCGACACCGGCGACGAGCGGTCAGGAGACGCCCGGGAGCGTACACGCGGCGCGAGAGGGCGCTTCGATGGATCACCGCCCCCCGATGGGGTGGTGACTTGACAAAGTGGGAACTGGAGGTCGATCCCAAACGACCCCACCCGGTCCCCCGACCTGGACCGGGAGAAGAGTATAGAGAGGCCCGCGGGGGCCGGGCAAGGTGCTTTCGCACGGTTCCTGTGGAGTTTTGCCTCCACAATCGGCGAGTCTGGAGCGAGAATCTCACGCGCTTTCGGGAAAAGGAGTCGATTGTCAGGCTTAGGGAGACGACCTACGGAACCGAGGCGTCACGCCGGGTCTCTGGGGGGTCATCCTCATGTCGGTAGAGAAAGACTTGATGGTGAGACGGCATGAGAGGCACGAACTCGTGCTTCCGGCCATCCTCTCGGTGGCGCCTGAGCACCAATCGCTGGTGCGGTTCAACCCGTCGATCTGCGAGCGGGATGGGTGGGTTCCGGCGACGCTGACGGACATTTCGCCGGGCGGGCTGGGGCTGATCACCCACGTCTTTATTCCGCGGATGAGCCTGGTACGGGTCCGCATCATGCGCGGCGAAGGCGAACGACAGGTACTGGATGTGAAGGTGCGGTTGCAGCGGGTGTGCATGACCGACCGGCGTCCGGCCTACCTGCTGGGGACTGCGTTCTTTGAACTGAGCGACGAGCAGAGGAGCGTGGTCCAGGCGATCACGGCGGAACTGGACGGCGTGCAGAAGTCGGCCTGAGACGGGGGGCGTCGATGATCGACGGTTCTGATTTCATTGTGCAGGTGCTGGTCGACGAAGGTGACTTGAGCGGCGAGCAGTACGAGAGATCGCGCGAGCATGCGCGTGAGAACGGCACCGACCTGGCCGAATCGGCGATCACGCTCGGGTTCGTGGACTCGCGGCAGGTGGCGATGGCCAAGGCGAAGGTGTGTGAGTATGCGTTCGTCGACCTGGCGCACCTGGACGTGAACATCCGCAACTCAGAACTGCTGCCCAAGCGGACGGCCGAGAGCCTGGGCGTGTTCCCGCTGTTCGTGCTGGAAGGCGTGGCGACGGTTGCGATGGACGACCCGATGGACCTTCGGGCGATCGATCAGATCCGCCAGCAGTTGCACTGCGACGTGGATCCGGTGATCTGCGACCGGGCGCAACTGGACCGTCTGATCAAGCGGGCATACTCGCTGTATCGGACGGGCGATGACGCGCTGCCGACCGAGGAGGCGGCCAGCGCGGGGTTTGCGCTGTCGGATGAGCCGAACGTGGTGGCGGTGAATCAGTTGGTCATCACGGCGATCGAGGCGGGGGCGAGCGACCTGCACCTGAACCCGGACGAGCAGGAACTGCGGGTGAGGCTTCGGATCGACGGAGTGCTCCAGCCGCGGGACGACATGCCGCTGGCGGCACACGCGGGGATTGTGCAGAGACTCAAGGTGATGGGCAAACTCGATCTGACGCAGTCGCGGCGCCCGCAGGACGGGAAGTTCCGCTTCACACACGGATCGCAGACGGTCGATGTGCGTTTGAGCGTGGTGCCGACGGTGCACGGGGAGAACATCGTGTGCCGCCTGCTGCGGCCGACGGCGGCGATCACGAAGTTGTCCGAACTGGGCATGGCCCAGGGCGTGCATGAGCGGTTTGAGCAGTTGATCAAGCGTCCGCACGGCATGCTGCTGGTGACGGGTCCGACGGGCAGCGGCAAGACGACGACGCTGTACACGGCGCTGTCGACGATCAACACGCCCGGGCGGAACATCATGACGATCGAGGATCCGGTGGAGATCCGCCTGCCGCTGCTGCGACAGGTTCAGGTGAACCCGGAGATCGGGCTGACGTTCGCGGCGGCGCTGCGGTCGATGCTGCGTCAGGATCCGGACGTGATCCTGGTGGGCGAGATCCGCGACGAGGAGACGGGGCGGATCGCGGTGCAGGCGTCGATGACCGGGCACCTGGTGCTGTCGACGCTGCACACCAATGACGCGGTGGGTGCGGTGACGAGGTTGCGTGATTTCGGGATTCCGATCTACGCGATCAACTCGGGCATTCTGGGCGTGCTGGCGCAGCGGTTGGTGCGGTGCGTGTGCCCGGAATGTGCTGAGCCGTGGGAGCCGGACGCCGAGCGGTTGCGGGCGCTGGGCGGGCCGGGGGCCACGGGGCTGTTCCGGCGCGGGCTGGGCTGCACGCGGTGCATGAACACGGGATACCGCGGGCGTCTGGGAGTGCACGAGTTGCTGTGCATGTCGACGCGGCTACGGATGCTGGTCGAGCAGGGGGCGCCGGAGGTGGAGTTGTCGGAGACGGCGCGGCAGGAGGGGCTGGTGCCGCTGGCGGTGGACGGACTTCACAAGGCGATGATGGGGCTGACCACGCTGGAAGAGGTCGAGAGGTTGCAGGCGACGATCGATCTTTCACCGGGGATGAGGCTTTCGGCATGAGCACGACCTTCCGGTATGTGGCGGTGGATCCTCGCGGTCGGCGCGTGCGCGGGAAGACGGCCGCGGTGGACGCACAGGATGCGTATCGGCGCATCGCATCGGGAGGGATGACGCCGGTGCGGGTGCGTCAGGTGGTGGGGCGGAATCTGCGGGTGGGGCGTCCGATCAGCCGGGGCGAACTTGCGGCGATGACGCGGGAGTTGTCGGTGCTGGTGCAGGCGAGAATGCCGCTGGCGACCGGGCTTGCGATCATGGCGCAGAACGAGCGGAACGCCAACCTGGCGAGACTGCTGCGTGAGTTGTCGGGGAACATCGAGGCGGGCTCGCGCATCAGTGATGCCATTGAGCAGCGGCGCGAGGTGTTCGGCGACGTGTACGTGGCGACGATGCGTGCGGCGGAAAGTTCAGGGATGTTGGCTGAGATCACGGCGCACCTGGCGGACATGCTCGACGGGGAGGTTGGGATGCAGCAGCGGCTGCGTCGGGCGGCGACGTATCCGGTGATCGTGATGGCGGTGGTGTCGGCGGCGCTGTTCGTGATCGTGGGGTTCGTAGTGCCTCGGTTTGCGGCCACGTACGCCTCGTCGGGAGTCGACCTGCCGTTGGCGACGCGCGTGGTGCAGGCGGTGGGGGCGTCGTTGCGGACGTGGTGGTGGGTGTACCTGGGCGCGGGGGGCGTAGGTCTGACGGCGCTGCTCCAGGCGTGGAACACGGGCACCGGGCGTCTGCGGATCGAGGGGGTGCTGGCGCGCACGCCGTACGTCGGGCGACTGCTGTCGGCGGTGTCGGCCAGCCGCTTCTGCCGGGTGCTGTCGATCAGTTCGAGCGCGGGGCTGGACCTGATTGAATCGGTGGAGATGAGCGCGGCGGCGTCGGGTTCGCACCGGGTGCAGACGGAGATGCATCGGCTGGCGGGCAAGTTGCGCGGGGGAAGTTCGCTGTCCGAGGTGCTGCTGGCGTGCACGACGCTGCCGCCGTTTGCGCGACGGCTGCTCGGATCGTGCAAGGACTCGAACGACGTGACGCAGACTTCGGAGGTGATTTCGACGCACTTTGACCGCGAGGGTCGGCACCTGGCCGAGTCAGTCAGTTCGGTGATCGAGCCGCTCATGACGGTGATGCTGGCATTCATCGTGCTGGTGGTGGCTTTGTCGGTGTTCCTGCCGATGTGGCAACTGGTGGGGCTGAACAAATGAGATGGATGAAGGCCGGGGAAAGGGCGTTCACGCTGGTGGAGGTGCTGATCGTAGTGATCATCATCGGAGTTCTGGCGGCGGTGGTCGTGCCGCGGTTTGCCGGCGCGACCGACGAGGCACGAACCTCGTCGCTTCAGAGCGTGCTGGGCGGGGTGCGATCGTCGATCGCCTCGTTTCGCACGCGGGCGGTGATCGCCGGAGAGGATCCGTTCCCGACGCTGGGCGAACTGACCACCACGGGCAGCGTGCTCCAGAACGAGGTGCCCGCCAACCCGTTCACCGGCGTGAGCGGGGTGCAGTCGGTGTCGCTGGCGCAGGCGCAGTCGCGGGCCGTGGTGAACGAGAACGCGGCCGGCTGGAACTATGCGGTGGACAACGAGAGTTCGCCGCCGGTGGCGATCTTCTACGCCAACTGCGACAACGCGAGCAGCGTGGAAGACAGCGAAGGCAACGCGGTGACGGCCAACGAGTTATGAGCAACGGGCGGTCCAACCAGCGCGGCGCGTTCACCATCCTGGAACTGATGGTGGTGGTGCTGATCGTTGCGATCCTGTCGGCGTCGGCGATTCCGGCGTTTGAGCAGGTGCGTGTGTGTCGCCAGGCCGCGGCGCGCGGCGAGGTGGTTTCGCTGCTGCGCAGCGCACGGGCTCACGCGATGACGCTGGGTGATCCGTGCGGGCTGGAGATCGACGCGGACGGGGGGCGATGCGCGCTGCTGACCATCGCGCCGGGGGGAGAGCCGCAGCCGCTGCTCGATGCGCTGGGCTCGGCCGACGAGGTCATCGAGTTGGGCGTGGCGTATCCCGGGGCGACGGTGGGCTCGCTGACGCTGCCGGACGGGTCGAGCGGATCAGGCGTGATCTGGTTCTCGAACACCGGCACTCCGGAACTGCACGAGGAAGACGGGGAGTATGCCGGACCGGCGACGCACGACGCGGAGATCGTCATCGGGGATACCGACGCGGTGGTGGTGCAGCGCAACACGGGGCAGATCGAATGATTCGGCGCGGGTGGACTTTGCGACGGGGATTCAGCCTCATCGAGGCGGCGATCATCGTGGTGATGATCGGTATTGCCGCGCCCCCGGCCGCACGAATGCTGGTGGACGCCGCGGGTGAGCGCAGTGATCGCGTGCTGATCTCGTGCGCGACGACGTACGCGGCGGCGGTGATCGAGCAGGTGATGGCCGACGTGTCGGCGGGCGGTCTGGACGTGCTGGCCGACGAGGATGCGTATCTCGACGCCGGGGGCACGGGGCTGTGGGACCGGCTGGCGTGGGTTTCCGAGCCATTCGAGGCCCGCGGGCTGTCGGCAGACCTGTCGATTTCGGATCTGGTCGCGCGTGATGGAGAGGTTTCGGGCGATGCGGAAGACAACCTGTTCCGCGTGGTGATCGTGACGGTCAACATCCCGACGGGCGACGGGCAGGTGCTCGAACTGCCGGTGAGCGTGATGCTCGGGGAGCCGAACCCATGACGCGCGGGGGTTTCACGCTGCTGGAGGCGACGGTGACCACGGTGGTGCTCAGCGTGGTGGCGGTGGCCGTGCTCCCGGTGATCAACGGCGCGACCGAGGCGTTCAGCGCCGCGTCGATGACCGAGCGCATGGTGGACGAGACGTCCTACGCACTGGACCGCGTGCTGCGCCTGCTGCGCGAGGCGCCGTCGGGCGAAGATGCCGGGAGCATCGGGGTGAGCACGCTGGATGACGAGCAGGTGATCTTCAGCGACGGCACGGGCTGCCGTCTGAGCGGCGGTTCGCTGGAACTTCGGTCCGCCGGCGGCGCGTGGGATGAACTGTGTGCCGACGTCGATGAGTTTGAACTCAGGGCGCTGGATGCGAGCGGGGCCGATACGTCGGGGGCACCGGGGCTGGTGCAGCGGTTCGAGGTGCGTCTGGCGCGAGGCGAGTTTGAGTTGCGGTCGGTGGTGTTCTGCCGCGCGAGGTATGCGCAATGAGGCGAGCAGGACCGATCCGGGCGCGTCGCGGGATGGCGATCCTGGCCGTGGTGGTCATGGTGGCGGTCATTCACCTGACGGTCATCGGCTCGGTGACGCGGGGCAAGAGCAGCGCTGACATGGCCTCGCTGCGGATCGAGACGATGCGGGCGCTGTATGCGGCCGACTCGGGGGTGATCGTCTGGCTTCGCGAGGATGCTGCGGGACAGACGCCCGAATCGGGTGATGAACTGACCATGGAATCGCAGCGGGCGATTTTTGTCGAATCACCGGAAGCGGGTGAATCGGGCACGCTGACGGTGGAAGGGCAGTCGGGGCGTGCGCGTCGACGTGTGAGCGTGGAACTGGAGTGACGAGGGAGCGACGGGGGGCAGAAGTCAGGGGCGGCATTGCCCGATGCAGTGGGTACAGACACGAGAGGGGATAATGCTTCATCTTTCGCCCAAACCGCAGGTATTGATCACGCTGGAGCCCGGGATGCTGGTGGGGCGTGTCTTGCGCGGCGTGCGCGTCGTGCGGACCCATCACGCCTCGTTCGGACAGGCCGACTGGGCGGCGATCTGGGAGAACAACCTGGCTGACCTCGACGAGGCGCTGGGGCGCATCGTGGCCCGGCTGGGACTATCGCCGGGGTCGGAGGCGTGCGTGGTGTTCGAGTCGGCCGGAGCCTTGGCGGAGTTTCAGTCAATCGGCGCCGGGGGATTTGAGGCGACGGCGGCGGCGAGGCTTGCGGCGGCCGAGCGTCTGGGGGTGTCTGCGGACAGTGCGTGCCTGGCGGTGCGCCGGCTGGGGCGTGCGGTCGGTGAGGACGGTCGGGCCAAGACGCAGTTCATTGTCGCCGGGGCCGGCGAGAACGAGTTGCAGAAGGTGTATCGGTGGGCCGAGCGGGCGCATCTGCGCTGCCGGGGGGCGGTGCCGACCAGCGCGATGATGCTCGATGCGCTGGCGACGCGGTTGCTGGGCTGGCGTGGAGACGAGGATCTCAACCTGTGCCACATTGATCGGTGCCGATCGGTGGTGGGCAGCGGGTCGCGGCGGGGCATCACGATGCTGCGGACCTTTGAAGTGGGTCTGACGCACCTGTGCGAGGCGGTGATACGTGCGGGGGCCAGTCTCGAGGGCGGGCGTGGAGGTGGAATTGCCTTCGATCGGGCGCAGGCGGTGTTGATCGAGAAGGGACTTCCGCAGGCCGGACAGGTGTTTGACGAGGAGTCCGGGCTGGCGTCGCGTGCGGTGCTTCCGTATCTCCAGCCGGTGTTGCAGCGGATCTTCGTGGAGTTGAAGCAGTCCTTCCGCAAGGCGCTGCGGGAAGGTCAGGACGGGCAGGTGCGGATCGAGGTGAGCGGCCCGGGGGCGACGATCGGCGGGCTGGACGTGGCGATTGCGCGGGCGCTGGATGCCGAGGTGGTGTACCTCAACGGAGCCATGGGCGAGCAGGGGGTGTCCGAGACGTGGGCCGACTGGGCGAGCGACCGGCTGTTGCTGCACACGGCTGCGGAGATGGCCGAGCGTCGAGGGCGTGTGCTGCGGCGCGCGGCGATCGCCGGAGCGTTGGTGGCCGGGTGTGTGGTAGGGGCCGAGGCGATGGTGCAGGCGCACCAGATATCGTCGTTGAAGGGGCAGATCGGCGACAACGCGGCAAGAGTGAGCGAGGTCAGGCAGTTCGGCACGATGTGCCAGAGCGCGGTGCGGCTGGAGACGCAGATCGACACGGCGCGCGACCTGATCAGTTCATTCCAGGGAGATCAACCGGCGTGGAGCGCCCTGCTGCGGGAGATCGCGTTATCGGCCGAAGGCAAGGTGGTGCTGACGGAAATCCGCGGCGTGTCGGATGAGAAGAACGCGTCGGTGGTCATCGCGGGATTGGCCGACGCGGCGGTGGAGCCGTCGCCGCTGAGCGAACTGATCGGGCAGTTGCAGGCTTCGGCGCTGGTGGGAGAGGTTCAGGTGGTCTCGCGGAGGCTGATTGAACTGGACGACAAGACGTCGCACCAGTTCCGGCTTCAGATCACCGCGCAACGTGCGCCGGTGCAGCAGTTGCGGGCGGAGGTGGAGCCATGAACGGGCGGCTGAGTCGCTTTCCGACGCTGTGCGTGTTCTCCGGGTGCTTCGTGGTGGTGGCGGCATGGTACTTCGGGGTGCATCAGCGCTGGGCGATCGTGGAAGACCTGCGCCACGAACTGGAAGCCCAGCAGGCGGTTCTCGAACAGGAGGGAATCGACGACGCTTCGGTGCAGCGCGTCAACGCCATGCTGGAGCACATGGGCGAGGAGGCCGCGTTCTACCAGCAGTGCTGGCGGAGCGCGTATGACTCGGCAGCGCTGTACGAGGAACTGGACGTGCTGGCGGCCGGTGCGGGAGTGCAACTGGTGCGCATCGAACCGAGCAAATCGGGAATGCAGTTGCACCGCAAGGACGCCAATGTGAACGTGGAAGGCTTCATCATCGAGGTGCAGGGTCCGTATGCGGACGTGGCCGAGTTCATCGGCCGCGTGCATGAGTCGACGGGCCTGACGCGATTCAAGTCGCTGCGGGTGTATCCATCGAGCACCGGGGCGGACTCGGGAGGGATCGTAGTGGCGACGATGCAGACCGAGCACGTGGCGGTATCGGACGTGTTCACGCTCGGGGAGGACTCGCAGTGAGCAGTCGCAGCATGACGTGGATGCAGCAGATCGGCATCGGGGCCTGCCCGCTGCTGGCGCTGGTGGGGGTGAGGCTGTGGCTGGCGTCGAGCGGTCCGGCGTCCGCCGGCGCCGCGACGACGACCGAGTCGATCGTGCAACCGGAGTTCACGCCGCTGCCCGAACCGACCGAAAGCCAGCGGGCACTGATCGAACGTGCGCGGGCACTGGAGGCCGTCGAGCCTGCCAGCCCGTTCCCTCGGAGCGAGGTGTCGGCGGTCGCGGTGCCCGACATGCCGGCGATGCGGGGCGAGCCTGAGGCGACAGTTGAGCCGCCGCCGGAGTTGACGCTGACATCGGTGATGGGCGGACGAATGCCGGTGGCGATGGTGAACGGACGTCCGAGAAGCCGGGGGGACGAGGTTGCGCCCGGGTGGACGATCGTGGAGATCAACCAGGACAGCATCGTGGTGGAGGAGGCGGACGGGCGGCAGGTGACGGTGAACCTGCAACGTGGCACTCCCTGACCGCGCGCTCATATGATCCTCTCCCGCGCCCCGGAACGTCGCGTGGAGGAGGACGTATGGCACGTCTGCACGAATATCAGGGCAAGAAACTGCTGTCGGATGCGGGCTTCCAGACGCCGCGGGGCGGCGTGGCGCGTACGCCGGATGAGGCGCAGCGCATCGCGTCGGACCTGGGCGGTCGTGTCGTGGTCAAGATCCAGGCGTGGACGACCGGGCGCAAGGCGATGGGCGGCGTCAAGTTCGCCGACACGCCTCAGCAGGCCGCCGCTGTCGCGCGCGACATGCTGGCGATGAAAGTCGGCAACTTCCCGGTCGAGCAGGTGCTCGTCGAGGAGTGCGTCGACATCAAGGATGAACTCTTCGTGTCGCTGTCCATCAGCGATCGGGAGCGCCAGCCGATGCTGCTGCTGGCGGCGACCGGGGGCAGCGGGATCGAGCAGCGGGCCGAGCAGGTGCGCCGCGTGCCGTGCCCGATCGGGTCAGGCCCGGGTGAGGCGGAGATCCGCTCGTTTCTGTCGACGACGCCGATCGACAGGTCTCTGCACGACCAGTTGCACAGGAGCATCCGGGCGGTGTTCGAGGTTGCCCGCAAGCACGAGGCGCGGTCGGTAGAGATCAACCCGCTGGTGACGACGAGAGACGGGCGGGTGCTGGCGGCCGACTGCCGCATGACCATCGACGACTACGCGGTGTTCCGTCATCCGGACCTGGGCATCGAGATCGCGCGCGAACTCGACCATCCGCCGACGGCCCTGGAGCGCATCGCCTATGCGGCCGAGCAGAAGGACCACCGCGGCACGTTCTACTTTGCGCAGTTGAACACAGCGGCCGCGCCGGGCACGCGCGGGCTGGTGGGCTTCCATGGCGCGGGCGGCGGCGGGTCCATGATGAGCATGGACGCGCTGACGGCCGAGAAGTTCAGCATCGCCAACTTCACCGACACGTCGGGCAATCCGTCGGCCAGCAAGGTGTATCGGGCTGCCCGCGTCATTCTCCAGCAGCCGGGGCTGTGCGGGTACTTCGGCTCCGGCTCGGGCGTGGCCAGCCAGGAGCAGTTCTGGAGCGCCTATGGGCTGGCCAAGGCGTTCTGGGAACTGAATCTGAGCATTCCTGCGGTGATTCGGCTGGGCGGGAACTCGGAAGATCGGGCCGTGGACATTCTCCATCGCGCGTGCGCGGGACTGCCGGCGATCGTGGAAGGGTACAAGAAGGACGACACGCCCAAGGCGATCGCGCATCGATTCGGCGAACTGGTCGATGCCTCTCTAAGAGCAGGGGTCGAGCCGTGGAAGCCGAAGCGGGCGCGTGTGCCGGGGTACGTGGGATCAGGCAAGTCGTACAACATTGCTGGTGGGCGGGTGTGGATCAACCCTGGCAACGACGCGGCCACGGCGGCCGGAGCGGCCGCGTTGTCGATGAAGGCGCTCAAGGCCGAGGGCGCGATGCTGCTGCCGGCGATGGAGGCGGAGGAGTTTGCCAAGCGCGACTCGGAGTTGATCGCCTGCGAAGTGGAATGCCGCATGGCCGGGCTGGACGCCCTCTTTGTGGAACTCGATATTGAGGGGCTGGGGTGAAGGCGGATTTCACCACGAGGTTTCACGGAGTTGCACGGAGTTGGGAATGAAAAAGGGAGCAGGTCTGTGCAATCCGGCGTAAACTCGAAGTCCGCCGCTCCACTCATCCACGCCGATCGGACCAAGGGGATCATCGGGGCCGCGATGGACGTGCAAGCAGCGATCGGGCCGGGACTTCTTGAGTCAGCATACGAGGTCGGCCTGGATCATGAACGGATGTTGCGCCAAGATTCCTACGTGCGGCGGGCCGAGGCGCGGATTGCGTACAAGGGAACAACCGTGGAGTGCGGCGTCGGGCTTGATCTGCTCGTCGGCGACGTTGGCGGGCCGGAAGTGAAAGCGGTCGAGCGACTGCTGCCCATTCACTGTGCGCCACTGCTCACCCATCTTAGTCGCTCCGGCAAACGCGTCGGTCTGCTGATCAATTCCAGGATGGAGTCGCTTCGTGATGGAATCGTTCGGCGCGTTCTTCGGCCTGGCTCAGTGCAATTGCCTCTCAGTGCCTTCAACTCCGTGAAACTCCGTGCAACTCCGTGGTGAGAGAACCCATGTCCATCATCATCGACCAGAACAAGAACGTCATTGTCCAAGGCATCACCGGGCGCGAGGGGCAGGCTCGAACGACGCTCATGCTCGGCTACGGCACCAAGGTCGTCGCCGGATGCACGCCCGGCAAGAAGGGGCAGGACGTACTCGGCGTGCCGGTTTTCGACACCGTGGGCGAGGCGCAGGCACACACGCGCGAGAAGCACGGCGGCGACGTGGACATCTCGGTGATCCTCGTGCCCGCCAAGTTCGTCAAGGGCGCGGCGATCGAGGCCATCGAGGCCGGCGTCAAGATGCTCGTGCTCGTGCCCGACCGCGTGCCGGTGTGGGACGCGATGGAGATTGCCGCCTGTGCGAAGCAGCACGGCGCGCAGTTTGTCGGGCCGAATACGCTGGGTGTGGTCAGCCCCGGCAAGGCGGTGGTCGGCATGATCGGCGGCAAGGCCGAGAGCGCTCGCGCCTGGTTCAAACCCGGCAATGTCGGTGTGATTTCGCGCTCGGGCGGGATGTCGAGCAGCACGGCGTATTACCTCGGCAAGGCCGGCATCGGCACCAGCACCATCTGCCACATCGGCGGCGACTCGGTGCTGGGGATGCGCATCCCCGACGTCGCGCTGATGTTCCAAAGCGACCCCGATACCGACGCCATCGTCATTTTCGGCGAAATCGGCGGGTCGATGGAAGAAGACCTGGCCCAACTGATGGTCGAGAAACGCGTGACCAAACCCGTAGTCGCCTACATCGGCGGCAAGGCGGCCAAGGAAGGCACACGCTTCAGCCACGCCGGCGCGATCATCGAGGGCGGACGCGGCACGCACGCGGGGAAGGTCAAGGCTCTGACCGAGGCCGGCGCCGTGGTGGTGGAGAGTTTTGGTGATCTGCCGGAGGCGACGGCAAAGGTGGTGGGGGCGTTGCGGTGATTGCAACACCGGATGCTGCGTTCCGCGCCCGGATGCTCCAGGCCTAACGAGGCTGCGGCCGAACCTGGGTACCGACCGACGTACTTCCTGCGCATGGTGCAGCGGCATGGCAGGATGGAGGCTGCTCGGCGCCTGTTGGACACGCCGGCGCCCGGTGAGGGCTTCACGCGATTGTGGGAACTTGGGAGGCTTGACCTGTCGCTTGAGGCCGTCGCGTTGCGAGACGAGTTTCGCGTGCTGTGCTCGGAGCACCAACCGGGGGTCGCTTGTCGCCGGCTCGTGGAGTACCGGTATCAGGGTTGAAGCCCTCATCATGCGGCGCGGCTTCATCGCCGGCGCTGCGTGCTCGTACAAGCGCGGCATCGTTACCCCGCGATCAGCGGGACGAAGTGGACCTTGGCAAGTTGGAACCGAGCATAGGTTTCCGCGTCGATGCGGCGCACGAGCACGAGCACCTGGTCGCTCGGGTGACGCCCCAGCGGGATCACCATGCGCCCGCCGATTGTCATCTGATCGAGCAGCGCCCGGGGCGCCTCCGGCCCTGCGGCCGAAACCACGATTACGTCGAATGGCGCCTGCTCGGGCAGACCCTGGGTGCCGTCGCCGGAGACCACGTGCACATTGTGGTATTCGAGATGACGCAGGCGTGCCTGGGCCTGCTGAGCCAGCGCCGGGTGACGTTCGATCGACCACACCTCGTGCGCCACCAGCCCGAGCACCGCGGCCGCGTAGCCTGAGCCGGCGCCGACTTCGAGCACGCGGTCGCCGGGACAGACGTCGGCGGCCTCGATCATGCTGGCGACCATCCAAGGCTGCGAGATGGTCTGGTTGAGCCCGATGGGCAGAGGGGCGTCGTCGTAGGCGAAGGCGCGCAGCGCGGACGGAACGAAGTCTTCGCGCGGCACGATCCGCATCGCATCGAGCACGCGGGTATCGCGCACTCCCCGCGCGGCCAGTTGACGCTCCACCATCCGCCGCCGGAGCAGAGACAGGTGGTCCATGGCTGTATTGTCGGGCGGCGCGGCCTGTGCGCCAAGGGGGAGCCAGATACTTTCAATGCCTGGGAAGGCGCGCAAAGTTTACTTCGGAGTTCACCATCGGCCGCCCGGCGTCGACTTCAGTCGAGGAGGCTGCCCACGACGACCAGTCCGTACATCCGCCCGTCAGTCTCGAGATCGCAGAGGACGAGGGCCTCGGGATTTCGCGTGGCGAAGAACCCGCCGGCGCGAAAGGACTCGCCAAACTCGTCTCGGAACTCGCGCAGGTCAAGCCGCAGAGTCTGTCCGACGTCGATCCCCTCGATGGGATGGCTGAAGCGCCCGTTGAGCCAGACCGTCGAAGCCCCGAAACCGCGGGCCGCGGTGTTGGCGATATCGATGTGGGTGACGCGGCGGATGACCTGGATGGGCAGGGCACCGGCGTTTTCAAGCGTGCGCGGGTATGAAGGCCCGGCGTTGGCGCGCATGGCCATGCCCTGACCCGAGCACGAGGCGAGCAGAGCGAACGCGATGGCGACGAGGGTGGCTGCGTGTTTCACGATGACTACCGTCTCCTGCATGTCCTGCAATGGCAACAACGCCACACCGCCCAGTCCGGCCATTGCGCCGGGGATCGGTAGTGTACCGCCCGCCGCCGAACTCGACCCGAGGCCGGTGGCAGAGGATCTGGTGGCAACTTTTGGCCCGGGCGGGGCCGATCCGCATGTGACCGCGTTGGTGCCCGGGTTTGATGCTCCGTTTTTCCAAGCCGGGCTGGCGGGGTACTCCGACGCGGCCATGCGCATCATTGCCCGTCGGCACGGGTGCCCCTATTGCGTCACTGAAGCCCTGCTTGACCAGACCCTGCTCGGAGGCGGGCGCGGCTTCGCCAAGGCCGACCTGGGCGAAATCGAGGACAACATCCCCGGCGGCGACGAGGACCGCCCTCTGGCCGGACAGATCATGGGCTCGGACCCGACTGAGATGGCGGCCGCCGCGGTCAAAATGGTCGAGCAGGGTGCAAGGCGGGAGAAGGAGTATCGGGCGATCGTGGAGCAGGCGCGCAGCCACCAAGGCACGCAGACACGCAGTGAGAGCCTCCCGATCGGCCGTCCGAGCCCTGTCATGCCTTCGTGCCTCAATGCCTCCGTGTCTTCTGCATCCTTCGCCGCCATCGACATCAACCTTGCCTGCCCGGTCAAGAAGATCGCGCGCCGGGCGCGAGGAGGGCACTGGCTGGCCGAGCCCGAGGGGGCGATCCGCATCCTTGAAGCCGTGCGCGAAGCCGTTCCGTGTGACATCCCGGTCACCGTCAAGATGCGCCGCAGTTTCGACGACAGCGACGAGATGCGAGAAAACTTCCTTCGCATCTTTGACGCCGCGTATGACATGGGCTGTGCGTGGGTGACGGTGCACGCCCGCAGCGTGCAGCAGAAGTACATCGGGCCCAGCCGCTGGGATCTGCTGCGGGAGATCGTGCAGCGTGACCATCCGGGGCGGGTGCGTGAGCGGATCATCTTCGGCTCGGGCGACGTCTGGGAGGCTGCGGATGTGTTCCGCATGATCGCCTATTGCTCAACGCCGGTGGGACCGGCTTCCAGCCGGTGGGGGGCCCGGCTCTCGGGCGTCTCGATCGCACGCGGGTGCATCGGCAATCCCTGGATCTTCCGCCAGTGCCGCGACATCCTCGCGGGGCGCGGGCCCTCGAAACCAACCGTCGCCGAACAACGCGAGGTGCTCATGCAGCATTTTCAACTGGCGATGGGCGTCAACCGGCTCTTCACGCGAGGGCTTGGCCAGGCTCGGGAAGAGCGGGCCGAGCGTCACACGGCCCGCACCATGCGCAAGTTCGGCATCCGCTTCGCGGGCCACCACCCGCAGAGCGATCCCGTACGTGAACGATTCATCGTGTGCCAGACGATGGAGGAGTGGCAGAGGGTGCTGGAAGAGTTCTATCACGTGCAGGTCGATCAATGACAGACGCAAAGTTCACGAAGGATTCCAACCCCGGCCCCGTCGCCAGCGCCCGCATCGTCTTTGCACGCCAAAAGGCCTTCGCTGAGCACGCGCTGGACCAGTTGAACGACGAGCAGTTCTTCACCGCAATCGCCCCCGGGCTCAACGCACCGGCCGTCGTTGTCCAGCACCTGGCCGGCAACCTCTTCAGCCGGTGGACCGACTTCTTCACGACCGACGGGGAAAAGCCGACGCGCGATCGCGACGCCGAGTTCGAGCCCCCGCAGCCCGCCCCCGGTGAGCGGGCGGGTGTGCGCGCACGGATCATGCAGCAGTGGGAGGGCGGCTGGCAGGTTCTCTTCGCCGCCTTGGACGAGATGGCCGAGGCGGACCTCACACGCGTCGTCACCATCCGCGCTGTTGAGCACTCGGTCGCGCTGGCCATTGCGCGCCAACTCGACCACTACGCCTTTCACGTCGGGCAGTTGAACGTCATCGCGCGCTTCATGGTCGGCACCGAACGCTGGAAGTGGTTCACGCTCCCGCCCGGCGGCACGAAGGCATTCAACGAACAACTCCGCTCGCGCTGCGACGAAAACCGATCATGACGGCGGCATCTTGCCGCACGCAAGCCGGACGCCTCCGCTCCGCCTGAGTCAGGGATGGGTGGTTACTGCTTCGCGGGGCGTCCGGCTCGTGCTCGGCGAGTCGTTGTCCGCCTCGCTGGCCGGGCGCCCCCACATTGCGACGATCACCGCGACGAAGACCAGCACCATGGCGATCGCTTCGTTGGTGCGGGGACGTTCCTTCAGCACGAGGATCGAGAACCCCACGAACACGCTCAGCGTGATGGCTTCCTGAAGCACCTTGAGTTGCGGGGCCGTGAACGGGCCGCCGAAGGCGAGGTGCCCGAACCGGTTGGCCGGCACCTGGAGGATGTACTCGGGCAGCGCGATGAGCCAACTGAGCAGGATGGCGACAGGCAGGGCCCAGGCGGCCTTTTTCAGGTGCCCGTACCACGCCCACGTCATGAAGCAGTTGGACCCGATCAGCAGCAGGACGGTCATCAGTGCTCGCGGCATGGCAGAGACCGTAGCGCGATCCGCGGGCACACAAGTCCTCGTGCGTTTGCGCCGTTGCTCGACTCCCTCGCTTGCGCGTCAGGCTCGTAGAATCCTGCTTCGCCCGGTCGTCTCTTCCTTACCCCTTTGAATCCAGCCAGATCGTCACCGGCCCGTCGTTGCCCACCACCACGTGCATCTCGGCCCCAAAGAGCCCGCTCACCACGATGACACCCTGGGCCAGCCTGTGGCACGTCCGGACAAACTCATCAAACACCAGCGAGGCTGTCGGCGGCTTCATGGCGTTGAAAAAGTCCGGACGCCGCCCCTTCTGCGCGTTGCCGGCCACGGTGAAGTTGGACACGAGAAGCAGACCCGGCTCCGTGCCGGCAGCCACCAGATCGAGCAACGAGAGATTCATCTTGCCGGCCTGGTCGTCAAAAACGCGGAGGTTTGCGATCTTCGAGCCCATCCACTCGATGTCGCGGTCCCCGTCGGCCGCTTCGAGTCCGCCGAACACGACGAGCCCCTGCCCGATGCCGGCGTGGCGATGCCATTCCCCCTCGCGTTTGACGCGCAGTTCGGCGCTGGTGACCCGCTGGACGACGGCCCGCATGGGCAGAGAGTATCCGGAACCGTCGCACCGATCTCCTGAAACTGCGGATGGGGTCGCCCCCCCGGAACTCACTTGTCCAGTTCGACCGACCAGTAGGCCTCATCGAGGAAGGCCTTCCACGACTGGTACTTGTCGCTGCCCAGGCGCACCGTGATGAGCGGGTTGCGCTTCGGACGGACGGGCTTGCGAACGAGTTTCATGCCGGCCTGGTCGGGCGTGCGTCCGCCCTTGCGGGCGTTGCAGCGCAGACAGGCGCAGACAAGATTGTCCCATGTGTCCGGGCCGCCGTGGGCGCGCGGGGTGACGTGGTCGATCGACAGTTCGCTGGTGGTGTACAGGCGGCCGCAATACTGGCAGCGGTTGCGGTCGCGTGCGAAGAGATTGCGCCGGTTGAGTTTGACGCCTTCGTCGGGCACGCGGTCATAGCCGAGCAGGCGGATGACTCGCGGCACAGCGATGTGCATGCGCACCGTTCGTACCCAGTCGTGGGCGTCCGGCTCGAACTGGCGGGCCAGTTGAGAGACCTCCAGCCACGATGTCAGGGTGTAGTTGTAGTAGTGTCCCTGCTCGACGTGGACGATTTCGGCCGCATCGCGCACGAGCAGCGCAAAGGCCCGGCGGGCGGTGATGACGCGCAGCGCCACGTACACCCGGTTGAGCACGAGCACCTTGGAGTCGAGCCCCAGATCGGCGGCGATCGCGGCGGCGCCCGCCGCGCCCTGGCCATCGTGCAAATCTGTCCCCGGCGCTTCGTGACGCATCGGACGATCTTCCCCTGCTGGATGGAGAAGTTGTACGAACTTCTCCCCATTCTTTCAACAAGAACGACATCGACCTTGTGGATGAAAGACCCGAGCCGGACATCCGACTCGTGGCGCCCCTTGGGCTTTCCGGACGAAAAAAGCCGGACGCACGCCTCCCCGGAGGAAGGGCATTCGGAATCTGATCGGTATGATGAGACTCCTGTCAAAGTCGGCATGAATTCCGGTGTCAATGCCGGAAGTGCCGCTCGCCGGTGACCAGGCAGGTCACGCCGTGCTTGTCGCACAGGGCGAAGGTGTCGTCGTCCCGCTTGGATCCGCCGGGGTGGATGACCATCTGCACACCTGCGTCGATGAGCAGTTGCGGGCCGTCGGCGAAGGGAAAGAAGGCGTCGCTGGCGGCGATGGCGCCGCGGGCCTTATCGGCGCTCTTGGCGATGGCGATGCGACACGAAGCGACGCGGTCCATCTGACCGGCTCCGGCGCCGAAGAGCCGGATGCCCGGCCCGTCGACGCCTCCGATGGCGATCGCGTTGCTCGAGAGGGCGCGGGCGCAGGCGCACAGGAATGCACCGGCGGCCAGGTCCGCGGGCGAGGGCGCCGGTCCGGCGCAGTGCGACCATTGCTCGGTGAAAATGGCGCGGCAGTCGCGGTCCTGCACGAGCATGCCTCCCGGCACGGAGCGGTAGTCGAGTTTGCGGTGGTGCGAGCCTTCACGGTCGCCGCACGCGAGCAGACGGACGTTTTTCCAGCGGTCGTTGAGAAGTGAACCGGCGTCAGGGTCGAAGGCCGGCGCGACAATGACCTCGAAGAACGAGCCGGCGTCGGTGATCGCCTGCGCGTCGTGCAGGGTGACCGCGTGATTGAGCGCCATGATCCCGCCGTAGGCTGCCAGCGGATCGCCGGCGATGGCCAGTCGGATGGCGTCGACATTGGCATCGGCCACGGCCGCGCCGCAAGGGTTGGTGTGCTTGACCACACAGGCGGCGCACCTGCCGGGCTGGGTGGTGCGGAGCACCTTGACCAGTTCGAGCGCAGCCGAGGCGTCAAGGATGTTGTTGTAACTGAGTTGCTTGCCGCCCAGTTGCTGCGAGCGGACGATGCTTGGCCCGGTCGAGGCCGGATCGGCGTAGAGCGCCGCCGACTGGTGCGGGTTTTCGCCGTAGCGCAGTGTGTCGATACGCGTGTAGGTCAGCCGCAGCGTCGGGGGAAAGGCGATCGGCGCCGAGCGGTGGAAGTAGGCGCTGATGGCCGCGTCATAGGCGCTGGTGCGACTGAAGGCTGCCGAAGCCAGTTGAGCGCGCAACTGACGTGAGGTGGCGCCGTTGTTGGCGTCCAGTTCACGCACCACCTGATCGTACTGCGAGGGTGCGGTGACCACGGTCACCCACGCTGCGTTTTTCGCGGCCGAGCGGATCATGCTGGGCCCGCCGATGTCGATGTTTTCGACGGCCTCTTCGGGCGTGGCGTCGGGGCGTGCGACCGTCTGCTCGAACGGATAGAGATTGACGCACACCAGGTCGATCGGCTTGATGCCGTGTCGGTCGAGCGCGTCGGTGTGCTCGGGCTTGTCGCGCAGGGCGAGGATGCCGGCGTGGACCATAGGGTGCAAGGTCTTGACGCGTCCGTCGAGCATCTCGGGGAACCCTGTGAGTTGCTCGAAACTGGTGACACTCAGCCCGGCCTGCGAGAGCGCACGGGCGGTGCCGCCCGTCGAGATCAACTCCACCCCGTGTGAGAGCAGTGAGCGGGCGAAGGGGACCAAGTCGGTCTTGTCGCTGACGGACAGAAGAGCACGGCGGATGCCAACCAGGTCAGCCATCTGGACCTCAGCGCGGGGCGAAGCGGATCACGGCGTTCTGGTCGGTCACCAGGTAGAGGTTTCCGTCGTCAAATGCGTCGGTTTCGACACGCGCCACGCCGGGGACGCGGAAAGACACCAGCACGTCGCCGTTGGATGGTTCAACGGCCTTGATTTCCAGCCCGTCCCAGACGATCAGGCTGCCGGATCGCGTGCCGACGACCACGCCGCCGGCGTCGGGCCCGATCCAGTTTTCGCTGCCGCGCATCGCGTCGAGGGCCACCAGCCCGGTGCCGGGCACGGTGACGTAGAGCACGCCCGAGTTGTAGGTGGGCTGGATGGTCAGTTCCTCGTTGGTGCGATATCGCCAGACGTGGCGCTGGTTCTCAGGGCTGAAGGCGTACACCGACTGGTCCATGCACGCGACGAACATCATCGTGCCGTCGGTGACCGGGTTGGTCCGTGTGCGTCCGCCGACGCGGGCGGTGGAGACGGCCACGGCGGTGTCGGGCGTGAGGAAGGCCACGCTTCCGTCCTGCGCCACGGCGCCGACGGTGGACTGCACCCAGACCGGATCGGCCTCGATGGGTCCGCCGATGTCGTAACGCCAGGCGGTGACGCCGAAATCCGTGCGATGGCTGAACAGTTCGCCGGTGGGCGTGCCGAAGATGAGCGTCTGCCCGTAGCGGAGCGGCGGCGTATTGACCACCTGGCTCATGGGCTGGCGGGCCGACCAGTTGCCGGTGTTCACGTCCATGATGAACACTTCGGTCTGCGAGCAGACGAAGATGTTGTTGCCCTCGCGGGCCACGCCGACGAACTCGACCAGCGGATTGGCAGGCCGGTCCGACCAGCGGTTGCGTCCGGTCTTGGCGTCGATGATGGTCAACGAGTTGTCCTGACCCTGGACGACCAGCAGGTCGTTGTAGGCGTCGACAAACTTGACACCTTCGCGCCCGGCCAGGTTGGGGTAGCCGGTCCAGTCCCAGCGGTATCCGATCTGCCGCCAGTCATCGTGGACGATGGTGATGCCGCCCGACGCGGTGGTGCGGTGCTCCTGCACGGGGGCGCCGCCGGGGGTTGAACCTGTGCCGGTGGTCTGCGGGCTCGCGGCCTGCTGCGTGCTCTGGCATCCGATCACGCCGGCGCTGAGAACCAAGAGGGCAAGGGCTCGCCCGAGGAAGTGAGATGGGTGTGTGAAGGCCGACATGAGCGGGGCTCCGAGTTGGGCTCTTTGCCTGCCTCCGTGGCCAGGCGTCGAGCCGGTGTCCGGGGTCGGGGTTCCGGTGGTCCGGGGAAGGGAGTATCCGGTCGGCATCCTGTGTGGTCAAGCCCGACCTCGCCCGGGCGCATCCTACACTTGGCCGATGTTCACCGGACTGATCCACGGAATGGGGTTGATTCGTGAACGCCTGGACCGGGAGTCTGTCTCCCGGCTCATCATCGACGTGGGTGACTGGGCCGAAGAACCTCGCCTCGGCGACTCCGTGGCCGTCAACGGGTGCTGCCTGACCGTCGCCGACGTGGGCCCGCACCGCGAACTGTTTTTCGACGTGATCCCTCAGACCCTGGCCCGCACCACGCTGGGCAGGCTGGGCTCGGGGCGGAAGGTCAACATCGAGGCCTCGGCCACACCGGAAACCGTCCTGGGCGGGCACATCGTGCAGGGGCATGTCGATGGCGTGGGCACCGTTGCCCGCGTCATCCGTCAGGGCGAGTACCGCGTGGTGGTGCAGGTTCCCTCCGAACTGATGCAGTACATGGTGCCGCGCGGCTCGGTGGCGGTGGAGGGAGTGAGTCTGACACTGGCCGAGGTTGATCCCAGGGCCTGCACCTTTGACATCGCGCTGATCCCGACGACGCTGGAGAAGACGAACCTGTCGGACCTGGAGGCGGGCGACCCGGTGAATCTGGAGGCCGACGTGATCGCCAAGACGGTGGTGCACTACCTGGCCAACTACGCCGGTCGCCTCGACCGATCTGGCGTTTCGGGCCCTCGCGGCGGCTGATCCGCGCCCGACGCGGTGGAAACCCCGATCTCGCGGCCGGGGCAGGTTCCGTCGCCGCCGATGGAGCATGCTGCTCGATTGCCGCCGCGCCGGCCGGCGCACGGATTTTGCGCTGCTGCGGCGCCGGGCGGGCGGCTGTTGCCGGCGGCGTGAGGCGGCGGCAACGCACCCGATCGGCAAGACAGCAACGCAACCGGGGAGCGGCGCGGGCCGCTCCCTCCTTTTTGCGCCTGCAGCCGCAAGAGACGGACCGGGCGCCATCCCAGATTCCTCATGCCCAGTGCCCAGTGGCTGAAGCCATATCCGCTCACGCGCACTCAGCGCACAGCCCGTGCAGCACCAGCGTGTGGTTCTCCAGCACGAAGCCCCCGGGAAGAAGTCTGGCCAGGCCGGTCGGGCATCCGGACAGGTCGAACACGCGTCCGCACTTCTTGCAATGGAAGTGGTGGTGATGGTGCTCAGCCACGTGGGCCGGTTCGTAGCGAGGCGGC
The DNA here is from genome assembly GCA_008363215.1 of Cyanobacteria bacterium CYA. Lineage (GTDB taxonomy): Bacteria > Planctomycetota > Phycisphaerae > Phycisphaerales > UBA1924 > J022. The sequence goes on from RHKP01000006.1 coordinate 25,435, forward strand.
TCGCCGGGGACCGATACCGGGGTGATTTCACCCTCGTCCTGCATCCGCTTGAGCGTGCGGTACACGGTGCTGAGGTTGATGTTGGGTACGTCCCTGGCCGCCAGACGCAGCACTTCGCCCGGCGAGAGCGGACGCTTGGAGCGCTCGAAGGCCTTTTCGATTGCGGAGCGTTGCTGGGTGATGCGCGTCAGTACGGGCTCCCTTCAACTTCTATCTTGCCCCGACTGTTGCGGCGGTCAATATTCAGGCAGGCGGAGGCGCTCGATCGCAACCCCCGCGCCCACCGGCTGCACCCAGTCGTCGAGTCGGCACACCACGGCTTCGCCCGTGCGGAGCCATTCGTCCCCCTGGGGGACCGGACCGCGCGTCAGGAGAGAAACGAGGTCTGACAGTTGCGGGTTGTGCCCGACCAGCACCAGACAGCCCCGGGGCGAACCGTGCTGGGCAATGACCTCGATCGCGCACGACGCCGGCTGACCCGATTCGAGGCGTTCGTCGAACTGCAGGGCTGTCTGAAGAGCCGGTGCCAGTGGTTCGGCCGTCTGTCGGGCGCGGGCATACGGGCTGGCGAGCAGGATTGGCGGGCCGCGCAGCCGCCCGGCCAACTCCCCGGCCAGGTAGGCCGCCTGCCGGTGCCCGCGCGGCTGGAGCACGCGGTCAGCGTCGGAGCCGGAAGCCGAATCGCGTTCAGCCTTGCCATGTCGAACGATCGCGATGATCACGCGGCGACTCCCTGCCAAGTGCCGATGCAGCGCAGCCCCGCCCACACGTCGGCCGGCCGGAGCAGGTTGCTCAGCGCAACGTCAGCGATGGCCCGACCGGCGTGCCCCTGCGAGCACAACAGCATGGTTTCCAATCCGAAACTCGAGACGGTCGTGAATTCTCCGAGCACGCCGACGAGCATCGCGCCGCGCACGTCGTCGCGCAGCGCCCGAAGGCCGCAGAGGGCGCTGCGCAGCCGTCTAATGGCAAAACACCGGGCGACGGTGACCGCCAGCGCACCGAGTGGAAAGCCCCAGGTGTGCGACGGGTGACGCAGCGCGCCGGCCAGTCCGTAGCGCATCATCGTGCCCACGCCGCTGCCGAAGAAGAGGAATGTCAGGCTGACGAATTGGCTGCGCATGACGAAGGGCCAGCCCCGGCGCATCTGATCTGGGGCGTGCTTTCGGCAAGTCTAGCATCCGCCTCCCGGAATTCGGGCCCGGGCCCGGGTGACCGGTCGGGGCTTCGGGGCCGGGGCGGGAGAGCGTGGCGTGAGTCAGGACGCGGGCAAGCAGGGGTGGGGCATTGCCGGCGCTGCGGCGACGCTGACATTCTGGTCCGTCGCCCCGGTCATGCTCGGGTATCTGGCGCGGCACGAGATCGACGCTTGGACGGCCAACGGGTGGCGCTACAGCATCAGCGCGCTGGTGTGGATGCCGCTCCTGCTGAACGCGCGCCGGCGAGGCACGTTGCCGCCCGGACTGTTGCGCCGGGCTCTGTGGCCGGCGGTCATCAATGCGGGGGCTCAATCGCTGTACGCCCACGGCTTCTATGCGATCGATCCCACGCTCTTCGTGCTCGGGCTGCGCATGCAGATCGTGTTCGTCGCGATCGGGGCGGCGTTCATGTTCCCGGCCGAGCGGATCGTCATCCGGACATGGCGCTTCCTGCTCGGCGCTACGCTGGCGACGCTGGGCATCGTCGGCGTGTTGTTCTTCGGGCTGCGCGACGCGGAGAATGCCTCTTCCGGACAACTTGTGCTGGGCATGGGACTGGCCGTCGCGTCCGGCGCCAGTTTCGGGGCCTACGGGCTGGCGGTGCGGCGCGTGATGCACGGCGTGCCGTCGGCGATGGCCTTCGCGGGAATCAGCCAGTACACCGCCATCGGCATGTTGCTGGTCATGTTCATCTTCAGCCCCGACCATGGCGCCGCACCGTTGGGCGCCACGCCCATGGTGCTCGGTGTGCTGGGCGCCTCCGCCCTGACCGGCATCGCCGGCGGACACGTCGCCTATTACGTCAGCATCAACGGCATCGGCGTGGCCGTCACCACCGCCATCATGCAGTTGCAGCCGTTCGGTGTCGGCGTGATCTCCTTCTTCGTCCTCGACGAGCAACTCTCGCTCCCCCAGTGGATATGCGGCGTCGTGGCCATGGGCGGGGCGGCCATGGCGCTGTGGGTCCAGCACTCCATGCGCCACCGCCCGGGTGAACACAACGACATCGAGGCCTACGCCGAACTCCCGCCCGACGCCGTGGTCGCCGCGGCCGTCGACGAGCGCCAACCCGCACCCTCCGCTACTCGATCGTGAAGCGCCCCGCGATGGTGCCGCGATCATCGGGCAGCCGCAGCCAGAGCAACCCCTGCGCTTCGTCGTAGATCAGGCGATATCCCGAGATGTATCCCTTCGTCGGACCATCCTGCGGGGAACGCACGTACACGTGCGGCGCGCCGAAGCCCGGTTCGGCGAGAATCTCGAACGGCCCGAACGATCCGAACACCGCCAGCGTCACGGCGCGGCCGTCGACGCCGGAAATGAGCACCGTCGCATCGAGATGGGCCACGCGGACGGCTTCGAAATCGAGCCCGTCGATCTGCCCCTTGATCGGATGATCTGGAATCGCCGGCCGCTCGGGCTCTTGCGCTTGTGGCGCCGACTCAGACTCGGGCGTCGGCGCCGACACATCCGGCACCTGCGGCGCCGGCTCGGAAGGCTCAGGCGGGGTCGGAGGCGGCGAGGGAGGCGTGGGTCTGCCACAGCCCCAGCAACCGGCGCACAGCAGCACCGCCGCGGTTATCCGCACGCATGTTCGCATCACACTTGTCATCGCCGCCTCGTGTATCATCGCCGCCGGGAAAGTACCAGAAACCATGAGCGTCCACTGGCCGATTATCCGTCGTCTCGCCCTTTCGCCGTCTGGAGTGGCGGTCATCGACGACCATCGCTCATACCGGGGAGCGGAGATCCTGGTTGCGGCGGCCAACCTCGCCGACGCGATCGAAGCGAAGTCGGGCACGCAGAACGTCGGCATCATGCTGCCCACCAGCGGGGCCTTTCCGATCGCCGCGCTTGCCTGCTGGATGCTCGGGCGCACCGTGGTGCCGCTCAACTACCTCCTGTCGCGTGATGAACTGACCTATGTCGTCAACGACTGCGAGACTGACACGATCGTGAGCGCCCAACCCATGATCGACTTCGTCGGTTTCGAACCGTCGGTGAAGAACCTTCTGCGCCTGGAGCGCACGGCGCTCCGCCGCGTCCCCTCGCCCCGCTGGCCCAGGCGAGGTGAACCCGATGATCTGGCGGTCATCCTCTACACAAGCGGCACCAGCGGACGCCCCAAGGGCGTCATGCTCACGCATCGCAATCTCCACTCCAACGTGCGGCAGGTCGAGGAATGGGTCCACTTCAAGCCCACCGACGTCTTTTGCGGCGTGCTGCCGCAGTTCCACTCCTTTGGGCTGACCGTGCTCACGCTCCTGCCGCTCTCATTCGGTCTCAAGGTGGTGTACACGGCCCGGTTCGTGCCCAACCGCATCGTCCAGTTGCTGCGCGAGCATCGCCCGGCGATGTTTGTCGCCATCCCCTCGATGTACAACGCCCTGCTCCAGGTCAAGAACGCCGAGCCGGCTGACTTCGCGTCGATCCGGTTCGCCGTCTCGGGCGGGGAGCCGCTGCCGACCGATGTGGCGCGGCGGTTCCACGATCGCTTCGGCGTGACCATCGCCGAGGGATACGGGCTCACCGAGACCGCCCCGGTGACCAACTGGTGTCGGCCACAGGACTACCGGCCCCACTCGGTGGGTATGCCGCTGCCGGGAGTGATCGAGCGCGTGGTCGACCCTGTCACGGAGACCGAACTTCCGCCGGGCTACGACGGCGAACTGCGCATCGCCGGGCCCAACGTCATGCGTGGATACTTCAAACTCCCGAGACAAACCCGCGACGCCTTCGACCGCCTCGGGTACCTGCGCACCGGGGACATGGCCCGCTTCGATGACGACGGGCACCTCTACATCACCGGGCGCATCAAGGAAATGCTCATCGTCGGCGGCGAGAACGTCTTCCCCCGCGAGATCGAAGAAGTCCTCAACCAGCACCCTTCCGTCCGCGACTCGGCCGTCATCGGGCAGCCCGACCCCATGCGCGGCGAAGTGCCCATCGCCTTCGTCGAACTCGAAGACGGCGCGAGCCTGGACGAGAAGTCGATCCTTTCCCTGTGCCGCGACAAACTCGCCGGGTACAAGGTGCCCAAGTGCGTGATCCCGCTGGAGGCCTTGCCGCGCAACGCGACTGGCAAGATCATGCGCCGGCAACTCAAGGCACCGTCGGCGTCCGCAGACGTCTGAGAGTTGCCCTCAGCGCGGCTGTCCACGCTCAAGACCTTTGAAGCGGAAGCATGTCATGCCAGACGCGATGGAGCGCATGCACATACGCGCTGCCGGTCGACTCTTCGTGCCTTCCGGCCTCGTCCTTGAAATTGTCGTAGTCCAGATCCTCGCCCAGCGCGCCCAGCACCGCGACCCACACAGACTTGGGGATGAATATGCGGTGCGGGTAGTCGCTGCCGGCGAATGACTTCACCTCTGCCCCGGCGAGCAGTTCGGGAAAGCGCCCGATCAGCCCCTCGAGGTGCCCGCGCGACCTGGCCCGGACCATGATGCGATCAGGATCAACCGGTTGGTGGTGCCGCCCGTCGCCTTGCCGGGCGCAGACCGCGCTGTAGAAGCCGTATCGGGTGAATATCCACATGGCACCAACCTCCTCTTGGACACCGGCATTCCAATCATAAGCCGTACATGGTCGCCAAGGCCAGGGCCGAGCCGGAATCCTGCGATTGGACCGCCGCAACGACATGGCCAACAATGTCCTCCCACGGTGATCCCGGGTTCCGCGATGGTCGCGGCCAGACCTTGGATCGGCTGCTCGCAGAAGCGGGCAGCGCGGCCGGCGTCGATTCCTCCTGCCAGACCGGGGGGCGGCGCACACACAGGAGGACCACATGGTCCGTCTCCGCATGCAGCGTTTCGGGCGCACTCATCGTCCTTTCTTCCGTCTTTGTGCCGTCGATCAGCGCAACCGTCGCAACGGTGCAGTGATCGAGAATCTCGGGTGGTACAACCCGGTCGAGAAGGATCCCGAGAAGCAGGTCGAACTCAATGTCGAGCGCGTCCGGCACTGGCTGAGCGTGGGCGCGCAGCCCAGCGACACGGTGGCCGACATGCTCGCCCATCGCGATCTCCTCCCGCCTTCCTACCGGGCGTCGTGGGAGAAGCGTCGTCACCGCGACCGCTCGCGCGTGACCGCTCGCGTCTCGCTCAAGGTGGCCGAGGAAGCCGTGGCTTCGCTGGGCACGCTGGCGGGCAACGCCGGCGCCGACCTGTCATCGTTCCAGGCTGAGGCCGCCGAGGCCTTGAAGGCCGTCAAGGACGCGGTCGCGTCATCGAACGTGGAAGCCGCCGAGCAGGCCGCCAACCGCGCGAAGAGCGCCGCCGAGCGTGCCAACGCCGCGGAAAGTGCGTTCCAGGCGCAGAAGAAGGCCGAGGAAGCCGCCGCGGCTCCCGCCGAGGCGCCCGCCGCCGAATAATCGGATTCTGCCGATCAGTACATTCTCGCGAGCCCCCGGCCACGGTCGGGGGCTCATCTTTTTGTCACGATCGTCACCGGGGCAACCCGCGGCCGAGCCTGCGACCCGGTGAGGTGCCCGAGGACGGTCACTTCTCCGGCGTCCAACACGGGCGCACCCATCCGCTCGATTCCCCCCGCGACTGTCTCCTCACGCTCTCGTATTGTCTCACCACTTCTTCGCCATCTCGCCTCATCACCCCTCCCCCTACCCTCCCCCGTGCGGATCGACATTCTTACAACATTCCCGGAGATCTTCGCGACCGAGCCGCCTGGTGTGCTGGGCGTGTCGATCCCCGCCCGCGCCGCCAAGGCCGGGGCCGTTTCATTTCACGCGACCAACATCCGCGACTTTGCCGACAACAAGCACGACAAGACCGACGACCGCCCCTTCGGCGGCGGGCCAGGCATGGTGATGATGTGCCAGCCGCTGTGGGACGCCGTGCAGGCGGTCGAGAGTGCCGATCCGACGCCGGCGACCCGCATCCTGCTCACGCCGCAGGGGGCGCCGCTGACGCAGGCAATGGTCGCAGAGTTGGCCGCCCGCCCGCGCCTGCTGCTGATCGCCGGGCACTACGAGGGCATCGACCAGCGCGTCATCGACCGACTGGCCCCTCTGGAAGTCTCGATCGGCGACTACGTGCTCTCCGGCGGCGAACTGGCGGCCCTGGTCCTCATCGACGCAGTCGTCCGACTCCTGCCCGGCGTGCTCGGGCACGACGCCTCGGCCGCCCAGGATTCGTTCTCGCCGCTCCCGACCACGAACCCGAATGGGCAGCCCGTGCACCCCAAACTGCTGGCCAAGTGGCGGGCCGAACTGGGTATCTCCGACGACGCCCGCCTGCTGGACTGCCCCCACTACACCCGCCCGAGAATTTGGGAAGGCTTGGAAGTGCCCGAGACCTTGCTCTCCGGCGACCACGACGCCGTGGCCCGCTGGCGACTGGAGCAGATGGTCCAGCGGACGCGGGAGCGCCGGCCGGATCTGCTTGACCCGCGCGACGAGTGATTGCGGCGGACTGCGATGAGCCCTGCCCTCTTGACGCTGCCACGTATCTCCCCGCACTGCACCGCTGCTCCGACAAGGGCGACCAGGTCGAGGGTGTCGGCGTCGTCGTCGGCGTCGAGCACGGGCCCCTAATGACGAATCTGCACGCTGGTCGGCGCGCCGGCCGCGCCTCCGCCGTCATTCTCGACCGTGATGGGGCCCAGCAGTTGGCGACTAATGGTGACGGTGCCAAGCATCTGCCCGCCGGCCGTGCGCGAACCGGAATAGTTATTCGTCATGCCCGATTGGATCTTGGACCCGATATTGATCGCAGCGTTTGCGCCGAGGTCGCCATCGATCGAGACGGGGCCTCTCGGGACTCTCATAGGCTCTGGATCAGATTTCGGGGCGGGCAGATCATCCGGCGGCCCTGCCGAGGAGTTCTACCGCTCTGCCGAAGAGTTCAGCACCGCTGCCGAGGGGCCCGGCACCGCCGCTCGAAACGTCCACCCGTGTGCCCGGTTCCCCGGCTGGCCCGTCGGATGCCGCCTCTGGACGCCCCGCCCGTCCCCGGCCTACGCTTGCAGTCCCCCGGCGGATGCGCCGCCGGGGCAAAGGTAAAGGTGCGCCATGGGCACGCAGCAACTGATCGAATCCATCAACGCCGAGATGATCAAGACCGACCTTCCGGTCATGGACATCGGCGACACTATCAACGTTCACGCCCGCATCGTCGAAGGCGACAAGGAACGCATCCAGGTCTACCAGGGTGTGCTCATGTCCCGCAAGGGGCGCGGCATCGACGAGATGATCACCGTCCGCCGCATCGTCGACAACCAGGGCGTCGAGCGCACCTGGCCGATCAACAGCCCGCTGATCGCCAGGATCGAGGTCGTCCGTCGCGGCGACGCCCGGCGCGCCAAGTTGTACTTCCTCCGCGACCGCGTCGGCAAGAGCCGTCGTCTCCGCGACCGTCGCCGCGGCATGAAGCACGTGGCCGGACAGCCCACGGTCGGCTGATCGCCTCCTATCATTGTGCAACAAGTTCAGCACCCCTCGCCCAGCGAGGGGTTTTTCACATCCGCAATGCGCCGGTTGAGCGGGGTCTGGTCCTCACGCACCGGCTGCCTGGAGCCTTTGGCAGGACGCCGAGGGATCGACCGATGGACAGCGCGGCCGTCGTCATCGCCCAACTCGCCACGCCTGTCGTCATGATTTCGGCCGCCGGGCTGCTGTGTCTGGGGCTGTTCAACCGCCTGGCGACGCTGGTGGCGCGCTCGCGCGCCTTCGCCAAGGAGCGGGTGGAGTTGATCCGCACGATCGCCAGTCCGGCCGAGGGCATGGCCGGCGCGGCCCTCGATCGTCTGCGCCTCGAAGCCCTCGAAGCGCACTCGGCCCGGGTGCTCAAGCGGGCCACGTTGCTGCGTGCTTCGCTTCAGTGCATACTTGCGGCCATTCTGGCGATGCTGGCCAGTTCGGCGGCGATCGGACTGTCCATCTTCAGCAGCGACCTGTGGGTCTGGGCCCTGATCTGCTTCGGAGTCGGGCTGGCGGCGATGGCGGCCGGGGTGATCCTCGTCATGGCTGAACTGGCGCAGGCCCTGCGCGACGTCAAACTCGAACAACGTCTGCTCAACGAGTTTGAGAATCTCTCAGACGGGTTCGCAGTGGCGGGCAAGTAGCGCCCGTGGCGATGGCCTGTGACCAGCACACCCGGACCAATCCTGCCGGCTGCTGCGACGGGCGCCGGCCGCGGGCGCCGTTCGGCTGTGCGCACCGCCGGACCGGCTTTGGCGAAGACTCAGGCGTCGGCCGGAACGAGCCGTGCCAGGGTGCGACTGGAGAGCGGATACGCGGCCGCGACCTCGCGCAGATCGTCGAGCGTCACATGCCGGATCCGTTCGAGTTCCTGCTCCAGCGAGCGATAGCGTCCGTGGGCCAGCCAGTAACGCCCAATCCGCTGCATGCGATCGTTGGGACGCTCTCCGCCGAGCGTTGCGGCCGTTGCCAGCCGGGCGCCGATGCGATCCAGGTCCGGCTGGGTCAGCGAAGCCACGAGGTTCGCAGATTCGCGGTCGATGATTTCCTGGATCTCGTCCAGCCGGGCCGGATCGCCCGAGGCGTAGATGAAGAAATCCCCGGCCGCGTGGTGCGCGTCGTAGGCGCTCTGCGCCTCTTCGGCGATGCCGGTCTCGATCAGGGCCCAGTGCAGACGGCTGTTTTCCGAGCCCCCAAGCACCTGCATCAGCAGCGAGGCCGCGTATCGGCGTTCGTCTTCGATGGAAGGGGCGCAGGCGATGGAGATCAGATACCCGCGGGACACGCGCTCGTCGCGAAGCACGAGGCTGTCCGGCTGGTGCCGGTGCGTGTGCTGCGCCCGACCCGCGCCCGACGGCTTCCAACGCCCGCACTCGCGTTCGATCAGCCCGACCGTCTGGTCGAAGTCGACCTTGCCCGCCAGCGACACCACCGTGTTGTCGGCCGAGTAGCGGTGCGTGAAGTACCCCAGCATCTGCTCACGCGACATCTGCCCCACCGTGTCGCTGGTCCCCAGCACGCGGTGCGACAGAGGGTGCCGCCTGTAGTGGCGCTCGACGGCCGCTTCGTAGAGTACCCAGAAGGGATTGTCCTTGTACATGGCGATTTCCTCGAGTATCACGTTCTTCTCGAGGTCGAAGTCGTCCTGTCGCAACGCCGGTCGCATCATCCTTGCCAGCAGCGTGGTTACGTCGGGCAGGTGCTCGGGGATCACCTGCGCGTGAAAGCACGTCGACTCCGACGTCGTGTACGCGTTGTTCCTCGCGCCCAGCGCGTCGAAACGACGGTTGATCTCGTCGGCCGACAGGTCGTCCGTCCCCTTGAACATCATGTGTTCGAGGAAGTGTGAGACGCCCATGATCGTCGCGTCCTCATCGCGCGCGCCGGTGTTGACAAAGAAGCCCACGGCCGCCGAGTGCGCGTCCGGATCAGTCTCGGCGATGACGCGCAGCCCGTTGGGAAGCAGATGCTCTTGAAAGGTGACTGGCATGGCATCAAGTGTAGTCGAGCCGGTCTACGGCGCGCCCAGCCAGTCGAGGATCTGCTGGTCAAGGTCGTCGGGGTGCGCGTAGTACTCGGCCAGGGCCTCGCGATCGCCCGTTCCCGTCGAGATCCGGCCCATCACCAGTCGCAGACGGGTATTCCCCGCCGGGTAAGGCCCCGAACGCAGGAAGTCCACCGCCAGGCGCGACATCTGGTAGTTCTCCTCGTCGCGGGGGTCGTCTGATGCCTCCCCGCCCCAGGTCAGCAGGCGATGGAACACGCCCTCCTGCACGGCCGTGTCGATGTTCAGCGTCCGCAGACGCGAAATGGTCCAGCGCGAGTCGCTCGACGACATCGCAAGCGCGAATCCGTCTGAGAGCCAGCGCGGCTGGTCGGCGAACGTGGCGTCCTGGAGGATGCATCCGTACGTGCGCGCCAACGCCTGGAGCATCGCCGGCGAGGCTCCGTGCCGGATGTAAATCGCGTTGGCTTGCGCCTCTCCGGCCACGGCCCTGTTGCCCACCAGCGCCGAGAAGCCTCCGTCATCGCCGATGTAGATACGGATCGGGGCCGCGTACACCCGTCCGAGCACCGGCTCGGCGCGCCGGGCCACTGCTTCGGCTTCTTCGACAAACATCGGCGGCACCCGGTCATCGATCAGCGACGGATCCGGTCTTTGAAACTGATACGCCAGATCAAACCCGGGATAAGTCAGCATCTGGCTGGAGCCGAAGCGCAGCAGGTTCGGCCGCCCGTCGGCCCCGGTGATCGAACGCCCGGCGGCATCCTGCGCCTGCTCAGGGCTGGTGTTGTACAGGTTGAGCCAGTCCTGGTATTCGCGCCCCGTCGTGCCTCGGAAGCCTGTCAACTTGTACGCCACGCCGAACATCGTGCTCATGAGCCGGTCGTCGTCATCAGCGCTCCACGAGTCGCACGCGACCGGGGCATTGCGCATCTCCCCAACGAAAAGCCGCAGCGATGCCGGCGTGCCTACGTCGCCCAGCGCGTTCAGTGCTGCCTGTCGTACGTATACGTCGCGTGACTGGAGAAACGGCGCCAACACCGCCTCCGGGTCATCGGGCTCACGCTGTCCAAGCGCTCGCACCAGGATCGCGATTTCCAGCCGCTGGGTTCGCGCGTTCATCTTTCGGATCACGTCCAGCAGCGTGTTCGGGTCGGCATGCCGAGCCAACTGTTCGAGTCCGAGCACCTGCTGCATCGTCGTCCGCCCGTTGAGCAGTTTGCGTGCCGCCGTCGTCGCGGCCGCAGTGTCGTCCTCCCACGCGGCCTCCAGCGCCGCTTCCCCGCCTTTCAGATCCCCTGCCAGCCACGCGTCATTGATCCGCTGTTCCAGTTCGGCCGCGCCGGCGGCGCTCTGCGCCAGCGAGCGAACGTCTCCCGCGGGCGTTTTCTCAGGGTCCGGCTCTTCGGCCAGCAATTGCCTGACCAGGTCGCCCACCGCCCCCGGGTTCACCCCGGCATATCGCACCGCGCCGTGTCGATCGACGATCAGGTTGGCGCCGCGCGCTCCCAGCCCCAGAGGCGTGAAAAGCCGGTCTTCCGCATCGAGCACCACCGTCCCGGGAATCGCTCGGCGTTCAAGCAGGCGTTTGACCTTGTCCGCCTCTTCCGGCCCGTGCAGCGCCACCAGTACCACGCCCTCCAGCCCGGCCAGCGCTTCGGCCACCTGTTCGAGCATCTTCTGCGAGGCCATGTCGGTCAGGCGCCAGGGCTGGACGATCGCGATGCGGGTGTTGAAGACCTCGATGCCTACATCCGGTCCGCTCAGGATCACCGCGTCTTCACCCATCCCGGTGAATCCCGACCCTATCAACTGCTCCAACGACGTTCGTTCGTCCGGACGCATCCGGGTCAGATCCTGTCGCGGCAGATCAGACTGGGCCGGCGGCTCGGCCGCCAGGCACGCGGACACGCACAGCAACCCGAACGCCATTCTCATCTTCATGGTCCTGATTCTCCCTGGGACGGGCTCGTCCCCGCGTCGCTCGGCGCCGCCATTCCGCCCCGCCCCGGGCCGCCCGAGCCTTCAGGCGCTTCGGCCTCGTTCCTGCGATACGACAGAATCTGCCGGCAGATGCGTTCGGGGTTTGGGTCCGAGCAGACGCAGGAACTGACCGCCACGCCGCGCGCTCCGGCCGCGTATACCTCCGCCACGTTGTCCGGGCTGATTCCCCCGATCGCCAGATGAGGAATGTCCGAGACCGCAGGGTCGCCCAGTATCGCCCGGACCAGCCCGGGCCCGACCAGGTCGGGCGCTTTCTTGGTGCTGGTGGCGAACATGGCCCCAAGCCCGATGTAGTCGGCCCCGCTTGCCGCCGCCTCGCGCGCCCTCTCCACCGACGAGGCCGAGCAGCCGATCATCAGTCTGCCCCGCGCCAGTCGGCGCACCTCGCTGACGGGCAGGTCATGGTTGCCGACGTGGACGCCGTCGGCCCCGGCGAGCAGCGCCACGTCCGGGCGATCGTTGATGATGACCGAGGCACTCCCCCGCACCAGCGCGACAAGTTCCCGCGCCCGCGCCAGCAGCGATCCGGCCGTCATTTCCTTCTCACGAAGTTGAATGCAGTCGGCTCCGCCCGCCAGCGCGCCTTCCACGACGTCCTTCCACGCCCGACGGCACAGTCGCTCGCTGACCAGCACGCACAGTCGCCACTGCGGCGCCCTGGTCCGCAATCGCAGTCGCAGTGATCGCTCGGCCTCGTAGAGCCGGTAACGCAGCGCCTCGAACCCGGTCCCGCTTTCGCCCGCCAGTTTGGCTGTCTCCTCCAGCACCCGCAGCGCCTCGGAAACACGCGCGCTGCCCGATGCCGCCAGGGCGTCAAGAGACGTTCTCCGCCTTTCGCCGGGCGTCGAAATCGATGTTCCGACGTCCGATGTTGTGTCGCGGGCGCTCAGCCGCTCGCCCGCGCTTATCGGGAGTTTTTCGACCTCTTCCACCAGATCATGGCGCAACCGTTTGAGCGTGCCCGACAGTTCGGCATCATCGAGATGGAAGCGGGCGATCTCCTCGAGCACGCGAAGACCCTCGCGGGCGCGGTTGGCGTTGGCGTCAATGATGCGGGCTGGATCGAACATGGGACTGGAGATGTTCGGACGACTTGTCCAGAATAGGCCATGCCCGATCCCTACGAACTGGCTCCCGAGCCCCTGACGCCTGCCCTGCCCGGCGAAGTGGTGCTCTCGGAGTCCGAGGAGGAGTTGATCGACGCCGCCGCCTCAGACCTGTTTCTCCAGGCCATGACCTGCGTGCGCACCTTCGGCGACTTCCACCTGGCTATCTCCGGCGGACGGGTCCAGGAACGTCTGTGCATGCGCCTGATGGTCGACCCGAAGTTCCGCAGTTTGCCCTGGACGCGCACACAACTCTGGCTCGCGACGCAGGGCGCCATGCCACCAGAGCCCGCCGGCACCGAGATCATCGACGAAGTGCTTCGCGACTTTGCGGGCATTCCCCGCTCGCAGATTCACCACGTCCCTCCCGGCGAAGCCGCCCACGAGGACTACGAACGTCAACTCCTCGAGTCCCTCGGCTGGCGCGAGCGAGGGCACGACCGGCTCGACTTCGTGCTCGCATCCCTGGACTCCGACGGCTCAGTCGCCGGTATCGGCTCGGGTGAAGATCTGACCGGCGGGCGGGTTGTCACGGTCTACCAGGGTGGCGGCCGCGGGCGACGCGTTGCGATGACGCCCTGGTTTGTCAGCGGCACGCGATTCCTCGCCTTGCTCGCCAGCGGCGAAGACTCCCGACCCCTCATCGCCAGGCTGGCGTCCAGTGCCGAAGACCGCCGCGCCTTCGACGAGATGATCCCCATCAACGGCGTGCGCCGATGGTACCTCGACCGTGTCGCCGCGGGGCTGTAACCACATGGCAGGCATCCAGCCCAACCCGCGCGTGACCTTCCGAGTCGCTCACGAAGACGACTCGATTCTCGTGGTCGAGAAGCCTTCACGCGTCGTCACCCTGCCCGGGCTCGGGCACGAGCACGACACGCTGCTCAACGGGCTGTTCGCCACGCACGGGCACCGGCTTGCCCAACTCGGGGGTGATCGCGCCTACGGGCTGATGCACAGGCTTGACCGCCAGACAAGCGGGTTGGTCATGGTCGCCCTGACCACCGAGGCCTACGACGCGATGTTCGAGCAGTTCAAACGCCGGGCCGTCGGCAAGTTCTACTGGGCGGTCTGTCACAAGCCCCCGCGCGAGATGACTGGGGTGATCCGATTTCCCATTGAGGAACATCAGGAGCGAGCCAGCCGCTGGGCCAGCATGAAGAAATCCCGCGTGTCCGGCGCGGGGCGTCCGGCGCTGACCGCTTATCGCGTGCTCGAGGCCTCGGACATCGCTGCGATGATCGAGGCACGTCCGGTCACGGGGCGGCTGCATCAGGTCCGCGTGCACCTGGCCGCCATCGGCAGCGGGATTCTCGGCGACGACTGGTACGGGCCGCGGTCCACGTCACAGGCTGCCCCGCGCCTGGCACTGCACGCTCACCGGCTCAAGTTCACTCATCCGGTCACCGGCGAGCCGATCGACGTGCGGACGAAGTGGCCCGGCGATCTGCGCCGCCTGCTCACAAGGCTCCACCTTCAGCGCCCCGACCTCAAGCCCGTGTTAGATCAGGCTGAGCATGAGTTCGGAGGCGGCCCCGTCGGCGAAGAGGATGCCCCCGGCACTGAGTCGGATGACTGATTCGTCCTCCACAAGCCATCCCCGCGCACGCAACCTCGTGGCACAGGACACAAAATCGACGCTCCTGCCGGGACAGGTCCGCTCGATGTGCGCGCACAGTTCAGCGCTGTTGAGCCCCTCACGCAGCCTCAGCCCGGTCATGATCCGCTCACGCAGTGCCCGCGCTTCGTCCGGTGCCTCGACGTCGATCACCGGTGAAAAGCCGTCGGCCTCGTGCGAGAGATACGTCTCCAGGTGCGGCGTGTTCTTCCAGCGAAATCCGCCGGCGTGCCCCGACGCCGAGGGCCCGGCCGCCAGCCACTGCTCCTGTCGCCAGTACGCCAGGTTGTGCCGGCACTCCTGCCCTGGCCTGGCGTAGTTGCTCACCTCGTAGCGCACGAAGCCGGCGTCTTGGAGAAACGCACCGGCCAGTTCAAACATCGCCACTTCGAGTTCTTCCTCGGTCGGCGTTATCAGTCCGCGCTCGAGGCGCGCCGTCAGGGCCGTCCGCGGCTCGTAGGTCAGGTTGTAGCAGGAGAGATGGTCGGTCCCCAGATCGATCGCCTGCTGAAGATCGGTCCGCCATTCTTCGAGGGTCTGCCCGGGAATGGCGTAGATCAGATCGATCGACCGTCGCCCGATGCCAGCCTGCCGGGCCAGTTCCAGCGCCCGCGGGAGACTCTCCGGCCGATGGACGCGGTCCAGCGTGGCCAGGTGCCGACGGTGGAACGACTGTGCCCCCAGACTCATCCGGTTCACACCTCCTGCGACCAATACCCCAAAAAGGGCAGGGTCTGCCGTCTCGGGGTTGCACTCGACGCTAAACTCAGTCTCAGCCGAGATTTGAAAGCAGTCGTGCAGACAGGCCAGCAGGCGTTCCCAGCAGGGCGTCGGAAGCAGGGTGGGCGTCCCGCCGCCCACGAACAGCGTCCGCAGAGGCCCTGCGGCCGGTGACAGGGCGTTCAGTTCCCGGATCAGGCGGGTGGTGAATGTCTCGAATCGTCCCTGATTGTCCACCAGACTGTAGAAGTCGCAATAGTGGCATTTGTGGCTGCAGAAGGGGATGTGGATGTAGAGCGAGCCGACCGACCCGGGCTGGCAGCGGCGGAGGATCGTGTCGGCACAAGCGGCAGGGCGTTGCCGAAAAGGGAGTTGGACTGTATTGTCCGACATATCGGCGCTGGACGGCGGAACAACGGGGATCTCCCCGGTCTGCAGCCGGGAAGGATACGCGGAGCGTGCAAGTGGAACTGGTCTTTGTCACGGCGGGCGGTCAGATCAAGTCGCGCCACCTTGAGAGCGGGCGGTACGTCATCGGGCGCGACACCCGGTGCGATCTGCGCGTTCCAAGCCCGGAAGTCTCGCGCCAGCACTGCGAGATATCGATCGATCGCGACGCGGTGCGCGTCCGTGATCTCAAGTCGAGCAACGGGACGTGGGTCAACTCCGAGCGCGTCGATGAGTCGTCGCTCGATGCCGGAGATCTCATCTCCGTCGGCCCGGTGGTCGTAGTCGTGCGGATCGACGGCGATCCGCAGGCCATCGACCCGGTGCTGCTCTACGAGCAGGGAAGGCCGCAGGGTGAGTCATCCTCGCCGCGTCAGGACCGCGACGATCCGGAGGGGCATCCGACGGCGGTGGCGCCCCCGCCGAGTTTCACCGTGCCCGATGACCCGGATTCGAGTTCTATCGTGGAGTTTGACTTCGACCTGGACGAGGACGACGACGATCAGCCGCCGCTGTGATCAGTCCAATCGGTGCTTTCGGTCCGGTCGAAGCAGACGCTCAGCGGGTTGCGGCTCATCGTTCAGGCTGCCTGGTCCTTCTTGCCCGACTGAGGGGGGGTGGACTTGGCGGCCGGAATGGTCACAGACGTTCCGCAGTTCTTGCAGCGCACTGTCTTGCCGCGGGCGGATTCGGGCACGGCCAAGACGCGGCGGCACGACAAGTTCGGGCACATGATTCGAACAGTCTCTGAAGCCATCGCCGGGTACTCCTGCGCTGTGGATCGGCGCAATGGCGGTGCGTCTTGAGCAGACCGGGCACGAACAGCGCCGAGCGGGGCCCGAAGGGGCGCTATCGTCCCTCGTCGGGTTCGGGTGCCACGGCCGCGTCGGCCGTGCCTCACGGCTCCCAGAGCCGTGGCACACACGCGATTCCGGTCAGGTGACCCGATCGGCCGGACCGATAACCGCGGGGCATTGCTTTGCACAAAGGAGCCGGTGCAGTGACGGGCAAGTGTACGGCGGTTGTCGGACTTCAATGGGGCGATGAGGGCAAGGGCAAGATCGTCGACGTGCTTGCACGGGAGCACGCCGCCGTTGTTCGCTACAACGGGGGCGCCAACGCCGGACATTCCGTGGTCGTCAACGGCGAACGCTACGCCCTGCACCTCGTGCCTTCGGGCATCCTGTTCCCCGGCGTCAAGGCGGTGATCGGCAACGGCGTGGTGGTTGACCCCGAAGTGCTGCTCTCGGAGATCGAAAAACTGGAAGGGCGCGGCGTGGACACCCGCGACCTGGTGATCTCCAGCCGGGCTCACGTGGTCATGCCCTATCACAAACTCGAAGATCGCACGCGCGAGGCCGCCGCCGAGACCGACGGGCGAAAGATCGGAACCACCGGTCGCGGTATCGGGCCTGCCTACGCGGACAAGGCCCAGCGTTTCGGCGCGGTGCGTATGTGTGACCTGCTCGACCGCGAGCGTCTGCGCCGTCGCGTGGGCGAAGCCTGCCGCCTCAAGTCGGGGTTGCTGCCGCCCGGGGCCGAGGAAGTAAAAGTCGACGCGGTGATCGAAAAGGCCGCGGCGATGGGCGAGCGTCTGCGCCATCGTGTGTCGGACACGACGTACCTGCTCAACGAGATCATCGACTCGGGCGGGCGATTGCTCTTCGAGGGTGCCAACGCCACGCTGCTGGATGTCGACCATGGCACATATCCCTTCGTGACGGCATCGAGCGCGACGGTGCTGGGCATCGGCCCGGGCACGGGCGTTTCTCCGACATGCGTCGGGCGCGTGCTCGGAGTCGCCAAGGCCTACTCCACCCGAGTCGGCTCCGGGCCCTTGCCGACCGAACAGAGTAATGACATCGGAAATCGCATCCGCCAGCGCGGGCGCGAGTTCGGCACCACGACAGGACGGCCCCGACGTGTGGGATGGATCGATCTGGTCGCACTTCGCTACTCGGTCATGGTCAACCGCGTCTCGCACCTGTGCGTCACGCTGCTCGACGTCCTCAGCGGGCTGGATGAACTCAACCTCTGCGTGGGTTACCGGGTCGGGGGGCGCGTCACCGACCGGTTCATTCCCGATGGCGAAGAACTGGGCAGGGTCGAGCCGGTGTACGAGACCATGCCCGGATTTTCGGAGGACATCACGACCGCCCGGTCGATGGATGAACTTCCGGGGCCGGCGCGGGCGTATCTGGATCGGATCTGTGCATTTGCCGGGGCTCCGATCGGGCTGGTCAGCGTCGGACCCGAACGCAGTCAGATCATCAGCACGGGCGTGGTGCGCGAGATGGAATCGGCCCCGGCCTGAGCCAAAGGAGGACGCATTCGCCGCTTTCTATGGAGAGGGCGAGTGCCTGGAGGCAGGATGAGCATCGCCGATCGCGGACTGGAAATGTCGCCGGCCCCGGAAGTCGCCGCGACCATCGAGCGCATGAGGCGCGTCAATCCCGACGCCGATCCGCTTGCGCACCTGCCCGACGTTGATCCGAGGCGCATCCCGCGTCACGTGGCGATCATCATGGACGGCAACGGGCGATGGGCCGAAGAACGCGGCTTTCCGCGGGTGTTCGGACACCGCAACGGCGCCATCGCAGTCCGTGAGGTGGTCAAGCAGGCCGGACGCCTGGGCATCGAATACCTGACGCTGTTCTCGTTCAGTTCGGAGAACTGGCGTCGTCCGACCGAGGAGATCAACGCGCTCATGCAACTGTGCATCGCCTACTGCCAGGGCGAGCAGGAGGCGCTGCGGAAGCAGAACATCCGCGTCCGCGTGATCGGCAGCCGACAGGGTCTGCCTCCCGACGTGATCGCCGCTCTGGACGGACTCGAACAGACGACCGGCGCCTGCACGGGCCCGACGCTGTGCCTGGCGATCAACTACGGTTCGCGGACAGAAATTGTGGATGCGGCCCGGGCGCTGGCGCGAGAGGCAGCGGCGGGGCGGCTCGATCCCGACTCGATCGACGAACAGTTGTTCGTACAGCGTCTGTACACGCGGGGGATTCCCGACCCCGACCTGCTGATTCGCACAGCCGGCCAGATGCGCGTGAGCAACTATCTGCTTTGGCAGATCAGTTACGCGGAGATCCACGTCAGCGACCTGTTCTGGCCGGACTTCGGGGCCGAAGCGCTGAACGAAGCGGTGCGAGCGTTTGCGGGGCGAGAGCGGCGCTTCGGCGGACTGAGCCATTGAACGGTTTGCTGATTCCGTGCCGGCCCGCACACCTCTTCGGGGCGGCGATCGTGCTATCTTGATTGCGTGTTGCGACAAAGACTGTTGCTCGGTCCGGTGCTTATTGCGGCCATCATTCTCGGGTCGTGGCTGGATCAGTGGCTTGACGGTCTGAGCGCTCCGGGCTGGTTCGAGCGACTCTCGGGTCGGCACACGCTTCCACCCGGGGTTGTGGTTCTGCCGGTCATCGGGGCACTGGCCTGGATGGGGGCGCTGGAACTGGCGCAGTTGTACCGTCAGAAGGGGATCCGGGTTTCGCGTCGCGTGGTGATCACGTTCACGCTCATGGGGCTGGCGATGGTCGCTTTCATCCCCGAGAGCCTCGATGCGGTGACGGGCGTGGCGATGGTCAACTCCGTGCTGTCGGTGGCGCTGGTCGGTTCGCTGGCCTTCAACGCCCGGCACCGGGAGGTGCAGGGCTCGGCGGCCGCGGCGGGGGGCGCGCTGCTCGGGGTGGCCTACCTGGGCATGATGTTCGGATTTATGGTGCTGGTCCGTCGGGAGTGGTCGGCCTGGGTGCTGCTATGGATGATCGCGGCGACCAAGGCGTCAGACATCGGGGCCTATTTTGTCGGGCGGTCGATCGGGAGGCACAAGTTGATCCCGTGGCTGAGCCCGGGGAAGACATGGGAGGGTTCGTTCGGCGGGTTGGCGTTCAGTGCGGGGATGGGGGCGCTGGGAGTGGTGGTGCTGGGGGAACAGTGGCCGATGGGGAGTGTCGCTGGGCTGGTGTTCGGGGTGGTCATCTCGGTGGTGGGGCAGGCGGGGGATCTGGTGATGAGCCTGCTCAAGCGTGACGCGGGGGCCAAGGACGCGGGCAAGTCTCTTCCGGGGTTCGGTGGCATTCTGGACGTGCTGGACTCGGTGCTGCTGGCAGCGCCGGTGGGGTTCTGGCTGCTGCGGGTGATGAGAGATGTATGAAAAAACTTGTCTGATCCGGGGTGTGGATGGGGTTTGCGGGGTCGATTGATCGCAACGGGCGCGCGGTTTTGCTAGGATGAACCAGCAGATCGGGCCGGATGGGTGTTGGAGAACTGGATGGACGTTACTCGAAAACTGCTCAAGGTGTTCCGGGTGGATCAGCAGATCCGGGGGCTCCAGGGGCGACTGCGGAGTGCGGAACGTTTCCTCAAGGAGCAGGTCAAGCAACTGTCCGAGATTGAATCGACGAGGACTTCGGTCCAGGGGCAGTTGAGGCAGCTTCGAGCCAGTGTGGCCAACCTCGAGGGTGAGACCCAGCAGATCGACGCGCACATCGCTGAACTGCGCGAGCGGATGAATCAGGCCAAGACGAACAAGGAATACAAGGCCCTGCTCACCGAGGTGAATACCTTCAAGGAGCGTCGCGGGTCGCTGGACGACAACGAGTTGGGCCACCTGGAAAAGGTGGAAAAACTCGAAACCCAACTGGTGGAACTGGAGGTCGCCCACGCCGAGCGGCTGAAACTCCGCGAAGTGGCCCAGCAGGACCGGCAGAAGCGTGAGGACGAGATCCGCGATCGGCTGGAGGATCTGAAGCGTCAGCGGGCCGAACTGGTGGCCGACGTTCCGGCGGACGTACTCCAGGTGTACGAGCGTCTGCTGGCCGAGCGAGGCGACGACGCGATGGCGCCGCTGGAGGTGGTGGATCGCAAGCGGCACGAGTACATCTGCGGGTCTTCGATGATGTCGGTGCCGATGGAGACTGCCATGTCGCTGCTGTCGGGAAAACTGACGCTGAGCCCCAATGACGGGTGCATCCTGTACCTGACGGAGGAAACGGCCGAGGCGCTGGCGGGCAGCATTGGTAAGAAGTGATCGAGCGCGGAATGGTGCATCGCCAAGTCGCGCATCGTCAGATCGGAAGGAGGCCCAAGCGGAAGCGAGGGCTTTTTTCGTCTCCGGTACCGGTGGCGGATGTCGTACGGATCCAACGTGAATCTCGGGCGTCCCGCGTCGCACGAGTTTGAAGTCAAGACGGTGTCACCCGTTGAAGAGGCTCGTCGGGTCGTCAGGTCGTTCCGGCAGACGGGCGCCGATGTGCCCCGCGCCGGCCCCGGTCAGGGCCCGACCTCGCCGCGTCCGCGACAGGAAGCCGATCTGGAGCAGATAGGGCTCCACCACGTCTTCGAGGGTGCCTGCGTCTTCGTTCATCGTGGCGGCGACGGTTTCGAGTCCGACGGGGCCTCCCCGGTAGGTCGTGGCGATGATGCGCATGTACGCGCGGTCGAGTTCATCGAGCCCGAGCGCATCGACTCCTTCGAGGTGTAGCGCCGCGTCGACGACTCGGGGGGCGACGTTCCCGTCGGCCCGCACCTGGGCAAAGTCGCGGACGCGCCGCAGCAGGCGGTTGGCGATGCGCGGCGTGCCGCGTGCCCGCTCGGCGATGATGCGCAGGGCCTCGCCGTCCGCCGACACGCCCAGCAGCGCTGCGCTGCGCCGCAGGATCACCAGCAGATCTTCGACGTCGTAATAGCGGATGTGATGCGCGATGCCGAAGCGAGACCGCAGGGGCGAACTGATCAGCCCCGCCCGCGTGGTCGCGCCAATGAGCGTGAACGGCTGGCAGTTGATCTGCACCGTTCGCGCGTTCAGCCCCGAATCGAGGCAGATGTCGATGCGGAAATCTTCCATGGCCGGATAGATGAACTCTTCGACGGCCACGGGCAGACGATGGATCTCGTCGATGAAGAGCACGTCGCCCTTCTCGAGCCGGGTCAGAGCGGCGACCAGGTCCGTGCCGCGGGCCAGCGCCGGGCCCGACGTGGCGTGCACGCGCGAGCCGAGTTCATGGGCGATGACGTGCGCCAGGGTGGTCTTGCCCAGGCCCGGCGGGCCGTGCAGAAGGACGTGGTCGAGCGGCTCCTTGCGTCGGCGCACGGCTTCGATGGCGATCCGCAGACGCTCAATGAGGTCGGTCTGTCCGACATACTCGTCGATGCGCTCGGGGCGCAGCGACCAGTTGATTCGCTCGTCCTCGGGGTTCGAGTTCGCCTGCGCCGAGATGATGCGGTCGGTGGCCATGCGATGCGGAGTGTATCGGGCTCGACCGCACCGGCGGGGCCAAGCCACCCTCAGTCGAGGGGAAGACCCTTGCTCTTCCACAGGTTGTAGAGGGCGTCAAACTCGATAGGGCTCCAGCGGCGCCCGTCGGCCAGGTCGGTCCGCAGGATCTTGCCGTCGGGCCCGATGACCGTGGTCTGAGGCGGGGCGTCGGCGTTGAGGCGCGTGGTCAGCGTCCACGGGCCGCCCTTGCCTTTGGGAGTTGCCAGCGAGTCGGTCCGCAGGCGGATGGTGCTCGACGAGGTCTGGTAGGAGTAGAAGGCGAAGTCGGCCGGGATGCCGATGTGGACGAGCAACTGCGGAAGCATGTAACTCTCGACCACTGAGATGTAGCCCTCTCCCTGGATTTGCGGGCGGATCTTCGTTGCCTGCAACTGCTCGGGGATGACGTTGATGCTCATGTCGGTACCGAGGCGCGCGCCGATCTCCTGCCAGCGGCTGACGTCGGCCTCCTTGCGCACGGCCATGTTCACGACCCAGGCTTCCTCTGTGCGATCAAGGCTGAGGAAGTAGGCGGCCCGGGTATCGATGATGCTGTCGATTTCGAGCAGGCGAGCGTCAATCTGCACGATGTACCCGTCCTGCTGGTCGTCGGTGGTCCACTTTTCCTTCGGTTTGTTGGGGCTGAGGTCGCCGCGCTTGCCCACGCGGGCCTGGACGCGCCGGTATCCGAGTTCCTCTTCGTCCGAGGCCGCCCCGGTCGGGGTTGGACGGCTCAAACGCTCCCATCGCTGCGGATGGGCGCTGAAGACGGCGCGGTAGTCGGACTCGGTGAGTTGGGCGAGGGCTTTGACGCCGGCGTCGAGCATGGCGGCGCGGCGTGTGGCGATGTTGGCCTGGTCCTCGATCGCGGCTGTGGCCAGCATGACTTCGTATGTCTCGCGCGCCTTGGTGAAGTCGGATGCGGTCGTGTACAACTCGAAGAGGACGAACCGTCCCGGGTCGGTCTGGAGCAGCGTCGAGCCGCGAATGGTGTATTCCAGCGTGCCCTCGCGGGGAATGGCCACGTAGGCGTGGTCGGCGTTGTACCCGGCGAGCCCGTACTGCCTGTCGCGTGAGAGCACTTTGGCCCGCGTGCCGACCACGTCGGCCTGCAACTGCCCCGCCGGGTTGCGGACGGCTCGGCCCGCGTCCTCCTTCATGTCGAACATGGGGGACAGTTCGAGCAGTTGGGTGATGACTTCGTCGGCCACGGCTTCGACGCTCAGGTCGAGGCGCTTGGATCGGCGTTCCTGGATGACCACGACACCCAGGTCATCGGGCAGGATGACTTTGGTGGTGGCGATGGTGTCGAAGACGTCGTGCTGGACCACCGAATCGAGGGGGATCGAAATAGTCACTCCCACACCCTCGACTACAAGCGGCTCAGAAGATAGGCGAACACCCCAATTGCTGGCATCCTTGGGCGGTGGGGGAGCGGCAGGTTTGGTGGTCTGGTCGGGCCGGTCCTGGGCTGCGGCGGTGCCGGTCAGCAGGAGGATGAGCGCCAGGGGGAGGATGGTTCGCATGGCAGGGATCTCCGTGCGGGAGTGAGTCGACGGGGGGGCCGAGGGGGCAGTCAGGCGATTTGCGCGTCCTGAAAAAAGTTCGGAGCGGGAGGGGGTCTGCGTTGACATATAGGGGCCGTGTCATACCCTTCGAGGCTTGGGGCGGCAAGGTTCGGGCTTTGCACCCAAGTTTGGCTCCGGGTTTTTCCGGGGCCGGATTCCTTCATCGAGCCCCGCGGGAAACGAGAAGGACGAGATCGGGATGTCGGGGAACCGGCATTCCGGGTGTTGTAGTGGTCTGGCCCGCGCGGGGGGCCTATGGTGTCGGCCCGACGGTGGGTCGGGGAAGAAGGTAGAGGCGTAGTCGCACATGACTGGTGGCAAGATCCGCATTCGAATGGAGGCGTATGACCACATCGCTCTCGATGCTTCGGCACGGGAGATCGTGGATCATGCCAAGCGCACCAACGCGAAGGTGAAAGGCCCGATTCCGCTTCCCACGCGGATCGAGCGGTACACGGTACTGCGTGGACCTTTCATCGACAAGAAGAGCCGCGAGCAGTTCGAGATCCGCACGCACAAGCGTGTGATCGACATTCTCGAACCCAACGCCCGCACCGTCGAGGCTCTCAATCGCCTGGTCGTCCCGGCCGGCGTGTTCGTGAGGATCAAGGCATAGGAACTGGCGGCCGTCTCGAGGAGACGGCCTTTTTTCGTGCCGCCATCGTGCGGCGACAACAAGACTTCCTCTGACAGGTTCGCCTGGTCATGAAGCGGCCCGCAAGGGTGACGAGGTTTGCGATGTCCCTGATGTTGATTGGAACCAAACTCGGCATGACGCGCGTCTTCGCCGACGGCAAGATCGTCCCGGTGACGGTGATCGAACTTGGTCCGTGCGTGGTGACGCAGTTGCGCACCGAGGAAAGGGACGGGTACACGGCCGTGCAGGTCGGGTTCGGCGACATGAAGCCGCGGAACTCGACGATTCCGATGATCGGGCACGACGCCAAGGCCGGGAGCACGGCGCTGCGGCATCACCGCGAGTTCCGCTGCGATGCCGACGAAGTGGGCAAGTTTGAGTTGGGGCAGGTGCTCAAGGTCGACCGGTTCGAGGGGACCAAGTACGTCGACGTTGTCGGGACGAGCAAGGGCAAGGGAACGGCGGGCGTGATGAAGCGGCACGGGTTCAAGGGCATGACGGCCAGCCACGGCGTGGAGCGCAAGCACCGCTCCCCGGGCTCGATCGGCGCCCACGCGACCAACCGCGGGCACAGCGGGAAGTTGAAGAAGGGCAAGCGCATGGTCGGGCACCTGGGCGCCGACCGGGTGACGGCCCGCAACCTGGACGTGGTGCGGATCGACGTGGAGCGCAATCTGATCCTGGTCAAGGGCCCGGTGCCCGGGGCCAACAAGTCGATGGTGATGGTGCGCACCCCGGTGCGTCTGAACCGGCACAAGAGCCGGATCGTGAAGGATTCGTAGTCAGCGAAGAGTGACTCCGGCGGGGTTGAACAATCCGCCGGGGTGTTCGGCAGGTCCGAAGGAAACCGCCGGACGAAGACAAGCGTGCCCCAGAGGGGCGAAGACGGCCGAGTCGATTTCGAGCCGCCGCACCGGGCAACCGGGCCGGGAGACCGGCAAGAGCAGGCGTGCCGAATAGGCGAAGCAGGGTTTCCCGGCCAGGTCCGGGGCGAGCAGAGGCGTCAGGCGAGGTAAGACACGATGGATGTCCCCGTCTACAACATGAATGGACAGTCGGTCGGCGCGATGACGATCGACGAGCAATCTCTGGGCGGCACGGTGAATCCGGCCCTGATCAAGCAGGCGTACGTGATGTATCACGCCAACCTGCGCCAGGGTTCGAGCCGTACCCGGAACCGTCACGAGGTCTCGGGCTCGGGCAAGAAACTGTACAAGCAGAAGGGAACGGGGCGTGCTCGGCACGGCGACCGGCAGGTTCCGACGTTCCGCGGCGGTGGTCACGCGTTTGCCAAGCGGCGCACGCGTGAGGACTACCGGCTGGGGATGCCCAAGAAGATGCGGCGCAAGGCCAACCGCAATGCGCTGCTGGCCAAGTTGATCGACAACGAGGTTCGGGTGGTGGACGGCTTGGTGTTTGCCGAGCCGCGGACGCGGGATTTTGTCAATCTGATCGCCGGACTGGGGCTGGACAAGAGGGCGCTGGTGGCGCTGTCGAGCGACGCGGAGAAGAGCCGCAACGCCCGGCTGAGCGGGCGGAACGTGGAGAACGTGACGCTGTGCCGTGCCGACCAGTTGACGTGCTTTGAGTTGCTCAATCACCGGTATCTGGTGATCGACCGGGCCGACCTTGAGGCCTGGCTGAACGGACCGTCGTCGCAGACGAACAAGCAGGCCAAGATCGAGCCGATGGGCCGGGTGAAAGTCGGCGGGGAGGCGGCGTAATGGACAGTTCGTACGTGATCAAGAAACCGCTGCTGACGGAGAAGAGCACCGTCGAGATGGAAACGGGGCGGTACTCGTTCGAGGTGGATCGCCGGGCGTCGAAGACGGACATCAAGGAAGCAGTGGAAGCGTTGTATGGGGTGAAGGTGGAAGGCGTGCAGACTCAGGTGCGCAAGGAGCGCGAGCGTCGGACGCGTTTCGGGTACGTCAAGCCGTCGCCGACGAAGAAGGCCATCGTGCGTCTGCGTGAGGGCGACGTGATCGAGTTGTTCTGAGGAAGGACGACCAGCAATGGGCATCCGAATTTACAAGCCGACCAGCGCGGGGCGCCGAAACGCATCGGTGAACACGCACGAAGAGGTGACCAAGAAGTCGCCGGAGAAGAGTCTGCTCCGTCCGCGTCCGAGCAAGGGCGGGCGCAACCACCACGGGACGATCTGCGTGCGTGGTCGGGGCGGGGGCGTCAAGCGCATGTATCGGCAGATCGACTTCAAGCGGCGTGACCGCGACGGAGTCGAGGGGAAGGTGATGGGCGTGGAGTACGACCCCAACCGCTCCTGCCACATCGCGCTGGTCGAGTACGCCGACGGGGTGGTGCGGTACATCATCTGCCCGCTGGGGCTCAGTGACGGGGACACCGTGCTGGCCTCGCAGGAGGCGATTGAGCCGCAGGTGGGCAACATGATGCCGCTGCGGTACATTCCGACGGGCATGAACGTGCACTGTGTGGAGATGCTCCCCGGGCGAGGCGGACAGATGTGCCGCTCGGCGGGGTCGTACGCGAGGTTGACCAACCGCGAAGGTGACTACGCCACGCTGGTGTTGCCCAGCGGCGAAATCCGTCGCGTGCCGATCGACTGCCGCGCGGTGGTGGGGCAGGTGGGGAACGTCGACCACCAGAACCGTCGCATCGGCAAGGCCGGGTTGAACCGCAAACTGGGTCGTCGTCCCAAGACGCGCGGGGTGGCGATGAGCCACCACGAGCACCCGCTGGGCGGCGGTGAAGGGCGCAGCAAGAGCGGGCGTGCGCCGGTCAGCGCCACGGGCGTGCAGGCCAAGGGCGGGGGGACGCGTAATCGCAAGCAGCATTCGTCAGAACTGATCATTCGTCGCCGTCGCAGCCGGCGGTACGGGCAGCTCCGTTGATAGAGGATGAACGATGGGACGCAGCCTCAAGAAGGGTCCATACGTCGACGAGAAGGTCTACCGCAAGGTGGAGGCGCAGGCACAGCAGGGTCGGCGGTCTCCGATCAAGACGTGGGCCCGCGCCTGCACGATCGTGCCCGAGTTCGTGGGATACACGTTCCAGGTGCACAACGGGCGGTTCTTCCAGGACGTGTTCGTGACCGAGGACATGGTGGGGCACAAGTTGGGCGAGTTTGCGCTGACGCGTACGTTCCGCGGGCACACGAACAAGAAGGAAGGCATCAAGTCCGGCGACTGAACCGGGCCTGTCAAGCGGGAGTCAAGCGGTGAAACTCCGACACGAAGAAGTCAAGAAGCGCATGAGCGAGCAGGGCGTGAGCCTTGAGCAGATCGCCGAAGCAGTGGAGCGCGATGGGCTCAAGGGCGCGCGGGCGCTGTCGGCTATCGGCAACTGGCTGCGTGGGAGCGATCACCCGCGCTGCACGCGTGCGGACGTCGAGGCGATCGCCGGTGCGCTGGGCTGCGGGGTGGGCCCGATCGCTCGCTTTGCCAGTTACGTGCGTCATCACCGGGGCAGCCCGCGCAAGGCGCGTCTGGTCGCTGAGATGATCCGCGGGAAGACGTACAAGGACGCCGACGAGATGCTGGCGTTCAGCACCAAGCGTGCGGCGATCAACGTGCGCAAGGCGCTGCGTGCGGCGATGGCCGATGCGGAAGCATTCGGCGTAGACGAGTCCAACCTGGTGGTGGCCGAGAGCCGGGTGGACGGCGGGCCGCACATCAAGCGTTTCCGTCCCAAGGACCGCGGGCGGGCACACTCGATTCTCAAGAGGACGAGCCACATCACGATTGGCGTGGAGGAGCGTGGCTGATGGGACAGAAGACGCATCCATTCGGTTTCCGGCTCGGCGTGACGGAGGCTCATCGCAGTCGCTGGTATGCGCCCAAGGCGTTGTACGGGGAACTGCTCATTGAAGATGAGAAGATCCGCCGGTTCCTGGATCGCCGGCTGAACCGGACGCCTCCGAACGCGGCGGTGAGCGACATCATCATCGAGCGCACGCGCGAGGAGTTGAAGGTCATCCTCAAGACGGCGCGTCCGGGGCTGGTGATCGGGCCCAAGGGCGCCGAGGTGGACCGGATGACCGAGGAACTGCAGTACATGACGGGGCGCAAGGTCTCGCTGTCGATCATCGAGATCAAGAACCCGGATCTGAACGCGCAACTGCTGGCCGAGAGCGTGTCCGAGCAGTTGAGCAAGCGGATGAGTTTCCGCCGCGTGGTCAAGAGCCGAGCCGAGGCGGTGATGGCGGCCGGAGGGCAGGGCGTGAAGATCCAGATCAGCGGGCGTCTGGGCGGAGCGGAGATGAGCCGCACGCTGGACGTGCGGCTGGGGTCGCTGCCGCTGAGCACATTGCAGGCGAACGTAGACTACGGGTTTGCCGAGGCGCGGACGGCGTATGGACAGATCGGTGTGAAGACGTGGATCTACAAGGGCGAGTACACCGAGCAGGCTGAGGAAGAGCAGTCGCGTGCGGCCGGGGCGCAGGCCCGGGCTCGCGGGCGTCGTTGAGATGAGTGAAATCCTGGCGTTGAACCAGGACTGACGAGGGACGAAGCAGATGCCTCCTTTCAAGATTCCCAAGCGAGTCAAGCACCGCAAGGAGTTCCGTCGCGTGCGGGAGCGCAACGCGACGAAGGGCAACTATGTCGCGTTCGGCGACTACGGGCTGCAGGCGCTGGAGCAGTGCTGGCTGAAGAGCAACTGCATCGAGGCGGGGCGTATCGCGGCCAGCCACTTTCTCAAGCGTGAGGGCAAGTTGTTCATCCGGGTGTTTCCGGACAAGCCGATCAGCAAGAAGCCGCTCGAGACGCGCATGGGCAAGGGCAAGGCGGACGTGGACTACTGGGCGGCTCGGGTGAAGGCGGGGACGATCCTGTTCGAACTGGCGGGCGTCTCGGAGGCGCGTGCGAAGGAAGCGCTGGTGCGTGTGGCGATCAAGATGCCGGTTCGCTGCCGGTTCGTGAAGCGTCGGCTGAGCGTGTGAGGTGAGCGATGACTGGCAAGGAAGTTCGGGCATTGAAGGATGAGGAAATCGGGCTAGAGTTGGGCAAACTTCGGGAGAAGTTGTTCAAACTGCGCTCGCAGGGCGTGACGCAGAAGGTGGAGGACGTTTCGCAGCATCAGAAGGTGAAGCGCGACATTGCGCGACTGATGACCGAGCGTCGATCCCGCGAGTTGGCCTCGCAGCAGGGGTGACGGGCTATCCAGGTAAGGACACGAGACGATGAGCGATTCATCAGAGAATGCGAAGGGCAGCCGGATCGGGGTGGTGGAGACCGACGGGCGTGACAAGACCCGCAAGGTCGTGATCCGCTACCGGTCGCAGCACCCCAAGTACGGGAAGTTCGTGTCGAAGCGCACGGTGCTGCACGTGCATGACGCGGGCAACGAGTCGCACGTGGGCGATGTGGTGGAGATCGCGCCGTGCCGCCCGATCAGCAAGACCAAGTCGTGGCGCCTGGTGCGCGTGGTTGAGAAGCGTTCAACGCAGGACTGATCCGGGGTGAACCCGGCTTGAAGCGGGACGGTGCGAGCCATGCTCCAACAGGAATCAAGGTGTGAAGTTGCGGACAACTCGGGCGCCAAGATCGCCTACGTCATCCGCGTGTACGGGGGATCGACTCGGCGCGGCGGGTTCACGCGTCGGCAGGCCGGCGTCGGTGATCGCGTGCTGGTGAGCGTGAAGAAGGCCCTGCCCGGTTCGGAGGTCAAGCCGGGCGACAAGTCCAAGGCCGTGGTCGTGCGGACCAAGCACGCGACGCGGCGTGCCGACGGCTCATACGTGAGTTTTGACACCAACGCGGTGGTGCTCATCAACGAGGACGGGAATCCCAAGGGCACGCGCATCTTCGGGGCGGTGGCCCGCGAACTGCGTGACCGGAACTACATGAAGATCGTGTCTCTCGCCACGGAGGTGATTTGAAATGCCAAGGCACGTGAGGGCGGGTGACACAGTGATCGTGACCAGCGGGGATCACAAGGGGCAGACCGGCGAGGTGGTGCGGGTTCTGGGCGAGCGGGTGCTCGTCAAGGGCATCAACATGCGGACCAAGCATGTCAAGCCGACTCGCCTGAGTCCGCAGGGTGGCGTGGTGCAGCGTGAAAGCCCCATCCACATCTCGAAGGTCAGCCCGGTGGTGGACGGCAAGCCGACCCGGGTGCGTTTCGAGTGCGGGGCGGATGGAAAGAAGAAGCGGATCGCGGTCCGCACGGGTCAGCCGATTGCGACGTCGGCCCGCAAGCGCAAGGGTGAAAAGGTCCGGACGGACACGCTCTGATCGAGGTCAGCCATGGCGAAGGACAAGGGCAAGCACAAGGGCGGTGAGGGCGGGGCAGCGGCCGCAGAGGCGATGCGCCCGTCTGGTCCTCCCCGTCTCAAGACGATGTACCAGGACGAGATCTGCAAGAAGGTGACGGAGAAGTTCGGCATCTCCAATCCGATGCAGATGCCGCGACTGGAGAAGATCGTCGTCAACGTGAACATGGGCCGGCACCTGGAGGGCACGAAACTGCCTCCGCAGGTGCGCAGCACCGTGCTGGACACGCTGACGGCCATCACCGGGCAGAAGCCCATCGTGGTCAAGGCCAAGAAGTCGGTATCGAACTTCAAGGTCCGCGAGGGCTATGAGACGTCGGCGATGGTGACGATGCGTCGGGAGCGCATGTGGCACTTTCTCGACCGGCTGATCAACCTGGCGACGCCTCGTATCAAGGACTTCCGCGGGCTGAACGACAAGGCGTTCGATCGGCAGGGGAGTTACTCGATCGGGCTGACCGAGCAGGGCGTGTTCCCGGAGATCAACATGGCCGAAGTGACGTTCACCCACGGGATGAACATCAACTTCTGCTTCTCGAACTCGAACGCGGAGTTGAGCAGGTTTGTGCTTGGGGAGTTGGGGATGCCCTTCCGCAAGCCGGAGACGTCGAACTGAACAGGGGGCTCTTCGGAGCCGTGAGCAGACAGCCGAGGGAATCAGGACACCATGGCAACGAAAGCACAGGTCGCCAAGAGCAACAGGACTCCGAAGTATTCGTCGCGGACGGTGCGTCGCTGCGAGTTGACGGGTCGAGTGCGGGGCGTGTACCGCAAGTTTCGGATCAGCCGCATCATGCTGCGCAAGTTGGCGCTGGAAGGCAAGATCCCTGGGAT
The DNA here is from genome assembly GCA_008363215.1 of Cyanobacteria bacterium CYA. GTDB lineage: Bacteria > Planctomycetota > Phycisphaerae > Phycisphaerales > UBA1924 > J022. Next base: position 56,521 of record RHKP01000006.1, read on the forward strand.
GCGCAAGGCGTCGTGGTGAACGGGTGGTCAACCCTCAAGTGCTGAGGAACGAGAATGTCATTCAACGACCCCATCGCTGACATGCTGACGAGAATCCGCAACGCGGTACGGAACCGCGCCAAGCACGTCGAATGCCTCAACTCCAAGGTCTGCCGCGGCATCGCGCAGACTCTGGTCGACGAGGGGTTCATCGTCGGCTATCAACTCATCGACAACGGGCGGGAGGGGCGCATCAACGTCACCCTCAAGTACGGCCCGCGCGGTGAGGCGCTGCTGCACTCGCTGCAGCGTGAAAGCAAACCCGGGTGCCGCGTGTATCGCAAGGTCGACGACCTTGATCGCGTGCAGCAGGGACTGGGCATCTCCATTCTCTCGACCAGCAGCGGCGTGATGAGCGACCGACGTTGCCGTGAACTCAAGGTCGGAGGCGAACTGTTGTGCACGGTCATCTGACCGGCGGGAACTGAGGCAGACTGGAATCCCCGGCGCCGGACCGGCGGCGGAAGACGAGGACAGGCCTATGTCGAGGATCGGAAAGAAACCAGTGGCCGTGCCTTCCAACGTGAAGGTCAGCCTGAACGGGTGCAGGGTGCAGATCGAGGGCCCGAAGGGCAAACTCGAGTGGGAGCACCGTGCGGAAGTCTCGGTCAAGTGGGAAGAGAGCGAGAAGTCGCTGGTGGTGTCGGTCGACCCGTCGCGGCTGGACGAGCGGCTGATCCGCGCGCTGTGGGGCACGACCCGGGCCATCCTCCGCAACATGGTCGAGGGAGTGACCAAGGGGTATGAGAAGAAGTTGGAAGTGGTGGGCGTGGGCTGGACGGCCTCCCAGGCGGGCAAGGATCTCAAACTGAGCGTCGGATACGCCAATCCGGTGCTGGTGCCGATTCCAGCGGGTCTGACGGTGTCGGTGGATAAGCAGATCATCACCGTGAGCGGGGCGGATCGGCAGGCGGTGGGGCAGTTTGCCGCCAAGGTGCGTTCCAAGCGTCCGCCGGAGCCGTACAACGGGAAGGGCGTCAAGTACGTCGACGAAGTCATCCAGCGCAAGCAGGGCAAGCAGTTCGGCAGTTAAGCGAGCGGAAGAGGTAGGGACATGGACAAGCACAAGCAGAAGTCACTTCGGCGTTCGCGGCGTCGCACGGGCATCCGCAAGCGGCTGCTGGGCACGCCTGAGCGTCCGCGCATGTCGGTGTATCGCTCGCTGCAGCACATCTACGTTCAGGTCATCGACGATCTGAGCGGGCGGACGCTGTGCTCGGCCTCGTCGCGTGACAAGGGGGCGAGCATCAAGACGGGCGGTAACACCGACGCCGCCAAGTTTGTCGGGGCTGAAATCGCCCGGCGCGCCAAGGAAGCCGGTGTGACGGCGGTGGCGTTTGATCGCGGCGGGTTCCGGTTTCACGGTCGCGTGAGGGCGTTGGCCGACGCGGCTCGGGAGGGCGGGCTCCAGTTCTGAGCCGCCGTAACACACAGATACCAAGAAGAGACACGTCATGGCAGAAGTTCTCGACGAAGCCAGTCATCTAGAGTCATCGACAGTGGCCGTTTCTCGCACGGCGGCCACGGTGAAGGGCGGACGCCGATTCAGTTTCGGCGCGCTCGTCGTCGTGGGTGATCGTCGCGGCAAGGTCGGCTACGGGTACGGCAAGTCCAACGAAGTGCCGTCGGCGATCGAAAAGGCCCAGAAGCAGGCCAAGCGCGAACTGTCGACCATCCCGATGGCCGGACGGACCATCCCCCACCAGGTGGAGGGTCGCTTCGGATCGGCCAAGGTCCGGCTGGTGCCCGCTTCTCCCGGAACGGGTGTCGTGGCGGGCGGCACGGTGCGGACCATTCTCGAGATGGCCGGCATCACCGACTGCCTGACCAAGTGCTACGGATCAACCAACAAGGTCAACGTGATCAAGGCGGTGTTCGACGGCATTTCGAAACTCCAGCAGCGCGAGCAGATCGAGGAACTGCGAGGGCTGACGCTGGGTGCGACGGAGACCGAACTGCGCATCGAGCGCGGGCTTCGCTTCATGCCCAAGACGACCGGGCAGCGGATGGCTGCCCCGGTCAATACCGTCGGACAGGAACGCCGCGGCGGGGGTCGCGGGCGTCCGGGCGGCGGGCGCCGTCGCGCCGATGCCGGCCAGGGCGATGCTCAGACCGGTGCGGTCGAGGGTGCGTCGGGAACCACTGAGAGTTAATTCGGCAGACCGCGTGTCGGAGGTCAGCAGCGATGATGATTCACGAGATCACGGAACAAGCCGGTCGCTCCAAGGCGCGAAAGCGCATCGGTCGCGGCAAGGGCAGCGGCACGGGCAAGCGGTCAGGCCGCGGGCAGAAGGGCGCCGGCGCGCGCTCGGGCAATTCGCAGCGTTACTCGTTTGAAGGCGGGCAGATGCCCTACTTCCGCCGCCTGCCCAAGATGGGCTTCAGCAATGCCAAGTTCCGCTCCGAGTTCTGGATCGTGAACCTTGGTGACATCCTCAAGCACGAATCGTTCGCCCGGGGCGGGCGCGTGAATGCCGAGTTGCTGATCGCCGCCGGGCTGGTGCGCGACACCAGCCGCGACCTGAAGATCCTCGGCGGGCTTTATGAGGGACAGCGCCTGTCGGTGAAACTCGACGTGCAGGCCAACCGCGTTACTTCGGCCGCCCGCAAGGCAATCGAGGAGGCCGGCGGCAGCGTGATCGAGAGCGGCACGCGTCGGGACCGGGTCCGCGGGGTCGATCGCAACGCTGAGGACAAGTCGCCGAAGAATCAGACGAAGAAGGCCAAGCGTCGTCATTTCCAGCAGGCCAAGGCCGAAGCCGCCTCGCGTGGCGAGGTGCTCAAGAAGAAGTAATGCAGGTGCGTTGAACCGATGCTGTTGCAGACGATCACCAATGTGTTCAAGATCGACGAACTGCGGAACAAGATCCTGTTCACGCTGGGCATGCTCGTCGTCTATCGCATCGGTTTCTGGATTCCTCTTCCCGGGGTGAACCAGGAGCAGTTGAGCGACTGGTTCCAGCGCGCCGCCGCCGAAGGCGGGGCCGCCACCCGCATTGCCGAGTACGTCGCGATCTTCTCCGGCGGCTCGTTCGGGCAAAGCACGATCTTCGGCCTGGGCATCATGCCCTACATCTCGGCCGCGATCATCTTCCAGTTGCTCGGCGGCGTGGTGCCGACGCTCAAGGCACTAAAGAACGAAGGACCAACCGGGCAGCAGAAGATCCAGGAATGGACGCGGTACGTCACGGTCCTGCTCTGCATCTTCCAGGCCGTGGGCTGGCTCACGTTTATGCGCCAGTCCGGCATGGTGTACAGCACGTGGGCGAGCAACCCGCTGTGGTGGCTGATGGCCACGGCCGCGCTGACCAGCGGCACGATGTTCCTGATGTGGCTGGGCGAGCAGATCGACCGGTTCGGCATCGGCAACGGGGTCTCGCTGATCATCATGGCGGGCATTCTCACGGGCATGCCGCAAGCGCTGGTGTCTGTCTACAACAACTTCGACCCATCCGACTCGGACAAGATGGGCTGGCTGGGGCTGATCCTGCTCGCGGGCGGGTTCGTGCTCGTCGTCGCCGGCTCGGTCATCATCACGGTGGCGCAGCGTCGAATCCCGATTCAGCAGGCCAAGCACACGCGAGGCCGACGGGTGTTCGGCGGGCAGCGGTCGTATCTGCCGCTGCGCATCAACCACGGCGGCGTGATGCCGATCATCTTCGCCAGTTCGCTGATGATGTTGCCATCGGTGCTGTTCAGCACGCTGAACGCCAGCCTCAAGAGCGCCGGCGTGACGGGCTTCTGGCTCGACTCGTCGCAATGGCTGAGTGACGAGTTTGCGATGGGTGAGTTCCCATACGTGCTCGTGTACATCCTGATGGTGTATTTCTTCAGTTACTTCTGGATCACCGTGCAGTTCAATCCGGAAGAGATGTCCAAGCAGTTGCGTGACCACGGGTCATTCATCCCGGGGCTGCGTCCGGGCCCGCGCACGGCCGAATACATCGAAACCGTGATGGAGCGCATCACGTTCGTGGGAGCGGCGTTTCTGGCGGTGATCGCGGTGCTGCCGATGGTGGTCAACCGCAGCCTGAACATTGATTTTGCCGTGACCCAGTTCCTGGGGGGCACGGGTCTGCTGATCGTGGTGTCTGTGGCGCTGGACTTCCTCCAGCGTGTCGAGGCGAGCCTGCTCATGCGGAACTACCAGGGGTTCCTGGGCGGGGCAGACGAGGCGAAGGGACCACGGCTGCGCGGTCCGGCATTCTGAGCGAGACGGCGCCGGGTCGGGCGCATAGAGTTGAGACCGGCCAGAGAGTTTCGGACGGGATCTGGACGGGCCCGCGAGACGGAAGTGAGAAATACGAACGGGCCCCTGCCCGGAGGTTGGTGATGAAGGTCAAGTCAAGTGTCAAGAGAAGGACGAAGGACTGCCAGATCGTCCGTCGGCGGGGCAAGGTGTTCGTGATCAACAAGAAGAACCCCCGTTGCAAGCAGCGCCAGGGCTGAGGAGCATCACGTGCCACGTATTGCCGGTATTGACGTCCCCGATCGCAAGAAGATCCTGTTTGCTCTTCAGTACATCCACGGGATCGGGCCCAAGTTCGCCGCCGACCTGCTTGCCGAGGCCCAGATCGACGCGGATGTGCGCGCCAACGAACTGTCAGAGCAGCAGATCGCGATGATCAACCAGATCATCGACTCGAACTACATCGTCGAAGGCGCGCTGCGTCGCCAGACGAGCCAGAACATCCAGCGTCTGCGCGATATCCGCTGCTACCGCGGCGATCGTCACAAGCGGGGGCTGCCCGTCCATGGACAGCGCACACGCTGCAACGCACGAACCAGGAAGGGCCGCAAGAAGACCGTGGCCGGCAAGAAGGGCGTCAAGGGCTGACAGACTCCGCCGGGCGGCAGGCAAGCCCCCCGGCGGATTTCACAACACCTCGCAAGCCTCCAGCCCGTCGGGAACCGTGGAGGCGCATGGAGCGAGCAGAGCATGGCCAAGAAGATCAAGAAAGTCCGTAAGAACATCGTGCGCGGCATTGCGCACGTCAAGGCGACGCAGAACAACACCATCGTCACCGTAACCGACGCCAACGGCGAAACGCTGGCGTGGGACTCGGCCGGCACCATCGGCTTCAAGGGCGCCCGCAAGGCGACGCCCTTTGCGGCAACCCGTGCCGGCGAGCAGGTCGGACACAAGGTCCGCAAGATGGGAGTTTCCGAAGTCGAAGTGCGCATCAAGGGCACGGGCGCGGGGCGCGAGTCGGCCGTTCAGGGGCTCGTCTCCACGGGCATCCGCGTCACAGCCATTGAGGATCACACGCCGGTCCCGCACAACGGGTGCCGGCCTCGGAAGAAGCGCCGCGTCTGACGCGGCCTGTTGTGCTGGTTGACCCGCACGCGTGCAGAAGGCTTTCCCGGGGTGTCGCAGCCCGGGCCAGCCGAGAAACGCGGGGACGGGAAGGTCCATACAAGACCGCTGCGGCGAGGTAGAGGAATCATGCGCGTCCGCTGGAGAGGTTTTGAACTACCGGCCCGTGTCTCGGCCGACCCCAGGTTCCGTACCGATACGTACGGGCGGTTTGTCATTGAGCCGTTCGAGCGCGGCTTCGGCACAACCATCGGCAACGCGCTGCGCCGCGTGCTGCTGGGCTCGCTGGAGGGTGCGGCTGTCACCGCGGTCAAGATCAGAGGCGCCGAGCACGAGTTCACCACGCTTCCCGGCGTTCTGGAAGACGTCACCGACATTGTCCTGAACGTCAAGAGTCTGGTGGTGCAGATGGAGGGCGACGAGCCCAAGACGATGCGGCTGGCCGCCCAGGGCCCCGGCGAAGTGACTGCGGACCTGATCGAGGCCGACACTGCCATCACCATCCGCAATCCCAATCTCGTGCTGGCGACGCTGACCAGCGAAGTGACGCTGGAGATGGAGTTCACCGTCGGCAAGGGCCGCGGCTATGTTCCCGCCTCCGAGCAGTACGAGGGCGGGGAGGAGCAGGAAATCGGCGTGATCCCGGTCGACGCGATCTACTCACCCGTGCAGCGTGTGCGCTACAAGGTCGAGGACACGCGCGTCGGTCAGCGCACCAACTACGACAGGCTGACGCTTGAAGTCTGGACGGACGGCACCACCACGCCCGAGTTGGCGCTGGTCGAGGCGGCCAAGATCCTCCGCAAGCATCTCAACCCGTTCGTGCAGTACTTTGAACTGGGCGAGGATCGTGTGAGCGAAGAGGCGGCCGCGGCGGCGGGCGTCGACGAGGAACTGATCCGCAAGTTGAACATGCCGGTGGCCGACCTGGACTTGTCGGTGCGTGCGAGCAACTGCCTGGAGTCGGCGCGGATCGAGACGGTGGCGCAGTTGGTGCAGATGGCCGATCAGGATCTGCTCAAACTGCGTTCGTTCGGTCGCACGTCGCTGCGTGAGGTGAAGCGCAAGTTGCAGGACATCGGGCTGGATCTTGGGATCGAGCTGCCCGAGGGGTACCAGGCCCCGTCGATCGGGTGAAAGAAGTGATTCGCGGCCCGGGAAGCCCGGGCAGTCAGGGAGTGCGTCATGCGTCACCGCAAGAGCGGATTCAAACTCGGCCGGACGACGGCCCACCGCGCGGCCATGCTCCGCAACATGGCGGCCAGTCTGTTCGAGCACGGGCAGATCACCACGACCGTGCCCAAGGCCAAGGCCTTGCAGCCTTTTGTGGAGAAGATCGTCACCCGCGCCAGGAGCAACAGCCTCCATTCGCGGCGTCTCGTGGCCGCCATGCTCGGCGGCGACCGCAACGCCTTCGCCTGGACCTACATCCCCAAGGATGCGACCGACGCGGAGAAGGAAGCCATCGCCGAGAAGCGTGACTTCGTCGAAGGCTTCTTCGACATTCCCGCCTCCGACACGGTGGAGCGCAACCGGTACGGCGAACTGCGCAAGGCCCCGAAACTGGTCCGCCACATCTTCGAGAACGTGGCGCCCCGTTTCGAGGATCGCAGCGGCGGGTACACCCGCATCGTCAAACTCGGCCGTCACCGCATCGGCGACGCCGCCGAACTGTGCGTGATCCAGTTCGTCGGCAACGAAGAGGGACCGGAGATCGGCGGCAAGCCGAGCACCCGTCGCCGCCAGGCCGACCGTCGCACCGCCTACGCCGCCAAGGTGCGCAAGGCCGCGGCCGAGCCGTCCGAGTAAGCGCCGCGTCGCGTCACAACCCACTGCGTTCACAGGGATCGGGCCTGCGCCCGGTCCCTTTTTCGTTGTACGCTGTCACGCGACGTCCGGCCGGCGTGCCGAGCGTGCGGCTCGGGGAGATCGTCCATGCCCCTGCGGCGCGTCGCGTTCCCGCCGGCGGCCGTCGTGCTCGTGGCGGGCGTCTTTGCGGTGTGGCGTTGTCTGCCGCCGTCGAGCGTCTCCTGATCCCCGCCGATGCCGCACGCGCCGGCGATCGCCGGGACGGGCGACCCGATCCCCGTGGGTGCCCGCGTGCTGCGGCTCACGCACGCCGGTGCGGGCACGCCGCAGGGGGCGCGACTGCCGGCGCCGCCCGCCCCCGGAACTGAGAACCCCGCCCCCGGGACTGAGCATCCCGCCCCCGGAACTGAGAACCCCGCCCGCAGCGCGGAGCCTGCTGCGCCCGCACCGGAGGCCGACACTCCCGGCGACCGGCCCGCCCCGGCCCCCGGACACGATGGTTGAATCGCCGCGGCCCTATGATCGCGTCCCATGCTTGACGTGCTGGAAGCCATCCGAACCGAGGGTCTTGCCCAACTCGCCTCCGCCGCTGACGCTGCGTCGCTGGAGCGTTGGCGCGTGGCGTTTCTGGGCACCAAGGGGCGGCTGAAGGGCGCGATGGGCGGCATGAAGGATCTTTCTCCGGCCGAGAAGCCGAAGGTGGGGGCGCTGGCCAACGCGGTCAAGAGCGACCTGGAGCAGGCCTTTGAGGCCCGCCGGGCGGCGCTGTCCGGCGGCGGGGGCGCCTCGTCGTCCGAGCCGCGCGTGGACATGACCGAGCCGGGCCTGGTGAGCACGCAGGCGCTCGGGCGGCGGCACATCATCTCGCGCGTGCGCGATGAACTCGTGGATGTGTTCGGGCGCATGGGTTTTGACGTGGCGCAGGGCCCGGAACTGGAAGACGACGAGCACAACTTCGTCAAACTCAACATTCCCCAGGGGCACCCGGCGCGCGAGCCGATCGACAACTTTTATGTGGACGACCCGCTGACGGCCCCGCGTCCGCGGATGCTGCGCAGCCAGACCTCGACGGTGCAGATCCGCACGATGGAGGATGCGGTGCAGCGCCGCTGGGGTCCGCCGATCAGGGTGGTCAGCCCGGGGCGCGTCTATCGCCCGGACACGGTGGACGCGACGCACAGTTTCATGTTTCATCAGATCGAGGGTTTGTATCTCGACCGCGGCGTATCGATGGTGGACCTCAAGAGCACGCTGATGCACTTTGCGCGCGCGTACTTCTCGGAAGATGCGCAGGTGCGTCTGCGCCCGAGTTTCTTCCCCTTCACCGAGCCGTCGGCCGAGTTTGACATGATGATCGCCCTCAAGCCGGGCGAGCCGGCCAGGTGGATCGAACTGGGCGGGTGTGGGATGGTGGACCCCAACGTGCTGGAGGCCTGCGGCATCGACCCGGAGGTGTGGACGGGCTTTGCCTTCGGCTTCGGCATCGAGCGGATCGCGATGGGCAAGTACGGCATCCCTGACATCCGCATGTTGTTTGAGAATGATCTGCGCTTCCTCGAGCAGGTGTGAGGGGGGGTCAGGGAGCGCGCCGTCGGCCGAACGGTGCGCGGCCGTGCGGTCAAACGATCGGGATGCGGGCCCGCCCGGCCCGCCGGGGAGCCTTCACGCTCGCTCTGCGAGCCGGACGCGCCGGCGCGGGAGTTCGTCTGCCCCTGCACTGATCCCGCATCGCCGGCCGAGGCGTTCCCGCCCGCGTCCGGCACGTGCCGCCGCGCGAACGCGGAGATCGGCGGGCGCCGGCCGATGCGCGGGGCGTGTCGCAGAGTTCGGGCGTCGAAGCGAGACTGTGTGCGCTGCCCGGCCTGTGCCCCGGCCGCACAGGCCGCCGCGGGGGGTGCACAGGCCGCCGCGGGGGGTGCACGGTCCGGGCGCCGAAAGTGCCGGGCCTGCGTGACGGCGTGCGGGCCCCGGGCGGACGTCGGTGCGGCCGTCGGGGCGGATCGGGAGGGCCTGGCGGCGGCCGGGCGGGTGTTGCGCTGCGCTGTGGCGCACTTCGAGCGTCTGCGACCGGCCTGCGGGACGAGCATGGAGGCCTTCGAGACGATGTTGCAGGCCTGCGAGCAGAGAAAACAGGCCTTCGAGACGATGTTGGAGGCCTCAAACATTGTGTTGCAGGCCTCAAAGTTTGTGTTGCAGGCCTCAAAGTTTGTGTTGGAGGCCTCAAACATTGTGTTGGAGGCCTGTTTTCAAATAGAAAAGTCGCCAAAGCGGACCTCGCACCGCTCCGCCGACCGCGCAAAGACCGCCTGATTCGCCCCTGCCAAGCCCGCAACGCGGTTCTTATCGCGGACGTCGGCCGAAGCGCCGCATCCGCCGACCGCAATGCCCTCCCCGGCGGCACGGGCGTCCCGACCGTGGGGTTTGCAAGCCGCCGCCGCGGGCTTTGCGCCAAAGACTGCGCCGTCGCAGGCGAGCTTTCGGCCAGTTGAACGCGATCTGTTCGGGAAGTAGACTGGCCGCATGGCACTGACGGCCTACATTCCGCGTTTGACCGGCACGCTCCGCACGCTTGGGATGGCCGGAGACATCGGCTCGGCCGGGATGGGCGGCTTGGCGATCGCCGGGGTGACGCTCACGGCGCCGTGGTCGCTGGTCGCGGCTGCCGGGCTTCTGGGCGTCGCGGGCTACGCCGTGTGGAAGGGGCAAAAGGCCGAGCAGGATCACGACGCCAAGGCCGACCAGATTCGTACGTGGGTCGAGTCTTTCGCGCGGAGCGAAGCCTGCCGAAAACGTGGGCTGGCGGCGGCGATCGAGGAGCGGCGACGGACCGATCCCGATGCCCTCAAGGGCCTGCCTGCGGAGATCACCGACGATCATCTCGCCACGTTTCTCACCATCCTTGCGTCGGACGGCGAGGCTCAGACCCGATTGCTCGGAAAGCACGACAAGTTCGTCCGCGCCGTGAGCGCGACGACGCTGCGCCACCTCGCCGATGTGCGCCACGATCTTGAGCGCGTCGGCTTTGAGACGGCGCTGACGCTGGCCGACGTGCGCGAGTTGCGCGAGGTTGTGCAACTGAGCCGTGATGATACGGCCGAGTTGCTGCGCTACGCGCGGCTGAACCGCCAGCCGCCGATCGCGATCGAGGTGGACGCCACGCGTGACGACCGGACGCGATTCGTCTTCCGTCAGCGGCGACTGACGTGCGTGGGCCGGGATAGCGAGAGGACCGATCTGGGAGCGTGGCTCGACGACCCACGCCCGTTCTCGTGGGACCTGTGGACGGGCCACGCGGGCATGGGCAAGAGTCGCGTGGCGCTTGAACTGTGCCTCGAGCGCCAGGAGACATGGGACGTCGGCTTTTACCAGTGGGACCGCGACGCGGACCGACAGTGGCAGGACTGGAAACCCGAGTTCGACACGCTCATCGTGTTCGACTACGTGGCTCAGCACGCCGAGCGTATCCGATGCTTTCTTGACCGCTTCGCCCGGTACGCGGGGTCTCCCCGCGTGCGCATGCTGCTGCTGGAGCGGCCGATCCCGCGCTTCGAGCGTCCGCAGGCGCGGGGCGACGGAAAAGAGGGCTTCCTGTCGCTCAACATCGGCGAGCAGGGCTGGTGGACGACGCTCGACGCGGGCTCGGGTTCATCGCTCCGGGCCGCGCACGCACGCCGGTACGAAGGCGACCGGCCCGACCGCGAACTGACTGGCATCAGTGAGCCAGCGCTCGACGCGATGGTGACGCAGGAGTGGGCCGAGGCGACCGGCTCGACCGCCGGGCTCGACCTCGCGAAAGTCCGTCCGCTCATTGCGAAGATCACGCCCGACCGGCGCCCGCTCTACATCGCCATGGCGGCCGAGGCCGTCCGCGAACACAAGCACGTGCCCGATGCCGAGACGCTCATCGAGCACATCCGCGACAAGGAGAGCGACAAGCACTGGACTCCCGCGCTCAAGAACATCCCTACCGGGCGGGGCGACGCGGCCGCGTACCGGCGGCTGATGTGCCTGGCCACCATGTGCGGCGGTCTGGGCGGCAAGACGTTGACGGCCTTGCTCGACGACCCGGCCATGGCTGATGGCGCGGGCACGCGCCTCGTACCGTCGTCCGGCCAGTACGACCGGGGCGACATCTATGGTCGTCTCGTGCCCGACGCCGATGGGAACTCGGCCCCCAAACTGGAGCCGGATCTGCTCGGCGAGTGCTTTGCGCTCCAGCACCTCGCCACCTGCGGCCGCGCGGATCGGAAGATGGTCGAGGTAGCGTGGCGGCATGCGCCGAAGGGCCTGCTGGACTTCGCGCGCCGGGCGGCGATGAACTTCCCCAACCACCCCGGTCTCGACGAGTTTTCTCGCGCATTGCCCCACGCCGTGCCGGATGCTGCGCGCGCTTGGCTTATGAAGTCTCGAATAAGTGCCCTGTTGGCAGCGAGTGACGCCGCCATGATCGGAGCAATTGGTCGGTTCGCTCTTCAGCGGCCCGACCTCGGCGAGCAGGAGGAGTCCACGGCGCTTTTTGCAGTTCTGAGCGGGAGTGCCGACGAGGAGTTACTATCGAACGTCATTCCGCGAGTCCGTGTGCTGGCACGTGACACAGAGAACGCGATGGTAAGAGAGAATTTGGCCATGGGGCTCAGTGACGCGATCTCATCGAGATCTTTAAGCGGTGATTGGGTCGACTGCCTCCTCCAAGAGCTTCGAAACTTGCGGAACGCCCACCGAGAGGACGAGTCCCTGCGAGATGAACTCGCCGCCGGGCTAAACAACGCCATCGAAGTCAGCGGTAGCGAGATCCGTCGGATCAACCGCTTCCTAGAGGAACTGCGATGCTTGCGGTCGGAACACCCGAAGGACGATGCGATGCTCGAACACCTTGCGGTGGGCTTGGAGCGGGCGAGCGAGCAGCGAGGCGGGGATTTCAACTATGCCGACAACTTGTTGAACGAGTTGTCCACTCTGCGTGAAACCGATCCGGACTCTTATGGGATTGCCGAGTCTGAGGCCTCCGCACTCATCAGCGCAATCATGTTCAGCGAGAGTGAAGTGAGCCGAGCCGCCGACCTGCTCGGAAGGCTCCAAGCTAGGCTCTCAGCGGGTCCGAAATTGTGTACGCAGCTCATTCGTGGGATGGGACTAGCGATCAGGCACTCTGGAGCGCCCCCGCGTCATCGGGCTGTGTGGGAGAGCTTCCTTGCTATGTTCGCTCGCGCGATCGAAGCGGCCGTGCCCGGCCCCGATCGCGACGCGCTTGCGGCGGCGGTGGAGGAGCTGCGGGTGGCGTACCGGGCCAAGTGTCCGGAGCAGGAGTGAAGAGCGAATTCGACACCGGCGCGGGAGGCCACTCTGACGGCGCGGGCCTCGCTCGCCCGCACAGTCCGCATCGACGAGGCCGTATGTGGCCCCTACAAGGTCAACGGCCTGGCGGGGGGTTGACGCCCCTATCTCGTGCCTACAGTGGCGCTCATGAAGCACCGCAAAGCCCGCGTCGCCCTTGTCTACGACTTTGACGGCACCCTTGCCCCCGGCAACATGCAGGAACAAAGCTTTCTGCCCGCCGTCGGCGGAGATCCCAAGGCCTTTTGGGCCGAAGCCAAAGAACGCGCCAAGCAACACGACATGGACGAGATCCTCTCGTACATGGAACTGATGCTGGAGAGGTCGAAGTCCCAGAATCAGCCGATCACCCGGGAGACTTTCAAAGGGTACGGGAAGAGGGTCGGCTACTTCCCAGGGGTCAAGGACTGGTTCGATCGGATCAATGCGCACGCCAAGGAGGCTGGGGTTGCGCCCGCCCACTTCATCATCTCGTCGGGGAACCTTGAAACCATCCAAGGCACGTCCATCGCCAGGCACTTCGAGCGGATCTTTGCGTCTTGCTTCCGATACGATGTGAACGACGTCGCCGTGTGGCCCGCCCACGCGGTGAACTACACGAATAAGGCCCAATTCCTCTTCCGCATCAACAAGGGCATCGAGAACGCATACGACAACACAACCATCAACAAGTACACCCCAGCTCGGGACAGGCCCTACCCGTTCAAGAACTTCATCTACATCGGCGACGGCGATACCGACGTGCCCGCCATGAAAATGGTGACCTATCAAGGCGGCAAGAGCATAGTGGTGTACCAGAAGCGCAAAAAGGGCCGCAGAGTGCACGCCCACGAACTGGTGGAGCAGCAGCGGGCCGACATCGCGGTCCCTGCGGACTACACGGAAGGATCGGAACTCGATCGGGCGGTGAAAGCGGCGATTCAGGAGATCGCTGCGAGACACACCTTCGAGCACTGCGACACCAGCCCTTTGAAGGGCTTCCGGCCGCCCAAATAGGTTCGACGCAAAGTCCGAGCGGCGTCTCGTTTCCCCGCCTCGGAGAGGCGGGCCACCCCCTTCGTCGCTTCGTCGCTCCGTCGCTTCGTCGCTTCCCGTTTCCCCCCTCCGTCTCTGCCTCTCTTCGTCTCTCCGTCACTTTTCCCCGGGCCCCCTTTCTTCCCCGAAACCACCCTTTCCACTCAAGTGCCCCGCTGCACCGGCCGACCCAACCACATTCCACTCGCCCGAAGGCGAGGGCACCAGACAGGAGGGCCGCTCATGGCCAACGTGCTTCCATCGTCACGCGAGGACATGATCGCGTGGTTCGCCGATCGTGACACCGACTGGGCCGCGGCGCCCACCGCGATCGGTCTGACCGCCGCACAGGTCACACAGTTGACCGCGATGGTCACCGCCGCGCAGACCGCGCTTGGCAATGCCACCGCCGCCCGCATCGCGTCCAAGGACGCCACCGTGTCGTATCACATCACCGCCGACGCGCTGCGCACCTTCGGCAGCGACCTGATCAAGGTCATCAAGGCCTACGCCGAATCGACCAACAACCCCACCGTGTATTCCACCGCGTCGATCCCCCCGCCCGCCCCGCCGTCCCCCGCCGGGCCCCCGGCCCAGCCCACCGACCTTGCCGCCCAACTCCTCCCCGGCGGCGGGCTGCGACTGACGTGGAAGGGCACCATCGCCCAGAAGGCCTACTTCAGCGTCTATCGCCGCGCCGAAGGCCAGACGGCCTTTTCGCTGCTCGACTCGCCGGCGACCAAGTCGTTCGACGATCTGACCATCCCCGCCGGAGCCAACAGCGTGACCTATTTCATCCAGGCTCGCCGCGATGACTTCCGCGTCGACTCGGCCTACTTCCAGGTCAACTTCGGCTCGGGGGCCGGGGCCGTCGTGACCACCCTGTCGATGGCCGCGTAGGCACAAGGCTCGGCCACGAGCAACCAGGCATCGGCATATGCACAAGAGGCGGCCCGCGCCGCCTCTTTTTGGCGCGCCCGCCACGCCCGGGAGGCTCGGCCGCTCCTCCCGCGGGCCCCCCGGGCGCCTTACTGCGGCCCAACGTCCCCGGGGCCCGGCGCCTGGCCTCACACCAGTTTCATCGCCCCGGGCATCTGCATGCCCGGGCTGGTCACCGGCGTCTGGAAGGTCAGAGTCTCTTCATTCGGCATGAGATCCTGCACGGACCTGGTGACAAAATCCCACGTCACTTCCTGCCCGCTGTAGGCCGCAAGCCGCCCCATGACGGCCGTGAGCGAACTCTCGGCCGTGGCCTTGAGTTCCACGATCGGCCTGCCCGCACGGATCGACTCGATCATCTCCTTGTGCTCCTGCACATAGGGATTGTTCTTCTCGTGCCGCAGCGAGAACGACTCGACCCCGTCCAGGTCGGTGATCTTCGATCCGCCCGGGTTCACGTACGCGATGCCCGTGGTCCCCAGGATGGTATTGATCACGCGCGGCTCCGACCCGGGGATCTGACGGCACTTGAAACTGACGATCGCGCCGTTGGCGTAGTGATAATCGATATCGACGTGGTCGTAGATCTCAGAGTCGGCCGGGCGCGTCATGCCGCCGCCGGAGCCGAAGGCCCGGACCGGCGGGCCGCCCATGATCCAGTTGATCGCGTCGATGTTGTGCACGGCCTGCTCGACGATCTGGTCGCCGCTGAGCCAGACAAAGTGGTACCAGTTGTACAACTGGTACTGCATGTCGGTCATGTCCGGCTGCCGATCGCGATACCAGATGCCCGTCGAGCAGTAATAGGCCAGCCCGCCGGTCAGGCGCCCGATCTGCCCGGCGTGGATCCGCTTGATCGCCTCCACGTAGGAAGGCTGCCGCCGGTACAGCGTGCCCGTCACGATCGCAGTGCCCTGCGCCAGCGCCTTGTCGTGCGACTGGAGGCACGAGCGATAGCCCGGCGCGTCGACACAGACGGGCTTTTCGCTGAAGATGTGCTTGCCCGCGGCCACCGCTTCGGCCAGGTGCGCCGGACGGAAGCCCGGCGAAGTCGTCAGAATGACCACGTCGACGTCGGCGTGCCCGATCACGCCGCGATAGGCGTCGAGCCCGCTGAAAAGACTCGAGTCGCCGACATCGACCTGCGAGCCGACCTGCGTGCCCTTGAGCGTGTCGCGCGCGTTGCGGCAGATCTCGAAGGTCAGATCGCCGATCGCGACCAGGCGCACGCCCTCGGAACTGGACAGGCAGTCGACGCACGCGCCCATCCCGCGACCGCCTGCGCCCACCACGCCCACACGCAACTCGTCCGAGCCCTTCACCGGCGCGACGGGTCGACCCTGTGCCAACGCGGACAAGCCTGCGACTCCCGCGGCCCCGGCGGCGGTGGACTTGATGAACGATCGGCGGCTGTGCGGCATGAGATTCTCCCTTCGATGCGTCAGTGTAGTGTTTCCGGGGGCCTTGCGCAAGTGGGGTACACTGCCCACATGCACCGCAAGGAAGTCCTCCATGCCCCTTGAACTCGCGCCCGACGGCGGCTGGCTCCACGCCGAAGGCCCGCTCCGCCTCTCGGTCGAACTGGCCAGGCGCACGGTGCTTGTCTGGTTCTTCTGCGCCAGCAGTTCGCCCGCCGTCGAGTCGCTCGATGACGTTCGTGCCCTGGTCCGCGACTTCGGGCCCGGCGGATTGGCGGTGGTGGGGGTCTATTCGCCGCAATACCGCGCCGAAGCCGCCCGACGGCACGTCGTCGCGGCCGTCGACCGGCTCGACGTGCCCTTCCCCGTCGCGGTGGACACACGCCTGTCAGTGTTCCGCGCCTTCGAGGCCCGCTCGTGGCCGACTTTTGCGATCATTGCGCCCGACGGCTCGGTGGCGGCTCGCATCGCCGGAGCCGGCAATCGCGAACTGCTCACCCGCACGATCGGCGACCTGATCGCCGCGCACCCCAGGCGCCCGCCGCTGCCCGACGCCGTCGTGCGGCGCTACCGCTCGGCCGGCGGGCTGCGCTTTCCCGGCGGAGTGTTTGCGCAAGTCCCCAGCGTGGGGCGACCGGGGCGCGTGTTCATTGCCGACACGGGGCACCATCGCATCGTCGAAACCACCTGGCCCGACGTCGATGGGCAGTCCCGCGTCCGCACGATCTTCGGCGGCGGCGCCGGGTACGTTGACGGGCCCGCCTCCCGCGCCCGGTTCTGCGAACCGACCGGGCTGGCCTTCGACGCCGAGCGGGCGCTGCTCTACGTTTCCGATACCGGCAACCACGCCATTCGCCGCGTCGATCTCAACGACGGACAGGTGAGCACGATCATCGGCTCGGGCACGCGCAGGTTCGATCGGCGCGGCGGTGCGTCGGGAATCAACCAGCCTCTCAACGCGCCCACGCACATCGTCCTCGACGCGCCGCGCAACCGGCTGTTCATCGCGATGACCGGGCTCGACCAGGTGTGGCTGGCCGACCTCGATACACTCGTCACGCGCGCCCTGGCCGGCGTTGGCGCGGCCGGACTGGTCGACGGCCCGTTCGAGACCGCCGCCTTCTGGCAGCCGCGCGCCCTTGCGCTTGATGCGCAGGCATCGGCGCTGTTCACGCTCGACGCCGACGCATCGGCTCTGCGCCGCCTGCATCTGCCGGCGCGAGCCGTCCAGACCCTGATCGGCTCGCCCGAGGGCTTCACCGGCGCGCGCGACGGCCCGTTCGCCCAGGCCCAGTTCTGCCACGCCACCGGCATGACGCTCGTGGACTCTGGGGCCGACCGGCACCTGCTCATCGCCGACACCTACAACAGCGCGCTGCGCCGCCTCGACCTGCACGCACAGACGACGACGCGCATGGCCGCGGCGCTGCCGCTCTTTGAGCCGGCGGCCATGCACTGGAGCGCCGGGCTGCCCAGTCGTACCGAATCGCCGCGTCTGTTCGTTGCCGACACCGGCAATCATCGCGTCCTTCAGATCGACGCGGACGGGCACGGGTGGCAGGAACTCCGCATCGGGAGTCTGAGCGCGCTGCACGAAGCCCCGCATCCTCCCCCCTTGCCCGAACGGGCGGCCTGCAACGTGCCGTTCCTCGCGCCGCTGCGCATGGAAGTGGCGCTTGCCCCGCCGCTCCATGCGGGCCTCAGCCCGGACCTGCCTGTGTGCGTGCGCGTCTCGACTCTGGAAGGCCCGAACGCCGGTGAGGCACTGTTCCAGTCCACGCGCGTGCCCGACGCGGGCGCTGTGCCCGTCTCCATCGATCTGCCTGCCCACGCCGTCACCGAGCGATCGGTCCTGCTCGTTGAACTGAGCCTCGGTTTAGCCCGCCTTCCCGGCGCACCGGCGACGCCGGCGTACAAGTCGTGGCGCGTTCGCTTCGGCCCCGATGGCGGGCAGCCGCGACTCATCGCCGACGAGGGTTCGGCTCAAATCATCAGAGGCATTCCTCCAGCACCGCCCGATACACGTCATGGTCGGCCTTGCTGAACAGCACACAGATGACCAGCGAGGGGCGTTCGGCCCGGTGCAGATGCTCACGAATCTCCCGCAGAGCGATCCGTGCCGCCCGCTCGATGGGAAAGCCGTACACCCCCGTGCTGATGGCCGGAAAGGCGATGGATTCCAGCCCGTGCTCGCTCGCCAGCGACAGGCACGTTCGGTAACACGACGCCAGCGTTTCGTCCTCGGCGTGCCCGCCCCCGTGCCACACCGGCCCGACCGTCGCGATCACGTGCCGCGCCGGTAGATCAAACCCCGGCAGGATCTTCGCCTCACCCGGCCGACATCGCACGCCCGGCTCGATCTGGGGCAGCGCCGCACACGCGCCCAGCAGCCGCCTTCCGGCGGCCCGGTGAATCGCGCCGTCCACTCCGCCCCCGCCCAGCAGCCCGGCATTGGCGGCGTTGACGATCGCATCGGTCGTCTGCGCGGTGATGTCGCCGTGGACGAGTTCAATCATCGGACTTGACAGATCGCCTTGGAGAAACGGTCCATGAACCGGCGCAGGCGCGGCATGCGCACATCCGTCGGCTCGCACAGGTTCACCACTCGATAGCACCCGGCAAAGTTCACCCGCCCCGCACTCACGTTCACAGAGTGCAGCACTGCCCCGATCACCGCCGCGAACGCAAACTGCGTGTCCACCGCTTCGGCCATCTCGTCGTGATGGTCGATGATGAACTGGTCCACGTGCCGCTGCATCTCTATCTCGCCCGTTTCGTCATTGCCCACCCGCCGAAGCGAGGGAGCGTCGGGCATCGCCGAGCCCGCGTCGATCACCACGATCCCGGGTCGCCTCAGGCTCACCAGTGCCTGGCTGCCCGCTCGCGCCGCGCCGGCAAGCGAACCCGGACCCTCGGCCAGCGCCGGCGCGGCCGCCATCGTCCAGTCGTCCAATTCGATTTCCGCCCCCAGTTCCCCCGACGGCTCGATGCGCATGCCCACATCTCGGCACAGCCCGGCAAACTCCAGAAGGACCAGGCGGAGCGCCGCCTCCGGCTTCTCGGCCTGCAGTTCTCCGAACAGCGCGCACACCTGCTGCTTCCACGCGACCGGCGCCGCCCTGAACTGCCCTGTCAATCGCGACAGCCGCGCCACCTGCAGCGCCGCGTGATAGACCTGGTCATTGGTCGGCGCCACCGACTCGGCCGCCGGGTCGTTCAGCAGCGTCAGCACCGAGCCCAGCACGGCGCGGGAAGTCTTCAGTGCACCTAGTGCCTCGCCCGGCACGCCCAGCGCCCGGGCCGATTCGATCGCTTCGTCCGCGCGCTCGGACAGTCGCTTGTAGTCGTCGCGCGTGAACCCGCGGCCGAGGTACTCAGCCCGCATCCGGTCGGCCTGGAGATTCAGTTGACGACGCAGCGGCTGATTCTGTGGCTCAGTCATGGGCTCATTGTTGCCCGGCTACACGCCGGTCGGGAACAGCATCGGAGTTCGCCCGCGCATCCCCTCCAGCGTGAGCAACGCCGCCTTGCGCTCGATCCCCCCCGCATATCCGTGCAGATCGCCGCGTGAGTCCAGCACGCGGTGGCACGGAATGAAGATCGCCACTGGGTTGCTCCCGCACGCGGCGCCCACCGCACGGGCCGCTCCGGGTGATCCCACCCGATGGGCGATCTGCCCGTAGGTCGCCGTAGTCCCGGGGCGCACGGTGCGCAACTCGTTCCACACCAGCCGCTGAAACGCCGTGCCCTCCGCGTGCACCGGCAGATCCTTGCAGATCTCGCCCGTGGCGAAAAACGTCTCAAGCACCGCCCACGCCAGGTCGAGCAACTGCCCGGCGCTTCGGCCCTGGCAGTGTCGCTCCGTGTGCGCCTGCGGCGCGTTGCAGAACGAGAGTCGACCCAGCGCCGGCCCGCGCAGCGTCTCCACGATGTCAATGGTGATGATGTCGAACGGAGGTCCGAACGCGCGTGAATCCGTGCCCAGCAGCATGAGCGCAGTATACAGCGCCCGATGCGCCGGACGAGTCGTCAATCTCCCAGTTTGGTCACCCTCCCGGCAACAGCGTCGGCTCGGCGGCACGGGCGTCCTGCCCGTGTGCATCTAGTAATCACACCTGTACGGCGAACGCGGCCCGCGCCATCCCCATCCGCGATCCCAATGTCCATAGTGCCGGTAAGTCGAGTATCCACCCCACCCGTCCCACCGCGAATACCCATGCCAGCGCGGCGCATACCCGTACGACGTGTAGGAGTAACTGTGCACACGCACGTCTCCGTCATCCAGCGAACTGACCGCGTACCCGGTCAGCGCCCCGATCGCGGCTCCGACGGCGATGCCTTCGGCGTCGCTGCAACCGCCCAGCGTCGATGCGCCCAGCAGCAACCCGACCAGCCCGACGCAATTCATGCCGCTGTTCTGCATGTGGTTCCTCCTCGAACAGATCGGACGACCCGCAACGCACCGCCGACCGATGTCCCTGACTGACATAAATCGGGGATCGGGCGGTTGTGTTCCTCGGCACCCCCTCTCACGGGGACTTTTGTTCCGGAGTCGAACTTGCTCCCCCGAATCGAGATCGCACTCATCACCAGGTAAGGGGATAGTTTGCTCGTGCCGGGCTCGGAGAGCAGTTCGTGGGCGTCCTTGTGCGCTCTCATCCATGCGCGCGCGAGTAGATCCAGTCTCTTTTTCGTCTCGTTCTCACCGGCCGGCCGGAGTTTCCCAGGTGTGGGCCCGTCGAGACCTCGTACGGCGACCGGCGCGCGGTCGGGCATGCAGACGCTCGCGTCGCGCGATTCCGGCGAAGTCTCGACCTCCGGCAGCCCTTCCTCCATCAGGCGCGCGATCGAAGCCCGACGAAAGGGTGAGTACACGGCGCCCATCCCCCTGCTCTGGGTGCGAAGTGTCCCCGGCCCGAGGGACACGCGATTCCTGAAACTGCCGACCCTTCGGCCCGTGCGAACAAGCGTGTCGGTCACCTGCTCGTCGCGTGCGCGCAGATCGTGTTGCAACCAGAGGAGCGGGCGCATGTCGCCTCTTTGGGCTCCGGATTGCATTCGCCGAACGTCGCCCGACCGATGCACGCCCGGCGCACCAATCGGGCGTACGCTGGGGAGCGATGCCCGCTTGCGCCTCATCTCGGACCCCGGCCGCACGCACCCCGGCATCGGTGCGCCCGCTGGCGGAATGGATGGAGTCGCTGGGGTGGGAGCCTTTTACGTTCCAGAAGCGGGCGTGGGCTGCGTATGTCCGGGGTGAGAGTGGGTTGATTCACGTGCCGACGGGGGCCGGCAAGACATACGCCGCATGCTTTGGAGCAATGGGCGACCTGATCGCGCGCCCGCAGAGCGGCCTTGGGATGCTGTACATCACCCCGCTGCGGGCGGTCAGCCGCGACGTGGAACTGGCGATCAAGCGTCCGCTGGAAGCGTTGGGCGTTGACACGGTCAGCGTCGAGACACGGACCGGCGACACGACCGCCAGTGTGCGTGCCCGCCAGCGCTGGAAACTCCCGACGATCCTGGTCACGACGCCCGAGTCGCTGACGCTGCTGCTCACGCAGGCTGACGCGGCCGACAAGTTTCGTGAACTGCGTTGCGTGGTGCTCGATGAGTGGCACGAGTTGCTCAGTTCCAAGCGCGGCACGCAGGTCGAACTGGCGCTTGCCCGCCTACGCCGCTTCAGCCCGGAACTGCGTACATGGGGAATGTCGGCGACGATCAGCAACCTCGACGAGGCATTGCGGGCGGCCGTCGGAGCGGGCAACCCCGGCGTGATCGTGACAGCGAGGATCGAGCGTCCGATCGTGATCGAGTCGGTGCTGCCCGGAGAGGATGACCTGTTTCCCTGGGCGGGGCACCTGGGCATGCATCAACTGGGGCGTGTGCTTGAAGCGCTTGATCCGAGCGAGTCGACGCTGGTGTTCGTCAACACACGTTCGCAGGCTGAGCGGTGGTTTCACGGCATTGAATTAGCCAGGCCTGAGTACCGGGCGATCATGGCGCTGCATCACGGCTCGATCGACCGCGGCGTGCGGGAGAAGGTCGAGCGAGGGCTCAAGGAGGGCTCGATTCGGATCGTCGTCGCCACCAGTTCGCTCGATCTGGGCGTGGACTTCGCACCGGTGCAGCACGTCGTGCAGATCGGTTCGCCCAAGGGCATTGCCAGGCTCATGCAACGTGCGGGGCGCGCCGGTCACCAGCCCGGGCAGTCGTGCCGCATCACCTGCGTTCCCACCCACGGGCTGGAGATGATCGAAGTGGCGGCCGTGCGGCGAGCCATCGCCGCTGGACACATCGAGCCTCGCGTCAGCGAGCGCAAGCCGCTCGACGTGCTGACGCAGCACCTGGTGACCTGCGCCCTGGGCGGCGGATTCCGGAGTGACGAACTCTACAGAGAAGTCTGCACCGCCAATGCATTTGCAGACCTGACGCGAGACGAGTTTGAGTGGGCGCTTCGCCTGGTCCGCGATGGCGGGGATGTGCTGGGCGCGTACCCTGAGTACAAGCGCGTCGTGCAGGACACGGAGGGCGTGTACCGCGTCGAGAACGGTAAACTCGCCACGCTTCACCGCTTCAACGTCGGCACGATCACCGGCGACGCGACGATGGACCTGCGCTTCCTGAGCGGCAAGCGCATCGGGAGCATCGAGGAAAACTTCATCTCCAGCCTCAAGATCGGTCAGAGGTTCTATTTCGCGGGGCGCACGCTCGAACTGGTCATGGTCTGCGACCTGACGGCCTACGCCCGCGCCGTACGCGGGAGCACAAGTCTCACGCCGATCTGGTCGGGCACTCGCCTGCCGATCTCTGAGTCGCTGTCCGAGGCCGTGCGCCAGACACTGGCGGCGGCGTCGGACGGGACCGAGCCTGAGTTGCGGGCGGCCTCCCGCCTTATCCGCGTGCAGCAGGCCGAATCGATCATCCCCAGGCCCGACGAACTGCTGTGCGAGACATGTCGAACGCGCGACGGGTATCACCTGTTCGTGTATCCGTTTGAAGGCCGGCTGGTGCACGGCGGGCTGGGGGCACTGATCGCGCTGCGCCTGGGGCGGCGTGAGGCCGGAACCTTCGCCATTTCGGCCAATGACTATGGGTTCGAACTGCTCAGCGACGATCCGTATCCGTTTGCATCGCTGCTGGACCACGACCTGTTCAGCGTTGCCGACCTGGCGCAGGACGCGCTGGAGAGCGTCAATCTGTCGGCCCTGGCGCGCAGCCAGTTCCGCGAGATCGCCCGCGTTTCGGGGCTGGTGTTCCAGAACTACCCCGGTGTGCAGCGCGGCATGCGGCAACTCCAGGCGCGAGCCGGGTTGCTCTACGATGTGTTTGAGCAGTTCGACCCCGGAAACCTGCTGATGTACCAGGCGCGGCGCGAGGTGCTGGAGAGGCAGTTTGAGCAGTCGCGCATGGGACGACTGCTGGCGCGGCTGGGCACGAGTCGGCTGCGCGTGGTGGAGACCGCCCGTCCGACGCCGCTGGGCCTGCCGCTGCTGGTCGAGCGCATCCGCGGGCGTGTGAGCCTGGAGAGCGTGGACAATCGCATCGAGAAGATCCAGGCAAAGTGGAAGGGGCTTTCGTGAAGGTGGAGGTCGGGGGCATCGAGATCGAACTGCTGGGCGCACGGGCAGCCCGACGCGGCCGCACGCTTTTCGTCGCCGATCTGCACCTGGGCAAGTCCGAGGCGCTGCGGGCGGCCGGAGCGCCGATGTGCGGGGGCGACACGGGGGAGCAACTAAGGCGCCTGGATCAACTCGTCGCAATTACCGGCGTCGAGCGTGTGGTTGTGCTGGGCGATCTGTTGCACGCGGTCTCTGGCGTGACCGAGGGGCTGGTCGAGTCGGTTGCGTCGTGGCGACGTTCGCACGTCTGGACGATGAGCGTGGTGCGCGGGAACCACGACCGCGTGCTCGACGATGTCGCCGGGGCGTGGAGACTGTGCGTACTCGATCCGGGGACGGTGGACGACGGACTGGAACTGGTGCATGACCCGGGTGATGCGAGCAGGACGCAGGCGTGGGTGGCAGGGCACGTACATCCGGCGGTGCGTATCGGCGGGGCGGCCAACGCGATCAAACTCCCGTGCTTTCACCTGGTGAGCGGGCTGGGGCTTGTCTTGCCGGCTTTCAGCATGTTCACCGGGGGGCTGTGTGTGCGGAGCGGGGCGGGTGACAGACTGTTCGGCGCCACCGGGCGGCGCGTGATCGAGGTCGGTCAAACGCCGGCGCGGGCGTCTGGTTGGTGATGCATCGCCAAGGGGCATGGTCGGCGGCAAGGGCGGGCGTGGGAGGGCGACATGGTTGGCCCGGCCGTGGGACACGATTCGTCATTTGTGTGCTTTGCAACTTCCGCAGGCTCCCTCGCTGGTGTTTCGGGCTCGTTTGACACTGTCACGTCGCCACTTTGTCACCCTGGCACTCTCCTGCGGAACCGCGCCGCGTAGAGCACGGCCGCGAGGGCGATCCAGGCCAGGCCGATCAGGGCGGCGTTTTGGTTCGACTCGTTCAGCAGCGAGCCGATGACGATACCCAGTTCGCCGACGACGAATAACAGGGGAACGAACGGGTATCCGAGTGAACGCAGCGGGGCGGACTGCGCGCGCAGTTCCTTCGATTCTGCGCGACCTCGGCTGGCCAGGAAGAACACGGCCGCTCCAGTCAGTCCGAAGAACACACTGTCGACCGCGACCACGCCGTTGACCAGCGTGTCCACCGCCTGTCGCTGCAAACCCGCGGCCAGCAGCAGCACGAGCCCGGCTCCGCCGAGCAGTATGATGGACGCGGTGGGCGTACGGAAGCGCGGGTGCAGGCGGGCGAACGGGGAGAAGAAGCGTCCATCGGCCGCCATGCCGTACAGCAGGCGCGGGCCCGAGAGAAACTGTGCATTCAGCACTCCGAACGCGGAGATGCCCACGGCTGCGGCGATGAGGCGTGCCCCGCTGCCGGGCAGCACGGTGCTGACCGCTTCGGCCGCGAGCGCCGTGCTTTCGGCCACGCCCCGGACGCCGAGCAGGTGGAGGTAGGCCCAGTTGGCCAGCAGGTAGATGAGTACGACGATCATGACACCGCCGAAGATGGCGCGAGGGAGATTGCGTGCGGGCTGGCGCACTTCGCCGGAGATCCAAAGGGCGTGCTGCCAGCCGCCGTAGGCAAAGAACGCGGGAACGAGTGCCGCCATGACGCCGACGATGGCGCGAGTCGACTCGTTCATGAGTGCTTCGACGGGCGGGCGGATGTCGGTCCAGGGGACGCCTTTGGAGAAGAACAAGGCGGCGGCGGCGACGGTGAGCAAAGTGGCGATCTTGCAGACGACGGTGAGGTTCTGAATGCGTGAACCCCAGCGCACGCCGATGATATTGGCGCCGGCCAGAAGCACGATCAGCACCGTCGCGGTGGCGAAGGCTGCCTGTGGGCGTGCTTCCGAGCCAACGATCGAGAAGATGAGGTGCTGGGCGCAGATGAGGCTGATGATGGCAATGGCGCCGGGCTGGATGACGGTCGCATTGCAGAAGACGAAGAGGAACCCCGGCAGCGGGCCATAGGAGTCGCGGAGGATCTGATATTGCGCGCCGCTGGCGTGGTAGCATCGTCCGAGTGCGGCGAAGGTGAGCGCGCCGCACAGGGCGATGAAGCCGCCGATGCTCCAGGCGAGCAGGGCGAGAGAGCCCGTTCCGGTCAGCCGCACCACGTTGCTGGGGTTGAAGAAGATGCCCACGCCGATGATGGCACCGATGACGATGCAGGTGGCATCGAAGCCGGAGAGGACGCGGGAGGGAGCACCCGGAGGTTGAGGTGCGTGAACGCCGGGCATGGCTGCGGAGGGCGGGGCGTTCTGTTCGAGGGTGGACATGGCAACAGCCTACACGTCCGTGCTGTGGCGTGCGGGCAATACAAGAAGCAGGAGGTCGCGGACGCCTCTTCCTCGCCCGCGCCCCGCGCACATGCACAAGTCAGCAATCGGCCGCGAAGCCGGCGAGAAGGGCCTGTACGTCGAAGTGGTCGCGCGAGCCGTCGGGAGGCATGGCGCCGCACACATCTCCGTGCTTGTTCATTCCGATCGCGGTCCATTCTGGGCCGAGGTCATCAACGCGATCGGCGGACGGTGCGGCGATGCGCATGGGGATACGAAGTGTGAGCGTCCCGAGGCTGATGACGGGGGAGTACGTGTTTTTCATGCGTCGGCCTTCCTTTGAGTGTCTCGTCCCACGAGGTGCGGGATGGCGTCGGCAAGGAAATGGAGGGACGGAACGGGCCAAGTCCAGCAAATCTGGTTGTTGCACCACGAGTGCCGGACCCGATTTCCCAGTTTGTCTTTTGGCAAGTGTTGAGCCCGCCGGACTTTGCGACCACGGGTCGCCGGATGTGGCTGGCCGTGGGGCCAACCGGAGGTGGAGGGTCCGGGCGGTCGCCTGCGGGGAGGGCCAGGCCGTCAACACCGCAGCGCGGGGGGGTGCGGGGATTCGCAGATCTGTCCGGGTCCGGATACGCTGTGCCCATGCAGACGACCGCCGTGTATGCAGGGAGTTTCGATCCGCCCACCCGCGGGCATGAATGGATGATCGAGCGCGGGGCCGAGTTGTTCGGGCGGATCATCGTGGCGGTGGCGCGCAACCCGGAGAAGCCGTACACCTATCCGCTGGAGCAGCGTGTGGGCTGGCTGTCCGAATTGGTGAAGCGGTTTCCCAACGCAGAGGTAGCGACGATCGAGAATGAGTTTCTGGCGCACTACGCGGCGCGGGTGGGGGCTTCGTACGTGATCCGCGGCATCCGCGACGAGGACGACTACCGCTACGAGCGTGCCATGCGCTATGTGAACGGCGACTTGAACGGCAACTTGACCACCGTGTTCCTGATGCCCCCGCGCGAGTTGTGCGAAGTGTCATCGAGTTTCGTCAAGGGCATGATCGGACCGGAGGGTTGGCAGGAGATCGTGCGCCGGTACCTGCCGGGCCCGGTGTTCCGCGATCTTGCGGTTTCGCACGGTTAGCGGGCGGGCGAAAAAAGACAAGGGCGAGCCCGCAGGCCCGCCCCTGGCGTGAGCGGTCAAAGAGCGTGCCGGGTCTCAGCGACGGCGGCGCGTCGCGACGATGCCGGCTGCGCCGAGCAACCCGATGACTCCAGGCGCCGGCACGAAGGCGGCGGCGGAGAAGATCCCGCTGCCGGTGAAGGTGGAGGGCAGCATGCCGATGAGGCTGCCGCTGGCAATGTCGTACATGTAGAAGTTCATCTGCGTGGTGTTGGGTCCGTCGGTGACGTAGTAGGCGATGCCGTTGTGGACAGCCAGTCCGTCGATGTCGGTCTCCCCGCCCGGATAGGGCGCGACGAAGGTCGTGGTCTGGTTGACGTCGTCGATGGCATAGAGCCCGGCGCCGCCGGAATCGCTCAGCCCGTACAACTTGCCGTCGGTGGCGTCGACGTCGAGCCCGCCGAAGTCGAACGTGGAGGAGTAGGCCCAGTTGAGGGTGGCTACGCCGGTGACGGGGTTGATGGTGTAGACGCCTTCCGTGGAGATGTTGCGCGTGCCGACGAGGTTGCCGTTGCGCCAGCCGAGCCCGACGAAGTTGGTATTCGATCCGTTGTAGGTCAGGCCGGCGACGAGCGTGGGCGTGAGCCCGCCGAGACTGAATGCGGACGCGTAGAGGTTACCGCCGTTGTTCCAGTAGAGGGTGTTGGAGCCGGGGTCATAGGCCATGCCCCAGGCCTTCGATTCGGACGTGCTCGAACTGTACAGCGCCGTGGCGACGCCGGTGCTGATGTCCACGTGCCAGATGGTGCCAGTGCCCGACTGGTCGTTGGCGACGATGAGTTGCGCCTGGCTCGCCGATGCGATGAGCGCGAGCGCACCAATTCCGGTCCATATCTTGCGCATGGTCTTGCCTCCTGACGTTCCTCTCTCGGGCAGGGGCGGAACCTGCCCATGACGGCGACACAACGTCACCGCTCTCAGAAGGTAGGATAACCACGCTACATACCGCGTGCAAGGCAAATTTTCGGGATGATGGAGTACGATTATTTCAGCAGCCGCTCGAGGAAGTGGATGTCCACGTTTCCCGTGCGGAACTCGGATTGTTCCATCAGGCGGCTGTGGAGGGGGATGGTCGTGCGGATGGGTCCGACCGTGAACTCACGGAGGGCGCGCGCGGTGCGTTCGATGCACTGGGGCCGATCGTCAGCGTGGCAGATGAGTTTGCCGACCATCGAGTCGTAGTTGGGCGGCACGCGATAGCCGGACACGACATGCGAGTCGAGCCGCACGCCCGGCCCCCCCGGGGCTTGCCAGGTCGTAATCACCCCGGCCGAGGGCATGAAGCCCTTGTCGGGGTCTTCAGCGTTGATGCGGCACTCGATGGCGTGCCCCCTGATGCTGATGTCGCGCTGCCGGAAGGGCAGTTCTTCCCCCGCCGCGACGAGGATGGTGGTTTTGACGATGTCGACGCCGGTGATGCACTCGGTGACGGGATGCTCGACCTGGACGCGGGTGTTGACTTCGAGCATGTAGAAGTTCTGCCTGGCGTCCATGAGGAACTCGACGGTCGCGGCGCCGGAGTACTCGGCACTCTTGACGAGTCGTGCCGCTGAGTCACAGACGCGCTCGATCTTCTTTCGATCGATGCCGGGGCCGGGGGCTTCTTCGATGATCTTCTGGTGCCGGCGCTGCATGGAGCAGTCACGTTCCCAGAGGTGAATGGCGTTGCCGTGCTTGTCGCCGAGCACCTGCACCTCGATGTGCCGGGCCGATTCGAGAAACTTCTCGATGAAGACCGAGCCGTTGCCGAAGGCGGCCATGGCTTCCTGCTGGGCTTTCTTGATGTTGGCGCGGAGGGTTGCTTCGTTATGGCAGACGCGCATGCCGCGTCCGCCGCCGCCTGCGGCCGCCTTGATGATCACCGGGTATCCGATTTCGCTGGCAACCTCGACCGCCTCCTCCTCGTTTTCAATCGCGCCCTCGGAGCCGGGGAAAGTGGGCACCTTGGCGGCGCGAGCGAACTTCTTGGCTTCAACCTTGTCGCCCAGTCGCTTCATCGCCTCGGGGCTGGGCCCGATGAACTCGATCTTGCACTCGCGGCAGATTTCGCTGAACTCGGCCCGCTCGGCCAGGAAGCCGTAGCCGGGATGGATGGCGTCAACGTCGGCGAGCTCTGCGGCCGAGACGATGCGCGAGATGTTCAGGTAACTCTCGCGAGCCGGTGCCGGCCCGATGCAGATGGCCCGATCGGCCAGGCGCAGGTAGGGGGCGTCGCGGTCGGCCTCGGAATAGACGCAAACCGTCTCGATTCCCAGTTCCTGGCAGGCCCGCATGATGCGAAGGGCAATCTCGCCACGGTTTGCGATGAGCACGCGCTTGAACATGATTTCTCTTCGCGCCGATCAGTTCGGACGGACCAGGTACAGTTTCTGCCCGAACTCGACAGCCTCCCCGTCCTTGACCAGTTGGCGCTCGATCTTCCCGCTCACCCCGGCCTTGATCTCGTTGAAGACTTTCATCGCCTCGACCAGGCAGACGATCGAGTCGTCCGAGACGGCACTGCCCACCGCGACGTACGGGTCGGCGTCGGGATTCGGGGACGAATAGAAGGTGCCCACCATCGGGGATTCGATGGCCACCAGATCTCCGTTGTCGTCGGCCTCGTCGGTTCCTGTTCCGTCGACGCTGGGCTCGGCTCCGAAGTCCTCCGCCGCCGCCGGCCGCGGACGGGCCGCGGTCGCCGGCGCCGGGCCACCGACGCCCTGATAGATGACGGGCTGATGGTTGACCACGGTCTGAGTTTCCGCTCCGCGGCGGATCTTGACGGTTTCCTGCTGATCTTCGAGATCGAGTTCGGTCAACTCGTTCTCCACCATCAGCCGCACCAGTTCCTTGAGTTTGCGAATGTCGATCATGATCTCTTGCCAATCCGGCTCGAAAGTGACCGCAGATTTCCAACCAGCGCGTACGGGGAGGTACGCCGCACGTTTCCCCACGCCCGGGGACCATGATGATACGGCGGCGGCGCTTCGCTTGCGCGCCCGGTCAGGCTCGGACCGGGCCGGTACACTCTGCCCGGACGAGAGCCGACTTCATTGTCCCGGAGCGCCGGACCCGTGTTGGAGCAACTCAGGCATTCTCCTCGCGCCGGCTCGATCGCTCTGGTCCTGGCTTCCGGCGTGTTGCTCGGGCCGATGCTGGTCGAGTTCATCGGCGGCGCATTGAGCGCGCTTTCCCACGGCGCACCGCCCTGGCCGGGGCTGAGCATCGTGATCCGCACGCTGGCGGTCAGCCTTCTCATCGGCGCGGCAGCGACGGGGATGGGCTGGTTCCCTGCGCGGGTGCTGGCCTCACGCCGTGCCGGCCGGCTTGGGGCGCTGTGCCTGGTGCCACTGTTGATGCCGCCGTACCTTGCGTATTCGGGCTACTCGATTCTTCGCGATCCGTCGTGGATCACCGGCGACTGGCTCGAGTCGCTCAGCACCCGCGGACACGCTTGGGTGACGATCAGCACCGGGCGCGCGCTGGCGATACTGGGGCTGGCGTTGTGGGCCTGGCCGCTCAGCGCGTTCGTGCTGGCGGCCGGGATGCGGGGGCAGGGGGCGGATGATGCGTTGCGGCTCGATGCGCCGCCGCTGCGTCGGGTGTGGGAGCGGCTCTTGATGCATCGGGCGGGCATTGCCGGCGGGGTGCTGGTAGTGGCGCTGACGGCGATCGGATCGGCCGTGCCGTTGCACCTGGCACAGATCGACACCGTATCCATCGACCTGTGGCGACGCATGAGCGAATCGTCGCCTGGACGTTGGGGAGCGGTGTGGTTGGCGGGCTGGCCGATCGTTGCGGCGGCGGTCGCGGGGGCGATGGTGACGCCGCGTCTGGTGCGGCGTCTGGCGATGGATACGCCGGTGGAGTCCGATTCGGTCTGCCCGAGTCGGCGCACGCGCGTGGCGGCATGGGCGGCGTGGCTGGCGGCCACGGTGTTTCCGTTGACGCTGTTCATCCTCACGATCCAGAGCCCGCGTTCACTGGTCGAGTTCTGGAAACTGAGCGGGGCGGGGCTGTGGAACGGGCTGCGGACAGCAGTCGGAGTGGCGGTCGTTTCAGGGCTGCTCGGGCTGGGGGTTTCCTACGTCATCGACATGTCGCGTCGCCCGCGGACGGGGTTGATCGGTGTCGTGATCGGTGCGTGGGTGTTCACCGCCGTCATCCCGGGGGTATTCATCGGCGCGGCACTGTCGCGACTGGGAACTTCACTTCCGCGAGGGTGGGCTGACGTGTTGCTGATTGATGCACATCTGGCGCGGTTCGCGTGCGTGCCGATGCTGGTTGGGGCGATCAGTGCGCTGTCGGAGTCGCCGGAACTGTGCGATCTGCGACAGATCGAAGGGACGTCGGGCTGGGGTGTGTGGGTGCGTGCCTGCTTGCAGCGGAGGGTTCCCGTGCTGGCGGCCGCGCTGGCGGCGGGCATCATGGGGCTGCACGAGATCGAAGCGACCACCATGCTGCTTCCACCCGGGCGCGACAACCTCGCCCAGCAGATCCTGGGGTACCTGCATTTCTCGCGGATGGAGGAGATGTCGGCGGCGGCGGTGTACCTGATCGGAGGCGGGCTGCTGGCCGGCGCGGGCGTGTCGGCGCTGTTGTGGCGATCGTGGCGCAGATCCTGAACCCAATTCCCGACGAATCTGTACCATGTGTCGAGTGAGGAAGGTATCCCCCATTTCACTCCTTTGCGTCGCGCTGGCGACGGGCTTTTTGCCCGGCTGCCGGTCCGATCCAGAGGGCGAGGCCTTCCGTCCGACCAGTCTTTTCGGTGAGGCGGGTTTGTTTCCCGGGCAGTTCAGTTATCCGCGGGCGATCGAGTCCTGTGGCGATTCGGTCTTCGTTGTTGATAAGTCTGCACGGGTGCAGCGTTTGGACGCAGCAACCGGAAGGTACCAAGGCGGATTTCGTATGCCCGAGTGGGAACTTGGCAAGCCGACCGGGCTGAGCGTCGGTCCCAGCCCTTTTGAGCCCGGCACACCCGTGCTCTACGTGGCCGACACGCATTACCACCGCGTGGCGGTCTATCCCATTCCGAACAACGCGGACTCGGATGGTCGCGCGTCGGTCGAACCGCTGTTTTCGTTCGGCGAGTACGGGACGGGGTTGGGGCAGTTTGTCTATGTCACCGACGTTGCGATCGACGCCGACGAAACGGGGCGTGTCCGGCGCCTCTACGTGAGCGAGTATGGCGGCAATGATCGCATCACCGTCTTCGAGGTCGGGGGCGGGCAGATTGTTCCGAAGTTCACCTTTGGGTACTTTTCCGATGGCCTCGGCGTGGTCGGGTCAAGCGCGGTGCCGTTCGAGAGGCCCCAGGCGATCGAGATCGAGCACGAAGCCCGTGAACTGATCGTCCTTGACACGTGCAATCATCGCATCGCGCGTCTGAACATGGAGGGCGAACTGATAACCTGGATCGGCGACGATCCCAGCGAAGCGACTTTTCTGAACCCCCAGGGGTTGGTGCTGCTGGAGGGGCGCCGGGCGCTGGTGGCCGAGTTCCTCGGCAATCGTGTGCAGATGGTGGACCTTGATTCGGGCAAGTCTGTGGCGACCTATGGGCAGGCAGGACGCATGCCCGGTGAACTGGCCAGCCCCTGGGCGGTGACGGCGATCGGGAATCGTGCCTATGTGCTTGACTCGGGCAACAACCGTGTGCAGGGCTTTCGCATCGGTGCGTCGCGTCTGTGGCCGGCATGGAGCAGGGTGGCGTCGCTGCCGCACGCGGGAGGGCGCCCGTGAGCGGGATGGCGACGCTGGCGGCGCTGGTGCTCGGTCCGATCCAGTTTGATCGCCCGGTGTGGCTGATTCTGATTCCGACGTTGGGCCTGCTGACATGGTGGATCGGGCGGCGGAGCCTGGCCGGACTGGATTCCAAGGTGCGTTGGGTCGCGTTTGGGGTACGCGTGCTGGTGATCGCCCTGATCTCGGCCGCGCTGGGCGAGCCGGCAACGCGCAAGACGAGCAGGGACGTGTCGGTCACGATCGTGCAGGATCTGAGCCGGTCGATTCCGCGCGTGCTCGACGAGAGGATTGACTCGTACATCAGCCGGGCGCGAGAAGCCTCAAAGAAGCCCGATGACCTGCTCGGGCTGGTGACAGCCGGCGTGAACGCCTACGTGCAAATGCTCCCGAGCAAGAACGCGGCGGGGCTGGAACGGCAGTTCGTGGGCGCGACCGACGGAACGAATCTGGCCGAGGCGGTGCGACTGGCGCTGGGCGTGATACCGCAGGACGCGGCCAATCGCCTCGTGCTGATTTCCGACGGCAACGAGACGATCGGGAGCCTGCGTTCAGCGGCCGAACACGCGCGGGCGGTTGGCGTGCCCATCGATGTGGTGCCGGTGGAACTGAGTTACGACGCGGAGGTGATCGTCGAGCGTGTGTCGCTGCCCGCGACGGTGCGCGGGGGTGAAGTGGTCAACGTGAAGGTGGTAGTAACAGCCACGAAGCCGACCGCCGGGCGGCTCATGCTCACGCAGAACGGCGATCCGGTCGATCTGGATCCGTCAACCGATTCGCTCGGTTCTGAAGTCGTGCTGGACGCGGGCAAGAACGTGCTTTCGATTTCGGTGCCGCCGTCGCGCCCGGGGGCGCAGGAGTTTGAGGCTGAGTTCGTGCCGCTCGGCGTGGTGAACACCGAAGGTTTCGTCACGGCAGCACCGGCCGACTCGGTGGTTGAGAACAACCGTGCGCAGGGCGTCACGTTCGTCGGGCGCGAGGGCTGGGTGCTGGTGGTGTCGCAGACGGTGGAGGAGTCGGAGAGTTTCCGGCGCATGCTGACCGAGTCGGATATCAGGCACGAGGTCATCACAGCCGACCTGATGCCGAGCAGTCTGACCGAACTGAACAGTTACGAGGCGATCATCCTGCTCAATGAGCCGGCGTACAACTTTGATGAACGCCAGCAGGAGAATCTGCGCCAGTACGTGCATGACACGGGCGGCGGGCTGCTGATGGTGGGCGGGCCGGAGAGTTTCGGCGCCGGCGGCTGGATCGGCTCGCCGCTTGAAGATGCGCTGCCGATCAGGCTCGACCCGCCGCAGAAGCGACAGATGCCCCGCGGCGCGCTGGCTTTGGTCATCCACTCGGTCGAGATGCCCAACGGCGTGTATTGGGGCAAGCAGGTGTGCAACGCGGCCGTCGACGCGCTGTCACGCCTCGATCTGGCGGGCATCATCGAGGTCAACTGGTCGCAGGGCGTCGACTGGGTGCACCCGCTGGTGCCGCTGGGTGATCGCGTGTCGATCAAGCAGGCGATCAACAAACTGACATTCGGCGACATGCAGGACTTCGGCCCGTCGCTCAACCTGGCGCTCAACGGGCTTCAGAACGCCGACGCAGGTCAGAAGCACTGCATCGTGATTTCCGACGGCGACCCGACGCTCAGCCGCAGCATTCTCCAGCAGTTCGTCGCGTCGCGTGTGAGCATTTCGTCTGTGGGCGTGTTCCCGCACAGCACGCGCGACTTCAACACGCTCAAGGACATGGCCGAGATCACCGGCGGCACGTTCTACCCGGTCAACTCGCAGGCGGCGCTGACCACGCTGCCGGAGATCTTCATCAAGGAAGCCCAGACGGTGAAGCGTTCGCTGATCTGGGAGGGCGATCCGTTCAGCCCCGCCATTGTTGCCGCCCCGGTCGAATCGATGCGCGGCATCACCGCCGTCCCGCCGATCAACGGGTACGTCGTGGCCGCCGATCGCGGCGGGCTGAGCATGGTCACGCTGCGCGGGCAGGAAGAAGACCCGGTGGCCGCCCAGTGGCAGTACGGGCTGGGACGTGTGTACACGTTCACCAGCGACGCAACGGCCCGCTGGGCGTCCTCATGGGTGGCCTGGCAGCAGTTCAAGGCCTTCTGGGAACAGCAGGTCCGCTGGACCATGCGTCCCGGCGGCGATGCCAACATGCGCGTCTCCACCCGCCAGGACGGCGACAACACGATTGTCGAGATTGAGGCCCTGGACTCCGAGGGCGAGCGCATCAACTTTGCCAACTTCCAGGCACGTGTGGCCCGCCCCGACGGCTCGGGGGAGGGCGTGTCGATCCGCCAGATCGGGCCCGGGCTCTTCCAAGGCATCATCAAGACCGAAATCGCCGGCTCCTATGTGCTCAACATGGCTTACAAGGCGCCGGGGGCCGAGGGGCAGCCTGCCATCGAGGGCACCGTGCAGGCCGCCGTCACGCGACCATTCGCCGACGAGTTCCGAGACCTGACCGACAATCTGCCGCTGCTGCGCGACGTGGCATCACTCACCGGTGGGCGTGTGCTCCAGTGGAATGCGGACACCGACGATCTGTGGCGGCGCGACGGGCTGACGATGCCCGTGGCCACTCGGTCGATCTGGCTGTGGCTGGCGACGATCGCGGTGGGGGTGTTCCTGCTCGACGTGGGTGTGCGGCGTGTGCGGATCGATCTGCGTGCGATGGCGCTGGGCATCATGCGGGCTGTGCGCCGCGGTCCTGAGACCAAGGCCGGGCAGCAGATGGACTCGTTGCACGCGGCCCGCGACAAGGCGCGCCAGCGCCTGGTTCAGCAGGCGTCGGTCGAGGACAGGAGGCGGGCGTCGCGCAAGTTCGAGGCGGGTGATGTGTCGGCGACCGGCGAGCCGGTGGCGTTGTCGGGTCCGCCTCAGCCGGGCGAAGGCAAAGCGAAGATCGTCGCCGAGAAACCCACGGGCCAACCCGGCCAAACAGATGAAGAGGGCATGTCGCGCCTGCTCAAGGCCAAACGGCGCGCCCAGGACGAGTTCAAGGACGAGGACAAGTGACCCCGCGGTCAGGAGCGTGAATCATGGCAGGTGTCGAGAACGTTCAATCCGCTGAAGTCAAAGCAGCCTGCGACCAGTTCCGCCAGACCTTCGCGCTGCTCAAGAGCGAGATCGGCAAGGTCATGGTCGGGCAGCACGAGGTCGTTGACGCGGTGCTCACCACGCTCTTCGCCGGTGGCAACGTGCTGCTTGAGGGCGTGCCGGGCCTGGGCAAGACGCTGCTTGTGCGCACACTGGCCGAGGCGCTGCGCCTGCCTTTCAGCCGCATTCAGTTCACACCCGACCTGATGCCGGCTGACGTGGTGGGCACCAACATCGTCACCGAAGACCCCGACACCGGGCGGCGGCAGTTTGAGTTCCAGCAGGGCCCGATCTTCGCCCAGATCGTACTGGCCGACGAAATCAACCGAGCCACCCCCAAGACCCAGTCGGCCCTGCTCGAAGCGATGCAGGAGCGCAGCGTCACCGTCGGCGGCGAAACGTACAAACTCCAGCAGCCCTTTCTCGTTCTGGCGACGCAGAACCCCATCGAGCAGGAAGGCACGTATCCGCTGCCGGAAGCCCAGTTGGATCGATTCCTTCAGAAGGTCAACGTCGGGTATTCACACCTTGATGATCTCATGGTCATCCTC
The DNA here is from genome assembly GCA_008363215.1 of Cyanobacteria bacterium CYA. Taxonomy (GTDB): domain Bacteria; phylum Planctomycetota; class Phycisphaerae; order Phycisphaerales; family UBA1924; genus J022. The sequence continues at coordinate 92,804 of RHKP01000006.1, forward strand.
GATCGCACCACCGGCGCCGAGACGCCCGGAGTTCGCCCCGTGCTCGACGGGCCGGGCATCCTCGCGGCTCAGCACCTCATCCGCGGCGTCGTCATCGCGCCGCACGTCAAGGAGTACGCGGCTCGTATCGTGCTGGCGACCCACCCGGGCGGGCGTTTCGCGGCCGGAGGGGACTCGGGCCCGGTGAACCGCTACATCCGCTGCGGCGCCAGTCCGCGCGGGGCGCAGGCGCTGGTGCTGTGCGCCAAGGTGCGGGCCGTGACCGACGGGCGTTACCACGTGGGCAACCAGGACATCAAGGATGTGGCGATGAACTGCCTGCGGCACCGTTTGCTGCTGAACTTTGAGGCTGAGGCCGACCGTGTCGATACTGATGACATCGTGCGCCAGGTTCTGGAAATGACGCCGACCCAGCCGGTGGGCATGCCGGCGCCGGCGGTGAAGGCCTGAGGAGAACGCACAGACGCGAAGACGGGCCGGGGTCGCGGAGAAGAAACATGGCGATGAGACATGAAGACCTTCCGCGAGAATTGAACGAGTTTGCCGATCGCTTGATCGGCGCGGCGATCGAAGTGCGCCGGGAACCGGGTCCGGGGTTCCTTGAACGAACGTACGAGATGATCCTCACTCATGAACTACAACTTTGCGGCATGGCTGTGGCGCAGCAGGTGGAGATCGTGGTTCGGTCCAAAGGCCTCGACCTGCCGGGTCACCGCCTCGACCTGTTTGTGGAGAAACAGATCGTTGTGGATCTCAAGGCCGTCGAACCTGTTGTTGCAGTCCATTTTGCTCAGATGGTCAGATCTCTCCGGGCAGGCGATTGTCCGCTTGGCCTTCACCTGAATTTCGGCCTCCCAGAGCTCAAGGACGGCATTTGCCGGCGCATCAACAAGTCAAGTTCTGTCCGCTCTGCTTCTCTGCGAAGTCTCTGTGGCTCCGCGTGGTCCTGAAACATGCTCCGCACCACCAATCCAACTCGACCCAGGGCCATCGACGAGCTGCTCGATTCCAAACTCATCGCGCGCCTCGGGCAACTCGACCTGACCAGCCGCAAGATCTTTGCCGGCAAACTCAAGGGCGAGCGCCGCAGTAAGAAGCGTGGCGAGAGCGTCGAGTTCGCCGACCATCGCCCGTATGTTTCCGGCGACGACCTGCGGCACATCGACTGGAACATCTACGGCCGCCTCGACCGCTTCTTCATGAAACTCTTCATGGAAGAGGAAGACCTCTCGCTGCACGTCGTGCTTGATTGCTCTGAGAGCACCGACTGCGGGAATCCAAACAAGTTCTTGTACATGCAGCAGACAGCCATGGCGCTGGGCTACATCGGGCTGGTGAATCTCAACCGCGTGGCCGTCACCGCGATCGGCGGACAGTTCGTGCCGCCCGGCATGACCGACAAGGAGGCTGCCGAACTGCGGCTTGGCAGAGCCGGCGGTGGCTCAGGTGTCCCGCCCGTGGGCGAAGACACTTCGCCCGTCTACAACATCCGCGACCTCCGAGGCCGACGTCGCGTGCAGGATCTGGCCCGCTTCCTCTGCTCGCTGCGTCCCACCGGCGGCACATCCTTCTCCGAGCAGGCCAAGCGCATCGCGCTCACTCGCCGCGGCAAGGGCGTCATGGTGGTCTTGTCCGACTTTTTCATGAAGGAGGGCTACGAAACCGGGCTGCGCCTGCTTGTCGGCCGCGGCTATGACCTGTTTGCGATCCAGATCCTCAGCCCGCAGGAAGTCGAGCCCGACATCAAGGGCGACCTGCGCCTGCGCGACGTTGAGGACTATGACATGGCCGAGGTCACCGTCTCTGCGCCGCTGCTCAAGAAGTACAAGCAGGTGCTCGCGGCCTACTGCAGGGGGCTGCGTGACTTCTGCGCCCGCCGCGAAATCACCTGCCTGACTGTGCAGAGCAACATGCCCATCGACTCGCTCCTGCTCGATTACCTGAGAAAGCGAGGGCTGCTGCGATGAGGAAGGCACAAGGACACGAAGGTACGCAGGAACGAAGGTATCTGGTGCACAGACCAAGAGACGGAGAGACGAAGAGACGAAGTGAAACAGACCCGACCGGAAGGGAGGGCTTCGGGTGGAGTGCCCATGCCGACGGCGGTGCGGCCAAGGATGGGCTCGGGTACCTTCTCCCAAACGGCCAGATCACGAAGTCATCAGACCGCCAAACACGCTCTCCCTCGCTTTCGCTTCGGGCTCGTTTCCACTCGGTCTCTCGCCTTGGAGCCTCCGTGCCTTCGTGCCTCCGCGGCTTCCCCGGAGCGATCTCATGACCTGGGCCACTCCCGCACTGGCCATCGTCGCCGCGGCCATTGCCGTGCCGTCGCTCATCATTCTCTATTTCCTCAAACTGCGCCGGCGCGACGTCGAAATCTCCTCGACCCTGCTCTGGAAGAAGGCCATCCAGGATCTCCAGGCCAATGCACCCTTTCAGCGACTCCGCCGCAATTTGCTGCTGTTCCTGCAACTCCTCGTGTTGGCGGCGGCCATCCTCGCCCTCGCGCAGCCGCAGATGATGTCGCAGCGGACTACCGGGGAACTCAAGATCTTCATGATCGACCGCTCCGCATCGATGAACGCGCTCGACGGACAACCTGACACCACGCGCGCCATTTCCCGTCTCGACCGCGCCAAGGAACTGGCCATCGAGGAAGTCGACGCCATGCGCGAGGCCGGTCTGTTCGGCGACCAGAAGGCCGACCAGGCGATGGTCATCGCCTTCGACACCACGGCCGTGGTCGTGCAGCAGTTCACCAGCGACAAGGACACTTTGCGCACTGCGATCCGCTCGATCAGGCCGGGGCAGGGTCCGTCGGCTCTGGGTGAGGCGATGCAACTGGCCAAGAGCCGCAAGCCTCCGCGCATCCTGCTCGACAACGCTGGGCAGGAGGGAGAGACCGGCACGCCCACGCAGGTAGAAGGGCTCACCGCCGGCCCGCCGCAGCAGATTCACATCTTCTCCGACGGGCGACTGCGCGACGCGGCGGAAGTCGTCCCCGCATCCGAAGATTCCGTCTTCTTTCACGCTCTGGGCGAGCAGACGGCGCGCAACGTCGGGATTACGGCCGTGCGCGCCGAACGCAGTTACGAGAACCCGGTCGACCTGACCGTCTTCGCCTCGATCGAGAGCACCGACTCGATCGCCCGCGATGTGGACGTGGAACTGCGCGTCGACGGCACGCCCATCGCCACGCGCCGCGTCAGCGTCCCCGCCTCGGCCGCGCCGAGCGCGGTCACCAGTGATGCCACATCGGGCCAGGGCGAAGCGACGCGGGCGCACCCGGCTCCCGGCGCCACCGGCATCGCCTTCCCCTTCCAACTCCCGCAGGGCGCCCTGGTGGAGGTCCGCCTCATCGCCGGGGACGACGCCAACGTGCTCGAAGCAGACGACCGCGGCTACTTGATCGTCCCGCCCGCACGCCAGACCGCCGTCGCCATCGTTTCGCAGAACGACATCTTTCTGTCGGCCGCGCTGTCCGGCATGCCGCTGTCGCGACTCGACTCGCTGACTCCCGCGCAGTTCGAGGCCAGACTTTCCGACGGCACAGCCGCCGAATACGACGTCGTCCTGCTCGATCGCTATCTTCCGCCCGCGTCAAGCAGTCGGGGCGAACCCCTGCCGCCCGGGCGCTGGCTGGTTTTCGGCGCTGTCCCGACAGGCAGAGGCGGGCTGATCGATGAAGGCGACGCCGGGGTAGCCACCATCATCGACGCCCGTACCGAGCACCCGGTGTTGCGCCCGCTGACGCTTGATCCATTGGTCATCGGCAAGATGCGCCGCGTCTCGATTCCCGAAGAGTCCAACGCCCGTTCGCTGGCCGACACAGCCGATGGACCCGCCCTCATCGAGATGAACGGTGTCGAGTATCGCGCGCTCATCGCCCCGTGGAACATCGAGCAGTCAAACTGGCCCTTCCAGGTGAACTTCGTCATCTTCCTGGCCGCAGGCGTTGAGTACCTTGCCTCCGACTCTTTCTCCGAAGAAGAGGCGGCCGGCTCGACGCGGCAGTTCCGCCCCGGCGACATCCTCGTCGATCGTCTCCCACTTGATGCGGCCAACGTCGACGTTACGCACACGCCCGGTGGAACGCCCGTCTCCACCACGCCCACAGGCGACGGGCGCATCACCTTCGGCCCGCTGGAAGACGTCGGCGTCTATCGCGTCCGTTGGACCGGCTCAGCCGGGGCCACCGACGTCACCGATGCGGGGCGCGTCTCCCGCTTTTTCGCCTCCAACATCGAGAGTTCGTCTGAGTCCGACGTGCGCCGGGTCGAGCAACTCGTCCTCGGCTCGCAGACCGTCACGGCCGAGCAGGGCGAAACCAGGGTCGAGGTCAGGCGCCTCTGGCCCTGGCTGCTGCTGGCTGCTCTGGGCATCATCATGTTCGAGTGGTTCATCTACAACCGCAAGGTGTACGTGTAATGCTCCGGCGCCTCCGCTTCATGCTGGCGATTCTCGCGTGCGCCCTCTCGGCGGCCCACGCTCAACTCCCAGAGCAGGACGACGATCAGATCATCGTCGTCCCGGCCTTCGGTTTCGATGCCATCATGCCCGCCGAGCGCTGGGGACCGATCCGATTCACCATCACCTCCCCGCAGCGTCACCTCGTCGGCATCCTCTCGCTGACCTATCCGCAGGACGGCTCACAGTCCTTCGTCGCCGGCATGCCCGTCACGCTCACCGCCGGCACGCCCAGCCCTGTGGACTTCTTCGTCTGCCTCCCGCGTTCGGTCGACCGCATTACGCTCTCCATGCGCGATGACCGCAATCGCGCTGTCTTCAGCCGGACGTTCAACGTTGATGGTTCAGGCCGCGCACTGGCCGCGACTTCGCCCGCCTTTACACCCCCGTCGCTCGTCGATGAACGCATCACGATTCTTTCGCTCGGAAACAGAGATCTCCTCGACGCCGGAGATCGGTGGTCACGTTCACTGTTCATCCAATCGACCTGGGACGGCGGTGGGCGGGTAGACAAAACACTCGCGTTCGAGCAGCAGTACCGCGTCAGCACGCTGATGCCTGAAAACGCATTCGCAGCGTGGACCGCCTACGACGGGCTGGCCGCCCTGGTCGCCGACGCCTCAACGCTCGGCCGCCTGCCCGAGCGTGCCCGGCGTGAGATCCTGCACTGGCTCCAGGGTGGCGGCACGCTTCTTCTCCGCGTCGATGACAACTCCGATTCCTGGCGGCGGTGGCTCCCTGCCTCTTCACACTGGGATCTGCTCACCCTCGACGATCTGCGCCCCGTGGATACACCCGGCACGCTCTCCATGCTCGTACCCCCGCACGCCAAGTTGGCCGGCTACGAGTCCGACTCGGCGCTCGAAACTTCCACTTCTATTTCCGCCCGCGCGGTGCGTCTGACCGCGCGCGGCGAGCGACTCGGCTTCGAGCGCCTGTGGGTTCTCGACGATCAGCGCGCGCTGGCCGCTCGCGGCCCGGTCGGCTTTGGAACCCTCGTCGTCCTCGGCTTCGATCCGGCTCATCTCCCGGCTCTGCGATCCGGGTCGGGGGCGGCGGCCGGATGGGCAGCCACTCTGGAAGCCGCCATTACTCATGACCAACAGTCCTCCGGCGATGTGTGGTCATATGCGTACAGTTCGGGGGCCTCCGGACGAAACGCACAGGCCATCTCGTCTCTGGTTGACTCGGCCGTGGTCGGCGCGGGTGTTCCCGGCGGCCTGCTTGTGCTGGTGGTGCTCCTGCTGGTCGCGATGGCAGTCGCGATCGGGCCCTTCGACGCCCTTGTCCTCAGGCGCTGCGGGCTGCGGCACTGGTCGTGGTTGACGGCCTCGGGCTGGATCACGCTGTGCTCGGGCTTCATGCTCATTTTCCCGGCGCTGCAACGCAGCGACACGTCGGTGCTCAGTCGCATCACCATCACCGACGCCCTGCTCGATGAGCATGCCGCCGCCGTCGTCTCTTGGAAGACCGGGCTCAATGTCGCCTACGCGGGAGAAAACGGGCTGATCGGCCCGGTGGACGAACGACCCGGCGCGTGGTGGCGCGGCGTCTCGCCGCTTCGGACCTGGTACTACAGCGCAAGCACGCAGACACTCTCCCCGCTTCGCGCTGTTCAACAGCCGTTGCCCGGACCTGAGGGCGCCCGCGTCTCGTGCCTGCCCCGCCTTCCTTCGCAGCGTGTGTGGACGGTGCGTGCCACGCTCGACCAGTCGGCCGACCTCCCGCCCATCGTCGCGCGCCTCGAGCGATCGGGATCGAACTACACCGTGCACCTGGGCGAGGCTGATCTGCGGATCACCTCGCTGAGAGTGATCGTGGGCGACAGGGCGATGGAAGCACGCGACGCTCAACCCGGGCAGTCGGTTGGACTCACTCCCTTCCAACTCATCGATCGTTCTGATGACGGCACAGTCGATCCGCACGACTCGTACCTTTTGAGTGATGAAGCACAGTCCAATGTCATGGACCCCATGCTGGTCGATCTGCCCGGGCCCGACCAACGCACGCGGGCCATGTGGCAGATGGTCGACGCCGGGCATTACGCGCTGCTGGTCATCTCATACGAGACCGACCAGCCCGACCTGCGCCTCGTCGGCGCGGGACGCACGCGCTGCCGCGGGGCTGTCCGCCTGGTCGTCCCAATCGCCGAACCTCCGCAGGAGCCTTCGCCTTGATCGAGATGCGCCAGATCACCAAACGCTACGGCAGCCTCGTAGCCGTCAACTCCCTCTCGCTGGAAATCGGTCCGGGCGAGGTATTCGGCTTCATCGGTCCCAACGGTGCGGGCAAGAGCACGACCATGAAGATCCTCTCCTGCCTGCTGCGCCCCGACTCGGGCGTCGCGATGGTGGGGGGGCACAACGTGCTCACCGATGGCGATCAGATCCGCCGCATCCTCGGTTACATGCCCGACTTCCTCGGCGTCTACGACGACCTGACGGTGGACGAATACCTCCAGTTCTTCGCGGCCGCCTTCAGCATCGAGCGCCGGCGACGGCGCAAGATCATCGACAGTGTGCTTGAACTGACCGACCTGACCGGCAAGCAGCACACCATGGTCAGCGGCCTGTCCCGCGGCATGCAGCAGCGGCTCGGCGTGGCGCGCGTGCTCATACACGAACCGAAGGTTCTCCTGCTCGACGAGCCGGCCAGCGGGCTTGACCCGCGCGCCCGCATCGAGATGCGATCTCTGCTCACCGAACTGGCCCGCATGGGCAAGGTGCTCATGGTGTCCAGCCACATTCTCACCGAACTGGCCGAGATGTGCACGTCCATCGGCATCATCGAGCGCGGCGAGATGATCTTCGCGGGCACACTGGCCGAGGCCCTCAAGCGCACGCGCACCACCGAACTGATCCGTGTGCGTCTGGAAAACGCCGATCTGCTGCCCGTCGTCGCCAGGCATCTGGAGGGCCTCGAAGCGGTCCGCACTGTCGAGCAGCGAGAAGGCGCGCTGATGGTCGAACTGTCCGACCCCGGCGCCGGGCACCACTTTCTCATCGAGCAGGTCATCGCTGCCGGAGGACGCATCGCCGCCTTCGAACCGCGCGAAGTCAAACTCGAAGACGCCTTCCTCAAACTCACCAAGGGGGCCGTGCAGTGAAGCCCGGCTCGCTCAATCCCGTCCGACTCTTCTTCGGACCGATTTTTCAGATGGAGGTGCGCACCGCCGGGCGCCGCACCAGCACCTACGTGTTCCGCTTCGTCTTTGCGGGGCTGGTCATCTTCTTCTTTGGTATGTTCCTTGTCGGAAACTGGTCGGAACTCGACACGCAGGCCTCAAGCGTCGCACGGCTTCAGCAGGTGCAGAGCCTGGCGCCCGAGTTGGCCATGGCGATTCTGTGGGCCCAGTATCCCGCGCTGCTGCTGCTGGCGCCCATCATCGCCGGGCCTGCCCTGTGCGATGAACGCCGCCACCGCACGCTCCCGGCCCTTCTCACCACGCCGCTGACTGCATGGGAAATCGTGCTCGGCAAACTCTCCGGGCGACTCACCCAGGCGCTGGTGCTGGCCGCCATTTCCGTCCCTGTGATGCTCGGCGCGCGCCTGCTGGGCGGCGTCAGCGCCGAGGGCATTCTCGCTGCTTCTGTTGTCACGGCCATCTCCGTCATCCAGATCGCCGCGCTGGCTTTGCTTATCTCGGCCAGTTCATCGCGAGCAACCGCCGCCGCTGTGTCGGCCTTCGTCGCCTTCCTCTTCATCAACTTCGGGCCGACCCTGGGCATCACTCTCTACAACCAGTGGATCGCCAAAGACCTCGGGCTTGAGCCGCTCAGCTTCCTGTGGCTGTTCCGTACGTCGCTCCCCGTGGCGTTTGGCGCGATCACCACGGAGCACTTTGCCGGGCAGTACCTGGGCGTCGGTCCCATGGTCATCTGGGGCTGGTCGGCTGTCTACGGCGGCATCGTCACCATACTGGCGGTCTTCGCGGCCGGCTGGCGCTTGCGAGCCAACATGCGGCAGGATCCCGACAGCCTCGACCTGCTCGGCAAGACCAAGCCGCGTAAACGCCGCCGCCGGCGTGACACTGAGCAGGCGGACGAGAAGTCCTCTCCCGTCATGGTCGAGGAATGCCGCCATTCGCGCCAGGTCAGCGACTGTCCTGTCTTCTGGCGCGAGTGGCGCATCGGCATCTTCCGTCGCCGGCGTTCGATGATCTACACCCTCACAGGGCTTGTGGTCGGTTTCACCCTGCTCTACATCAATTCGGACCTGTCAGATCCGGCGATTCACTACATCGTGGGGGAAGTGGCGCTGACCATCATGCTGCTCCAGGCCGTGTTCGGATCGACCGGGCTGATTCCGCACGAACGCGAGGCTCGCACCATCGACGTCCTCCTCACCACACCGCTGCGGCCGCGCTCGATCGTCTTCGGCAAACTCGCCGGCGCCCTTCGGCGGCTCTGGCTCGTCCCCGCCTGCGTGCTGCTCCACTTTCTGATCGTCAGTCTCGCGGGACACATCCGTCCGCACGTGCTCTTCCTGCTTCCTCTGGTCATGCTGCCCGCCGCCGTCATGCTGCTCGGCACGGGAATGCTCGCCGGCGTTCTGTTTCGCCGCCCCGTCACGGCCGCAGTCGCCAACCTGGCGGTATCCATCGGGCTCTACGCTGTAGTCCCCTTTATGATGGCCATGCTTCAGTCGCAACTCTGGGGCTGGGATGACCGCAGTTTCGAGGTTGTTCTCACCGGGATCATGTCCGTCCACCCCTTCGCGATGGTGGCCGTTACGATCGATGGGGTCTCGCTCTTCTCCTGGTCGACCGGGACTCTCGGTGACCCGATCACATTCAACATGCCCCACGACGAAGTGACCGTCGGCGTGTATGTCGTGATGGAGAGCATCGCGGCCGCCATCCAGATCGGCATCGGCGTTCTCGCCGCCGCCCTGGCCGCCCATTGGCTGCCCACGCGTGAAGGCCGACCCAACTGATGCCATTTCGACTTGAATCCGCTTCACGCGCATCAGGGATTCTGCAAGGGTGTGCGGCAGAAACAGTTGGGGATGGTGCGCGCCTGTTCGGGCGAGGCGCGATTCGTCGCTGCGGTGCTCCGGCTCAATCGTGCCGGAGGGCGACGATGGGATCCTGCAGCGCCGCCTTGCGCGCGGGGTAGATGCCGAAGATCAGCCCGGTGAGCGCGGCGACCACGAAGGCGACGATGATGGACCAGCCGGTGACGAGAGTCGGCAGGGCTGCGTCAGGCGGGATGAACTTGCCGATCAGCGGAGCGGCCGGAAGCAGCGGAACGAGCGAGTCGAGCGCGAGCGAGAGTCCGATGCCCAGCGCGACGCCGAGCAGCCCCCCAATGCAACTGAGGACGCTGGTCTCGACGAGGAACTGGGCGATGATGTGCCGGCGGGTGGCGCCAAGCGCGCGTCGGATGCCGATTTCACGCGTGCGTTCGGTGACGTTGGCGAGCATGATGTTCATGATGCCGATGCCTCCGACGAGCAGCGCGATGGCTGCAACGGCGCCGGAGACGATCTGTCCCATCATGGCGCGGCGCCGGGCGCTTTCGAGCAGTTCATAGGGGACGATCATGCCGATGTCGGCGAGGCCCGGATGCCGGATGTCCATCACCCGTTCGAGACGTTCGGCGTCCGTGACCACGCGCTCGCGGTCGGGGCATTCGATGTAGATCTCGCTCAACTGGACTTCGGAGCCCTGAAAGGAGCCGGAGGAGCGGCGGATGATGACGTCGCCGAAGATCGAACCGGCCGTGGTGAGGGGGATGTGGATGTCGAGGTTGAGGTCTCGGCCGACCAGGGCGGCGCCCGCGCCGCCGGAGAGTCCCACGGGGGCGAGAACGCCGACGACAGTGAACGCCGACTCGTCGACGCGAAGCGTCTTGCCCAGGGGGTCTTCAAGCGGGAAGAACTCCTTGGCGACTTCGTGCCCGATGACGCAGACGACGGCGCTCTGCTCCAGGTCGCCCGCGGTGAGGTAGCGGCCTCGAGCGACGCGGAGCCGGGCCACTTCGAGCAGATCGGGTGTGGTGCCGAAGGTCTGGCTGGTCTTTCGCATGCTTTCGCGTAGGACTTCCCCGCCGACTTCCTTGAGCGGGACAATGTGGTCGGCGTCGGGAAAGTTGGCCTTGATGACGTCGTAGTCAGCGAAGGTGATGCCGTAGGTGTTGACGAAACTGCGCTGGGTGCCGCCCTGCTGATTCTGGCTTTCCGGCGGGGGCTGGCTGCGGACGATGATGTTGCGGGCGCCCAGGGCTTCGATCTGCCGGAGCGCCTCCTGTGTCGAGCCTTCGCCGATGGCGACCATGGTGATGACGGCGGCGACGCCGAAGATGATGCCCAGGGCCGTGAGGATGCTGCGGAGCATCTGAAGCCGGAGGTTCGCCAGACCGAGTTTGATCGTTTCGAGGAGAAAGGTCACGCCGATAGGGTAGACTGACAGAATGTCGGAGGTCGAGCCGGGTCGCGTGTCGAGCGTGAAAGCGGGATCAGAGCGTGAGCAGACCCGTGGGTGGTCGTACGCGGTGAGCGTGTGGTGGAGCAATGGGCGGGTGAGCGAGCACGAGGTGACACTGAGCCACCATGATTACGAGCATTGGTGCGGGGGCGTGGAGCCGCCGTCGCGCGTGGCCGAGCGGGCGGTGCGGATCGGGGCCGAGGTGCTCGGAGCGGGATTGGCGGGGCGTTTTGACCTGTCGCAGTTGAGACGGCGAGTGGAGGGGTTTGATGTGACGATGCGGGAGGGATGACGGCGACGTGGCGGACACGCGGAGAGACGGAGAGTCGAAGCGACGGAGCGGGGTTGTACGAGCCCGAAGCGCCGGCGAGGGATCAAACTCGAAGCACGATCAAATCACAATGCCCCGCGCCAGCCGGGAATATGCGGTGAAGTGGCGAAGTGGAATGGGCCCGACGGGGCTTGGAGCGACGAGGCGCTGCCCGGCGCCCAACGGCTTGTGCCGGATGTCTCGTGTCCAGGTCCGGCCCTCATCGAGCGATCATCTGCCGCAGTTTGCTCAGCAGTACGGCGTCTCTGCCCCCAGGGTCGGCCTTGCGGGCAGCGGCGAAGTCGTAGGCGGCGAACGGGTCCATAAGACGCCTGGCTGCGTCCTCGTGGGCGTAGCGAGGGATCACATGCCCGTGCAGTTCGGGAACCTGGTTGCACAGCATCAGGTAGTTGAGACGCTCACACCCGGTGGCGGCGATGACGGCGTCGCCGAGCAACGCGAGGTCGGTCAGGAACGCGGCCCGCGCTCGCGGCGGAAGGTCGTTCAGGTGTGTCGGCGTCGGCGGACAGTTGGACCCCGACAAGAGAGCGACGGGCAGGTCAGGCAGCAACATGCAGCACCCGTCCAGAGGCTGCTGATTGCCGAGGATCGCATACCCCGAGGTCAGACGGGCAATGAGTTGCGGGTCATTACCGGCCTTGATCCGGGCAACGCGGTTGGAGATGGCGCCGGAAGTCATGGGCGATGGTAGGGACGCGCGGCCGCGGCCCCCGATCTGGTACAGTGCCGGTATGCACACGAGATCGATGATGGCCGTGTCGGTGGGGATGGCCGGCCTGCTGCTCGGCGGGTGCGCGCCTCGGGGAATGCGCGGGGGCCCGGAGTACACGTTCGTGTTCATCCGGACGGGGCCGGCCACCGGCTTGAGCAAGGAGCGGCAGGACGAGGCCTTCCGCGGGCACTTCTCCAACATGGCACGGCTGGCCCGAGAGCGGAAGTTGCTGGTCGCGGGGCCTCTTGGCGAGCCGCGCTCGGATGCGACGCACCGCGGGCTGTGGGTCTTTGACACGGCCTCGACGGACGAGGCGCTGGACGATGGGTCGACCGATCCGACCGTGAAACTGGGGATCTTTGTGCTCAGTGCACATCCGCTGGCCACGGGGGCGCCCATTCGTTCGCTACCTCGCCTGGAAGAAGAGGACGAGGCGCGGCGATTGGCGGACGCGAGCGTGCCCGACGAGTGGGAAGGACGGCGCTACCTTCTGGCGACGCACCCCTGGTCGAAGCAGATGGCACGCCGGGTCGAGCGGCGCGCGGGGGTGCTCATCGCGGCGAAACTGTACGGGCACGGGACCAACGGCGGCGATGAGGTGCTGCTGTGGCTGGACGCCCAGACGCCGGAGGCCGCACGCGCGATCCTCCCCGACGCGGATGCCTGGACGCTTCACGGGTGGTACGGATCGAAGATGGTGGGAGAGATGGGCCGGTGATGCCGGCTTGAGCGCAAGCACACATGAGCGCCGTCGGAGCATGGGTGCGCAGACTGCTTACTTCAGCATGGTCTTGAGGTACTGTCCGGTGTAACTGCCTCTGGTACGGGCGATCTGTTCGGGAGTGCCCGAGGCCACGACCGTGCCGCCCTTGTCTCCGCCCTCCGGCCCGAGGTCGATGATCCAGTCGGCGCACTTGATGACGTCGAGGTTGTGCTCGATGACGACCAGGGTGTTGCCTGCGCCGGCAAGGCGATCGAGGACTTCGAGAAGTTTGCGGATGTCCTCAAAGTGCAGCCCGGTCGTCGGTTCGTCGAGGATGTACAGCGTGTGCTCCGGGCTCGGTGTGCCGTCGTACCGGACGCCCTTGCCCAGTTCGGTTGCCAGTTTGATCCGCTGGGCCTCGCCGCCTGAGAGCGTGGTTGACGGCTGTCCGAGCGTGATGTAGTCAAGCCCGACATCGCGCAGGCACTGGGCGAATCGCAGGATCCTGGGGTGGTTCTCGAAGAACTCGCAGGCGGTTTCGACGGTCATGTCCAGCACGTCGGCGATGGAACGCCCGCGGTAGGTGACATCGAGCGTTTCGCGGTTGTAGCGTTTGCCGCGGCAGACTTCGCACTCGACGAAGACGTCGGGCAGGAAGTGCATTTCGATCTTTTTCAGGCCCTGGCCCTGGCAGGCTTCGCAGCGCCCGCCGCCGGAGCGGGCCGGAACATTGAAGGAGAAGCGCCCAGGCTGGTAGGCGCGGATCTTGGCTTCCTTGGTCTGCGCGAAGACTTTGCGGATGTCATCGAAGATGCCGGTGTACGTCGCCGGGTTGGAGCGAGGGGTGCGTCCGATGGGCGACTGGTCGACCTCGATGATGCGGTCGACGTGCTGGAGCCCGGTGATGCGCGCGTGCTGGCCGGGGTTGGCGCGGGTGCCGAGAAGGTGCTTGCGCACCGCCTGAAGGAGGATGTCGTTGACGAGCGTGGACTTGCCCGAGCCGGAGACGCCGGTGACACAGATGAAGCCGCCGAGCGGAATGGCCACGTCAATGCTCTTGAGGTTGTTCTGCCGGGCGCCCCTGATGGTGAGAGCCTTCTTCTCGGAAAGTGCGCGGCGCTTGGCGGGGATGTCGATGGTGCGCCGCCCGGCCAGATAGTCGCCGGTGATGCTGGTGGGGGTGTCGCAGATCTGGGCGACGGTACCCTGTGCGACGATGCGCCCGCCATGCACACCGGGGCCGGGACCGACGTCGATGACGTGGTCGCCCGAGCGGATCATGTCTTCGTCGTGCTCGACGACGAGGACGGAGTTGCCGATATCGGTGAGGTGACGCAAGGTGCGGATGAGCCGGTCGTTGTCGCGCTGGTGCAGCCCGATCGTCGGCTCGTCGAGGACATAGCAGGCGCCGACGAGTCCCGAGCCGACCTGGGTCGCCAGGCGGATGCGTTGTGCTTCACCGCCCGACAGCGTGGCCGTGCGACGGTCCAGCGACAGGTACTCCAGCCCCACGCTGGTCAGGAACCGCAGCCGGTTCATCACCTCGCGCAGAATCGGTTCGGAAATCTGCCGGTGCTCCTGCGACAGTTTCAACTGCTCGATGAATGCGATCGCATCATTGATGTTGAGACGCGACAGTTCCGAGATGTTCAGCATCGAACCGTCATGCTTCGGCCGGCCGATCACAGTGGGCGAAAAGGCGCGCTCCTTCTCGGCCCTGTGCCCCGACTCGATCAGCACGTGCAGCGCCTCGATGCGGAGTCGGTCGCCGTTGCACGCCGGGCACACTTTCTCGGTCTGAAACTCGTGGAGGTGGTCCTTCACCCAGGTGGATTCGGTCTTCTCAAACCAGGAGTGGAGCATCGGCAGCACGCCGGGCCACACCGCGCCATAGTGCTCTTCGTCCGCCGGCGTCGCCCCGTGCAGCAGGATGCGCCGGATCTCCCGGTCGAGGCTCCCGATCGTCGTCGACCCCTGTACGTTGTAGTTGCGGCAGAAGCGCCGCAGGTACGAGGGATAGATCATCCCGCCCGGCCCGTTCTTCTTCCACGGCGCAATGGCGCCCTTGAGGATCGGCAGATCCTCGTTCGGCACCACCAGCGCTTCGTCAAACTCGAGAATCGCCCCCAGACCGTGACACGCCGGACATGCGCCCCACGGCGAGTTGAACGAGAACAGCCGCGGCGACACTTCCTCCAGAGCCACCTCCGGGTTCTCCGGATCCGCGAAATTCGTTGAAAACGTCTGGTCGGTCCACGAGCCAGTGGAGCGGGCGTCTCGCCTGCCGGAGGCGTCGGACCCGGGCAAGACCCCCGGCCCACCGCCTTCCACGCTGATGATCACAGTCCCCTGTGCCAATTTCAACGCCGCATCCACGCTCTCCGCCAGCCGCTGCCGCGCGTCCGCGTTGATCGCGATCCGGTCTACCACCGTCTCGATCGTGTGCTTCTTATGCCGGTGCAGATTCAGCGGGTTCTCGTTCCCGCTCTTGAGCGCCTCGCGCAAGTCGATCACGTCGCGGTTCACGCGCGCCCGCGTCCACCCCTGCTTGAACAGGTCATCGAGCACGTCCTTGTGGAAGCCTTTGCGATCGCGCACCACCGGCGCCAGCACCATCAGCCGCGTTCCCTCCGCCATCCCCATCAGCGTGTCAACAATCTGCGTCGAAGTGCTCGCCTCGATCAGCCGCCCTGATCTCTCGACGATCGTGCCGTCCTTCTTCGTTTTCGTGGCCGCCCAACTCCGCGGCGTCCCGCAACGGGCGAACAGCAGTCGCAGGTAGTCATAGATCTCAATCGTCGTCGCCACCGTCGACCGCGGGTTGTGAGCGCTCGACCGCTGCTCGATCGCGATCGTCGGCGGAATGCCCTCGACTTCTTCCACGTCCGGCTTCTTCAACTGGTCGAGGAACTGCCGCGCATACGCCGACAGCGACTCCATGTACTTCCGCTGCCCTTCCGCGAAGATCGTGTCGAAGACCAGCGAACTCTTCCCCGACCCCGACAGCCCCGTGATCACCACGAGTTGATCGCGCGGAATCTCCACGTCGATGTTCTTGAGGTTGTGCTCCCTGGCCCCCCGCACCCGGATCGACCGGTCGTCATGGGCCTTGGAACGCTGATAGGGCTTGGGCTCGGGCATGGGCATTCGATCATCGAGCGAGGCACAACCGGCGGCCGGGCTCGGGAACTGTGGACTCATCTGATCTCTCCCTCCAGGGGTGTGCATGGTAGGTCGATGGTCGGTGCAAAAGCCGCAAAGTTGGGTGCATCCTCTTTCGAGTTAGTGTGTACTAGTAAGCAAGTAGGCCGATCCTGAGCGAGTACGCACCCATTCTGGTGGGCCGGAGTACAACGCGGTGTGGCGGGTTCAGATGTATCCGCCGCGCGGGGCTGCCGCTTTGGGGGGCTCGGACTGGGCGGATTCACCCTGTTCCTGGGCTTGGCCGAAGTCCATAACCGATGGATCGACCTGTTCACCCACGCGATGGTGACAGGAATGGTCGCAGCGCTGGCGTTGACGACAAGGTTGCGGCAGCGGGCGGGCGAATTGACGCTGGCAGCGGCGGGTGTGTGGGTCTGCGACACTTCGCACTTCCGTTCGCCGACTGGGCGATGGCCCTCCCCGCGCTCATCCTGGGCCTGCTCGGGCTGCTGTCAGGGAAGTGAGCCCGGCTCCACCTCGGCCGCCCGCTCCGCCGCCTGCTGCTGCGCCGCAAACCGGCGCTGCATCTGAAACATGCCCAGCACCATCAGACCGATGGCGATGCCGAGGATGTAATAGCCCAGGCGCTGCGGGAAGGTGCTGGAGGTGTCGGGCTGGAGACGGTGCATGGTGGAGTGTAGGGGCCTGTGCCGGCAACCTTGGCTCGCCGAGGTTGATGGTTTGGCGTGCAGCGGTTAGAGGCATGGACCCCACCGGCTGGAAGCCGGCCCCACTGAATTTCATCGCCCCTTTCGCCGCGGCCGGGGCTTCGAGTCCGCGCCGCCTCCGCCACGCCGAGAGCCGGACTTTCGCTTGGACTGCTCCAGTTCCGAACGCCGGATGAGCACGGGCCCTTCACCCGCATCCGCCGCCGCGACGAGATCCCGCACCCGCTGCAACTGGTCGCGCAGGTGCGCGGCCTTCTCGAACTCGAGCGACTCAGCCGCCGCACGCATATCTGCCTCGAGTTCAGTGATGAGCAGATCGGCCTCGACGGCCGGCTCGTGCGTCTCCACCGCTTCGCGGGCCTTCTTGCGGGCCTTGAGTTCGGTCTCGATGCCGCGACGGATTGCCTTATGGATCGTCTGCGGCGTGATGCCGTGCTCCTGGTTGTAGGCGATCTGCTTGGCGCGCCGTCGATCAGTCTCCTCGATGGCGCTCTGCATCGAAGGTGTCATCGTGTCGGCATACATGATGACACGCGCGTGGGCGTTCCGCGCCGCACGGCCCATCTGCTGGATCAGGCTTGTCGCGCTGCGCAGATACCCCTCCTTGTCGGCGTCGAGGATGCACACCAGCGACACTTCCGGCAGGTCGAGCCCCTCGCGCAGCAGATTGACCCCGACGAGGATGTCAAAGGTTCCTTCGCGCAGTTCGGTGAGGATCTCGACACGTTCGAGCGTGTCGATCTCCGAGTGCAGATATCGCACGCGCAATCCCTGCCGGTCGAGGTAGTTGGTCAGGTCTTCGCACAGGCGCTTGGTCAACGCCGTGACCAGCACGCGCTCACCCCGGGAGGCCACGTCGCGGCAGCGTTCGACCAGGTCGGTCACCTGCCCGCGAGCGGGGCGCACTTCGACGACCGGATCGACCAGCCCGGTGGGGCGGATGACCTGCTCGGCGATTTCGCCCTCGCAGGCCTGGAGTTCGTACGGCCCCGGGGTGGCGCTGACGAAGAGAATCTGCGGGACGATGGACTCAAACTCTTCAAAGCGGAGAGGGCGGTTG
The DNA here is from genome assembly GCA_008363215.1 of Cyanobacteria bacterium CYA. Lineage (GTDB taxonomy): Bacteria > Planctomycetota > Phycisphaerae > Phycisphaerales > UBA1924 > J022. Next base: position 110,376 of record RHKP01000006.1, read on the forward strand.
TCCAGCGCGCTGGGCAGGCGGAAGCCGTGTTCGACGAGCACTTCCTTGCGGGCGCGGTCGCCGTTGAACATGGCCCGGACCTGTGGAAGGGTCACGTGCGACTCGTCGATGATCAGAAGCCAGTCGCGGTAGTTGGGTCTCGGAAGGGACGAAGAGACGGAGAGGCGCAGAGACGGAGAATCAACGTCGCCATCCTCTCCGCTTTGCCGCTCTGCCACCTTGCCGCTTCCGCCGTCGTCTGCGGGGGCGTAATCGAAATAATCCAGCAGCGTGTACGGCCTCTCGCCCGGCTGACGCCCGTCCAGAAAGCGAGAGTAGTTTTCGATGCCCGAGCAGAAGCCGATTTCCTCGATGAGTTCCAGGTCGTACCTGGTGCGGGCGAGCAGGCGCTGGGCCTCGAGCAGTTTGCCCTGTGATCGCAGCGTGAGGACGCGCGCATCGAGTTCGGCGCGGATGCCGTTGACGGCGCTCTGCAACTGGTCCTCGGGCATGACGTAATGGACCGCGGGAAAGAGAAAGAACTGGCGTTCCTCGGCCAGCAGTTCGCCGCTGGTGGGATTGACGAGTTCGAGTTTGTCGATTTCGTCGCCGAACAGTTCAATCCGCACGGCGAACTTCTCGTAAGCCGGCCAGACGTCGATGGTGTCGCCGCGGACGCGGTAGAGACCTCGCTTCCACTCCGTGTCGTTGCGCTGGTATTGCATGGCGTTGAGGGAGAGGAAGAACTCACGCCGGTTGATCGGCGCCCCTCGCGTGATGGTCAGCACCTTCTGCGAGTACGCGGTGGGGGAGCCCAGCCCGAAGATGCACGACACCGACGCGATCACCACCGTATCACGCCGCGACAGCAGGTTGCTGGTCGCCGCAAGACGCAACTGGTCCAGGTCGTCGTTGCGGCTGGCGTCCTTCTCGATGTAGATGTCCCGCGCCGGGATGTATGCCTCCGGCTGGTAGTAGTCGTAATACGAAACAAAGTAGTTGACCGAATTGTGCGGGAAAAAGGCACGCAGTTCCTCGTACAACTGGGCGGCCAGCGTCTTGTTGTGGCTGATGATCAGCGTCGGCTTGCCCAGGGCTGCGATCACATGCGCCATCGTGAAGGTCTTGCCGGTGCCCGTGGCGCCCAGCAGGCACGAGGCGCGGGCGCCGCGCCGCAGGCGAGAGACCAATTGCCCGATGGCCTCCGGCTGGTCGCCCATCGGCTGGAAGGGACTTACGACCTGGAAGTGCTGCGGATGGGGCACGGGGCGATGATACGCGGGGGGTGGTTTGGAATCTGCGCGGGTGGCGCGGGCAGATCCGCTCGTGGAGGGACGGCCAGAGCGGAACTGCGGGACGAAGAATGTCGAAGGGTTCATCAGGGAGGGGCGTAGTCACGCCCTCGATAGGGGTTCGCGACAGCGAGTCGGTCCAGCACCACTCGGGAAGCCTCCGAAACGGGGGCTGGTCGGCTCGTCCGTCATCTTGGAAGGGGACTTGTCGATGCGAAATTGGTATTGCTGCCTGCTCGCCTCCGCGGCGGTTGCGGGCGGGGCGTGTTCGCTTGCTTCGGCTCAGTTGATGGACGGCCCACCCGGCGTCCTGCAGGCTGAAGTCGACCAGATCGTCACCGGTCAACTTGAGCACATGCTGTTCGGGCAGTTGCCGCAGGAGCATCAGGCGGCGATCCTTGCGGCCTCGCCTTCGGAGTTCTGCGAGCGTCTGCCCGATGACGCGACGAGCGCGGACGTGCGCTTTGAGCATGTCAAGGGATATATCACCCGCGAGGGATTCGACGGGATGCGGGCCGAGCACCGGCTGGCGCTGGCGACGCTGATCCGAAGCCGGATCGACGGCATCCCGGTGCCGGCGCTGTGCTTTGAGCCGGGCAGCGTCAGTGATGAGGCGGCGTACGCGTTCAGCCTCGTGTTGTTCGGCGATTATGCGCGATATCAGCAGACGAATCGCTGGAGTTCGACGACGCTGAGCGGAGGCGGACTGACGCAGGGAACGCCGACCATTCTGACCTATTCGTTCGTTCCAGACGGGACTTTCTGTCCGAACATCACGGGCTGGAGCGGGAACAGCGTGCTGTTCGCGTGGCTGAACAGCCGGTACGGAAGCCAGGCCACCTGGAAGCCGCTGTTTGACCAGGTCTTTGCGCGGTGGGCGAGCCTGACGGGCCTGAGTTACGTCTACGAGCCGAACGATGACGGCGTGAACCTGAACCAGAATGCGGGCGTGGCGGGCGTGCGCGGAGACGTGCGCATCGCGGCGATGCCCCTCGACGGGAACAGCGGCGTGCTGGCGTACAACAACTTCCCGCAGGACGGGGACATGGTGTTTGATGCCTACGACTCGTTTTACAACTCGACTTCGTCCAACTCGCTTCGTCTTCGCAATGTGGCGGCTCACGAGCACGGACACGGTCTGGGCATGCTGCACGTCTGCCCCGCCAACGGCACCAAGTTGATGGAGCCCTTTGTCTCCACCGCCTACGACGGCCCGCAGACCGACGACATTCTCAACGGCAACCGTCACTACGGCGACTACAACGAGCACAATGACACGCCGGCGACAGCGACGGCGCTGGGAGATCCGGGCTTCGGTGTGTCGCAGACGAACGTCTCCATTGACGACAACGCCGACGTCGATTACTACTCCTTCACCGTCAATGAGCCCAAGCAGATCGTTGCCGGCGTGACCCCGCGGGGCGGTGAGTATCAGCAGGGCACACAGACCAGTTCGTGCAACACCGGGACGCTGACCAACTACGACGTCGTGCACGACCTGGCGATCGACCTGTTCGATTCGGACGGGGTGACGCTTCTGGCCACAACAGACGACTTCGGTGTCGGCGTGGCCGAAACGCTCAACGCCCTGGTCATCGATCCGGGGACGTACTACCTGCGTGTGCGCGGCGACTCGACCAACGCATGCCAGTTGTACGACCTGCTGGTGAGCACGCTGCCGGCGACGCCGCTTGTGATCGAAGCCATCGACGCGGTGCCGAGCATCATCGCTCCCGGGTCGAGCGTTTCGTTCGACGTGCGGATCGTGGGGGTAACCCAGAGCGTCGCGTCGGCCAATCTGCGCTATCGCGATGACGGTGGCGCCTATCAGACCATTGCGCTTTCGAGCCTCGGGGCAGACGCGTACCGCGCCACTCTGCCTGAGGCAAACTGCGCCGACCAGCCGGAGTTCTACATTGAGGCGACCGGATCCGGCGGGTACGTGGCCCACCTGCCCGCGGGCGGATCCGGTGACCCGTACGGCGCGACCGTCGGCGTCGAGACCATTGTGCTCTATGACGATGCCGAGACGAACATCGGCTGGACCGTCTCCGGTACTGCGACTGACGGGCAGTGGAATCGCGGCGTGCCGGCCGGCGATGGAACTCGCGGCGACCCGCCGGTGGACGCTGATGGCTCAGGTGCGGCCTGGCTCACCGACAACCTGGCCGGCAACTCCGACGTCGATAACGGCACCACCATCCTCACCAGCCCCGCCCTTGACGCCTCGCACCCCGCTTCCGTCCTCTCCTACTGGACCTGGTTCTCCAACGACGCCGGCGCTGCTCCCAACGAAGACTCCATGACCATCGAAGTCTCTGACAACAACGGGGGCACCTGGACCATCGTCGAAGTCATCGGGCCCACCGGTCCCCAGGTTTCGGGAGGGTGGTATCAGACCTCCATCGCAGTGGCTGACTACGTGACTCCGTCGAATCAGTTCCGCATTCGTGTCACCGCGGCCGACACGGGCTCGGGCTCGGTGGTCGAGGCCGGCGTGGACGGAGTGTCGATCATCGCATTCTCCTGCGAGGAAGAGGAGTGCGTGGGTGACTTCAACGGCGATCAGACCCTGGACTTCTTCGACATCCAGGCGTATCTGGCGGCCTTCAACGCTCATGACCCCGCGGCCGACATGAACAACGACGCCACGTTCGACTTCTTCGACGTGCAGTCGTTCCTGGCGGCGTTCGCGGCCGGCTGCCCGTAAGCGGCGAAAGGTGGCATTGACGCAGGGGCGGGTCCGCACGGGCCCGCCTCTTTTTCTTCACGCGCCCGGCAGGCGACTACAGTCTGGCCATGCGGCCCCTGCACAGTCGACGCCCTCGTTCACTGCTACAGACGCACTGTGGACGCACAACACGGCGTCTTTCGTGTTTCCGTGCAAGATCCTGCGGGCTCTGCGTCGCACCAGCGCAGGCGGGAACTGTCGTGATCGCGACCTTGCTCGCGTTGAGCGCCTGCGAACGTGCGCCGACGGCGCCGATCGGTGCGGAGCGCCCGACTTGGCGCGAGGCGACTAATGATGAACTGACACCCGCGCAGCAGGCCGCACGCGACGCCGCGTTGGCGGCGGTCAGTGATCTTCAGCGGACGCTGCTGGCAGAGGTGGCAAAGAACCTGGAGGCACGTGGGCCGGCAGCGACGATCACGGTGTGCAAGGATCTGGCGCCGCAACTGGCCGAACAGGTCGGGAACGAGCACGGGCTGCGAATCGGGCGGACGTCGCACAGGCTGCGAAACCCGGGCAACGCCGGACCGGCGTGGATGGACCCGGTGATCGGGGCGCGGCGCGACGAGTTGGTCACCATGATCGGTCCGGGCGATGCGGTGCGAGTGGCGATTCCGATTCACGTGGCGGCCCCGTGCCTGGCCTGTCATGGGCAAAACGGGATGCTGGCGCCGGGTGTGGTTTCGGCGCTGGACGAGCAGTATCCTCAGGACGCCGCGACGGGGTTTGCCGAGGGCGAACTTCGCGGCTGGTTCTGGGCCGAAACAGCGGAATAACCCTTGGCGCCGAGTCGTTTCTGGTATGCACAGGGGTTATTCATAAGGGGATCAACTCATGCAGTGGCTGATGAAACTGACGTGTGTCGCGTGGCTGTGTGCGGGAGCGGTGGCCGAGCCGATCAACCGCTACTGCCCCGTGGGCAAGGAACCGATTGACAACAAGACGCCCACGATCAAGTACGAAGGGCACGAGATCGGTCTCTGCTGCCCTGGGTGCGGAGAAAAGTTCCTCGGCTGGGACGAGCAGCGCCGGAATGAGTTTGTCAAGTTGGCACTGGCGGGCAAGGAGCCGCGGCTGGAAGAAGTCAGCCACGAGGCGCAGGTCGAGCCGGCGCCCGGTGCGGGCGAGGGGTATCCCTTCACGCTGACGACCTGTCCGGTGGCCGGGCACGAGATCGACCACGAGGGCGAGCCGGTCGTGTACGTGCATGAGGGGCGCGAGGTGAAGTTCTGCTGCGAAGATTGCCTCGAGAAGTTCCAGGCTGATCCGGACCAGTACCTGGCCAAGATCGACGAGCAGATGATCGAGCAGCAGGCGATGCACTACCCGCTGTCGACGTGCATCATCTCGGGCGAGTCGCTGATGGAGGACGGCAAGTTCACCGGCGTGAACGTCGTGTACAGGAACCGGCTGGTGCGATTCTGCTGCGAGGACTGCGCCGGCAAGTTCGAGAAAGACCCGGGCGCTGTGCTGGCCAAACTGGACAAGGCGATGATCGAGGCTCAGCGCGCCTCCTATCCGCTCCAGACCTGCGTGGTCAGCGGCGAGGAACTCGGCGGGATGGGCGAGCCGGTCGAAATGCTCTACATGAACCGGCTGGTGCGATTCTGCTGCGAGATGTGCATCGGCAAGTTCGAGAAAGATCCCGCAGCCTTCATGGCCAAGATCGACGCGGCCTATGCCGAGGCGCAGCGGGCCGGCGCAAACACGACCTGCCCTGTCTCAGGCGAGGATCTGGATGACAGTGCGGTGGAAGTTGTGGCCGGACAGAAACTGGTGCGATTCTGCTGCGAGAAGTGCGTGGGCAAGATGAAGAGCGAACCGGATGCGATCCTGTCGAAGGTGAAGTGAGAGCAGACGCGTCGTGCGAGTCGACATCGCGAATCGCGCCGGCAGCCTCGGTTGGCCGAGGCTGCTGTCCATTTGAGGGCGAGCCGAAACCTGGCCATACCGAGCCATGACCACGGCGCTCGGTGTGTACGTCCTTTGCGATACGGGCGTGCATGAGTGCGTGCGTTCCAGCCGGGCGGTGCGGAAGCCCGCGCTGGCCGCAGCGCGGCGGACAGATCCTCCAGCCCGCCAAGGCTGTTCCACTGGACTCATTGCTGAACGGCCCTGCGGCGGACGCCCGGATCGTCAGCGACTTGCGGAGCCGTGCGTCCCCGCTTTGCGATGATCGCGGCCCGGGTGCGGCCACGCCACGCCGCCCGACGCGGCGCCGAACAGCAGCGCACCAGGCAGGCAGAAACTTGCGCAAAGGCGTATGACAAGGTCAGGCCATTGATTTCACAGCACGGTGCCGTGGAGGAGGAGCAGGGCGATGACGAAGTAAATGGTCAGCCCGCTGACATCCATCAGCGTGGCGACGAGGGGTGTGCTCGACGTGGCCGGGTCGACTCCCAGTGAGCGGAGAATGATCGGCAGCATCGAGCCGACCATCGTCGCCCATGCGACAATCGTCAGGACGCTCAGCCCGATAGTCAGCCCGATCAGCCCGGCGTACTCAGCGCGGACGAGCCCGATCCATCCGGCGACGGTGACGGTCAGGAAGCCCAGCAGCCCGAGCAAGAGCCCGAGCGACACTCCGGTGACCAGTTCGCGCCGTGCGACAGGCCACCAGTCGGAGGCGGAGACCTGCTCGAGGGAGAGGGCGCGGACGAGGATGGTGGCGGCCTGGCTGCCGGTGTTGCCCCCGCAACTGATGACCAGCGGGATGAACGACGCAAGAACAACAGCGCGGTCGAGTTGATCCTCAAAGAAGGTGATGATGCCGATGGTGCCGATCTGCATCGCAAAGAGCAGCGAGAGCCACCCTCCGCGCTTGCGCACCATGGTCACCAGCCCGACGGTGGTGTACGGCTCGTCAAAGGCCTCGACGCCTGCGAGTTTGTGGATGTCTTCGGTGAACTCTTCCTCGGCCACGTCGGCCACGTCGTCGAACGTGACGATCCCCACCAGCACTCCGCGCGAGTCGACCACCGGCAGGGCGGTGCGGTCGTAGCGGGCCATGACGCGCACCGCCTCTTCGCGATCGTCTTTGGCCTGCAGCGCCACAAACTCGTAGTCCATGAGCGACTCGATGGTCTGCTCCGGGTCGGCCAGCAGGATCTGCCGGATCCGGAAGTCGTCGATGAGTTGCCCGGCTTCATTGATGACGAAGACCCAGTGGATCGTCTCGGCGTCGTGCCCCCAGCGCCGCACGTGTTCGAGCGTCTTGGCGACGGTCCACGATGGGCGGATTCGCACGTAGTCCGGAGTCATCAGTCGCCCGACGCTCTCGGGCGGATAGTTGAGGATGGTCTGCGTGATCTTGCGCGTCTGCTCGGTCAGGCGCTGCATGATCCCCTGGCTGACGGCGCTCGGCAGTTCGTCGAGCAGGCGGGCACGGTCGTCGGGCTCCATCTCTTCGATCACCCGCGCAGCCCGTTCGTCGCCCAGGCGCGTGATGAGTTCTTCCTGACGCTCCGGCGGAAACTCGGCGAACACATCAGCAGCCTCGTCGCGCGGCAGCACGCGGAATGCCAGGGCCGAGAGCGTGTCTTCCAGTTCGTCAATCAGTTCCGCCGAGTCGGCGGGGGGGAGTTGGCGCAGGGCGTCGCGCACGTCGCGAAACTGACCGTCCCTGAGCATCTGGGCGATGTCAGGGGCCAGGAGTTGGACAGTCGGGCTGCTCATGCGTGGAAGAAGGATACCCGAGGCAGAGCCGGGTCAGGAAAGATCGGCCAAGCCCGTGAGCCCGATGGGCTCTTTGGTGAAGAAGGGCTCCCCGGCGGGCGTCCCGATGCGCGAGCCGAAGTACCGCGCGGCACCCTCGATCCACTCGAGAACAGGCCGGTTCTTCTCCGGAATCACGAACTGGGTTTCATACGCCCGAATCGAGGCGAGTTTCCGCTCCAAACGCCCGGAAATGTCAAAGATCAGACCGGGGTCAGCCACCCAGCGCAGGTGCGTGGCGTAGTAGTAGAAGAACCACTTCGGGTAGATCGGCTCGCCGAGCCGATGACTTTGCCCGGTCCAGCGGTTGACCGGGTCGGGCAGGCTCAGCCCGGTCAGTTTGGCATCGAAGCGGGCGTCTTCGGCGATGCGGGTGACGGCGCGGTGGTCGGGGTGCGCATCTTCCGGATACGGCGCGAAGACCATCTGGCTCTGGTGGGCGCGCATGACCGCGGCCACGGCGTGGCGCGAGGCCACTGTGTGCTCGACGGTGCGATTGGGTAGCCCGAGCAGCCAGCGGCGAGGCGCTCGCGCGCCGGGGTGAGCGGCCCGGTCGGGGCTGAGGATCTGCAACGCGGCGTCGGCTTCGATCCGGCGTTTCTCCGGCGTGCCGTAGGGCGTGGGCTCGCCGTTGGTGACGTCCAGCAGCAGGACGTCATGCCCCTGCTCGGCCAGCGCGGCGATGGTGCCGCCCATGCCCAGTTCCTGATCGTCGGGATGCGGACCGATGACGAGGATGTTCATGGGGGAGGATAGCGGGAGGTGCTGCCACCGGGCGAGCCGGGGTGGTGGGTAGTCTCGCTGCGCCGGCAGCCATGACTCATACGCCTTTGCGCAAGTTTCTGCCTGCCTGGTGCGCTGCTGTTCGGCGCCGCGTCGGGCGGCGTGATCTGCAAGCCTGTGTGCCGCCAGAGTACGCAGGCCCGCGTGCACGCGGCAGGGCGCCACACGCTGACCGAGTTGGAACGGGCGGACGAGGGCGTGGGTAGTGCCAGCGCGCGTGGCCGCACCCGGGCCGCGATCATCGCAAAGC
>RHKP01000032.1 GCA_008363215.1 Cyanobacteria bacterium CYA
TCCAGCGGCGAAGGCATCTATCCCGGCATCATGTACGGGCATGGCGTCTACGGCCTGCACACCCCCGACGGTGTTCGCGGCCGCGACGTGCTGCGGTAAAGAAGCATACCGAGCACCGTTGTGCTCTGGCCTTCCGTTCTGCACAGTCCTTCCGGGATCGTTGCATGGCATGAACCCACCACTCAGCGACTTTGCCGGGCGAACGTGAAGCTCTTCCCCTGGTAATCCACCACAACGTTGTCGCCCGACCCCAGTTCGCCCGCCAGGATCTTCGACGCCAGCGGGTTCTCTATTCGCTGCTGGATGGTCCGCTTCAATGGCCTTGCGCCATAGGCCGGATCCCAGCCTTGGCTGGCCAACTCTGCACGGGCGGCCTCGGTCAGCTCGATCGTCATCTCGCGCTCGCGCAGACGCCGGCGCAGGTCGGCCAGTCGGATGTCAAGAATGCGCGATAGCGTCTCGCGCCCGAGTTGGTGGAACACCACGATCTCGTCGATGCGGTTGAGCAGTTCGGGGCGAAAGAACTGCTCGCGCAGCCCCACGCCGAACGAAGCATTCATCTCGCCTGATTCCAGGTCCGGACGCAAGCCCTTGCCCGCAATATCAGCCCCGGGCCCGCGACGGATCATGTCGCGCACCGTGGCCTCGATCTCCCAGTCCTCGGCCCCGGCCTCGGTCATCTCCTGGATCTTCTGGCTCCCCAGGTTGCTCGTCATCACCACGATGGTGTTGCGGAAGTCGACGGTACGTCCCTGACCATCCGTCAGGCGACCATCGTCGAGCAACTGCAACAGCACGTTGAACACGTCGGGGTGCGCCTTCTCCACCTCATCGAGCAGCAGCACGCTGTACGGGCGACGGCGCACGGCCTCGGTGAGCGCCCCGCCTTCCTCGTAGCCCACATACCCGGGAGGCGCGCCGACCAGCCGCGACACCGCGTGCTTCTCCATGTACTCAGACATGTCGATGCGCACCATCGCCTCTTCGGTATCGAAGAGGAACTGGGCCAGTGCCTTGCACGTCTCGGTCTTGCCCACGCCCGTCGGCCCGAGGAACAGGAAACTGCCGATCGGGCGGTTCGGGTCGCTCAGGCCCGCCCGGCTGCGCCGCACCGCGTCGGCTACGGCGCGCAGGGCATCGTCCTGCCCCACCACACGCTCGCGCAGGTGCGTCTCCATATTCGACAACTTCTCCCGCTCGCTCTCGACCAGGCGACTCACCGGAATACCCGTCCAGCGCGACACGATGTCGGCCACCTGCTCGGCGTCGACCTCTTCTTTCACCAGGGCGTCGCCGCGGGCCTGGCGCGCGTCGAGCATCGCTTCCGACTGCTCCAACTGCGTCTGCAACTCGCGCAGTTCGCCGTACTGGATCCTGGCCGCGGCCTCCAGATCTCCCCGCCGCTGCGCCTGCTCAAACTCGGTCTTCTTCGCGTCGATGCGCTCCTTGACCGCCTTGACACCTTCGAGATCCTTCTTCTCCGCTTCCCACTGCGCCGTCAACGCCCGGTTCTTCTCCTGCAACTCCGCCAGTTCCCGCTCAATGCGCACGAGTTCCCTGTCTTCTGGCTTCGTCTCTCCGTCTCTTTGTCTCTCCGTCTCTTTGCCTTCGATCTTCACCGCCTCGCGCTCGATCTCGAGTTGCATGATCCGCCGGCGCAGTTCGTCCAACTCCGTCGGCATGCTGTCGTTCTCGATGCGCAGACGGCTGGCCGCCTCGTCGATCAGGTCGATCGCCTTGTCCGGCAGGAAGCGGTCGGCGATGTAGCGGTGGCTCAGGCTGGCGGCCGCGAGAATCGCCGCGTCCTGAATCCGCACGCCATGGTGCGCCTCGTACCGGTCCTTGAGCCCGCGCAGAATCGCCACCGTCTCCTCGACCGAGGGTTGATCGACGTACACGGGCTGGAAGCGCCGCTCAAATGCGGGATCCTTCTCCACGTGCTTGCGATATTCATCGAGCGTGGTGGCGCCGATGCAGCGCAGTTCGCCGCGAGCCAGCGCCGGCTTGAGCAAGTTGCCGGCGCTCACCGCCCCCTCGGCCGCCCCGGCCCCGATCACCGTGTGCAACTCGTCGATGAACAGAATCACCTCGCCCCCGCTGGCGGTCACCTCGCGCAGCACCGCCTTGAGACGTTCTTCAAACTCGCCGCGGAACTTGGCGCCCGCAAGCAACTGCCCGACGTCCAGCGCGATGATCCGCTTGCCCAACATGCCCTCGGGGCAGTCGCCGTTGACGATGCGCAGCGCCAGGCCCTCGGCGATGGCCGTCTTGCCTACGCCGGGTTCGCCGATCAGCACCGGATTGTTCTTGGTGCGACGGCTGAGCACCTGCACACAGCGCCGGATCTCTTCATCGCGCCCGATTACCGGGTCCAGTTTGCCCTGCTGGGCCCGCTCGGTCAGGTCGATACCGTACTTCTTCAGCGCCTCATAGTTCGACTCGGCCCCTTCGTCGGAGACATTGGTCACACCCGAACTCTTCCGCACCTGCTCAATGGCCGCCAGCGCCAACTTGCGGTCGACGCCCAGCAGACTGAGCAGTTCCTTGGCCGGCCCGCCCTTGTCGGCCAGCGCCAGCACCAGGTGCTCGGTGGAGAGGTATGCGTCCTTCATGCGGCTGGCTTCGGCGTCGGCCGCCGTCAGAATCTCCAGCACCGCGCGCCCGGTTGAGCCGGCCCCGCTGCTGGTCTTGGGAAGTCGATCCAGTTCGCTGCTCGTCAGCGACGCGATACGCGCCGTGTCCACGCCCATGCGCGAAAAGAGCGTCCATGTCGGCCCGTTCTGCTCCTTGAGCAAGGCCGCCAGAATGTGCAATCCCGTTACTTCCGGATTCGACCGGCGCAATGCGTCGGTCTGAGCCTCGGCCAAGGCCTGCTGCGCCAGCGTCGTCAGGCGATCCATCCGCACGAGCAACTCCTTCCGGGGCAGGAAGCCCCGTGCCAGAGGAGATGCAACCGGCGGACCGGCCCAATCGCCCATCAGAGTGCGTGCGCGGCCCCCAATGCACCAAACCGCTGCCGAATTGGCAGAACTCCGTGCCGGAACAGCCAGCCTGTCGCTCGGATGTCCGAGGCAATGTGGCGTGCCGGCCGGATCATCGGCACCAACCAATCGCGGTCTGTTCGAAACCCCGAATCCAGGTGGGCGCCATTGCCGCAGATCTCCGGACGTCCACTCGCCGGTGGCTTGTCCTTCTTCCGGGTCTTTGGCTCCCGTTCGAGGTCACGTAGGGATCGAACATTCAACCGAATCGGCTGGAGCCGATGAATCGGCCGACAGCGACACCAACGTACCGCAAGACGGGGTCGGCGTCGAGTGAGAAGGCGTGATTTTGGGCAGGAATCGCGCGGGCAATTCCGATAGGTGGGATGAAACAATCCGCCACCCGGGGCGTACAGGTCATCTGGGTGCAATTTGACGTCCGCCCGGGTGTACGCCACAATCACGCCCGGTGCCATCACGCCTCGCCGAGGCTGGACTCACCCGAACCGTCCGCACAGGAGCAGACCATGAAGACCCGTCCATTTGTTCTCGTCGCTTCTGCCGTCGCCATCGGCGCCCTCGGAATGACCGGCTGCGGGAGCACCAACACGCGCCAGACGGGTATCGGACATCTGCGCAACAACCTGACCCCCGAGTTGTCGACCCTCGCGTGGCGCCATCAAGAGGTCAACAACCACCTGGCCACCACCCGTAATCAGCACTTCCGGGCGCTCAACGAAGACGTCGGGCGCCTCCTGCTTTACGTCGATCGCCCGACGCGCCTGACGGCGGCGCCTATCGGCTATTGAGCCGCTCACCCCTGTTCATCCACCGGTCATGCACAAATCCCCGCCTCGATCGGGGTCTTTTCGTGCGCTGCCCCCGGCCGCGATCTCAAACCGTCCCCGCCTGAAACTGGTTCGTCGTGCGACGCCGGACCTGTGTGGATCCACGATGAGAAGTCCGCGGCGCAACTGCCTCGCACTGCCTGGCCCGGGTCGGGTTCGACCTGGATTGGTGGGCGAAGGCGCCTGCAAGCCCGGCACCCGTCGATGCACGAGACTCAATGAAAAACTCTCTTACAGAATCTCAACGATCTCGAAGACCTTGATCCCGCGCGGGGCCTTGACGCGAACCTGCTCACCCACGCGAGCCTTCATGAGGGCTTCACCCATCGGGCTCGAGGCCGTCACCTCGATGTATTCAGCCGACATGTCGCGTGAGGCCTCGCCGACGAGTCGATAGACATCGACGTCGCCCGAGTTGATCTCTCGCAGGCGCACGGTCGAGCCGAGGAAGACGACGCCGTCGGCCTTGGGTGCCGAGTCGCCGTCGACGATGTGGGCGCGGGCCAGGCGATCTTCAAGCCGACGGATCTCCGCCTCTTCCAGGCCCTGCTGCTCCCGGGCGGAGTGGTACTCGGCGTTCTCCTTGAGGTCTCCCAGGGCACGAGCATCGGCGATGCGCTGGGAGATGAGCGGACGGTTTGCCCGGAGATGTTCGAGGCGCGTTTCGAGTTTGGCCTTCTCGTCGGTGGTCAAAAAATCCATGCCAAAGCCTCCGCTTTCAAACCCGGTGCCCGGTCGGTGCGCAATCGGTCAGCCTATGCCCGCCCCGGCCTCCGGGCGACCTCGACCATGAACGCAAGCATCCAGAGCCCGGCGCCGGCCAGTGACGTGATGCCGATGGCGCGCCAGTCGGACGCGAAGGTCGCTACCGGGCTTGCGACGCCGCGGTCCCGCAGCAACTCGACGACCGCCAGGAGGGGCGAGGCCATCATTGCCGGTTCAGGCCCCCTGATGGTCAGCGGCCGGAGAGCGCCGAAGAGAATCTCGACCAGGGGTACGAGAATCACGATCGCAACGATGGCGAGCATCCACAGCCCGCGCATGAGTTCGCGCGGGCGGGCATCGGTTGCCAGCGCCAGGGCCAGCAGCCCGCCGACCAGCACCGCCCAAGCCGCCTGGCACGAGGCCAGAGCGGCCGTCTGCCCGATCGGCCAGCCCCCCAGCATGCGCAGCGCCTGCGGCCAAACCAAGGCCTGGGTGGGGATGAGGACCACCGCCAAATCCTTGGCGATCGAGGCCCCGATCCCGCGGATCGGAGCTTCCTGACTGAGGCGCATCATCGGCCAGAGCAACACCATGCCGGCAGTGATGGTCACCAGCAGGGCTCGCACCGCCGGGCGGTAGATGTCGATCGTGACGGTGTGTGCGGCCCCGAGGGTGCTGAACATCACCAGCGTGGCCAGCATGAGGAAGATGGTCCAGACCAGCGCGAAAGTGCGTGGCTCGCCGCGACGGTGGTCCCAGTTGGCGTGGGCGCGCGGGGTGCGCCCGAAGATGTCGCGATCCGGCCCCGGCATCACGGGACGGTATCCAACGGGAGCCGCAGCGGCATGTGCGAGTGCACCTCGAGCACTTCGCCGCCCGCGTCGATCCGCCCGTACTTGCGCTGGATGTCGCGCAGGCGTTCGAGTTTGACGTCGTCGTTCACCTCGCCGGGACGGAAGGCGCCCGGAACCCCGCCCCAGACCACGCGCGTCTCTTCCCTCGTCACCAGCACCATCCCGCCGTTGCGCGACAGCCCCGACACGTCGATCGCGGCAACCTGGTCCTTGAAATCTTCCTTCTGGATGAGACGCAGCAGTTGCAGCCCGGCCTGCACGTCGGTGCCGGGCCAGGGGTGCGTGTACATATGCGCCGGGTCGGCCGGCGCCAGCCCGGCGCCCAGAATCGTCACAGCCCCGCTGGCGCCGATCGGAAAACTCATCGGCATCGGCGTTCCGTCCCAGGAAATCAGGTGGTCACGCCCGCCGCTGCGCACCACGGCCGCGGGAATCCGCCACACGGCGTCGATGCGGATGGCGTGCGCTCCCGAGCGGCGCACGCTCGGGGGCTCGCGGAACCAGCCGGTCTGACCCAGCACTTCACTGACGCGCTGCAGCGCCCGCACATCGAACGGATCAACCCGATCCAGTGCGTCCCGCGCCTGCTGCACGAGCACGTTGTACTGCTCGGACGGGAGCCACTGGACCCCTTCCCGAGTCACGGGGTGATTGAGATCCACTTCAACCGCTTCGGACACCAGAATGATGCGCGCCTCCTGGTCAAGCCGGTCGATGCCGATCGTCATGCCCACACCCAGCGCCCCCACCGCTACCACGCTGCCCAAAGGCAGCACCCAGGCCAACACCCGCCCGGTGTGTTCCCTCTTCGACGCCTTTGCGGGCTTGCTGCGAGTCTTCTTCGAGGATCTCTTGCTCATGGCTCACCTGCCCCGGGCGCGCGCCAGTTCGATCAGGTGCGCGCACAAGTCTTCGAACGAGAGTCCCACGGCTCGCGCGGCCTTGGGCAGCAGCGACGTCCCTGTGAACCCCGGCATGGTATTGACCTCCAGCACCTGGGCCGAGCCTCGGGCGTCGAGCAAGAAGTCAACCCGCGCCAGGTCGCGCACGCCCAGGTGACTTCCCAGCCGCAGGGCGTCCTCGGACACGCGCTCGCCCACGCCGGCGGGCAAACACGGGCCCACCGTGTAGCGCGTGTCGCTGCGGTTGTACTTGGCCTCGTAGTCATACACGCCCGACGCCGGGCCGATTTCGATGATCGGCAGCGCCCGCAGCCCCTCCGGCCCGCCGAGCAGCCCGACGGTCAGTTCGCGCCCTGGCACCAGGCGCTCGATCATGTAACTGCGGTACGGGTTGGCGCTCACGTCAGCCTGGGCCGCGTCGCGCCCTCGCTTCCAGGCCTCGTCATCAGCACACATGTGCAGCCCGACGCTGGATCCGTCGTGCGTGGGCTTGAGCACCAGCGGGGGGTCAAAGGGCGCCTTCTCATCGCGAGGGTCAAACAGGCAGGCCGGGGCCGTCGGCACACCCAGCGCCAGGGCCGCCAGTTTGGTGCCGATCTTGTCCATGCACCAGCGCGCCGCCCCCGGTCCTGAACCGACGTAAGGTCGTCCGTCGGCCTCAAGCAGATCCTGCATCGGCCCGCCCTCGCCGAAAAACCCGTGCAAGGCCGGGAACACCACGTCGCCCGGCATGGCGCGCAACTCTCCCAGACCGATTCGCCCGATGGTTTGCTCGACGACTTCGTACCGCGTCCGCAGGGCCGCCGCTACGGCCGCGGCGCTCTTCAGGCTGATCTCGCGTTCTGCGTCGGGGCCGCCACCAAGCACCAGCACCTTCATGCCTGCCGACTCCACACAACGACCTCCCGCTCGAGGCGCACGCCGAAGCGGTCGAACACGCGGCGCGCCACCTCATCCATCAACTCGATCAGGTCGCGGGCACAGGCACCCTTGCGCGCCGTCAGGAAGTTGCCGTGCACCCGGCTGACCTCGGCCCCCCCCACGCTCAGCCCCTTGCATCCGGTCAGGTCAATCAGGCGCCCGGCGCTGACGCGCGAGCCCGCCGGTCCCACGCCCTCGATCGACTCCAGCAGCGTCGGGTTCTTGAACACGCACCCGGCCGAATTCTCAGCCAGCGGCTGCGTCTCCTTCTTGTATCCCATGTAGTCGCGGAAACGAGCCCGCACCTTCGACGCCTCTTCGGGCACCAGCGCGAATTCGGCCTCAACGATCACCAGCCCCTCGAGCCCGCTGCACCGATACCCGAACTCGATCTCGCCCACACCCAGCCGTCGCACACACCCATGCTGATCGATCACCCGCACGCCGGCGATCAACTGGGAGATCTGCCCGAACTTGCCGCCGGCGTTCATGCACACCGCCCCGCCCACGCTGGCCGGGATGCCGCCGAGAATCTCCAGCCCCGCCAGCCCCGCGTTGCTGGTGACCGTAATCAGCCGGCGCAGATCGGCCCCGGCTCCGGCCTTCACCATGTGCGAGCGCGGGTCGATTTCAATGCGGTCAAAGCCGGGGCTGCGCAGCGAGACGACGAAGCCATCGACGCCGACATCATCCACCAGCAGGTTGGCCCCCTCGCCCAGCACGCGCACCGGCTCACCCGTGCCGATGGCCCAGGCCACCTGCTCGTCACTCTCGGCCACGATCATGCGGTCGGCACGCCCGCCCACGCCATACCAGGTGGGAATGGGCGCGTCGTTGATGATCTTCGGTTCGATCGCCATCGTCTTCATGCCCGCCGCTCCGGGCCGGTCTCCAGAAATCCACGCCCCACCTGCCAGACCGGGCCGGCGCCCATGACCACCAGCAGGTCGCCGCCGCGGCACAGGTTCTCCAGTTGTTCGACGATCGCGCCGAACGGGTGCAGGTGCATCGCCCGCACCCCGCGCGAACGCAGGCGGTCGACCAGGTCGGCCGACGACACCTTATGCTTCTCCGTCTGCTGATCGCGCACGAAGTAGATCTGCGGGACAATCACCACGTCGGCCTGCTCGAAACTGGTGGCAAACTCCTCCATGAGAAACCGCGTCCGCGAGTGCTGGTGAGGCTGGAACACACAGATCAGCCTCCCGCCCTGTTCCTCAGGTCGCTCGGCCTGTCGCAGCGCCCGCAGCGTCGCGTCGATTTCAGTCGGGTGGTGCCCGTAGTCGTCATAGACGCGCACGCGCCCGCCATCGGGCATGGCCCGCTCCCCGAGCATCTGCATGCGCCGATCGAGCCCGCCGAAACGCTCGAGCGAAGTGATCACTCGCGCCGGGTCGGACCCCAGGATCATCGCCACCGCCGCCGCCGTCGCCGCGTTGACCGCATTGTGCTCGCCGGCCATGCGGTTGGTCCACGTCCACTGCTGGTCCCCGTGGCGCAAACTGATCTTGCGCGTCCGGGTTTCAAACGAGACCGCCCAGTCGGCCGCGGGGTTGAACCCGATTGTCTCCACCCCGCAATCCAGCCCGGCGCAGATCACGCCGCGATGAGCCCCGTCGTGGGCGATCAGCAGGCGCCCCCCCTGCCGCGCCGGTGGCACCAGCCGGGCGAACTGCGCAAATGCCTCGATGACCGCATCCAGCGAGCCGTAAATGTCCAGATGGTCGGCCTCGACCGAGTTGATCGTCGCGACCAGCGGCCTCAGGTTGTGGAACGAGCGGTTGAACTCGCACGCCTCAGCCACGAGCAGCCCCGGTCGCCCGCTCATCGGACCTTCCGGAACCTCTCTCGCACCGATGCGGAACCCGACCGGCTCTTCGGGCGCCGGACCCAGGCACCCGTTGGCCAGTTGCCCGCAGGTCGCGCCGACGATCACGTTGGGGTCAAGTCCGGCGTCGGTGAGCACGCACCCGAGCATGGCAGTCGTGGTGCTCTTCCCGTGCGTGCCCGCGATCGCCACGCCGGTCATGCCCGCCATCGCCGCACCCAGCGCCTCGGCATACGTCAGCACCCGCAACCCGCGCTCGGTCGCCTGAACCACCAGTGGGTGACCGAGGTGTACAGCCGCGGACACGATGAGCAGGTCACAATCCTCCGGCAGGCGCGTCTCGGCCGCGTCATCCACCACGCCGATGCCGTGCGCTTCGAGCGACTCGGTCAGCGTCGAACGGGTTGTATCGCACCCGCTCACCCGGCCCCCGCCTCCGGCCAACAGGCGCGCCAGACCCGACATGCCGCATCCGCCGATGCCGGCCATGAACGGGCGCGTCGCGCCGAACGTCGTTTTCATCCAGTCCCGGGACATCGTCTTGGTGGTGGTCGTGTTGTTCACATCAAGAGTATCGGCCGCAGCGTCCCGCGCAGGTGAGCCGGGCCCGACGACCCGCGCTATCCTCGATTCCGGTGCCTGATCCTGCCGACATTCTCCCGCAACTCGCCGCCGATTCAAAGACGTTGCCCTATCGGCTGGCGTGTCTGTGCGACCTGCGCGACGCGAACGGCCGCGTGCTGCTTATCCGCCGGCAGAAGGAGCCGAACTTCGGGCTGTGCTCGCCCATCGGCGGCAAACTGGACATGGAAACGGGGGAGAGCCCTGCCCAGTGCGCCCAGCGTGAAATCGCCGAGGAGGCCGGTGTTGCCGTGCCCATCGAACGCCTGCACCTGGTCGGACTGATCAGCGAGTGCGCCTTCGAGGGGCGGGGGCATTGGCTGCTCTTCTACTACCGCGTCCTCGGGCCCGTGCAGGTCAGGACCGGACCCATGAAAGAGGGTGTGCTCGAATGGCACGAGCCGGGCTCGCTCACCTCGCTCCCGCTTCCGGAGACCGACCGCAAGATCATCTGGCCCCTGGTCCACAAGCACGATCAGACCGGGCCCGGAGGGTTGCCGGGCTTCTTCGCCCTGCACATCGACTGCCGGGAGAAGGATCTGCGCTGGACCATCGAGCAGGAAACGCCGGGCAACTGAGAAGGTCGGGCAATGGTCTCAACGAGCCCCGATCGTGAGGGGGCTGGTGATCGTGCGCCGAGCGCCTATGACGAGACCCCTCCCTCATGGGCAGGGTTCGCTTTTCCGCGAAGATTACCCCAGTGCCCGGATCAGACTGAACAGCACGAGCAGCAGGCTGCCGTTGTGCAGGGCGTGGGCGGTGATGGACGCCACCAGCGACCCCCGCCATTCGCGCATCATGCAGAAGACAAAACCCAGCGTGATCAGGGGCGGGGTCAGCAGTGGCCCGTAGTTGTGCATGAAGGCGAACAGCACGCCGCTGAAGAGCCCGGCCACCACGGCCGGGAAGTACGCGCGCAGATGCCGGTACACCGCCCCGCGAAAGATCAACTCTTCGCACAGCGGAGCCCAGACCGTGGCCATCACGAAGAACAGGGCGAGCAACAGCGGGTCGGCGTGCTCGATCAGTTCGATCATCGGGTTGGTCGGCGGGGCCTGCGGGGCGCCCATCGCCCATTCCTTCAACGCCAGCAGGATGAGCACGACCACAACCGAGAGCAGATAGAGCGGCAGCGAGGCCAGATAGGCGAAGACACCCGAGCCCATCTCCCGCAACAGTCCCCGCCCCGTGTGCAGCCCGACGCCCTGTCGCCAGGCCGCAAACTTCATGCCTCGCGCCAGAGGCCACAACGGCGTGAGCAGCAGCATCCACTGCGCTCCCATCGAGGCGTAGATCACCCACCCGCTGCTCTCGGGCCCGATCAACGCGACGACGATCATCGCCGACACCTTGATCGAAAGGAAGAGCCCCACGAACAGCGCGAACGTCTCCAGGAACACGCTCCCGCCGGGCGCCGGGCGCACGAACGCCGGGCGCAGACGCCGCAGCGCAAGCAGGACTGCGGCCACGATGAACAACCCGAAGCCGAGGGCAATCGCTCCGAAGATCACAAGGGTGGCGATGACCATCAGTACGATCCCACCGGCCCCGGCGCGCAGTTCGCGCCGGGCCGGGTCGTTCTCCGCCAGGTCAAAGGTCAGAGCCACGTGGGCGTAATACCCGTGCCGGGCAATCAGTCCCTCGCGCTCCTCGGGGGAAATCGGCAGGTCGGTCGGGCCGGGACTCTCGCCTGCGGCTGCGTAGATGCGCTCGAAGACGTCGATATCCGCCCGGAGTTGGTCGTCCTTCGACTGCTCCATGGCCTTTCCGAGTTCCTCGAGCGCGGACTGCGGGCCATCCAGTTCGCCCAGGGTGACCGCAAGGTAGACCTTTTCCTGGGGCGTCCGGGCCCATTGGTCCAGTGCCTCACCGGACTTGGGGTCGGCGCCGAGCCATTCGCTCATCTTGATGGCGATGCGGAAGCCCAGGTCTGCCTGGAGGTTGGCCGTTTCGATGCCGACGGGCTCCTGCTCGGACGCCTCGGCCGGCGGTTCGGGCCAAGCCTGGAGGATAGCAGTGGCCAGAAAGACTGCGGCCGCCAGAACCGTGGCCATCACCCGCGAAAAGCCCGACCCGGGGTCGGGAATCCGGGGCGGGTGCTTGGGCGACGAAGATGCGTTGGTTATCGGGTCTTGAGGCTGGGGCATTGTCTATAGCATCGGCCACGGGAGGGGAGATGTCTATGGGGAAGGGATGAGCGACGAGGGATCGGGGGGGCTGCCGAGTGGAGATTGGAACCCGCATCCGGCGCGTGCCCCCTGATGGCTGATCCCTGTTGGCTGGTCACGTACCTCTTGACTCCTCCCCGCACCAGCCTAAATTCCCCCTCATGCCCTGCATTGAAGCGGGGACGGACATTTCAAGTTTGCCGACGCAGTTCGGCCCGCCCCGCCCGGCAGGCGGCGTAGCAGGTCGTCCAGGTGACGACACGAGGAGGTCGTGATGCCCACGCATCTCAGGCGTCAGACGTACATGGCCAGGAAGGGCGAGGTCGATCGGTCCTGGCGCATCGTGGACGCGACGGACAAGTCGCTGGGTCGGCTTGCCGCCGAGGTCGCCACGGTGCTCATGGGCAAGCACCGCCCCGAGTACACCCCGCACGTGGATACGGGTGACTTTGTCATCATCACCAATGCCACGCGGGTCGGCCTGACCGGTCGCAAGGCCGAGCAGCGCTTCAAGCAGCGCTATTCGGGCTACGCGGGCGGCCTGAAGTTCGAGAGTTATGGGCAGTTGCGTGAGCGTCGCCCGGAGAAGTTGATCGAGGACGCGGTCCGCCGCATGTTGCCCAAGAACCGTCTGGGGCGCGTCATGCTCAAGAAGTTGCGCGTCTACCCCGGCGCCGAACACCCGCACGCGTCCCAGCACCCCACCGCGCTGGAAGTCTGACCGCTCACGCTGAAAAGAGGCATTGATCCATGGCTGAACAAGGCTACGAGACCACGATCACGAATCCTGCCCTGATCGGCGAGAGCGTCAAACCCGACGCACCTCGCGAACAGGCCCATCACGAACTGCCCGATCCCAAGCCGGCCGACAAGCACGGCTGGTGGTGGGGAACCGGCCGCCGCAAGACGGCCGTGGCGCGCGTGCGCCTGCGTCCGGCCCGCGACGGGCAGGGCAAGGTACAGGTGCAGACGTCGGCCAAGACCTTCAAGACGGTGGAGGAGTACTTCTCCGAGCCGCGTGACCGCAACGACGTGTACGCGCCGCTCCGCCTGAGCGACACGCAGGACAAACTGGACGTGTTCATCCGCGCCCACGGCGGCGGGTATATGGGCCAGGCCCAGGCCGTGCGCCTCGGCATCGCCCGCGCCTTGGTCGGGTACGACCCGACGTTCGAGCCGGCCCTGCGGGAGGCCGGTTACCTGACCCGTGACGCCCGCAAGGTTGAGCGCAAGAAGTACGGGCAGCCCGGCGCCCGGCGTCGCTTCCAGTTCTCGAAGCGCTGATTCGTCTATTCTGATCCTTCGTGGGCAGACAAAGGCACAAGCGAGGCGGCTCGGCACGGTCCGGGTCGCCTCGTCGCGCGCGCCGGCGGCGCTCGGGCAAGCGCCGACAGGCGGGGCGACAGAGTTCTCCGCCCGCAACGATCGTCGCGGGCGCCCGCACGGCACCGCTGCCGGCTCCGGCACCCTCCGCCCCGGTCGCGGCACCCGGGCCGGGGACGGCACGCTCGAAGGCTGCCGGCTCGGCCCTCGTGCAGCGTATCCGCCGGTTCACGCTGGCCGGGACGCTGACGCTCGTCGGCGCCCTGTCGATCGTCGGCGTCACGGCATTTGTGCTCAGCCGTACCGCTCCTGCATGGTGGGAACCGGTCGATGTCGAAAGCCCGGCTACCGCTCGGCGGGCCGATGATCTCGAGCGGGCGGTCGGGCATCAGTTGACGCTGGTGCGCGACCCGGCGGAGAGCCTCTTGCCTGTGGAATCGTGGCGGAGCGACGACTGGACGACGTCGATCCAGGCCGAGGACGCCAATGCCTGGCTCAACACCAATCTGCGCGACTGGTTGGCCAGCGACCCGAAGTTGCCGAACTGGCCCGAACTTGTCGACTCACTGCGGGTGCGGTTTGGCGATGGGTTGATCCAGGTCGGCGTCATGGTCGAGCGGGGCGATCGTGCGCGCTATCTCAGCGCCACGATTCGGCCTCACGTGGATGTGGACGGCTCGCTCTGGTTGGAGGCCACTTCCGTTTCCATCGGGCGGCTTGGTATTCCCGCCGCGGTGATGCTGGACCGCGCCGGCGACGGGCTGGCCGAACTGGTGCCGCCGGAACTGGAACCACAGACGCGCTCGATGCTGCGGCTCTTTCGCGGCGCCGAGCCGGTGCCGCACCCGGTCATCCGTCTGGGCGACGGGCGACAGGTCCGCCTGCTGGAGATCGTGCCGAGAAATGGAAAACTCGTGGTGACCTGTCGGACGGAGGTTGATGATTCGGACCAGGCAAGCCGCGACGACTGATCAGCGCGGCGGGGCTTCGAGGTTCTCAACCACGGAGAGGTGGTCAAGGTTGCACACGACCAGTTCGCCGTCGTCCTTGCGGAGTTCGACGCGATCGAGCCAGAGTTTCTTGTCCTGGCTATGGGCGTACCACGACCCGGTCTTCTGCTGTCCAACCCGGACCACGACACCTTCCAGGATGTTGACCAGCGCCCCCGAGCCTCGGGGGATCTGACGCGTGACGCGGAGACGTTGTCCAGGTCGAATATCGAAAGCCTGCTGAGCGTGCATGGCCCAGACTATATCCATGCCGTCGATGGGCACGCCGGGGCACTTCTGGCCGCCACTGGCCGGCGGGGGCACGTCAGCGTGAGCCGAAATGCGAACAAGATACGGACAAGCGAAAGAGATTGGGACCGCGGCGGGCTGTTGTGGTTCCATCCTCTTCCTGGATCACGACTTAGAGGAAATCGTAGAACCGCGTCCCATCACTCGCGTATCAGTATGCGTCCTGCTTGAGCAGGGCCAGGCCGAGGCGGGGAGCACGACCCCGACCGGACTTTCCCAGGCGGATCAGCCTTGGGGCTTGCATAGGGTGTTTCACCCATTGGTGAGGGATCTGGACGAGCCAATTTTGTGACGGGGCCGTCCCCGGGTGTGCGCGTGCGGAAGCGCGGCACGGACTTTTTGCGGTGGACGAGGCCGGGTGGGTAGGACCCGCAACCTCGCCGTTTCACTGGGTATCGCCTGCGAAGGGGCGGGCGATGCTTCGTGGAGAGAGGGTTTCGCCCAAATGGGCGACTGTGGGTCGCGGAGTTCCGTTTCCCGCGACCCGCATTTCAGAAGGCCTCCTTTCTTTCCCACGCCGAGCCGGGCGACGGAAGCCCATCCCCGTCGCCCGGCGAGTTTTTTGTCGACCTCGCCCCCGTTTGCACCTGCATTCCGGACACTGATTTCGGATTACCGCGGGTGGTCTGGGACAGACAGGCGGGTGACACTCGCTGGCCATGGCACACTCCCAGCGCATCAAGACTCCGTCGAAAGAAACTGCGCCCGTTCCGGCCGACCGCCTGCTGGCGCCTTTCGAGCGCTTCATGCGGCTGGAGGCGGCAGGCGGAATCGTGCTGATCGTGATGGCTGTGCTGGCGATGATCTGGGCCAACTCGGCCTGGGGGAGCGCCTACACCGATTTGTTTCGCGCGCACAAGTTCACGGTCGGATTTGGCGCGTGGGCACTCAGCAAGCCGTTGATCCTGTGGATCAATGACCTGTTGATGGCATTGTTCTTCCTGCTCGTCGGGCTGGAGATTAAGCGTGAGATCCTGATGGGCGATCTGAGCACGCCGAAGAAGGCCGCGCTGCCGGTGGCGGCCGCACTCGGCGGGATGGTCGTCCCGGGCGTCGTCTACGCGGCCATCAACTGGGGCTCGCCGACGATTCGCGGGTGGGGCGTGCCGATGGCCACAGACATTGCCTTTGCCCTGGGCGTGCTGGCACTGGTCGGATCGCGGGTACCATCGGCGGTGCGCACGTTCCTGACGTCGCTGGCGATCGCCGACGACCTGGGCGCCTTGATCATCATCGCCGTGTTCTACACCGAGCAGATCGGGCTGAACTACCTGGCCTTGGGCGGAGCGGGCCTGGCGGGACTGGTGGTGCTGAATCTGCTGGGATTCCGGCGGCCATTGGGCTACATGCTGCTGGGCGTGCTGGTCTGGTACTTCGTGCTCAAGAGCGGCGTGCACGCCACCATCGCCGGTGTGCTGGTGGCGCTGACGATCCCGACGCGCCTGCGCGCCGACCAGCGCGACTATGTCAACTTCATGAAGCGCATGATCGTCAAGTTCGATGGCCAGATCAACCCCGACGATCCCCGGCGATGCAGCGGGGAGCAGCAGACGCTCGTACTGGCGATCGAGACGGCCGGCAGGGAAGTGCAGTCGCCCCTTCGCCGTCTCGAACAGCAACTGATCGCGTGGGTGGCGTTTCTGATCCTGCCGATCTTCGCGCTGGCCAACGCCGGTGTGCCGATCGAACTCGGACAGGCTGATGAGACGTCAGGCGCCGGCCGCGCCATGCTCGGCGCGGCGCTGGGGCTGCTCATCGGCAAGCCTCTCGGCGTGTTCGGCGCGACGTGGCTGGCGGTGAAACTGAGAATCGGCGAACTGCCCCCGGGCGTGCGCTGGAGGCATATTCACGGGGCAGCGTGGCTGGCGGGCATCGGCTTTACCATGGCGCTGTTCATCGCCAGCCTGGCGTTTACGGGCCAGCCATCGACGTTGGACGCCGCCAAACTCGGCGTGCTCGGGGCGTCGGTGCTGGCCGGCATCATCGGGCTGGTGGTGCTGATGACCGGGCCGAAGAAGCAGGAAGAGTCTGCGGCACACTGAACAAGCGCGCGGGGCAGGCTTCGTGCGCCACGGACCGGTCGTGCGGTCCGTACTGATTCGCGGCGGTGGCTCGCGCAAGCCGTCGCCGACCTGAAGACCAGTTGACGGCACACGCGTGCTAGAGTGCCCGCATGAGCCAGCCCCTGGTCTTTGTGCAAGGCAGGATCGTCCCGCGCGAGGAGGCGCACGTCTCGGCCTTTGACGCCGGGTTTGTGCATGGGGTCGGGCTGTTCGAGACCATGATCGCCCGGCGCACAGGGAAGGTTGTGCGGGTATTCCGGCTCGAAGAGCACCTGGAGCGACTCGGGGCCTCGGCGGCTGAACTCGGGTTGAGCAACGAAGTGCGCACCGGCCCACTGGCCGACGCGGTGTTGCTCACGGCCGAGCGCAGCGGATATGAGACGGCCCGCGTGCGACTGACGCTCACCGGGGGCGACCTCAATCTGCTGGAAGCCAGCGGGCGCTCGAACGTAACGCCGACCGTGATCGTCTCGGTGCAGCCGGCGACGCAGTATCCGGACGCGATGTTCGGGCGGGGCGTCATGGTCACACTGGGCGATGCGCGTCTGAATCCGCTCGACCCGATGGCCGGGCACAAGACGCTGAACTACTGGGCGCGTCTGCGAGAGTTGCAGGCCGCGGCCGCGAAAGGCGCGGGCGAGTCGATTCTGCTGCAAGTCACCAATCACATCGCGGGCGGATGCGTGAGCAACCTCTTCGCTGTGCGCAACGGGGCATTGCACACGCCGATCGCGCACGGGGAGGAAGAGAGGGGCCAGATGCCAAGCCCGGTGCTGCCGGGCATTACGCGGGCGGCCGTGATCGAAATCGCACAGCGCAAGGGCATCGGCACGACGAAGCAGATGCTGACGATCGACGACGTACTCGACGCGGACGAGTTGTTTCTGACGAACTCAAGTTGGGGTGTGCTGCCGGTGGTGCGCGTCGAGGCCGAGGAAATCGGTGAGGGCACGCCGGGCGACTTGACGCGCGAATTGCGGGCGGAGTTGGAGCAGGAGACGGCGTGAGCAGGCACGAAGTCGCCAAGCGGGGGGTTGTACGAGCCTGAAGCGCCAGCGAGCGAGCAAGGCTCTCGATGCTCTGTGCGCCCGAAGCGCCAGCGAGGGAGTGGGCCACGGACCGGTCTTCCGGTCAGTGCTCAACGCACCACATTACATGCACTGACCCACAGGCGGGTCGGTGGTACGTGGAATGGTTCATCGCCGCGAAAACGATCGATGCACCCGTTCGACTTCTGCGTACTTCGGCACTTCACATGCGTCGTTGAAGTAGTTGAGAATCCAGTCAAACCGACCACCGTCGAACATCTCGCAGAACAGCGCCACCGCGTCGGGCGCGTAGCGCGTGCCGGCGCCGGCCTTGATCTCGATGATCGCGTTCTTCGCCGCCTCCTGCCCCACTTCGTGTCGGTACGGGCGCACGCTCGTCATCGCGTCGAACGAGTCGATGACCGCGAAAAATCGGGCGGCCGCGGGAATCTGCTCGCCGGCGTACCCGTACGGATACCCCTTGCCATCCCAGCGTTCGTGGTGAAAGCGGATCAGGTCGAGGATGAGCGGATCTTCGACGTCGAGTTTGATCATGCGGGCAAAGCCGGTGACCGGGTGCTGCTTGATGACCTCAAACTCCTCGGGTGTCAGGGGGGCCGGCTTGGTGAGGATCTCGCGCGGAATGTCGAGTTTGCCGACGTCGTGCAGCGCGGCCGCGTGGGTCAGTTCACGCATCGCCGACGCGCCCAGGCCCGCGGCCTCGGCCATGGCGCGCGTGTAGAGCACGACGCGCCAGGTGTGGGCGGCCGTGGACATGTCCTTGCCCTCGATCCCGTGCACGAGTTGTTCGACAAGGGCATGGTCCAACGGAAGTGCTCCCGGGGAGGAGGGTAGCAAGGCCGGCTCCAAACCGGAAGTTCAATCCGGATTCGGGGCCGGCGCGTCTTCACGCCAGCCCCTGAGTACGTCCGAAAAAGAACATTGGCACTCACTCACCCGCGTCACTGTCAAGGAAGATGGACATGTCATCCGTCGTCAGCGATTCGCTCAGGTTCAGGTCGCTCGTGGCTTCTGCCGCAACGAAATCAGCCGTGTAGAGAACCGCGTCGAGCGGGCCGACGGTTCCGTCCATGTTCCAGTCGCCGGGGTGGTACAACTTGGCGGCCATGGTCACGGCCTTCTCGGCGTTGAGCAGCCCATACCCGGTGAAGCGGTCATAGCCCGGATACAACCCGCCCTCGGTCGTCAGGTCCGTCGCGGTGACTTCGATGATCTTCTTGCACATCTCAGGCGTCAGGTCGGGGTTGACCTTGAGCATGAGGGCTGCCACGCCGGCAACCTGCGGGGCGGCCCATGACGTGCCGTCCGCGCCCATGTAGTCGTACGCGATGTTGTTGTTCGCCAGGTGAATGTAATAGGTTGAGAAGATGTCCTCGATCGGCGCAACGACCGACAGTGCTTTGACGTAGGTCAGACCATTGTATGGGTCGACGTGCGTCGACAATTCTGGGTACAGCGCGGCGCATTCGGGGTCGCACAGTGTCGTGCATTCAGGGTTGCTTTGAGAGATCGGCAGCGACCACACGCCGTTCTTGTCGCAGCCGCCCACCGTGATGGTGTGGGGATGGATGGCAAGACCGGCGGGCATCGGGCCGCGGTCTTGTGGGCCTGTTTGATCGTTACCTGCGATCGCAACGATGATACAGCCGCGAGCCGTCGCCTCTTCGATGGCAAGTTTGAGCGGATTGTTCGCGTCGCACCAAGCCAAGTACCGACTTTCAGTCGCCATGTTGAGCACACGCACGCGTACGGTTGAACCGGGGTACATCCCCTGACTGAGGTCGAACTCAGCAGCAAATCGAACCGCATCCGCGACATTCCTGTCATTCGGCGAGCACTGACCTTCCCCACGGCCGGTGGAGTCTTCGGATCGATAGGCTTTGGCCTGTCGGGAAGGAGATTTCAGGATGGGCAAGCGGAAGTACACATCGGAGT
>RHKP01000033.1 GCA_008363215.1 Cyanobacteria bacterium CYA
ACTGGCCGCCGAACACGCGGCCAAGCGTGAAGATCATGCCGGAAACCAAGAAAGAACGGAGAAGAAGCAACCCCAACGCGGTTGCTTAGCGGCCTGCTAAGAGGCAGTTGAAACCTCTGCAAGCCTCAATCTGGCAATTTCTCGGACCTGTTGCTTCTTCTTTGCAGACGCTCAAAACGTGTGTGTGCGACCCGCACTGAATCACACAGATCTGTGGCAACCCACATGCGACGCGACAAGGTCTGAATCGCCTTATCGAGCCCGCCAAGGCCGTTTCACGCTCATTCCTGCGCGGTCTGTCGCTCTTATCGACCGGTCTGGGACTCTCATCGACCGCTCTCGCGCTCTCGCAGACCGGCCCCGCGCTCCCGCAGACCAGCCCCGCGCTCCCATCGACCGGTTTGGCGCACACAGGGACACGCCCCCGCAAGGGCCAAGGCCGCGATCGTGGCCCAGCCGTTCCCTCGCCTCTGTTCTGATGCCTTCGTGACGCTCACATCACGAGGTTGCAGGCTCAGCCAGGTCTCAATCTGATTCTCACTCCGTGCAACCCCGTGAAACTCAGTGGTGAAAAACCTCCTCCTCCATGCCCTTTGTGTCCTCTGTGATTCAAACAAATCACGCCCGCAGCGACGCGACGGCCGCGGGCAGCAGATCCGCCAACTCCATCGGCAGCAGCCCCGCATCCGCGCCGTGCTGCTGCGTCCACGCCGCGGCCGCACGCGCATGCGCCTCCACCGCGATGCACGCCAGATCGAACAACCCCGGCCCGCGCGCCGGCCCGGTCATCGCCGGCAATGGGCTCGGCGGATGCTGCGCGACCAGGCCTGCAATCAGCCCCGCGAGCACGTCGCCCGTGCCGCCGGTGGCAAGGCACGCGTGGGCCGCGTCGCTGGTCCAGACGCGCTGTCCGTCGCTCACGACGGTGCGGGCGCCCTTGAGAACCACGATGGCGCCGAGTCTCCTTGCCATCTCCCCGGCCGCGTCCGCACGCGCGTCGGCCTTGGTCGGGTCGAACGTGATGCCCAGCGGCGCGGCCAGGCGCCGGAACTCGCCGGGGTGCGGCGTCAGGATCAACTGCCCGCGCAGATCCAGCCAATACTCGCGCGCCTCGGCCAGCGCATTGAGCGCGTCGGCGTCCATCACGGCCGCCACGCGCTGCTGCCCCGCCGCCCGCATCGCCAGCGCCCGCGTGGTTGCATCCAGTCCCAGCCCCGGGCCGATCGCGATCGCCTGGCACGCCTCCAGTTGGCCGTCAAAGGCCGTGATCGCCGCCTGAGCGTCCATCATCCCGCCGGCATCGCACGCCACGGCCACGCCCGTTGCGTGCGCCGCGATCCCGAGTATCTCGTTGATGATCGGTTCGGGCGCCAGCACGCGCGTCAGCCCGGCGCCCGCCCGCGCCGCCGCCACGGCCGCCAGCGCCGGGGCGCCGATCATGCGTGTCGCCTGCGCACAGCCCCCCACGATCAGCGCCGTGCCGAACGTGCCCTTGT
Source organism: Cyanobacteria bacterium CYA (assembly GCA_008363215.1). Lineage (GTDB taxonomy): Bacteria > Planctomycetota > Phycisphaerae > Phycisphaerales > UBA1924 > J022. Next base: position 1,497 of record RHKP01000033.1, read on the forward strand.
GACCGGCGCTCGGTCGAGCGGGAAGCGACGCCGGCGTGTCCACGCGCTCCATATTCAATCCAGACTCTCCACATCGATCTGCAGGCGCCCCATCAGCGGCGCCAGCGACACCAGCCCGTTGACGACCTGGCCGTCATTGAGGCTGCTCAACCCAAGCGCGATGTGCGTCGCGTCGTACGTCAGTGCGCCGGGCAGCGTGGCGTCAAGATCGACCCAGCGCCGCTGCCCGTCGATGGTCAGCAGCGCCTGCGTCCACATGTGATACCCGAAGATCGCGTTCGAGCCTGCGAACTCGTCGACGTACACCACGCCCGAAACCACCCGCGCCGGGATTCCGTCCACCCGCAGCAGCGCCGCCAGCAGCGTCCCGTGCTCCGAACAATCTCCCTCGCACGAGCGGGCCACTTCGCTGGCGCTGGCAAACCCTACGCCCAGGTTCTTCTTGTCGATGTGTCGATGCACGAACCGCCGCAGCATCTCGGCCCGCTCGGCCTTGCCCTCTTCGGCGCCCTCCAGCGCCTGCCGGCACAACTCCCTGATCTTCTCGTCTCCGGTGTCGAGCATCGTCGATCGCTCGAGGTACGGCGCCGCGTCCACCTCACCGGCCGGAGCGAACGTTCCCGCGTTGATCGTCACCCGCACGCTCTGCTCGTCCACCCGTTCGACCCGCTGCGAGCCTGTCTCCGGCGGTGCAGCCAGTTCACCCTCGGGCACATGCAACAGATAGGTCGCCTTCTCGAGCGTGCGCGCACCGGCGATCGGCTTGCTCGGGCGGATGAACAGCGAAGCCATCATCTCCGGGGCCTGGACCTCCGACACGGCCAGTTCGCGGTCGGCCGCGATCATCACGATGGTCATGCCCCCCATGTTCATCTCCGTCCGCAGCGCCTCCCCGCGGTCGTCGAGGTACTCGGTCGAGGTAATGGTCGGCGCAGCCGAGTTGGTCGATGTGCACTTCCACGCCTTGACCGTCCGTCCGAGCAGTTCCAGCGTCGTCTGCGTAAAACCAGTGTACGTGATCGTCACCGGCTGGATGCTCATCGTCGGATCGACGGTCCGCAACGTGATCGACTCCGGCTCGGCCTTGAGACGCTCGGTCAGATAGGTCCGCGACTCGGCCGGCGTCAGCCACACGCCCTCGATCGGCGGCAGCGTCGTTTTCGTCGTCTGCCCGGCGCTGTCCGTCTCCTGCACAATGCCCTCGGGCGTGAATGTGTACCGCGTCGTGGTCGCCCCAGCCCCGCCCATCGCCATCGTCGTGCTCGCCGACACCGGCTCGCCCCCCCGCGTCTCGACAAACGTCGAGTCAATGCGGATGGTGATCCCCGCGCCGGCCCGGTTGAGTTCCATGTGCATCGCCATGTCGGTGCTGATGAGGTCTCCGTCGCGATGCACGCGCGCGTGCGTCCATCCCGCTCGCGTGCCCATCATCTCCAGCACGTACCAGCGCTCGTGCAGTGTGTCCTGACCGGGGGCAAGCCGGACCGTGCCGAGCAGGGCGACCAGAGCGGTGAGCAGTCGAAGCGTGGGCATGGAGGCCTCCTGTCGGGCGGATCGTACCGCGCCGGGGGTAAGCCGGGCTATCGTGTCGGCAGATGATCGACACCCACTGCCACCTGGCCTTCCCCGAGTTCGCCGGGCGCGTCGACGAAGTGATGGCCGAAGCCTCCCGCGTCGGAGTCGGCGGCGCCATCACCATCTCTACCTCCTCCCGCGACGCAGAGGCCTGCATGCTGCTGGCCGAATCGCACGAGAACATCTGGTTCAGCGTCGGCATCCACCCGCTCTACTCCGACCAGGAACCCCACGACTGGGGATTGCTCAAACGCCTCGCCCGACACGAAAAATGCGTCGCCTGGGGCGAACTCGGGCTGGACAACCACCACGCCAGGCCCCCCCGCCCGACGCAGGACGCCGTGCTGGCCGACGAACTGGCCTTCATCGAGTCCTGCCACGCCGAGGGCATCATGCACCCGATCGTCCTCCACTGCCGCAAGGCCTTGGACGAACTCATCCCGATTCTCCGCGCCACCACGCTCGACCCGACGCGCATGGTCTTCCACTGCTTCACCGGCGGGCCCGACGAAGCACGCCGCGCCCTTGATTTCGGCGCCATGCTCTCCTTCACCGGCGTCGTTACGTATCGCAACGCCAGGGAGGTCGCCGACGCGGCCGCCCTCGTTCCTCCCGACCGCATCATGATCGAGACCGACGCACCCTTCCTCACGCCGGAGCCCGAGCGCGGACACTGGCCCTGCACACCCGCGCACGTCCGCCACACCGCCGCCTTCCTCGCCAAACTCCGCGGCGCGACGCTGCCCGACTTCCTCCGTCAGACAGACGAAAACGCGCAGCGCTTCTTCGGCATCCCCGCCGTGGCGTTGGGGCATCAGGCATGACTCTGCTCACGCTCGCAAGCGATCTCGGCGGGTGGACGCACGATCTCAACCCGATCATCTTCACGGTCTTCGGACTGTCCGTCCGCTGGTACGGACTCTCCTACCTCGCGGGCATCTTCGTCGGCTACCTCCTGCTCCGACGCCTGGCACGCAGGAACCTCGTCCTCATCCCCGCCCACCGCGCCGAAGACTTTGTCCTCATCATGGCCTTCGGCATCATCATCGGCGGGCGCCTGGGCTACTGCCTCTTCTACGAGCCCGACCTGCTGTGGACCTTCGATTCCTCCTTCCCCTTCTGGGGCGTGCTGATGATCGCCCGAGGCGGCATGGCCAGCCACGGAGGCATGATCGGCGTCATCCTCGCCGCCTGGCGCATCAGCCGCGGCTTTCGCACAAACGACGGCTCCATCGAAGGACGCACCTCCTTCCGACACGTCGCCGACGTCGTCGCCGCACTCGCCCCATTCGGGCTGTTCTTCGGCCGACTCGCCAACTTCGTCAACGGCGAACTGCTCGGCAAGATCGTCGCCCTGCCCGGCCACCCGGCCCCGTGGTGGGCCGTCCGCTATCCACAGGAACTGCTCACCGGGCACGCGCCCGAACTTTCGCTCGACCAGACCATGCGTCTGACGCACCTGATCGACGCCAACCGGCTACCCGGTGAAGACGACGCCGCCGCCGTTGAACGCATGATCGCACGCATCCAGCACGGCGCACCCAACCTCAAGGCCCAACTCGAACCGCTGCTGGCCGCACGCCATCCATCGCAGTTGTACCAGGCCGCCGCCGAAGGCCTCATCCTCGGGCTCGTCCTCTGGTGGATCTGGCGCAAGCCTCGCACCCCCGGCGTCATCGGGTGCTGGTTCCTCATCATCTACGGCGTGCTGCGCGTTGTCACCGAGGTCTGGCGGCTCCCCGATGACAACCTGGCCGTGCAACGCATCGCCGGCCTTTCCCGCGGACAGTGGCTCAGCGTCGTCATGGTCCTCGCCGGCGCGGCCATCCTCTTCCGGATTCGCAAACTCGGCGGCGAGAAAGTCGGTGGATGGATGACTCCAAGACCAGCCCAAGCCGTAAGCGACTGAGTACGAGCCCGAAGCACCGGCCAGGGAGGGACGACTCCACAGGTACGGAGCGAAGAACAGAAGCGACAAGGCAAGTCATACGGATTCACGGTGAATCTCGGGCATGCGGGGACGCCGGAGAAGTGCCCGTCTTCGGGCACATCTCCGGGTCAGATGCAACGGGAACTCGGGCAGCGCAAGACGGTTGCCGCCCGGACCGGCGTTCGAGCACTCGCAACGGACCGGCGTCCCACGACGCACCAGTTTCATCGCACAACCGTGTCAGATCCAGCCGCACGAGGAAACTCTGCGCCCTCGGCGCAAGTCTCAGGCCGGCGTCACAAAGCCCTCGTTCGCCTCGGACTCTTCCAGTTTGCCGTTTCCCGACTCCCGGCCTGGCGATTCCCCGCCCCTCAGCACATCGTCAGACCGCCGTCGACGCAGATCGTCTGCCCGGTCAGGTATCCCGCATCATCGCTGGTGACGTATGCGACGGCCGCGGCGATGTCCTCGGGCGTGCCCAGGTTCCGTACCGCCATCGCCGTCCTGATCTGCTCGACCACCTGCTCGGGAAGGTTGCTGGTCATGTCAGTCTGCACGAAGCCGGGGGCGATCACGTTGCACGTCACACCCTTGCCGCCCAGTTCGCGAGCCACCGACTTGGAAAGACCGATCAACCCCGCCTTTGCGGCCGCATAGTTGCTCTGCCCTGCGTTGCCCACCACGCCCGAGGTCGACGCGATGTTGCAGATGCGTCCGAAGCGTTGTTTCATCATCGCCCGCGATGCCGCCCGGATCGCGACGAACGCCGAGCGCAGGTTCGTGTTGATCACGGCGTCCCACTCCTCGTCGCTCATGCGGAGCACGAGGTTGTCGCGGGTGATGCCCGCGTTGTTGACCAGAATGTCCAGCCGCCCGTGCTCGCTGACGACCGAGTCGATCGCCCCCGCCAGCGCGGCTCCGTCCGCCACGTCGACCGCGCGCACCGACGCAAGCCCCCCGCCCGCTTCGATCTCCGCCTTCAGGTCGTTCAGCGGCTCCTCGGACCGGCTGACCAGCACCACGTGCCGCCCCTGCCCGCCTGAGCCGACCGGCCCCGCCAGCCGCCGGGCGATGGCCCGGCCGATGCCGCGACTGGCCCCGGTCACGAATGCAATACGCGTTTCACCCATGAGATCTCTGTCTCCGGCCCGCTCAGCCTTCCATGAGTTCGTTCAACTCGTCGACACTCATGCTGAGAATGTCGGCAAGTTCTTCCAGCGCCGACTCGGGTGTCAGCCCCAACGCCGCGCCGCCGAACATCGCCAACTGCTCAAATCCTTCCTGGACCATGTCACGCAGCAGGCGCAGATCCTCGCCCGAAGGCTTCTCCCCCTCTTCAACAGCCTTCTTGCCTTCCTCATACTTGGCCGTAAGTTCCTCAACGCTCAGCCCGACTTCCGCAGCCGTTTGCGCCAGCGTTTCATCGCGGCTCGGAGGCCCGGGCAGTCCGGGCGGCAGGTTGGGATTCTCGAACACCTTGGCGACCAGGCGATTGGTCAACTCCGTAGCGACGTACAGCATTTTGGGGTCGCGCAGCATCGCCTCATTGGCACGCCGATCAAGCCCCGCGCTTGTCGCCGCCTCAGCCGCGTTCGAGGCTTCGGCCGTCAACTGGGCCTCTGAGGCGCTGTCCCAGTCCGACGCGCGGGCGCGCACGTCGGGCGTCGACCACGCCTGACCCCACACCCAGCGATCCCCGGCCCCCTTCGACGCAGACCAGCCCAGCACGAATGACTCTCCCGGGCCCTGCAACGCCAGATACATCGTGCCGGAAGACGCCTGCTCCTCCTCGTTGGGGCTCTGCACGAACTCGACGATGCGCACACCCTCGATGTCGACGACCGCCTCGTCCCAGTCACCCGAGCCCAGCAGGTCATCCAGCGTCGCACGCGTCGGCAGCGTCATCATGCCGGACAGCCCGTCATAGTCGGCCGCCGCAAATGCCGAGGCGAACGCCAGCCCGGATTCGGCCAGCGAGCGATCGTACACCTCCAGATCACCGGCCACCTGCACGCGCGCGTCAGCCCCGACCTCCGAGATCAACGCCGGGAACACGATGCGGTCCGGAATCACAGGCGCCGGCGGGGGCGGAGGAGGAGGTGGCGGCGGGGGCGGCGGCTTCTTGCACCCGCTCACCAATGCTCCCACTCCGATGACCACCACCGCCATGCCGACCAGCCGGACATTCCGCCCGGTCCTCGACGCCGTTCCAGACACGTGTTTACACAGGCTCGTCATGCGTCTCTACTTTCACGTTGCGATCGATGCGTCGCATCAACCCTGACAGCGTCTTCCCCGGCGCCAGTTCGTGATAGGCAGCACCCGCGTGACGCTCACCCAGCCATCGCCCATTGTCCACCCAGCGCACAGGGCTGGTCAACTGCTCCACCAGCCGCCTGCGAATCGACTCCGCACACCCTTCGCCCATCTCGTGCGCCGCGCCCGTCACGTTCGACAGCACCGGACACCGCGGCGCCGAGATCCGCACCGACGCCAGCGCCGACGACAGGCGATCACCCGCCGGCTTCATCAACGGACTGTGGAACGCCCCGGCCACCGCCAGACGCGTTGCCTTCAGCCCCATCTCCGATGCGACCCGCTCGGCCCGCTCGCAGGCCGGCACACTCCCCGATACGACCACCTGCCCGGGCGCGTTGAAGTTTGCCGGCACCAGCACGTCGGACCCGCAGGCACGCTCGCACAACTCGCGGGCCTGTGCTTCATCCGCCCCGATCAGCGCCACCATGCTGGATGGCGTCGCGACAGCCGCCTCCTGCATCGCCCGCCCGCGCAGCGCCACCAGTTCCAGCCCGCTGCCAAAGTCAATCGCCCCCGCAACGGTCAGCGCGGTGTACTCGCCCAGGCTCAGCCCCGCGCACGCCGCCAGCGACAGTTCGCCGTTCCCAGCCCCCCACCTGGCGCGCAACCCGGCCAGGCTGGCCATCGAGGCGACGTAGATCGCCGGCTGACTGACATCCGTCTGGTTCAGCCGCTCGGCAGGCCCCTGAAAGCACAGTTGTGAAATCGGTGCACCCAGCCGATCCCCCAGGATCTCGTCGGCTTGTGCAAAAACACGCGCCGCCTCCGGGCTGCGCTCGGCCCACGCCTTGCCCATCCCTACGGCCTGGGCCCCTTGTCCAGGGCAGAGAATCACCAGTGATGCGCTCATCGGGCCAATGGTAGCGAGCATGAGCCTCCCCCGCTTCTCAGCGGAGAGGATCCGTCGCCGCATGCCCTGGCCATCGCATCGCATGGCCAACGTCTGAAGTGCCGCTACGCCCGCCGATGGCCCACCTGCTGGTTGATTGAACCGCACGTCGGGCACACCGCCCCGTACTCGCCCGTCGGCTGGCTGGCCAAGTCGCCCCCGCAGTTCCAGCACGTCGGCTCGCTCAGGCGGCTCGTGAACCCATGAACCATCGCGGCCACTGTTAGCACCGTCGCGCCGACCACCGGCAGCACCGGCCAGGCCCAGAAGTTGATCAGCGCGAACGCCGCCAGAACTCCCCCGAGGAGAATGGCCAACACGCGAAGACGAATCTTGTGAAACCAGTTCAAGGGCTCGCGCTCCAGCAGGTGCGGTGGGGCCCTATTCAATCGCCCTGGCCGCCCGGCGTCCACTCCAAACAGCACATCGGCACAATCATTCGAGCGGGCGGTAAAGATCGATCACCTGCTGGAGCCTCTGTGGTCCGGGAATCCGGTCCATCTGGATCTCGATCCCGTCCTGCCCGGAACTGGATATCCCGATCGACCCCACACCCCACACCCGCTGCCAGAACGATTGCTCGATTCGCACATTGCGAATGTTGTCGTGCAGCACCTCGCTGGTCGAGCGGCTGAAGATCCCCCGCTTCGCCACCGTTCGCTTGGTGGTCACCTCCAGCGCCGCCGAGAGACTCTGGATCCACCACCACGCAACCACCCCGCCAAAGCCCAAGGCCGCCAGAATCGCGATGATCGCCGCCCACCCAGGCACCGCCGTGCGGTCAATCAGGTGAATCAACCCCAGCACCAGCCCCCCCGCCGCCAGAACCATCGAGCCGATCGACCTGAACGGCTGCGACCTCACCCACGCCGGCCTGACCATCATTACCCGCTGCTCCGGGCCCGTATCCGGGGGATACCCCGCCGCCGACGCACGATCCGTCCGCCCCGTGGCCACCCCCGCAGGCTCATGCACTCCCGACAGCGCCGGCAGCATGTTCATGTCCCCGCAGTACGGACACTCGACCTTCGAGCCGGCCCGATCGTCGGGAAACTCAATGGTGCGTTCGCAGCGATCGCAGGACTTGGAGACCATGACCCCGACCCCCTTTCGAACACCTTGTTCGGCTTCGGCGCCCGTCCATGTCGCCGGCTCAGTCCTTCCAGTTCTTCAGCGCCGGGCCCGTGTACGCCGCGATCGGCCGAATCAGCCGGTTGTTCGCGTGTTGCTCCATGATGTGAGCCGTCCACCCGGTCACGCGCGCGGCCGCGAAGATCGGCGTGTACTGCGGCACCGGAATCCCCATCGTGTAATACGTCATCCCGCACGGGAAATCGACGTTCGGATGGATCTTCTTCTCCGTGAGCATGATCCGCTGCACTTCTTCGCCCAGTTCGAACAACTTGACGTACGCCTCGCCCGTCTGCCTGGCCAACTCGCGTCCAAGCGCGTGCAGAATCGGAGCCCGGTGGTCGCCGTTCTTGTAGACCCGGTGCCCGAAACCCATCAGTTTCCGCTTGTCCGCGAACGCCTGATGCATCCACGCCTCGATCTGCCCGCGATCGTTTTCAGGCCCGATGTCCGCACGGATCTCCTTGAGCATCTCCATCGCTGCCTCGTTTGCTCCGCCGTGCAGCGGACCCTTCAACGCCGCGATCGCTCCGGCCACTGCCCCGTGCAGGTCCGAGAGCGTCCCCGCGATCACGCGACCCGCAAACGTCGACGCGTTGTAGTCGTGCTCGGCGTACAGCATCAGACTCACGTCCATGATGTGCTCGGCCGACGGCGTCGGCCTCTTGCCCGTCATCAGGTACAACAGGTTCCCCGCATGGCTCAAACTCGGGTCGCCGCCCGTCTTCGGCGCCACCAGCGCCACACCGTCGTACACATTCTGCATGTGCCCGATGATCGTCGGGATCTTGGCCGTCAGACGCTTAGCCTTGCGCAGATTCGCCTCAGGCGAGTTGTCTTGGCAGTCCGCGTCCGTGTGCGCCAGGATCGACACCCCCGTCCGCAGCACGTCCATCGGCACCGCCGTCCCCGCGTGCAGCGGCTTGCCGACCGACTGAAGGAAATCGATCACCGATTCCGGCAGCGCCCGCTCACCGGCCAGTTCCTTCTTGAACGCCTCCAGTTCGTCCGGCGATGGCTTGTGCCCCACCAGCAGCAGGTGCGCGACCTCTTCGAACGTTGCGTTCCTGGCCAGGTCGTGAATCTCGTACCCGCGATAGATCAACGCCCCCTGCTCAACCGAGCAGATCTGCGTCTCGCCGGCGATGACACCCTCAAGCCCGCGTGAAATGGCCTGCGTCATGTGTGCTCCTCAGGTCAGAAAACCAAAGCCGCATCGTAGGGCGCGCCTCCCAGGCCTTGCGCCCACGCTCAGCCCTCCACTGGGCCCAGCCGCTCGGCCTTGTAACCCCCCGCGGCCCGGTCCCGCAGGTAGATCGCCCCGAACACCACCACCAGCACCACCGGAAGCGCCGCCACGTACTTGAGCGTCTCGGCACCGCCCGCCGCCTGCGCCTCAGCCCATGCAGCGCCCTCCGGCGTTCCCGGCGCCGACTGCCGCAACTGCTCGATCGTGTACGGCTCCGCGATCGCCGCTCCGGTGTTCTTGTCGTACACCGCACCCATCACCGGCAGCGTCAGCGACACTGCCAGCATCCCGGCGCCTCCCATCGCCGACAGTCCCAGCGCCCCCGTCTTCGGCAAACGCTCGGCCACAAACCCCAGCATCGTCGGCCAGAAGTAGCACACACCCACCGCGAACACCGTCGCCGCACCGAATGCCGTCGCCGGCGAGTTGGCCAGACTCAGCAGGAACAAGCCCCCTCCTGCCAGCACCGCCGACACCAGCAGCACCCCGGGAGGCGAGAGTTTGTGCACAATGGGCCCGGCCAACCCGCGCCCCACCGCCATCAGCCCGTTGATCCAGCACAACACCAAAATCCCCGAAACCCCGGCCGTGAACGTCAGAATGTTCGGAATCCACTGTCCCGGGCCCAACTCCGTCGACGCCGTCAGCAGCATCGACAGGATCATCACGATGAACAACGGCCGCAGACACTCGCGGAACATCCGCCCCATGGACACCCCGCTGGCCACACGCTCCGTCACTGGGAACGCCTGTCCCAGGAACATGGCCGCATAGCCCGCCAGCGGCACGAGCATCAGCCCCATCTTCCACTGCCAACTCATGTCCAACTGCGACAGCGCAAAGCAGCCCAGCCCGCCGATCACGATGCCGCCCGGGAACCACACGTGGAAGTGGTTCAACTTCTTGGTCTTCTCCTCCGGATACACCGTCGCGATCAGCGGATTGCACGCCGCCTCGACAAACCCGTTGGCGATCCCGATCGACAGCGTCCCGGCGAACAGCATCCAGAACCCGTCCGCGAAGATCGTGATCAAAATCCCCGCCAGGTGCCCTGCGAACGCAAACCAGACAAGCCGCTGCATCCCCAGCACGTCGCACAACGGCCCGCCGATCACCATCGCCAGCGTGAACCCCCAGAACGCCGTGCTGGCGATCGTCCCCAACTGCTCCTTCGTCAGCGAAAACTCAACCTCCAGCGCCCCCATGATGTCGCCGCGAATGGCAAAACTCATGGCCGTCACGATCAACGCAACGCAACTGGCGACAAAGAGACGCCCGCGATTGGTGGTAGACATGCGGGCATGGTACAGAAAACCCGCTCAACTCGCCGACCGCGCAGCAGCACAGACACCCTCGATGCGCTCATCTGACCAGAGCGCCACTCCGACGCAGGACGCCGAAGAGGCGCCCGCTCTCAGCCGCCCCTCCGGCCGAAATCACGCCTGAGTTTGCATCGTCCGTCCCGTACCGAGCGTTGCGCCGTAGTTTCCCGCCTCTGCATCACGTCCCTCGGCGCCCCGCCCGACTCACTTCTCCCGATCCCCCGTGCCCAATGCCTCCCCCCTCACTGCCCCGTGTAGTTCTCCATCATCGCCTGAAGATCGAGCACGTTGACCACGCCGTCGAAGTTCGCATCCGCCCGGATGCTCCCCGCCTTGTGCCAGTCCAGGAACCGCGTCAGTTCCACGGGGTCCACCCGCCCGCTGGCGTCCGTGTCATAACTACGCAGGAACAGCCGCTTCCGGCGCGCCGCCAGCAGGTCGTCTATCCGCGTGCCCCACTCCCCGTCTGACAGGCGCCCGTCCCTGTTCGCATCGTGCTGCTGCGCCGCGTGTTCAAACTGCGTCCGCAACGCCATCGCCGTCTGCCGGGCTGACCACTCGGCGACCTTCCTCTCATACTCCGCAGCCGCGGCCGCAAATGCCTCACGCTCGGCCCCCTCAATCCGCCCGTCGCCATCGAAATCGAACTCGGCCTGCTCCGGCACTCGCGGGGAATCCGCCGTGTCCTGCTCGCGCATCACGTCCGGATCCGTGTCGTCCAGACGCATCGCCTCCGTCAGCCCCGCCGCCAGGGTCTGCGCGACGATCGCCTCTTTTCTCGCCTCCATCATCTCGAGGGCGGTCGGCCCGAGGTTCTCGGCCAGCGATTCCTTCACCGCCTGCTGCTCGGCCGGGTCAATCAGCGAAGGGTCGGCGACCACCTCCACGTGCCCATCCTCGAAGTACTTCATGTTCGCCATCGCGGTCTCTCTGCCGGCTTCGATTTCCGCGTCGGTCAGCACGCCATCGAGATCCGCATCCCACATCTCGATTCGCGCGCGCTCGATGACACCGGAAAGCGCCCCCTCCATGCCGGCAATGTCGTGGAGCCTGGCCAACTCCTCCTGCGAGAGCGCGCCGTCGAGATCCACGTCCAGTTTCGACCGGATGTACGGGTGCTCGAGCGAACTGAGAACGTTCATGTTCTCGATCGAGTATGCCTCCACCTCCGCATCGCTGACCATGCCGTCCGCGTCGGCGTCCAGCGCACGCACCCTTTCGATCTCGATGAGCGAAGCGTTCATCGCCCAGAGAATCGACTGCTCTTCCCCGTCGAAGATCGCATCAAACGTCGCAAGCATTCTGACTTCCAGATGGTTGTACGCCCGATCCGCAGGACGGTTGGCTCGCACCCATGCCCACGCCTCAGCCAAACGCTCTTCATCAGGTTTGGCGCTCGTCGCCGGGGCGCTTGCCAACTCGGCCTCCAGCCGGTGCAGCGCCTCGTCGTCGATGCGAATCACCGGCGCCGCTTCGCCTGATCCCGACGCCGCGCGGCGCCGGGTCGGCACATCTGCTGCCCGCGGCTCGGGCACGTCCCCGACCGTCGCGCTGCCCGCTCTCGTGCTGGGGTGCGAGGTCAGGAACCAGACCAACGCCCCGGCCAAGCCGATGCTCACCACAAGCAGGAAGCCGGTCACCCAACGCATGCACGATCCTCCCAACGCGGCGATTCCGTGCGGCGTCACCCGTTCCGACGATCGGGCCCGACGCCCCCCGGGCTTCAGCGTATCCGAAAACTCCTCACACAACGACTCCCCGGTTCATGGTTGACCCAACACCGGCACGGCCCCGGCTTCCGCCGACAGGTCGATATCCAACCTGTTCGGGTCCATCGCATACGCCGCAGTCTCGCCATCCACCTGGTAACACACTCCCTCAGCCTCCGCCCTGATGCCAACCGCCCGACCCCGGGCCAACACCGCACCGGCTCGCCCCAGATCCCCGCGCCGGGCACAGCGCAGCAGCCACAAGAGCGATTCGACCGCCGACGAGCCCGGCATGAACAGCACGTCAAGCAGCCCGTCATCCATCGCCGCCTCGCGAGCCGGGTTCAATCGCAACGCATACTGGGCCGAGTTGGCCACAATCACCCATCCCCGCCGACCCTCGACCAGATGCCTCCCGTCCACCCACACGCTGAGTTGGGGCAACATCGGGGCGCAGATCTCAGCCAGAACGGGCATCGTGTAGGAAGCATGTCCCAGCGCCCGCCGGCGCGAACGACTCAGCCGCCGAACAACCCCGGCATCCGGACCGACTGAGCACATCAGCAGGAATGGCTCACTTGCAGTCCCCACCGCGACGCGCCCGAGATCCACTCGTTTCACGCGCCGCGATTCCACAGCGCGCACCAGCGCACGCACGTCGCCGGTCATTCCAAACTGCCGACTGAACAGGTTCTCGTTCCCCGTGGGCACGTGGTAGATCGGGCAGTCGGCTCGGGCGCTGGCCTCGGCGGACCGCAGCACCGTCCCGTCGCCCCCCACGACGACCAGCGCCGTCGCCTTTTTCAGCCGCTCCGGGTCGAGCAGTTCATCTCCCCCGACCTGAAGATGCTTGACCTTGTGCCCAGCCGCCGCAAGCGCCGCCGCCGCCTGAAGTGCCAGCCTCCCGGCCCGCCCGGCCCCGGACCTTGGATTGGACAGGACCACCACGCTCACGCGAGAGCAAGCGTAGACCCCCAGCCCGGGCGACCTTGCGACCTACCATGCCGCCGATGTACGCAAGGCTGACCAGCGCGAAGGAAGTCAAGGGCGCCACGGACGCGGCCGAAATGGTCGTTCGCGTCCACGATCGCCTGGCCCAATTCCTCGCGCACGGGCAAACTCTGGCCCATATTGACAACTTCGTCGCCCAGATGCTGGACGAACTGGGCTGCAAGTCGTGCTTCCGGGGTTATCGCGTGCCCCGGATGCCCCCTTTCCCCTCGCACGCGTGCCTGTCAGTCAACGAGTGCGTGGTGCATGGCACGGCCGGATATCTGACCCGCCCGATGGAAGCAGGTGACCTGCTCAAGGTCGACATCGGCGTCTCCTACCACGGGTGGATCGGCGACGCCGCCTGGACCTATTCCTTCGGCACACCCTCCGACCAGGTCCGCCGTCTCATGGATTCCGGCAAGAACAGCCTCAAACTCGGCTGCGCCGAACTCCGCCCCGGCAACACCTTCATGGCCTGGGCGCGCGCCGTGCAGCATCACGTCGAGAAGGAGTGCGGGTTCCACCTGATCCGCGGACTCGGCGGGCATGGCTACGGGCGCCGCCTGCACGAGCCCCCGTTCATCTCCAACGTTGTGCCCGCGTTCTCCGGCGAATGGCCGGATGGGGCGCGGCACTGCGAGCCGGGAACTCTGATCGCCGTCGAGCCGATGATCGCGATCGGAACCGGACAGACCGCCCAGGCCCGCAACGAGTGGCCGATTTTTACGGCCGACGGCTCCCTCGCGGTTCACTACGAGCACGACGTGCTGATCACGCCGGAAGGCCCGCGCGTTCTCACCGCCGGGCTGGAGCAGATCAACGATGTCATCGAGCGCTGAAACCTCCGCCAACCGCATCGAACGGATCTTCGGCGACCTGCGCGCCCGGAACGCAAAGGCGCTGATGCCCTTCCTCTGCGCCCAGCACCCCGAGCCTGATTCGACCGGCCCGCTCATCGAAGCCTGCGCTCGCGCCGGAGCCAGCATCATCGAAATCGGCTTCCCCTTCTCCGACCCCATCGCCGACGGTCCTGTCATCGCCGCCGCCATGCACGAGGCCCTCGTCGCCGGCTCGCGCCCCGGCACCATTTTCAGGCAGGTGCGCGCCGTGCGCGATCGCGTCGACGTCGGCCTGATCGCGATGGTCAGCGTATCGATCGTCCACCGCATCACCCCCGACCGCTTCATCGCCCAGGCCAGGGACGCCGGCCTGGACGGGTTCATCTTTCCCGACGCCCCGCTCGAATCTTCGGCTGAGTTGACCGCCCGCGCCCGCGATGCGGGCATGGTCGCCAGTCTGCTCATCGCGCCGACCACCCCGCCCGAGCGGGCCGCCAGGATCGCCGCCGCCTCGTCCGGCTTCATCTACCTCCTCGCCCGCGCCGGCATCACCGGCGAGCGCGACGACGCACCCCGCATCGACCGCCGCGTGCGCCAACTGCGCGAAATGACCGACCTGCCCATCGCGTGCGGCTTCGGCATCTCCACCCCTGAACACGTCCGAGCCGTCGTGCACGACGCCGACGCCGCCATCGTCGGCAGCGCCCTCGTCCGGCGCATCGACAAGGCCCGGCACGAAGGCCGCAGCCCCACCATCGAGGCCGAAGCCTTCGTCCGCGAACTGGCCGGCGGACTGCCGTGACGCCGGGGCGTCGTGAGATCGCAAGTTGTGAGTCGTAAGGTCTGAAACGTGGATGCCGGAGACTTGCCCGTCTTCGGGCCCATCTCCAGGTCGAATCTCCGCGCGTTTCCGGATCAACCCGCCCGCGCCACCCGGACCGTTGCCCGAAGACTCGCAAACATCCGGCGTCCACGCACACACGGACTGCTATTCCAAGCCCAAGAGCACCCCTTCCTCACGGCCGCGGCTCGCTGAGCATCCCGCGCCGCGCCGGCGCCCGCGATCGGGCCCGCCCCCGCGATGGACGTAAAATGGTGCCCGAAAACCGGTTCGCGACGGCTGGGCACGTAGTCCACCTCGTCGTTGAACTCCATCGACGGCGCGATGCGCTCAGGTTCGATGCAGAGGATCCGCCGGACGAGGAAGCGCCCGTACGTGTGGCAGGCGACGATGCAGAGAACGAGCGAGCCGAGGGCGATGACGACGGTGCGCACGGTCTGTGGCCGGGAGTGTTCGGCGGGCAGCGTACGGCAAACGCGCCAGATGGGGAAGTCGTGAGCGAAGCGCTGGTGAATCGCACGAGCAGTTCGAGTCGGGGCGCGACGGTGGCGCTGGAGACCACCCTGCTCTGCCACGGCGTCCGGAAAGAGACCGCGCTGCCCTTAGCCGATCAACTCGACGCGATCGTCCGTGAATCAGGAGGTGTGCCGGCGCTGGTGGGCGTCGTGGCGGGCGTGCCGACCGTTGGCATGACGCGCGAGGAACTGTCGCTGCTGCTCAACGCCGACGCGGTCGAAAAAGTCAACACCGCCAACATCGGGCTGGCCATCCACGCGCGCCGTCACGCCGCCACCACCGTCAGCGCCACCATGGAACTGGCCTCCCTCGCCGGCGTCCGCTTCTTCGCCACCGGCGGCATCGGCGGGGTTCACCGCAACTACGCCCAGCACTTCGACGTCTCCAGCGACCTGGCCGCCTTCACACGGTTCCCCGTCGCGGTGGTGACCAGCGGAGTCAAGAGTTTGCTCGACGTGGTCGCCACACGCGAAGCCCTCGAATCCCTCGGCGTCCCCGTCGTCGGCTACAAGACCGACCGCTTTCCCGCGTTCTACCTGCGCGACGGCGGCGTCGGCGTCGATGCACGCTTCGACGATGTGGACGAACTGGCAACTTTTGTGCGGGCCGAACTGAAGCGCGCCGGGCGCGGTATCGTCGTCGCCAATCCCATCCCGATCGCCGACCAGATCGCCTCGCTCGAATGGGAGTCATGGCTGGCTGAAGCGACCGCCCGCGCCGGCGACCCTCGCGGCCGCGACGTGACCCCGCGCGTGCTGGCGCTGCTGCACGAAATCTCCGGCGGCCGCACACTCCGCGCCAACCTCGCGCTGGTGAAGAACAACGCGGCACTGGCGGGAGCGCTGGCGGCGCGGGTTGGAACCACGCCGATCAGGAGCCTCTAGGCATTGCCGCCACCGGTCCGCAGCCGGCAGACAACGCCGCCTTCGGCGCGCGCCTGGGGCGCCCCTGCCCGGTGTCGCCGTGTTTCCGGAACTGAAACCGATCCGTCCTGCCACACAGCGGGCGTTCCAAACCCTCACCCACCGGAAGCCGGTCCTGCTCAGCAGAGCAAGGAGAACCGCCGACCGATCAGAAAACGGGCCCGCTGCACCGGGCACGGGCGATGTTCACATCTGCCCTTCCAGCATCGCCGCCGCCAATGCTTCGAAGTCCACCTCGTCGTCACTCTCCTCCGGTTTTGCAGGGGCGGGGCCCAAGGCGGCTACGCGCTCTTCGGGCGTCCCGATCGAGCGAATCTCGATGCCGAAGTTCTCCCCGATCTTCACCGCCACGCCGGTCCCGATGGCGCGATTGTTGACCAGCAATTCGAGTTCCTCTTCGGCCGTCTTGGGCAACTCGACGATCGATCCGGGGACCAGGGCGAGCACTTCGCCCACGGTCATCCGCCTCTCAGCCAGTTGGACGATGATCGGCACTTCGAGTTTGAGGATCGTCGAGAGTTCGGCGCTCATAACCAGTGTTTCGGACGTCAGCGGGCACGAAATCAGCCGAAACGATCGGCAGGCACAGAACACTCGCAACGAGCGTGCCAGCGGATGCCTCGGATGCGCTTTCAAGTCAGACCCCGAGCGTGGGGGGATGCCGGATAGGTGCCCATCTTCGGGCACCTCTCCGGGTGGGAACGGACGCGAACCCCGGTAGTGATATCTGGTTGCGACCCGGACCTTCGCCCGCGGACTCATACGCGTTTGCATGAGTACGTGCCCTCCAGCCCGCCGGTGTGGAGGTCCGCATTGGCCGCAGCGCAGTGGGCAGATCCTCCGGCCCTCCAAGGCTGTGCCGAAACCCATTGCTGAATGGCCTCGCGGATGACGCCCAGATCGTCGGCGATTTCCGGTGTCGCGCAACCCCGCTTGGCCATCATCGCGGCCCGGATGCGGCCGCGCACGCAGGCGTGGCCCTCGTCCCCGGCCTTGGCTTGTCTTTCAGGCCGGGCAGGCGATCGGTCAGGAAACGCCTTCGCCACTTGAGAACGGTCTGCTCGTGCATGCCGATCTTGTCGCCGATGGCCGCGTAGGTGAGCCCCTGCTCGTCGAGCAGAATCACCCGGCAGCGGTCGGCCAGCGCCCGCGGCGTCCTGGGCG
>RHKP01000007.1 GCA_008363215.1 Cyanobacteria bacterium CYA
CGGCGTCCGCGTGCCCATCGTGTGACTCCAGAGTATCCCGGAGTCCATACGCACACATGCCTCAAACGGTTGCGCTATCCTTCAAGTCGGGACACTAGCGGTTGTGTGATGTATCCACCACGAACCGAGTACTTGTCGTCTCTGAGCTTGTACTCGGCGATGGCTTCATCGCTGAGCGGGGCCGCGATACTGGTGAGCGGGTGCTTCGTATAACACAGGATGTACTCATGAATGTTGGCGAAGCCGCGAGTCAGTGCGCCTGACCCGTACTTGTTCTTCCAGACGACCTGTTCGACGAAGCATTCTTCGCCGAACACCTCGCTGCACAGCTTCTTGAGATTATCTACTTCCGTATCATCGATGCTGATGAAGAGAATCCCATCGTCACGGAGAAGGTTCCGGGCGACATACAGGCGAGGCAGCATCATGTTCAGCCACTTCGAGTGAAAGCGGCCGTCGGTGTCGGTATTGGTCCCGAATCGGCGCCCGTGTGCATCCACTTGCCCCGTGTACTCCAAGTATGTCTGAAGCGATTCGGTGTAGTCGTCTGGATAGATGAAGTCGTTGCCCGTGTTGTACGGCGGGTCGATGTAGATCATCTTGACCTTGCCGAGATATGACTTCTGCAGCAGCTTGAGCACTTCAAGGTTGTCGCCCTCGATGATGAGGTTCTCCGTCGTGTCCCAGTTCACACTCTCTTCAGGGCACGGGCGCAGGGTGCCCATGCTCGGCTGCTGGATCGTCTTGAAGCAATCCACCTTGCCGGGCCAGGTCAGCCCGAATCGTTCCTTGCCGGTGTCCACCGTCTCGCCGAGCGCGAGCCGCAGGCGGTCGAAGTCGATCTTGGCGCCTTCCGTGCGCGCCTCGGGAAAGATGCGCAGGAGTTCCGCGATCTTGTCCGCCGCGATGTCGTGCGATCGCAGGTCCAGTCGCTCGGGCGCGGGGGCATCGGTGGTCGGCTTGGTGTCGGCTTGCTTGGTCATGTCAGTCGCCATCGGATGGTGAAGAGCTGGATGTGCTCGGCCTTCTGCGAGAGCCGCTGGGCGATCTCGTCCAGCAGCGCGTCCTTCTGTCGTTCGATCTCGCGGCTGGCGGCGTCGAACGCCCGCCACGCCTCGTCCCGCTTCGCTTCGATCGTTCTGACGACCCGCTGTCGCTCGAGCTTCTCGGGAAGCGTTCCGGCGACACGGGCGGCCTTGCGGGCCTCCTTGAGTTCGAGGTCGAGGCGGTCGAGGTCGGTCTTGAGCGAGGCACGGCGGTCCTCGGCCCACCGCTCGAGCTTCTCGATCTCTTCGTCGAACCACCGGCCGCTGCGGGTCGTTTGCTCGCCGAGCAGCTCCTGCCGCACGCGGGAGGTGAGCTCGGTCAGGCGCTCGGCGGCGGCGGTCGGCGGGACGGCTTCGCCGGTGATGCTGCCGGGTAGGTCGAAGAGGCGGCGGCACTGAGAGGGATCGAGTTCGCGGCCGTCATCGGTTACGCCGACCAGAAGCATGTGGTCCTCGGCTTCGAGCGCCTCCATCGTGAACCGGGACGCCATGAGCCAGCCGGATTGGCCGACGAAGGGCTCGATGATCGCGATGCGCTTGCGGGCCGCGGTGTAGTCGAGGGCGATCTCGACGGGTGGCGTCGAGAGGCCTTCGGCAAGTTCGACGACGCGCTGAGCGAGGGGGTGGCCGATGCGATAGGTGTTGGCATCGGTGACGTTCTTCGCCATGCGGTACGGGCCGCCGTGGATGGTGGCGTCGGGGAACGGGTTGGTCCGAAGCATGAAGCTGTACGGGCCGTCCTGGTCGAAGTCGGCGTGGTCCCGGAGCACGTGACGCGTCAGGCCCCAGAGCCGCTCGTTGAAGCGGTCGATCGCGTCGTTGGTCTGGATGCGCACCTTCTCGACGACTTCCTGATCGAAGTTGTCGAGCAGTTTCTCGCGAGCATCCCTCTGGCCGGCGACGATTTGATCTTCGAGGTCGCGCTGCAACTGGTCGAACTCGAACTGAATTTGCTCGGCGGATCGGCACTTCTGGTAAATGGCCGCGATGCGCTTCTCGAAGTCCACGCCGGATTCGACAGCGCCGAGCACCTCGTCGCTGGCGCCGAAGACGCCATTGAAGAGCTTGAACTTCTCATCGAGCAGCTCGTAGACGCGCTGGTCGGCTTCGTTCTTCTTGTTCAGGAAGTTGACGACGACGACGTCGTACTTCTGGCCGTAGCGGTGACACCGGCCGATCCGCTGCTCGACGCGCTGGGGATTCCACGGCAGGTCGTAGTTGACGACGAGATTGCAGAACTGGAGGTTGATGCCCTCGGCCGCAGCCTCGGTCGCGATCAGGATCGAGGCGTGATCGCGGAAGTGCTCGACGAGCGCCTGACGCATGTTGGCGGCGGCGGAGTTGGTCACCTTGTCGGTGCCGCTGTGCCGCTGGACCCACTCCTGATAGATCGCCTTGGACGTGGGATCGGTGTTCGTGCCGTTGAAGAGCATGACCTTGCCCTTGAACTCGGTCTGCTCGAGCAACTTGAACAGGTACTCCTGCGTGCGGCGGGACTCTGTGAAGATGACCGCCTTCTGATGCATGGCGTCGTTGCCTGACCCGCGCGCCTTCGCGGCCGCTTCGAAGCCGCGGCGGAGCGCGGTGAGCAGCACCTCGCCCTTCGAGTTGCGCAGTATGGAGCGGGCCAGAGCGTGGAACTCACGGAGCTCGGCGGCTTCGCGCTTCAGCTCGGCGAGCTGCTCGGGGGTGAGACGCTCGTCCGGGGAGGGACCGTCGCCGTCCTCATCGTCTTCCCACTCGTCGGCGAGCTCGTCGTACTCCTCCCAGTTCTCCGGGAGTTCCTCTGGGGGGCTCTCGACCTGCTCAGCTGTCTTCGCGGCTTCTTCGAGTCGGTCGGCCATGCCCGCGAGCGTGCCAGCGATGGCGAACGTCGAGGAAGCGAGCAGCTTGCGCAGGATCAACGTGATGAGCTGACGCTGGCTGGCGGGCAGAGCGTACAGGCTCGGTCGCTGGAGATACGCGGAGACTCGGTCGTAAAGGACCTGCTCGTCGTCGGAGGGGACGAACTCCTGAACGATCGCGTGGCGATTGGTGAACTTGACGTACTCTAGGACCTGTCGGCGGAGCGTGCGCTTGCAGATCGGTTTCAGGCGGTCTTTGAGGGCGTTGAAGTCGGCGTCGTTGCCGAGCCGCGCGAAGCGGGCCTTGTAGCTGTCGAGGTCGCCGAAGGCGAGGTCGTCGATGATGCTCACCAGCCCGTAGAGCTCCAGTAGCGAGTTCTGAAGCGGCGTCGCGGTGAGCAGCACCTTGGGGCACGTGGCGATGGCCAGCTTGATCGCGTTGGCGATCTTGCTCGACGCCTTGTAGACGTTGCGCAGGCGGTGTGCCTCGTCGATGACGACTAGGTCCCACGGGGTCTGGCGCACGTAGATGTCCTTCGACCGGGCGAACTGGTATGAGCAGAGGATGATCGTCTGCTGGTCGAAGGGATTGAGTCGCCCGGCTCGGATCGTGGCGTTGAAGGTCTTGGCCTCCATGATGAAGGAGGGCAAGTGGAACTTGTCGGCGAGTTCCTGGCTCCATTGCTTGCGAAGGTTCGCCGGCGCGATGATCAGGATGCGGCGCTTGCGTTCCGCCCAACGCTGCGCGATGAGCAGACCAGCCTCGATCGTCTTGCCGAGGCCGACCTCGTCGGCAAGGAGGGCACCCTTGGAGAAGGGGCTCTGGAACGCGAAGAGCGCGGCCTCGATCTGGTGCGGATTCAGGTCAACCTGCGCGTCGGCGAGAACGCTCGCGAGCTTCTCGACGTCGTCAGAAGCACACCGTCGTCGAAGTTCGTGGGCATAAAGCCGAGCATGGTGGTTGGTGAGTGCCGTCACACCTTCCCCCCGCGCGACTCGTCGAGCCACCGATCGATCGTCTCCCTGCGGAAGCGCCAGTGCCGCCCGACCTTCTGGCCGGGAACCTTCCCGTCCTGGGCGAGCTTGTAGAGCGACGACTTCGAGACCTGCAGGTAGGCTGCAAGCTCGTCGATGGTCATCACCTCCGGTGGGCTGGCCGGGGGCGGCGGGTTGCCCTGACGGGTTCCAGACATGGAACCTCAGGATAGCCATTGCTGGTGGTCAGTGCCTGCTACTCCCGCCCCGGGCTGACCCCGGGTTCTCGCCGGTATCCGCCGCGTGGCCGGGTCTATCCCTCCACGGTGCTCCCCGACTGGCTGATCTGGGTCAGGCTGGTGTGGGTGCCGCTGGCTGTGGAGGCCGGGCCGCTGCTGGACGCACCGCTGGACCCGCTGGAAGAGCTTGACGCGGAGAAGGACGAGGAGCCGCTGGATTTGCTGGACGAGGCGCTGCTGGACCCGGAACTCGACGAGGGCGAGCCGCTGCCGGACCCGGAGGCCGAACCGCTGCCTGAGCTGCTGGCTGTCGCGGGCAGGTCGTTGTGGACCCAGACCCCCTCGGCCAGCAGGGTGTTGGTGCCGGGGATGTGGATGGCCGCGGTGCGTGCGGGGGCGTCGATCCGGACCACCGAAACGACCTCCTCCTCGTGCATCTGCTCATCGATCAAGAAGTCGCCGGGCTGGACGAACTCAGCCGACGCGAATCCCCACTCGTCGCCGCGGCGGATCATGATCGGGTGCTCGGGGGTGGCCTTGATGCGCCGGTTGATGACCACGAAGCCCGTGTGCTCGCCGAGGGTGATGCTCGCGACGCGGGCCTCGGTGAGTTCGGCCCCGTGCAGGCCGTGGTGCGAGAGCCAGTCGTACTGCGCGCGGTAGGGCACATCGACCGCCAGGCCCGGGACGCGGATGGAGGCGACCAGGTCGCCGGGCTTGAGGTTCTCGATGGGTGTCTCGCGCCCGTCGGCGAGGCGCACGAGCGTGCCGAACAACAGGCAGTTGCCGCTGCTGCCGCCCGAGGAACCCCCGGTCGAACCGCTGCTTGAGGAGCCACTGCTGGAGGAGCTACTGGAGGAGCTGCTGGA
Source organism: Cyanobacteria bacterium CYA (assembly GCA_008363215.1). GTDB lineage: Bacteria > Planctomycetota > Phycisphaerae > Phycisphaerales > UBA1924 > J022. Next base: position 4,974 of record RHKP01000007.1, read on the forward strand.
CGATGAGGGAGAGCTCGACCCGGCAGTCGTGCCCGATCCGCCACCCGACGAACCTCCGCCCGACGAACCTCCGCCCGACGAGCCGCCCCCGCTGGAACCGCCGCCAGATGAACCAGCGGAGGATCCGCCAGAGGACTGACCGCTGCTCTCGCCGCTGCTGGCCCCGGAACTGGCCCCGGAACTCGCAAGCGAACCGCTGCTCGATCCGCTCGACCCGCTCGGGCTGCTCACCTCGGTGGACCCGCTCGGCGACCCGCTCGGCGTGCCGCTGTCGCTTGTGAACGCGTCGGTCGTGTAAGTCGTGAGCGTCGGCGTGCCGCTCGGGCCGGTGGTGTAGATCACGTCGCCGGTCGTCGAATAGCTCGACGGCGACGAGGACGGCGTGGACGACGGCGTCTCGCTGGGCGCGGAGCCCGAACCGGACGAGTACTGGCTCGACCCACCGCCATCGGGCGGCGTGCCCGTCGCCCAGACGGGGATATAGAGGTAGTACCGGGTCGGGCCGTCGCTCATGGTGCGGCCTCCTTCACGGGCTGCTCTTCGGGCTGGGGATTCGGCTCGTACCACCCCTGCGAGCTCACGGGCTTGGAGCACTCGGCGCTGGCGGCCGCGACGGCGTCCTTGTAGGCCATCCGCTCGAAGACGCCGAGCTCGCTGCCAGGTGAGCAGTTCACCACGCGGAACCTGTGCTGCTCGAAGTGCGGGTGCAACGCCTCGAAGCGCCGAGCCAGCGAGTCGTAGAGCACGTTGTTGTGTCGGATGGCGCTCTTCGATCGGTTCTCGTCGAAGGCGTAGCGCCGATCGGCGGCCATCTTGAAGTCGCAGCCGAGCAGGTAGACCGTGCCGAAGCCGAGGTAGTGCAGCAGGCGCAGCGCCACGAGCATCACGCTCCGCTTGCCGACGATGCCCAGCGAGTCGGCGGTCTTGCCGTCGTTGCCCCAGGGGATCGAGTCGCCGGTCAGGAACCGCTCGTGGTCGAAGTGGTCGGCGCGGCGGAAGAACAGCACGCCGGGCATCTGGTGGACCTTGAACGCGCTGTCACGCATGGTGCCGTCGGCCACCTGGATGCGCAGGCGCTTGGCCCACATGCAGGTCGGCACGATCTTGAGGATGCCCGGGTCTTTCCAGCCGGTGTCGATGAACCGCCCCGGATCATCGACGCAGGTCCAGAGCGTGGGGCGGTGGACCGTCCACGAGTTGTTGACGCCCATCGTGACGATGCCGCGACGGTTCAGCAGAGACAGGTCCACCTGGTTGAGCGACGGGCCGGAGAGGATCAGGAACGCCGACCGGCCGCGATAGAACCGCGCGAGCGACACCGAGTCGAAGTCGGCCGTGTAGAGGCGCAGACCATCCCGCGCGGGCTTGCGTGATTTGAGCCCGGCCTGCAGCGCCGTGATGTCCGACTGGTTCTCGCGCATCAGCCGTGGAACCTCCCGACGATGTAGTGGCCTGCAGCCTTGCGATTGGTGACTGCGCCCACCCGCCCGATGCGTTCGAGCCACCAGGCGATGGGGCGGACGGTTGGATGCAGGTTCTCGCCCAAGGCGGTGATGCGGCTGGGGCGTGTGCTCACCGAGAAGCAGAACCAGCCCCGGGGGCGGGCGACGCGGCGCATCTCGGTGAGCACCGGGTCCACGTCCTCGGGCAGCAGGTGCTCGAGTGCGTCGAAGCAGGTGACCACGTCGGCCACGCCTTCGAGCAGGCCCGTCGCGTGCATGGGCTTGACGATGTCGGCGTCGTCAAAGGCGAAGTCGACGCCGAGCCCGTCGATGCCGAGCCGGCGGAGTTGGCGGATGAAGTCGTTGCGCCCGCAGCCGAAGTCAACGACGAAGCGAGGCTTCCATGCGCGGACGATTGGCACCGCGTGCCGCCCGTGGTTGGTCGAGCCGTACATCGAGCCGGGGCGTGCGGCCAGATCGAGGTACTTCGCCCGCTCGTGCTCGCGCCGGGCGTCCATGTCGTTCGTGGCGGTGCGGGTCATCCTGCGCCCTCCACGAACAGGTTGAACTTCCGGTCGCCGTCGGCGGGGTCGGACAGTTCCATCAGGGTCATGGCCTCGAAGACCCAGACCGGGCGTCCTCGCGTGTTGCGTTCGCAGGTGATCTGCACGCACACACCCTCGGGGATGGGAACAAGCCGCGGCTTGAGCGACCGCGCGGGCGGGCAGTTCGGGAGCACTCCGGGCAGCTCGCACACCGGGCCGAGCCCCAGCAGCCCCTCGAAGCCGGAGCCGGGCTCGGCGGTGTTCATGTGGTGCGCTTCGAAGCGGTTGATGGCCAGCAGCGTGGGGTCCTCGCCGCCGCTGGCGAGGCGCGACGAGAGCCCGTCGGGCACCACGACATAGCGCAGGTAGGTCTCGCTGCCGGGGTTGCCGTCCAGGCGGGCTTCCTGCCACGGATACCGCCAGCGGTTGTGCTCGGTTGGGATTGGCTGAGCCGCGCCGAGGATCGCAGTGACGCGCCCGCTCGACGGGCGGCCCATCTCGATCACCGCCCACTTCTCGCCGACGCCCTCTTCCTTCCACAGGATCGGCACGCCGCCCGTGGGTGTGCTGGCGAGCACGGTCTCGTCGGGCGCGAGGTCGCAGGTGGTGTCGAGCTCGTGAGTGATGAACACCCGCGCCGGCGTGACGCCGGTGAGCACGCAGCGCCCGAGCTCGCCCGGGTTGATCGGCTGGGTCGCGAGCACGAACGCCATCGGGCTCGATTCCTCGGTCGCGACCTCGCCGGTCAGCGGCGTGCGGCTGTGGAAGGTCCGCTCCTGATCGCCCGCGCCGGGCTCGACGAGCACGCCGGAGATCGCGAGCACGTGGTATGGCTGGATGGTCTGGTCGGAGTCGTTGCGCACCAGCACCAGCCCGCGGGGCATCGCGTCGGCGAGCAGCCCGCCGCCGCGTGCATGCTCGCGCCGGCGCTCGGCCACGGCCGCGTCGACGAACGCGTTGTACGCCCGCGCGGGGATCACCAGCGGCTGGCCGGTCTGGACTTTGCGGAAGGCGTCGGTCATGCCAGCCTTCTCCTACCATTGGCTGCCGCAGCAGGATCTGAGAGCACCGACCGATGCCCGTATTCGACGCTGACCAGTTCTTTCCACCTGAGGACGAACGGCGAGGGTTCGAGGATCTGGCTGCAGAGATACTCGAACACTTTGCCGATCAGTCTCTCCACGCATGTGCATGTGAACGGACGCGTGACGCAATACAGATAACGCTCGATTTCATGGAGGATGATGGATGCGTCCTTCTGCTCACCCCCGACGCAGTTGACATCCGATTGCCCGAGACGGACTGGCTTGGTCCGCACACTCCTATTGCATCTAGCGTGAGTTGGCGTCGTGTGAAGTCGAACCGCTGCTCTGCGAGCAGACTTCTCGCTCTGATTGACGAGGCGAGAGTGGCTCTTGGTAAGACGATGGTCGTGTGTCATCACTGTGGCAAACGAGTCCCTCCTGAGCACTCGATCACGATCGATGAGCTTCAGTGCTGTCACGGATGTGCTTCTGCCCACCACGGCGTGGTGTTCTGAAGACGCCGTGCGTTGCTTTGGCGGTCTGGGTTTCATCATGTTCAGATCCCCAGCGCCGAGAAGTTGCCCTCGTCGTACACCCGCTCGACGTACGCCGCGACGGGCCGCTTCACGATCGCGTTCGACCCCGCGTCCTCCGCGTCGGCGTAACGGACCCAGAGATACTCCCAGCCCTTCTTGCTGATCCCGCTGATCGGCCCAACCGAGATGCCCAAAGCGTTGGCGCTTGCCGCAAACCTGAACGTGATCTCCCAGTCGGCGTCGGCGCTGGTGCCCCGGCGCGAGCCGGACGCGCCGAGGAACAGCACCTCGCCCGCGTTGAAGCCCTTCCACGAGTTGCTGTTGACCTTGCCCGTGAGTCCGAACAATGTGGCCTTGTACCCGCTGGTCACCTGCGAGTCGGGCAGGTAGTGCGTCTCGCTGAACTGATAGACGGGGACGGTGATGTCCACGCCCTCGACGCCGTCGCCGGTGACGCCGATCGCGCCGTCGAAGTCCGGGGCGGTCGTGCCGGGCGCACCGTAGCGATTGATCGTCTGCTTGCTCTGGGTGATGTGCTGCGTGCCGCCGCCGGTGTCAAAGCTGAAGACGCTCTCGCCGGTCTGCGGCGGGCTGCTCTGCTGGGTCAGCGAGAACCGGGCCGTGGCCTCCCAGAGCTCCAATCCGACCGGCTCGACGGAGACTGTCTGGCGGGGCAGCCCGTCGTAGGTGTCCGGGCTCGCCGACTCCGCGGCGGCTCGTGCCGCAAGGTCGTCGTCGGTGCCTCGCACGGTGTAGACAAGCTCGGCCGATGGGTTGTCGCCCGCGGTCGATCGTCTGCTCTCGAACTTCTCCGTCACCGTGATCGGCACCGGTCATTCCTCCACCGAGTAGACTTGGGCATGGATCAACTCAGCCTCGAATCCCGCATTCGCCAGTCTTTCGACCGCCAAAGCCTGATGCGGACGCTCGGCGCAGAACTGGTGTCTGTCGGAGATGGCGAGGTCCACATTCGGCTCCCGGCCGCGCCACACATCGCCCAGCAGCACGGATTCGCACATGCGGGGGCCATCGCATCGATTGCGGATAGCGCCTGCGGCTACGCGTGTCTTTCGCGCATGGGTGCGAGCGATGCAGTGCTCAGCGTGGAGTTCAAGATCAACCTGATGGCACCGGCAACTGGGTCTGCTTTCCTGGCGGTCGGCAAGGTGCTGCGGGCTGGGCGCACCATTTCGGTGGCAACCGCCGAGGTGTTCGCCGAGTCCGAGGACGCGGAGCCCAGGTGCATCGCGATCATGCAGGCGACGATGATGCGGGTCGAAGCACGCGGCGGGTTGTCTGGCTGACAGCGACATATTTCGAGTCCATCAGGCGAATGTCAGCCCGCCGCTCCGTGCGGCGTCGGCGAGTTGGCGGGTGTGCTTGGCGGTCTGCTCGGTGGCCTTGGCCGTGCGCTCGGCGGTGCCGTCGTCGGACGCCAGCCCCTGCACGGCCTTGGCGTTGAAGGTGCCCCGGACCGAGATGCCCCCGGCCACGAGATCACCAATCCCGCGGAGGCGGTCCTCGAACTCGGCGAGCAGGTTGCGCGGCTTGCTCTCTGCGTCGGCTTCCTCGCGGCGCTTGCGGGCCGCTTCGATCGCCTCGTCGAGGCGCTGCCTGGCGGCTTCGAGCTCACGCTGCGCGTCGGTGAGCCGCTCGTCGGTCTGGGCGTCAAGAGCCTTCTGCGCGTCCTCGAACTGACGACCGATCTCGGCGAGCGTCGCGTCGTTGAGCTCGCTCGCACGATCACGCTCGGACGATCGACGGGCTTCGCGCCCCGCGATGTCGGCTTGGGTGCGTTCGTCAATCTCGCCGAGCCGCTGCGCGAGTTGCTGGTCGACCGCCTTCTTGGCGGCTTCGACATCCAGCCCGCTGTCGAACAGCCCCTGGATCTCCAGCATCCGCTTGGCGACGAACGACGAGGCCGACTCCCACGCCTTCTGAAAGCCGCCCGTGAACCGCGACCAGGTCTTGGAGAGGAACGCCGTCGTCTCGATCCACCCGATCTCCAGCGCGTGCAGCACGATCTGCGCGGCGGCCAGTGCGCCGTACCACATGGATTGGGCCGTCGAGACGAAGAACCGCCGGGCCTCCAGCCACGCCGCGTTCAACGCGGCCACGCCCTTCAGCCAGATGATCTTCAGCGAGAGCCACAGGATCTCGGCCGCCAGCGCGATGTCGCCAGCCGCGAGTGCATCGGAGATGCCCTGCGTGACCTTGCCCACCCAGTCGCGCAGGCGTGTGAACTGCTCCATGAGCCAGGCGAGCGCCTCGCCGCCCTTGCCCGAGGTGACGAGCAATGTGCCGCCGAGCCCCACGACGGCCGCGACGACCAGCCCGATCGGCGAGAGCAGGGCACTCAACGCGGCCCCGATGACACCCAACACCGTACCGACGCCGGTGATGATGCTCGCCAGCACCCCGAATGTCGCCGCCACGCCCGACACCAGCACGCCCAATCCGATCAACACCACGCCCGCCAGCGCGACGGCGGCCGCGATCTTGAGGGTCGAGACGACCACGGCCCGATTCTGGCGGATCCAGTCCGACGCGCCGAAGATGACTCGGGTGATGCGCTCGGCCAGGTCCTTGAGCACCGGCGCGAGCGCCGAGCCGATCACGAACACGCCCTGCTTGACGACCCGCCACAGGATGTTGAGCGTGTCGTTGAGTTCGGCGGCGTCCTTGGCGGTCTGCGTCGAGACGGTCAGCCCGAGCCGGCGGGCCTGCTCCTGGAGTTCCTCGATCCCGGCGGCACCGTCCTGCATCAGCGGCAGCAGCTGCGTGCCGGCCCGCCCGAAGACCTGCAGCGCGATCGCGGCGCGTCGGCTGGGGTCTTCGATCTGACTCAGCCGCTCGGCGATGAGCTTGAACTGCGCCTCGGGGGAGAGCCCGTCGAGGTCGGCCATCGACAGCCCGAGCGCCTTGAACGCGTCGACCTGCGTCGAGAGCCCGCGCCCCAGGTCGTTGATCGACCGCTGCATGGCGCGCACGCCCTTCTCAAGGGTCTCCAGGTTTGCGCCCGACTGCTCGGCCGCGAATCCCAGTTCGCTCAGCGACTCCACGCTCACGCCGGTGCGTTTGCTCATCTTGTCGAGCGTGTCGCCCATGGCTGTGAAGACCTTGACGGTGCTGAGCAGCGAAGCGACCGCCCCGGCCCCGATCGCCGTCAGCCGCGTGCCGACGGCGCGGAGACCTTCCCCGAATGCCCGCAGCCGCTTCTGGGCGCGCCGCAGCCCGGCCGACAGCTTGTCGCTGACGCCCAGCTCGACGAATGCCCGTCCGGCCCGGATGCCTCGGATGTCGGCCATCTATGACCCCCTCCGCACGCTGTTGCGCCACAGCACAGGCAGCTTGGGGCGCTCGCGTTCGAGCGCCGGGGCCATGAACGGGCGGGCCTGGATCTTGACCTTGCGGCTCTGGAGCCGCCCGCGCCGGCGCGAGACGACGACGGTCGCGCCGCCGTGCTCGAGCGCCCGCGGCGCGACGCTCTTCTTGAAGCCCACCGGGCCGACGACCACCGAGTCGTTGGCCCGGTCGTAGCCGAAGAGGATCAGCCGGCGCAGCGAACCCTGGTGCGAGTGCGGGGGCTTGCCCGGCGCGGCCGAGCCCGTGCGTTTGCGGATGCTGGTGCGAGCGGCGGTGCGGATGAAGGCCCCGGCCTTGCTCAGCACCCGGCGCTTGGCGGCGTCCACCGACCGTGTCACCGCCGGGCGATCAAAAAAGAGGCTTTTGATCCGAAAATCGATCACAAGTCAGCTCCTGACAACGCTTTACGGCCTGTGTAAATGGACTTTGGCGGGCTTTGCGGCGAATATGTGAGACTTTGATGCTCATATGCCATTGACATACGAGGACTGTTGTGGAACAATGTTCATATACCTCTTTCAAGGAGATCCAAATGAGCAACGAAGAACTGGTCAATGTCCTCGTTCCCCGCCGTCACCTCTCGCAGGTGTACGGCTTTATCGCCCAGCTCGAAGCGGCTGGCACCGCCCGGGGCGGCACCACGGCGAGCGGCGAAGCCGCGAAGGCAGAGGTCACGGAGACGGGGAACGGAGCGAACAACGCCCTCAATCTGGATGAGTGGACTCCTTCTCGGCTCCGCAAGATGGTCGAGCAATCGCCTCCGGCGATGGCGGACATTCTGGAGGCGCTGGCCGATCGCCCCTGCGAGTGGCTGTCGATGGAAGATCTTGCGGCGGCCATCAAGAACAAGCCGGACGCCGACTGGAACACCGTCGCGGGCACGCTCGGCGCTTTCGGTCGCCGCGTCAAGAACCGATACGGGATTGAGTCTTGGCCCTTCGAGAACCGGTACGACCATGAGATTCGCGGTCGCGTCTGTCGAATGAGCGAAGACATGGCCCGACTCATCAAGCAATTCCTCGCAGAGCGGTCCCACTGAGGCATTCATGGACTCACCTTATTGGCGGAATGCAGCGTCGCAGTCGGCGTGGCCACACGACCCTTCTCCAACCCCTTGTTGAACGACGCCTCCTTTTCCTTGCGCAGTCGCCCCGCGCCGATGAACAGCCCGGCCAGGCCGGTCAACGCTGGAAGCGCCGGGCCCGCGACGGGCACACCGGCGAGTGTGGGGCCGACCTCGTCGAGGGCACTGAGCGTGAGCTGCCCGAGCAATCCACGGATCTCGCCGCCGCGATCGATCGATGCCTTCCACTGCGCCCCGTTGCGCTGCACATCCTCGAACCACGCCTGGTACTCGGCCTCGGCCTCGTTGAGTGTGGTCGCGCGGGGCAGCCCTCGCGTCTGCTGGATCTCGTTGGGTGTCTTGACCTTCACCACATCGCCGAGGTCGAAACCCGCGCAGGCCGCGAGCACCAGCGACACCATCACGAGGGCGAACGCGAACATCATGTGCTTGGGGTCAATCTTCACGCGAGCCTCCTTGCTCCCTGTTCTCCCTGATGAACACGTCCCTGAGCACGGACACCGGGGCCGGGATCACCGCTTGTCGCCTCTCGCCCGCCCGTGCAAACGGGTCGAAGTCGCCGGGTCGGAACGGGCGGGTCTTCTTGGGGTTGCGCTGGGTGTTGGCCACCAGCGCCATCACCGAGGCCGTCCGGCTCCACTCGTCGCGCTGGCGGGCCTCGGCCATCGCGACCAGTTCACGGAGCTTCAGGGGGGACGGATCGATGCCAACGATGCCGGCGCACTGCCAAACGAGCCGCCAGCCGCTTCCGGAGGCACCGCTTCGAACACCGCCCGCTCCAGCGCCCCGCCGTCGATCAGTTCGCCGATCCGGCGCTCCACCAGATCCCGGGCCTTGTCCATCACGTCGCGTGTGGCCTTGAGCACCCGCCCGAGGTTGGCCCGGTCCCTCGGGCTCGGGCAGAAATCCACGAGCTCCTCCAGCAGCGCCGCCGTGGCGTGCTCGATCGCGTCGCCTGCCATCGACGCGCCGAACGCCTCGTCGCTGATCTGGCGCTCGTCGGCCTGCGGCTTGCACGCGGCGTAGATCACGTCGCACAGCAGGACGGGGTCGCGCACGAGCTTCTCGATGAGCCCGTTCGACCCCTCGAGCACCTCCATGAGATCCACGCCCGTGAGCCCGCGCACACGCTTGAGCGCAGCGACATTGATCTCGACGGTCCACTCCCATCCCTGGTTGTCTGTGAATGTGCGCATCCGTGCCTCCTTCCGTTATCCGCCGATCTCACCCACCGATCCAGCTCGGGGCCGTGTCGGAGTACGTGACCTTGGCCGTCACCGAGACCGTGATCGCCTCCTCGAGCGCTTCATTGCGGCTGAAGTTCGTGATCGAGAAGTCCGCCTGCAGTCCCTGCCCGCCGGTGGCGTCGAGGATCTGCAGGCCGATCAGGTCGTTGTCGAAGAACGCGTTCTTGATGGCGGTGAACCCCGCGTCGGCGGTGTCCCACACCATCTCCCACTCGACGCTCGCCTCCTTGAGCGTGGCGACCGTCGCGCGCCAGCCCGCGTTGGCGCGGGTGGTGACGTCGGCCTCGCCCGCTTCGAGGTTGAGCGTCACGTCCTTGACATTGTCCATCGCCGTCCACGAACCGGCCCCGTCCTGCCCGCCGGTCTTGTAGAGCAGCTTGGCTTCCATGCCGAGCTTGATCGCCATCGGTTACCTCCTGTAGCCCGTGCTCTGGGCGATGATGTGGATCGTGAGCGGCACGCCCGAACTCGTGCTCAACTCAATGGCGGCCAGATCGACGCCATAGAACCGGTACGAGGAGTTGCTCAGCAACGCCCCGTTGTCGTCCGGGTTGTCGGGATTCACGGCTCGCAGCGCGACCGTGGTGTTCGGTGCGCGGATGTCGACATCGACGATGGTCGGTTCGTCGGCCAGGCGGACCCACCCGTCCGCGCTGGAGATGAGGACGCGCTTCGTGATGATGTTCGACGCGGCCATCGGGTTTACCTCCGGACTCGGTACGTGACGGTGAGAATGCTGGTCAACGCCCGCTGCTGCTCCAAGTGCTCGGCGGCCACGACCGGCTCGTGCTCGATCGAGAGCCACACCGACTCGGGGAACCCGGCCAGCCGCTTCATGCGCAGGTGGTCCGCGATCTGTTCGGCCAGGCCCAGCAGATCGTCGATCTCCGCTTCGGTGGCGCTCGACGCGAGCTTCTTCTGGAGGCCGATGTCAACGGCGCAATCGAAGTAGCACCCGTCGCGCGAGGCGGTGGCGATCGTCACGCTCCGCGGCACGACGGTGACCTTCAGATCGGCCAGGTCCGCCAGGTCGAAGGCGGGTTGGTAGAGACGCTCGGCGGTGAAGGGGGTCCCGAACGAGCCCGCATTCAGGCTCGCGGTCACGGCGTCGGCGATGGCAACCAATGTGCTCACGGCGTTCCCCTCCCGTTCAACCGACCCTCCAGGAACGAGACCCGTCGCTCGACCGCCTGGTACTCGGTGCGCAGGGACCGTGCCTCGACGATCAACTCGTCGAGCCGCTTTTCGACGCCATCGAGCTTGGTCGTGACCACGCCCCACTGGACGGTGAACGCCAACGCCGCCATCGCGATCGTCACGATCACGCCCGCCCAACGCGAGCCGTTGCGGTTCGAGGGCTGTGGCGTCATGCGTCCTCCGTCCCGATGTGCTTGGTGTGGATGCGCAGGGCCTTGCGGTATGGGTCGCTGAAACGCCACGGCGGCTGCCCCCCAGGCGCGTTGACTTCGTAGACGAACACACGCGAACCCAACACCTCGCGGACCCGGTCGCCGGTCTTGGGCAATGTGGGTCCGTCGCCCAGATCCAGATCCGCCGCCCGGACGAGGAAGTCCCGCGACTCGATGCGGTGGATCAGCCCCGCCTCGTCGGCCTGCTCGAACTCCGTGCGCCCGATGGTCGCGCTCAGTTCGACCTGCGCCGCATCCCGCCCGTAGACCACCGTCCGCGCCATGTGCGCGTGCCGCTGGTCGTCGAGCCACGATGCGCCTTGTTCGAGCAGGTCCGCCACCGGGACACCCTCCGATCACTGCATCAGCCGCGCGCGCACGCTCGCGTCCGCGTCGGCCGCGTCCCGCACGACCTTGCCGATGAGCTTGTTGCCCGAGGCGGTCTTGGTGGCGACGCCGTTGGTCGCGTCCCAGTAGGCGAGCGCTCCGACGGTGAAACCCGTTCCTGCTCCGGTGGCCTTGGGGAAGTCGAAGACCCCCTGCACGGCCAGCGCCCCGAGTTGGCCCGCCTTGAGATCCACCCGGGTGACCCCGACCAGATCGCCCTGCACGACGACCGTGCCCGCGGGCGTGTCCGCCCCCGGGGTGAAGTCGATCGCCGCGCCCTCGTGTACGAATGTGGTTGCCATCGCTGTACCTCCGTTCCCGGCGTTGCCCGGCTCGATCCCACCGCCGGGCTCGAGTCCGCCTCCGCCGATCTGGCTCATGCCTCACCCTTGCTCTTGACCGCCGCGCGCGGGTCCTGCATCGCGACGCCGAAGTCGAAGTACCCGCGCCACTGCATGCCCAGCGTGTTGAAGTCGGTCTCCCCGCTCTCGATGGTCGGCGTGCGCTTGCCGCGCAGGTACGCGATCTCGATCGCCGCCACGTCGGCCGGGTTCGCAAACAGGTACCACGCCTTGGCGCTGCCGCCGGTGAGTCCCTGCGCGTTGAGGTAGGGCGACGCGACCGGACGCCACTTGCCCGCGTGCGGGTTGACGGCGGGCTTGGGCTTGTTCGCTTCGGTCGTCTCGTTGATCCGCGTCTCGGTCATCAGCACCTGGGCCGTCACCTTGAGCGACGACGGCACCAGCAGCACCGAGGGCGTCAACAGGATCGGCTTGCCCTCGCTGTCGGTCTGGTCGAGGAACTGCTGCTCGCCCTTGGTCAGCGCGTCGATCGACAGCGCCGTGTCCGCGCCCGAGATGGAGTTCTTGTTGCCCGCACTGAAGAACGAGTCGGGGTTAGCCAGCAGCAGCTCGAAGACCGCCTCCTCGCGCTTGAGCGCCGACATCCGCCCGATGAGGCGTGGGATCTGGAGGAACGCCCCCAGATCGTCGTTGATCATCATCTGCCGCGTCAGGGCGATCATCCGCCCGTAGGTCTCGACCTTGTTGGTGTACGCCTGCTCGGAGAGCCCCGCGTGCTTGAGCTCGCCGTCGGGCCCGACCTTCTCGAAGACCCCGTTGCCGGTCAGGCGGTAGCGGGTGACCTCCTTGAAGTCGTTGACGTCCGTCTCGGCGCTGAACAACGCCACGACACTCTCGACGGCGGTATACGCCGCGAGCATGGTCTTGTTGGCGACATTCGAAAGGATCCCCGAGAGCGAGATCGTGCTGAACCCCGCCCCCCCAACGGCCGCCTGGATGAGCCGCCGATCGGCCGCAAAGGCCGCCCGGATCATCTCGTTGTCCACGCGGCCCGGGCGCACATGATCGCCCGCGGCCCGGATCGTCTCGTAGATCAGTGTGTGCAGCCCCGCGCCGCGCAGGTCGCTCGCAACGGCCGCGTTCATGGTCTTCTCGTCGTACCACGCGCCGACCTGCTTCTCGGGCAGGCCCGCCGAGAGGCACATCGCAGCCTCGAGCGCACGCCCGGATTGGGCGTGGTCCGCGTCGCGCCGCACGCCGCCGCCCGGGAGCGACGGGCGCTCGGCCCGCAGAACCTCGAGTTCCGTGCGGGTGCTGTCCCACCCCTCACCGATGGCGTTCGCCTCGATCTCCGCGTGCCGCCCGGCGCAGATCCGGCGCACCTCGGCGATGCGCCGCGTCTCGGCGGCCGCTTCGGCGCGGATGCGGGCGGCGGGCGGGGCGGCGTCCGTGCCTTCGCCCGCGTCCGGAGAGAGAGATGCCTTGTCGGCCTGGTAGAGGGCCTCGAGATTGGTCTTCTGGGTCTCGCTCAGCGAGGCGGGGTCGGTGAAACCCTTGGCCTCGAGCCATTGCTCGAACGTCATGACGTCCTCCTTGACGGTCTGTGCGGCGCTGGCGGCCACCGCCGCGCTCGTGTTGTCGTCCGCGCCCAGCGCGACGAAGCTCACCTCGTTGAGCACGCTGCGGCGTGCGATCTGGACCGGCCCCTCGAACTCGCGCCCGTTGGCCGCCGCCTTCTTGCCGCGTGGCACGTACTCCATCTGGATCGCCACCGCGCCCAGCGACGCCTGCCACGGGAAGCCGTTGCGACTGCTCTCGACCACCTCGCGGGCGACCGGACCCGCTCCGGAGATCACGCCCTCGACGAGCAGCTGCGAACCCTCGACGCGCACCGAGTCGGTGTGACCGACGATCAGCGAGCGGTTGTGGTCCTTGAGAATGGGCCGACCCTTGAGCCCGCTCCCCGGCACGTCGATGCCCGCCAGGTCAACGACCACCGGGTGGTCCCAATGGGCGAGCACCATCGCGCCGCCGGTGTAGGCGGTCATCGAGAACCGACGCAGAGCCGGCGCGTCGCTGCCGTCAGCGGAGGCCTCGACCCAGCCCTCGACGGGCGCGCAGAGTGTCAGCGACCGTTCAGTCGGCATTGTCGTCCTCCGTGTTGCCTGTCGGTGCGAGCGGGCGTGCCTGCTCGGCGGTCAGCCCGAGCTCGGTCATCAGCGCGACCTCCTTGGCCCGCTGACGCAGCTCGGTCTCCCAGTCGCGCCCCTGGCGTGCATACTCGCTGGCGAGTGTCGTGGTGTTCGAGGCCAGACGCGTCGCCTGGGCGCTGGCCTCCTTGGCCGGGTCGACATGCTCGGTGCCGTCCCAGAACCACTGGTGTGGCAGCGCTTCGCCGCGGGCGATGAGCGTTCGCTGCCGCAGCGGCAGCAGGTCGCTGACCAGCACCGCCTCGCGAAGCCACGCGCCCAGCACGCGATCGAGCGTCACGCGCGCCAGGTGTTCCTGCTCGACGCGGATGCTCTTGAAGTAGGTCTGGTGGTCCAGCCGCCCGGACGCGTAGTTGTAACCCGAGGAGTTGCCCGCGGCGACGTTGAACGGCATGTTCAGGCAGCGGGCGATCTCGCTGAGGATCTCGCGCTTGAACTCGGCGTAGGTTGTGCTCGGCTGCTCGGCCTGGACCTGCGCCATCTTCCAGCCGCCGGGCATGGTCAGCAGCGAGCGCGCCTCGAGCTCGATGGTGTCCATCGGCTCGACAGATTCGGCCTCGCCGTTGGCGGGTGCGTCGGTGTAGAGGATGCCCGCAAAGTCCGCCGCCGTCTCCGCGGCCGCGATCACCGCGAGCGTATAGCGGCGCAGCTGCGCGAACAGCGGCAGCGCGGGCGTGATGTCCGGGATGCCCCGGCTCTGCCCGGGTCGGTCCGTGCGGTAGTAGTGGATCACCGACGCGGCGGGCACGCGGTCGTACTCGACGCCGAGATAGCCCGAGCGTGCATCGCCCGGGTGTCCCTTGAGGATGTGGTACTCGACGGGGTTGCCGAACGCGTCGAAGACGATCCCGTCTACAGCGCCGTCGTCGAGGATCGACAGATCCGGCGTGGTGACCTGGTCGGCCTCCAGCAGGCGCAGGTCGAGCTTCACCCGCCCCGGCAGGCTCGGGTTGTTCACGAGCACGCCGAACACCTCGCCGTCGGTCGCGCGGGCCGCTCGCATGGTGCGGAGCATCTCGGGCAATCCGACCGTCTTCGCCCACGCCATGAACGCCTGCTCGATGCGCTCGTTGGCCGCGTCGTCATCGGTCAGCAGTTGCAGGCGTGGCCCCGTGCCGACCACGTCGTTGGCCAGCGTGAGAACGATCCCCTTGGCGTAGGCGTTGTTCGCTGTCTCGTACCGAGCCCGGTTGCGCAGCACGCGCCGCACCTCGGGCGAGGCGGCCGCATCAGCGCTGAGCCCATCCGCGTGCGCCCAATGGCGGCGGTTGCCGTCGTTGGTGATCGCCGAGTCGAAGCCCGCCCGCATCACGCGCCGCAGCACGTCGCCACGCTTCGTGTGCGTCTTCGCGGGAGTCGTCGCCTTGGGTCGCAGCAGGCCGAGCATCAGCCCTCCCCCGCCGCGCCGGGCGGCACCAGCCTGGTCATGCGGATCGCCCGCGACGGATGGGCCGCGGCCTGCTTGCTCGCCAGGTACCGGTCCACGGCGATTTGGTCGGGCAGCGGGTGCTGCTCGACGCTCCCCGCGTCACCCTGGGCGCGCTTCGGGCCCGCGGCGTTGTCGCGGATCGCTTGCTCCAGGTTCTCGCTCGATTCGGGCATCGCTGCGTCCTTGCACCAGGCCGGGGTTCCCGAAGGCGAGTCCAGAAAACGCACAACGCCGCACGGGGATGCAGCCCTGCACGGCGTGTCATTCGCTGGCTCTGCGGGTGGCGGGGATCAGCCGCCCACCGTTCGCCTCCGGGAAGCCCGGCCTGGATGTCTACTGATGTTCTACGCCACCCATCGCCCCGTGTGTCGGTCGCGGTTCACAATCGGCGCACTTCGTTACGCATATGGAACGCGGGGCTCATCGGCCATTGAGTTTCTCCGTCGTGGTGACCGTCTTGCCGCAGTGGCGGCACTCGCGCCGGCGCACCAGCCGCCCGCCCGAGCGCCGGCGCGTGTAGATCACCCGCCAGTGCCCGCACCCGCACACCGGGCACCGCAGCCCGGGCTCATCCTTGCGTGGCGTTGCAGCCTGGCTCATGCCTTGGCCCTCCTCAGATCAGACAGGCGCACGCGGGGCTTGCCCACGACCCTGTGGTCCGTCCCGAACAGCACCGCGCCCTGCATCGACGCTGCGACCGCCGCACCGACCAGGCAGTCGAGCCAGTGGTTGTCGAGCCCGGTGACGCGAAGCTTCCACTCGTCGACCGTCCGCCCGCGCCCCTCGGTCTTGACGCGGTACTCGCTGGTCAGGTGGTCGGCCAGCAGCCGGTGCCGCGCGGCGTCGCGTCCGAAGAGCGACAGACAGCCCGGGTCGCCCATCGGTACTGCCAGACGCGCATGCACGAACGACTTCCAGTAGTTCGTGTCGAAGAGCAGACGCCGCACGGTCCGCTTGCCGGTCACCAGCGGCACGCGCCAGTTGAGCCCGACCCGCTCGCCACGCTTGCGCTTGTAGTCGCTGAAGGGGATGCTGCTCGCGCCGACGTACCGCCCGTGGCTGGGCATCACAATCCCCGCGTGCGCCGACTGGCGGCAGAACTGGTACACCACGTCCGACGACTGGCCCCAGTTCGCATCGATCAGGCACCGCTCGATGCGCAGGTCGGTGCCGTCGTCGCGCCGCCACGCCCTGCCGAGCAGCTCGCCGGTCAGCGCCTCGAGCCCGGCGTAGATCGCGCCCTCCTGCCCCGCCCGGGGGAACTCGGTCAGCAAGGTCCGCCGCGCATCGCGGAGCGAGAAGTACGGCTGCTTCGGGTCCGGCCACGCGCCGTAGTCCAGCACATACCCGGTGAAGTCGTCCTCCCAGCCCGCGACCAGCCAGAACAGCAGCTTGCCCTGCACGTCGATGAACGCGGTCGCGCGCGTGCAGCTGATCGGCGCGACGGAGCGCGGCATGCCGTTGACCTTCGCCGCGATCTGCTCGGCGGTGAGCAGGTCATCGTCGGCCGCGACCTCGGGCAGGGGCTCGTTCTGGTACTCGGCCCAGAACGCGGCCTCGTCCTGGAGCTTGAGGTTCATCGCGTGCTGGATGGCGCTCAGCTCGTCGTGGTTGAACCGCGCCGGCCACGCAATCGAAGCGCCCTCGTCCATCGCCTTTCGGTGCTTCTTGTAGAACGCCGTCGCCTCGGTGATCCCCCGATCCGCACGCAACCCGTCCGCGCGGATCTCGGCGTACCTGGCCCACAGCGCCTCGTCGGTCGGGAAGGCGTAGACCATCTTCGTCCGCTCGCCCTGCCACGCCGGGTGCTTCTCGCGGTCAAGAAGTCGATCGGCCAGGTCGTCCGGTCGCACGACCGTGACCGTCATGAGCCCGGCGATCTTCTGGCCCGGGCCGGCGAGCCCCAGGATTGCCCCGGCCAGCACACGCTCGCGTGCCGCGCACTGACTCGGGCTGCGCGCGCTTTCGTCGGTCTGCGGATCGTCGATGAGCACGAGCGACGGGCGCACGCTCTGCCCGTCCGGGCGCTTGCGCTTCATGCCGCGGATACGACCGGTGATCCCGGCGACGGCGATGATCGCGCCCGAGGCCTTCGACGCGGGCATCGTCGGCAGCACGATCTCCTTGGCCGTCCAGCCGATGTGTGTCGCCTGCCCGTCGTAGAGCTGTCCCGACGCCCGCTGGTGGATGCCCTCCAGACACCGGATCGGGTAGCACGCCTCGGGGAAGTCGTCGAGCAGGAGATCGTTGTTCTCCAGCTCGCTCTTCATGCTCCCCAGCATCGACGCGGCATGCTCCTCGTCGCTGCCGATCACGCAGACGAACTGTCTGGCCCCGATCAGGATCGCCCACAGGCACGCCGTCTCGCACAGCGTGGTCTTGCCGCTGCCGCGCGGCATCGCCATCGCAAACAGCCCGCCCTCCAGCACCGCCTGCTCGATCTTGGCGATCACCTTGAGATGGTCGTCGGACCACGGCAGGTGGAATGTCTGCGGGAAGTAGGTGTCGCAGAACGCCCGGAACGAGATCGAGCACCGCCGCTTGCGCTCGGCATCACCGACCGGCGGCAGCTCGCCGATGTTCCGCCCCGAGAGCGACAGCGCCGCGGCCCGCGCCCGCTGCCGCTCGCGCTCCGCGTCGTAGCCCGTCAGGCCCTCCGGGGACGTGGGCTCGGGCTTGGGTGCGTGCCGCAGCGCCACGAGCCACGCGGCGTACCGGAACAGATCGACCGTCTTCCCGTCGCCGATGCGGAACCCAGCGCGCGTGCGATGCCGGTGCAACTGCCGCTCGCCGATCACCTCGCCCAGCGGTGTCGAGTTGAGCAGGCGGCACGCCTCGCTCGGCTTGAGGTTGCGCGGGTCAATCGTTGCCACGAGTTCCTCCGGCGAGCTCCTTCACGAGCCAGGCGGTGTAGTGCACGAGGTTGATCGTGCCGTCGGCGTTCGTCGGCGCGCCGGCCTCGACGTCGGCGCGCAGCATCGCCTCGGTCACCTCGCTGCCCCCGACGCGGGCCAGCACGCGCGCCGCATCGCCCACGGATAGCGCGGCCGGGTTCAGCGGGGAGTTGCCCTGCGAACTAGGCGCCTGTTCGGGAGTCACAGCGGACCTCCCGGCGGCACTTGCCCACATGTTGCCCCGAGTCCGGCAGATTCTCGGAAACATCTGGAAATCAAGGCCCAACCCCTTCCCTTCCGACCGTTTTCATGGCTTCATGTGCTGCACGCGGGACGCATGCCCGCGAAGGCCACGAAACGGAGAACACCGCGATGACGACCAACGAACACAACGACGACCGCACCTGGCACATCGAGTACGCCAAGCGCTCGATCGAGAGCCTGGCCGAGGAGGCCAAGGCCGACCTGCGCCGCCGGATCGACTGGATCCGCCGCAGCCTCGACGAGGCCGAGCAGCGCCTCGACGGGGGGCTGACGCCCAACACCTGCGGCATCCTCCAGAGCAGCGCCATGGAGCTCGAGATGGCGCTCGCCCGCTTCGCCGCGATGCGCGACGCAGCGCCCGCGATCAAGATCCTGACCGACGCGCTCGACGCCGCGGTCGCCGGGGAAGGGCTGTGACCATGACCACCGCCCGCGACAACGCCATCAACCGCATCGCCCGAGAGGCGCTCGGCCTCGAGACGCTCGAGACCCGCCGCATGGACAGCCTCGACTTCCACGACCTGGCGGTCTGGACGATCAAAGACGCCCTTGAGCGCGCGTACGAAGCGGGCCGCAAGAGCGCGCCGCCGACACGAACCACCTGCCCGGCCTGCAGCCGGGACATCGAGATCCGACCCCTCTGAAGCCCGCGTGTTGCGGGCTTCGCTGTTTTTCACACCTCCACAAGGAGCAAGACCATGTCGAACCCCCGTAAGACGACCACCACCAAGCAGACGACCGGCAAGACCAGCGCGAAGAAGGTGCCGGCCAAGAAGACGCCCCGCATGTCCGCCAGCGCCGCCCGGGCCGAGGGCGCGGCCAAGACCAAGCGGGCGCTCGCCGATGCAAAGGCAGCGTCCGACAAGAACCTCAAGGCGATCGCCGCCGCCGACCAGGAGAACGCGAAGAAGCGCGACGAACGAGCCGCGAGCGCCGATGGCATGACCGCCAGCGAGCGGGCGATGAGTGTCTCCAAGCCCAAGAAAGCCCCGGCAACGAAGCCCGCGGCGAAGCGCGAGCCCAAGCCCAAGCGCGTCAGCGGGCTCGACCTCGCCGCGAAGGTCCTGGCCGATGCACGCCGCCCCTTGCCGGTCAAGGACATCACCGAGTTGGTCCTCGCCGCCGGTTGGATCACCAACGGCAAGACGCCCGAGTCCACGCTCTACGCCGCGATCATCCGCGAGATCGCCAGGAAGGGCAAGGACGCCCGCTTCGCCAAGCACGCGCGCGGGCTGTTCACCGCCACATTCGCAAAGGAGGCATGAACATGGATGCCAACGACAACCATGTCGATCCGATCTTCGCATGCCCGACCTGCGGCGAGCGAGACGCGGACCGCCTCGTCTGGATCGACGACGAACAAGTCGAGTACCAAGCCTGCGGCACCATCTACGAGCCCGGCGCAGCGAAGGGAGGCGACGATGCCCAGCCGTGAGTTCGAACATCTCGAGGCCGTCCTCGGCGCTGCCGAGCAACTGCTCGCCGCGCGCGAGGACCAGATGCTCACAGCGGACGAGTGGGACGCGCTGCAGCACGCGGTTGCGGCATGCCGCGAGCCCGACCCGACCGAGCGGGACGAGACGTTCCGCGTCGACGCCGATGGGTGCCTGGTCCGGGCGGTCGCGCCAAGACGCGGGAAGCCCTACGAGCACCGCTGCCCCCGCGACGGGTTCGAGGCCGTCGCCGACGCGGCCGAGCAGTTCGGCGAGCGGGGCGAGACCTTCGTGCTCGAAGACCTCCGCCGCGCGACGAACATCCCGTGGACGCAGGCCGCGGTCGCCTTCGCGTTCCTCAAGGAGCGGGGCATCGCGATCCCCGCGGGCGGGAGGGCACACGCCGTCGCCGAGACCGGAGCGTTCCCCGACGCCATGACCGAGTACCACGCCCTGCGAGAGAAGCCGGGCGAGTAGGACCGCCCATGCCTCCCGCACTTCCGCCTCGGCGATGGCCGGGGCGTTTCTTCGGTGACAGGCTGCGTGCAGCGACGTCGTAGAATGGGCGGCATGCGACTGACGACTGACGCCATCCGACAGGCCTACCAAGCACACGCTCGTGTCTACGCCGGGCAACGGGCGTGGGATGTCGGGTACCACATTGGATGCTGGGCCAGGGCGCACCAAGCCTTCGAGAACCGCGCACGGGCCGAGTTCGACTGGTTGTACGACCAGCTTCGCGGCCAATGGCAGGCCTTTCGCCGTCGCGGCGGGGACCCCTGGACTGCTGATCAGACATTCGACCAGTTGGCGGGTCTCGACAAGCGTTATCGCGTGCTGAAGCTGTCGCAACTGGATGCGCGTGCCGACCTCGAAGGATGCTGGATGGTCATCAAGGCGATGTCCGGCATCAAGCCCACCAAGTCGCCGTCCGTTGTGGCAATCTCCAAGTTTCTGCACTTCTGGAACCCGCGGCTCTTCGTCATCGTCGATGACGCCGTGATGTGGCAGCGAGTCCTGTCGCGGACCTGGTTGAAGCAGCCCATCGCGGCAGAGCGTGCTCGCTTGATGGGTGCTCTCGCAGATCCCGACTGCCCCAAGAACGAGATGTCGTGCGATCTCCTGTGGTACCTGGCGGTGCTGACATGGGCCGGCGCTCTGCTCCGTCAGAACCCCGTCATCACGCCGCTGTTCGCCGAGTACGTCCGCAGCGTCGAGCATGACCACCCCATCGACTTCCCGCTCGACGAGTACCAGTCGGCGGCCGTCGAGTGGCTCCTCCTCGGGCTGGCGGAGATTCCCCCGCCCGGTGTGGAACTGAGTTGACCGCTCAGGCATCGACAACGGCTCCTGCGGCGGTGATGCGTTCGGCCTTCTTCCCTGTGAACTGCTCCCACCGCTGCACGATCACATCGCAGTAGAGCGGGTCGAGCTCCATCAGGAACGCGCGCCGTCCCTGCTGCTCGCACGCGATGAGTGTCGAGCCGCTTCCGCCGAACAGGTCGAGCACGTTCTCGCCGGGCTGCGACGAGTACTGGATCGCGCGCGCCGCCAGTTCGACGGGCTTCTCGGTCAGGTGCACCATGCTCTGCGGGTTGACCTTCTTGACCGACCAGGTGTCGGGCACGTTGTTGGGCCCGAAGAACCGGTGCGCCGCGCCCTCCCGCCAGCCGTAGAAGCACCACTCGTGGTTGCCCATGAAGTCCTTGCGCGTCAGGACCGGGTGCTCCTTGATCCAGATGATCGCCTGCGAGAAATAGAGCTCGCACGCCTTGAGCACCGGCGGGTAGTTGGCGCAGTTGGCGTAGCCGCCCCAGATGTAGAACCCGCCCCCGGGCACGAGCACGCGCGCGATGTTCCCGAACCACGCCGCGAGCAGCCGGTCGAACTCGTCGTCGCTCACGAAGTCGTTGGCGAGCGGGCGGTCCTTGGCCCGCATCTTCTTGCCCGTGGGCTTGGCCTTCGACGGATGCCGCTCGACATCGAGCTTCTGGTGGTGCGTCTGCTGGAACGAGCTGAGCCCCGCCGCGATCGCGTTGTTGCTCCGCGGCTCGACCTTCACGTTGTACGGCGGATCGGTGTTGGCCAGGTGGACCACCTCGCCGTCGAGCAGCCGGTCGAGATCAGCGGCGCTGCCGCTGTCGCCGCAGAGCAGGCGGTGCTTGCCGAGCACCCACAGGTCGCCGGGCTTGGTGATCGCCTCGTCGGGCGGCGCGGGCACCTCGTCGGGGTCGGTGAGCCCGGGGTTCCCTCCGGCGTTGAGCAGCTTGGCGATCTCGCCCTCGTCGAACCCGAGCAGCGACAGGTCGAAGTCCATCCCCTGCAACTCGCCGAGCTCGATCGGCAGCAGGTCGTAGTCCCACTCGGCGAGTTCGGCGCTCCTGTTGTCGGCGATGCGGTAGGCCTTGATCTGCGCCGGCGTCAGGTCCTTGGCGACATGCACCGGCACCTTGGCGAGCCCGAGCTTCTGGGCGGCCTTCCAGCGCGTGTGCCCGCAGACGATCACGCCCGCCTCATCGACGACGATCGGCTGGCGGAACCCGAACTCGCGTAGCGACGCCGCGACCGCATCGACCGCGCCGTCGTTGATCCGGGGGTTCTTCTCGTAGGGGGTGATGTCCGCGAGCGGACGGATCTCGATCTTCATGGCGCGTGCCTCGGTGTGGGGTTGGTGGCCATCCACTGGACGACCTCAGTGCAGAGTGCGATGAACTCGTCGTTGGTCATGGCGTTCTTCGCCCGGTTCACGTCCCTGTGCAGGACCTGTGTGTTCTCGATAACGTGCTCGCCGCCGCATCGCATCGGAACGATGTGGTCGAGCGCGGCGGTGTCGGGCGTCAATGGCCGACCGGTCAGGTTGCAGCGGAAGCCCTGGTGATCGAGGATTGCCAGAACATTGGCGGTCGATACCGGCCCGCTCACCAGCGGCGGTCCGCCTGCCGAACGTAGCGGAGCGGCGGGCGCACTCGCGATGCTGCCCAGCGCCTCCACGGATCGATCCCCGCTTGCTGCGCCATCGAGTTCCGGATGCACACCGCCGCCTGTGCGAACGCCCGCCATGTCGGCTTCGGGCTGATCCGCCCGCCGGAGGGTGGACGCTGGCTCAGCCGGATCCGCCATCCCGTCACCATCGTGTGTGCGGCTCGCGACCACGGGTCGGCGAAGATCCGCGCGTTCCGCCGGTCGGACCCCAGCGCCACGACCATCGCGGTCGCAGCAGCCCGCCAGGCGTTTGATGTTGGGCTGATCATGCATGCCTCCCACTCCTTGGCCCGTTCGGACCGCCTGGAAGTAAGTCTTTCTGGCTTTGCGGCTGTTCCCGGCGGCGTCGGCTGCCCACAACCTGGGGGAAGTACCTATCCGCCGCCCTGGCTGCCCCCTGCCCTTGCGCGCCCGTTCCCGCCCACGCGGCCCACGTTTCGCCGTGTCGCGACCGGGCCGCCGGGTTGGCCGGTTGGGCGACCCGGGCCTTGCCGCCACACGGGCCAACGACGCGGGAGATGTCCAACCGCGAACTGCGAGCGCGAACTTGAAGCGCGCGCGCTTCGAGTTGGCGGGTCGCCGCCAACTGGCGGCGCACCCGCTGGGGGGGTATGGGGGGGTGCGCGCGCTTAAAGTTCAACCCGAAGCGCGAGCGCGAAAGCGGCGTTGCGCTCGCGCTTCGAGAAGTTCGGCGCTCGAGGTTCGCGCTCGAGGTTCGGCTCACTTTGCCACCTCCCCGGTGAGCAGGACGAAGCCCTGCGGACCGCCCCGACCAGGAAGAGCGACGCGGCGGATGAGCCCCTGGCGTTCCGCTTCGGATGCCAACTCGCCAACCCGTCGCCACGAGAGCCGGGGCACACTGACCGCCTGCTGCCGAAGCTGCGTGACCGTCACCGGCTCGCTGCTGATAAACGACTCGACGAACCGCTCCACGGTCCAGTCGGGTTCTTCCGCCCGCTCGGGCTGCTTGGGCTCCTTGCGTTTGCCCGGCCGCTCGTTCTTGAGGGCGGACGGGTCGAGCGATTCGTCCACCGACCACACCGGGAACGACCAACGCAGGCAGGTCGGGTCGATCGGCGGCCAGGACCGCACGGCCGCGTCGAGCACGACCACGCCGCTCTCCTCGTGCGGCCTCAGGACCAGGTGCGTGTCGGTCGCCCGGCTCTGCGCGCCAGCGCCGGCCCCGACGTCGGTCACGCTCTTGCTCGACTGGCTGCCCTTGGTCGAGTGATGGATGAGCACGAAGCAGCAGCCCAGCCGGTCGGCGAAGGCGTCGATCCGGTTGTAGATGTTGGCCATCGTGCCGTTGTCGTTCTCGTCGCCGCCGGCGGGCATGAAGCGGTAGAAGGCGTCGAGCACGATGACCTTGTAGCGCCCGGGCTCGAGGGCCTCGAAGTACGGCGCGAGCGTGAAGATGTCCTGCAGCCGACCGCGCAGGTTGTCCACGAAGATGCGCTCGGCGATCTCACGCATCGCCACGCCCCGGGCCTGGGCGACCTTCGGCAGGCGGTGGGCGCTCGTCTCGCGGTGCAGCTCGTTGTCGATGATCAGGACCGGCCCGGCCTCGGTTTGGTAGCGCCCAAGCCACGGCCGACCGGTGGCGACGGCGATCGCCAGATCGAGCGTGAGCCAGCTCTTGCCGGTCTTGGGGCTCGCGATGACGTTCATGGTCTCGCCGGCGCGGAGCAGGCCGTGGATCACGGGCTCGCGCAGCTGCGGGTACGCCGCGACGAGCTCGCCCACCGGCACGGGGCAGGGCTCGAGCGGCCCGGTCACTGGCGGCGTGTCGGTCATGAACGCCGAGAGGTCGACGCCGGTCGTGTGCTCGCGCGAGCCGTAGCCCTCCGCCGCCAGCGCCGATGCCGCGGCCGCGAAGTCGCCGTGGTGCTCAAGCAGCGCGTAGACCGCGAACGGCGAGTAGCCCTTGTGCGCCTCGAACGGCGCGGCGTTGGTGCTGAACACATAGAACACGCGGTCCTTGAGCGTCGCGCTCATGCCCACCGATTTGCCGGGCCGACGCCAATGCTCGTTCTCGCCCGACCGCACGAGCGTCCAGCCGTGCTGGAGCAGGACCTCGCGCGCGTCGCCCCGTTCGTTGAAGTCATCGCCCGGGCGCACGGCACTGCCGCCGTCCGACACTGACGGAACCGACACAACCCCTTCCCCGACTACCTCAGCGGGTATTTCGTCCAGTGCCCACGCGCAGCCCAGCAGCACGTCCCGCTCGTCGGCGCTGATCAGCGGCGGCTCGCACAGGTCGCCTTGAACGAGTTCGTAGCCCGGCGACGGGTCGCACAGGAACAGCCCACCCTCGCCGCGCGTCTCGATGATCGTCACCGCGACCGCCCACACGCCCGCCTGGTCGCGGCGCGGCTTGTACTCCTTGCTGCCCACAACCACCGGCTCGTCGCTATCGACCTCGATACGGCGCTGCGCGAGCTTGGTGTTGCCCGACACCGGCGTCTCGCACCGGTACACGACATGCCGCCCGCCCGCGGGGGTGGTCTCGACCACCAGCCGCTCGACCAGCCCCGGGCAGGATGCCTCGACCGCCTCGCGCCACGCGGCGAAGGCCTCGCGCCCACCGCCCTCCCAGTTGTCGAAGTCGATCATCTCGAGGTTGCCCGAGACCGCGCCGCACACCAGGCACATCGCCCCGGCCGGGGCCTCGCCCTCGAACCACGAGCCGAGCTCCTCGCCCGAGGGCAGGCGCGTCTGGTACGGCTTCCACGACTGCAGCGCGACCCGCTTCTCGTCTCCCCGACGCAGCGCCGGCAGTGCGCAGAGCCCCGCGGCCACGCACGCGGTGGCATGCAACGCGATCGTGCCGTTGCGATGATGGGGTGCGTTCGTCACGCCACCTCCCCGAAGTAGCTGCGGACCGCATGGTGGTGGCGATGGCAACGCGCACAGAGCCAGGTGACCTTGAGGGGTTCTCCATAGTCTTCGTGGTGCGCGTGGACCGGCTTGGCCTCTCCACACCCCGGGCAGCGCTCCGGGCGGACAAGTCGACCGCTCCGGATCGCCCGTGCGACCGCACGGTGCGCTGCGTCACGCTCGGGATGCTCGCGGCGCGATCGACGAAGCCTCGCGGCCGCGTCGGCGCGGCGCTCGGGGCGCGAAGCGCGCAGACGGTCGTACTCGAGGTACTGCTCATCCTTCAGCGCGCGATTCAGACGGACATCGACGCGTGTGCATGCGATGCACTTGTTCAGATGCCCGTCCGCCATGCGTGGATGGCGGTAGAACTCGTCGAGGGGCTTGGTGTGATGGCACTTGAAGCAGGTCTTCATCGCAGCTTCCCCTCAGAATGGGATGGAGTCGTCATCCGCGTGCCCGAGCGCAGCCAGCGCGTGCTCGGGCAGGTTGTCGGGATCCTCAAGCCGCGGCGGCTTATCGCCGAGCTCGCACCCGACGATCCGTTCCCACTCATCGCCGGGCTTCTTCTCGAGCGTCACCCGCAGCGTCGGCGCGAGCACGCCGGCGTTCGCCCACTCCACCGCATCCTCAACCGATGACGGGGCCGGGTCGTACGAGCGCTGCCGCCACCACTGTTCAGCCTTGCGCCGCGCGTACCCACCCTTGGGATGCTCGAAGCACAGCCACTCGCGGGCCCACCGGTTGAAGCCGAGCCGGTATTCGACCCGCATCGTCGGCTTCGCCAGCGGGTCATTGCGCTTGTGGTGGATGTAGTACGCGACCTCGATGACGCGCTCGTCGCGCCGGGTCGGGCCCTCCGAGCCCGAGACTACCGCCTCGTCCGACGCGACCGCGGCGTGCTTGACCTGCCGCGGCGGGAACTTGTGCCCGCATTCCGGGCACACGGCGTAGGCCGCGTGGATCAGCGCATCGCACTCGGGGCACTGCTTGGCGGGCGCTTCGCCGCCGCCCGTGCCCGGGTCGGCCAGGCGGATCGCGTCCACCGGCCCGTGCCGAAGCACATTGCCACCGAAATCCAGCACCAGGCAGTCGGTCTTGCCCTCAGCGAGCCTGAAGCCCCGACCAACCATCTGGTAGTACAGACCCGGGCTCATCGTCGGGCGCAGCATCGCCACGCAATCGACATTCGGGGCGTCGAAGCCCGTCGTCAGCACGTTCACGTTCGCCAGGTACTTCAGGTCGCCGCGCTTGAACCGGTCGATCAGCGCGTCGCGTTCCTTGGCCGGAGTCCCTCCCTCGACGAACCCGCACTCGACGCCGTGTCGCTCGGCCAGCACCCGTACCACGTGCTCGCCGTGCCTCACGCCCGAGCAGAACAGCAGCACGCTGCTGCGTTCGCTCGTCGCCGTGATGACCTCGGCACAGGCCGTCTCGACCAGCCCGTCCTCGTCCATGCGCTCTTCGAGTTCTCCCGCGACGAACTCGCCGCCCCGCACATGGATGTCGCTGGTGTCGGCGACGGCCTTCCCGGCCCGGCTCTTGAGCGGGCACAGGTAGCCCTGCACGATCAGCTCGCGCACGCCCGCCTCGAAGCAGACTTCGTGCAGCACCGACTCCGGGCCGCAGATCGTGCCGGTCTTCATGCGGTACGGCGTCGCCGTTAGACCGATGACGCGCTGGTGGTCGCACAGGTTCCGCGCGTCGGCCAGGAAGCGCCGGTACATCCCCTCGCCGTCCGGCGGGATCAGGTGCGCCTCATCCACGATGACCAGGTCGAGCGGCCCGAGGTCGTGCGCCCGCTGGTACACCGACTGGATGCCCGCGATCGTCACGGCGTACCCGAGATCGCGACGACCGAGCCCGGCGCTGAACACGCCCACGGGCAGGTCGGGCGCGACGGCCCGCAGCTTTCCCGCCGCCTGCTCGAGCAGTTCCTTCACATGCGCGAGCACGACGACACGCCCGTTCCACTTCTGCACCGCGTCGCGGCACAGCTCGGCGATGACGTGGGTCTTGCCCGAGCCGGTCGGCAGCACGACGGCGGGGTTGGTGTCGCTGGCGGCGATGTGGTTCCACACCGCGTCCACCGCGTCGCGTTGATAGGGGCGCAGCTGCATCACGCGTTCCTCTCCATCACCATGACGAGCACCTTGCCGTCCGGCGGCTCGGCGTCGCTGCGGACGATCTCGATCGAGTCGATCTGGCTGTCGTCCTGGTACACACCGCCGTGCTGGAGCGCGTCGAGCAGGGCCTTGAGGATGTTGTCCAGATCCCGCCGCCGCCGGTCCGGCGGGAACACGCTGATGAACAGGCCGACGCGCCCGTCCGTGGCCTCGACGCCCTGGTAGGCGAGTTGGTCCACGACGCGCTTCCTGAACAGACGCCCGGTCCGGCTGATCAGCGTCCGGTCGCCGACGCGACGCCAGTAGTGGTTGATCGACGGCGGGTAGGGCAGCTCATACACCACGGTGCTCCTTACCTCTTCCACGGCGGCGTGCTCCCACTCGTGGTCGCGGCGTTCATGCGTGGAGACGCCACGCCCGCGTCGCGCTTCGCGTAGCCCTTGATGGTGTTGGTCGGCTCGCCTGTGTCCTCGCGGTTCTTGATCGCGACGCTGACGACCAGCGGCAGGTTGTGCAGCTCGACCGAGTCGCGCGGCCGCAGCACATTCACAGCGCGGCAAATCGCCGACAGCGTGCCGCGGGCGATCTCGACCGTCTGCGTGTTGGGGTGCTTGAGGGTCAGCCGGTCCCAGAGTTTGCGGCCCTTGAACGGCCCCTCCAGCACCTCCATCTCGAGTTCCAGATACTCGCCCTTGCCGTTCTTGGTCGGCTTCATCTCGCTGGCCGTGATGGCCGCCACGTACTTGCCGGCGGGGATGGGATCGAGGCCGGCGTTGGGCTCCACATTGGTTGCGTCGAATCCGTTCAGGTCTGCCATGGGTCAGGCTCCTTGCTCTTGGGGTTGCTCTTGGTTTTCGTTGCTGGTGGTCGGATCGCCCTCGCCGCGCGCCAGCGCCGCGAACACGCGGTAATCCAGCGGCAGCTCGTCGGGCAGGTTCAGGCGGTTCTTGGCGACATGGGCGGGGCGCTCGGTCGTGCGGATGATCCGCTCGCCCGTGCCGATGCCCTGCGTGCGCTTGCGGTCGAAGCCCTCGCTCTGGGTCTTCGTGTGGACGCGGTAGGTCGCGAAGAGCACCTCGTCGCACCACTCCTGGATCAACGCCGAGGCCTGCTTCTGCAGGCGGGGCACGTAGCGGTCGTAGGTGTCGGTCTCGGGGTTGGCGAACTTCTCGATCGCCGCGTGCGCGATCAGGATGATCTGCATCCCGCGCTCGGACCGCAGCGCGTCGAGCCCCGCCAGCACCTCGCGCCATTGCGTGAGCGCGAAGATGTACCCCTTGGCGTAGCCGATGTCCTCGATGGTCTCGACGCCGCGCTTCGCGCAGACCTCGGCCCAGATCAGCCGCTCGAGCCAGTCGAGCGAGTCGATGACCACCGTCTGGTAGCCGTGCTCCTCGCTGTAGAGCGCTGAGAGCGCGGAGAGCACGTCGCCGTACTTCGTCGCCAGCGGGAAGCGGTCGCAGTCGATGTCGTTGGTGCCCTCTTCGGTCGTGATGAAGACGGGTGTCTCGGCCATCGCGCCAAAGGTGGACTTGCCGACGCCGTGGACGCCGTAGAGCATCACGCGACGCGGCATCAGCGTGCGGCCCTTCTGGATGTGTGCGAGTGCGGACATGATCGATGGGTCTCCTTGTGGTTGGTGGTGCGGGTTCAGGACTGGGTGGCCTGGTACGACGGTCAGTTGGGAAGGCGGTCGTACAGCCGGAGGGACTCGAAACCCGTGGGCCAGCAACCGGTCTCCCGGCAGCGGACGAGCTCTTCGATGGCGCGGTTGTTCTCGGCTTGGGCGGCGTCGAGGCACCGCGACGCGATCTGCCACACGCCGCAGCGGAACGGCTCGCGCTTCTCGACCGCGATGATGTGGACGGGCAACGTGACACCGCTCACGACCGCGAGCAGCGCCCGGTAGAACGCGAGCTGGTGCAGGTACTTGAACGCGTCGATGTGCCACTCGAACGAGTCGAGCGAGTCGGCCGTCTTCAGATCAACGAGCCCGCGGCCGTCCTTGGGGTTGATCCAGTCGAACCGGGCCTGGCACAGCACGCCGCTCATCCGGCCGCGGACGACACCCTCCGCGACGCCCTCGGCCAGCAGTTCGCGGGCGAAAAGGTGCTCGCGAACGCTTGCCGCCATCTGCTCGACCGTCGCGGCGTCGGTGTCGGCCAGCACGGGCTTGCCGCGCTGCTCGGCCCACTCGGCGAACTTCTTCGTGTTCGAGCCGTAGGGCTGCCCGGTCTTCGGGTTGATCGGCCCGCCGACCGTGTACTCAGCCTCGTAGCGCTCGCGGCCTTCGAGGATCAATGTGTGCGCCGCCCGCCCGACGAGGAACGCGTGGCTGTCCCGGTCCGGGATCAGCCCCAGCTCCTTCCGCCGGAACAGCAGCGGGCACGAGCGGAACTCGGCAAGCCGGTGCGAGGTCAGGCACTCGCCGCGCTGGGCGTGGTAGGTCTCGGCGGGCTCGCGGATGAGCACGCGGGCGAGGTCGATCGCGCCGTCGGGAGTCGTGGTCGGGTTCGAGCGGATCTCGCGGGCGTAGTCGCCCTGGCCGAGACGCACCAGCGGGTCGTTCGGGTTGGTCTTCACAGCCCCGCCTCCTCGAGCTCGCGCTCTGCTTCGAGGTGGCGGCGGCGTGCCTCATCGGCCCCGCCGGAGCGGGACGCCCGGCGCGATCGCTTGGAAGTGCGGCGCGAGGGCGCGGGCTCTGGGGCGGGCAACTGCGCGTCCCGATCGAAGTGGGCTGCGTCGGCCTCGGCCAGCGCCGACCCGAAGTCGTTGAGCCACTGGAGGGTGGTGAAGATGCGCGACCCGAAGCGCACGTGCTTGAGCCGAATGCGCGTCCCCGTCGCCGCCTTCACACCCTCGCGGCACCACCGCCACACGCAGTTCGAAGACGGCCGCCCGGGGGCCAGTTTGGCGGCCTGGGCGAGCGTGATATGGTCCTCCGCGGCCGGGGCCCCGGGGTTGGCCCCGTTTGTCATTCCTGTTGAATCTTGCTGATGCACGTCGGACTCCTCGCTCGTCTGGCCCGGCCCTCACAGGGCCTTGGCTGCTTGCGACGGGTGAAGAATCCACGCTGTTTTGGGGCGGTAACTCGGTAACTCGAGTTACCGCGCGAGTTACCAACGACAACGGCCCTCCCGTGCTGGGAGGGCCGTTGAATCGATGCAGAATTTCTTGCTCGCGGCCTGGTGGGTAACTCGATCGCTTGTTACCCCGGCCGGAAGACACCCTTCCGTCGAACCGCGACCGGGCCAGATCTCAACGCGTGGCTAGATCCCACCCCGCTCGCGAGCCTTCACCTCGAAGCCCTCGCGGTCGAGTGGGCAATCCACGAGATCCAGGAAGTCCGACTTCGTCAGGCAGCACTGCTTCGCCATCATGCCTAAGAGCGCGTCGCCGATCGACTTGCCTCCGGAGCCGTGGCTTGTCTTCGTCTTGATCTTGGTCTTCTTCCCATCGGGAGTGTGATAGACGAACCACGAGTGATCGCCTTCGCGCCGCTCGAAGCCCTTCTGCTCCAACGCCGCTTCGATGTCCCTGCGACTACGCTGCACCCGTCGGATCCTCCTGAAGTCGCTGGGACAAGCGGCGCTTGAGTTCCACCGCAGCGGGGGAGAGCGTTTCGTCATCCGCGCGAACATATTCGCTGTACGAGAAAGCGAGGTCCGCAACGATCTCCTCGTAGAGTTCAGCTCGGGTCGGAGCCGCAATGAACAAGTTCAGCTCGTCGTCGCTGAAAAGAAAGACCTGCTTCGTCTCTTCGTCGAGTTCGGGGTTGACTTGCAGAGGCGGTGCGATGCGAAGCCTCACGCCATCGACCTCGATCTCAGAGATCTGGAACGGGCTCGTGTCTACGCGCTCGATCGATGTGACGTCTGACACGCTTGAGACATGGCCCTCCGGCGTGCGGTAGACCTGCCCCGTGACTTGGATGTAGTCGCGGCGGCTCTCCAGAATGTCCGACTCGACTTCATCCTGATACGAACACGAGATGAGACTTTCGGTTACGGGATGGCGGATCTCGAACTTCCGCTGATCAAAGAAGATTCGCTGAAGCTCGCCGATCACCGTGCCCTCTTCCTGCTCGGGCTGGTCTGAACGGAGGACGCGGGTCACATCACGACGCAGCCCATAGCCCAGCCGCCGCGACCGCTTTGTTCCAACCGCAAAGTCGAGCAACCACTCGGAGCCCTCCGAAGGAGCCATGTCCTGCAAGGTGCGGAGCATGAGCGAGCGAAGCGCTGCATCTGGGATCACCTGGCGGACGCGATCTGGATTGTCCTCGATGACGGCCTCAGCGACCTGGTACACGTCGTCGAGAGCTGCGTACTCGTCCATGTTCGGGAGATCGTCTTGCGGACATTCATCGACCTCACTGACGGCGATCGCGTAGCTGCCTGCGGTAGGGATCGCGCAACGCAGGGTGTGTCGCTGGCGAAGCTCCGCCGATGGCTTGAAGCGGCGGTTCATGCCCTTCCCCTCTTTTGCGGCGGCGGCGATGAGAACCAGCTTCTGAAGGCGCTCAAGCGTCTGCACGAGGACATCTGCCGGAACGGTGTTCCCTTCCGTCTCCGGACCGATGATCTTCATCTCGCCCTTGCTACGCTCCCGCACGGTCCACTCCTGAGGGTCCAGATACTATCGGACAGATGGGCCTCGGTCGCCAGTTACCCTGTCCCAGACCCGAACAAGACCCCTCGGTTCGGCCCCAGCGGGGTGACTCCATCCAGGGTGAGGTCCCTTCAGAGCGATTTGCCAGGCACAACTGGCGCTCCGCAATCGGCGGTCCATTGTTCCGATTCCTCCGCACATGCGCGCGATGGCGGAGATTTCGGAACAAGAGCTCGGGGCTGCTGCCGGCCCCCATCACCCCACCCGCCGCATGATCTCCGCCACCTTCGTCTGGTCTCGCTCGGCGTAGACCGCGTCCGTCACCCGGGCACTGGCGTGCCCGAGGACCAGCGCCGACGCCTCCAGCCCGTGCTCGCGGCGGTAGAGCGTCGCAGCCGTGTGGCGGAGCTGGTACGGGAACCACCGGTGGTCTTTCCGCCAGGCGTCGAGGTCGGCCTTCAGCCCCGTCTTCGCCAGCCGCCTGCGCCACTGCTCCCGCGTCTCGTCGTCGCGCTTGGCCAGCGGCGGTGCCGGTGGAAACGCCACGTCGCACGCATACTGCACCGCCCGGTAGTACGACCGCGCGTCGTACCGCTCGCCCGCCGTCTTCTTCGGCTCGGCCTTGCAATTCGTCCCGGCCCGGTTGCCGCATGAGAGTGGCGTCTTCCGTGCCGCGGCCCGGGCCGCCCGGCGCTCCGCGTCCGCCTCGGCCGGGCTGAAGAGGTACTCCGTCGCGGGGCGGTCGAGGAACGGCCCCAGCACGGCCTGGGCCTTGGGGCCGAGGAACAGCACCCGGTCGTGCCCCATGTACTGCGTCTTGTGCCGCCCGGGGCGGACCGCCCACACGCCGTCCTGCCTGTCGGTCTCGATGTCGCAGGGGCGGAGGCTCAGCACCTCGTCGGGGCGAGCGCCGGTGAGCAGCTGGATCCGCACTGCCGCCGCGACCGGGCTCGCCATGAACGGCAGGGTCTGCTCGACGACCTCGACCGGCACCGGCTTGACCACGCGACCAACCCGCGCCTCGCAGCGCCCGGGCTTGAGCGGATCGACGGCAAGCAGCTCCACCCGCACGCTCGCCGAGACCAGCTCCTGCGCCGCGGCCCACTTGAAGATGCGGCACAGCCGCCGCACCTGCGCGTTGGTGTAGGTGACGCCCCAGCCCCTCCGCCCGTTGTCTGGGTCCTCGCGGATCATGTCGTCGCGCAGGCGCTGCAGCCGCCTCGGCCCGAACGCCGCCGCGGGCGTCGAGCCGTACGCGCGGCGCAGCAGGCGGATCAGGGCCTTGCAGTGGCCGCGCTCGTTCTCGTTGAGGTACTCGGCACGGGCACGCCAGAAGCGGGCGCACAGATCGGTGATGGTGATGCCGTCGCCGCCGCCGTCCCCGGGCTTCTCGAAGTCGGGGTCGATGAGGCGTCGCCCGTTGGCCTCCCACTCGGCGATGACGCGGTGGTACAGCTCGCGGCTCTCGGGCGAGCCGGGCACGCCCAGCCAGTAGTCGCGCCGCTTCTTGGTGACCGCGTCGGTCAGGGTGACGATGGCCTGGTTGCGGTCGTGACGCTTGCGGTATCCCGGGGTCTTTGGCATTGGGGCAGCCTCTCGAAACCTCGAGCGCGGTGCGCGCACCGCGCTGATTTCGTTTCGAGCTGCGCCCCGGACCATCCGGGGGTGTCCGTAACCTACGGACTCAGCAAGGTTTATCGAAGCGAGGCGGACGGGACTCGAACCCGCAACCACCGGATCGACAGTCACACGCGGAAAACAGGCCGTTTTTGACGTATACTTGGGTGCGGGCCGTGAGGTTCGCGGAGACTTCCAGAGTCTTCCAACGGCGAGTTTGTGACCCCGCTGTGACCCACCGGCCATGAAAACCACCACGCCCAACACCCACGCCCGATCCGGTTCCGCGCCCAAGCATGAGCGCCCGCTGAACACCGACGATGATGTTCGCGGGCTGCCGCGCCCGAAGAAGGGACGCCGGGACTACCACGTCAAAGACACCCCCGGCCTGATGGTCCGCGTGTCCCCCGCCAGCGTGCTGTTCATCGTCCGCAAGCGCGGCCCCCGTGTTGACGACAAGCCGGGGGAGATTCACAAGCTGGTCATCGGCCACTTCCCCGCGATGGACCTGGAGACGGCGAAGAAGCTGGCGAATGAAAAGGTGTCACTGATCCGGCAAGGCGCGGACCCCAACCGCACCGATACCGCTGGGCAGTCCCTGGGCGAAGCCTGGAAGTGGGCGAAGGGGAATCGACACCTGAAGCCTTCCACGCTTCGGGACTACGAAGACCGCTGGAAGCGCCACCTGAGCGCCCACGAACGTACCCCGATGCGCGCGATCACCCCGGAATGGATCAAGGCCCGGATGGACGGGGCGCTAGAGAACGCGAAGAAGGGGGACGGGGTTGTAGACGCGAACCGCTTGCGGTCCCTGCTGGGCACCATCTTTACGGAGTGGTGCGAACGCAATCCCGGCGCTGCACACCCCGTCCGCGCCGTGCGCAAGGCGCGCAACGGTGACGGGTCCGCGCCCCGGCCCCGCACAAACAAGCTGACCGTGGATCAGGCCCGCGCCTATTCCCGCGCCCTGGAGCGGTACGCCGCTGGGGAGGGACGCCCCGGCAAGTATGAAGACGGCCCGTATCAGCGGGCGCAGCGGCGCGGAATGGCGGACTATCTCACGCTGAATATGTACGTCGGACTCCGCAAGTCCAACGGCATCGGCCTTCGGTGGGATTGGATCGACCTGGGCGCGGCCACGATCACCGTGCCCGCGTCTGAGACGAAGACGAAGAAGGAACTGGTAGTCAACATCCCCGCGCCCGTGCTGTCCATGCTGAAGCGCCGACACGCGGACTCCGAGCGCCACCCGGTGTACGTCTTCCCTGGACGCCGCAACAGTGACAAGCCCATGAACTCGCCCGGCAAGGCGCACGAAGCGGTATTGAAGCTGGCGGGGCTGCCCGCTGGCGCGGTGACGATCCACGATATGCGCCGCACCCTGGGCAGCGCAATGATTGCGAACGGTGCGGACGTGTCCGAAGTCCGCGAGCAGCTTGGGCACGCGAACATCGCCACCACTTCCATCTATCTGAACCTGAAGGGCGAGAACACCGTGAAGAAGTCCCTGGAGCGGGCAGCAGCGGCGTTCGGTGGGGAGGATGCGGCGTGAACCACCTACCAGACTACGGCGAGTTCACCGGCATCGGGTCCAGTTCTCTGCCCCGCCAGTTCCAGCGCATCGAAGCGGGAGTGAAGCGGGGCCGCGAAGCGGAGTTCATGGCGTTCCTGATGGCGCAAACCGACGAACACTCGCGGCGGCTGCTGGCGTTCGCCCAGCGGGAGCGCCGCGAGTTCACGCGGGCGCTGGCGGAGTGGGTCCGAGAATGGGACGCCGTTGGCTTGACGATTCCTGATGCCGTAGACTGGCAACGCAAGGCATCGTAAGTCCCTTGACCGTACCGGGTTGCGCTGTCTATCCTTCTCTGACATAGGGCCGGTTTGTCCCGCGTGGCCCTTGGGCTGCGGGCAGACCACGAAACGCCAGAACCCCCGTCACACGCGGGGCGGCTGAGCGGCCTCTAGGTGACACGGTTTTTCAACCGGCACCGGGGCCGTTGTTGTTTCAGGGGTGTACCCGATCAAGCCATGACGATGCCACGGTGCCCGAAGGGGTACAGACGATGGCACGTCGGACACTGGTAGATCAAACGAAGGCCCCTGGGGGAGCGGCAGACCTTGCCGAAGCCCAAGGGATCATCAAGGCGCGGGGCGCTGACGCGCTGCTGACCACGCGGCACGTCTCCGCCCTGCTGAACAAGGCCGTAGCGACCGTGCGCGATTGGCGTACGCGCGGCATCGGCCCCCGCTACATCCGGCGCGGGACTTGTGTGTACCGCTGGGCCGACGTTGAAGCGTGGTTGGCCGATGGCGCTGTCAACACCACCGATCAGCCCGTCAATCCGCGCGACCTGCCAGAGGAAGGCGGTATCGGCGGATGAGTGCGACGCCCCCGCTTCAACCTGACTACGCCGCGTCCTGGGACTTCCTTCAGCGCTTCCACCCTGGGCGGCTGATCGTCGTCACCGGGATCAGCCTGGATAAGAAGTCCATCCCTACGGCCACGTTCGGGCCGGACGATCGCGCGAAGTTCCTGGAGTGGGTGGCCGCGTGCGCCGCGATGCCTGCCAATCTCTACTTCAGCGTCGGCGAACCGATCAGCGCCGCAACGAAGAAGCTGGAGCGGACGGATATCAAGGCCGTTCACTACCTCCACGTCGATATCGACCCACGCGCGGGCGAGGATCACGCGGCGGAGCGGGAACGCATTCTGGCGCTCCTGCGAAACGCACCGGGGGGACTCCCCGCGCCCACGCTGATCGTCTTCAGCGGCGGGGGCTATCAAGCGTTCTGGAAGCTGGCCGAACCGCTGGCCGTCGATGGTTCATTGGAAGTGGCCGAAGACCTGAAGCGGTACAACCTCCAGCTTGAACGCATCCTGGGCGGGGACAACTGCCACGATATCAGCCGGATCATGCGCATCCCCGGCACGGTGAACGTGCCCGATGCGAAGAAGCTGAAGAAGGGCCGCGCGGAAGCGCTGGCGGAGCTGGTCGAATGGCACGATGATCGGGTCTACCCGATTGCCCAGTTCGTGAAGGCCCCGCTGGTTCAGTCATCGCCCAACGGTGGCGACGGCCCCGCGCCCACGATCAAGGCCCCCGGCAACGTCCGGCAGTTCGCCCACGTCGATGAACTGGGCGCGGGCGTGTCGGACAGCGTGAAAGTGTGCATCGTCAACGGGTGCGATCCATCGACCCCGGATCACTTCGCCAGCCGATCCGAAGCGCTGTTCTGGGTGACGTGCGAACTGGTCCGCGCTGGCGTCGATGATGAAACCATCTACGCCGTGCTGATGAACCGCGATTGGCGCATCAGTGACAGCGTGACAGAGAAGGGCAGCGGTGCCCAACGATACGCCTTGCGCCAAATCGAGCGGGCGAAGGAAGACGCGATTGATCCGGCGCTACGCGAACTGAACGACCGGCACGCCGTGATTGAGAACATCGGCGGCAAGTGCATGGTCATCGAAGAAGTGTGGAGTCCCGTCCTGAAGCGCCCCGTCATGGAGGTTCAGGGATTCGACCACTTCCGCAATCGCTACATGAATCGCACGGTGAACCTGGGGCCGAAGACGAACGCGAAGGGGAAGGTGGTTGGCGATATCGAAATGCCCGTGGGTGAATGGTGGTTGCGCCAAGTGCAGCGCCGGCAGTACCGATCCATCGTGTTCATGCCGAATGGCGATGCCGCGGGTTCGTACAACCTCTGGCAAGGATTCGGCTGCGAAGCGCGGCCCGGTGACTGGTCCCTGTTCCGCGAGCATATCCACGCCGTCATCTGCGCCGGGAACGATGAACACTTCGCGTATCTGCTGGGCTGGATGGCGAACGCCGTTCAGCATCCCGCCGAACCTGGGCACACGGTGCCCGTGCTGCGCGGGCCGCAAGGGTGCGGGAAGTCAATCTTCGGGCACCACTTCGGGCGTGTCTTCGGACGCCACTACTTCTACGCGACGAAGCCCGAAGACGTGTTGGGCAAGTTCAACAGTCACCTTCGGGAAACGGTGTTCCTGTTCGCAGACGAAGCCTTCTTCGCGGGCGATCCCCGCAACGCGCGGCAGTTGAAGGCGCTTGTCACCGATCCGTACCTGACCATCGAACTGAAGGGCGTGAACAAGGAACAGGCCCAGAACTGCCTTCACTGCATCATGGCCGGGAACGATGAATGGATCATTCAGGCCGACAAAGACGACCGGCGCTACTTCGTCCTGGACGCCGTGGGTTCGCATACGAACGACCACGCATACTTCGGGCGCATCGCCCAGCAGTTGAAGGCCGGTGGCTATGAAGCCATGCTTCACGAACTGCTGACGATGGACTTGTCAAAGTTCAACGTCCGCGCGAAGCCCGACACGCTGGGCCTTCAGCGCCAGAAGCAGTTCAGCATGGACGCGGAAAGCCGGTGGGTGTTGCACCTGCTGCGGGATGGACTGCCCGAGTCCGCCCAACACAACGGCACGCCGGACGTGGCGTATCCGGGCGACCGTGACGACGGGAAGCGGGATGGACTGTTCGCCCACGCGCGCCGTGACATTCCCGAACTGCGGGACGCCAGCAGCGTGCGCCTTGCCGACGTGCTGAAGGAATGGGGCGTGGAACGGAAGCGCCACCCTGAAGGGCAGCGGTATCGGTTCCCGCTGCTGCGCTCGATGCGCGAAGCGTTTGACGCGAAGTGGGGCAAACAGGATTGGCCCGGCGGCATCGACGCCGCGTGGGGCTGGACGGACGAACCGCTTCCCGAGTACCCGGCAGACCTCCCCCGGCCCTTCTAACCCATGACCACGAATGCGTTCCATCCCGACGCCCTTGCCCAGACCTGGGAACATTCCGAGCGCGGACGCCCTGCGCTGTGCATCGGCGATCCCGTCATCGTCCGCTTCAGCGGTGGCACGTTCGCCCTGGGCACGGTCATCCCGTGCATCGGACAGAACGCCCAGCCGGGCGACCGGCCCCAGCGTGGTTCAGGCATCCGCATCAAGCTGGGCGACGGGCGCGAGTGGGTCACTCCGCCCAGCGCCCTGGGAGGGCACGTCCGGCGGCTGCCGAAGGGAGGGGCCGAGCGATGAAGCTGTCCAATGAGGGGGTGGGGCTTGTGCGGCGGCTGGGGGAGGGGGTGGACCTTTTCTGCAATCGAGGGGGTGTAGGGATGCAGGGAAGTGGCATGTATGCGGGGGGCGCAAACCACCAAACCGACATCGTTCTATCTGTTTCTACTTACTCTCTATACACACTCTACATACTCAACAACACTACTGAAAATACTGTGTTTTCTGGATGTACCCACGGATGTTGGGTTCCCAAGCCCAGCATCCTCCCGCCGCTGCCCTGGGCGAATGGCCCCGCGCCCGGCACGCGCCATCCGATAACCCCTCCCGCGCCTGAGCGTCCGATATCGACGTTCGGTGTCTGCCTGGGCCGACCACACCACCGGACGAACGATCCGCTGGTTGAGTCTGAGCGTCCTGGAACATCGCCCCTGGGATGCTGCCAGCGGGCACACAAGGCACCTGGGGCCAGCGCTGAGCCTGGAGCGGGTCACAGCGGGGGCACAGTTCCGCGTGGCGTTCCCGGTGACTGTCCGCTTGGATATCCGCTTGGACTGTCCGCTTGGAACTGTCCGCTTGGGTATCCGCTTCCATCGGCAGGCACAGCCCTTTTTATCGGCAGCGCCCGCACAATCGGCACAGACATCCCAAACGGAACACGACCGAGAACTCGGAGAGGGGGTGGTCCGAAAACTCGCGGAGTTATCAGACTACCACCCCCTGCACGTCCGTAGCGGCCAGCAGTTTTCGACATCGCACTCTGTTAGGATTTTTTTCGCCCATGAACACCCAACCCCCAAACCCCGATCCCAACGGCCTTCCCCTCGCCCCGTCGCGCGGCTGCCCCGTCTCCGCTGCGATGTTTGATCGTCTGATGGACGCTGCCCGCAAGGGCGGATGGTCCGCTGTCTTCACGGTCTTCGCACAGGGTGAGACGATCACCGACCGTGGCGGCGCGGGCGCTGTGTACGAACGCCCAGCGCGTCGGTCCACACTCTCCCAGTTCCTGGACAACAAGCGCCCGGACCTGAAGGCGCTGCTGGACAACGCCGCACAGGAACGCCGGGACCGTCTGCTGTCTCAGCTTGAAGACGAAGTGGAGAAGATCGCGCTGGGCGCGGGCGACGTGACACAGGACTTTGACGACAAGGGCAACTTGCGCCGCACCCGCGTGGATCGGCGGAACAAGCTGTACGCGCTGCTGAAGCTGTTGGGTTCGCATAACCCCGACGTGTACGCGGATCGGAAGAAGGTGGACGTAGCGGGCCAAGTGAATCACGCCCACGCCCACGCCCACCTTGTGGGCAACGTGGAGGAAGCCGGGGGCTATCGAGTCTCGTTCGATGCGCTCCAGACTCTTCCGCCGGATGAACAAGCCCAGTTGCTTCGGCTGCTGGAGAAGGTGGAAGCTGCCCGCGTGGAACAGCGCCAGCGTTCCCTTCCTGGGCAGATTGGAGAAACGCAATGAACACCCGCGACCCGAACCGCATGAAGTTCCTGGCGCTCAAACTCCGCGCGGGTGTTCCGTTCACTGAAGCGGAGCAACGCGAATGGGATCAGGGTGCCCACCTGGGCGACAAGGTGACTGCGGGTCTTCCGCTTACGCCAGAGGAACAAGCGAAGATCGAACGTGCGAAGGATGCCCGCGTGTCCGTTCGCGGCGGCGCAGTGTGGGTAGATGCCCCGACCATGACCGTTGAAGACTGGAAGGCCCACGTTTCCAAGTCCCGCGCCGCACCCGCGAAGCTGGTAGCCGATGCGCTGCCTCTGAAGGACAACATCGCCGGGACTGATAAGCCTCAAACATAAGTCAGTTTCATACCTTGTCCGAGTTTTTCGGGAAGACTAGTATGCCTTATGAGATGGCACCTCATTCCGAACTTGCTGAACGTCTGGTCGATTCTGACCTGATCGCGCCGCGCACACAGCGTGCAATCCTCTGCGCCTTCCAGCAGGCCGGGGCGGATCGGGTTCAGCCCAAACACTTCATCAGCGCCGCGAAGGAACACCGGGCGACGGTTCGCATCGTTGCCGCCGGTTGCGGCTGGTTGCGCTGCCTTCACTGCGCCGAGTGGCGCGATATCGGCGCGGAACCATGCGAAGACCTGGGC
The DNA here is from genome assembly GCA_008363215.1 of Cyanobacteria bacterium CYA. Classification (GTDB taxonomy): domain Bacteria; phylum Planctomycetota; class Phycisphaerae; order Phycisphaerales; family UBA1924; genus J022. Next base: position 45,918 of record RHKP01000007.1, read on the forward strand.
GCGTGCCCGTGCTGCCTGGAGCTTGAAGACGATTCGGTATTCGCGGCGTTCGCGCTGTACGTCTACAGCGGCGGACCCGTAGCGGCAAGCATGGCGCTGCCCGCGTCGGTGCATGAACGGATGGAACGGTATCAGTCAATGACCGCGACGGCCTCACCATCTCCTGGGCTGTCGCAGAGTCCCGCTGCTGCTGGGGGAACCTAGCGGCGGTGGTTTCCATGACCCCGCGCGAGGGCATCGCGCGGGGGATGCTCCGCCGAACGCGGACTAGTTCCCCGCGTTCGGCATTCCCGGTGTCGCCCGCGCGTGACGGCGCGCGAATCGACACCACCGGACCACCGGGCGAAAGTCCAGTGTTCCGATTCCGCCGGTATTGGAAGTCCCGAGCGGAGTCTTTGCCCTGTTGCCCCCGCTACCACGGTGGCGACGGGTTCAGCCTGGGCATCCGTTCACCTGGGCTTCGCACAGTTCGCGTTTGGAGCATTGAGTATGGACCCGTCTTCAACCATCAGCATCAGTGTTGATCCCGGCATGGCCGATGCCATTGCGGATCAGTTCACCCTGTCCACCGATGCAACCGGCCAGCCGGTACGCCACGCCGCGTACACCTCTGGGCGGGGAGTTCTCGCGGCGCTCTACGAAACCTCAACCGGACTCGCCAGCGCCGAACAGGACATCAAGCGCGCGGGGCTGACCGATCCGGCCACTACGGATCGTTTGCGGCGTGCTGCTACGGCGAAGATGAACGCCGCGCGGAAGTCCGCTTCGGATGGACTCGCGGCGCTTCAAGCCCACGTCGATCAGATCAATGCGGGCATTGACACCGAACTGGGCATTCAGACGGCCCGCACCGACGTGAACGAGAATGCCCGCGCCGGGGAGATTCGCAGTTTCATTCGTTCACTTCCCCAGCGTGAACGCGCCGAAGCTATCCGGCGCGCAATCACTGAAGGCGACAAGGCCGTAGCCGCTGCTGTGCTGAGTGGGGGAAGTCCGTTCGCCAGCGGAATCACCCGCAAAGAACTGGACTTCGCGCGGGCCGATTCTGAAGAGCGCTTTTGCAAGCCCGCTGTCCAGCTTCGGGAGTCCATCGGGAAGATGGTGGGCCTTGTCGAAACGGCCATGAACGCCACCGAAAAGCGATTCGGCCCGCTGACTGGCGCGGGTGACTCGCCCGCTGCGAAGGCCGCGCGTTCGCTTGCGGCCCTGGAAGGTGGTGCGGCGTGAGTGATACGAACCCCAACACCCCGACCCCGACCGTCGATGAACTGACCACGCGCCTTACCGCGATCCGTTCCGGCATCGCCAAGGGGCTTGGACTCGCGGAGGATGCCACGGACGAAGCGCTCCTAGCCCGCGCCGCGGAAGTGGCGAAGGAACGCGACGAAGCGAAGACCCGCGCCGATACCATCGCGGCGGAGCGGAACGCGGAGCGCATGGACGCGGAGATTCGCCACGCCCTGGGCAAGGCTGGCATCAGCGCCCAGAACACCGACGATGCCGCCACGATCCTGCGCGGCGTGCTGGAGGTGACGGACAAGGGCGTAGTCACGAAGGCCGCGCCCAACGTGGTGCCTGGGCAGACACCGGAACAGTTCATCGCGGGTCAACTGCGAACCCTGCGGCCCCACTACTGGCCGCTGAGCATTGGGGCCGGGGCGAAGGGTGCGGGGCACGCGCCACACGCTGGGGCCGATGCCTCATGCTTCCGCGAAGGCGGGACGCTGACCGCACAGATGGCGCTTGTCGCCCGCGTGGGCGAGCGGGCCGCGATTGAAGCGTGCCGCCGGTCGGGGATCGTCCCGCCCGCGTGGTTGACTGGGGGTGCCCGTTGAACTCCCACGCTGTCACCCACGAAACGCGCGCCAACCACGTCGCCCGCATGGTCCGGGATCGGATCATGGCCGACGCCCGCAAGGAAGTCCGCCAGCGCATCGAAGGCGCTGGCGGGAAGTGGTCCGGCTGCGCGGAAGTCTCCCGCCACGCCATGACCGCTTTCCTGGACTCGGACGGCCCGCGTCACGTCATCCTCTACCACGCCACCCAACAGACCCACCCGCTGCGCTGGCGGGGCCGGGCGAGTGACGCCATGAACTTCGCCACGCGCCGCGCGGCCCGTTCAATCGGTCCTCTGATGGCGTATCAAGCCCTGATCCGGGCGCTTGACGCGCTGTGCGAAGCCCTGGGCGAGTCCGACGCGACGGTTCAGCAGCTTCGGGAGAAGGATCGGGACTCCCGGTGTGGATAGCGGTTCGCGTCCAGTTGCGGCAAACGCCCAAACGCGGGTAGGATGAAAAAGGGTGCGAACCCGGCTTGCACTCCGCGTTAGGGTCGTGTATAGTACCGCCTGTTGTGGTCTGCCGCGTGCCCTGGGCGACGAATGGTGCCCGTCCGGGACAATCCCCGCGCACGGCAAGCCTACCGTTGGGGCACGACGTGGCAAAAACCGCACCCTATACCGCGATTGACCTGTTTGCCGGAGCCGGGGGCTTGGCAGAGGGTTTTCGACAGGCCGGTTTTCAATGCCTTGTGGCGAACGATTTTGACCAGTCCGCCGGGGAGACGTTCAGCGCGGCCTTCCCGGAAGCCCAGTTCATTCCGGGACCGATTCAGGACATCAGCCATTCCAAGCTGCTGACCGCTGCGGGTCTGAAGCGCGGTGAACTGGACGTGCTGGTAGGCGGTCCCCAGTGCCAAGCGTTCAGCGTCTACAACCACCAGCGCGGTATGCACGATGAGCGCTCCGGCATGTTCCGGGAGTATCTGCGCATCGTCAAGGGACTACTCCCCCGCGCGGTCGTCATGGAAAACGTCACTGGAATCACCAGCATCGAAGAAGGCAAGGCCGTCGATGAAATCCATGCCGCGCTGAAGGAACTGGGCTACACCGTTGAACATCGCGTGCTCAAGGCGGAAGAGTACGGCGTACCCCAAGAGCGCCGGCGCATCTTCTTCGTGGGCGTGCGCGACACCGACACGATTCACTGGCCGGAGCCTTCGCACTACGGCAAAGACCCCGATGCGCTGTTCGGGGAATCAGGCCGCGAACCCTTCGTGACCGTATGGGATGCAATCGGCGACTTGCCCAAGCTGGCGATTGAGGAAGGCGAAGAAGTCTGCGACTACGGGTCGGTAGCGGGTTCGGACTATCAGCGCCTGATGCGCAAGGGATCGCGCAAACTCTACAACCACGTCGCGCCATACCTGGCCCCGATCAATCTGCAAAGGCTGAAGCACATTCCACCCGGCGGAAGCTGGCGCGACATTCCGCGCAACCTGCTGCCAGCGGGAATGAAGGCCGCGCGCCGAAGTGACCACACGAAGCGATATGGGCGTTTGGAAAAGACCGGGCTTGCATCCACCATCCTGACGAAGTGTGATTTGCACTGGGGCGCGTTCATCCATCCGACGCAAGAGCGCACTCTCACGGTGCGCGAAGCCGCGCGTTGCCAATCGTTCCCTGACCGCTTCCGCTTTCAGGGTTCGCGGGTCGATCAGTTCCGGCAAGTGGGGAACGCCGTTCCCCCGTTCCTGGCGAAGGCGGTCGCGCAGTCCGTCGCGGCAATGCTGAAGGAACCCGCGACGGAGAAGGGCGCGGTACAACTTGTCTCGTGACCCGCTCACGATCATCGCCGAAGTGCTCGGCGAACCAGCGGACCAAATGCGAAACCCGGTGAACGCCGGGTATCAGTGTCCGTTCATCAACTCGGTTTGCACGAAGCGAAGCCAGCGGATGCAGGGTTCGTACCCGGTGTGCAGCATCTACCGCAAGGGCATTCAGCATTGTGTTTGCCCGAAGCGGTTCTATCAGGCCGATCTAGTGGCCGACGTACTCGCCCACTGCTGGCCCGGAACCCCGCCGACCGCGCCGCAAATCGCCTACGAAGTCCAAATGAAGGGCTTCGGGATGGTGGATTTGGTCATCGCCGAACTTGACGACGCGAACGCGGTGCGTGCCTTTGTCAGTGTCGAGTTGCAAGCGGTCGATATCACCGGCAGCGTCGAACCGGCGTATCAATCCTTGCTCGGCAACGCGCAGGTTGAAGGGAAGATCAGCTACGGATTGAACTGGGCGAACGTCCGCAAGCGGTACGTCTCTCAACTGATCTCGAAGGGCTTCTACCACCACCATTGGGGCAGCAAGATCGTCTCTGTTCTGCAAGAACCCCTCTACGCGCAGTTCCGCCACTACATCCCGTTCGATGAACTGGACCCGAAGTCCGCCACCAGCAACGTCGTCTTCATGCTCTACGATTTTCAGGATGATGCCGAACGCGGTGCGCCGCATCGGCGGCTGGCGTTCACGCGAGCAATCGGAACCAGCCACAACAGCCTAATGACCGGGGCGCTCTATCGCACCCCTCCCGACCGGGCGGTATTCTGCCAGCGCATCCTGGAGCGGCTGAACCGCGAATGAACGTCACGGGGCCTTCGCGGGGATCGTGTCTTCCAAACGCTGTTGACGTGCCCACGTCTTCAGGCCGGTGCGGGACTGAATCCCCCGCGCTTCGTGTTCCGCTTCTTCTTCGCTGGGCCACCCGCGCCCGTGGTCCGGGTCCGCCAGCATGACCCCGCCTTCTTCGTCCTGGATCACCCAATACTCGGTCGGGTCATCGCGGAGCATGATGGACGCCGTGGGCTTCGCGGCATCGAAGGCATCATCGTCGGGGTACTCCGCCACCACGTCATCAGAGAAGACGACGATGGACCCGTCCGGGCGACGTAGGCCGACGACGTAGACCCCGCCCCCGGATTGCCACGCTTCCCCGCCTACGGCCTTCGCCAGCGTTTCGGCTTGCTGTTCGTCCATGCCCAAAGTGTACCTTTGGAATCCCGCTGCGCCAGCCCCACCCGGCGGGGATTCAGCTTGTGACCCAACTGTGACCCACCAATGAAAAACGGCCCATAAAAGGGCCGTTTTCAAGCGAGGCGGACGGGACTCGAACCCGCAACCACCGGATCGACAGTCCGGGACTCTAACCAATTGAGCTACCGCCCCAACATGTCGCCGGCAGCGCTGCGGCAACGCGAAATGTAGCCCCCAGCCCCTGCGAGTCAAGCAATTCGGCACCCACCACCACCTGTCCTGTGCCTCCCCGGCCGCATGTCCGGTCAACGGATTCACCTGGCTGATCGCCCCGCCCTGGGCATCCGCTCACCCGGCCGCACATCCGCTCACCCGGCCGCACATCCGCTCACCCGGCCGCACATCCGCTCACCCGGCCGCATGGCCCGCGTGCCCCGATCAATCCGCCCGACAAATCACCCGTCCGATCCTTCGCCCATCCGATCCTTTGCCTGCCCGATCCCTTGCCCGTCCGATCCCTCGCCCGCTCGGGTCTGGCGCCCGCGGCGTGCCGGATCCGCATTCCCTTTCCAGGCCCAACCGGCTCGGGCCCCTCTCTCGGCCGGCCGCAAAAAAGCAACCGCCCCCGCCGCGTGGGCGAGGGCTGGCAGATGCTCGATCGCTCTGGTCGAGGTCGACGCGCTGCGTGTCGGCGGCGCCACCCGCGCCGGCCGCATCATCACGCAGGACGCTTCAACTGGATCCGCCCCTGCTCCTGCAACTCGAACGGGCTGCCGTTGGCCCCCACTTTCGAGGCATTGATCCACAGCACCGCACACGCGGCCGCCAGCGCCACCACCGCCACGAACATCAGCGCGGTGTACACGTCGGGCACCGGGCCTCGCGACTGCCTCCCGCCGGGCATCTGCATTCCGAACTGGCTCATGTCCTGGTCCTTTCCTTTGCAGAGTGCGCGTCAGGGTTGCAGGCGCGAAACCACCGTGTCGCCCGTCTGCACCACCTTGCCGGGCTGGAGCAGCGTCACGCGGGCCGTCGACACGTTCAGGTCGCTGCTGATCACCACCACGTCGGCGATGTACGCGCTCCCCCGCGTGATGATCAACTTGTTGTTCCGGTTCACCCGATCATTCTGACCCAGGTTGATCTGCACCACGTACTGGCCCATCGCCGAGTCAAACGTCACGTTCTGCACCAGTCCGCGAATCACCCCGCCTGGAATCTCCTGCGGCTCGCTCAGGTCGCCGGTGTCGGTCTGTCCCGCCCCGGTCTTCGGCGGATTGGCGATCTGCTCCTGCAATGCCCGGATGTTCGCCTCGAGCACCTGGCTGCGCGAAATCTCGTTGCTCAGGCGCTCTTCCAGTTGCAGCATCTGCTCACGGGCCTGCAGTTCGTTGTTCCGCAACTGCGTCACTTCGTCCTTGTACGCCTCGATAATCAGCGCCTGCGCCTTGGTCGCCTCCAGCGCACCCTGCACCCGCCGGTCCGCCGCCGCCTTGTCGGCCTGCACACCCCGCAGATCCGTCTGCAGCCGCGTGCGGTCCGCCTCCAGGTCGCGCATCGTCGCCGTGTTCGCCTGCAACTGCGCCCGCAAACCCTGGATCTCCGAGTCCTTCTCCCGGCTCACCAGTTCATGCTGGGCCGTCTGCGCCCGCAGCGATTCGGCCGCCACTTCCGCCGACGCCAGCGCATCGTTGTAGTTCGACACGATCTGGTCCGTGTTGATCGTGTACGAAATCGTCAGCGCCGACAGCATGATGCTCAGCACCGCCGCGAACAGCACGAACACCTTCGTCAAGATATGCACGCCTGACTCCTCGCCTGAGTCGGACCGATCTGCTCGGCCCTCGTTTTCCCTGCCCGCGAGATTCCACCCCTTCGCCGGGCCCCAACCCGCCTGCCCGCCCCGGCTCCATCCGGAAGCCGGAGGGACTCAAAGCATAGCGGCCGCTCCGTGCCGGTGCGGAACCACAAGTCTGTCCGACCTCTTCTCGATCGGCATACAGCACCCCAAGCCCGCTCGGCGGGGGAACCATACGCCACAAACACCTTGGCAGATCGACCAGAACGGTCCCTTTTTGCCCCTACAGCCCCGCCGAAGCCGTTTCCTGCCTCAGGATCTTCAGCACCGCCGTTGCCGCCGACACCCGCGTCAACCCGGACTTATCCCCCAGCAGATGGTCCAACTTCCCGAGGTTGTCCACACGACCGATCTGCCCATACACGAACGCCGCCTGCGCTCGCACCGCGTCCTGCTCGCTCCCCGAGTACTTGTCCGCGACGAAAGTGCCGTCCGGAACCCCCAGCGCGCTGAGCGAACCCGCCACGGCCAGCATCACCTCGGCCGGCGGCTCGGTCCCCTGCTGACCACGGTACGCCGACAGATTGATCAGCCGGTCAATCGACTCACGGTCCTGGAGCGTTCCGATGATCTGCGCCGCCAGGGCCGCCGGCTCGAGCATCTCCGGGCTCGAAGGCAACAACGCCGCCCGAATTGCGTCCAGTTGCGCCCGCTCGCCCAGTTTGACCATCGCCTCGGCAATCTGGAGTTCGAGCAACCTCTGCTCAACCAGCGTCGCCCCGGGCGTCTTCTGCCGTGCCGCCTCCGACAACATCGCCAATGCCGATGGGTCCCCCAACTCCCCGAGGATGAACGCCGCGTGCGCCCGCCTCCGCGTCGAACGATCATCAAACAACAGGTCGGACAGCGGTGTGCGATCGGGGCTCTCTCCCAGACGCGTGAGCGCAAAGATAGCCGACGCCCGGACATACGGCGAAGTATCCTGGAGCAACGGGCGCACCGATGCCCCCAGCGTGCTCAATCGCGCCCGCCCCACCACCATCGCCGCCACTGACCGCACGCCCTCGTTCTCGTCCTTCAGCCCCGCGGCCGCGATCGCCTCAACCCGCGACGGGGCCTCCAGCAATCCCTCGATCGCATTGGCCCGCTCCAGCGCCCAGTCGCTCGCCGCCGCCTTCATCAACTCATCCAGCGCCCGCTCACGCAACTGCGATCGCGCCACCGGGTCGGAGTACGCCAGCGTCGTTTCCACGGGCGTGACGGTCGCCCGCCCCCGCCCCGCGCCGGCTGTCGAGCCGGTCGTGGCGCACCCGCCCGAAACACCGACCACCACGCACAGCCCCGCCTTCATCCAACTCGCCCAGTTTCGCATCGCTTGCTTCCTCAATTCAACCGCCTGCCCTCACAACGCCCGTTCCTGCCCGCGTGTTCGCGCTCCTACGAGCCCGGGGCACCAGCGAGCGAGCCGTCCCTCTCTCCATCTTCATCCTTCCGGCGCTTTGATCGGCCCCTCGCCACCGCGGCCACCACAAGTCCGCCGGTCGCCGCCAGACACCCCCAGCCTCCCACGTCCCCCACCCGCGTGTAGATCGTTCGCCCCGAAACCGTGGGAATCTCGATCACTGCCGTTCCCGACCCCCGCCCCAGAACCGCTCTTCCCGTCGCCGGATCCGCCACACCCCGCGATATCTCCCGCCCACGCTGGTCAAACGCCCCGCTGATCCCTGTGTTGGCCACCCGCACCATCGGCACGCCCAGTTCCAGGCACCTCCACCGGGCCGTCAGCATGTGGTGCTCACGACCCGGCATCCACCACCCAAACCATCCGTCGTTGGTCAGGTTGATCATCACCTGAGCCTCCCCCGCCCCTCCTACCAGCCGACGACACACCCACGGCATCGTCGCCTCGAAACACACCGGCGCCGCTACGGTAATCGTCCGCCCGTCGACCAGCCGCACCTCCAGTGCCTGCGCCGACGTGCCCGCGTCGAGGTCAAACTGCATCCCGGCCGCCCCGATCCCCAGCAGCCGCTCCTCCAGCCAGCCCCACTGCGAGATGTAGGGCATGTACTCGCCGAACGGCGTCAGCGCCACCTTGTCATACCGCTTGGTCGGCGCTTTCCCGTCCTCAATCACGAACACCGAGTTGTACCGCTTGTCGGCGTTGTACCGGAACCGCCTCTGCTCGTCCGGCTCGATGTGCAGACCTTCAAACCCGGGCCCGCCGATCATGATCGGCGTTCGCAGCGCGCCCTGCATCAGGATCAACTCGTCGGCGAACAGCGTAACCGGGTAGCGCTCCATCACGCCGTCGGGTGCGCGCCGCTCAAACTCCAGCATCTTGCGCCGCTCGTGTGCAAGCGACACCGCGTCCAGCGTCCACCCCGGGCTCATCGCCTCGGGCAGCGCGATCACGTCCGGATGCTGGGCCCCCGCCGCCGCGATCAGCGCCTTCATCGCCTGCCAGTCCTCAAAGCGCTGACCCATCGTCCAGTCGATCTTGACATCCTGCGGCACGTTGGTCTGCACCACGCCGACGCGCAGACTCCCCGTCGCGTCAGGCCACGGATCGATCACAAGTCCTGCGCCCGCCCATGCCACGCAGACGGCAGCCGTCACCATCGCCGCACGCCGCCGACCGACGCTCCAGCACACCACCGTCACCGCCGGCAGCGTCACCAGCAGGCTGACGGCGTACGTTCCGACCAATGCCGCCGGCCAGACCAGAAACCCCTGTCCGGCCAGCGGATGCGCCAGGAAGTACCACGCATACCCGCCCGCGATGATCTGCCCGCGCAAAAACTCAAAGCCGACCCAGATCAGTCCCCACGCCCACACCGACCAGCCCAGTCGTCGATGGACTCCGGCCGCGCACCACACCGCCAGCCCTGTCAACGCCGAGAGGACGATCACCAGCGGCACGACGCCAAACGCGGACACCCGCGCCACCCAGATATGCGCCAGGAGCCACCAGGGCGATACCCCGATCGCGCACCAGAAAGCGCACGTCAGCGCCCGTTCCCGCGCGTGCCAACTCACCAGCGACAGCGGGAGCGGCGCGACGAACACCAGCCCCCACAGCCACACCGGAGGGTACGCCAGCACCATCAACAATCCGCAAGCCAGCCCGGCCAGCAGCCCGCTCCGACGCGGATGCTGCGCGATCCACCGACCCGGCGCCTCGACGTCACCCGCCCGCATAGTCGATCAGACGCGCAATCTCCGTGCGCAGATCCTTGCGGGCTACCACACGATCCACCAGCCCTGCCTGCATCAGGAACTCGGCCCGCTGGAACCCGTCGGGAAGATCCTGCCGGATTGTCTGCCGGATCACGCGAGGCCCGGCAAAGCCGATCAGCGCCTTCGGCTCGGCCAGAATCACGTCGCCGAGCATCGCAAAACTGGCCGTGACGCCGCCGGTCGTCGGATCAGTCAGCACGCTGATGAACAGCCCGCCCGCGTCGTCGAATCGCGCCAGCGCCGCCGACGTCTTGGCCATCTGCATCAGACTCAGCCCCGACTCCTGCATGCGGGCCCCGCCCGAGCAACTGACGATCACCAGAGGAAGCCTCTGCTCCAGCGCCGATTCAATCGTGCGTGTCACCGTCTCGCCCACCACGCAGCCCATCGACCCCATCATGAATGTCAGATCCAGGCAGCACATCATCGTCGGGCGCCCCTTGACGAAGCAGCGCCCCGCCACCACCGCGTCGTCCCGCCCCGACCGACGCTGCTCGCTCACCAGACGCTCCGTGTACGACTTGAGGTCGGTAAACAGCAGCGGATCGGTCGAAGTCAGCCCCGTGAACATTGCCTCAAATGTCCCCGGGTCGCTCAACTGGCTCACCCGTTCGCCGGCCGAGATCCGGAAATGGTGCTGACATTCCGGGCACACGTGCAGATTGGCTTCCATCTGCCGCCGGTACACCATCTGCCCGCAACTCGGACAACGCAGCCACAAACCTTCGGGGATCGCCGAACGACGAGCCGGCTTCAACTCCGCCCACGTCCGCACAGCCACATTGGTCATGCCGATGTTCCGTTTCGAGACCGGCCCGGACCGCACCGCTCTCGCCTGGTTTCCACTTCTACTTCCGAGTCAACTGCTCACGATTCCGCATCCGTCGAACCGGCGGCACTGAGCAACTGTTCAAGGTCCACCTCGTGCCATGCCAAGAGTGGTGCCTCTCGCATGACCTCCCAGACCCGACTCGACGGCATCGATCCAAGCCAGCAGCGTAGCACCGCCCAAGCCATCGGGCGCACTACCACCCCAATCCGGGTGTCTTTGGATCGCACTTTCTCCAAGGCTCGCACCAGTCCATCCACAATCCGTTCCCGACCTGCGTGGAACGACTCTCCCCCCGGAACCTGCACCGATCCCGGGTCGGCCTGCCACTGTCGGAACGCCGTCGGATAGCGCTCTGCCAGTTCGTTGGCCCGCAGCCCTTCCCACAGCCCCAGTCGCACATCGCTCAAACTCTCGACCACACGGACCCTGGCGTTGGTGCTTCCGGCCACCAGTTCGGCAATCTGCACCGAACTCTCGTCCGCAGAACTGAGCACCACGTCCAGGTCGTTGGAACCCATCGCATCCAGCGCCTGCTCGATGCGACCGCGCCCCGCCTCGCACAGCGGCAGGTCGCTCGAACCCACCAGCCGCCCGCAATCGTCCCACTCCGTGGCACAGGAGCGGACCAGCAACACCGTGAAATCGCGAGCCTTGGCCATATGCGATCGTTCTCACGCGAACCTGTCGCCCACCGGCGCGAGAATCCTACCAACATCAACATCGGCATCAAACGCCCGAATCAATCATCCGTTTCGAGGGCGTGTTCGGATTCCTCTTGGTGTTTCCGCCCCGGCGGCCCTGAAAAGCCCGCCAACCCATTCCCGCTCATCCCCCCGAAATGCGGAGATCGGAAATCACCCCAGCGCGCTTATCAGACGCCTGCCCGAAGATCGCCGACGCAGCCACCAGCACATTGACCCCCGCGCCGCGCACCGCGGCCGCGTTCTTCGGACCCACTCCCCCGTCCATCTGGATCCACCCGCGATAACCCTGCTCGCGCAGTCGCCGCACCTTCTCCAGCACCTCGGCCCGAAATGCCTGTCCGGAAAACCCCGGCTGCACGCTCATGACCAGGATCAACTCGAACTGGTCGGCGATCGAGAGCACAGGCTCAATGGGCGTCTTGGGATTGACTGCAAGTCCTGCGGTGGCCCCCAACTCCCGCACGTCCCGCGCCAGATCGACCGCCTTGTCAATGTTCATCACCTCCATGTGAAAAGTCAGGTGATCGGCCCCGGCCTGGATGAACGGCTCAAAGAACTGCTCCGGGTATGTCACCATCAGGTGGACATCGAGGCACACATGCGGGAAGCGCGCGCGCAGGCAACGGCACACGTCCGGGCCCATGGTCAGGTTCGGGACGAAGTGCCCGTCCATCACGTCCAGGTGCAGCCCGTCGGCGCCGGCCTCGAGCACCCCCAGGCTTTCCTCCCCCAGGCGGGTGAAATCGGCCGAGAGAATCGAGGGGAAAACCAGCGTGCGGGCATCCGCGCGTTTGAGTCGCTCACGCATGTCAGACTCTACTCCCGTCTACGATCGACCACACCCCGACGGAGGCGCGATCGTGTCCAGAATCGACCAACTCCGCACCCGACTGCAGGCTGTCGGGCAGTCGCACCTGCTCACCTTCGCCGCCGACTTGAAGGAGTCGGAACTGGGGGGGTTGCTCACCCAGGTCGAAGCAATCGACTTCGATCAACTTCCCGCTCTGATCGAGCGGTATGTCCGCTCGGATGCGCCGGCGCTGATCCCGGGCGACCTTGAACCGGCGCCCTACTACGCCCGCGGCTCGGGCGAATGGGACGTGCGGCACTACCGTTCCATCGGAGAGGATCTGCTCGAAGCCGGCCGCGTCGCCTGCTTCACCGTCGCCGGCGGACAGGGCAGCCGTCTGGGGTACGAAGGCCCCAAGGGCTGCTACCCGACGGCGCCAGTGAGCGGAAAGAGCCTGTTCCAAATCTTTGCCGAGAAGATCCGCGGGGCCGAACGCACCTACGGCGCCGACGTGCCGTGGTACGTCATGACCAGCCCGATCAACCACGATGAAACCCGCCGCTTTTTCGCCCGCTGGGATTACTTCGACCTCGACCCGCAGCGCATCATGTTTTTCATGCAGGGCACGATGCCCTCGTTTGACAAGGCGACTGGGCGCATCCTGCTGGCCGACAAGGGCGTGATCGCGACCAACCCCGACGGACACGGGGGCGCACTGCGCGCCCTGCACGCCTCGGGCGCCGTGGCCGATATGAAACGCCGCGGCATCGACGTGCTCAGTTACTTTCAGGTCGACAATCCCAACGTCAACATCACCGACCCGGTGTTCATCGGGCTGCACGCGGGTGCACCGGATTCCTCAGGCGAGATGTCCAGCAAGATGGTCCCCAAGTCCGGACCGGAAGAAAAGGTCGGCGTGTTCTGCCGCTCAGGCGGCAAACTGCAGGTGATCGAATACTCCGACCTGCCCGCGGCCCTGGCGAGCGAGCGCGACGCCCACGGACGCCTGCGCTTCCTGGCCGGCTCGATTGCGATCCACATGCTCGGGGTGTCGTTCATCGAGAAGGTCAACGCCGACCCTTGCTTTGCGCTGCCCTGGCATCGTGCCGTCAAGAAGGTGCCGCACATCGACCTCGAGACCCGGCAGTTTGTCGAACCGAAAGAGCCCAACGCAGTCAAACTTGAGCGTTTCGTCTTCGACGCCATTCCGCTGGCGCGCTCGTCGATCGTGCTTGAAACCGATCGGGTCGAGGAGTTTGCGCCGGTGAAGAACGCGACCGGGGTAGACAGCATCGAGACCAGCCGGCAACTCCAGACCGAGAAGGCCGCCCGCTGGCTCGAATCCGTGGGCATCAAGATTCCCCGTCGCGCCGACGGAAGACCCGACTGCGTGCTCGAACTGTCCGGAGTCACGGCCATCGAGCCCGATCGCCTCGACCTTCAGTCGCTTCCGCAGTCGATCGACCCGGGATCGGTGGTAGCCATCTGATGACCAACCGCTTCCACGAACTTCCTCGTTATCTGGCCGAACGTTCTCGCTTCACGGCGCTGGGGCCGGCGCCGGCGCTGCTGGCGCACCCGGACTGGGAATCCGAAGCGCCGGTCATGCTGTGGATGCACGGGCGCACCGCGCATAAGGAACTCGACCCCGGGCGCTACACTCGCCTGCTCCGCGCGGGCATTGCCTGCTGCGCCATCGATCTGCCTGCTCACGGCCAGCGCCGCGATGAGCGCAGTGAAGACCCGGCTCACTCCGTCGAACTGATCGGCGAAGCCGTCGGCGAAATCGACATGATCGTCTCGACGCTGGCTCGCACCGAAGGCGGGCGATTCGATACCAGCCGCATGGGCATCGGCGGCATGTCTCTGGGCGGGATGATCGCCCTGCGGCGTCTGTGCGACCCGCACACATTCATCGCCGCGGCCGTCGATGCGTCATGCGGCGACCTTTCCGCACTTTACTTCCCCGCTGACGGCTCAGCGGGCCCGTGGAAGGCCGTTCACGATCGGGGCGCGGTGGCGCGCGTCGATCCTGCGCAGCATCTGGAAAACTGGGCGCCTATTCCGCTGCTGGCGTTGCACAGCCGCGGCGATCGCCTGGTGCCATGGCCGGCGCAGGAAAAGTTCCTCGACCAACTCGCCGAGCACTATCGCGCTCTCCACGCCGATCCGGGGATGATCGAGCGCAAGGTGTTTGACCAGACGGGAGCGGCGATGGAGCACCTGGGCTTCGGCACGCATGCGACCGAGGCCAAGAACGCTCAGGCTGAGTTCCTCGCAAAGCACCTGCTGTCCGGCCATGAGTGAGAAGCCGACCCGGCGGGGAGCGGAATAATCCCTTGGGCCCGGATGTACTTGGTCATACGATGGTGCGACCGGAGCAGGCCCCTTGCGGGCCGGCAAGCCAACAGGAGAACGGAACATGAGCCGGAAGAGTTTCTGCTGCAAGGCCTTTGCCGTCCTGGCCACGTTCAACGCGGTGACGTTCGGCCAGCCCGACCAGGCGACGCTGAAAGACAAACTGCGCCAGTTTGAAGAGGGCATGCGCGATGTTCCTCGCCAGGAGGCGGCCGCGAAGCAGAAGGAACTGGCTTCGCAACTGCTGGCCGACGAAGAGTTCAGCGAATACACCCCCGCGCAGATCGCCACGATCATGCCGCTGCTCCAGGCCGCGCCGGAGAGCAAGGATGCTGCGATCGAGCGCCTCAAGCACCTTTCGGCTGATTCGAGCCCTTCGGGGCTGCACGCGCAGTTGCTGCTGGTCATGCTCGACCGGGCCAGCCCGTACGCTCCACCATCGCAGGAGGCGCTGGACAAGATCCTCACGAGCGAGCACCTGCCGTCGTTGGTTGCCTCGGGCGAGGGCTTCGAGGTGTTCACGCTGCTCCAGTTCTGCAAGCCCGAGATGTACGCCCGGCACGCCGAGGAACTGCTCAAGGTCGTCAGCGTCCTGCCCGAGACGATCGACGATTCGAACGTCGATGCGGTGAGCACCTTCTACCGTGCGCTGGCCTACGCGGTGCCCGACCCGGCGCATCAACTTGAGTCGCTCCGCACACGCAGCCTCGCGTATCTCGATCCGGTGATCGAAGGTCTCAAGGAGCAGGAGGGGCAGTCAAAGGCGCGTCGCCTTGCTTCGCTCGAGCGCACCCGCGCGCAACTGGCGGCCGTCAATGAGCCCGCACCGGAGATGAACTTCCTGTGGTCGTCGGGCGACGGGCAACTCAAGTCGCTGGCCGACCTCAAGGGCAAGGTTGTCGTGATCGACTTCTGGGCCACCTGGTGCGGCCCGTGCATCGCCGCGTTTCCCAAGATCCGTGCGTTGCAGGAGCACTACGAGGGCTATCCCGTCGAGGTGCTCGGGCTGACGAGCATCCAGGGCAGCCACACGAAGATCGACGCAACAGGCAAACGCGAACGTATCGACACGCGCGACAACCCGCAGAAAGAGTTTGAACTCATGCCCGAGTTCATGAGCGCGCTGCAGATGACCTGGCCGGTCGCGTTCTCCAGCGAAAACGTCTTCGACCCGCGCTTCGGGGTGTACGGCATTCCGCACATCGCGATCATCGACCCGGCCGGCAACGTCCGCGTCAACGGTCTCAACCCTCACCGTCTGACCGAAGAGCAGGAACACGCTTTGATCGAAACGATCATGCGTGAGTTCAACCTGCCGACGCCGGGAACCTCGCCGGAAGGATGAGCAGCGGACTCGGGCAGGTCGGCGCTCCGAGCCGACAGGGTCATCGACGAGTCGGAACCTCCAGGGCCTGCAATCGGCAAAAGGAACTCACGGAGCCCCGCTCCATCGCCGGGCGGGGCTGTGGTCCTGCATCCAGTTGACCTGTGCCTGGCATCTGCTCTGCGGCGACTTTTGTCCGGTTCAGTGCCCGATGCCTGATTTCCGGACCGCAGCCCTGTTACCCTCTCCCCATGCCCTTTCCGCTCAATCCATTCCGCGGGCTGCCCAACGGGCGCGAGGTGTGGGCCTGGGGCATGTACGACCTGGCCAACCAGTCGTTTCAACTGCTCATCAACACGCTGCTTTTCAGTCTGTTCGTGGCCAACGTGATCGCCCCCAGCCGCCAGGCCGGGTTGGCAATGTGGAGCCGGATGGGGGCGCTGGCGATGATCCTGGTCGTGCTGCTCAGCCCCATCGCCGGCGCGCTGGCCGACCAGCGCGCGTGGAAGCGGAAGATGCTGCTCACCACCGGCGTGATCAGCAGCGCGCTCATCGCGACGCTTGCGCTGCTTCAGCCGGGGCAGATCGGGCTGACGTGGGCGCTCTATCTCACGGCCGCCGTCGCGTGCGGACTCGGCGAAAACTTTCTCGGCTCGTTCCTGCCCGAAATTTCCACGGTCAAGAACATCGGGCGTGTGTCGGCCATCGGCTGGACGATGAGTTACGTCGGCGCGGTGTTGCTGCTGGGCATCACCGCGATCTATGCGTTCGTGCTCGAACGCCCCGACATCGCGCAGGCACGCCCGATGTTCGTCTTCAGCGGGCTGTGGTTCGCCGCGGGCATTCTGCCGGCTTTCTTCCTGCTGCGCGAAAAGACACGCCCGCAACCCGGTCGCGCCGGCACCGCCATCGCGGCCGC
The DNA here is from genome assembly GCA_008363215.1 of Cyanobacteria bacterium CYA. GTDB lineage: Bacteria > Planctomycetota > Phycisphaerae > Phycisphaerales > UBA1924 > J022. Next base: position 62,690 of record RHKP01000007.1, read on the forward strand.
CTTCGTGCGACTGGCCGAATCAGCCCGGCAGTCGGCCCGCTATCGGCAACTGGTCCGCTTCTTCCTCGCATTCTTCGTGTACAGCATGGGCGTGATGACGATGGTGTACTTCCTCGGCCTGATCGGCGACCGGCTGGGCTTTCAACTCCCGAGGTTGATCGTGCTGGCGCTCATCATCGCCGTCACCGCCGGCGCCGCGGCCGCGATCGTTGCCCGCGTGCAGGACCGCGTCGGACACAAACGCACCATCGCGGCGTTTCTGCTGGCGTGGATCGTCGCGACGCTCGCCATGGCCGGCGCCGAGTTGCTCGCGGTGCCCGCGGCCGCATACTGGGTGGTCGCGGCCTTGATCGGCGTCGCGCTCGGCGGGGTCGGCACCGCGAGCCGCGCCATGGTCGGCGCATTCACACCGCCGCAACGCGCCGGTGAGTTCTTCGGACTGTGGGGCATGGTCTACAAACTCGGCGGCATCGCCGGCGTGCTGGCATTCGGCTTTCTGGCGGCCAAACTCGGGCAACCGATCGCGCTGCTGATCGTGGCTGCTTGGTTCGTGGCCGGATTGCTTCTGCTGCTGCGTGTTGATGAACGCGAAGGTGTGACGGCTGCGGAAAGCGCGCTGGACGCCAGGTAGTTCGTCCCTCCGGGTCGAGTTGTGCATGGCTCCGGGTCGCTCGCACGGGAGCCTTCCACGGCACGCCCCGTTTCGCTGGCCCCTCCGCGTTCGGCGATCTTCCCACCGGCTGGTTCCCGCCGGTTTGCCGGTGCCTCATGTGGCGCCGTCAACCTGACAGGCGTGTTCAGGGCCGAGAAGAGAGGTCGCAGGATGGGCGGCGGTCGCGTCGAGGCCGCCGGGCCCCGCTCGGCGGCTTCGCGGTGATCGGTTCATCTGCTCGTCCGGCGTGGACGGCCTCGCGACTCTGCGCGGGGAAGATCGGGCGGTGGCGACAGGCTGCACCTGCGCCCCTGTCCAGACAGCACTGTTGACTTTTGAGCCTCCATCCCCACAATGAACCCCTTCCGAGGATGAACGCGAGGGGGCAGAGTCATGCACACACGGCGCCAGGTGCTCAAGGCCGGACTTGGGCTCTTTGCTTATGGGGCCACCGGGGTCTCAAACGCACGTTCGCTCATCTCTGCCCGCCCGCCGGCGTCGCGACTGGCTGATTTGTCCGGGAAGTCGTGCCGCCCACTGGCGACCCGATACCGCGATCCCAAGCCGCGCCTCATCGACGGGCTGCCCTTCAAGAACTGGTTTGAGGGCGATGACTTCAACGACGGACTCAACATCCCCTTTCACAGTGCCGAGAACAACTTCCCCGGAGGCGTGCCGCCCGAGCCCGACGAGGTGGTCCAGGTCGCCGTCGTCGGCGGGGGAATCTCCGGGCTGGCCAGCGCCTACCTGCTGCGGCAATACAACCCCGTGGTCTTCGAGTTGCACTCGATCTTCGGCGGCAACGCGCAGGGCGGCGTGATCGACGGGGCCGAGTATCCGCTCGGCAGCGCCTACGTCATCACGCCTGATCCCGGCAGCGCGCTCGATCACTTCTATCGTGAACTCGGATTGCACGAGGTCACGCGCCCCGATGTCGCGGCTGCACCGGTCGAAATCAACGGCGTCATCCACGAGGACATCTGGTCGGGCATCGGGGTGCCGCCCGAGGACGTGCCTGCCATCGAGGCCTATCGCAAACTCGTGCTGCGCATGGCCGACGACTATCCCGATGTGCCCTTCCCTGAACAGTGGATGCGTGATCTGGATCGAATCTCGCTGCGCCAGCACATCGAGGAGGAAGTGGCGCTGCCGATCCCCGCCACCCTGTCGGCTGCGGTGCAGGCCTATTGCTACTCCTCCTTCGGCGCCGGCTGGGAAGAAATTTCGGCGTTGCTCGGGTGGAACTTTCTGGCGGCCGAGGAGTTCGGACGCTGGGTCTTCCCCGGCGGCAACGCGTGGATGGCCGACGCGCTGTGGCAGCGGCTGCGTGATCTCGACCACGCCAGTCCGATGCTCGCCCCGCATCTGCGGGCCGGTTCGCGCGTCGTCGACGTGCGTGTGCGGCCCGATCGCATGGTGCAACTGACCTGGCGCACGCCCGACGGACTGTTCCGCTCGATGCTCGCGCAGCACGTGGTCATGTCGTGCCCCAAGCACGTGTGTCGGCACGTCATCCATGATCTCGAACGAATCGACCCCCAACGGTTCAACGCGATGAACCTGCATCGCCGTGCCTACGTCGTGGCCAACGTGCTGCTCGACCGCCCGGTGTCGCGCGACTTCTACGACATCTTCCTGCTCGGCGAGCCCAAGTCGTTCCCGATGAGCGAGGGGCAGGCGACATCCTTCTGGCGCTACACCGACGTGCTCGACGGCAGTTATGCCAACCGCCGTGACATGCTGCCCGGGCGACCCAGCGTGCTCTCCCTCTTCTGGCCGCTGGCCTACGACACCGCCCGATTCGACCTGGTGCAGGGCGATCCGGTGCTTGCGTTCGGGCAGGCGCTGGCGTCTCAACTCAACGAGACGCTGACATTGCTCGATATGCCGCGCTCGGCCGTGCGCGAAATCCGCTTCACACGCTGGGGACACGCGCTGCCCGTGGCTCAGGTCGGCTTCGTGGCCAACGGCATCGCCCACGCGATCCGACGTCCGTTCCAGGATCGGGTGTACTTCGTGAATCAGGATAACTGGGCCCTGCCCGCCGTCGAGAACAGCCTCTACGACGCATTCGAGACTGCAAGCACAATCGCGGCCGCGCTCGGCTGATGCTTCGAAAACCGTCGGACAAGGTCGTCCTCTCTAAAAAGCCCGCCCCGGAACGATCACGGCTGTCCGCGTTCGCTGCGACGCCGGCCATAGGTGAGATCCCGGCCGACGGACTGCGCCGCTTGACCGGTGCGGCGACCCGCAGAATGCGAGCCTTCGACACCCCGGTGGGGCCGGTTTTCAACCGGCCACCTGGTACACAGAACCGGGCCTTCGACACCCCGGTGGGTTCCGATTGCGTCCTGAGCGTTCCGTGCGATTCCACACGGGCACGACCCCGCGCCGCCGGGCACAACAATCCCACCGGCCGGAAGCCCGTCCTGCCTGCTGGGGGAAAAGGCAGAGTGGCAGGGTCGATCGATGAGCCATCGGGGATCACCCGTCAGGGATAAGGGCTGAAGGCCGCCGAAAGGTCAGCCTCGGATGCCTGGTGGCTGATCCCTGGTCCCTCGCCCCCGGGCCCAATGGCCAAGATCGCCAGATCCATCGGCCCCACTGCCCCGTGCCTGATGCCTTCCCCTACGCCTTCTCCGACCGTCTGCGCTTCAGTTCCGCATCGATGAACGCGTCGAGGTGCCCGCGGTCGAGCACGTCGACCGGGTTGGCCTCCACGCCGGTGCGGTGGTCCTTCACGCGGTTGTCGTAGAGCACGTAACTGCGGATCTGCGCTCCCCAGCCGCGGTGTTCGAGTTTGCCGCCGGCGGCCTCTGAGATCTCCTTCTCGCGCCGCTCTTCTTCCATCTGCTCGAGTTTGGCCTGCAGCAGCGTCATCGCCTGACGCTTGTTCTGCCCCTGGTCTCGAAAGGTCGAACTGACCACCATGATGCCCGTCGGCTTGTGCACCAGACGGATGGCCGACGCGACCTTGTTGACGTTCTGTCCGCCGGGCCCGCTCGAGCGCGCAAAGGCCGTGATCTCGATATCCTTCTCAGGAATCTCAAGATCGGTCTCTTCGAACTCAGGCACGACGTCGACGGTGGCGAAACTGGTCTGCCGTTTGCCCTGCGCGTTGAAGGGGCTGACGCGCGCCAGCCGGTGCGTGCCGCGCTCGCATGAGAGATAACCGAACACGAAATCACCCTTGATGTGCAGCGTCACGTGGTCGATGCCCACCTCGGTGCCGAAGTTCTTGCTGATCTCTTCAATCTGCCAGCCCATGTTCTCGAAGTAGTAGAGATACATGCGGAAGAGCATCTCGGCCCAGTCGTTGGCCTCGGTGCCGCCGTCGCCGGCCGAGATGGTGAAGTAGCAGTTACGGTGGTCGTGCTTGCCGCCCAGCAGCGACTGCAACTCGATCTTGTCCATCCGCCGCAGCAGGCCCGCCAGCGCCGCGTCGGCCTCTTCGAGCAGGTCGCTGTCGTTCGACTCACGCGACATTTCGTACGCGAGTCTGGCGTCCTCAAACTCGCCCACGACCTGGCGCAGCGGCCCGACCTGCGCCTTGATGACCTTGAGTTCGCCGACGACCTCCTTGGCCTTGTCGGGGCTGTCCCAGAAGTCGGTCTCGCCCATGCGAGCCTCGAGTTCGACCAGCCGCTTCAGTTTGCCGTCATAGTCAAAGAGAGTCGCGGATCGTTAAAATCCGCGCCTCAAGTTCATCGATGACCCGCTGGTGTGCTTCCAGTTGCATGGCCAGAGCGTAGGCCGACCGTCGAGCCGCCGACGGGCAACGTCAAGGCGTGTCGACGAAGGGCTGCTCATGTCCTGTGCTTCCAGACCGGGCCAATGGTCAGGCGCCCTCGGCCCGGCCGATCGATACCGCGATCAGAGGTGCGCCAAACTCCCCCGGACCGGCGCGCGGCGGCCTTCGGAGCCACGAACCGCCCAACTCCGGCGGGGTCCGCAGCACAAGCCATGCGAACAGCGCAACGGTGCTCAGCCCACGACACACCCACAGCGACCAATCCGGCAGATACAACGCCAGATCGACCAGCACCGTCCCGCTGCCGCCCAGCCCCAGCAAAGCAGGCAGTTTGTACCAGTAGTACACGGACACCGCGCCGGCCGCAAAGCATCGACCCAGCCAGCCCTGTGCCGATGAGGGCAGTGCCTTGCGCAACGCCACAAAGAAGATCAGTGACACCAACATGGCGCCCAGCGGCCAGGCGTAGGCGTTGAACCATCGCTCGGCCACCGGCATGTCGGCCGTCGGCTTGACCTGATACCAGCCCCACACAAAGCCGACGAAACCGCCCGCCATCAGGATGCCCGCCGCACGCTCCAGACCAGTGCCTCTGGCGTGCAGCGGACTCATCGAAGGCGTGGAATCAGGACAAGGTTCCACACACGCGATACACGTGGCGCAATGCGCGTTGCTCAGAGTCATCGCGGGACGTTGCCCATACAGACGCTCGACCGGATGCACCGGGCACAACCCCGAGCACCATCCGCTCTTGCCGGCGAACAACGCGCCCATCGCCAGCGCGATCAGCCCGACAGCGATCAGCGTCAGGCCCGATATCCATCCGGCGTCATCGAGCCCCACATGGCGTGCCGGCACCAGCACCAGCAGCAGAAGCACGGAGCCTCCGGCCAGGGCGGCGCGCGTGGACGATGACGCCCGGAACTTCCCCCCGCGCCGAAGGTGCCGCGGGAACTGAGAAACCGTCCCCAGGGGACAGATGTTGCGCCACAGGCCCGGGCAGACTGCCAACAGTGCGGGCGCGGCCGGGATCAGGACATCCCAAAGCAGTATCAATCCCACCTTGGGCAACACGAACAACAGCACGACGATACTGATCCCCACGGCGACCAGCACGGCCTGCACGAGTCGCCAAATCCACAAGCCGGACGTCTGGGAACGGGGTTGCTTGAACAACGCGACGACTCCTCTCTGGAATGCTCGAAGGGCAAGCCGGTGGATTGCCCGGCCTTGAACGGCAAAGCCCGACGACCAACCCGTCTGACGGACTTGTATACCCGAATATTGCCTTTTGTGCCAGCCCGCCCGGGCGGAAATGCCCCCGCCGCACGATCCCGGCCAGTCGCAGCGCGGCGAGCAGTTCCGGTCGAGTCAGGTGGCCTCGCAACCGGACCCCGCGGGTCCGAGTTTGGCCGGGCCAACCGCGCCACGCAAGGGCACCCGGTTTGGAAGGCGCGTGGGGCAGCGCGCCGATGCGGCCTGACGATTGCTCTTGACACGCAGCCGTCGGGCTGTACACTGTCCCCGATTGCATCAAGAGTCCCGGGAAGCTTCTGATGGTCCCGGGCGGCAACCGAGCCGGCCAAGTCCGTGCCACGGTGCCGAAGCCAGCCCCGACGTGGGGAACGATGCGGGCGGATTCCGCTTTGCGGGAGACCGTCAAAAAAGGCAGCCGAGTGCGCTGCAGTCCACGTCGCTCTGGGTGCTCTTGATGCTGTGAAGGAGTTCACGGCTCATGACCACCACGTCTCCGTTCCACGCTGCGTTCCCAGTCGATTTTGACACGATTTGCACCGCAGCCGGGCGGACCGGCGGGGACGGTGATCCGCTGGTGCCGCCGCTGGTGCAGTCGACCACGTACTGTCGCGACGGCATTGCCAGCGCCGCGCCCCATGCCTATTCGCGCGTGTCCAACCCGACGGTTGCCCAACTCGAGGCGACGCTGGGGACCATCGAAGCAGCCCCGCCCGCCATCGCATTCGGCACCGGTCTGGCGGCCGAGACGGCACTTTTCCTGGCGCTGCTCAAGCAGGGCGACCACATTGTCTGCGGACAGCACGTCTACGGCGGGACGTCGCGCCTGCTGCGCGAGTTGTTCGCCGATCTGGGGGTTGAGACGACGTTCGTGAACAGCACGAAGGTTGCGGAAGTCGCAGCCGCGATTCGGAAGAACACCAGACTGGTGTTCGTCGAAACCCCGGCCAACCCGACGCTGGAGATCACGGACATCGCGGCGATTGCGAAGGTCACGCACGCGGGCGGGGCGCTGCTGGCGGTCGATAACACGTTCCTGACCGGTGTGCTGCAACAGCCGCTCGCGCTGGGCGCCGACCTGTCGGTCTACTCGACGACCAAGTTCATCGAGGGACACTCGGTGGCGCTGGGCGGCGCGATCGTGACGCAGGATGCGAAGTTGGTCGAGCGGATCAAGTTCATCCGCAAGTGCACCGGCAACATTCAGGCGCCGTTCAACGCATGGCTGACGTTGCAGGGAATCCGCACGCTCCCTCTGCGATTGCGGCAGCAATCCGCAACGGCGGCGCAGGTGGCCGAGTTCCTGGCCGACCATCCGGCCGTGCAGCGGGCGTGTTATCCGACGCTGGGCGAGCCTCGGCAGCGGGCGCTGGCCGACAAGCAGCACCTCGGTGCGCACGGGCCGGTGGTGTCGTTTGAGATCGTCGGGGGCATCGAGGCGGCCAAAGTGTTCCTTTCGGCGCTGCGCTTGTGTCGATTGGTGGAGCACGTCGGGTCGGTGGAGACGCTGGTGACGCACTCGGCCAGCATGACGCACGCCGATGTGCCGGCAGAGGAGCGGCGCAAGGCAGGTGTGAACGACGGGCTGGTGCGCATCTCCGCGGGGCTTGAGTCGGCCGAGGCCATCATTGCCGACCTGCGCAGTGCGCTCGATGCGGCGCTGGAGTGTGCGGGCGCTGAAGCCGTGGCGGGGTCGCCCCGCGAGGAGGTGGCGCCATGCCTGGCCCGTTGATCGTCCTCAAGTTCGGCGGCTCGGTCCTGCTCGACGAGCGCACGCTGCGTCTGGCAGTGCATGAGATCTACCGCTGGCGGCGCGGCGGGTGGCGCGTGGTCGCGGTGGTGTCGGCCTTCTACGGGCACACCGACCAACTCATCGAGCGGGCGCGCTTCGCCAGCGACGGCGACCTGGCCCCTGAGCACGCCGTCGCGGCGCTGCTGGCCACGGGCGAATCGACCAGTGCGGCGCTGCTGGCGCTGCATCTGCGCCGGGCGGGCGTGCCGGGCGAGTTGTTCACGCCGTCGACGGCGGGGCTGCGGGCGAGCGGCGCGGCGCTGGACGCCGACCCGGTCGGTCTTGATGTCGCAGCCTTCGAGCGTGCACTCGATGAGCAGGGCGTGGTTGTGATGCCGGGCTTCATCGGGCTTGACGAGTGCGGGCGTGTCGTCACGCTCGGGCGCGGCGGGTCAGACCTGACGGCCCTGCATGTGGCCCATGCGCTGGGCGGGCGATGCCGGCTCGTCAAGGACGTCGACGGGCTGTACGAGTCGGACCCTGCCAAGGCCGATCCGAAGACGGGCGAGCGCCCGCGGCGCTACCAGCGCATCAGTTTCGACGATGCTCTGCGCACCGACGGGTCAATCGTGCAGCACAAGGCGGTGCGCTATGCGCAGCAGCGCGGGCTGGATTTTGAGGTCGGGCGATACGCGGGCACGCGGCCGACACTGGTGAGCAAGGCGCCTTCGGTGCTTTCTCGACGCGATGATCGCCCGCGGCGTGTGCGGGTGGCGCTGCTCGGACTGGGCACGGTCGGGGCCGGTGTGTACGAACTGCTCAGCCAGTTGGAGCACCGCGTCGAGATCGTGGGTGTATGCGTGCGAGCCGCCACGAAGGAGCGCGGACTGGTCATCCCCGCAGGCCTGCTGAGCGACGATCTCGACGCCGTCGCCTCGTGCGGGGCCGACATCGTGATCGAACTGATCGGCGGGCTGACTGACGCCGGGCGGGCGGTGGCCGGTGCGCTGCGAAGCGGGTCGCACGTGGTGACCGGAAACAAGGCGTTGCTGGCAGAGCGCGGTGGCGAACTGGAGGCGATCGCTGATGCGGGCGGGCTGGTAATCCGCGGGAGCGCGTCGGTGGGCGGCGCGATGCCGATCATCGAGTGCGTGACGCGGGAAGGGGGGGCCCGGGTGGTGCACGTGCGCGGGGTGCTGAACGGCACGACGAACTTTGTGCTTGGGTGCGTTGCCGGCGGGCTGCCCTTCGATGAGGCGGTGCGGCAGGCCCAGCAGCGCGGCTACGCCGAAGCCGATCCGTCGCGCGACCTCTCCGGGCTTGACGCGGGCGACAAGTTGCGCGTGCTGGCCCGCGTGTGCGCCGGGGTGGATCTTGCAGATGAAGATGTGGTGTGCGAGTCTCTGACTGACGGGATCAAGCGAGCAAGCCGGGAGGGGGGTGTGCCGCGGCATGTGGCGTCGCTGGACTTGCGTGATCTGTCGCAGGTGGCAGCACGCGTGCGAGTGGAGGCGGTCGGCGAGAATGATGCGCTGGCGAACGTGCCCGGTTCTTGGAACGCGGCCGAGGTCGTGTGGAGCGACGGGAGACGCCAGGTGCTACGCGGGCGGGGAGCCGGTCGCTGGCCGACGGCCGAAGCGGTGGTCGCTGACGTGCTCGATGTGATCCGTCACATCGAAACCGAGGCGCGTGAGGCTGACTCGGCCGAGTCGGAAGAAGCAGGCGTGCTGGCGGAGGTGGCGCGTGTCTGAGTCGCGCCTGGCGATCGTGGGTGCGACGGGTGCCGTCGGGCGGGAGGCGCTGGCGATTCTGGCTCAGCGCGGCTTTGCGGCCCAGCGCGTGCTGGCGCTGGCGTCGCCAAACTCCGACGGCGCAGTGCTCGCGTATGGCAGCGGGCACGTGACGGTGCGCACATTCGACGCCGAGTCGCTGGGCCGCTGCGAGGCCGCCGTGTTCTGTGCCGACGCGGCGGTCGCTCGTGAGCACGCACCCCCCGCGGCCGAAGCGGGCGTGTTCGTGATCGACAACTCGTCCGCTTTTCGCATGGCGCCGGGCATCCCGCTGGTGGTTCCGGAGATCAACGGCCGCGTGCTGGAGGGTGATCCGCCGCCGCGGCTGATTGCCAATCCCAACTGTTCGACCATCATCATGCTGCTGGGCCTCGAACCGCTGCGCCGGCGCTTCGGCGTGCGCGAGGTCGTGGTGTCGACCTATCAGGCGGTGTCGGGCGCGGGGCTGGCGGGGATGCGCGAGTTGGACGAACAGGTGTCGGCGTTTGCGGGCGGCGAACCGATCCGCCCGCGCGTGTTTCCCCAGCAGTGCGCCTTCAACGTGTTCACGCACGAGTCGCCGATGGAGACCGCGACAGGACTCAACGGCGAAGAAACCAAGATGATCGCCGAAACGCGGAAGATATGGGGTGATCCGCAGGTCGACGTCCTGCCGACCTGCGTGCGCGTGCCGGTGCGCCGGGCCCACAGCCAGTCGATCCTGGTGCGGTTGGGCCGGCCTGTCAGCGAAGCGCAGGTGCGCGACTCACTGGTATCCGCAGCGGGTGTACGGGTTGTAGACGATCGCCGGGGCGGGCGCTTCCCGACGCCGCTCGATGCCTCCGGCATCGACGACGTGCTCGTCGGCCGCGTGCGCCTGGCGACAGCCGGGCCCGACGGACGCAGCGATCGGGTGATGCTCTGGGTGTGCGGCGACCAGTTGCGCAAGGGCGCCGCGCTCAACGCGCTGCAGATCGCCGATCGAGTCGCGCCCGCCCTCGGGCTGGGCTTGGCCGACGTCCGATCTCCGGGCTCCGGCGTGTCGTTCAGTTTCTGATCGGTGCCGCCGGCGATCATGCGCCGCTGACTTGCAAAAAAAGGTCGGGCACAAGCCGCGTCCTTCCGATATGCTAATCCGTGCGCGGGGCGAAGTATGGGGATTGTACGGAGGGAACCCCGCGAGAGAGTACTGAGAAGGGGAGTCAACATGCAGAGAAGTTTGTTTGGTTGTCTGGCTGTCATCGCCGGCACGTCGATCGCCTTGGGCGGACCGCAGATCAGTTCACCTCTGAGCGTGGACGCCGCAAAATCGAATGCGGTGATGACCGCGCTGACGCTCGATGAGGCAGGGTACCAGTTGCTGCGTCGGGCCGGTTCGGTCACGCTGACCGACTTCGTGCTGGCCCCGGGCGCAACGGTCGCTCTGGAACTGACGCGGCGCGAGGTCTTCTCGGCCGATGCGCGGCTGGTGAGCGTGACCGACCAGGGCGAGGTCGAGATGCCCCGCCCCGACGTGACGCTCTTCGGCGGAAACGTGCTGGGCGAGGACGATTCGACGGTGTTCCTGGCCTTCTCGCCCTTCGGCGTCGAAGGCTTTATCGAGAGCATGGGGCAGACGTGGATTATCTCCTCGGGCCCGTTCGACCAGGATCTGCCCATCGGCATCTACAACCTGACCACGCTGCCCGACGGCGTGATCAACTGGGCGCAGTGGGAATGCGCGGCCGGACAACTCGAACAGAACGCTCGCCCGATCGACCCGCAGGAACACGGCGCGGCGCGCGGGACCGACTGCTTCCACATCGAGTGGGCGGTGGAGACCGACCAGGAGTACCTCGGGCTGTTCGGAGGCAACCAGGCGGCCGCCAACACGTACATGGCCACGCTGTTCGGAGCGGTGGGCGAGATTTACATGCGTGACTTCAACGCGGAAGTCGAGGTGGTGTGGAGCCGTCTGTGGACGACCATCGACCCCTGGGATCAGGGCGGTTCGAGCGACCAGTTGTACCAGTTCCAACAGTATTGGGAAGCCAACATGGAGGGCGTGGCACGCGACCTGACCCACTTCCTCTCCGGGCGCGGGCTCGGGGGCGGCGTGGCGTGGCTTCCGGGTGTGTGTGATGACACGTACAACTACGGACTGAGCGGGAACCTCAACGGTTTCTTCCCCTATCCCATCCAAAACAACAACGCCCAGAACTGGGATCTGATGGTCGTCGCCCACGAGGGCGGACACAACGTCGGCGCCCCCCACACGCACGACCACGGCGTGGACAACTGCGCCGGCGGGGACTGCTCGGTCACGCCGTTCGGCACCATCATGAGTTACTGCCACCTCTGCCCCGGCGGGCTGGCCAATGTCCTGATGGAGTTCCATCCCGACAGCATCAACATCTACATCCTCCCGACCATGAACAGCGCCGACTGCGTCGCCGGCACGTGCGACGGACTTGACTTCACCTACCCCAACGGACTTCCCACGTTTGTGTCGCCCGACGGCACGACGATGATCGACGTGGTCGTGACCGGGGTCGGAGCCGTCACTCCCACCCCCGGCACCGGCATGCTGCACTACCAGACCAGCAACGGGGCCGGCAGCGCGGCGATGAATCAGACTTCGCCCAACGTGTATGAGGCCACCATCCCCGCGTCAGACTGCGGCAGCATCGTCAGTTACTCCTTCAGCGCGCAGGGCAGCGACGCGCAGACCTACTCCGATCCGAACAACGGCGACTATGAAGCAACCGCCGCCGAGGGTGTCAGCATCACCTTCGCCGACGACTGCGAGGTCGACCTCGGCTGGACGGTGTCGAGCAGCGCCACCGACGGACAGTGGAACCGCGGCGTGCCGGTCAACTGTGATCGCGGCGACCCCCCGGCCGACTATGACGGCTCGGGACAGGCCTATCTGACCGATAACAGTTCGGCCAACCAGTGCAACTCCGACGTGGACTCCGGCTCGACGACGCTCACCAGCCCGACGCTGGACGCGAGCATGGCCGGAGCGCACATCGCGTACGCCCGGTGGTACTCGAACACGGCCGGCGCTGCCCCCAACGAGGACATCTTCGTGGTCGAGGTCTCGAACGACAACGGCGCGAACTGGACGAACCTGGAGACGGTCGGGCCTACCGGCTCGGAGGCAAGCGGAGGGTGGTTCTACAAGACCTTCCGCATCGCCGACGTGTTCGCAACGCCGAGCAACCAGTTCCGAATCCGCTTCATTGCGTCTGACACCGGTTCAGGCTCCGTGGTTGAGGCCGGTGTGGATGCGATCCAGATCTTCGCGTACGACTGCGGCGCCGCGTGCGCGGCCGACCGTAACGGCGACGGCACGCTGGACTTCTTCGACGTGCAGGACTTCCTGAACGACTTTGCCGCGCAGGATGCGTCGGCCGACATCAACCTCGACGGACAGTGGAACTTCTTCGACGCGCAGGCTTACCTGGGCCTGTTCGCGGCCGGCTGCCCGTAATACCGACGGTCGGCTTCAAACGCCGACGAGTTTGACAGCAGGATCGAGAACGCGAGGGCGGCCTGACAACAGGTCGCCCTCGGCTTTTCTGGCAAAGCGGCGAAGTGCTGTTCCCTGGATCGACGGCTGGGCACGAAGCAAATCACCGTTCATCAGCCAAGACGATCTCTATACCATTCCGATGTCGCGCAGCGCCGACTCGAACTGGTGCCAGCGGTGTTCGAGCGCGCCGGTGTACCCGATGGAGATCCGCACCAGGCCCGGGGCGATGCCGGCCGCTCGAAGGTCGGCGTCGGACAGTTCGCTCGACGTCGAACTGGCCGAGGCGCTCATCAGCGTGTCGAAGTAGCCCAGACTGACGGCCATATATCCGAACTGGTACTTGTTCTGGAGGAGTGTCATGAACTCATTGGCGGCCTCGCGAGTGCCGACGTCGAGCGTGAGCAGTCCGCCGGCGCCGAAGCCCTCGTTGGAGAGCGTGCGCAGGAGCGTGTGCTGCGGATGATCGGGCAGACCCGGATAGTTGACGTCCAGCCCGAGTTCCCTCAGCCGCGTGGCAAAGTGCATGGCGCGGCGGCTGTGCTCGGCGACGCGCAGGCCCAGGTGCGGCAGTCGCAGCGAAACCTGGAACGCGGTCTGCGGGTCCATGGTCGGTCCCAGCAGCATGAGCGCCCCGGTGTGCAGATCCATCAGTTCGGAAAGGAACTGCTGTGAAGAGCAGATCGCTCCGGCCACGATGTCGCTGGCGCCGTTGATGAACTTGGTCAGCGAATGCACCACGACGTCGGCGCCGTGGAGGATGGGGGTGAAGATGAGCGGGCTGAAGGTGTTGTCGACGACGAGCCGCGCGTCGTGGTCGTGCGCCAACTTGGCCAGACGAGGGATGTCGGAGATCACCAGCGTCGGGTTGGACACGGTCTCGGTGTAGATGACGCGCGTGTTCGGTGTGATCGCCTTGCGGACCGCGTCCATGTCAGCCATGTCGACAAAGCGGGTGGTGATGCCGGTCTTGATCGGCAGAAACTCCTTGAGCAGCGCGAAGGTGCCGCCATAGATGGTGTTGGAGGCGATCACCTCGTCGCCCGGGCGGCAGAGTTGGAGTATGGCGGCACTGATGGCGCTCATGCCCGACGCAGTGCAGTACCCGGCTTGCGCCGACTCGATCGCCGCGATGGCGCGCCCGAGCACGTACACGGTCGGATTGAAGTGGCGTGAGTAGAGATAGCAACCCTGGCTGGTCTTGGCCTGCTCGCCGGGCCCGAGGCGCCCTTTGAAGATCTCGGGCATCATGCCCGCCTCCATCACCGTGAAGGTGGTGGAGGCCTCGATGGACATGTTGACCCCGCCGTGCTCACCGAACTCATGACGACTGGCTGCGAAAGCCTGAATTGGATCAAACGCCATGGCTGGCTCCGTGTTCTGGCCCCCGGACGCCTGGGGAACCATACGCTGGCGGGATTCCGCACGCCCGGGCCCGCACGCGTATGGCCCGATAGACTGCCCGGCCATGCAACAGACTGATGCCGTATTCGGGTTGGTTCGTCGCTTCGCGACTCCGGCGGTTGCGATACTCGCCGTGGGCGTGCTGGCGCAGCGGCGCCAGGTGCAGGCGCCGTCTGATGACGGGCCGGCGGCGCGCCAGGTGGAGGTGCTGCGGCCGGCGCACAATCCACGCCTCGCCCCCGACGTTCACACTCTGCCCGGTTTCGAGCCGGAGTTGCTCTACCGCCCGGACCTGGATCGCGAGGGTTCGTGGGTGGCGTTGTGTGCCGGGCGCGGGAACGAACTGTTCGCGGCCGACCAGTACGGGCAGATCTACGTCGTGACGCCGCCGCCGTTGAATGACTTGCACACCGACGTGCAGATCACCACGCTCGACGTGCAGTTGGAGGGCGCGCAGGGATTGTGCTGGGCGTTCGACTCGCTGTACGTGATGGCGAGCGGGCGCGGGTTGATGCGCCTGACCGATGAGAACGCCGACGGACTTCCCGAAACGGCGCGCCTGCTGATCGCGATGACCGAAGCCGGCGAGCACGGCACACACGCGCTGGTCGCATCGCCGGACGCCAGGTCGATTCTGTTTACCAACGGGAATCACACGGCGCTGGCGCCGATCGAGTTCTCTCGCGTGCCGCGCGCGTGGGGCGAAGACCAGTTGCTCCCGCGCGACGACGACCCGCGCGGGCACGCCGTCGGAGTCATGGCGCCGGGCGGGGCAGTCTATCGCATGAACCCGGACGGGAGTGGTCTCGAACTGCTGACCTGCGGGTTCCGCAACACGTATGACTTCGCCATCCGCGACGACGGCGAGATATTCACCTTCGACTCGGACATGGAATGGGACCTGGGCGCACCCTGGTACCGCCCGACACGTGTGTGCCACGTGATGAGCGGAGTCGACTTCGGCTGGCGCAACGGCAGCGGCAAGTGGCCGGCGTGGTACGAGGATTCCATGGGCCCGGTAGTGGACATCGGCCCGGGCTCGCCGACGGGGATGACATTCGGCAAGGGGCTGGCGTTTCCGCGCGCGTATCAGCGGATGTTGTACATGCTCGACTGGACGTACGGCATCATCTACGCCGTGGACCTCACGCCTGCGGGCGGCACGTTCACCGGTCGCGTGCAGCAGTTCGCTTCGGGGCGGCCCCTGCCGGTGTGCGACGTCGCAGTCGGCGGCGACGGGGCGCTGTACTTCACGACCGGCGGGCGGCGACTGCAATCGGGCCTCTATCGCATCGTGTATCGCGGTGAGGAGGACGTGACTCCGGCCCCGGAGCGGCATGAGGCGGGTTTCGAGTTGGCGATGCGACGGCAGATGGAATCGCTGCATCGAGCCGACGCGCCCGCGGGCGCGCTTGGCACCATCTGGAACCAGATCGGGCACGCGGACCACGCGATCCGCTCAGCGGCGCGCATCGCGCTGGAGCATCAACCGACAGAACGCTGGAAGCAGCGGGCGCTGGCGGAGCGCGACGCGAGCCGGGCCGTGATCGCCCTGCTGGCGCTCACGCGGCACGCCGACCAGGCCGATCGCGGGGCGCTGTTCGAAGCGTTGGCGGCGATTGACGTGGACCGGCTGGATCGCCAGCGTCGGCTGGCGTGGGTGCGCGCGTGGGAGTTGGCGTTGATCCGTCTTGGTACGCCGACGGAGCAAGAGCGGGCCGTGGCGATCGGTGCCCTGGATGCACGGTTCCCTTCGCAGGACGCCGAGGCGGACCAGACGCTGGCGACGATGCTGGTGTACCTGCACGCGCCGCAAGTCATCGAACGGTGCCTGGCTTTGATGGATCAGGCGGACTCGGCCTCGCCGTTCGCGTGGGCCGAACTGGCCCGGCAGAACGAGCAGTACGGTTCGGCCATTCGCGCGATGATCGACCAGCCGCCGCCGACGCGGCAGTTGCACTTTGCGCGGGTGCTGAGTTTCGTCAGCGAGGGCTGGACACTGGCCCAGCGACAGCAGTATCTGGCATTCCTGGCGCGAGCAGGCTCGGCAGGCGGAGGCATGAGTTATCGCGGGTTCATCGACCGCATGCGCGAGCGCACGCTGGCCGGCGCGACCGAGGAAGAGCGCCGTGTGCTCGCCAGTCTGACCATGCCCACCGGCGGGGAGCACCTGCCGGACATGGTGCTCCCGCGCGGGCCGGGGCGGACGTGGACGGTGGACGCGGCGATCGGGGCGGTGGCGGAAAAGCGCGCTCAAGCAGACGTGCAGCGCGGAGCAGGGCTTTTCCGTGCGGCGATGTGCGCCAACTGCCACCAGATCAACGGGTGGGGCGCCAACGCGGGGCCGGACCTCTCGAGCGTGGCAAACAAGTACTCGGTCGCGGATCTGCTCCGGGCGATCGTCGCGCCGGGCGACGCAGTGACGGATCAATACGCGATCAGCGCGGTTGAGAAGACGGACGGAGGCGTCGTGCGCGGGCTGGTCGTGCGGAACGACGCCGACGCGGTGGTCGTCGCGCCCAACTTCATGGATACGAGCCAGACGGTGCGGATCGCGCCGAGCCAGGTGCGGTCGATCCAGCGGCTGAGCGAGTCGCCCATGCCGCCGGGGCTGATCAACGCCATGAATGCGGATGAGTTGCGAGACCTGGTCGCATTTGTGATGGCGGGGGGAGACATGGGGAAGAGGGAATAGACGTGTGCCATCAACCTGTCCTCAGGTCGATGCGGCCGGTTGCATGCGCTGCTCCCTCGCGTGCGCGTCGGGCTCGATTTGAGCACAGGCATTGCTGACGCGATCACGCGCGGAATTCAAAGGGTGTGCCCGGCGTGTAGCCGACGAGGTTGTAGAGTTCGGCGCGCGTCTGCATCTTGTCGAGCAGTCCCGCGGCCGTGCCGGTGGACCTGAGTTCGACGAGCGCGTCGCTCACGGCCCTCATGGCGATGCGGAGCATGGTGACCGGGTAGATGACGATGTCGTAGCCCATGGCGCCGAATCGGTCGAGGGGGATCATCGGTGTCTTGCCGAACTCGGTCATGTTCGCGAGGAGATAGACCTTGCCTCCGTCGCTGCGCTTCGCTGCACCGTCGCGCATCGCCTTGGCGAAGCACGCGAACTCGTCTTCGCTGCCCAGTCCTTCGGGGAAGATCATGTCCGCGCCGGCCGTGACGTAGGCCTGAGCGCGCGTGACGGCTGAGTCAAAACCCTCGACCCCGCGCGCGTCGGTCCGGGCACAGATGATGAACTGACCTTGCGAGCAGTCCCGAGAGGCCTGCGCTGCCCAGTGGACCTTGCTGACGGCCTGGTCGAGCGGGATGAGGGCCTTGCCGTCGAGATGCCCGCAACGCTTGGGGAAAACCTGGTCTTCGAGATGCAGCGCGCCGGCGCCGGCGCGGTGATACTCGATGACGGTGCGGCGGACCATTTCCTCTTCGCCGAAACCGGTGTCAGCGTCGGCGAGCACGGGCAGGCCCGAGCCGTCGACGACTTCGCGGATGACGCGGCAGAAGTGCTCGAGGGTAAGCAGCCCGACATCGGGGACGCCGGCCGCCACGCTGGTGGCGCCGCCGGAGACGTAGCAGGCCGGGAAGCCGGTCTGTGCGACGGCGCGGGCGACGAGGGCGTTGAAGGCGCCGGGTGCCGCGACAATGCCGGAGTCCATGAGGGAGCGGAGCTGTGCGCCGGGGTGGGTCATGGGGGATGGTAGGGAGAAACGCGAATCGCAAACCGCAAAGTCGCGATTCGGGGAGCGGAAAGGCGAGCCGGAGGTTCGTGCAACCCATCGGGCCAGGACGCCTCACGGCGAAACGCGGTGAAGACCCGCCATGATTTGGCAGGGCCACCCATTTCGCGCGCGGGGGGGGCCCTGGCCTGACGCCGATGCCTCGTGCCCAGTGCCTTCTTCTACCAATCCTGCCAGTCCGGCACGTAGCGATCCGGTTCGAGGCCGACCGAACCGATCTTCAGGTCCGGCGCGGTGAGCCATTCGAGTTCGGCCTTGATGGTGCGGCCGGAAACGTCGGCGGTGACGACGGCCGTGTGGCCGCGGTGGCGAAACACAGTGGTGGGGAAACTGTTGCGCGACCAGCGGCGTGACCAGCGGTTGAAAGTCATGGGCGGGTCGAGCAGCGCGTTGTTCCGCGGAGGATCACTCTCCATCAGCGTGTCGGCAAAGACGAGCAGTTCGGCCGGCGCGGCGATCTCCCAGGTGCGGCGCCACGGGCGGTGGGCGATGGAAGTGCTCCAACCGGGAGTCTTGGGCGGGCAGAGGTAGTACCCGTTGTAGCCGTAGGTGGTGGTGACGCTGCGCGGCAGGCCTTGGGCGCTGTAGGTGCCCCAGGGCTGTTCGGGGCACTCGAAGACGCTGCGTTCGTGCAGGGTGTCTTCGAGATAGGGGGCAAGGAAGCCGCGGTGCCCGTCGACGTAGCCGGTCTGATCGCCGACGGAGCCGAACCAGTAGATGGTGTCTTCGGCGTCCTGGTCCGAATCGGCCAGGGGCATGGCGTAGCCCTGAAAGTCGTCGGCGTAGACGCTCCAGGCCACCCCGAGTTGGCGCTGGTTGGAGAGGCAGGCGATGGTGCGTGCGGCGTCGCGGACGCCGGAGAGCGCGGGCACGAGCAGCCCGACGAGGATCGCGATGATCGCGATGACGACGAGCAGTTCTATCAATGTGAAGGCGCGCCCGTGCATCGTGCGATCAACTGCAACCGGTGGTATACAACCCGAGGAAATCCTGGAGATCGAAGAAGTTGACGGTCCCGTCGCCGTTGAGGTCGGCGGCCGAGTCGCCGGCGCTGTATGCGTCGAGATAGGCGATGATATCAAAAAAGTCGACACTGCCGCTCTCGTCGAAGTCAGCCGGGCAAGCAGACATGGGGACGAAGCGTGCGACCAGCCCGGCGGGTCCGAAACCGAACATCTTGCCGCCGCCGCCGATGGCCGAGACGCCCGAGCCCGAGAGCGTCTGCATGACGAACGCGGGGTCGCTGGGCATCTTCGACAGGTCCAGTCGCAGCGTCTCGGACGAAGGCCCGTAGGGGTCGCCGGCAGGCGGCGCGGACACCAGCACCTGATACCCGTGCGAACTCTCGACCGCGATGGGTGTGTGCATCCAGTAGCCGACGGATGGGCCGCCGGCCAGGTGGGTGTCCCAGATGAGGAAGCCCGAAGCGCCCAGGTCGGCGAAGAGTTCAAGCGATGGCATCGAACCGAAACCCGAGATCCCGCCGGAGAGCAGGATGGTGCCGTTGGCCAGGGGAATGGGCGCCGCGTCCGTGCGGTTGCAGGGCGCAGACCAGAGCAGCGCACCGGTGTGAACGTTCAGTTTGATCAGGTTGGCCGAGGTCTGTCCGCCGTGGAAGGAGTAACTGGCGGCATAGGCGAAGTTGCCGCGTACGGCCACGGCGCCGAAAAACCCGAGCCCGGTGGGGTTTGAACGCTCCCACACGGGCTCGGGAGGAGCGGCTGCATCGACGGGAAAGGCGAGGATGCGTCCATCGCCTGTGGCGATGATGACCTTGTCGCCGGCCAGCGCGGGGGTGGCGCCGGAAATCTGCCCGATGGACTTGCTCCACACCACCTGCCCGGGCGTATACGGATTGAGCGCCGCGTCAAACGGATCGACGTTGATGCAGTAGAGTCGCCCGGGAACACTGGAAAATCCGAAGTCGGTGATGAACGCCCGGTCGCCCGCGCCGAGATCAGTCGTGACCAGCGGCGAGGCGTTGGCAATGTCGCGATTGGTCGAAACGGTCCAGCGGATGACCCCGTCGGAGAGGGCCAACGCACGCACCTGCCGCCCGGTGGCGACGATCGCGCTCTCGTTGACCGCGTCGATGGCGGGCGAGGCCCAGGAATCCAGCGCCGGGGCGGCGATCGGCGTGAACCAGCGAACCGAACCATCGGCCCGGCGCACGTCGATCGCCGAAAAAACGCCACCTACCCACCCCAGCGCCACCACGTGGTCCCCGCTCTGCACGACCGAACTTTGCCCGAGAAACTCAAGACTCTGACCCGAAGGCCCCGTCGCCGCCGTCCACTCCACCCCGCCGATGGGCGCATCGGGGCGCAAAGCAAGTGGCACGGCCGAAACGCGCGACGAGTTCTGGGCGTAGTGCGTCCAGTCATCGGCCCCGGCCGCCACAGCCAAGGCTCCGATCACCGCCGCGTGCATGCTGATGCGCTTGCTCATGGGTACTGGCTCAAAGACCACAATCCCCGGCGGGGCCTTTCGACCACGCCGGATGGCCGGACGCCTCTCTCCTACGCACCGGCCTCTCGGTTTCGCCGGGCTCGCCACAGCCCGGTGATTCCGAGGAGAAGGGGCAAACCCGCCGGCGACGGCACAACCGCCACCGCATCGATCTGAAATGTCTGATCTGCCAAGCCCGCGTGTGTGAAACGCAGGTAGGTCGCCTCGACCAGCCCGGCGGACGCAAGGTCGAAACCGATGCCTCCGCCGGACCGGCCATAGACGCCCACGAGTTCGGCGTAACTCATGCCCGCGACATCAGCGAGCGTGAGTGACGGATCCATCGCCGTCAAGAAACTGGTGCGCACACTCCCAGGCGCCGCGTCGAACGGGCCCGCATCGCGGTATCCCAGTGTCGGCCAGAGATCCAGCGTCTGCACCGCGACCTGGGCCCAATGCACGCCATCGATGCTCGCTTCCACCAGTACCGGCGCGCCGGACTCGAAAAAGGCCGGCTCGTCTCCCACCGATCCGTTCGGATAGTCCACGTCTATGAAGCCTGCGTTCCCGAAGACGATGAAGTCAAGCCCGAAGCGATGCCCTGCATCATCGCGGATGGTCCGCCCCATCTGCACCGTCAGCGAGCCCCCGAACCCGACGGAGACGATTTCGTCCAGGTCGAATGCCGGGCTGAACGGGCTGACCACGCTGGGAAAACCGAACTGCACGCCGGTGAAGCGCGTAGGCGAGCCGAGCACCGCCGCAGCATCGGTGTACCCTGGTTCGGGATTGGAGCCGGCGTTGTACGCCACCACCGCGTCGGCGAACGGGCCGCCCGCCGCCGAGCCGGCCAGCACCCCCGCCACGCACCAACAGAGCAACACATCACGTCCAACACACCGAGGTTCCATGAAGCCGGACACCTTTCTTTACATCCTGATTCGCGCAGGACGCCTTCCACCGGGGCGGAAAAGGCACTCGCGGGTGTCCGGAAAGGCGGTGGCCGGAAGGAAAGCGCACCGACAGATTCCGGGCCCATGGCGCGAGGGCCTCACGAATACGTCGAGGCAGGTCTTCCGGCTTCAGGCTCGGCGGGGACCAGCCTTCCCGTCCTCTCGGACAGTGGCTCGAACCGGATCCCCGGTTCGACGGATGAGCCGTTGCTCACCCGTGGCCCGCGTCTTCGCCCATCACGGCGGCGCGTCCGCGGTGGAATCTCACCACACTTCCCATTTCAGCCCCGCGAGGGGCACCTTCAACTCATACAGCGTACATCACTGCCGGTCCGTGTCAAGCGACTTCGTCGCCGCACCGTAGACAAACACGGGGCCGTGAAACCCTCCCCCCACCTCCTCCCGGGGAGAGGTGGCTGGCGCAGATACGCGAAGGAGTTTCTCTCGGTGAAACCGGCTTCCGTCCCGCGGGCTTGAATCCTTCCCCAAACGGGACGCTCCCGCCCCGTACACTCCTCTGTGCCGGCCCATCGATCCATCCTCATCCGCGCCGTGGTCGCTGCCTGGTTGCTCCTCGCGCTGCCTGTCTTCGCCCAGGACACCGCCCCTCCACCTGCTTTGCCTTCGATCACCGCCGACTCGATCCGCTCGGCCATCACGGCCCTCGAATCGCAGAGCGGTCTCGATGACGCTGTCCGCAGCAGCGCCATCGACGCCTACAACGAGGCGCTGGCCCATCTCCAGCGCCGCGACGAGGCCGTGAAGCGACTCTCCGAGTTTCAGCGGGCGACGAACGAAGCGCCGGCCCTTCTGACGACCATTCAGGCCGAGTTGGCCACGCCTCCACCCGACCCCGCCCCGCAGGTGCCACCCGACGCCACGCTGCCTCAACTTGAGCAGGGGCTCGCCCAGGCCCAGGCCGAACTCTTGTCGGCCCGTCAGCAGGCAGACGACCTTCAGGCCGAGGCCACACGCCGCAGTGAGCGACGTCCGGCCATTGGCGAAGCCCTCTCCGCCGCGCGCAAGCAACTGGCCGAGACCGACGAGACCATCCGCTCGCTGCCGACCGGCGAATCACCGGTGCTCGACGCGGCACGTCGCGCCAGTCTCGACGCACGCCGCGAATCGCTTGTTCGCGAAATTGAAGCCCTCGAAGCCGAAGCCGCCAGTTACGACGCACGGCGCGATCTGCTGCCCGCCCGCCGCGACCGGGCCTTGCGCCGCGTGACACAGGCTCAGAAACTCGTCGATCAATGGCAGACGCTGGTCAGCGCAGGTCGCCGCGCCCAGGCCGAGCAAGCATTGCGCGAAGCCGAACGTCTCCGCCGTGAGGCCGCCCGCCAGCACCCGGTCCTCCGCGCCTTTGCCGAAGAAACCGAGCAACTGGCCGCACTGAGGCTGGGTAAGACTGGAACCGCCCATGAACTCAGCCAACTGGCCGATCGCCTCCGCGATACCCAGAAGCGGCTCTCCGATCTGCGCGAAGGCTACCAGTCCACCCAGCGACGCATTCAGGCGACCGACCTCAATCGGGCTACCGGGCTGTTCCTCCGCCGCCAGTACGAGCAACTGCCCGACCCGGCCGATCTCCGCCGCGAGTTCCGCAGCATCGCCGCCCAACTCGAAGCCGCGGAAATCGCCTGGATCGAGCGCGACGAACAACGCCTCGGCGCCGGCGACGTCAACCAGGTCGTTGAAGCACTCATCGGCGCGATTCAGAAACGCACCAACGCCGACATCGAGAATCGCGCCGACGTCGAGGCGGTCGCCCGTGAACTGGCCGCCAGCCGACGCGACGTGCTGAGCAATCTGCACAAGGATGCCTCCGATCGCTTCCAGTTGTTGCTTTCGCTCAGCGAAGCATCCAAGATGCTGCTCGACTCGGTGGTCGCCTACGAGGTGTACATCGAAGAGCGCATTCTCTGGATCCGCTCCATAGCCTCCGATCGCTTCCCGACCTTCCAAGAAATCGCCGATGACATCGCCTGGCTGACTGATCCCACCGCCTGGCGCGGCGTGCTGGATTCGGTGATCTCTGAAGCAGTCGCCAATCCGGTCCGTGTGGGCGGCGCCGGCATTCTCATCGGACTGGTCTTCCTGATCGGGCGAATGGCCCGACAGCGCCTGCGCACCCTGGCCGACCGGGTCGCCAGTTATCGCACCGACCGATTCGCCCTCACGTTGCTGGCCACGCTCCAGACCATCGTCGCCTCCCTCTTCGCGCCCGGCATCTTCTACACACTCGGCTGGCTGTTGCTGCGCCCCGCCGAACAGGCCGAGGTGCCGATCGCCGTCGGCTCAGCGCTGCAACGCACTTCCATCCTCGTCTTCGTGCTGGTCTACGCGTGGATCAGCGTCGCCCCGCGCGGGCTGTATGACACCCACTTCCGCTGGCCGCCCGCCCCGCTCCGCTCCATCCGCACCAACCTGCGATGGTTCATCCCGACCGTGCTGCCCATCGTGATCCTTGGTGAAACGATCGAGCGGCAGCCTGGAGACGAACTGGCCGCCACGCTCGGACGCACCGCGTTCACGGCTCACATGATCGTCCTCAGCCTGCTCATCCAGCGTCTGCTGCGCCCAATGGGCCCGGTCATGGGTGAGTATCACAAGCGCAATGCGGGCAGCCTGCTCCATCACACGCGCTACCTGGTGTACCTCACCGCCATCTCGCTGCCGCTGTCGCTGGCGGTGGTGTCGTGGATGGGTTATCACTACACCGCGCTGCAACTGTTCACGCGAGTTCAGCACTCGCTCTTCCTCGTCGTCGCCCTGATCCTGGCCTACTCGCTCATGCTGCGCTGGCTTTTCATCGCCCGCCGCAACGTCGCCATCGACGAGGCCAGACGTCGCCGCGAACAGGCCCACCCCGACACCAAGTCGGCCGAGCGCCCTCCCGAGGAAGAACGCTTCGACCTGCCCGCCCTGAGCGCAAAAACCCAGCAACTCTTCCGCGTCTCCATGTTCCTCTCCGTCCTGATCGGCTTCTACGCCATCTGGGCCCCCACTCTGCCTGCTCTGCGGATGCTCGACCGCGTCCAGATCTGGCCCGACGTCCGCATCGTGGAGTCTGAGCACGACGCCGGTGTCCCGGTCCTGGAAGGCCGCACGCCCCCCTCCGCCGCCGCGACCGTGACCTCGCCCGGCCCGGCGACCGCCACGCCCTCCGACACCACCATCCCCACGCCGGCCTCCGGGTTGGCGCCCGCCACCAGCGCCTCCCCCGTCGTCGGCGGCGTCGACGACCTGGTGGTCAGTCTGGCAGACCTCGGGCTGGCGCTCATCGTGCTCGGAGCGACCGTCATCGCCTTCCGCAACATCCCCGGCCTGGTCGAAATCGTCGTCCTCCAGAAACTCCCGCTCGACGCCGGCGCCCGCTACGCACTGTCCACCGTGCTGCGCTATCTCATCGCCATCATCGGCGTCACCATCGCCCTCAACGCCATCGGCATCTCCTGGGGCAAGGTCCAGTGGCTCGCCGCCGCACTCACCTTCGGGCTGGCCTTTGGACTCCAGGAAATCTTCGCCAACTTCGTCTCCGGACTCATCATCCTGGCCGAGCGACCCATCCGCGTCGGCGACACCGTCACCGTCGGCGGCGTCTCCGGCTCCGTCACACGCATCCGCATGCGCGCCACCACCGTCACTGACTGGGACCGCAAGGAACTCATCATCCCCAATAAGAGTTTCATCACCGATCAGGTCATCAACTGGACGCTCACCGATCCTGTGCTCCGCGTCGTCATCCCCGTCGGCGTCGCCTGCGACTCCGACGCCGACCAGGTCGAAGCGCTGCTGCTCCGTGCGGCCTCACAAAACCCCCTGGTGATGCGCGACCCCAAGCCCTCCGCGCTCTTCCTGGGCTTCGGCGACAGCATGCTCAACTTCGAACTGCGCGCCATGGTGCCGTCGATCGATCACTCACTGACCGTCCGTCATCAACTCAACAACACGATCATCAAACTCCTCCGCGAGAACGGAATCTCCATCGCCTTCCCCCAGCGCTACGTCAACCTCCGCCTGCCCGACACCCCCTTCCGCTTCCTCCGCGTCGACGAACAAACCGTCGAAGAGCGCGCGCCGCACCCGTGAAGCCCGAGTCGCTCCGTGCCCGATGAGCCCCGAGCCCCACCGTGAGACCTCCCCCACCGCCGGAAGGGAACGGCGCCTGAGCCCCGTGCAAACTCTCACGCCGATGCCGTTCCGACCGGAAACTCGTGCGCCGCAGGGCGCCGCAGCCTTGCGCGTCCTCGAACACCCGTCCGGATCGCAACCACTTGCCCCGCGAGTTCGAGTCAATTCCAACCAGGTGATGTGCCCGAAGACGGGCGCGCGACCGGCGTGGCCGCACGCCGGGGATTCATGCCAAATCCACATCGGCGCCGCCCGACACAACTTCACGATCAATCAGTCTCACTCTTCCGGAGGTTCGCTCAGCCCCGCCCCGCGCGCAGGCACCGCTCAATGAACGCCGCCGACGCCTCCAGCACACGGTCACCCTCCCGATGCGGCGAATGACCGGCCGCGGGCACGATGAACAACTCGCCCGTGCCTCCGACCCCCGCCGCGATCGCCCGCGCCTGCGCTTCGGTCGCGTACTCGTCGCGTTCGCCCTGCACCACCAGCGTCGGGCAGAGCACCTGCTTGAGGTCGCCCATCATCTCCCAGTCACGAAACTCCGGGGACAGCCACGTCCGCGTCCATACGTCGAACACGTCGCCCGCCTTGTCGGCGTGGTAACGCTCGACGCGCCGACGAAACGCCGCGTCCTTCCACCACTCCAGCGCGTCGCGCAGACCCACAAGCGTGCGCTCCTCGACATAGACGTGCGCTCCCTCGGCGATCACCCCCGCGCACCACGCCGGCCGCAACGCCGCCCCGAGCAGCGCCACCGTCCCACCGTCACTGTGCCCGAACAACACGATCGAGCCCACGCCTCCAGCAGAAACGGCTTCCGGCCGGTGTTGCTGCTCTGCTTCCGTAAAGCGGGTTTCCAGCCGCCCTCCCAACTCTCTCCCCGGCGGGGGCGAGGGTGGCCGAGTCTTCGAGGCCGAGCCAGAAGCACGCGGCGACGAACCAGATCCCCTTTCATCCATCTCGACGCAGCGCGAGAATCCACTCTCTTCCTCAAGGGGAGACGGCTGAAAACATCGCTCCACCAGTTCCACCAGCACGCGCGCTTGCACGTGGAGATATCGCTTGTCGCGCTCGAAGCGCCGCGCCGACGAATACCCGTACCCCTCTCGGTCGTAGATCAGCCCGTCACACCCGGCACGCGCACAGAGTCGCAGTGGAAAGTCGCGCCAGGTCTCGATCGTCCCCAGCGAGTCATGCAGGAAGACGATGGTCCCGCGCGCTTCGCCCTGCATCCGCAGCCGTCGAACGCGCAGGCAGGCCCCGTCCACCTCGACGTCGAAGTCCTCGCGCTCGAACGCGCACGCGCCCTGGCCATGCATGACTCGACTGTACGCCCGCAGCCCGGTGCCACACCTTGCCGAAGTCCCTGCCCCTCGGGCAAGGTGTGCACGCCGGCTCTTCGAGGCCGAGAGCACCCGGCACGCCTCTCAGAGCCGTGGCCGATCTCTCGCGATTCACACTTCCTGCCCTCCAATGATGTCAAATCAGAAAGGAGCCCGCATGTCCGCTCAACACGCCGCCGACTGGCTCAAAGCCCATGAAAAGGAATGCCTGAATCGCCTGCTCGAATGGCTCCGCATCCCCAGCATCTCCACCGACCCCGCCTACAAGAAGGACGTCGAGCGCGCCGCCGTCTGGGCCGCCGACCACTTGACCACCAGCGGCTTCAAGGTCGAAATCGTCCCCACCGGTGATCCCGCCGGCGCCGGGCACCCGGTGGTCCTCGCCCACGTCGAGGGCGACCGCGACGCCCCGCACATCCTCTTTTACGGGCATTACGACGTGCAGCCCGTCGACCCCCTCAACCTCTGGCACACCCCGCCTTTCGAGCCGACGATCAAGCCCGATCCGCAGCGCATCGTCGCCCGCGGGGCCGTCGACGACAAGGGACAGGTTTCCACCTTCCTCGAAGCCTGCCGCGCGTGGAAGGAAACCACCGGGCATCCGACCAACCGCATCGGCATGACCGTGCTGCTCGAAGGCGAGGAAGAGTCCGGCTCGGTCAACCTCGAACGTTTCGTCCGTCAGCACGCCGAAACTCTCAAAAAAGCCGACGTCTGCGTCATCTCCGACACCGGCATGCTCGGGCGCGGCAGGCCGGCCATCACCTATGGCGTGCGCGGACTGGCCTACACCGAGGTCATCCTCCACGGGCCCGACCAGGACCTGCACTCGGGCATGTGGGGCGGCAAAGCCCCCAATCCGATCAACGAACTGGTCAAGGTGCTCGCCCAACTCTGGGACGCCGACCGTCGCGTCACCATCCCCCGCTTCTACGACCCCGTCCGCCCCATCGCCCAGAGCGAGCGACAGGAGTGGGCCGACCTTGGAATCAACGAAGTCGAGCAACTCAAGTCCATCGGCTACGGGCCGCAAGCCTCCGTCGGTGAAAAGGGGTTCACCTTCACCGAGCGCGAGTGGGCCCGCCCGACGGCCGAGATCAACGGCATCATCGGGGGCTACACAGGCAAGGGCGCGAAAACCGTCATCCCTTCACACGCCAGCGCCAAGGTCAGTTTTCGCCTCGTCGCCGATCAGGATCCGTCGACCATCACAGAGTCGTTCTTCGCATGGCTCAACGCCCACACCCCCCCCGGATGCCGCTGGGAGTTGATCGATCTTCACGGCGGGCACCCCGCGACAGTCGCCACTGATTCCAAACCCCTGGCCGCGGCCCGACGCGCGCTCCAGCAGGCCTCGGGCGCCAGCCCGGCCCTGATCAAGACCGGCGGCTCCATCCCCGTCGCCGGCATGCTCAAGCAGCAACTCGGACTGGAAACCATCTTCATGGGCTTCGGGCTCGACGACGATCGGGTCCATTCTCCCAACGAGAAGTTCGAGATCGACTGCTGGCGACTGGGAGCCAAGGCCCACGCGTTCCTGCTCGAAGAACTTCACAAAGTCTGAGCCACGCAGACTCGACCGGTCCGCCGGTCGATATCCCTTTTGCTCACCTCAGCGGGTAAACACCCATCCATCCAGCCACCGGCCAAGGGTCCGAAAACCGCTTCCGCACATTCGACTGCAAATTCCCCCCCAACACCCGTTCGACTTCCGCTAATTTGTGTCGAAGTACCGGCTGCCGTTCGCAGCCGCTCAGAGGAGGGGTCATGACTTCACAAAGGGGAGTACGCATGTCGCATCGTCGTTCCGTCGTCGCGCTCGTTGCCGCCGTGGCCGGTCTGGCCTGCTCGGCCGGGGCCCAGGTCCAATGGCGTTCCTCGCCCGACGGCGTGCTGGACATCGAAGTGCCCGGCGCCGTCCAGCAACAGATGGTCGCCCTGGCCGCACGACCGGCTGAGAAGCGAGTTGTCATCGAGTTCGCCCGGGCTCTCTCGCAGTCCGAACGCAGCAACCTGGCGACCATGGGCGTGCGCACGCTGACCGCTCTGGGCGGGGGCGCCTACTTCGCCTCGCTCGACGCTGCGCAACTTGATACCGCCCGCGTCCTCGCCTGCACGCAGGTCCGCCGCGTGCGCGCCATCGACACGACCTGGAAACTGCACGATGTCCTCGCCACCGGCGAACGCGCCCCCTGGGCCGAAGTCGGCGGCACATCCGACAACCCGGTCATCGGCGCCTACGTCCGCCTGCATGACGACGCCCCGCTCGATCAGAGCACCGAGCAGATCATCACCGCAGCAGGCGGCATCGTGCGCGACGTGCTCGTCAGCGCCAACGGGTACGTCATCGAAATCCCGCGCGACCGCATCCGCGCTCTGGCCGACAACGACGCCGTGCAATGGATCGAGCCCGCGCTCCCGCGCATGAGCGAAGTGGCCCTGTACCGCAACAACGAGAACCGCGCCCTGACCGGCGCCGATACCGCCCAGAGCGTCTACGGGCTCGACGGCACCGGCGTCAACGTCCTCATCTACGACGCCGCCCTCGCGCTCTCCAGCCACACCTTCTTCGGCGGGCGCCTCACCACCCTCGACAGTTCCGGCGTCATCGCTCACGCCACCCACGTCGCGGCTACCGTCGGCGGCGCCGGTGTCGTCGGCACCGGAAACCACCGCGGCATGGCCCCAAACGCCACCCTCTTCTCCGCCGGCTTCGAGTACAACAACACCGGCACCTTCCTCTACAACAACCCCGGCGATATCGAAAACGACTACGGAAACGCAATCAACAATCGCGGCGTCGTCCTGACCAACAACTCCATCGGCACCAACACCGAGAGCAACGGATTCTCCTGCGCCATCCAGGGCGACTACGGCGTGACCGACGTGGTCATCGACTCCATCGCCCGCGGCTCGATCGGCAACGCCCCCATCATCGTCTGGGCCGCCGGCAATGAACGCCAAGGCTCGCGGTGCGACGTCGAAGGCTTCGGCGACTACTACTCGGCCGCGCCGCCCGCCGGCGCCAAAAACCACCTGTGCATCGGCGCCGTCAACGCCAACGACGACTCCATGACCTCCTTCTCCTCCTGGGGCCCCACCGACGACGGACGCATGAAGCCCGACTTCTCCGCCCCCGGCTGCCAGAGCAACGGCGACGGCGGCGTCACCAGCGCCAGCAACTCCAGCACCACCGCCACCACCGTCATGTGCGGCACCTCCATGGCCTCGCCCACCGCGTGCGGCATCGTCGCCCTCATGCTCGAAGACCATCGAGCCCAGTTCACCGGACGCGCCGACCCGCTCTCCTCCACTGTCAAGGCCATCCTCGCCCACACCGCCGTTGACCGCGGCAACGCCGGTCCGGACTACCAGTTCGGCTACGGGTCCATCCGCGCTGTGGCCGCCATCGACCAGATGCGACTCGACGCGCACGCCGAAATGGACGTCGAGCAGGGCGAGGTCCGAACTCTCGTCTTCGATGTGGCCCCGGGTCAGCCTTCGATCAAGGTCACCGCGGCCTGGGCCGACGTCCCCGCTGCGGCCAACGCCGTCAACGCCCTCATCAACGACGTGGACATCCGCCTGATCTCCCCCGGCGGCACGACGTTCTATCCCTGGACTCTCAACCCGGCGTCACCCTCGTCGCCGGCCGTGCGCACCGCCGCCAATCACCGCGACAACATCGAGCAGGTTCTCGTCGACAACCCCCAGTCCGGACAGTGGCGCTGCGAGGTCGTCGGATACTCCGTGCCCAGCGGCCCGCAGACCGTCTCCATCGTCGGGCCCGCCGGCATGGCCGAACGCGGCGTCCGCATCCAGGTCGCTACCGTTCCCTCACTGGTTGACCCCGGCACCGTTCTCGACGCCAACGTCAACGTCATCGTCGTCCAGGACACCCTGGTCCCCAACTCGGTCCAACTCCATGCCCGCAACAACGCCGGCGCCTTCAACACCACGCAACTCACCTTCCTCGGAGGCACCGCCTACACCGGGCAACTCCCCGCCGTCCTCTGCGCCGACCCGATGGAGTTCTACGTCACCGCTGAGGGCGTCACTTCAGGCCTGGTCTCCTCGCCCAGCGCCGGCGCCGCTGCTCCGTACGCCGTCGATGCCGGCATCTACACCACCGGCTTTGCCGACAACTTCCAGACCGACACCGGCTGGTCCGTCACCAATGACGCAAACCTCACCGACGGACAGTGGAATCGCGGCGTCCCCGCAGGAGGAGGACTCCGCGGCGACCCGGCCTCCGACTTCGATGGCTCCGGCGCCTGCTACCTCACCGATAACGCCTCCGGCAACTCCGACGTCGACGGCGGCACCACCACCCTCACCAGCCCCACCTTCGACGGCTCGCAGGGTGACTCCTACGTCAACTACGCTCGCTGGCTCGACAACGCCTTCGGCGACAACCCCGGCACCGATGCCCTGGTCGTTCAGATTTCCAACAACAACGGCAGCACCTGGCAGGCCCTCGAAACCGTCGGTCCCACCGGCGTCGGCACCACCGGCGGCTGGTTCTACGTCTCCCATCGCATCGCCGACGTCATCGCCCCGACCAGCACCATGAAGGTCCGCTTCCTGGCGTCCGACTCGGCCGCCCTGCCCTCCGTCGTCGAGGCCGCCGTCGACGCATTCTCCATCACCACCTTCTCGTGCGTCGACCCCGAGCCTGATTGCCCGGCCGACTTCAACGGCGACAACTTGCTTGACTTCTTCGACGTCCAGGACTTCCTGGCCGCCTTCTCCGCTCACCAGCCGGCCGCCGATTTCAACAATGACAGCGCGTTCGACTTCTTCGATGTCCAGGCCTTCCTCCAGGCCTTCGCCAACGGCTGCCCGTGATCGCTCGGGCCCGTTTCCAACCGGCCTCCGGTGTGAGCCGGCTCCGGGGAGATCGCCTCTCCGAGCCGATGGCTCCGTACTCCTGAGCCTCAGCATTCCGCAAGGTTCCAAGCGCCGGGGTGGAGCAGTCCACCCCGGCATCCTTTTTCCCGGACCGACCGCGACGATCTGATACGGATTCACCGTGAATCTCGGGCGCGTGAGGACGCCCGAGATTCACTCTGGATCCTCACCATCTGAGCAATTCCCTTGCACCTGCCCTTGCCTCTGGATACATTTGTCCAGAAATCCCGCCTGTCGCGTCGCTGATTCCGGAGTCCCCGCGTGCCGCACGCCTCTCGCAAGAACCACGCTCCCGCTCGGCGCGCCGGGGGCCGTTCCGGCGAGTTGACTTCGGGTCCGCTCGTCTCTCTTCCCGTCCTCCCGCACCCACCCGACGTGCTCGCCCGTCGAGTCGCGCGCATCCGTCGCTGGCGCCTTCGGGCCCTCGTCTTCGTTCACCTGCTGATTCTGGCCCACGTGGCCCACTGGCTGATCAGCGGCACAACTCTCGGACGTTTCGTGCTTTCAGACTCGATGGAGACCCTCGAACTCGGTCGCGTCAACCCCGGGTTCATCCTCTTCGCCCTCGCGGCCGCCTGCACCGCCATCGGCGGGCGCTGGCTGTGCGGATGGGCTTGCCACATGGGCGCACTCCAGGACGCCTGCGCGTGGCTCCTCCGCCGTGTCGGCCTGCGCCCCCGTGTCCTCCGACTCCGCCTCCTGGGCTATATGCCGGTGGCCCTGGCTTTCTACATGTTCGTGTGGCCCACGTTCAACCGCGAACTGCTCTCGCCTCTGCTTTCCAAGATCACGCCTGATTCCCACCGCTCCGCGCCCGCTCCTTTCCCCGGCTTTGAATCCGCCCTCACCAGCGACAACCTGTGGCAAGGCATGCCCAGCCTGCCCGTCGCCATTCCCTTCCTCCTCATCTGCGGCGGCGCCAGCATCTACTTCCTCGGCAACCGCGGCTTCTGCCGCTACGGGTGCCCCTACGGCGGCGTGTTCACCACCCTCGAACGCCTGGCGCCCTTCCGCATCACCGTCGATCTCGACCTCTGCGACGGCTGCGGCAAATGCACCGCCGCCTGCACCTCCGGAATCCGCGTACACGAAGAGGTCCGCGCCTTTGGACGCGTCGTCTCCCCCGCCTGCTCCAAGACCCTTGACTGCAAGGCCGCCTGTCCCCACGACGCGCTGAGCCTGAGCCTGAGCCGCCCGGCGATTGGATCGGCCCTCCGCCGTTCCCCCGCCCCCGCCCGCCCACCGTTTGACGCTTCCCTCGGGCTTGAACTGGCCCTTCTGGCCGTGTTCGTCGCCGTCTTTTTCATCACACGCGGGCTCTACGCCCTCGTCCCCATGCTCATGGCCGTCGGAATCAGCATCTGCGCCTGCGGCATCACCTGGTTCGCCTGGCGCCTCATCCGCGACAGCAACCTGCGACTGGCCTCGCTTCAACTCAAGCGCGGCGGCGCCATCACCTCCGCCGGGCTGGGCTTCCTCGCCCTCACCTTCTTCACCGGTCTGTTCCTTGCCCACTCGGCCCTGGTGCGCGGGCTGCAATGGCGCGCCTCCGTACTGGACGCCCGCGTGCTCGTCTCCGCTGAAGCGGCCTTTTCCCCCACTCCCGTCCCGCTCCCCGACGATTCGCTCGCCGCGGCCAAGGACGCCCTTGCACTCTACCAACTCGGATCCTCCCTTAGACACGGCGGGCTTGCGCTGCTTGATACGCACCCCGTCCTGGTGCGCACCGCCTGGCTCAAACTCGTGCTGGGTGACAACGACGGCGCTGAATCCGCCCTCCGCCGCGCCATGGCCATCCAGCCCACCGATCCGCTCAGCGTCGATCTGGCACGCCTGTTCCTGAAGCGGGGCCAGCCCGAGCGGGCACAGGAATGGCTCATCAACATTCTCAACGATCGGGGTGACTTTGAGCAGTCCCGCGCTCTGCTTGCCACCCTTCTCGTATGGCAGAACCGAGCCGACGACGCGCTGACGCTGTATCAGGACTACCTCGCGACGCACCCCCAGGATGCCGCCAACCGCGCCGCCTTCGGCGCCCTGCTCGTCTCCCTCGGACGCATCGACGAGGGGCGCGCGCACCTGACCCAGGTCATCAAGACCAATCCCCGTCTGCCCCGGCCGCGCCATGATCTGGCGGCCTCATACGCGCTGGTCGGCGACGTCGACACCGCCGTCAAACTGCTTGAGCAGGCCGCCCGCGACGTGCCCGCCGAGTCCCGTAACTTCCTTGCTCACGCCGACCTGCTCCGGGCCCCACACCCGCACGACTGATACCAGCCTCCCGGACGCACGTGTGCCGGCCTGAACCGGAGCGTGAACTTCCGACGCAGGGCTTGCATTGCCGAACCTGGCTCGATATCCTCGCAAACTGGATAACCCGGTACGTATTATTGGAGCAGGAGACCCCGGATGATCGGGTACGCCAGAACTTTCGTCTCGAAAAAGCCCATCGCCACCGGCGCCCTCATCGCCGTACTGGCCGCCGTGGCCGGCGCCGTCTACTTCGAAATGACGCTCGATGACTTCCACGTTCCCGGCACGCAGTTCGGCGACCTCGAGGTCGGAGCCATCGAAACTTCCGATTCGTGCAAACTCTGCCACGGCAACGTCGACATCGGTAACGACCCCTCCTCCACCTGGGCAGGCAGCAAGATGGCTCAGGCCGGACGCAATCCGCTCTTCTTCGCGCAGATGGCCCTTGCCAATCAGGATGTCTCCAACGTCGGCTACTACTGCATGCGCTGCCACATCCCCTATTCCGTCGTCTCCGGCTCGGCGCTCACGCCCGACGGCAGCGCACTCACCATGGCCGACCAGGACGGCGTCACCTGTCACATCTGCCACTCCATGGTCGACCCCATCTACAAGCCCGGCATCAGCCCGGTTGAAGACCTGCCCATTCTGGCCGCACTCGAAGATGTTCCCGAGTTCTACGGCAACGCCATGTTTGTCCTCGACCCCACCGGCACCCGGCGCGGCATCGTCCGGCCCGATACCTACGCCCTCCACGACGTGATCGCTTCTCCGTTCCACGCC
This sequence comes from Cyanobacteria bacterium CYA, assembly GCA_008363215.1. GTDB lineage: Bacteria > Planctomycetota > Phycisphaerae > Phycisphaerales > UBA1924 > J022. Next base: position 97,337 of record RHKP01000007.1, read on the forward strand.
ACCGGCTCCATGTGCGGCACCTGCCACGATGTCGGAAACGTCGCCATCACCGCCCAGCCCGACGGCACCTTCCGCTACAACGCCCTCGATGAGCCCTCTCCCACGCAGAACCCCCAGGAAATGTTCCCCCTCGAACGCACCTACACCGAGTGGGCGCTGAGCGACTTTGCCAACGGCGGCGTGGACATGGGCGGACGTTTCGGCGGCCTGGGGGTCTCCACGGTATCCACCTGTCAGGATTGCCACATGCCGCGTGCCCAGGGGCAGTTGTGCTTCTTCGCCCCCGAGCGCCCCGACGCAGCAAGGCACGAGTTCGCCGGCAGCGGCGCCCAGACGCTCGACATCATCGCCTTGTGGACCGCAGAGGATCCCGAAGTCGATCAGACCGCCATCGCTTCGGCGCGCGCCGCGGCAGTCTCCATGCTCGAACGCGCTGCCACGCTCGACGTCGAGCAGACCGGCGCCCTCATGCGGGTACGCGTCACCAACGAGTCAGGCCACAAACTCCCGACCGGACACATCGAAGGCCGCCGCGCCTGGGTCAACATCCGCTTCTTCGACAGCGCCGACCAGTTGCTCGCCGAAGTCGGCGCATACGACGAATCTGAGGCCGAACTGCACCTCGAAGGCACCACCATCTTTGAAATGCAGGTCGGACTCAGTGACGACGCCGCCGCCGCCACCGGACTGCCCGCCGGGCTGAGCCAGCACATGGCTCTGGCCGACACCATCGTCAAGGACACCCGCATCCCCCCACGCGGATGGGACAACGCCGCCTACGAAGCCGCAGGATCTCCGGCCGTCGGCGCCGTGTACGACGACGGGCAATACTGGCACGAGCGCTGGTACTCCATCCCCGCCGGGACCGCGACCTTCCAGGCTCGCCTCTATTACCAGAGCACGCCCAAGGAATACATCGAACACCTGCGCGACGCCAACGTTTCCAATCACTGGGGGCAGACGCTCTATGACCTGTGGGTGCAGACCGGACGCGGCGCACCGATCCTCATGGCCGAGACCAGCACCCCCGTCGGATGCCCGGGCGACTTCAACGGCGACAACGCGCTCGACTTCTTCGACGTTCAGGCTTTCCTGGCCGCCTTCTCCGCTCATCATCCCAGCGCCGACTATGCCAACGACGGCGTGTTCAACTTCTTCGACGTCCAGGCGTTCCTCCAGACATTTGCCGACGGCTGCCCGTGATCGGCTGTGCCTCTGGGTCGATCGGCTCCCCGAGCCGATGTCCGCCCGCAAACCGCTCCCTTCTCTTGGAACATGTAACCATGAACAATCAACAAGCCCGTTCTCTTCTCCAGAAGTGCTGTGTTCTCGCCTTGGCGATGTCTGCGGCCTTGCTCATCGCCGGTCCGCTGGACCCGCCGGCCGGTCCGGTCAGTCCGACCTACAAGACCCTCTCGGAAGTCGAGCCCCGTGTGGCCGTCAACAGCGTCAACACTCCGGGCGATTCCAGTTGTGTCTTCAGGATCACTCAAGCGGGGTCGTACTATCTGACAGGCAATCTTGCCAGTAGTGTGAGCGGCAAGGTCGGGATCGAGATCGCTGCGTCAAACGTCACGCTCGACCTCCACGGTTTCGTGATCGACGGCACGACCGTTCTTGGTGCGCCTCCTTCGCTGGATGGCATCAGAGTGGCCGGTGCGCAGCGCGCCATCACGATCAAGAACGGCGTGGTCCGAGACTTTGCCGGAACCGGCATCGCCGGCTCGGCGGCAACCGGCCTGATCCTCACGGATATCACCGTGGACACCTGCGGTGATGACGGGATCGAAACCGGACCGTTCGCCCGCGTTGACCGCTGCGCGGCCTTGACCTGCGCCGGGTTCGGGATCTCCATCCCCTCGCAGGGCGCGACCGTCACAAACTGCACCGCAGCAAACAACGAACTGAGCGGCTTGCGGGTGGTCGGTGCAGGAGCACGCGTGCAACAGTGCACTGCCTATGGCAACGGACAGCACGGCATCGAAGTTTCCGGCAAAGCCATGATCACGGAGAACACCTGCATGTTCAACGGCACGGCGATCGTCGACGGCGCCGGGATCCGGCTCGCCGGCGCCGGCGCCAAAGTCACCGACAACCAGGTGACCAGCAACGATCACGGTATCTTGGCGGTGAATGACCAGAACCTGGTCTACCACAACTGGGCTTCCCATAACACGGTCACGCAATACTCAGCCCCATCGTGGCATGGCTTTGCAAACGACTGGAATATCTCGATGTCCGGCTTCGATCTCCACGAGTCCGAGCCGTTTCGCAACTTCACCTCAGAACCTTGATCCGGCGTAGATCGGCGCTCCGAGCCGATACCTCCGGACCCCAGAGCCCGAGCATCCGCGAGATTCCCAGCGCCGGGGTGGACCAGTCCGCCCCGGCCTCGTTCTTCCGAACCTTCCGCAGCAACACCCTCGCCGATTGGATACCTGCTCAAGTTGAGTCTCGGACGGGCGAGAACACTGGACGCGTGCCCGTCGTCGAACACCTCTCAGCGTGGGCTTCAAAGCAAACTCTGACCGCAAGGGGCGTATACCACACTGATCCGTGTTCGTGCGCGCACGAAGATCCGGCATCCAGACACACGCGTTTCAAGGCAGAACGGTGCGCTCCTGCCAGAACTGGCAGGTCTGCGTCATCGCGCTGCGCTTCGATGCGAATAAGGTGATCGAATCAACCAGACGCAGGGTTCACCTCGTCCACTCGGCACTCCCGGCCGCCGACATCGACTCGGACGGCCGCTTTGACTCTCCCGACGGGGTGGGCAGGCCCGGGTCACCTTCCTGATCGTCCAGCACATCATCCTCGGCGTCCGCGGGACTTTCGACATCCTTGGGTGCTTCCGCCGCGACCGGCTTGGCCGGCTTGCCCTCACCGAGGTATCGCAACAGGAAATCCTCATACTTGCGAAAACGCCCGAGAGTCTTCACGTCCCCGCCCAACCCGTGTCCGCCGGTGGGATCGAGGAACAACTCGACGTTGACCTCCTTGCCGGCCTTGAGCAGTTCGCGGTACACGCGCACCGTGTCCTGATAGAGCACATTGTCGTCTTCCATGCCGTGGATGAGCAGGAGATGGCCCTTGAGGTTCTTGGCCAGGGGCAGCAGCGAGTACTTCTCGAGCACGGTCTTGCCGACCTGCCCTGAGCCGATCGTGCCCGTCGAGTACCACGAGTTGTAGTTCTCCCACTCCGTCGGGCCTGCGCCCGCGATGCCTGCCGCGAACACGTCCGGCTCGGAGTACATCACCATCTGCGTCTGGAACCCGCCGAACGACCACCCGTGCAGAGCCATTTTCGTCTTGTCCACCCCGGCGTGCTCAACCAGCCAGTTCGCCCCGTCGACCAGATCCTCGGTCTGCGGCTTGCCGACCTGCTCGAAGTTGGCCTTTTCAAATACCGCTCCGTAGCCCGACGCCCCGCGCGGGTCGATCGTCGCCGTCACCCAGCCGTGGACCTCCGTCATGTAGCGGGCAAACCCGTAACTCGACGTGTTGAACGACCCGCGCGTGGCCATCTTCTGCTCGCCCAGCGGGCCGCCGTAGACGTAAACCAGCAGCGGGCGCTTGTCCTCGGGGGTCCAGTCCTTCGGCTTGAACATGTGTCCGAGGATGGCCTGTCCGTGCCGGTTCTCAAACGTGAAGTACTCCGGCGCGACCTTCGTCAGTTTGTGCGCCTCGGCCGGATGCGAATCGGTGAGCACCGTCGTGACCGGCTCCACGCCGGTCGTGATCGCCGTCAACTCGGTCAGCACGCCGAAATCGACGCGATTGCCCAGCATGTGCTTCGCATCATCGCTGACCGCAACGCTGCTGTACACGCCCTCGCCGGTCGACAGTTTGGCCATGTCGCCGGTCTCGGTGTTGATGGCGAACACCTGCTCGCCCGCCGCGTCCCCCGCCGTCGCCGTTGCGAAGATCAACGTGTGATCTTCCGAAATGTCAAACGGATAGACCTCAAACTGTCCCTGCGTCAGTTGCGTCAGTTGCTGGTACTTCGGATCCAGTAGGCTCAACTGCCGATAGCCGGACAGTTCAGTGATGAACACGAGGCGGCGGCTGTCCGGCAGATACTGCGGCTGCACCATGCCCGGCGTGTTCGGACCGCCGAAGTGATAGAACTCGTACACCACCCGCGCGTTCTCGATCTTGAACTCCGGCTTCTCTTCCTCGGGCTTCTTGTCGGCGTCGCTTGGCTTCTCACCCTCCGTGTCGACTTCCTCCTTCTTCTTCTCCCCCTCAGAATCCCCCCCGTCGTCATCCTGCTTCTCGACTTCGTCTTGCTCGCCCTTGTCGGCCGACTCGCCTTCGCCCGGCTCCTCCGCCTTGGCCGACTTCTCGTCCTTCTTCTTCTCGTCGACAAACCCCGCTTCGAGAATCTTGATCAAACTCGTGCTCTGCTCGAAGGCCGCGAACGCCACGCGACTGGAGTCAGCAGACCACTCCGGCACGCGCAGCACGTCACGCGGGCCGGTGATCCGCTTGGTGAACACACGCTCCAGCGTGCCTTCCTCCTTCTCATGCCCGTTCAGGTCGAACAGGTACACCGATGAATACGCTTCAGGCCACGGGTCATCCGACATGTGCCGAGTCACCTGCCCGGCCCGCGCAAAGCGGTCGCGGTAACTCACGATCGTCACCTGACGCCCGGAACTCCAGTAGTTGTCACCCCGATTGGCAAGGAACACCAGCCGCTTGCGGTCGGGGCTGATCTTGTACCCCACCATGCGCTCACCGTCCTTGAGTTCCGGATCGAGTTGCACGATCCTGTGATCCCCGAACGTCACCTGCAACAGCGCCCCCCCGCGCAGGTAGGTGTAGCCCGATCCGTCCGGAAGATACTGCACGTCCGACTCATGCTCGCGCGTGTGCGTCAGACGCGTCAACTCTCCCAGGTACGGCGTCACCGGCTTGACTTCCGCCTTCTTCTCCTTCTGCTCCCCACTCGTGTCCGCCTGATCCGGCTCCCTTTCATCGGCCGCGCCGGTTTCGGACTTGTCCGCCTCCGTCGACGTACCCCTCTCTCCCGCGTCGTCGCCGGCCGCTTCGGGCGGCTGGGATTCCTCCCCCGTCGCGTCGCCTCCCACCACACCGGTCTCCGGCTCGGCCGCAGCCTCCTCCGGGCGGGCGATCGGCTCGTCCCACTTGTCCTGGTCGATCACCAACCGATACAAGTCGCCGCCGGCGATCAACAGCATCTCGTTCGCCACCGGCGACCACTCGTACCCCTGCACGCCGCCGTAGCGCGGCGCCCGCTTGGCGGGCGGCTTGCCGTCCTTCTCGTCATTGATTTCCGCGTCGTCGGGCAGCACCACGTCGCCGAGCGTCAGTCGCTCCCCGATCGCACCGAGCACACCCCGGGGCGTCTGGTCCTTGCCCTCGCCTTGCTCATCGTCCGCCTGGCGCGTCATCGCGAGGGTCAACCTGATCGACGGATCCTCGATCACAAGATCGCCCTTGAGCGACTCGCCCTCCCGCACCAACGTCAGCGTCCCCGCCTTGACACCCATCTTCTCGTCGGCCACCTTGGCGCTCAGTGTCCGCGATCCCGCGTCAAACGTCCCTTCCTTGACCGGCAAACGCACCAGGCCCACGCGCACTTCGCCCGCGAACTTTCCATCATCTCCTCGATCGATGGACAGTTCGCACACGCCCCCCGGAATCGCCCCCGCCTCGCCCCCCGTCGCCTCACCGCTCCACCTTCCCGTGGGCAGGGCATCGTCCCACCCCATCGCATCCGCCTGCTCGCGGGCCAGTCGCTCCATCGTCTGCCCGGCCTGCTTGGCCTTCTGTTCGCGATCATCCCGCACCTCGCGCGTCTCGGCCTGATACTCGGCCAGGCGCCCCACGCTGCTCATCCGGCGGATCTGCCCGTTGCTCGTGTCGTACACGTACAGGTCAAACCCGTGCCGACGCTCCAGCCACGAGCGATACAGGAACGCCCCGTACCGCCCGTCATGGCTGAACGACGTCGAACGCGCCGAAGGACCAAAATAACTCTTCTCCGGGAAAAGCCTCTCCAGCGTGAGCTTCTCGTCCGCGTCCTTGGTCTCCTCCTTCGTCGCCTCGGCCTTGGTCTCTTCCGCCTGCCCGTCGCCGTCCGGCACCATCGACACGCCCGCCCAGCAAACCGGACCCACGCCGCCGACCGGCCCCCCGAACAGCACACACGAAACTCCTGCCGACAGCAGGCTCAAAATCGTACGAATGAGCATCGGGCAACTCCCTTCCGGCCCCCCGCGCCGAGACCCGAGCATAGCCGCTGAAGCCCGATTACCAAGCCCCACCGTACTTGTGCCCTCGCTCACGCTCCGGAGCCCCACCGGAGCCCAGAATATCGGGCGTGCGGACCTCCTTTCTCGGCAAGAGCCGGCCACCTCGGCGAACCGATGAGCCGACCCCCCCCCGCCGCCAGCATCGCGTCGGCCTGCCGCAGCCTGGTCACGATCTGCTCCGCTGCATGCCGCGTCCGCTTCATGCCGAAAGTCTCCTCGACCCCGCCGGGGTCCGCTGAGACGTTCAAACGCCTGGATCAGGATTCGGCGGGCAGGTCACCTCGGCACGCACCTCTCGAAGGCGGGCGTCCCGCTGCGGACGGCCCAGGCCGCCACGCGCCGCAGCGACCCCAGCCTCACAGCCAACGTCTACACCGACCCGAAACTCCTCGACGTGGCCGGGGCGGTGGCGAGCCTGCCGGACCTGCCGCTGGGCACAAATGATCGAACTGTGGCGAGAGTTTCCGCGCATTCGGCCGCGACCGCACGGTGAGGCAACTTCGAAGTTGCTCGGGTGGTCCTGCCTGTCGTGCCATTGATGTGATAGGGGAAATTGAGTCGGTCCTGTGGGTCGGGAAAGTCAGGTGCGAGTATTCGGAAGGTGGCGGCCACAGTGACCGACAACCACGACCCAGTTTCTCTTGTCGAGAATCCAGTGAACGGAGGCGCATGTGTTCGGGTCGCCGGCCCCGAGAGTCACGTGCTCTTCAAAGAGAAGCCTGTCGCCGTTGTACTTGAAGGTGTATTCATCCCCCCACTTGGTGCGAGTGGTCTGAGAGATCGCGGGCTTGTAGATGAAGCCTTGCTTCTCTAGCGCCCCCCGCCACCCGTCTACGCCGAGAGCTCCCTTGTTCTTCTTCCACTTCTCGCCGATGTCGTGGAGGGCCTTGAGCACTTCATACACTTTGTCTGGTTGTTTGTACGGCGACTCAGCGGCCGACTTTTCCGCGCGCTCAAGGAAGACCAGCGGCTTGTCGGAGCCGCAGAAGTCACGCTTTGCTGCAGCCATAGCTGCAGCCACTGATTCGAAACCCGACGATGCCTTTGCTTCGACCTGAGCGGGGACCCGCACGGAACTCTGTGCCTCATCCCGCATTGCCGCCCACACTTGCTTCTGAGCGTCGAGCTGGTCTGAGAGATCGGAGATTCGTGCGTCCCGCTCGGCTAGTTCTGACCGAAGGCGCTTCTCCTCGTCCCATGCTCGTTCGAGCGCCTTCTCCATTTCCGCGGCGTCGAGGCCTCCTCGAGCCACGGCCCTTCTGATCTCCTCCAGTTCGTGTGCGCGACGCGTTTCAACGATGGCTCGGGCATCGGCGATGGGCTTGCCCTCCCGAAACCGGAAGCTAGCGATCGAGTTGAGGAAGCGGAAAAGATCTTGGCCGATCGAACGTCCGGGCGCGAGAAGACGGCCAGGCAGAAACAACGGGTGATCGAAAGGGTCCGAGGTTAGCGTCAACCCCGGCCAGTACATCCTCACCGCCCCGTTGTAGCACGAGAGCGACTTGCCTACGGCGTCGGTGAGACGGAACGCGGCCCACTTGTCTTTGAGTAGCACTACAGATGCAAACCCAAGCACCGACCTCTGAAGGTCATCCGCGTTGACGAGTGCACGGTCCGAGTACCCGTCGACGCTCACGGCAACGACGGGAACGTGACGATCCGGGCTCAACAGCAGGCCGGAGACCAAATCATCCACGTCGTCGTCGTCGATTACCCTCGCCGATGTCTGCACGGGCACGCCCGAAACGGAGCAGCGGAATTGTCGGACGATGGTGTCAATGACCGCGGGGCGGCCTAGCTGGAAGGTGAGGGGCCGCAAATCAAACTCGTTCGATTGAAGGCGCAGGTTCATCGCGAATGCGATCCTGTCCGCCGAGCGCGCCATCGTGCAATGAGAGACCCACCTTGAGCCATCATCGTGGGGATGGGTCCACGTGACCTCAGCGATCTCAACTGCATCGTGTTGATCGGCGGTCGCCTTGACCTGGTGACCGGGCAGAGGATCACGGCTTGCGCCGTCGAACAGGAGCACCGGTGATGACGCACCCCACTTCGATGTAAGCTTGTCCACGACCCAGCTGGAAACGGTGGTACGCAGCCGAGCAAGACAATCGCTGGGAGTCTCACCGTCGGTCGGACGGATTTCGAGCTGGATGGCGAAAACCGATCTCAAGGGCGGCCTCCGTGTTCAGCGGATTCGTGGCTGGCGAACCAAGACGAGTGTACGACGACTGGTAGGCCGTTGGACAACCGACGTCGGCCTAGCGAAGAACTGGCACCGTAGTAGTTTCCGGCTCATTGACCGGATCCGCAGCCTCATCCCCGTCACACCTTGCACAACCGCTTGCACAAGCGAGCGTCCACCCAGGTCATTCCCTGTCATCGTCGGACTGTTGGCCCCGATCCGGCCGTCCCTGCACCCCTTGCCAGAACTCGCGGAATCTGCGGAGTTTGTCAACGAAAAGCCGCCGGTGTCATCCTGTGACATCGGCGGCAGACAAAGCGGGTGATCGGGATCGAACCGACGACATTCAGCTTGGGAAGCTGACGTTCTACCGCTGAACTACACCCGCATCTCGCCGGGCATCCGGTCGGCCGGTTGCCAGGCTGTCTCATTGTGCCCGCTTCGGGCTCCGGAATCAAGCCGCAGCCGCCGGCTCCTGACTGCCCACCGCCTGACATCGCCGGGCCTTCCGCAGGCCGCGCCTCACCCTCCGGCCATCTTCGACAACTCCGCCCCCCGGTCCCGTGCCGCCACGATCGCCTGCACCACCGTGGCCTCGAAGCCTCCGCGTTCAAAAACCTCCAGCGCCGCAGCCGTCGTACCGCCCTTGCTTGTCACCTGCGCTCGCAGTTCCCCCGGGCTCTCGGCCGATTCGCCCAGCAACAGCCCCGCCCCCGCGATCGTCTCCCGCACCGCCAGCAACGCGTCGCGCGCGTCCAGCCCGGCCTCGATCGCTCCGGCCACCATCGCCTCGGCCAGACGAAACACATACGCCGGGCCCGACCCCCCCACCGCGGTGAACGCGTCCATCTGCGACTCCGAAACATCGATCACTTTGCCGACCGCGCTGAACAGCGCGCGAGCCAGATCCGCGTCGTGCGACTCGGCCCCCTCCCCCAGGCACAGCGCGCTCATGCCACGCCCAACCAGCGCCGGAGTGTTCGGCATTACGCGAACCACCTCCGCCCGCGCGGCAAAGGCCTCACGCACCCGCGACGCCGTCGCGCCGGCGAGAATGCTGATCACTACCCGCCGCGCGCCCCACACCCCCGCGTCGATCGCCGCACGCACATCGCGGGCCACTTCCGGCAGCATCTGCGGCTTCACCGCCAAAAGCACCTGCCCCGACCCGGGTACTTCTTCTGCCTGTGCGAGTTGCGCAATCGCCTCGCCGGCCCGTTCGACCGCGCGGGTGAACAGCGCCCGTCGTTCCGCGCTTGGGTCGGCGACGATGACCGTCGGGGGCAGCACCCCGGCGCGGGCGGCGCCGTCGAGAATGGCTTTGGCCATGTTCCCGCCGCCGATCACCGCCAGGGCCTTGCTCATCGCCGCTCCTTTCCGCCTGCCCACACAATTACCGGTCCTTTGCCGCCCCGGGAACGGGCACGATACACTGTCCGGTCAACGCCCAACAATCCACCATGCCTTCCTTCTACCAACTCGACTTCGAGCGCCCGATCCGCGAGATCGAAGAGCGCATCGCCCGCGCCAGATCCGGGCCGGCCGAAGTGCCCGCCCTGCCCGGCATCGAAGCGGCAGACATGCCCCGCGTCGAGACGCCCGAGTCGCTCCTGGCCGATCGTGAGCGGATTCTCGGCGAGTTGTACGCCCGCTTGTCGCCCTGGAACACCGTCCGCGTCGCCCGACACCCCAATCGCCCGCAGACGCGCGACTACATCGGCATGATCTGCCGCGACTTCGTCGAACTGCACGGCGATCGCCGCTTCGGAGACGACCCCGCCCTGGTCACCGGCTTCGGACGCATCGGACAGCGCAAGTGCCTCGTCGTCGGGCACCAGAAGGGAAAGAACACCCAGGAAAAAATCGCCTGCCACTTCGGATGCGCCCACCCGGAAGGCTACCGCAAGGCCCTGGCCAAAATGAAACTGGCCGAGAAGTTCCACCTGCCCATCGTCACGCTGGTGGACACGCCCGGGGCGTATCCGGGCGTGGGGGCCGAGCAACGCGGTCAGGCCGAGGCCATCGCTGTCAACCTCCTCGAAATGTCTCGGTTGCGCACCCCGATCGTGAGCGTGATCATCGGCGAGGGTGGGTCCGGCGGCGCGCTGGGCATCGCCGTGGCAGACCGCGTGGGCATGCTTCAGTTCAGTTGGTATTCGGTCATCAGCCCCGAAGGATGCGCCGCCATTCTCTGGAAGCAGGCAAACGAGCAAACCAACTCGGCCGCCGCCGACGCGCTGCGCCTCACCGCTCGCGACAACCTCGAACTTGGCATCATCGACGCGATCATCCCCGAACCGGTTGGGGCCGCGCATCGCGATCCGATGGGAGCGGCATCCTCCCTTCAATCCTGGATCACCGACCAACTCGACTCCCTCTGCGATCTCGACCTGGATCGCCTCGTCGAGGGACGCTACCAGCGTTTCCGCCGCATGGGTCAGTTGGCCGAAAGCAGCCCCGAGGTTGAGCCTTCGGGCCCCGTCGACGCCTGACCCGCGGGCAGCCGTCGTCCGGCAGCCGAGACACACCACAAACCGGGGTGTGCTCCGTCGAAAGTTGACATGCTTTCACCAATCCGCCAGACTGCGGCGCAACCATGTAAACCATTGATTCGCAACCAGTTGAGGTGTGACCAAACAGTGACGCACCTCGCCTGGGTTCGTTTTGACTGGTTTGGACGCGGGGAATACCCTTCGCCCGCGTGCGTCTCGGAGGCTTTCGGATCCGCCAACCACGCGCGGAGATGACAGTGCCGCGGAAACCAGCCCCCGCCAAGAAGAAACCTACAAAGCGGGCTTCCGGCGCCTCCAAGCCGGCCAAGGGCTCGAACCGGTCCTCCGCTCAGCGGGGCAAGACCCGGTCCACCGCGTCCAAGTCCTCAAAAAAGAAGACAACCAAGTCCGCCGCAAAGCCGACTCGGAGCGGCGGCGCTTCCAAGTCCGCTTTGAAGCGCCCGGTCGCTGGAGCGGCCAAGGCCAAGGGCAACGCCAAAGCCCGACCCGAAAGACCCGCTCCGCATAAACCATCCGCTGGGAAACCCGCCCCCGTCGCTGCGGAAAAGAAGTCCGCCGCGGCTGCGCCCAAGACTGCGGCAGCCGACAAGCAGTCGAAGCGCAAGGGCATTTCGATCCACACGGACAAACCCGCCAGGCCCTCGCGAGGCAGGCAGAGCATCACCTCACCCCCGAGCCCCCACCGCACGCAGTTGCTCGGGCCGGATGCACCCAAGCGCAAGCCGCTGATCCCCAGCGGGCCCGACGCGGCTCGCGGATACGGGCTGGACACCAGCGGCGCCCGCAAGCCTGCCAAGTCTCCCTTCCGGAAGCGCGAACTCGACAAGTTCCGCGCCGTCCTGCTTCAGAAGCGAGCCGCACTCGTGGGCGACGTTTCCCAACTTGAATCCGAAGCGCTCAACCTGGGGCGCGGCGAACTCAGCCACACGCCCCAGCACATGGCCGAGCAAGGCACCGACAGCGCCGAGCAGACGCTGGCGCTCGACCTTGCGGCCGCCGATCGCAAACTCATCCGCGAGATTGATGACGCGATCAAGCGGATCGACAACGGGCGCTACGGGTTGTGCGAACTGACCGGGCGGCCGATCCGCGTCGAGCGCCTGCGCGAACTCCCGTGGGCGCGCTATTCGATCGATGCGGCCCGCGAGTTGGAGCGCCGCAGCCCGTCGGGCGTGTGGTAAGCAGTGTCCCACGCACCCGCACACAGCACCGACCACGTTCACGCGTACCGTTCGCCGCGGGCCTGGGCCCTGCTGATGATTGTGACCGGACTCGGCCTGGCAACCGATCTGGCGACCAAGTCGCTGGCCTTCGCCCACGTCGCCGGCATCCCGGTCGGAATCGACCGTGACGCCGTGCTCACCACGCAGCGCCTTGATCTGCTCATCCCCACGCACAAGCCGGTGGTGGTGATTCCCAACCTCCTGGAACTGACGCTCGTGCTCAACCCCGGCGCAGTGTTCGGCGTCGGCGCCGGGCGACGCTGGTTCTTCGTCGCATTCACCCTGGTAGCGCTTGCGTTCGCTACATTCATTTTCGGGCTGTGGACACGCGCCCGCGACATGTGGGCCCACGTCGCCATCGGGCTGATCGCGGCCGGAGGACTGGGAAATCTCTACGACCGCCTGCGTTTCGCCTGCGTGCGCGACTTCATCCACCCGCTGCCGGGGCTCAAACTCCCCTTCGGGGTCAAGTGGCCGGGCGGCTCGGACGAAATCTGGCCCTACGTCTCCAATGTGGCTGACCTCTATCTCATCGTCGGCATCGCGATCCTGCTGCTCCTGAACTGGTCGCGTCCGAAGCACGCGCCGACCGAACCGACGCCCCGCTGACGCCGCGACGCAATGGACGCCCGACCCTTGTGAGTCCTCGAACGCCGACTCGGGTCGCCGCCACTACGCGACCAGCATTCCGTTCGATTCCGAACCGCAGAGGCGCCCGAAGACGGGCGCCGCTCCGGCGTCTGCCACGCGGGCACTTAGTTCCCAGGCGCTCTCAGGCGGACACGCCCATCGCCGCCCGCTGACGGATGCCGTCGATCATCTCGCGGATTTCTGCCGCCATCCGCGTGTTGGGAAACTCACGGATGATGCGGTCGCCGACAATGGCGGCCGTGGCCCACTGACGATCTTGCACCGCCAGTTTGAACTGCACGCCGAGGTTCTCTCGCGCCCGCCCGATGACGCCGCGCGCCACCTCGCGATAAGGCTCGGCCTCGGACTCGGAAAGGTAGCCGTCCAGTTCCTTAAGCAGTTCCAGCGCCTCTTCCACGTCGCCACTCTCCGACGCGGTCAGGAAACGCCGCTCCAGTTCGGCCTTGTATCGCTGCCTGGCCGTCTCGACGCGGTGCCGCAGCCCCTCGACCCTCGGGGAGTCCGGATAGAGCCGGCTGAGGCGTGCAGCCTCGGCGCTGGCCTCGGTCCAGCGCAACTGCACGATCAGGCTGTCCAGCGCCCGGATTCCCTCTTCGACGCGCCGCTCGACCATCTGGTACCGCGCTGTCTCGATCCGCGTGCGAAACTCCTCCGCGTCGCTGCGATACCCGAAACGCTCGGCCAGTTCCTTGACCAACACCATCGCCGCATCCCAGTCCTCGACGGCGATGTCCTCCTCGATCGCCTTGCGCAACAGGTCACGCTCGCGACGCCGATTCAGCACCCGACGCGCATCGTCGGAAAGCGACTGCTCGTCGGCCAGGTGGCGCACCGCCCCCACCAGGGCGTTCACGTCATGCGACGCGCCGCCGGTCGACCCGCTGCGCATCGCCAGCCTCACGCCGATGGGCATCGTGCACAGCGCGATCGCCAACGCAATGCCGGCCGTGGACTGCATCACCCGGTCTGCGTGATTGATACCCACCGCGATCACCGCCGCCGAAGCCACGATCAGCACCGCGTACAACCCGATCGTCCAGTAAGGCAGAGTCCTTTCGCCCGACATCATGGCACCTCCCATCAACTCCCGGGGACAGGGTCGCCGCAGTTGCGCGTCACCGGCACGATGCACAAGAACCGCAGCGCCTCCTGCGCCGAGGCTCTGAACTGATGCTCCTGGTCCGCCGGCACGTAGATCACGTCGCCACCCCGGATCGCGCGATACTGCCCTTCCAGCAGCACCTCGCCTCTACCGGAGACGACATACACCTCGTGCTCGTAGTCGTGCGCGTGCCGGGGCGTGTTGCCCCCCGGCTCGATCTCAAACTGTCGCAATGCGAAGTTGGGCGCGCCGTCCTCACGCCCGACCATGACCGCCATGGTGGCGCCATGCACGCCGTCCATCTTCACCGGTGAACGCCTGGTCTGGTCAATGTTTCGGATCAACATGCGGCCGGCTCCTGTCTGTCCATTCTACCTACACTCCGCCCGTGACTGACTCGAATGTCCAAGGTCCGATCATCGAGTGCTTCCCCCTCGGAGACTACCAGACCAACTGCTATATCGTCCGCTCCCACGCCGCGTGCTGGATCGCAGACGTCGGTTTCGAGCCCCGGCTCCTCCTCGAACGCGTCCAGGACCTCCACTTGCCCGTCGAGGTCATCGTGCTCACCCATTGCCACTTCGACCACATCGCCGGGCTCCAGGAGGCCCGCAGCGCCCTGCCCGATGTGCCCATCTGGGTCCATCAGGCCGAGCAACGCTGGTTGTCAGACCCGATGCTCAATCTCTCGGCGTTGGTGGGTCTGCGCATCACCGGCCCGGAACCGGCCCGCACGCTGAACGACGGCGACACTCTGACTCTTGCCGGGCAGCCTTGGAAAGTCCTCCATACCCCCGGGCATTCCCCCGGCGGCATCTCGCTCCACCACGCTGCCTCCCGTCAGGCCCTCGTCGGCGACACCCTGTTCAACGGCTCCATCGGGCGCACCGACTTCCCCGGCTCCGACTTCCAGACCTTGAGCCGGTCCATCCGCACAAAACTCTACACCCTGCCCGACGACACCCGCGTCTACCCCGGGCACGGCCCGTCCACCAGCATCGGGCACGAAAAACGCACCAACCCCTTCGTCCGGCAGTGATGCCGCCTCGACTTGAATCCCCCCGCCTCTGGACGCCGACCCCCCGCTGAGCCCTTGATCGCGGGTCTGCGCCTTGGGCACTCGCTACTGACGGAGATGCTGTGCAACCCGACCGCCGGCTTGCCCGCGTTTAGACACACCTCGGGCTTCGGACAAGGGGCAGGCCCGAGAAGAGAACGGTTGCGGGCGCCTGTGGGGCGGAATCCGCCGCGATTCCTCTCTCACCAAGGTCCGAGAATAATCCTAGATCCGCAAAATCGATAATAACCCACGTCGTGACCTTTCACAGCCTAGTGAATCCCCTATGATGGGCTCAATCGGACTCTCGACGTGGGAGCCCGGCCAGAGGCTTCGTGAGGAGAAGAGACATGAAAAAACTGCTTGCGGTCGTCGTTCTGTGCGGGGCGGCGGGGGTGACGTCTGCCGATCCCATCAACTATCAGATCTCCGGCGTGCTGGCGCTCACCGGGGGCGTGGATGCGCAGGGGCTCAACGGCGCCACCTTCACACTGCTCGCCCACTTCAACACCAACGACGTGTATATCAGCAGTTTCGGCTTCGCGGCCGTCGTCCAGTCGGCGCAGCGCAGCAGCGTCACCATTGGCGGCTCCAGCATCGGCGCCAACAACACGACTACCTTGATGAACGAAGATTCGGCCTTCTACCCCACGTTCGCCGGGCTGTTCTCGCATCCGGACGGATTGCACCACACGTTCAATACCGGCAGCGGTCAACTCTTCCAGTTCTACGGAAATACGTCTGCCTCGGCCGGCTCGGGTGATGCGTTCATCGGCTCCAGCGTCGAACTCGATGACTTCATCGCGGCCACGTATGCTGGTACGGGCGGGGCAACGGCCCTCTATGACTCCAATACGGGTACGTCCTACACGCTCAACAACGCAGTGATCGACGCCTGGATCGTCCCCGCTCCGTCGAGCGCGGCCCTGCTTGGCCTTGGCGCGCTGGTCGCCGGGCGCCGTCGTCGCTAGTACCCGCCTTGCTTCATGCCAAAAACGAGGCCCGCCAACCTGGCGGGCCTATTTTTGTTGCGCTTGACAGTGCTTGCCGACCTATCGCGGCAGCACCTGCGCCAACTGCTCGCCCAGCCCGGGCAAGCCCAACTTCTGCCCTTCTTCGTCGATCGCCTCGGTCACCCCCGCCTGCGCCTTCTTGAGCGCTTCATTGACCGCCGCGATGATCATCGCCGTTGCCATCTGTCGCGTCCTGGCGTCGGCGGCGCCCAGCCCCGCGCCCAGTGAAGGGGACACTTCGACGGACAGCACCTCCATCTTGCCGTTGACCACCGCCTTCACCAGCCCGCCCTCGCTCCTGCCCTCCAGACGCATGCCCTCCAGCCGCGACTGGATCCGCTGCCCGGCAGCCTTGATCTGGTCGCGGTTCTTGAGCAGCCCGGCCACTGCCCCCATCATCTTCAGTTGATCGAACAACTCATCCTCGCTTTCCTCGCGGCTGGACGCTCTTGGGCGTCGCACCGAACAAACTCGCCACTTCCTTGACCAGCGGATGCTCCAACTCCGCGTCGGTGCTCGTGCGCAGCACGGGAGCCTGCGACTGGGACTCCGCGGCCTCGCCGTCATCGGCCAGTCGCAGTGACGGGCCGCGGATACCCAGCGCCCGTTCGAACACCGGTCGCAGTTCGTTCAGATGAGCCTCAACCATGGCGCGCTGCGAGGGGTCGGCATGCAACTCAAACTCGTCGCTTCCGACCTGCTCAACGCGCACCCGCGCAAGCATCGTCCGCAGCCGCGGCCCGCAGACCGAGGCGAGTTGCTCGACCAGACTCATCGCCCCCGCACAAGGGGTGCCCTCCGCGTCATGCGGCGCAGGAACGGCCGGCCCGTCGGGCTCAGGAGGAGGGCGCCGCAGCGCAGACGCGGCGGCCGAAGGACGCACACGGGGCACTACGGGCTCTTCAAGGGGCGGAGCCGACGTACTCCGGTCCGCCCCTAGCGTTTTTTTGCCGGTGCCTCCGGACCTCGCGGCGAGCCGGCCGCCAGCGCCGCCGCGTCGGCAAACGTTTCCGACAGCGCCAGTCGCACCAGGGCCGCCTCCACCAGCGCCTTCGGGGCCGCCGACGTGCGAAGCATCCGCTGCACGGCGTCGCAGATCGCGATCATGTGCACAATCGCCCCGGCGTCAAACTTTTTCGCCCGCTCGGCTTCTTCCCGGCGCATCTCCCCGGTCAGTTCGACCAGATCGGTCTTCGGTCCGCAGGCCGACAGCACCATCAGGTCGCGCAGGCGCTCAGTCAGCGACTCGAGGAACAGGTCAGGCCCCGAGCCGCGCCCGAGCAGTTCATCGCCCGCCTGGAGCACACCGGGCACGTCCCCGACTGCAATCGCGTCGATCAGCGAGCCCATCAACTTGCGATCGGGCAGTCCAAGCAGGTCTTCGAGCAGCGCGAGCGTGAGTTTCTTCTCTCCCGCAGCGATCACCCGATCCAGCAGGCTCAGCGCGTCGCGCATCGAGCCGTTGCCCAGACGCGCGATCTCATGCACCAGTTCGGGCTCGGCCTTGAGACCCTCCTGCCCAACCACGGCCGAGAGATGCTCGGCGATCTTGGCGACGGGGATGTTGCGAAAGTCAAAACGCTGACAACGGCTCTGGATGGTGGCCGGCACCTTGTGCGCTTCGGTCGTGCACAGCACGAACTTGACGTGCTCGGGCGGCTCTTCCATGGTCTTGAGCAGCGCGTTGAACGCAGCGGTGGAGAGCATGTGCACTTCGTCGATGATGTAGACCTTGTAAGGCCCGCGCATGGGCAGGTAGTTGGCATTGGCGATCAGTTCGCGGGCGTGATCGACCCCGGTGTTGCTGGCTGCGTCGATCTCGATCACGTCGGTGTCCTGCCCGCTCATGATCGCCTTGGCGATCTCCGGGTGGTCGTCCGCGTGGTTGAGCGCCTTGGCGAATATCCGCGCGATGGAGGTCTTGCCCACCCCGCGCGTCCCGCAGAACAGGTAGGCGTGGGCCACGCGGTCCTGCTCAATGGCCGCCCGCAGGGTGCGCGCAATGGCCTCCTGCCCGACGACCTGGTCAAAACTGGTGGAGCGGTATCGACGTGCCAGAACGGTGTAGGCCATGCGGGGCGATTCTAGCGGGCACCCGGGCTTCAGCCCCCCAGTTCCAATTCGATGGACTCCCCGTCATCCTCCGTTTCGGCCTCTTCGCTCCCGGATTCGATCTTGGTCTGGTTCAGGGCACTCACGCCCGTCCCGTTGACCGCGTTGTAAAGGGCGACGTTGGCCCCAGCGGTGCCCAGGTTGGCCACGCGGGCACGCACCTGCCCGTTGTCCCGGTTGTACCAGTAGGCGGCCTTGCCCGCGCCCGTCACCTTGATCGTCGGCTCGGTGACGTCCGCCCCGGCGTTGACAGACTGAATACCCCTGGGAGAGGTCCCGTCGTACGGGTTCGGCGGTATTCGCCCCCCCATGAACCAGTTGGGGTCGATCGTGCCCGGCCACGAGCCCTCCAGCCCTTGGTACTCGATCACCCGTTCCTGCATGGCACGCACCGACGACGCGGCGGCCTGCACCTTGGACCCGGCGGCAAACCCGCTCAGTCGCGGTATGGCGATCGCCGCAATGACCCCGACGATCACCACGACCACGACCAGTTCAAGCAGACTGAACGCGCTTGCCTTCATCGCAACCCAATGAGAACATCGGAATTCCGCGTCCGCCGCTGCACGCACCGCGCCGGGCGCATCGCCCGCACAGGCGTCGCAGTCGGCGCACGCGTCACAGACCACACCCGCACCACGCTCGCCCGATCCGCAGCCACAGCAGAAGCCGCTCGCGGCTCAAGGCCTTGAACAGCGCGTGCGAGTGGAAGACGGCCTCGTCAAATCCGATTTGTCGGTGCTTGAATCACGCCCGGCAGGGAGGTACCCCACACCGGCGCCGTGGAACTGCGAACAAACACTCCGGCCGCGGACGGCGTGGAACAGGGCGGGAACGGTCGATGGTGCCGGGCGCCGCAGGGCGGTAGGCTGTGGGGAAGCCACAAAGAGGCGGACACGGAAGAGCGGTATTCTACAGCACGCGAGGGAGCATCAGCAAAGGAGCGGACATGGGAGCATTGGCCATCGGCGTCATGGGATTGCTTGCAGGCGCGGCTGCGGCCGGAGACGGGCTGCTCATCGTCGCGCCTCAGTCGCTGGCCGACGGGCTCGGGGAGTTTGTCGCGTTCAAGAAGGAGCGCCTGCCGACGGAACTGGTGGTGCTCGAAGACGTGCTGGCCAGGAGCGAGGGCGCCGATGACCCGGAAAAGGTGAAGCGCTATCTGCATGAGCGCTGGAGCCGCGGTGAGGTGGAGTACGTGCTGTTGGTCGGCGACGCCGATGTGATGCCGGTGCGCTACATGACGCTCGACCGCGTGACCGAGCCCGCGTTTCACTACGCCTTCTACCCAAGCGATCTGTACTACGCCGACGTGGCCAGGGTGGATGGCTCGTTCGAGAGTTGGAACGCGCAGGCCGAGGACTTTCACGCGGGCTACTTTGGCGAGGTGCGGGGCGAGCACTTCAAGGACGACCCGATCAACTATGACGCGATCGACTATCGGCCCGAGTTGAGTGTGGGGCGGTGGCCGGTGAGCACGCCTGAGAGCCTGGCGCTGCTCTGTGCGAAGACGATGCGCTACGAGCGCGGCGTCGAGGCGGCCCGCCCCGCGCCCGCAAAGAGTGCCAACGACGCAGCGACGGCCACGTCAGGCAGCAGCGGATCCCCGGAGAAGACCTGGCCCGCCACCGCCGGGCTGGTGATGGTGGGCGGGTGGATCGATGCACGCCCGCAGTTCGAGCACCTGCGCGATGCGCTTGATGAGCGCTTCAAGGTCGAACGGCGCTACTACGAAGGTGCGGCCTACGGAGTTCCCGAGCCGAGCGCCGAGCAGATCGTCGGGCTGCTCAACGACGGCGTCGGGCTGCTGGTGCACGCCGGACATGGGAGCGATGATTCGTGGGACCAGTGCATCGCCACGGGGCACCTGCCGCAATTGAACAACGCTGATCAACTGGCAGTCGTGATCTCGGCCGGTTGTTCGACTGCACGCTTCGCGACGCTGCCCCCGTACGAGGCGTATGAGGATGTGCATGGCGCTGAGCACGCGGGGACGAACAACGGAGAGGTGTTCAGCCGGCCGCCGCCGGCGCCGGCGGTGTACGCACGCGGAAAGTACAACCTGACCGGCCTGGGCGAGCAGTTGGTGGTGGGCGGGCAGGGGGGCGCGGTGGCGTACATCGGCTGCAACACGGGCAGCCAGCCGTGCGGCCTGACGCTGGTGAACGGGTTCGTCGAAGCCGCAGGCACGCTGGATCGCCCGCGACTGGGTGACTGCTGGCGCTTCGCAGTGTCGCAATACTACATCCGCGAGAACCTGTCGACGATCGTGCCGGACGAAGGGTGGTACCCGGCGAGCATCTTCTTTCAGGCCATGAAGTTCATGGTGTTCGGCGATCCGAGCGTGCCTGTGGGCTTGTAGAGCGAGCCGGTGGTGCCCAGGCAGCGTCAGACCGCGCCGGTACGGGCAGGGTCGCGTTGAGTTGTGCGCAGCAGGCCGGCGCGGAGATGCTCAGCCCGCGAACTTGTGCAGCAGTTTCCATCCCCCGAGCACGCCGCCCGAGAGAATCCACAGCAGCCCGACGGAGTGGATGCACAGCGGGAGGACCGAGAGGGCCAGTCCGACGAGGATGGCCGTGAGTTCCTGCTGCTTCTTGCCCCAGAGGAAGATGCCCAGACCGACCGATCCGAGGATCAGCCCGGAGAGCACGAGGGACATGGACATGTCGTCGATCATGATGAATCTCCCGCTTCAGATCATCGGGTGATGCCCGGTGGCGCGTGGGCCCGTCCGTCACGGATCACCGTCAGCGAGCAGAGTCTGCGGCGATTGCAGCGCCCCTGCGGGGCGGTGTCGCGTCCGAGAAGTGGACGCACCTGCGCGGCGCGCGTCGCTTAGACTCTCGTGTGATCTTGCGGGAGGAGTGTGTTATGCGCGTCGCACTGACGGGAGTGAGCGGGTTCATCGGGTCGACGATTGCGCGGCATCTTGTCAAGGCCGGTCACACCGTCTCCGGGCTCCTGCGCGAGACAAGCACACGCGATCACATCCGCCCGCTGGTCGAGCGGCTGGTGGTGGGTGATCAGGCCGATGAGACCCTGTGGCCCGAACTGCTCGACGGATGTGATGCGGTGATCCATAACTCGGTGGACTGGGGCCCGATCCGCGGGGGACACGAGCAGAAAGGCGGGCTGCGGACGCACTACAAGGAAAACCTGGTCGGTTCGATGCGCCTGCTCGATCTGAGCCACCCCAGGCAGTTCATCTATGTCAGTTCGATCGCCGTACACCATGACATGAGCCCGCGCTGGCGCGGCAAGCCCGATGAGGACCACCCGCTGCGCCCGGGCAACGTGTATGGGGCGTTCAAGGCCGCCGTCGAGGCGCACCTGTGGGCCGATCACTTCTCACGCGGGCGGCACACCAGCGCCATCCGCCCGTGCGCGGTCTACGGCATGGACCCCAAACTCGATCGCTCGCACGGGTTCGCGATCGTGCGCCAGTTGATCGAGGAGCGAAAGTACAACAAGTCAGGCGGCGGCAAGTTCGTCCACGTCGACGACGTGGCGACCGCGGCGGTGGCGCTGCTCGGCAACAAGGACGCAGCCGGACATGCCTACAACCTGGCCGACTGTTACGCGCGGTGGAGCGACTGGGCGAAAATGGCCGCAGAGATCCTGCAGATTCGCCCGGAGATCACGGTAAGCAGCCCCGCCGAGCCTGAGAACACCTTCGACAAGTCGGCGGCCGCGACACTCGGGGTGAAACTCAACCGCGGGCGCGAGGGGATCTACAAGCACCTCGAGCAGTTGATCGCGGAGATGACGCGGCTGGGGCTGACGAAATAGCACGGCACGCAGTCAACGAGCCCCGGCCGCGGGAGAGGGGTTCGACCTGTCCGCAAGCGACCGCTCCCCCACGGTCGCGGCTCAGTTCAGAGAAGGTGGATCAAGCGGACCGCGCCCGGTGGCCGATGTCACTGGGGCATGGTCAAGTACATCGGGTCCAAGCGGGTGCTGGTGCCGCGGATTGTGGAGATCGTGCGGTCGCTCGACGGCGTGCGGACCGTGTTCGACGCCTTCAGCGGGACGTCGCGCGTGGGGCACGCGCTCAAGCGTGCCGGGTACCGGGTGATCGCCAACGACCTGCTGAGTTTCGCGCACACCCTGGCAACCTGCTACGTGCAGGCCGACCGCGAGCGGGTGGAGCGCGACACCGAGCGGGTGATCGGTGAACTGAACGCCCTGCCCGGGCGGGCGGGGTACGTGACCGAGGTGTTCTGCAAGCAGTCGCGGTTCTTTCAGCCGCAGAATGGCGAGCGGATCGACGCCATGCGCGACCGGATCGAGCAGTTGGACCTGCCGCACGAGGTGCGCGCGGTGGCCCTGACCAGCCTGCTGGAGGCGGCCGACCGCGTCGATTCGACGACGGGCGTGCAGATGGCGTATGTGAAGCAGTGGGCGCCGCGGTCGTTCAACCCGATCGAGTTGCGGATGCCCGAAGTCTTGCCGCGGGCCGGGGCAGGCGCGGGGCAGGCGCTGATGTTCGACGCACGCGAGGCGGCGCGGCGCGTGCGCGCCGATCTGGCCTACCTCGACCCTCCTTATAACCAGCACAGTTACCTGGGCAACTACCACCTGTGGGAGACCATCACGCGGTGGGACAGGCCCGAGCACTACGGCGTGGCCTGCAAGAGGGTGGATTGTCGGCAGCGCCGCAGTGATTTCAACTCCAAGGTACGGGCAGAAGCGGCGCTGCAGAGCGTGATCGACGCGATCGACGCACGCTGGATGCTGGTGTCATTCAACGATGAAGGCTACATCGCGCGCGGGCAAATGGAGGAGTTGCTCGGCAAGCGCGGGCGCGTGCGCACCGTCGAGTGCGCGTACAAACGATACGTGGGCGCAAAGATCGGGATTCACAACCCGCAGGGCACGAAGGTGGGCACGGTGGGGCGATTGGAAAACACGGAGTTCCTGTTCCTCGTGGGCCCGATGACGCGGGCGCAACAGATGGCCGTGGTGGCGTGAGCGCCCGCAACACGTGCCGACAACACGCGCCGGCAACAGGTGCCGCCACACTTGGCTCTGCAAGGTTGCTGCTTCAGTTGGAAGCCGGCCGCCCGGCTCTACGGGCAGCCCGCGGAGAACCGCGCCAGATAAATCTGTACGTCGAAAAAGTTGAAAGCGGCACCGGCGAGCAAGCCGACGGAATGCAGCGATCTCATGGCAACTCCCCTTCGTCACCCCACGAGAAAAACCCATGCGAACGCATTTCAGGTCACGGCCGAAGAGCCGGAATTCGAATGGTGGGAACTGCAGGCGGGGTTATTGCAGCGGCTGCACGTCGCTCGGCGGGTCAACGGTAAAGAGAACCGGCAGGAAGTATCCGCGGCCTTTGGCGGCGTAGACGCGCCCCGACACGGTCATCGTCATGCTGCGGGCGGTGCCGGCGCGGGCTTCCATGCGCATGAGGGTGCGCCCGGGGATGACCACCAGCGGCGCATCGCCGAGGCTCTGCGTGTCGTTGTCAAAGGTGAGCGCCCATTCGCCGCCCGAGAGCCGTTCCAGCCGGGCCCGGCGCTGCGCGATGTACGAGCCGTCGGGAAGCAACGGCGGGTTGCCCGCCGGAGCCACATCCTCGTTGGCGTTGTGCGCACGGTCGGCCGCAAGCAGACGCTCCCGCAGCACGTCGTTGCGGCGCGTGCCGGCGCGCGCGGCGCCCTGCAAATCGGCGATGAGGTCGGCCACCTCGGTCGGCGGCTGGGGTGTGCTTTCAGGCACGCCGGCGCTCTGGCCGGGTGTCGCAGCGCTGTCGCCCGGAGAAGCCGCGCCCTCCGGTGAATCCGGCGCCTGCTGCCGTCGCGTGTAGTCGGTCAGAAGCAGGTAGTTGTGATCGTGATACAGCAGCGTCCGCCCGGAGACGTTGACCGAGGCGGGCACCGGCTGCGACTCAAGCGAGGCCGCGAGCCGATCGAGCGTCTGGTTGGGCGCGAGGATCATCGCCCCCTCTCCCGGTACGCGCCCCTCCGGATCGGGCAGGAAGATCCACATCCCGCCGGGCCCGGGCCAGAGTTGACCCGGACGCGTGTTCAGGAAAATGCCCTCGGGCAGACGCGCTGGTCGCGGCAGTTCAGTCTGCCGGACCGCCAGCCCCGCAAGCCAGTCTTGCCCCCCGGTCAGCCCGGGCTGGACCGGCTCAAGCGGGTCCGAGGCCACCGGACGAATGGGAGGAGCCTCCTGCGTCATCCGCGGAAGCCCGAGGGACGCCCGAACCGCCGGATCGGTGACGACACCAGTGTCGGTCGGTGGATCGGACCGCGTCCCGTCCGCCGGTGCTTCGCTCCGGTCGATGGGATCGGCGTCCTGTGCCCACAGTAAGGGAGTCAGCACAAGCCCGATCGTGATGACGCCGATTCGCAGCATGAGCCACTCCGCAGGAGTTTCGGCCGGGCGGGTGTGGGCGCTTGACTGGCACAGCATAGGAACCGACCCGCGCAAGGTTGAGCCGGCGCGGGTCGGGGATGATCGCTCGCAAGCGACCGCGGTGAACTCACTGGCCGCGGTCGCGCTTCTTGCCGCCCTTGCGGTCGCCCCGATCGCCCCTGCGTTCGCGCCGTTCAGGGCGGTCTTCACGCTCGGGCTTGATTCTCTCGCCGTTGGGGCCCTTCTCGATCAGGTTGCCCTCGTTGTCAAACTCCATCTCCTCGCGCTGATCGACCTGGATGTCGCGGTCGGGCACAACGTAGACCTTGACGGTGGCCTCAAGGTTGGACTCGAAGCGGACGTGCACGTCGTAGTTGTCGACGCGCTTGATCGTGCCGGGAAGACGGACCTCGCGCGGGCGGACGGGGAAGCCAAGCCCGGTGAGGGCCTCGGCCAGGTCGTTCTGCGTCACCGAGCCGTACAGGTGCCCCTGGTCGTTGCAGGCGCGGGTGAGGGTGATCTCCAGCCCGTCGAGTTTGCCGATGATGCCCTGACGGTGCTTGCGGAGTTCGGCCAGTTCCTTCTCAGCCGCCTTGCGCTTCTCGGCCAGGCTGGCCAGCAGTTCGTCGCTGGGCTGGGTGGCCAGCCCGCGGGGCAGCAGGAAGTTGCGGGCATAGCCGAGGCGGACGTTGACCACGTCGCCGACGATGCCCAGGTTGTCAACATTCTCGGTGAGAAGCAGTTTGAGCGATTTCGCCATGAGCAGAGCCTTTCGCTGTCCTGGACGTGGGTCGTGCGGGTGGCCGCAGTGGCTCAACGCGCCGGACCCAGGTCGAGTTGAGGAGCGCCCCCCCGCCGCGGCGCCCCAACGGGATGTGGTTGGCGGGGCAGGACTGTAGGCGGGGGGAGGGCGGCGAGCCGGGGATGGGGGATTGGAGGTCGGCGCTGAACGCAGAAAGGGGCGGCTCGTGCCGCCCCTTTCCTGCCTTGTTCTCATGCCCAGTGCCTCTTGCCCGGTGCCTTCCTCAGGCCGCAAGGCCCAGGCTGGTGGTCATCGTCGAGCCGTCGGGTCCGAACTGCAGTCCCAGCGCGGCCGAGTTGACCTGGTAACTGTCGCGGAAGGCGGCGATGTAATACTCGACGCTGGAGATGCCGGTGGGCAGGGTGGTGTCATCGAACCACTTGTCCTTGAAGGTCTTGATCATGGTGAAGTTGGTTTCGCCGGGCAGGCGGCGGAAGACGCCGAAGTAGGCGCTCTGCGCGACCGAGCCCTTCCACGTCAGCCGGATGCCCCAGGGGAAGATGAAGGTCGCCGTCAGATCGGTCGGCATGTCGGGCGGACCGGCCGGCGTGGGCGGCTTTGGCGGAGGTATTTGCGCTACGGCGTAGACGTTGGGGTCGTTGCTGGTTTCCGCGAAGGCGCGGATGGTCTTGATCAGATCGGCGCCGAACTCACTGAGGGCGCTCATGGCGTTGGTCTGCACCGTCGTGGCGGCGCGCGAGGCCGAGCGTGCCGCCTGCGCATCGTCGAAGGCGTTTCTTGCATCATTGACCAATGAAGCCAGGGCGGTCAGTTGGGTGGAGGACAGGCCGATGCTGGCGGCCGCGGCGGCCCAGACGGGCGTGTGCTGCTCATAGAAGGCCAGTCGTTCGGCGATCTTGTCGGGGACGGTGGCCATGCGGCCTCCTTTCTTCTCCTGTGTTCCGAAGCGCGATGCAGTCCCGGCGGTCCCGGGGGCCGCACGGTGCGGTCCATCGGCGGCATCGGGTCAGTGAAGGCCCGACTGAAGCGGAATGTCAGAAAGTCGGACAGGAAGTCAATGCCAGGGCCGGCCTTCCCAGCCGAGCAGATCCCAGAGTTGCTGGTTGAACTCGGCGTAGTAAGCGCTGAGCATGCGGCGTATTTCGGGGTTGATCACGTCGGTGTCGGTGCCCTGCCCCTTCACTTCGTCGGTACGTGTAACTGCGTGCGGCCGAAGCCCGAGCGGACGCGGCCCGTCGGGCTCGGCCCCGGGGCCGGTGGAGATCAACGGGGATGTCGTTGAAGGTCCATGCCGGCGCGCAGGTATTGCATGCGGGGTCGGTCTGGTTGTTGCACCATGTCAGTTCGTCGTCGACAATCGACCAGACGGCCATCTGGTGATGCGCCGAGCCGGAGGCATTCGAGCGCCCAAGAATGTAGAGCCTGCTCTCGGACTCCGAGTAGTAGAGCGAACTGTTGTCGTTCGTCAGGCCGGGCACTTCGTAGACGCCGCGAAGAGTCAGACTGGGTGTCGCGCATGGGTCTGCCGCGTCCGAAGCATACTCGCCCATGTCGTAGACATACAGACGAACCTGTGAATCGTTGCCGAACTCGTGCTTGTTCATCGCCAGCACAAAGACACGGAAATCCCACCACCCGGTGCCCGAGTCGCTCCCGGTAAGCGCGACCGCCATGTCGATCCCCCATGTCGTGTAGAATGGGGCGCAGGAGGAGCCTTCGATCTGGTCCGGGAGACGGACGTCGAACTTGTGGGTCTTCCCATAGTCGGTGAAGTACATGAGCCGGACGCCGTCGAGGTATTCGGAGACACGAGGACCCTTGGTTGGTTCACCAGGACCGCCGGTTCGGTAGGGACGGTTCCAGTCGATCACCGATCCCATGACCTAAAGCCTGTGCCCATAGCTCTCGGCGGCGCAGTATCCGATCGTGCGCTGGGTCGTCCACACAGGAATGTCGCTGTCGAGCGCGTGGAGGTCGCTCCGCGTTTCATCGGCCAGGTCGTCCGGGATATCCGGAGTTGGATTGCCGGTCGCCGGGTCAGTTCCGTCTGGGACATAGTGATATCTGTTGGGTTCGGTCGACTGCCCGTTGAGGCAGAATCTCTGTTGCACCTGGGTCCACGGAAAGGAGGTCCCGATCAGTCCTGGATCACAACGGAGAATCCGAATCGTCTTGTTGCGTGGGTCGGTGTCGCTTCTCTGATCACGATACGCCGTGCCGCACTCGGGTCCCGCGACATATATATAGCGTGACAGTTGCGACGCGCACATCCCCCACCGGGGCAGGTGAATGGCGAGATCCCCAAGGTCGTACTCTTGGACCGGCGTAGCGGAGATGAGGTCTCCAGTCGTGTCGTCGAGATCGAAGACAAAATGCCGGAGATAGTGGTGCTGCAGGACCGAGTCCGCCACATTGTCTATGCCCTGCACAACAACGTGGAGTCGGCAATCTTCAGGGTCGTCATTGTCGATGACGATCGACGGCGGCTCGAAGCCGCGGCGCGTGGGGGCGCGTTCGTCGGCGGGCGTGGTCCAGATCTCCGTCCACACTTGCTCCCAAATTGTTGAGCCGCAGTGCCGCTTGTACAGCGTGATGTCGCGACCGTGCACTCTCTCCTGGGGAGATGCTCCGTCATCCTCCTTGCTCACAAACTGCAGAGAACCACGGTGTCGCAGTACTCGCCGACATGTGCGATCTTCGGGGCGTTTCGACCCCACAGCGGGCTCGGGTCGGCGGGCGACCAGTTCCCGTCATTGTCCACGAAATCCCCGTACACCGGGTCGTTGATCTGGAGGACGATCGGCCAGTGGATCATCGCATCGTTCGAGTCAAACCGCGTGGGGACCGGTGGCCGGCCCCCTCCGCCGCCTATCCGGGCGTGCACGCTGCCGAGCGCCGTGATGGCGATGGTGATGACGAAAATCGTGCGATCAAGCATGGTGAGGCTCTCCGTTCATGGCCGGCTCGCCGCCATGCCAGATTCGGCTGAGTCGGGCACCGCAGATGCGGGACAGTGAGGGGTGGGGTGGGCCCAATGTGGAAAAGTCATATGCATCGTTATGTACGGTTGCATCACGATGAGGGGGCCTCCCGGAGGGCATCGTGAATGAGGTGTATTGATGGCGTGAGGTTCCGTGCGCCGATGACGTCGTTCGCGAAGGCCGTATATATACTGTCCGGCATGCCGCTTGAGCAAGCCATCCGGAGTGTCCTTCGGGTTTTTCGCCGGGAAGATCGCGCCCACCTGCAGATCGACGCGCCCGCCGGGGAGCCTCAGGTGGGTCACTATCCCGCACTGCCCGGTTGGACGCCTGACGAAATCGCCATACTCACGCCCGACCAGCTTTCCACCAACCCTCCGCCGCCGGTGCTCAGGGATCCGGCGTTTCCCGACGAGCCGACGCGGCGTCCTCCGCCGCGGGCCGAGCAGCCCGAGCCCTACCACGCCTACACCCACAATGCCGCCGGTGACGACCCGCCCGAGGACCAGGCCCTCCCGCCCCTGCGGTTCACGCCGGTCGAGCCGACCTTTCGCCCACAAGTCAGAGTCACTCCGGTCGAGGACGAGGCGGGGCGTCTGGCGGTGTACTACTTTGAGGCAGACACGGTTGACACGTTCGACTCGCCCAACTTCTGGCGCGCCCCCCACATCCTGCCTTGGAAGGCCAGGTGGGACGTGACCGGCCGCGGGGGTGTCCGCTACAGCATCTTCCGCAGCGGACACCACGCTCCGCACTCCGGGCCCGTGCTCGAGTTTCCCTTCCGCGCCACGGCGATGCGCCTGCCCGACGACTGGCGGATGCTCAACCGGGCCGAGCTCGAACGCCACGCGCTCGCGCTCGGCTACGCACTCGACCGGGACGCGACGATCCGCGAGGTCTTCGACTGGGTGCGCCACACCATCGTCTGGTCGGCCCAGTCGAAGGTGCGATCGACGCTCGACGTCTTCTGCACGGGCGTGGGCGCCTGCGGGCAGGCCAACGCGCTGTGCTCGCTGCTGCTCGAACTCAACGGCATCCGCACCAGGGGAGTCTCCGGCTTTGACCCGATCATCCGAAAGGAGACGGACTGTCGCGGCGGCGGGCACTCGGCCGCCGAGTACTACGACGAGGACAACCAGCGCTGGAACTACATCGACCCTTATCTCGACCTGCTCCTGCCCGGCGTCGCGGCCGCCGACTTTGATGCACACGAGATCGGCGACCTCGCGCTCGGCACGGCCGCATGCCTCCGCCCGCTGAAGCGCCAGTTCATGTATCGGCGCTACTTCGACCGGCTCAACCGCATGATCCCGGTGAGCATGTTGCAGGTCGACGGCGACGAACGCAGATGGGGCACGCGGTGGCCGCTGGTCCAGCCGCGTCCCTTCGCGCCCGGGGAACTCTTCCCGGAGACTCAGACCATCCACGTCCGGGCCCGCTACCTGCTGACCAACGGGCAGCGCGTCCTGCACCGCTCGGTCCGCCCGAACCCGGCCGGCGGGACCGGAGTGGTGGCCTCGCCTTGGGCGACGACGGCCTTCGAGATCCGCCCGCGCGAACTTCTGGGGATCGACTAGGCTCGCTCGCGCGTCATGCCTGAAAACATGCGGAATCAGCGTTGGGAAGCCCTCAGAGGCGTCGGAGCGCCACATCTGCCCGATCGGAAACGAATTTCCAGCGGTGGAAAATGGAATTCCGGGGCCGGGGAATGAATTTCCGGCGGTCTGGAACGACCTTCCACCGCCGGAAAACCATATCGGGGCTCCATCGTTTCATTTCCCGGGGCCGGAAAGTCATAGTCGGTGGCCCCAACGTGATTTCAGGCCGCCGGAAAGTCATTTCCCATCGCTCCAAATTGGTTTTGGACCGCCGGAACGTGACTCCGGAGGCCGGGATTGCATTTCCGAGGGCCCGATCCTGCGGCCCGATCGCCCGGCCGCTGGACGCCGTGGCGCACGACCTGGCGCGCTGAGGCCCGGTGTGCCCCGATTGGGCGCCCCGTGGGTCTCGGGCCGCGCGGGGTAGACCTTGGCGGCGAGGATCACGCCGTCGCGCGTGCGGGCGGCGCGGGCGGGCACGTGCAGCCCTCAGAAGCCCCGGCGCGCTGCCCGGCCGACGAACAGATCTACTCCCCGGCCATGTCCGCAATGAAGGCGTTGGCCTCCTCGATCGAGGCGTTCATCTCGTCGATCAGCCTGGCGACGTCGCTCTGCACCGAGGCCACCTCGCGATCGAGTGAGGCGATGGCGCGCGCGTTGAGGTTGTGCTTGAGAAACAGAACCTGGTCGTTGAAGGCGTCGAGCACCGGCTGCATCCGGGCCTCGGCGCTCTTCATCGCTTCCAGCAGTTCCTCATACCGCTCCTTCGTGCGGTCCAGTTGCTGCTGGCTGGAGCGCCGCAGATCCTCGCTGTGATACTGCTTCAGTTCGGCGTTCCATTCCTTGAACAGCGCGCCGGCCACGCGCTCCACGTCGCGGATGCGGTCGCGCACGGTTTCGGCCTGGCTCTCCGAGCGCGTCAGTTCCTTCTTGAGGCGCTCATAGGTCTTCTCCAGGTCGCCCGTGTCCGCGCTGGTCAGCGCAAGGAACTCATCCAGGGCCGAGGAAAACTGCTCCTTGGCCTCCTGCTGATCGTCGCGGGCCTTCTGCACGCGCTCCACCAGTTGCTCACGCTTGGGATTGCCCAGCGCCTCGCGCACGGCGATGCCCGTCGAGGCACAGCCCGCCAGCACGATCATCAAGGCCGCAATCAGTATGCTCCTCATCAAGTCACCTCCGGGAAAGATTCGTACGCCGTCGTGGCGGAGGGACGCAAAGGCTGCGCACAGACGCTCGGTTGGCGCGGGCAGAAAGCAGGCTCCAGGCCCTCCCTCCCGATCCGGCCTCTTTCCTGCAATCCATTCTTCACGCCGGCGCCGGTCACTTCGCCTCCTGGTCGTTCGGTCTCTTTGCCCCTTCTGCGTCTTCTCCGCGTCCGCTGCGTCTTCTCCGCGTCCCCCGCGACTCATGGCGCCGTCTGCGTGCCGATTACCTTCGCGGGTTCCGTCCCCGGACGCCGCGCTGCCGCGGGCCGCGGGCAGGTCCGTGCGGCTCGCCGCTCTCAGGCTCCTCCTCCGCGCCGACACGTTCACCCGCGCCCGGTTCGGGCAGCGCCGCCGCGTTCTCGTCGACCGACGCTTCGGGCTGCCGTCGCTCGCTCTGGCGAGCAAAAACCAGCCGCCCTGCGCTGGTCTGCAGCGTGCTCGTGACGGTGACGCGGACCTGCCGTCCGACCGCCCCCGCGCCGTCTTCGACCACCACCATCGTGCCGTCCTCGAGATATCCGACGCCCTGCCCGGGCTGCTCGCCCGGGCGCGTGACGGTGATCGAGAGTTCCTGCCCGGTCGTCACGGCCGGCTTGAGCGCGATCGCCAGGTCGTTGAGGTTCACCGCCACGACTCCGTGAATCGCAGCCACACGCACCAGCCCGGTGTCCGTCGTCACCACGATCGCCGGCATCTGGCGGGCCAGTTCGACGAGCATCTGGTCGACCGCTTTGCCGGGGACGCCGGTTTCGTCGATGGAGATGTCGATCGCAGGCGAACGCTGGAGCGTGGAAATGTAATCAAGTCCGCGGCGACCTCGCGCACGCTTCTGCTTGTCGGTCGAGTCGGCGAGCAACTGCAACTCGGCGATCACAAAGTGCGGGATCACCAGCGGCGCCTGGATGAAACCCGTCTGGCACACGTCCAGGACGCGCCCGTCGATGAGGACCGAAGAGTCGAGCAGCATCGGCCTCATGCCGCGAATCTGCTTGGCAAACTCGACGTAGGGGATGACCAGGCGGAAATCGTCCTGCGTCTGGAGAACCGTCGTGATGGAAAGATACGCCAGCGTGATCCCCAGCAGCACCTTGATCGTCGCCACGATGGGCGCAATGGCCTCACGCGAGTTCTGGTCGATGATCCACGTCTCCAGCAGCAGGTCGATGACGAAGCCCAGAGCGATGGAGGCCACGACCGCCCCGAGGATGCCGATCAACACGCTGAAAAGCGTCGAAATCTTTTTCTTGGGCGTCAGATAGTCGAGCAGAAGCACCACCCCGGCCACCGCCCCGGCAAGGAGCAGAATCACCGGGTACGCAATGGCCCAGCGAATCTCGGCTTCCTTCGAGTCGGACTGAACCCCCACGATGGAGAGCAGGGTGACGGTGAAAAAGAGCGCCACAAAGCAGACGCGGATGATGCGGATGAGGTAGACGCGCCCGTGATCCGGGGGCGAGAGGTCGGCGGACTGCTGCTTGCGCGCGGGGGAGGGCACGGGATCGGGGGGGCCTTGGGCCGGCATATGGGAGAGTGTACCCGGGGGCGCAGGTGTTCTAGCATGGGTGCTCCCGCGTCGGTTGACGGCCGGGCCCGGTGCACGGGTTGTGCCGTGAACCTGGTCAGGGCTTGACCGCAGCAGCCATAAGCGGACATGGCCCGGTGCCGCCGGTGTCCTGGCCGTCAACCGCGCGGGGGCTTCCCCTGGACAGCGAGTGAACCTTTTTGTTACCATGCCCACATGAACTGGGCAAAGGCCATGGGCCGTTTCGGGGCCGGGTGCGTGCTCCTGTGCGTGTCTTCCTTGGCCTCCGGTGGGGCGAGGCTTGATGCAGAGCCTGGTTCGTTGGAGTGGTTCCAGGAGATCTGGGACGAGGCGACGGCGTGGAAGCCACCGACGGGAGTGACGATTGAATACGACATCGTCGAACGCCACACGGTTGAGCAGTCGCAGATCGACGAGTTGGTGCTGAAGGGGGCTTCTGATCTGACGCATCCTCATCACTCTCAACTGGTCAACCTTCTTCAGTTGCAGCGGGTCCCCGAGTATCCATCGAAGCAGGTTGTCACGCTTCTGGCAGAAGGGTGGCGAGTTGATCGTGATTGTCTGGCCGAGGGACTGACCCCTGAGCAGAAGTGGGAAACGGTCGCCGAAGGCACGAGCAGGTGGCAACTTCGCCCGGGATCTCTTCTCATCACCGACAAATCGGAGCCGGATGAGCATTTTGGCTTTGACAATGAGTTGGCGGCGATCGACCTGCATCTGCGGGAGCATGTGTGGTTCGGCATGGGCAACCAGTCGGGCGCGGCTTGGAGATTTCGGCCCGAATCGTCGAAGTTAGCATCTGATGGATCATGGATTGGCGTCGTGGCGACACCGGACCGCGGGATCAGGAAGCAGTTTTCCGGCCGCATCGACTCGGAGGGTGACGTGTTCGTGTCTCGCGCCGAGATCATAGAGGCCCGTGACGAACACGCATACGCCGTCGGGCAGAGTTGGGAGTTCGCCGAACCTGTAGCGGGCGGGATCCTTGGCGACCGGACCATCGGGCGCCGAGTGACGTGGAGATTGCCTCCGGCCGGAATCACGCGGACGCAAACTCTGGTCAGTGTGAGCTCCATTCCGAGCAGCGAAACGAAGAACTACGCGCTGCTTGATCCACCGCTCAATGGGCAGAACGCCTTGCGCGGAGATGTTTCTGTGTCTCAATTGCGTGAAGTTGCCCGCGGGCGTGAACGAAGAAGTGTCGAAGACGACGCGGGTGGCAGGCGGGTGGTCGATGCGGACGCCGGTGCATGGTGGCGACAATCAGACTCGTGGTCCCCAAAACACCTGGGATGGCTTGTCGCCGGATTCATGGTCATTCTCATCGTGGTGGTGCGAGTGTGGACCGCACGCCGACCGTGAAAGCTCTCATGTGGCGCTCATTGCGCAAGGAGTGAACGGCGTGGGGCGAGCAGGGAACTCACTTTGTAGTGTGGCCGCTGTTTCAACTTTGTCCGGCGGCGCCGTTGCCGTTGTGTGTTACCTTCTGGTCCCCTTGGGAAACGGGTGTGATGCGTCGCCCCCGCCATTGGCGCCGTGGCAGTGTGTCTATGCCACGAGCCTCAACTCAATGCTCTTTGCATGTGACAATATCGAGGAGTACGACCCGTTGGGCAAGACGTCCTGCAGCCACACGATGGACCTCGTGTGCCAAATGGAGATCGGCGTCCTCAACAATGGTGTGTGCGTAGCGTCAGAGTCTGGAGGCATCCATAAGGTGTGGACGCTGCAAGCTTTCTTCCCGACGGGCGCGAGCCCTTGTCCCCAGGGCGGACCCGGGTAACGCGGGGCAATCGCCCATGGTCACCGTACAGCGCCGTTTGAGATCCGTCGCCCGACGTGCCTGGGTGTGTTCTGCGCTTGTCATCGCCGCTGCCGGGTTGCTGAAACTGACAGATGTAGAAAGTTTCGCGGCGACGCTTTCGAGTTGGCGCGTCGTGCCTCCGGTAACCCGCTTTCCCGTCGCACTGACCGTGCTGGTGCTCGAACTCGGCCTCGGCCTTGCCGCCCTTGTTGGGCTATGGCGCTCGCGCGCCGTGTTGGGTTTGATGGCGCTTCTGGCACTGGTGACTTCGGTGTTCGTGGTGGAGTCGGTGGTTTCCTCTCCACCCACCTGCGGCTGCTTCGGGCTGATCTCGCGATGGCATGGTTCCCATCCGTCCGCCTGGTTGCTGCTTGGGCGAAATCTCCTTCTCCTTGGCATGCTCGTGCCGGCAGTCTTGACTCAGGACGCCTCGTCATCGCCGAAGTTCAGGCCTCTGGCGCAGTCACCCGAAGTCCTGCGTCGCGGCTTTTCGATCGCTGAGTTGCTCGTGGTCATCGCCGTCGTGGGCGTTCTCGTGGCGCTGGCGCTGCCCATGCTGTCACGCTCGATGAAAGAGGCTCGCAGCACGGCTTCGCTG
This sequence comes from Cyanobacteria bacterium CYA, assembly GCA_008363215.1. GTDB lineage: Bacteria > Planctomycetota > Phycisphaerae > Phycisphaerales > UBA1924 > J022. Next base: position 132,332 of record RHKP01000007.1, read on the forward strand.
GCAAATCTCAAGTCTCATGCGACCGTCGTCACGCTCTACTGCACGGACTCGGCTGATGTGTTCCCGTGGTTTTCCGACCCGGTGACATGGAATCTGGACCTCGAGTACGGCGATCGCGACTACTCCTACCCTCACTTCTTTCTCGCGCACGTCTGGGGCGTCGGTCTGGTCGACTATTACGAAGGCATCTGGCCGCACGCGGCCATGGCATACCCGGGCGTCCGAGAGGACTGCTCCTATTACCTGTCCAGCACATTGATGGCCTCGCCCGAGTACTGGGACGGGCTTGCCCGAAATGGGCCGGAGCAGTGGAAGGCCCAGATGCTCCACAACGTGACGTTCCCCGGCAAGAAGGCGATGTTGGTCACGGCCATCGACTCCCAGTTCCCCTGGTGGTCGTTCAAGGGCCCGACCGCCGAGTTCGCGCTCGTCGATGGGAGTGCAGCCCGGTTCCCCGCCGCCCGCTTGATTGAGCCGCTGCTGACCGGCGACGGGCGCTGGTATGGCACGTACCTTCCCATCGGCGTCTACGGGCTGCACACGGTGCGCGGAGTGCAGGGACGGGACATCGAGTAGCGTCGTTGTCCTGGCCGTCAACCGCGCCGGAGCCCCCACGCGCTTCTTCGTGACGCACTCGATCCGCTGCCCTCCGGGACCGTTACGCCAGCAAGCCGTCAACCAGACCTTTGACCAGGTCGATTCTCGTGGGCAATCTGCCTTCGGGTGGACGCCGGACAACCGCGCACCTTGACCCACTCACGCGGGCCGATCGACAGTGGGTCGCGGCGTTCCTGAGTCTTCGGCCGGGGACGGGGCGTCTGCCGGCCAAGCGTCGGGCGGTGCACGAGATTCGGCAGGACTCCCTGTCACTCCGTTCCGGCTCTCAACTGACGTGGGCTTTCGTCGACCGTCTTGAGTTCGGCGATGGTGCGTGCGCTCGTGGCGCCGGCCTCTTCAAACTTGCGGAGCGTCGGCACCAGGCGCCCGTCGATCGAGCCGACCACCTCATTGTACTTCTTGCCCGCGCTGCCGATCAGTTTGCCCAGTTCGTCGATCTTCTGGAACGCGACGGCTGCACGCTCGTGCAACTCACGCCCCAGTGTGAACAACTCCGCAGCCTGCTCGGTGAGGCTGTGTTCGCGCCAGCCGACGGCCACGGCGCGCAGGAGCCCGATCAGCGTGCTCGGGCTTGCAAGGATCACCCCCTGCTGGCAGGCTTCGTCGAGCAGGGCGGGATGACGCTGCAGGGCCGCGTCGATGAAGTGGTCGCCAGGGACGAACATGACGACAAAGTCAGGCGACCCGTCATACTGCGACCAGTAGCGCTTGGCGCCCAGTTTCTTCGCCTGCTCGCACACGTGACGCGAAAAGCGTGACAGGTGTTCCTCGCGCTCGGAGTCAGACGCGGCGTTGCAGGCCTCGATGTAGGCATAGATGTTGGTCTTCGCGTCCACCGCGATGACGCGATCGTTGGGCAGGCGCACGATCATGTCGGGGCGCAGCATGTTGCCGTCGGCGTCGCGGACCGACGACTGCTCCTCGAAATCGCAGTAACTGGTCATGCCGGCCAGTTCGGCCACACGCCGCAACTGCATCTCCCCGTACTGCCCGCGGATCTCAGGGCGGCTCAAGGCCCGCGTCAGGCGCGCCGTCTCGGCCCGCAGGCCTTCGCTCGACCCGGTGACGCCCTCCAGTTTCTCGTGCAGACGGGCGAAACTCTCCACACGCAGTTTCTCGATCGCATCGAGTTTCTCCCGCGTCGAGGCGAGCACCTCGTTGATCGGTTTGACCAGGTCGCTCTGCTCCTTCTTCGCCGCCTCGAAGATCGGACGCACCTGCACCAGAAACTCCTCGCGCGACATCTTCAACGCGTCGCTGGTGAGCGCGCGAAAGGCGTCGGTCATGCGCTTTTCGATTGCAGCGTGCTCGTCGAGGCGCCGCGCAGCCTCTTCGAGTCGCTGCGAAAGTGACGCATTCTGCTTGCTCAGGTCGAGTACGCGCGCAGTCGAGGAATCGGCCCGGCCCAGCGCATCCCTGACTTCCCGATCCAGCCGCTCGCCCTCACGCTGCAACTGCTCGTGCGCGCTCTCCAGACGCGTGCGGGCTTCAGCAAGCGCACGCTCCGCAGACTCGCGCGCCCGTGTGGCCTCGTCCCGCGCGGCCACTGCGTCGGCCCGGTCCGCCAGGATCTGATCGCGAGCCCTCACCAGTCCGCGCCGCTCGGCCAACAGCCAGGCCGCCGCGCCCACGCCCGCCAGCGCCACGACCCCCAGCACCCAAGTCAATAGTTCCATGCGGTGATTGTAAGGGGCGACGCGGCAACGGGCAGGCCGGCGATCGACTCTCATCACCCACAGGAAGGGCGTTCGGGATCAGAGCCGAGCCGCGGGCAGTCGCGACACCGTCCTGCCAACTTGGCACCCCGCAGCGGGAACCAGCGCGCCCGTGGCAGAGGGTGATGGAACCGAAGAAGGTGTCCGGATCGCGCAAACAGCCTGTTTTCAAAGAGTTGCGCCCATGAGCGCTCCGGCATCATCTTTGCCGTCAAGCCTCCCGTGCGGAACGTGCGCCCACATCACGATGCTCCCCTTCCCGAAGGCGGACAGGCCGCGGGCGATGCCCCACGCTCGCGGCTGAACCTGCTTCTGTCATATGCGGGGTTTTCGGCAGACTCGTGGGTCGATCGCCTGCCCCTGCTGCTCCAACCGCTGGGGGTTCACTCCCTGCGGGCGGAAAACTGCGCGGAGGCGACTCGGGTGATCCAGCACTTCCCGGTCCATATCGCCGTGGTCGACCTCGGGCTCCCGATGGAGCAGTTGACAGCCCACAAGCCGGATGCAGGTGAAGCCGGCCCGCGGATTCTCGAACTGCTGCGCCGGCTCGATGCCCCGCCTCCGATCGTAGTGGTCAAGCCTGCGCGCTCGCACCGCGACGACGCGCGGCAGATCGCCGCCGCCCTGCGGGCCGGGGTGTACGCCGTCGTCGATCGTCCGCACGGGCAGGGCGACCTGGAACTGATGCTGGGGGTTTTGCAGCGCTGCCTGCGCCGGTTTTATCACAATCGCTGGCCCGGAACATCCAACTGTTAGTTTGTCCGCCCGCCCGACCGGGGCCGGGAGGATTTTCGTCGCGTCACACCACCATCGGAGAATGGAGTTTCAAACATGGCAACCAAGACCAGGAAAGAAACCACCGTCGGCGTTCGTCCGCTGCACAACAAGATTCTCGTCGAGCGCGATGAGGCCGAAGGCCGCACCGTGTCGGGCATCTATCTGCCCGAATCAAGCAAGGACCGCCCGAAGACCGGCACCGTCAAGGCCGTGGGCGACGGCTCGCTGAACACCGAAACGGGACAGCGCATCCCGCTGACCGTCAAGGCCGGCGACCGCGTGATCTTCTCCTCCTACGCCGGCACCGAGATCAAACTCGAAGGCGAGGAACTGCTGATTATGAAAGAAGAAGACATCCTGGCGATCATCGACTGATCTCGTGCCCTTCCGGATGCCGAGTGCCCGGTGCATGGTGCCTTCCTCATGAACTCCGACCAACTTCGCAAAGCCCTCGCCGAACTCAAAGGTCAGCGCACCGCCACCTTTGTTCTCCACGGCGTGCCCGAGCCCAACACCTCACTCGCCGTTCGCAACGCGATGCTCGTGCCCGACGAGCCCGATCACCTGATCAAACTGACCGACGGGCAGAGCATCTTCATCCTCGACGCCGAACGCGTCGCGTACATCCGAATCGGTCTGCAGTAATACGTAGTTCACATCAGTGCCTAGCGCACACCGCCTAGTGCCTCAGGAGATCATCATGGCCGCCAAACAAATCGCATTCAGCAACGACGCCCGCGAGAAGATCCTCCGCGGCGTTCAAAAACTGTCCAATGCCGTCAAGGTCACGCTCGGCCCGTCCGGACGCGTGGTCGTGCTCGAAAAGTCCTTCGGCTCGCCGACCGTCACCAAGGACGGCGTCACCGTCGCCAAGGAGATCACGCTGGACGACCCGTACGAGAACATGGGCGCTCAGATGGTCAAGGAGGTCGCGTCCAAGTCCTCCAAGGAAGCCGGCGACGGCACGACCACCGCGACAATCTACGCCGAGGCCATTTTCACCGAGGGCCTCAAGAACATTACCTCCGGCGCCAACGCCAACCAGGTGAAGCGCGGTATCGACAAGGCCGTCGCCGCCCTCGTTGACGAACTGGCCAAGATGAGCAAGCCTGTCGCTTCCTCCAGGGAAATCGCGCAGGTCGGCACGTGCTCTGCCAACCAGGACGAGGAAATCGGCAAGATCATCGCCACCGCGATGGACAAGGTCGGCAAGGACGGCGTCATCACCGTCGAGGAAGGCAAGAGCCTTCAGACCGAGGTGGAACTGGTCGAGGGCATGCAGTTCGACAAGGGCTATCTCTCGCCCCACTTCGTCACCAATACCGCGACGATGGAGTGCGTGCTCGACAAGCCCTACATCTTCATTCACGAGAAGAAACTGAGCAACGCCAAGGATCTGCTCCCGCTTCTCGGCAAGATCGCCGAGAGCGGCGAGAGTTTGCTCATCATCGCCGAAGACATCGACTCCGAGGCCCTGGCGACCCTGGTGGTCAATAAGTTGCGCGGCGTGCTCAAGGTCGCGGCCGTCAAGGCGCCGGGCTTCGGCGACCGCCGCAAGTCCATGCTCGAAGACATCGCCACCCTCACCGGCGGCACGGCCATCATGGAAGAACTGGGCATCGACCTTGAGAAGTTGACGCTCGCCGAACTCGGTCGCGCCAAGAAGGTGACGATCGACAAGGACAACACCACCATCGTCGAAGGTGCCGGCTCGTCCGATGCGATCAAGGGACGCATCGACATGATCCGCCACCAGATCGACAACACCTCGAGCGATTACGATCGCGAGAAGTTGGAAGAGCGCCTGGCCAAGTTGGCCGGCGGAGTCGCGCAGATCAACGTCGGCGCAGCCACCGAAGTGGAAATGAAGGAGAAGAAGGCCCGCGTCGAAGACGCGCTGCACGCCTGCCGCGCGGCCGTCGAAGAGGGCATCCTCCCCGGCGGCGGCGTGGCCATCCTCCGCGCACGCAAGAGCCTCGACGCAATCCGCAAGAAAGCCGTCGGCGACGAACGCCTGGGCATCGACATCGTCGCCCGCGCCGTCGCCGCTCCCATCAAGCAGATCGCCAAGAACTGCGGGCTCGACGGCTCGGTGATCGCCAGCAAGGTCGAGGAAAGCACCGACACCAACTTCGGCTTCAACGCACTCACCCAGGAATACGGAAACCTGGTGAGCATGGGCGTGATCGTCCCGACCAAGGTCGAACGCGTCGCGCTGCAGAACGCCGCGAGCATCGCCGGCCTGCTCCTGACCACCGACGCCGCGATTGTCGAGATCAAGGAGAAAAAGCCGGCCCCCGTCGGCGGCGGAATGGATGACATGGACTATTGATCCAACTCTGTGCCTTCGGCTTTCCCGCAGGGGCCTGGCAGTTTGCCGGGCCCCTGTTCTTTGGTCCCGGCAAACCCATGTCACCATGCTCGCTGCAGCGCGGCCACACCAGGTCTGGTGAAGGTCCGCACTTGGGCGCACGCTCCCGCCAGACGGTGAGGCAGATCGAATTCAGGCGCCGCGGCAGGAGCGCGATCTGATCGCCGCGGACACCGACCGCCGCGCTCGCACGACCAGTTCCACCAGGGCTTCGACATCGGCCCCGGCTCGCTGCATGCCGCCATCGCCCACATTCTCGGCCCCACCCGCGCCTGGGCCGACATCCTCGCCGGCCACGAGCAGCGCGAGCCACTCGAAGCCCAGAGTCCGAGAACTTGTGAACAACCGGCGTCACTAGTTGACAGAATCCTCTCCGGCTTCCACCATCGCACCCAGCGCCCCAGCATGCTCCGCCTCCTCGGCGTCGAACGCCTGCTCCGCTCGGCCGTCGTCAAGTGGAGGCTCAAGGTCAACGCGCAAGGCTGATCGACAACTCGCGCGCTCTATCTCCTCCGGTGAATTCACCAATTCTGGTCATGGGTAGCCAGTTTTAGTTGCTTTCACCGAGCCGCGCGGTACCCTCCGATCAGCCAAGTGTACCGTCGTGCATGTCGTGCGCGCGGCTCGAGAGAGAGGAGTTCCATATGTTGTCCCGTGTCACCTCCGTCGCTGTCTCCGTCCTCGCACCCATCGCCTGTGCGCAGATGATGGGTGAAACCATCACCGCCGAGTGGCACTACGGCGGGCTCGGTGCGCCGATCGAAGCCCATCAGATCGTCGTCGGCAACGGCGTTGAACTCACCGCCGACGACATCCTCAACGACACCAAGTTCTCCATCGACCTGACCGGCAACACCGTCAGTTTCGCCTTCAACGCCGCGAGCTTTTGGTCGGTCAACAACTTCAACGGCTGGTACTTCGCCGACACCAACGACACACTTCCCGACATCATCGGCTATCAGATCGGGTCCTTCAGCGGCACGGGCACTCCCGTCGTCACGACCGGCTGGGACGACAACGCCTTCTGGGCCAACTTCCAAGGCTCCCAATTCTACGCCGGAGACGTCATCACCATGGAAGTGATCTTCGTCCCCGCGCCGTCGGCAGCGATGGCAGGCCTCATCGGCCTGGCCGCCCTCCGCCGCCGCCGCTGAACGGCGCCTCGGGCGCTCGAGTCCCGCGTCCGACGCGGCGCAATCAACCATCGGATCCATGCACCACTGACCCGCCGTCGGGTCAGTGTGTGTTTTTCCCCTTCCGCACTTCAGAACATGATTGAGCGCCGGGCTCTGCGTTCCTTTGTCCTTCTTCCATGAAACCGGCAGGTGGCCCGGCCGGCTGCATCCAGGTGGATGCCCCACGCCGACCCGTCACCTCAAAATACCGACGCTGCACTCAACTGACCCGTTCGCGATTCCCCTCCTGCTGCTCGCTGAATACTCTATGAGGACGCTGTCTTGCTCGCGCCGCTGGAACCAACCGCGCAGGCCGGTACATGGCCCGGACATTCGAGGTTGACCGCTGCAACCGTGCAGCAGGAGGCTCTCCAGTGCGTCGTTGGATCAAGCGACTCGGATTCCTGCTCGCCCTGCTGACCATCGCCGCGTTCATCGCCTACCAGCAGTTGTGGCGACCCGTCTCCGTACACGTGGTTGAGGTCGCCTCCGGCGACCTGGCGCTCGAAGTCACCGGCACCGGGCTGCTTGACGCACACCTGTCCGCAGTCATCTCCACCCGAATCGCCGGCCGCATCCTCAGCATCGACGTCGACCAGAACGACACCGTCGCTGCCGGTCAGGTCGTGTGCCGCCTCGATGACTCAGACCTGCTCCGCCAGGTAGAGATCGGACAGGCCAGTGTCGATGTCGCCGGCGCAGCCATCGATCGCGCCCAGACCGACGTGGCGCGTTCCACCGCCGTACTCGAACTGGCTCGGCGCGATGCCAAGCGAATGCAGGAAGCCTCCCAGAGCGGCGCCGCCTCGGTCCAGGAAGTGGACACCATCGTCCAGCAGGTCAAGATAGCCCAGGCCGACCTTGCCCGCGCCGAAGCCGGCCTGGTCGAGAGCCGGCGTCAACTCGCTGCCGCCGAGCGAACCCTCGACTTCTACCGCGCGCAACTGGACGACACGGTCATCACGAGCCCCTTCGCCGGTCTGGTCGTCCGGCGCGATCGAGATCCGGGTGAGGTTCTTGTCCCCGGATCGTCCATCCTCCGCATCATCGCCCCCGACCAACTTTGGCTCTCCGCATGGGTTGACGAAACGGCCATCGCTTCACTGGCGCCCGAACAGGAGGCCCGCATCGTCTTCCGCTCGCAGCCCGACCACGAGTATCGCGGGCAGGTCGTGCGTGTCGGGCTCGAGGTCGATCCCGAGAGCCGCGAGTTTCTGGTGGACATCGCCCTGACCGAAGTGCCGCCCCGCTGGGCCATCGGGCAGCGCGCCGAGGCATATATCCAGACCCGCGTCCTGGCAGATGCCGTGATCGTGCCGGCCCGGTTCATCGCCGCACGCGACGGGCACATGGGTGTGTTCGTGCTCAGCGGCGACCGCGCCGAGTGGCGTCCCTGTGAGTTTGGACAGCGCGGGCGAGAGTACGTCGAGGTCCGCTCAGGCCTCCAGCCGGGCGAACGCATCGTGCGCGGCGCCGATGAGGCCTCCTCGCTCGCGCTGCGCCCCGGCAAAAGGGTCGTCCTCCGATGAACCTCGCAGCCCGTGACATTCGGCACAATCTCGGACGATTCGTGCTCACCTCACTGGGCCTGGGCCTGCTCGTCGTCATCGTCATGGGCATGGGCGGCATCTATCGAGGCATCGTCGAAGACGCCACACTCCTGGTCGATCGACTCGATGCCGACCTGTGGATCGTTCAACGAGACACCAAGGGTCCATTCGCAGAGATCTCGCGCGTTCCCATCGCACTGGAAGACAGGGCCCTGGCCGTCCAGGGCGTCGCCTCCGCACGACGATTCGTCACCCACACCATCCAGCGCGATTATCACGGACGACCGCTGCGCATGGCCGTCGTCGGTCTGGCATGGCCCCACGATCGCGGCGACTGGCTCCCCCTCCTCGCCGGACGATCCCTCCGGCAGGGCCACTACGAGATGATCGCCGATCGCTCGCTCGGCCTGGCCCCGGGCCAACTCCTCCGCCTGGGAAAGGACGAGTACACCGTCGTCGGCCTCACCAGCGGAATGGTGTCCTCGGCCGGCGATGGACTCGCCTTCTTCACCGCGTCAGACGCACTGGCGATTCAGTTTGACACCAGCCCCGAATCCACACGCCTCGAACGCGCCGCCCGACGGGCTCGTGCCGAACGCATCGACCTGGGCGCCACACAGCCCACGCTCTTCGAGCGGGCCAGGCTTCCAAACGCTCAGATCCCGGCCCTCGGGCCGCCCCAGGTCAGCGCCGTGCTTGTCAACGTCAAGCCCGGATACGACACCGCCGCCGTCGCCGCAACCCTGGACGCTTGGCCCGACGTGTCCGTCTTTTCCTCCGCCCAGCAGCGCCAACTCCTCCTCCGAGGCCCGGTCGACAAAGCACGTCGGCAGATCGGAATGTTCCGCACCCTCCTCGTCGTCATCTCGGCCATCATCGTCGCACTCATCCTCTATACCCTCACTCTGGACAAACTCCACGACATCGCCCTGCTCAAACTCATCGGCGCGCGCGATTCACTGATCCTCGCCCTGGTGCTGCAGGAAGCCCTGATGCTCGGCGCGGCCGCCTACCTGATCGCCTACCTGGCCGCGCAACGCCTCTTCCCCCACTTCCCCAGGCGCGTCATCGTCACCCCGGACATGTATCTCTGGCTGGCCGGCGCCGTCACCGTGATCTGCGTCCTGGGAAGCCTTCTTGGCATCTGGCGAGCCATGCGCGTCGAGGCGCGAGAGGTGCTCACATGAACACCGGCCCCCCGGCCATCGAGGTGCGCTCGGCTTGGCAGGTCTACGGGCAGGGCGAAACCCGCGTCGTCGCGCTGCGCGACGCTTCCCTCTCCATCGCCCACGGTGAAGTCGTCGCCCTGCTCGGGCCCAGCGGTTCGGGAAAGTCCACCCTCCTTTCCATTATGGGAATGATCGCCACCCCGACCTCCGGCGATGTGCTCCTCGACGGCCGGCAAATCGTCCGCGCCGGGCAGGCGATGGGTGATCTCCGACGCATCCGGCGCGAACACCTCGGTTTCGTCTTTCAAAAAGCCAATCTGATCCCCTTCCTCACCGCGATGGAAAACGTGCTCGTCGCCCTCGACATTGCCGACGTGCCCCCCGCCGCCGCTCGCGCACGCGCACGAGATCTCCTCGCCGCGCTCGGCGTGGCCGACCGCGCCCATCATCATCCCGCCAAACTCTCCGGCGGCCAGCAGCAGAGGGTCGCCATCGCTCGTGCTCTGGCCAACCGCCCAAGCCTGCTCCTGGCCGATGAACCCACCGCCGCCCTCGACGGCAAACTCGGTCGCCAGGTCATGGAACTCTTCCGCGATCTGGGACACACCCACGGCGCCGGCGTCCTGGTCGTCACCCATGACCACCGCGCACTCGACGTGTTCGATCGCGTGGTCGAACTCGAAGACGGCATCATCACGCGCGATGAACCTCGCCGCCCCGTCCACTGATCTCTCGACTTGCCGCCCTCCTGCCGCTCTCCGCCGCCCTCCGCCGCCCCGTGGCGCCGGCTGCTCCCACGCCCCCCAACGCGGCAAGGACGCGCCCGCCACGTCCCCAAACGCCGAGGCAGGCGCCGTGGCGCACCCGGTCGGCCTGCCCATACAGGTGTCATTCGAGGCGTCGCGCCGGCTGCCCGTTCGGAGTCAAAGCGTCTGGCCACTGTGCATCTCTGCCCGCCGCCGGCCCCTACACTTCTCCGATCGCGCGGGGCGTCGCCACAGAAATGGCGGCTGAGATGGCACCCGTCGAACCTGATCCGGATCACACCGGCGGAGGGAACGCGGTCACCGGGAATCCCGGCCCTCCGCCACATACGCGGAGAATCTCATGACCACCAAGTCCAGCGGACGCCTCAACGTCGGGCCGGGCTCGAACGCGGGCCCGACTCCCGAATCGGCCGGACGGTCCACCAGTGTCGATGCCGTTCGCTCGCTCTCTCCGGCCGAAAAAGCCGACCAACTCACCACCCGCGCCCTGCGCTCCCGCGCCGAACTCATCGCGGCCGGCGGCATGAGCGCCGGTGACTCGGGAGTCGCCGGCACGGGCGTCGCGCCCGCGTTCCGCCCCACCACCCCTGCCCCCGCCTACCCCGGCGCTCCCACGCGGCCCGGCTATGCCATCCCCGCCCACGGCGCTCTCAACCCCGGCTCCGAGCCCAAGGCCACCACCCCCGGCTCCTTCGCACTCGCCCCCGACATCGGCGGCCCGCTCATGTTCGCCAGCCCCGACACTCCCGGCATGCCCGCCCCCTCCACCAAAACCGCCTGGGACTTCCTGCCGGAAGGATGGACGGCCGAAGTGACGAAGGGAACAGGAGACCCACAGACGAAGTGCGGCTGCGACCACCATGCCTGCGTCGATTCGCACGCCGCTCCGCCTCTTCGTCACTCCGTCTCTCCGTCTCTCGAAGCCGTCGAGTTCACTGACGCCCGCTGCCTCACGCGCCGCGTCACCTTCCCCGCCGGCTTCAGACCAGTCACCCAACTCGAACACGCACGCCTCGGGATCATCACGCCCGAAATGCGCCGCGTCGCACAGCGCGAGCCGCACCTAACCCCCGAGCAGGTCCGCGACGAAATCGCCGCCGGACGACTCATCATCCCCGCCAACATCCACCACCTCGCCCACCAACTCGACCCCATGGCCATCGGCCGCGCAACCAAAACCAAAGTCAACGCCAACATGGGCGCCTCCCCCGTCTCCAGCAGCACCGACGAAGAAGTCGAAAAACTCCGCTGGGCCGAACGCTGGGGTTCCGACACATGCATGGATTTATCGACGGGGGGGGATTTGGATGCGTGTCGGGAGGCGATTATTGCGAACGCGAGGGTGCCGATCGGGACGGTGCCGATCTATTCGATGATCATCGGGCGGAAGTTGGAGGATCTGACGCCGGAGATCATTCTGGAGACGATCGAGCACCAGGCCAGGCAGGGTGTGGACTACATGACGATCCATGCGGGGGTTGTGCGCAAACATCTACCGCTGGTGAAGAACCGGCTGATCGGCATCGTCAGCCGCGGCGGGTCGCTGCTGGCCAAGTGGATGCTGACGCACAATGCTGAGAACCCGATGTACACGCTGTGGGACGACATCTGCCGCATTCTGCGCAGGCACGATGTGTCGTTTTCGATCGGCGACGGGCTTCGGCCGGGCGGACTTGCGGATGCGAGCGACCAGGCGCAGTTGGCTGAACTGGCGGTGATCGGCGAACTGACCGAGCGAGCGTGGCGGCACGGGGTGCAGGTGATGGTTGAGGGGCCGGGGCACGTGCCGTTCGATCAGATCGAGTACAACGCCAAGTTGCAGCGGGCGATCTGCCACGGTGCGCCGTTCTACGTGCTGGGGCCGTTGGTGACGGATGTTTTCCCCGGCTATGACCACATCACCAGTTGCATCGGGGCGACGGCGATTGCGTACCACGGTGCGGCGATGCTGTGCTACGTGACGCCGAAGGAGCACCTGGGGCTGCCCAAGCGCGGGGACGTGAAGGAAGGCTGCATCGCGTACAAGATCGCCGCCCACGCGGCGGACGTGGCGCTCGGCATCCCCGGCACGCGCGACTGGGACGACGAACTGACCAAGGCCCGCGCGGCGCTCAACTGGCAGAAGCACTTTGAACTGGCCTATGACGAGGACACCGCGCGGGCGTACCACGACGAGGACCTCGACGTCGACACGGATTTCTGCGCCATGTGCGGGCATGACTGGTGCAGCGTGCGCATCAGCAAGGAGATCCAGGAGTTTGCCAGCGGCAAGGCCAAGGGGTTTGAGCGAGGCAAGGCGGTGCGATCCGGCGCGCTGACGGCCGAGCAGAGGGCGATTCTGGAGCAGCGGGGGTATCTCAAGCCGGAGGAGATACACAAGTTGGCTGAGAAGGCACGGGGGAGAGACGGAGAGACGAAGGGACGCGGAGACGAAGTGGAACGAACCCGAAGCGCCGGGGGAGGAGTCGAAGCCAAGCCGTCGTGCCACTCGGACTACGTGGACTCGGACGAGGCCAAGCGGTTGCAGCGTGAGGCGCTGGGGGGGGAACTGATCCAGTTAGACACGAGCGAGGCGCACAACCTGGCGAAGGAGGATCGGCTGATCTGACTCCTCTCAAATGGACCGTTGAATGGAGGACGCCGGGGCTCCTTCGCGCTGAAGGTTCACCTCAAGGGCGCTTCAGCAGACGAGGTCAAGTCCCTCGTCGCACGTTCTGTCTTGCGATGGAGCAAGCCGGACGAGGACGGGGCGCGGGCGGCTTCGATCACTCCTAAGCGCCATGGATGGATCACGATTTTTCCAAGCGACGAGTTGTTTCCTTCGGATTGCCTGAACGGGGCGTTGGAGAGGGACGCGAGGGGGCCCATCATCGCATTCGGCCTGCATGACAGCGATGTCCTCTCCTACCGGTATCTTCAGGATGGAGAGTATCCGGATTACTACAACTCCTGACCCGATTCCTTCGGGGCCGCCCGGAGGGCGAGATGGAGACGTCGGGAAGTACCGAGGCTTTTTCCGGACTGGTTGACGAGACTACTCAAAGCCGGCGGGCATCCCTCAACGCGAGCCGCCTGATTGACGGCGAGGTCGTCGGAGATAGATGGTCTGGAGTTCGTCGTCGAAGATGATCGTCTGCGCGGACTGATGGACGCACGGCTCGCATGGGTGGTAGTCCGGGTCTTGCACCACTCGGTGGTCCTCGCGCCGAGTCTGCCTCGTCGGATCAGGAGCGGCACTGTCCGCGCCCGTACTTGCGAACAGTGCCACCCCGTGAGCACGGCCGTCACTCCAGCCCCAGTTCGGCCCGTTTCTTGCGCGACAGCCCGGCGGCGACGACTGCGTGCGCCCTGGTGAGCAATGCCTTGGCCTGGGCGGGCGGCAGCGCGTCACGGCGCATCACTTTGACCCAGCCGAAGCGGGCCGAATAGGGCGCCGGGATGATGCCGTCGATCTCGGTCAGGCGATCGAAGTCGTCATCATCGCACTTGAAGGCAAACTGCCGCGTGCCGTCGGTGTCGAAGCCGGCGAACATCTTGCCGCCGACGCTGAAGATCAGGTTGTCGCCCCACTTGATGTCCTCGGTCACGCCGACGAGCGAACGGCAATGGGTCTGCAGCGCATCGGCACTGTACCTGGCGGACCTGGCGGCCATGCGGGAGCATAGAAGGGCGCTGCAGGAGCGAGCCGGCGAGTTGCCTTCGCCGCTCTCGGGGCTCTGCTTGATGTTGGAGCAGCGGACCCCGGGCTGCATCCAGGGCTTTGGACGGCGGCGCGGCTGGGGCCGGGGATATGGGTGCGTCTTGTTCCTTTTGCTCAAGGGGAGGGGGCGGCGCATCCCTTCATCCGGCTTCGAGGACTCGGCCGCTTTCTCCCGCACGGGGAGAGGGATGCGTTGAAGGGAGTTCGTTGAGTGCGGCGAGTTGGCGGCGGGAGTGGACGTTGTAGAACTTGTAGAGGCGTTTGATGTGGGCGTGGACGGTGGAGTAGGCCAGGCCGAGGGAGTCGGCGATCTGGTTGTAGGTGAGGCCCTGGAGGAGGAGGCGTTCGACCTGGTCGCGGCGTGGGGACAGGCGGGTGCGCGGGGTGTAGCGGCGCCTGCGGATGTGAGGGAGAGAGGCGGGGCGTGGGACTTCGTGGCCGAAGAGGAGGCCGGCGGAGATGTGGGTGACGAAGTGGTTCCAGCCTTCGCGGTCGAGGGTGAAGTATCGGATGCGGTGGCAGTGATGGCAGAGGAAGGCATCGGGGATTCGGCAGGGGGCGTCGGGACGGGACTGGGGAGCGGGTGATGGGAATGGCAAGAGGGGGTCGTCGGCGAGGAGGTGGGCGAGGGTGGTGACGGGGAGGGGGCAGTACAGGCGAGAGACGAGGCGGGAGCAGCGAGGCGCCTCATCGGTCTCGACACGTTGCGTCGAGCGAGCGTCTGCGCCGAGGGGAGAAGGCAGGATGGCGTCATTGGCTCGGTCGCTTGTGGGCGGCGAACCCCGGCGCGCGCCGATGGGTCGGCCGGGGCATTGGAAGAGCCAGCCGCAGTGGCGTGGGCGTGCGCCGGCGGCGTCGCGCGGGTCGGCGCGGGTGCGCGGGAAGCGGTCGGCGGTGAGTGTGAGGGTGTCGGGGATGCGGGTGTGGTGGTATTGCCAGATGGTGCCCCAGACGGCGTGAGGCGGCCGGCCGATGTTGGCGTTCGGATCGAGCGGAGAGGGAGTCCAGAGGACGGGGACGCGTTTGCCGCGCGAGGAGTGGATGGAAGGCGGGTCGTAGCGGACGTGGACGAGGCCTTTGTCGAGCCAGTTGCGGAGGGACTCGGGGTGGCGGCCGAGGCGGGCGGCGGCGCGAGTGGCACGGATACCCGGCCACGGGATGTTGACAGGTGCGACGAGGGTGCGGATGGCCGGGGTGTAGAGGGTGAGCGCATGCGGGAGGCCGCGCTTGCAGTCGCGCTCGGAGGCGAGCGCGGCAAGGGCGTCGAGACGGGTGTCGGAAGCGCGGACGCAGAGGCACCATGCGCGGGGCGGACGGGTGAGCGTCGGCGTGGATCGGCGGGCGGCGCGTACGGCTGCTTCCACGCGGTCGGCGCGTACGCGGCGCCCGAGGCGGGACCATGCGTCGAGCAGGGCGCGATCGAGTTCGTCCATGGCGGTGCTCCTGTCGGGGGGAGCAGCGCGAGGGTAGCCGCATGTGAGGCGAGCAGAAGGGCAAATCGGCGGAGGGGCGCGTTTGTGCGCGCGCGGGCGCGTGATTGGACAAAAAAAGCACGCGCCCGTTTCGGGGCGCGTGCGTGCAATCACCCAACCAAATTCATCTGACCAGCGATGCCTTCACCCGATCAGCGATCCGATTCGACCCGCTCACTCGAGCGAACCACGATTTCCGGCGGCTCCTGTTCGCGGACCAGTTTCGGCTCGGTGATGGTGCGCGTTTCGGCCTGATCGCGGATGCGTGTGCCTTCCTCGATGTAGCCCAGGGCGCGGGCGATCAGTTCGCCGCGGCTGGAGGCGCCGAGTTTGCGGTGCAGGCTCTTAACGTGGTCGTGGACGGTGTGCGGGCTGCGTTCCAGGTCGTCGGCGATCTGGCGGACGCTCTTTCCGAGCACGAGTTGCTCGAGCACCTGCTGCTCGCGGACGGTCAGCCACGTCTGGGCGGAGTCCTGGGCCGACCCGAGCGCCAACTTGGCGCGGTGGGAGAGCAGGGGGAGGATGGCTTGAAGGGCGGCCTGATTTTCGGGGCTGATCCGGCGTGGTCCGACGGCCCCGTGGCCCATCAGTCCGATTTCCACGACGATGTAGCGGCGCGGGGTGCCGTCATCGAGTGCGGCCACGCCGATGAGCAGGTCGGAGATGTCCGTGCCCACCCACATGGAGCCGATGGGGGCGGTGCGCCAGAGTTCGGTTCCCGCCAGACGTGCGGCCGAGGCTGCGGTGATGCCTGTCGGGCCCAGTCCGTCGAGGCGGAAACCGAGTTCTCGGAGTCGATCGGCGCGGGACCGGACGGAGAGTTCGACGCCGCTCGATTCGTCGAGGGGGGAGTCGTCTTCGGTCCATGCGGGGGCGGCCGGCTGAATGGCGGCGGCGCGGGAGGTACAGAAACGCGTCCGGACAGTTCAGCGCGGAGGATCATGGCGCAGACGCGGCTAGGGGCCATGAGTACGCTGAGCGCGCGTGCGGCGCGGTCGCTCCAATCGAGCGTGGCGACCGCGGGCAGCCCGCACAATCTTTCTGAAGCACGCACCACCGACTCCATCGCCGCGGCGATTGCTTGCCCGCTCTCACCCATCGCGACCTCCTTCAGACCACGACTCAAAGACTCAGTCCGTTGAATCTGTGCCATGTCCCAAGAACACTCGGCTGGCCGGCGCCCGGGGGAACAGTTTCCGGGGGTGCGTACACCCGTTCATGTGGCCAAGCCCCGCCAGCGGAAGCGTCTATGGGCGATAGTCTAGCCGAAGTGTGCCCGAATCGGCATGGTGACGAGCGGAATCGCGCAAAGAAAGCGGCCGCCCAAACAAGTGGGGATCCTTCCGAGCCTTACAGCATGGGGATTTTGCCGCATCTTCGTCCGAGAACCTTTTCATCCCGCCCTGGGCGCGCGTTCGGGGGGAACATTTCGCAGCGGCTACCATACACCACGAACGCACACCCGGCCAACTCACGGCACATTCTCATCGTCGGCGGCGGGTTCGCCGGGCTGGCCTGCGCGCGGGCCTTGGCGCGGGCGCCTGTTCGCATCACCCTGGTCGATCGGAACAACCACCATCTGTTCCAGCCGCTGCTGTACCAGGTCGCCACTGCGGCGCTGAGCCCGGCCGACATCGCTGCCCCCATCCGGGGTGTGCTGCGGCGCAACGCGCGGGCCGAGGTTCTGCTGGCGGAGGTGGAGTCGATCGACGCGGAGGCCCGCCGCGTCGTGGCGGGCGGACGGACGCTCACCTACGACACGCTCGTGCTGGCGAGCGGCACGGAGCACTCGTATTTCGGGCATGAGGAGTGGGAGGCCAGCGCACCGGGGCTCAAGTCGATTGACGAGGCGCTGGAGATCCGGCGTCGCATGCTGCTGGGCTTCGAGCGTGCCGAGAACGAGCCTGACGCCGACGAACGCCGTCGTCTGATGACCTTCGTGATCGTCGGGGGCGGGCCGACGGGCGTGGAGATGGCCGGCGCCATCGGCGAGATCGCCACCTGCGCCATCCCCCGCGACTTTCGGCACATTGACACGCGTTCGGCGCGCATCGTGCTGATCGAGGCCGGCCCGCGACTGCTTCCCGCCTTTCCGGAAGAACTCTCCGCCCGCGCGCAGCGCGACCTGGAATCGATCGGCGTCGAGGTCCGCACCAACACGCGCGTCACGGACATTTCGCCAGAGGGCGCCATGGTCGGCGATGCGCTGATCGGCTCGCGTCATGTCATTTGGGCGGCCGGCGTTCGCGCGTCGTCACTTACCGCACAACTTCCCTGCGAGCGTGACCGGAGCGGACGCGTGCTTGTGGGCCCCGACCTGTGCGTGCCGGGGCACCCGGAAGTCTTCGTCCTGGGCGACATCGCGCGCGTGGTGGATCCGAAAACGGGGCTTGAAGTCCCCGGCGTCGCGCCGGCGGCCATGCAGATGGGGCGCTACGCGGCTCGACAGATCGACCGCGAAGCGCGCGGCGTGCAGACGCCCGCGGAGCGGCCCGCATTCGTCTACCGCGACAAGGGGCTGCTTGCGACGATCGGGCGCGGCAAGGCCGTGGCGGCGATCGGCAAGAGCCGATTTGCCGGCCTGCCTGCGTGGCTGCTGTGGGCCCTCGTCCACGTCTATTTCCTGATCAACTTCCGCAACCGGCTCTCGGTCATGCTCGGGTGGGCGTGGGCGTACCTCTTCTTCGAACGCGGTGCGCGACTGATTACGGGGCAACGCGTGAGCCAGCCTCGCGGCTGAAGGAGTGACTTTGTGTGCCGCCGACTTTCGACTTTGGAAGTCGGTGCGGGCGGGTCAGGGGGCACACCGAGTTCGCAAAGCCGAACTCGGTGGGGCGGGACCTGGTGTCACCTGCCGGGTCGGGGGCTGGAGGCTGGGGGAGGGTCCGTATGATCCCGCTGCGTGGCAGGATTCCGGATCGTCCGGGTCTGCCGGAGGTGGAGTATGGGGCAAGGTCGGCGTCACGAACGCCGGGAGACCAGCGATCGTCACGTCCTTGAACTGGAGATGCTGCCGCAGCCGGATGACGTGACGTGCGGGCCGACGTGCCTGCACGCGGTGTACCGGTTCTGGGGTGAAGACGTGCCGCTGGAGGAGGTGGTGGGCTCGGTGCATCTGCTGAACGCGGAGGCCGGGCGAGGCACTCTGGCGGTGAATCTCGGCTCGCACGCGCTCAAGCGCGGCTACAAGGCGACGCTGTACACGTTCAACCTGCACATGTTCGATCCGACGTGGTTTGCCGGGGAGCGGACGGAGCGGGCGGCGCTGCTGCGGAGCAAACTGGAGGCCCAGGCGGAGGCGAAGGCGAAGGGGAACGTCAAGTTCGCGGTGGCCACCCGTGCCTACATCGAGTTCCTCGGGCTGGGGGGCGAGATCCGGTTTGAGGATCTGACCGGCCGGCTGATTTCCGGGCACATCCGGGCGGGGTGTCCGGTGCTGGTGGGACTGAGCGCGACGTATCTGTATCGGGCGGCGCGTGAGTACGGTCCCGACGACATCGAGGATGACGTGCGGGGATTGCCGGCGGGGCATTTCGTGGTGCTGCACGGGTACGAGCCTCGGGTGCGGCGGCTGCACGTGACCGATCCGCTGGCCGACAATCCGGGCTTTGCTGCCCGCAACTACACTGTTCCGATGTCGCGGCTGGTCCCGGCGATCATGCTGGGAGTCCTGACGTATGACGGGAACCTGCTGGTGATCGAGCCGGCAGGGCGTCGGGATGAGATGGAACGTCGAACATGAAGCCACTTGTCATCGTGGATTCGCCCAAGCGCTGGCCGCTCCACATACCGGGAACCGAACTGGTCTCGACGTATGACTACCTTTCGGATCCGACTTTTGCGCAGGGGCCTGGGCGGAAGGTGTTCAATTTGTGTCGCTCGCTGCGATACCAGTCGTCGGGCTACTACGTGTCGCTGCTGGCCGATGCGCGTCGGCACCGCCCACTGCCTTCGGTGTCGGCCATCCAGGGGTTCAAACTGGCGCCGGTGATCCGCGCGGCGTCGGAAGAACTGACCGACCTGATCCAGACGAGTCTGCGGCGCATCCGCTCGGACAAGTTTGAACTGTCGGTGTACTTCGGGCACAACGTATCAGCCGGGCACGAGCGGCTGGCGGCGGGGGTTTTCAACGCTTTTCCGGTGCCGCTGCTGCGGGCTCGGTTTGAGCGTGACGGAACGTGGCGTCTGACGTCGGTGCGGGCGATCGGTCTGGGTGAGGTTCCCGAGTCGCATCGCCCCTTCGTGGTGGAAAAGGCGGAGTTGTACCTGCGGCGCCGTCCGCGGCGGAGCCGCAGTTCACCTCCGACCAAGTATGACCTGGCGATCCTGCATGATCCGGCCAATCCGCTGCCCCCTTCGAACAAGAGGGCGCTCAAGAAGTTCATCGAAGCGGGCGAGTCGCTGGGGATCGGGTGCGACCTGATCGAGCGTGACGCCTACGGTCGGATTGCCGAGTATGACGGGCTGTTCATCCGGGAGACGACGGCGGTGAACCACTACACCTACCGGTTTGCGCGCCGAGCGCTGGCCGAAGGGCTCACGGTCATCGACGACCCGCAGTCGATCGTGCGTTGCACGAACAAGGTGTTTCTGGCCGAGACGCTGACGCGCCACCGCCTGCCCGTGCCCAAGACGGTGATTCTGTCGAAGGAGAACGCGCTGGAGGCGATCCGTTCGATCGGGTATCCGTGCGTGATCAAGCAGCCTGACAGTTCGTTCTCAGCGGGGGTATCGCGGATCGACTGTGAGGAGGAGGTCGAAGGGAAACTGCACGACCTGTTCGAGGTTTCCGAGTTGCTCATTGCGCAGGAGTTCGTGCCGACCGATTTCGACTGGCGCGTCGGGGTGCTGGGCGGTCGGGCGCTTTGGGTGTGCCGCTACAACATGGCGCCCGGGCACTGGCAGATCGTCAAGCGTGACGACAAGGGCGTGCACGAGGGCTCGTTTGCGGCGTTGTCGGTCGACGACGCGCCCCGGGATGTGGTCAAACTGGCGGTGCGATCGGCGGCGTTGATGGGCGACGGGCTGTACGGCGTCGATCTCAAGGTAATCAACGGGAAGGCTGTTGTGATCGAGGTGAACGACAACCCCAACATCGACGCAGGGGTGGAAGACTCGGTGCTCGGCAGTTGGCTGTACGAAGCCATCATGCAGCACTTCCTGCGCAAGTTTGAGGAGCAGCGTCCATGAGCAGGGCAACCATGACCGCGGGCGCCGGCTATTCGTATCCCCTTGGGCTGTTCGAGGGATACGGGCTTGAACTGGAGTACATGATCGTCGACGAGGCGACGCTGGACATCCGCCCGGTGGCCGACCAGTTGTTCCGGGCGGCTGCGGGGCAGGATGCCTCGTGGCATCTGCCGGAGGGGGAGGACGGGCTGATGGGCTGGTCGAACGAACTGGCGCTGCACGTGCTTGAGTTCAAGACCACCCGGCCCACGCCGCGCCTGGACGGGATGGAGCAGCGATTTCAGCAGCAGGTGTGCGAGGCTGAGAAGTTGCTCAAGCCGCTGGGCTGTCGCCTGCTGCCGACGGGGATGCACCCGTGGATGAACCCGGATCTGGAGACGCGGCTGTGGCCTCACGAGAACAACGAGATTTACGCGGCCTACGACCGGATCTTCGGGTGTCGCGGGCACGGGTGGAGCAACCTTCAGAGCAGCCACATCAACCTGCCGTTCGCCAATGACGAGGAGTTCGGGCGTCTGCACGCGGCGGTGCGGCTGGTGCTTCCGCTGCTGCCGGCGCTTGCGGCCAGTTCTCCGGTGGTGGACGGGAAGTGGTCTCCGGTGGCCGACTACAGGCTGGAGGCGTATCGCACCAACTCGAAGCGAGTGCCGGCGATGGCGGGGTCGTTGATTCCCGAGCCGGTGTTCACGCGGGGCGATTATGAGCGGGAGGTGCTGGGCAAACTGTACACGGCGATGGAGGGGCTGGACCCCGAGGGGGTTTTGCGGCACGAGTGGGCCAATGCTCGGGGATGCATCGCGCGGTTCGATCGCGGGTCGGTGGAGATCCGCCTGCTGGACTCACAAGAGTGCCCGCTGGCCGACATGGCCATCGTGGCGCTGGTGGGCGAACTGGTACGGGCGCTGGTGGAGGAGCGCTGGCTGACCTACAAGCAGCAGAGGGGCATTGCGACCGAGCCGCTGGCCAACGTGCTGGTGGACACGATGCGCTACGCCGAGCGAGCGCGGGTGAGCGAGCGTCGCATGCTGGAGGCGATGGGGATCAAGCGCACGATGACCTGGGCCAGCGACGTGTGGGGCGAACTGCTCGAGGAACTGATGCCGTCGCACCCGGTGTGGACGCCGGCGCTGCGGCAGATGCTCGCGGCCGGGACACTGTCAACGCGCATTTCGCGGTTGATCCGGCGCTATCCGACGCGTGGGGAACTGCACGGCGTGTACGCCGAACTGGCCGACTGCCTGCGAAGCGGGAGCCTGTTCCGTGTACGGTGAGGAAACGAGCATTGCGGCGCCGGCGGTGCTGATTTCCTGCGAACACGCGGGCAACGTGGTTCCGGAGGAGTATCGCGAACTTTTCGCGCACGCGCGCGATGAACTGGAGAGCCATCGCGGGTTTGACGCGGGCGCGCTCGAGGTGGCGCTGCGCCTCTCGGGCATGCTCGCCGCCCCGCTCTACCACACCTGCGTCACGCGGCTGCTGGTGGAGTGCAACCGGTCGGAAGATCACGCCGACCTGTTCAGCCGTTTCACGCGTCTGCTCCCCGATGATGAGAAGCAGCGCATCCTGGCGACCTACTACCACCCCCACCGCTCGGCGGTGTGTCGGCAGGTGGAGATGTGGACCGCCCGCGGCCGCCCGGTTGTGCATGTCGGGGTCCACTCCTTCATCGATGAGTGGCCGGGACAGGACCGGAATTTTGAGATCGGACTGCTCTTCGACCCCGCCCGGATCTGGGAGGGCGAGATCTGCGCTCGCTGGGCCGAGGAAATCAGCGCTTTGTGGCCTCAGATCAGGGTGCGGGCCAACGAGCCCTATCTGGGTGTGGACGACGGGTTGACGACGACGCTGCGGGACCGGTTTGCGGGAATCGCGTACGCCGGGATTGAAGTCGAGTTGCGACAGGGGTTTCTGCTTTCTGAGGCGGTCGCGGAGGTGGGCTGGGTTCTCGGGGCGGCATTGAGACAGGTCCTGGGAGAGGATTGATGGACACCAACGGGCTGATTCGGCTCGTCTGGAATACACGGTCTTTTTGAAGCAGTTTTCACGAGCGGCTGATTGCAGACATTGAGGTGTCCTCTCATCGAACCGGACCTCCGAGGCAACCGTCCAGGCAGCGGATTCCGTGCGAGGTAGTCGAGGCGGGAGGGGCCTTTTCGACAGGGCGTGCGCGATTCAAGCACGCGGGCCTGAACGTTGAGCGCGAGAAGAATGCGCACGACGGGCCGGCGGGCAACCGCGTGCTCCACGATGGGCAACGGGACGTGGACGGCGGAGATGATTCCGGCGAAGATCACGCCGCCGGCCGTTCGCGTGAGGCAGCCAGCGGGGGGACGCGTCCGCTTCGGCCCGGGCAAGATGACCAGCATGGGCAACTGCGCCGACCTGGTGGTGGCGTTCAACGGGCAGGTGCCGAACGAACGGCTGCTCAAGGACGCGTCCGGCGGAGGCACGGTGATTCTGCTCGAGAACAAGGAGGCGGCCGACCCGGGCGAGCAGATCCGCGACATGTACAACTCGGCGGTGGAAGGCTTCGGCTCGCGCGGACTGATTGTGCATGAACCGGTGGTGCATGAGGCCTGCCTGGAGTTCGTCCATGACCCCAGCCGGCGATGCTGGGCGCGGTTGCAGAGGCGGCGCACGGGTGCGGGCATTCGTCGGCGGGTTTGAAGGCATGCAGGCATTACCCGCACAAGTCGCCGCCAAGGCCGCCCCTGCCGCCGCCGCACACACGATGAACGCCCGTGGCGCGTGGGCATCTGCACCCCCCGCGGCGGTCCCGACGGCTACTTTGCTCGCATCGGACCGGTCGACGAGCAGGCACAGGTACACATGTCCACCGGCCTGCGCGCGCGTGGAGTTGCTGCGGCTCCCTTCGCCCGGACTTGATGCTCAGTAGCGGATGATCGCGACAGTGCCGATGAACCCGCAGGCGATCACCGACCCCCACACCGCGGGGTAATACCCACGCTCCATGAGCAGGTATGAACTGACGGCAATGCCCAGCCACATCATCGCGATTGAAACAACCTTGGCCCGGGCGGGCATGCGGTCGCGCTGGTCGATGATCTGGAAGAACGGGGCGAAGAGCGGGAACCTGCGGACGCGATCTTCGATCCACGGGCACGAGCGGGCGAAACACCAGCAGGCGACGATCAGAAAAATGGTAGTGGGCAGGCCGGGGATGACGGCTCCCACGGCCCCCATGCCCACGCAGGCAAGACCGACCGCGGCCAAAGCCCATCGCCGAGGCTGGCTGACCACGCTGCGGGGACAACTTGTCGGGCGCACTGGAAGGTTGGTCATGGGATCTGACCTGCTGCTCCGGGACGGGGGATCCGATGATAGTCGTCTGGTGCGAATAGGGCGGATCGTGCGGTTCTTCGGGCCGGAATAGGGGTGCGTTCTCGGCGCGAATGGCCGCGTGCCGGCTGCGTGCACGGCCCTGGAGGGCGATGCTCAGGCACGGTCGATTGTGTCCTTCCCGACGGCCAGCAGCGGCACGCCGGCCCCGTGGCGCACGTCGGAGATGGTCTGGCCGTGCACGAGGTCGGCCAGCCCGCGGTGCCCGTGCCCGCCGACGACGAGGATGTCGAGTTGCTCTCCCCTGGCGATGCGGACCAGTTCGCGTGCCACCTGTCCGTAGCCGAGCACGCCGCGAATGCCGGCGATGTTGCGTCCGCCCAGGCGGGCCTGCAGTTGAGCGACCAGTTCGCTCATGTAGCGTTCGTCTTCGCGGCTTTCGGTGTCGCCGGTCTGCTGCCCGTACCACTGCCCGCCGACCCCTTCGACCACGTGGATGAGCAGCAGTTCGGCGCCGTGGATCTCCGCGAGGCTGATGGCCTCGGACAGCATGCCCGAGTCCGAGGCCTTGGCTTCCAGCGCCACGCCGACGCGGGCGAAGCGGCGCGTTGCCTGCAACGCGCGGGCGGACACGTCGGCAGCCGCCACGGGCGGGGGAGGGACATGGTCGCGTTCGGGACGGAAGATCATCCACACCAGCATCGCGCCCAGGGCCAAGGCCGGCGGAATTGTGCACACCATCACGAGCCAGCCCCATGAACCCGCGGCCCTGGACCACGAGCCGATTTCTCCGACCACCAGCAGCACGTTGAGCACGATGATGATGCCGGCGATGATCCACGCCAACACCTGGACCCACGCGCGGTTGACGAACGGGCCCATCTTCGGGCGGCTGGAGGTGAACTTGATGAGCGGAACGACGGCGAAGGGCAGTTGCATGCTGAGAATGACCTGGCTGAGAATGAGCAGTTTGTAGGAGCCGGTGTTGCCCATGACGCCGATGACGATCATCGCGGGAACGAGGGCGATGGAGCGCGTGATGAGCCGTCGCAGCCACGGGCGGATGCGGAAGTGCAGGAAGCCTTCCATGGTGATCTGCCCGGCCAGCGTGCCGGTCAGCGTCGAGGACTGCCCGGCACAGAGCAGCGCCAGCGCGAAGGCGACGGGCGCCAGCGCCGTGCCGAGGATATCGTCGAGCAGCGCGTGCGCCTGGTCGAGTTCATTGACCTCGATGCCGTTGCGCCAGAAGGTGGCGGCCGCGAGGATGAGAATCGCGGCGTTCACGAAGAACGCGGCGTTGAGGGCCACGGCCGAGTCGATGAAGTTGTAGCGGCAGGCCTGACGGATCCCCTGCCGGGTGCGCTGTACGTTGCGTGTCTGCGCCAGCGAGGAGTGCAGATACAGGTTGTGCGGCATGACCGTGGCGCCGAGCATTCCGATGGCCACGTACAACTCCGCCCGGCTGAGCGAGCCGGGCACGAACCCCGAAGCGACGCCCGACCACTCGGGCCTGGAGATGAAGATCTGGAAGATGAAGCACACGCCGATGGTGAAGACCAGTGCGAGGATGAAGGCCTCCATCTTGCGGATGCCCAGACGCTGCAGCCCGAGCAGCACCAGCACGTCGAAACCGGTAATCAAGACGGCAACTTCCAGCGGGATGCCGAACAGCAGGTTGAGCCCGATCGCCGTGCCGAGCAGTTCGGCCAGGTCCGTGGCGGCGATGGCGACCTCGCACAGGAAGAAGAGCACCCATCGCACGGGGCGCGGGTACGAGTCACGGCATGCCTGGGCCAGGTCGCGCCCCGTGACCAGCCCCAGGCGGGCCGACAGCGTCTGCAGGAGCACCGCCATCAGGTTGCTCATCAGGAGAATCCAGATGAGTCTGTATCCAAAACTGGCGCCTGCCTCCAGGTCGGTCGCCCAGTTGCCCGGATCCATGTACCCGACGGACACCATGTATGCCGGTCCGAGAAAGGCGAAGAGGCGTCGGAACAGGCGGGGGTGATCGACACCGACGGAGCGATGCACGTCGACCAGCGACGGGTCAGGGAACGGCGCCGTGGCGCCGCCGCCTGCGGGCGAACCTGATGCCGACGCCAGATCATCCTGACGCATGGTGACCGCTCCCTGCCTTGACGAAGCCCCCGGACACGCAGAATGTAGCCACACCTACAATAGCACTGAGAGAGGAGCGCGTCAAGTGCGTTCCCGGGGCTCGACCTGCCCGCCGTGTTCTGAACGTGCCGGCGGCAGCGCCGCGACGGCTCTGCGTTGCGCTCTGAGGGCGCTGTTTGCCGGATGGCACGTTCGGACGCTGGGGTGCGGGGGCCTCACACGCCGATCGGCAGGCCGAGGCGATCAATGCGTCGCGAACAGGAAGCCGATGAGCGTGGCGCTGATGGCCACCATCGCGGCCATGAGCGCTTCACCGGCCACCAGGCCCGACGCCACGGGGATGGTGTACTTCTCGGCCGTCTTCTTGTGGGCCAATTGCCAGGCCCAGGCGATGACTGCACCGATGGCAAACCCAAGCGCGTTGTACCAGGGCACGACCCACGCCAAGCCCAGGCCCATGGCCGAAGGCACCCAATGGCGTGCCTTGATCGGCAGGGCGGACTGAATCAGCGGCAGGGCGATCCCGATCACGCCTCCCACCAGGATGGCCATCTGTGCCGTCGCGGGGATGGAGTGCAAGCCCTGGGTCAGCGCGCGGGCCACGGCTTCCCACATGATTGCGGCCGGCGGGTTGAAACTCTCAAACGTCTTCACGTCGGGCACCATGAGGTACCAGGCCGGGACGATCACCAGCGTGCCGAAGAAGACGCCGATGAACTGCGCCAGGAACTGCTTGCGAGGATTGGCGCCGAGCAGATACCCGCTCTTCAGGTCAGTGAGCAGGTCAGCCGACGCTCCGCCCGCGGCGGCGGTCGTGCCCGCTGACATCAGGTTTGGGACGATCTGCCCCTTGGCCAGCACGGCGTAGACCAACTGCGTCACCTTGCCCATCGCACCGATCGGGGTGGTGTCCGTCTCGCCGGTCGCGCGGCAGCACACCAGCGCGATCGGATAGGTCATCACCACCGACACCAGTCCGAGCCACCAAGACATGTGGAAGGCCAGCATGGACAGCACCATGATGCCGATCGTGATCGGGAGCATGCCGATGATGAACCATGAGTTGGGCACTTCCAGGCGCTGCATTTCGTCAAGATCGGCGGCCGAGGCGCCCGTCGCTCCGCGGCCTTCCCTGCGGAACGCGCGGACCAGTGTCTTCCATCCCATCGCCACGGCTGTCAGGCTTGAGAACACCATGATCGACGTGCCGCCCCACAGCGCCCACTGCACGGGATAGAACCCGAACCTGGCGTTCGGATTGCCGATGTAGGTCCACTTGACCTTGGGGGCTTTTTCGGCCGTCGCCGGAGCGGCGGGGGCTGCGTCCTGTCCTTCCGGGGGTGCGGGAGGCTGGATCAATGCGGGATCGACTCCCAGTTCGATCAGGTTCCGTCGCCACGTGTCCTCATCGACATACGTCATCGTGTTCACGTCCAGACCCTTGCGGATCTCGCGTCCGAGTTCCTTGACGGAGGTGACATATGTCTGGTTGATGCCCCACAAGTCCTCGGTGCGCTGAATGGCGGCAACGGCCTGCGGGTTGTTCCGGAGATGATCCATGTCGTACTGGAAGATTGCCGGAGCGGCGACGAAATACAGGAGCGCCGACCCCACGAGCATCGAGAGCGACACGCGCAGCCCGACGATCATGCCCGCCGCCACGAGCAACATGCTCGGCTCAAATGCCCAGTTGGCCACGTTGACATTGCGGAACTTGCTGCTCAGGATCGAACTGGGCCAAGGGAACAAATCGGGCATGCGGAAGGGAAACTGAGACAACGTCGCCAGCGTCTGGTCCTTGACCTTGCCGACGCCATGCAGCGCCTCGATGACGGCCGGATAGGTGCGGTAGAGAGCCAGCGCCATGCCCGCGAACAGCGCGATGATGAGCGCCCGTGCTTTCTGGGCCGCCTCACGTCCGTGTGAATACAGCGACCGCAGCGTCGTTGCCGCGGCGATGCCGCTGGGGAAACGCAACTGCTCGTGATTGATCATCTGTCGCTTCATCGGCACCGCGATGAACACGCCCAGCGCCGCGGTCAGGAACACGAACGGCACCAGGTAGTACCAGGCAAAGTGCTCGCGTTGAATGAGCAGCAGAGCGCCGAAAGCCGTTCCGATCGTGCCGCCGGTGGAATACCCGGCGGCCGAGGCCGTCGACTGCATGCAGTTGTTCTCAAGGATGGTCATCTTGCTCAGGCGGTGCCCCGAGGCCGCACGCAGCGTGTTCCAGATCACGTATGACAGGATGCACGCGGTGATCGCCACGCCGAACGCCCATCCCAGTTTGATGGTCGTGTACAGGTTCGAGATGGACATGGCCATCCCGATGATCGCTCCCATCACTACCGCCCGCACCGTCAACTGCGGCACACGATCGCCACGGTAGATGTGCGTGTACCAGAAGTGATCCTTCTCCTCGGGGGTCGCGTCCTCGGGCAGCGCAGGGAGTTCCTCAAATGTCGGCGCGATCTGGTACGTCTCCAGATCAAACTTCTCTCCTGACGGCTGGGACTGCGGGACGCCAGGACGAGCAGGACTGGGCTGGTCACTCATGGGACGGGCACTCCACCGGCGCACCGCGGCCTCCATCGCCGAGTGCGACGATCCGTTACGCTACCACGTTTTGCTCGCCCCCGCCACTGGCCCCGGAATCGTCATGGAACCCATCGCCCGCCCGGCGCCGCGCATCAGCACCCTGCGCAACTGCGGCCGAACCGGCTCCACGACGAACGGGGCACGGCCGCGAGAGGCCGAGCCTTCCGAGCCGGACTGAATACAATCCTGTGTCAAGCCAAGGAAGGAGTTGCTCACCATGGCTCGCCTGCTTCCCGCTGCTTTGGCCGTACTCGGGCTGTCTGCTCCCGTCCTCGCCCACACGGGGCCCGACATGGGCGCTCACGACGCCTTTGTCGGAGGACTTCTTCACCCGTGGCTCGGCTGGGACCACCTGCTGGCCATGCTGGCCGTCGGCGTCTGGGCCGTCCAGATCGGACGCCGGGCGTGCTGGGTGCTCCCTGCGGCGTTCGTCTCCTGCATGATCGGCGGGTGCCTGCTCAGCCTGCTCGGGCTGCGCACACCCATGACCGAGGCCGGCATCGTCACGTCAGTCCTCGTCCTCGGGGTGATGGTTGCGCTGCGCTGGCGCCCATCGCCGGCGCTGGCGGGCGTGCTGGTCGGCGCGATGGCGATCTTCCACGGCTCAGCCCACGCTGCTGAACTTCCGGCTGGCGCTTCGGTCGCTGGATTCGTCATCGGCTTTGCCGTCGCGACCGGCGCGCTGCACCTGCTCGGCATTCTCATCGCGATGAGATTGGTCGACAAGCGCCCCGGGCTGGTCCGACTGGCCGGAGCAGGCGTGGTCGCCACCGGCGTGGCCTTCGCGCTGGCGCCTGCATGGTTGAGCGCGTGAGCCGCTTCCATTCACCCGGTGGACATGCGGCAGGCGCCCGCGCATGGCTCTGGACACCATGCCGTACACTCGATTTTTGAGCGGCGGCACGCGTCGGTTTTGATACTCTCTTTGCCGACCTGTTGAGGGGGGTCTGTGTCTGTTTGACGGGACGGCGCCGTCCGATCACCGCGCCGGGGCCGACAAGTACTGCTTTCTGCGGGCCTCGCGAGGACAGGAACTGCGGCGGAATTCGACTGTTTCGACCTTGCACCCACCCAGGTCCGGTCGCGCACACTTCCATTTTGAGGACAAGCCCCGATGCAAACCGAAGTCGTCAAGTGTCATCCTATTGGTGACGATGGCGCACTTCCGAGGTGAGACATGCGCAAGACACCAATGGATGCAGATCCGGCTGTTCCGTCGGCCTTTGGGCGCGGCGCGGCCACGCCCACCCGGCGATCGCCCGCCTTTGCCCGTCGTGAAGTTCGCATCGCTGAACGCGCGCGTGAGATATGGCTGCTCGAAGGATGCCCCACCGGGCGCGAACGAGAGCACTGGGCCCGGGCCGAAGAAGTCGTCCGGCTGCTCGACAATGTCGAGAGTTGACCGACGCGCCGGCACGACCACCTGTCTGTCATGCCCGGGCGCGCGCGGCGCCGCTCGACGCAATCCGGCATCGTGGACTTCCAATAGGATATTCGTACAGACCAGCCCCTGAGAGTCACATCAGGGACGCCTCTCTTCTCGCCCGACTGCACGACATCGAGCAGCAACTGGCCCGCGTTGCCGGGCCGACTCGGCAGTTTGCCGAAGAACGAAAACGAGGGCGTGCGCCCTCGGCTCGTGCCCCGCCAATCTCGACTCAATGCTCTACCGATTGCCCATCGGCACGTACGGCGCGTTGTGCGGGCCGATGTACTCGGCCTTCGGGCGGAAAAGCCGGTTGTCGCTCAACTGTTCGATGATGTGTCCGCTCCACCCGCCCAGGCGCGACATTGCGAACATGGGCGTGAACAGGTCGAGTCTGAGGCCGATGCAGTGGTAGGTCGTTGCGCTGTAGAAGTCGACGTTCGGATAGATCCCCTTGGCCGCCACTTCGCGCTCCATGATCTCCTCGATCCTGCTGCTTTTCTGATACAGCGCCTGGTTGCCGGTGTCCTTGGCCAGTTGTGCCGCCAGGCGCTTGAGGGCCAGGGCTCGCGGGTCGCGCGTCTTGTATACGCGGTGCCCGAAGCCCATGATTTTCTCCTTGCGCTCCAGTTTGCCCTTCACGTACTCCTCGACCGCCTCGATCGACGGAATCTCGTTGAGCATCTTCATCACGCCCTCGTTCGCTCCGCCGTGCAGAGGCCCGCGCAGCGAGCCCAGCGCCCCCGTCAGGGCCGAGTACACGTCCGACATTGTTGAGATGATGACCCGCGCCGCAAACGTCGAGTTGTTCAGCCCGTGGTCGGCGTGCAGGATCATGCAGATGTCAAACGCCCGCTCCATCGTCGGCGTCGGCTTCTCCCCGTTGAGCATGTACAGGAAGTTGGCTGCAAACGACAGCGACGGATCGGGATCGATGATATGTAAACCGCGACGGTACCGGTCGAAGTGTGCGATGATCGCGGGCGCCCGCGCCAGGATGAACAGCGACTTGATCCGCGCCGACTCCACGTCGTTGGCGTTCGGATTGTCGTCATGCATCGACAGCGCCGACACCATCGTCCGCAGTACGTGCATCGGCTCGGCGCTGGTCGGGAGGGCCATCAGACGGTTGGCCATGCCCGCCGGCAGGTGATACCGGGAGCGCAGTTCCCGCTGGAACGCCTTGAGTTCGTCGGCCCTGGGAAGCCGCTTGTTCCACAACAGGAACACCGTCTCCTCGAAGGTGCTCTTGTCACTCAACTCCCCGATCGGGATGCCGACGTACTCGAGAATCCCCTGCTGTCCGTCGATAAACGACATTTCCGTCTGTGCGGCAACGATACCCTCCAGACCCTTCACAAACGTGCTCATGCGCTATTCCCTTGAGTATGGGACAAGCCCGGGCGTCCGACCCGATCGCGACAAGACCGTCCCTTCGCCCCCGACTCGTGATGCGATCATA
Organism: Cyanobacteria bacterium CYA; assembly: GCA_008363215.1. Taxonomy (GTDB): domain Bacteria; phylum Planctomycetota; class Phycisphaerae; order Phycisphaerales; family UBA1924; genus J022. The sequence goes on from RHKP01000007.1 coordinate 163,740, forward strand.
GTGCCCGCAAACTGTTCACTCCACCGCCCCGCCTGGTCTGACTTACCATCTCTGCGTGCTCATCCCGCTTGGAACCGAACAAACCACCCGGCGCAGCCCGGTACTGACCGGGGCGATCCTCGCTCTGACGGTGCTCACCCACCTGTTCGTCTACACCCTGGCCCGCGCCGACCCGGACCTGCACGCCCGGATCTTCGACCTCTTCAAACTAACTCCCCCTCCCGGCTTCCGCTGGTGGGGGCTTTTCACCTGCACGCTACTCCATGCCAACTGGGTCCATCTGGCCGGCAACATGTTCTTTTTCTGGACATTCGCCCCCGCCATCGAAGATCGCTTCGGGCGTCTGGGCTTCCTCACCTTTTATCTGGCCGGCGCCGCCGCTTCGAGCGGCGCCCACGCGCTCTTTGAGTCCGCTCCGGCCATCGGGGCCTCCGGCGCGGTCGCCGCCGTCACGGGGGCCTACCTGGTCCTCTTCCCCTTCACCCGCGTCCGGTGCCTGTGGCTCTTCGGTGTCACGATCATCCATCCGCCGGCATGGTGGCTCATTGGTCTGGGTATCGGGTGGAACATCATCGCACGCGGGCTGGGCGCCGATCAGGGCGTCGCCCACGTCGCCCACCTGTCCGGGTACGCCTTCGGCGTCGCCGTGCCCATGATGCTCCTGTGGGCCAACGTTTTCTCACGCCAGCCCTACGACCTGTTCACCTTTTTCCGGCAGGCCAGGCGACGCCGGCAACTGCGGGCGGCCACCAGTGGGCAGAACGCCATCACGCTGCCCGAGCGTGCGGCTGCGCGACCCCACGATCACACCCTCGACGCGATTTCCGCCGCCCGGGCCCGCGTCTCCGGATTCATCTCTCAGCGGCGGCTGCCCGAGGCCGCCGACGCCTACCTCGACTTCACCACCGCCTACGCCCATCGCCCCGATCTGCTCACCCTGGCACGCAACGCGCAGTACGAGATTGCGACGTGGTTCTATCGCCAGGCCCGCTACGCCGATGCGGCCGTCGCGTTTGCCCGGTTCCTCGACGTTTACCCCAATGACCGCGAGGCGGACGCCATCCGCATGTTGCTCGCCCGCACGTACCTGACGCGCCTCGACCGCCCCGCCGACGCCGAGCAGTTGCTTACGCGCCTCAGCGAGCAATCCAACGACGATGACCTCCGCACACTGGCCCGCGAAGAACTCTCCCATCTCCAGCGTACAGAGGAATAGCCCATGCCCCGCACGCGCATCAAGATCTGCGGCCTGCGCGACGCCGACTCTCTCGCCGCGGCCGTCGAAGCCGGCGCCGACGCCGTCGGCTTCAATCTCATCCGCGAATCCCCTCGCTTCATCGAGCCGGAGGAGGCCACGGAACTGATGTACATGCTCCCTCCCATGGTCACGGCCATCGGCATCGTCCGCAACCTCTCCGTCGACCAATACTGCGAAATGGAAGCCCGCTTCCCCGCACCGATCATGCAACTCCACGGTACGGAGCCGGAAAAGGTCGTCGCCTCGTGCGGGCCCGGCGTGATCAAGGCCGTGCAGTTCCACCCGCAGACCATCGACGCCGACCTGAAACGCTGGAATGACCTAGACGAAGTCGACGCCATCCTCATCGACGGCTCCGCGGGGGGCGAGGGCAAGGCGTTCGACTGGAACGCCCTGGCATCGAAACTGGAGCAGGTCGACAAGCCGATCTTCCTGGCCGGCGGGCTGACGCCGGACAACGTCGGCGATGCCATCCGCGCCATCCGCCCCTACGCCGTCGACGTCGCCTCGGGCGTGGAATCATCCCCGGGCGTCAAGGACCCCGCGAAGATCGAAGCCTTCTGCCGGGCCGTGGCGCAGGCGAACCTCAGCGCGTAGTTCTCCGGGCTTGAAACGTGTTCAGGACGCCGGACCTCTGTGAGTCTTCGGGTACGGGTTCGGGTCGCACGCGCTCTCTCACCCCGACCTGCGCACGCTCCTTCCACCTCACGCCCGTTGCCCGGTCCCTGATGCCTGCTTCACTTCCTCCCCGTGCTCCCGAATCCCCCGTCGCCGCGCTCCGTCCCTTCCAACGCCTCCACCTCGACCACCTCCGCGCTCGCCACCGGGGCGATCACCAGTTGGGCCACCCGCTCGGCGTGGTGCACCGTGTATGGCTCGCGCCCGAGGTTTATCAGCGCCACGAACGCCTCACCCCGGTAGTCGGCGTCGATCGTCCCCGGCGCGTTCGGCACGGTCACGCCGAACTTCGTCGCCAGCCCCGACCGGGGCCGCACCTGCCCCTCGAACCCCTCCGGGATCGCCACGACGATCCCGATGGGGATCTTCACGATGGCGCCCGGCTCGATCACGACGCATTCGGCCGTGTGCTCATGGCGTGGCAGACAGGCCGCCAGGTCCAGACCGGCCGCCAGAGGTGAGTGGGCCCTGGGCGCGGTGGCCCGCGGGTCGAGTTTCACGAATCGCAACGTCGGTCGCCGAGTGTCAGACATGGGCCCATGCTAGACCTGTGGAAGCTGCGCGCCACGCGCCGGGTCTTCCGGTGCGAGCCTTCGACATGGCCAGAAAACACAGCACGGACCCGCGACCGGGCCCGCGCGTCGTACCTCTTCGAGGGTTCTGCACCTCACGACACCGATGGCGCCCGCTTCTCCAGACTCCCCAGCATCGTCAGGTCCTCTTCATCCAACTCGTCGCGCAACTGGTCGAGCACCCGGTTGAACGCGTCGATGAGCCGCTGCGTGCTGGCGATGGCATTGTCCATGCTGCTGGCGCCTGTCACCTTCTTGAGGAAATCCGTCTGGTTGATCTGGGCCAGGTTCTGCTCAGACCGATTTTTCGCCTGACGCAGCGCCTCCAGCAGTTGCAGAGCCCGATCCCGCTGCGCCTGTGTTTCAACCATCATTTTCGATCTCTGCGTCATGGTCATGTGCTCGACCTCCGGCCTGTTGGGTCGGTCCGACAGGCAGGGTCGTGCAGACTGACGGGGTTCGACTGACCAAAGCCGCGTTCTCTCGACGGCACCGACGGAATCAAGTTCGCCAGACCACACCACCGGACTTCAGGTAGGATACGTCGCCGTCTCATATCCGCAAGTCCGGCTTCCCCAGACCCGGGGTTATAGGCTGATTCCGCGCAAGACCCGTGGACAACCCGTGAAAACGGGGTTTCGGGCCCGGTCAGGCCGCCACACGCTGCCCACCCATCTGCGGGACGAACCGACCCATCGCTCGAACAACCCGCTCACTCGAACCCTCGCGCCGGGCCCGGTCCAGGTGTTCGACCATCGCCGCCAGCGTTGCCTCGTCCGGTGCCCACGCGTCCCGTAACGCCATGATTCCCGGGTGCGCGGTCGGCCTCAGCGACTCGACGTCGTACGCCAACTCCTCGTGCAACTTCTCGCCGGGGCGAATCCCGGTCAGGCGAATCTCTGTCTGGTTCCACGCACCGGCCTTGCTTCCCACCACAGGCTCCAGCCCGTGCGCCCGCACAAACCGCTTGGCCAACTCCAGAATGGAGACCGGCTCGCCCATGTCCAGCACGAACACCTCGGCCTGCGCGGGCGTGGACAGACTCGCCGCGTGCACCACCAGCCCTGCCGCCTCGGGAATGGTCATGAAGTACCGCGTCATCCGCGTGTCGGTCACCGTGACCGGCCCGCCCTCGGCGATCTGGCTCTCCCAGATCGGCAAGACGCTGCATGCACTGCCCAGAACGTTCCCGAACCGCACCATGCTCAACTGCGTCGCGCCCCCGCCACGTCGGCCCAGTCCCTGCACGTACATCTCCGCCAGTCGCTTGGTGGCCCCCATCACGCTCGTCGGGTTCACCGCTTTGTCCGATGAAATCAGCACAAACCGCCGCACCCCCGCCGACACCGCCGCGTCGGCGATCGACCGCGTCCCGAAAAAATTGTTCGTCAGCGCGTGTGACGGATGATCCTCCATCAGCGGCACGTGTTTGTGCGCGGCCGCGTGAAAAATCAGGTCCGGTTGCGTCTGCTCCACCAGCACGCGCGTCGCGTCACGATCCACAACATCATGCAGCACCGCCCGCCGCGGCACCCCGCGGTGCGTCCCGCCCAGCGTGCGATCAATTTCGAACACCGCGTTCTCGGACCGGTCGGCCAGCACCAGCAGCGCCGGCTCGAAACTGGCGCACAGGCGCGCAATCTCCGATCCGATGGAACCTCCTGCCCCGGTAATCAGCACCCGCGACCCACCCAGCAGGCGTTCCAGTTGGGCACGGTCCACCGGGTGAGCCCTCCGACCCACCAGGGTCGCCAGATCCACCGTCTGCGCGCGCCGCGCCGCGATGGGCAGCGGTTCGCGGCTGAGCAGTTCGTCCAGCGGGGGCACCACGCGTGTCCGCACGCCGCAGCGCGCCAGCGCGGCCCGGATCTCCCGTTCCTGACCGGCCAGTGCCCCGGGCAGCGAGACCACGGCCACGGCAGGCCGATGGGCCCGACAGACGCTTTCGAGTTCTCCAAGCCCCCCCAGGTCCATCAGGTGCCCGGGTGGCCCGTCGTCGCCGACGAGAACCGCCCCGATCGGGGTAGGCGCTTCCGGCAACAGGTCCAACTGTCTTCGGAGCAACTCCACTGAATCGGGCGTCCCGATGAGTACGCATCGTTCGTCGCGCGAGGTTCTCATGCCGGTCCCATCCGGCTCCGGGGTGCGCCCAAAGAGCCCGAAGCGCCGGCGGGGGAAAGCGTCCACCGCTCCCGCCGCTGACGCTTCTGGCTCGCGAGGCGCATGCTCCGGAGCGATCTCTTCACGTTGCGGCCTATCGGTCCAAACCTCCGTGCCTGCACATCATCCATTGCCACGGACACCCCCGCGCAGAAACCTGCACCACCAGACTGAGCGGGCTTCACGTTGTGGTAGCATGCCGTCCGGAAGGAGACACGCATGGCCACCGCCCTGTCGCGCCGCCACTTCGTGGGTCTGAGCATCGCCTGGGGCGTCTGCCTGCGCGCCTCTGCCCGCGCTTCGCGTGACGACGACCAGATCATCGGGCATGGCCCCCACCGCTACCGCGTCGTTCGAGGCTGGGGGGCCGCGGATCCGGCCGCCACTCCCGTGCGGGACTGCCACGAGATGGTGCAGACCCGCGACGGCCGCCTGTTCATGTTCGGCAACGACACCCGCAACAACATGGTCATCTACAACCGGGACGGGCGCATCGTCGGCGCCTGGGGCAATGAGTTTCCCGGCGGGCACGGATGCACGCTTTCGGACGAGAACGGCGAGGAGTTCCTCTTCCTGACCGACCCCGACCGGCACCAGGTCTTCAAGACCACGCTCGACGGGCGCGTGCTCCTCACGCTCGACGCCCCGCTCGATGCCGACCAGTACCCTGATGCCAACAACTATCGCCCCACGGAAACGGCGATCGGGCCCAACGGCGACATTTACGTGGCCGACGGATACGGGAGCCAGTACCTGATCCACTACTCGCCCAAGGGCGAACTCAAGGGCGTCTACGCCGGACCCGGCTCGGGCGAGGCGCAGTTCAACAACATGCACGGCGTCTCGCTCGACACGCGCGACAAGTCCAACCCGACGCTCCTGCTCACCGCACGCGCCCAGAATCGGTTCAAGCGTTTCAGCCTCGATGGCAGACACCTCGAGACCATCCCGACACCCGGCGCATGGATCTGCCGCCCGGTGCTCCACGGCGACGACCTGTTCTTTGCCGTCATCATCTCCGGGCTGGCGCAGTGGCAGTCCAACCGGTCCGGCTTTGTTGCGATCCTCGATCAGCGCAACCGCGTCGTCTCATGCCCCGGCGGACACGAGCCGACCTACAAGGACGGTTCGCTGCAGCCGCTCAGCCAGTCGCGCCCCAACCTGTTCATGCACCCCCACGACGTGTGCGTCGACCGCGACGGCAATCTGTGCGTGCCACAATGGAACTCAGGCAGGACGTACCCGGTGAGGCTGGAGCGGGTGTGAGATCACTTGAGATCGGGTGATCTGGTGGGCGGGATGCGGTGACACCTCCGCGTCGCCGGCTGCCTGGGAGGCGCGCGGGGCTTGTACCGGAAACTCCCGCGCTGGCGCTTCGGGCTCGTACGCGCCCTCCGGTCATTCTGCCCGGCTCAGTGCAGATAGTTCACGATGCTGGTCTGGTACCCGCGTTCCAGGTTGATCACCATGTAGCGCAGTGCGTCGACCGCGTGGTCCGACCCGTCCTTGACCGGTGTGAGTGTCTCGGGGTTTTCGGCCGGGTATCGGTACTTTTCGAGCGATTCGATCAGTTGCGCGCAGCGTTCGTGGATGTACAGACTCGGCTCACCGGCGGCCGGTTTGAGGCGGGCGCGGATGAGGCTGAGTCCTTCGACCACGCCCATGCGTCGCGCCCGGCATCGAAGGCCGGTCCTGAGGAGCGCCTGCACGTCGCTGATGCCGGTCTGGTTGCTGCGACTTCTTCCCGCCGGGTCGACGCCGATCCACTCGGGAACGGGCCAGCGGGCTTCGAGGACCGCGCGGGCGTGCTCGCCGACGATGATGCCGGAGGCGATTCGTTCGTCGACGACGAAGATGCGCCCGTCAGGATCAACCCGGGCCCACAGCACGACGGTCGGCGCGCGGATGCCGAAGTCCATTCCGCCGATCCAGCCCGAGCCGTGCTGCTCGGGCGGGAGTCGGCTGACCACGTGCATGTCGCGGTTGAACTCGGGCAGCACGCAATCGCCGCGGCGGGGGCGCGTGCAGAGCATCTCGGAGTCCCAGGTTGCCTGGCTGACGCGCTGCTGCTGGCGCAGCGCGTCGTGAACCTCGACGTGTCCGGGCGGGGCGCCCTGCGCGTCGCGCTGCTTGGCGCGCCCCTGGCAGGCGGAGAAGAGCGGACAGGCCGGCTGCCCGCTTTCATCGCGACACTGGTTTGCATCGCCGCACACGCCCAGCACGTCGATGACACCCCACTTGAAGAGGGCGCGCTTCTGCTCGCGCGCCTCGGCCACGAGGCGATACATCAGCCCGTAGGGGATGTGCATCGTTGAGAGACACTCGATCGAGCCTGAGACCAGGATTCCGCCGCAGTCCTTGCTGCGCGTCGTGAGTTGGGCGGCCTCCCACACTTCGGGGTCGAACAACTCGACCTCGTCGCAGCGGAGTTTCTGCACGCGCGTGCCGCGCACGGAAGTCTGAGACTGGGCGAGCAGTTCAACGGATGAGCCGCTGAGAAGGCGCAGGCGCTTCTCGGTGATCCTGCCCTCGACCAGTTCGGCAAACTGCGGGCGCGCGAAGATGGCGCGCAGGTGGTGGTGCATGCGTTTGGCCTGCTCGAGCGAGCCGCCGAGAATGCGGACCTCGATGCCCGGCTTGAAGACCAGGTCGAGAGCAGTCGCGACGGCTGCCAGGAAAGTCTTGCCGCCGCCACGGTTGGCCCACACCACGCAGTCGAGCGCCCGCGTCGGGTCGATCTCGAAGAACGCGTGGCACAGATAGTCGAAGGGTGCGGCGTGCCCCAGCATGATCGGAGTGCGCGGGACCACCAGGCCAAGGTGCACGCGCAGCCACTCGTGCAACTCGTCGAACGTCCGCGGCATGGTCGAGAACTCCATCGTCGTGTGTGCGTTGCCCGTGTCTTCCATCGGCTCCCCCGTATCAGTCCTGTTCGATCCCCAGCGCCCGCAAGAGCGCATCGACCCGGCGCGCGTGATGCCGCTGCAGCGCCTTGAGCACGGCCTGGCGCTGCCCGGCGTTGAGAAAGAACGTCAGCGCGTGCGGAAGTTGCTCCGGCCGAGTCGGCGCTGCGCACTCGGTGAGCGGCGGAGGCTCGCCCGTGCCTGCAGCCGCGGGCACTCTGCGGTCGCAACCCTCAGTCCTGCTCGGGCCTGACCTGGCGCCGGCGTGCTGCGAGTTGCCTCGCCTGCGTTTCGGGCTCGTGGTCGCGTCATTCTTCGTGCTTCCGAGGCTTCGTGCCTTCGCACCTTTGTCCTCGTCTCCCGGTCTTTTCGTCTCCCCGGTTCCTTTATCTGACCTCATCCGGTTCCCCCTTGCGTCGGTTCGACGCCGTGCTCGGGGGGAACACGTGTGCATAGGCCATCGGTGTGACGCACAGGCGTGCGCCGGCCAGTCGTGCGCGTTCGTCTGGTTGGGCGTTCTGCAGGTGTCGACAGCGGGACCAGCGTTCGAGTTCGCGTGCCAGGAGGGGCCGGCGCAGCAGGTCGGCTGCGCGGTCCGCGTCGGCGAGCATCCATGCCTCGTGCCCTTCGCTTTCCAGCGCATCGGCGAGGCGCGCGTCGGCGGGATGACGCGGAAGGCGATAGCCCGTCATCCCGGCGCGCTCGAAGAGCGGGCAGATCGAGCCCATCGCGGCGACGGCCTCGGTGGCGGGCGTCTGCGGATCGCGCAGGTACTTGTCGACCAGTCGCCGCGCCACACCTCGGCCGCGATAGCGCGGATCGACGATCACGCGGGAGATGCAGCGGACTTCGGCGTTGAGCCGTGCGGAGGCGGCGCGGCGAGAGCAGGCGGAATAGCGCCCGGGCCAGGCCTGCGCTCGCCACACGCCGTTGAGCGTCGGCATGGAGATTACGAGCACGCCGGCGAGTTGGTCGTGCAACTCATCGACAGCGCGCAGGTATCCGACGCGCGTGGCGGGCGGTCCGGCGAGGTAGTGGTGGTCGATCAGACGCTCCAGGTCGCGCTTCGAGCCGGGCTCGATGATGATCGGATCGGGCGCCGGCGAGGTCGGCCCGCACGGTCGCCACGAGCCGAGTGCATCGAACTGCAGATGCAGATCGGGCGCCAGGCGCCGCGCGAGATCATGGTGGGCCGTGGCGACGACGACGCGCACGCGAGTCGCGCGGGCGGCGCGGGCGAAGGTGTGGGCGACGCCCTCGGCCGTCACACGGTCAAGCACCGAGCAGAACTCGTCGATGAGGAGCCAGTCGGCGCCGACGCGCTCGGCGCGCCAGAAACCTGCGGCCAGCAGAGCGCGGTGACGCTGACCTTCCGACAGTTCGCCCAGGCGGCGGGCCAGCAGGGCCGGTTCAGCCAGCCCGAAGCGGGCGAGGTGGGCCATCACGCGCTCAGGCGGCAGGTCGTGCCCGAGAATGTCGATAAGCAGGGGGTCGGTGCGCGGCGATTCGGAGTGCGAGACGATGACCACCCGCGAGCGACGGCGCAGATGTTCGGTCAGCGCGTGCAGCGTGCGCGACTTGCCGCACCCGCTCGGGCCGGTGAGCAGGGCGATCTGGCCGGCGAGCAGTGCAGTGCGCACGTGTGCGGCCGGTTCGCGCCAGTCGGCGAGCGGCGCCGCCCCGGCGCGCAGGTGCAGCCCGAAGGGCGCACAGGCTTCGATCTGTCGCGACGTCGGTCGATCGGTCGTGAAGATGACTTTGGGCGAAGACATGGTGTGCTCGGCAGGCGAAAGGCGACAAGCAGAGAGTGACGAACGACAACCGGCGAACGGGCATGCGAACTGAACACGCCCGAACCGAGGGCGAGGGAGGAGAGAGGGAGGGGGGAATCGGTCAGGCGGTCCGGCGTTCGGGCCGGCGAGTCGCGGACGCTCGCTTCTCAGACTCATACAGCGCGTTGATTGCTTCGGCGTGACGTCGCACGGAGTAGAGGCTCATGCGCAGGTGGATCGAGGCGGCGCGCATGGAGAGCCCCTGCATGACCATCGCCGTGGCGACGCGACGACGTGAGGGCGACCAGGTTTCGAAGTTGCGCAGGACAAATGAGAAGCGGTCGGAAAGCAAGCGCTCGGTGAGGCGTCGCAGTCGACGACTCAGGACGCGGGGGTCGGTCTTTGAAGCCTCGGCCAGGATCTTGATGGTGCGTCCTTCGCGGAAGTAGGACTCGACGAGCAGACGCTCGGCGGGGGGGAGGAAGCCGGCGCGGGCGACCACGCAGTCGGCCCGGTCGCGGCGGAAGCGTTTTCGCAGGTCCAAAGCCTGTTCGGGATCGGTCGGCCTCCACATCCCAGTCGAGTCTGTTCGGGTCAGATGCTGCACGGGACAGTCCTCCTTCGCGGTCTCACCCACGGATCTGTGGTTTTCCACTCACCTTCCGCACGTCCTTGTGGATTCGCTATTTAGCGAACTTACACGTAGGGTTCTACCAATCGGCGAACGGCATTCAAGTACTTTCGGACCGAACTCCACGAACGCGCGCACAGCCGCATACGATTGGGTATTGTATGGCATATGATCGGTCGGAGCCACAGGCCGGACGGAGGTTCGATCATGTCACGCGAGATTCGGCAATCCGATCCCTGGCCATTGGGGGCGCGGCTGCGTCAGGCCCGCGAGAACCGGGGGCTGAACCTGGAGGAACTGGGGCGAAGGGCGGGGTGCGCCAAGTCGTACCTGTCGGAGATCGAGACCGGTCGGCGCGGGCCACCCAGTGACGAGGTGCTGGATCGACTCGAGCGGGCGCTGGGCCTGGAGTCGGGCGATCTGGTGCGTCTTGCCGAGTGGGCGCGGACGCCTCGGGAGGTGCGGCGTGAGATGAGCGGGATGGCGTTGTCGTCGCAGGCGGCGCGGAAACTGGGTGAGATCCTGCGCGCGGGCGGGTCGCTCGACGATGCCTATCGATCCGGCGCGCTGCGCGGGCTGGTGAACGCGGTGTCGCCGAGCGAGGAGGGCGTGCTGGCGGCGCTCCCGATGGAGGTGCCGTTGATCAATCGCGTCAGCGCGGGGTATCCGGCTGATTTCACGGATCTGGGGTATCCGGCGCGCGTGGCCGACGAGTACGTGCGCTGCCCGGGGCTGAGCGATCCCGACGCGTTTGCGGCCAGGGTCATCGGCGACTCGATGATGCCCGAGTATCGGGAGGGGGACATCGTGGTGTTCAGCCCGGCGCGCGACGTGGAGAGTGGGGCCGACTGCTTTGTGCGTGTGGCGCCCGACCACGAGAGCACGTTCAAGCGGGTGTATTTCGAAGGCGAGGAGGGTGCGGAGATGATCCGGTTGCAGCCGATCAACAACCGGTATGCGCCGCGCGTGCTGTCGCGCGAGGATGTGCTGGGGCTGTACCGGGCGGTGAGCGTGACGAGAGTGATCTGAAGCGGGTATTGGAGATTCGGCCATAAGCGTTGGGGGAGCGGGCATTCGGGTTCGTTCGGCTTCGTCTCTTCGGTTCGTCTGTTCCCCTACACTCCGCCCATGACTCCGTACTACGTCACGACGCCGATTTACTACGTCAATGATCGTCCGCACATCGGGCACTGTTATACGACGCTGATCGCCGACGTGGCCGCCCGGATGCATCGGCTCATCGGGCGCAACGTGTTCTTCCTGACCGGGACGGACGAGCACGCGGAGAAGGTGGTGGTCAAGGCGGCCGAGAACGGGGTCAGTCCGCTCGAGTGGGCTGACCGCAACGCCGCGGAGTTCCGCAAGGCGTTCGCGTTCATGAACTTCTCGAACGACGACTTTGTGCGCACCACCGAGGAGCGGCACAAGAGCAAGGCCAGCGCGTACATTCAGAAACTCGTGGACTCGGGCGACATCGAACTGGGCGACTACGAGGGCTGGTGGGACGGCTCGCAGGAGGAGTATCTGACCGAGACGGTCGCCAAGGAGCACGATTACAAGAGCCCGGTCACCGGGCGGCCGTTGGAGAAGCGCAAGGAGCAGAACTATTTCTTCCGGCTGGACAAGTACGCGGGGTGGCTGGAGGAGCAGATCGCCGGCGGCACGATCCGCGTGCTGCCCGAGGCGCGGAAGAATGAGGTGCTGGGGCGGATCAGGCAGGGGTTGCAGAAGGTGCCGGTGTCGCGGCGGATCAAGGCGGGGGACGCGGACTGGGGCGTGCGGATGCCCAACGACCCCGAGCACCGCGTGTATGTGTGGATTGAGGCGCTGTGCAACTACCTGACGGTGGTGGACACGCCGGAGCGTCGCACGTGGTGGCCGAAGGCGGGGTCAACGGGCCCCGAGTGTGAGGCAGGGGTCGGCTGTGCGCCGGTCGTGCACCTGATGGCCAAGGACATCGTGTGGTTCCACGCGGTGATCTGGCCAGCGATGTTGAAGGCCCTGGGCGAGCGGGCGCCGAGGACGGTGTACGCGCACGCGTACTTCATCGCCGAAGGCCGGAAGATGAGCAAGAGTCTGGGCAACTTCATCGAGATCGACCAGTTGCGGGCGTACGCGGGCAAGTACAGCCTCGACGCGCTGCGGTGGTTCCTGGTGACGCAGGGCCCCTTGGGGGCCAATGATGCGGACTTTGCGTACCAGCGCTTCGTCGAGGTGTACAACGCGGACCTGGCCAACGGGATCGGCAACGCAACCAGCCGCGTGTCGAACATGATCGCCAAGTATTTTGAAGGGAAGGTGCCGGGCCGCGACGGCACAGTGCTAACCGGGAATGAGCACTGGATTGACCGCGCAGAGCAAGATGTCGGAGCGTTCCTGTGGATGGCAGAGCGATGCGAGTGGAATGCAGTGACGATCGGCTGCAACATCGTTGCACAGATCGACGAGTACATCTCCGGTACCCGGCCGTTTGAATTGGCCAAACACGCAGCGAAACTGGCTGCCGAAGGACACGCGGCACAAGCCGAAGCGCGATGGGCGGAGATTGGAACCATTCTTTACCAGTGCGCAGAGCAACTGCGCATCGCGTCGCTGCTGCTGTATCCGGCCATGCCCGAGAAGATGGCCGAACTGTGGCGACGGTGGAACTGCAGGCACCTGGTGGATCCGGGTGATTGCAACTCGGCGTTCGTCGCGCCGCTGGCCGAGTTGGCCAAGTGGGGCGGGAAGCACGGGCTCAAGCCGGGGCAGGAAGTAGTGAAGGGCGATGCGCTGTTCATGCGGGCAGATGCGGGCGAAGCGGCGCCGGGATGAGGCCGGTTGTCTCGGCGCACGCGGCGGGAGGGACCGAGTCGCGTGTGCTCCCTCGCCGGCGCTTCGGGCTCGTTATGCTCCGGTCCCTCTCATCCACCCCACCCCACAAGCGGTGTGGATTCCCCCGGAGCGTCGGAAAGCCGGGCCGGTCTTGACCTTGCCGCAACCACGGCTGTAATTGTCGCGAACCATCTGCACGAGCGGATGGCTCGGCTCGGCGGAGAAGCGAGCCGAACGCAAGGCGTGCGACACTGGTCGAAGGTTCGACCGGGGCGTCTGCATCCTGGCAGAGAGCAACCGAACACCCAATCCCGGCCCCCCGGAAGCATGGAAGAGGAATGGTCATGAACCCACGTCGATCACTTGTCGTCAGCGCGTTGTGCCTTGGAACATTGGCAGGCACGGCGATGGGCCAGTGGGTCACCGCCGGCGCCAATATCTACTACAACGGGGGCAACGTGGGCATCGGGACGGCAGCGCCGGCCTGGCCTCTCGAAGTCCGTGCCCAGGTCGATCGCGGCGTCGCGGTCACCAACTCCAAGGTGACCGGAACGACCTACGGCATCTTCAGCGTGGCTCGCAGCCCCTCGGCGCGCGGCGTGTATGGGCTGGCCAACAACGTCGATGGAACCGGCTACGGCGTGCTGGGCGTCAGCAACGGGAGCACGGGGCACGGAGTGCGCGGCATCGCGCAGGCCAACATCACCAACAAGGCCAGTTACGGCGTGTCGGGCAAGTCCGAATCGGTCAAGGGCGCCGGTGTATTCGGCGAAGCGACGCGCGGCGTCGGTGTGCTCGGGCAGGCCAACTCGGTTGCCAACGGGCCGGCCAACGGCTCGACCGCCATCGCCGGCGTCCGCGGCGTGATCAGTTCCACCACGCCCGGCTCGTTCTCGGCCGGCGTCTGGGGCATCAACAACGGCACGAGCACCAAGGGCGTCGGCGTCGCCGGATATCACGCCGGCTCGGGCTACGCCGTGTACGGGCTTGTCAACGGAAACAGCGGGTACGCGGGCTATTTCGAGGGCGGACAGAACTTCTTTGAGGGCGACGTGGGCATCGGCACCGACCAGCCCAGCGCCAAACTCGACGTGCAGGGCGACGTGCGCATTCGCACCGGGGACCGCTTCTACTTCGGCGACGACACCGAGAACGACGACCCGACCTACTTCGAGCGCGATTTCAACGGCAGTGACAACACCATCCTGCGCCTCGTCCTCGGCGACGACCCGTCGGGCGCCCAACTGGACTGGTTCATCGTCGCCACTCGCTCGCTCACCGGCGGCTCGGAACAGAACAAGATCTGGCTGGGCAGCGATGGCAGCGCTTTCAAGCCCGGCGGCGGCCAGTGGAGCGCCACCTCTGACCGGCGCGTCAAGCGCGACATCCAGCCGTTGCACGGCTCGCTGGAGCGCCTGCTTGAACTGCGCGGCGTGAGTTTCGAGTACATCGACCCGACGCTTCCCGGCGCAAGCGAGGGGCCTCAGCGCGGGTTCGTCGCCCAGGAAGTCGAATCGGTTTTCCCCGAGTGGGTCGGGGACATGAACGGGCTCAAGACACTGACCATCCGCGGGTTTGAGGCGCTGACGGTCGAGTCGCTCCGCGAACTGCGCGAGGAAAAGGACCGTCAGATCGCCGCGCTGCAGAGCGAGAACGACGAACTGCGGGCCCGCCTGGAGAAGATCGAGGCGATGCTCGAGGCGCGGCGGTAAGCCTCGCGGTGCGTCCGTCTTCCACTCCTCGCACGCAGGGAGACCGGAAGCCGCCGGTTTTCCAGGCGTGCAACGGGCGGCCGGATGCCGCCTCTTTTTTCCTGCGCCCGCGTGAGTCACCCGGGTCCGGACGAGCGCACCCTCCGAACGCGGCGTGGTCTATGCTCAACGGTTGACCGCTGAAAGCCATGCCAACGTCGACCTGTCGGTGGTGGCGCCTGCTCACAACGAGGAGGGCAATGTCGCCGAACTGGCTCGCCAGATCGAGGGCGCGTTGCGCCCCCTGGGCATCAACTTCGAGTTCGTGCTGGTGGACGACGGGTCGACCGATCGTACGGGCGCGATCGCGATGGAGTTGGCGCGTGAGCGTCCGTGGATGCGCGTGGTACGCATGCTTGAGACGCCGGCGGGGCGGGGCAACGGGCAGAGTGCGGCCTTTTGCGCGGGGTTTCGGGCCTCGCGCGGGCGGCTGATCGCCGTACTCGACGCCGATCTGCAGAACGATCCGGGCGACATTCCCGCGATGCTGGCGCTGATGGATCGCCAAGGGGCCGATCTGGTGCAGGGTGATCGTTCGCACGCCCGGGCCGACAACTGGGCGCGCAGGCAGACCAGCAAAGTCGGGCGACTGTTCCGGCGATTGCTTCTGGGGGACACGATCCGCGACACGGGCTGTTCGCTCCGCGTGATGAAGCGCGAGGTCGCGCTGCGCCTGCCGCTGGAGTTCAAGGGCATGCACCGGTTCATCCCGGCCACGGCCAGGCACATGAACTACAAGGTGGTGGAGATGCCCGTACATCACCGCGTGCGGACGAGCGGGAAGACCAAGTACGGGAGCATGGGCATCACGGCGCGGGCGATCCCGGGGCTGATCGACTGCCTGGCGGTGCGCTACATGCGCTCGCGTCGTCGCCCGGTGCGCTGCGAAGAACCGCCGTCACTGACGGATGCGACGAACCCGAAGCGCGAGCGAGGGAATACTGAGGCGACTGCGCCGAGGCTGAGCGTCGACGTGCAGGCCTCGTTCAAACCCACGGAGTCTGCATCGTGAAGCCCGGACCGCTGCTGGCGATGTTCGCGCTGCTCTTTCTGGGCATGTGGCTGGTGCTCCAGTCTGCGCTGCGGCGCGAGAAGTATGACTTCATGGTGCAGGTGGGGTCACTGGAGTTGAAGGTCGACGAACTCGAGGACGGCCGCTTTCGTTTCATCGCGCCCGAAGCCCTGGCGTCGCGCGGCGTGATGGGCGACGCCGAGTTCGCCGACGCGGTGCGCTCGCAGTGGGACGCCTGGATGGCCCGCTCGACGTTCGAGCGCACGATGATGGGCTTCTTCAACATCTCCCACTGGGCGAACTTCGCGTGGGTGGCGGTCGGTCTGGGCGGCCAGTGCGCCTTCTTTGCGCGCATGCTGGTGCAGTGGATCGTCAGTGAGAAGAGCCGCAGGAGCCAGGTGCCCGAGACGTTCTGGTGGTTCAGCCTGCTGGGGGGCGTGTGTCTGTTCACCTACTTCGTGTGGCGCGTGGACATAGTCGGCGTGCTCGGGCAGAGCACAGGCATCGTCATCTATGCGCGTAACCTGCGGCTGATCTACAAGGAGCGCCGCCGGGCCGGCCGGCGCGAGAAGGAGTAGGTCGATATTCATCGTGGCTGCTTGCCGGGATGATCGGCCCGCCCAGGAGGCGGCCGCGTACCTGCGTTCGCAGAAGATCCCGGTCGGGGTCACCGGCGGGCTGCTGAGCGGGCACGGTCCGTCGGCCGGCGCGATGAAGGGCCGGTACCCGGGAATAGCGGCCGATCGGGCCGAGGCCGTGCGGGCGTGAGGGTGATCGCCTCGTGGAACCGACCCATCGAGCAGGTCTCCATGCCCGTCTGCACGCGGGCTCTGGCGACATGTCTGCAGTCGGTCGGGGGCCGGCGCGGGCCGCGGGGGAATTGACCCGGTTGCGACCTGAATCCCCGCGGGTCAATTGCCGATCAACATGTCGCTTCCTACGGTCTTGTGGTATCCAGTGTCCGGTGCGCCGGACGTGAGGAGTTGGCCAAATGACACACGTGATCACAGAACCGTGTGAAGGGACCAAGGACACCGGTTGCGTCTCGGTTTGCCCGGTGGATTGCATCCACCCGACCAAAGACGAGCAAGAGTTTGAAACTGCCCTGATGCTCTACATTGACCCCGACACCTGCATCGACTGCGGGCTGTGTGTGGACGAGTGCCCCGTGCACGCCATCTATCAGGAAGAGGATCTGCCGGAAGAGTACACCAGGTACATTCAGATCAACCTGGAGTACTACAAGAAGAAGTAGTCAGGCGGCTTCGCGACGTGCGGCCTGGCGCAGCGCCGGCGCCAACACCAGTGCGGTCACGTCATCCGGCTGGTGCAGCGAGCCCATCTGCTGGTCCAGGGTGCGCTCAAACTGCTCGACCGACTCGGCAAACTGCCCGCTCTGCCGGCACGCACGCCCCAGTGCGCCGAGCCGGTGGATGTGGTCATTCGTCGGCATCCGCAGCGAAAGAGCGTCGCTGTCAACCGAGGGGAACGCGCTCTCGAACCCGTCGGTGAACACGATCAGCGCGTCGCGGGCCCCCAGCACGACGTGCTTGTGGTCAAACTCGGCCTCTTCGAAGATTCCCAGCAGGGGGCCTCTGGTCTCCACTCGCTCCAGACGCTCCGGACGCGCCACGATCGGCGGGGGGTGTCCGGCCCCGGCCACGTCGCACACGCCTGAGCGCGTGTTCATCACCCCGTACACGGCCGTGGCGAAGCGCGAGCCGGAGACGTTGCGCTCGATCAGTTCGCGATTGAGCAGATCCAGCACCTGCGAGGGTGCCCGCACGCGTCCCTCGGCGTCGAGCGGATGCACCGATCGGGCGATCAGCAGCGTGAACAACGCCGCCGGCACCCCGTGACCGACCGCGTCGGCGACGAAGAAGCACACGCGATCTTCGTCCAGGCGCTCGACTTGAAAGAGATCTCCGCTGACGAACCCGGCCGGGCGGCAGATCACCGCCAGGTCCAGCCCCTCGATGCGCGGCGCCTTGCGCGGGATCAGTTCCTGCTGGATCTGCGAGGCCAGCGTCAGTTCGTCCTGCATCCGCTCCATCTGCGTTCGCACGCTGGCCTGGGCCTGAAGCATCTGATTCTGGTCGGCCAGCAGTTCATTGACCACGCCCTGACGATCATGCAGCGTCCGCAGCAGCACCCCCACCGCGCCGGGGTCAGTCGCCCGATCGCGCACCAGCACGCCCGCCGGCGCCGAGCCGGCGACCTCCTCGGGCCTGTCCGAGAGCACCAGCGCCGGCGTGCAGCGCCCCGCCGCCCGATCCATCGCCCGGCACAACATGCTTCCACTCTCGCGTGCGGCGCTCCACACCACCATCAGCGACGGGTCCGGAAACTCGAACGCCCGGTCGTTGATCATCTCCAGCGTCACGCGTCGGACGACCGGCCTCGGCTCGCCCCACCCGGAAATGACGCGCTCCACCCACATCGGGTGGGCTCCTGGATGGGCGCTCGACGAGGTGAGCAACAGCGTTGGCTTGTCCGGGCGTGTACGCACGGGGGCTCCTGAGACCTGCCCGTGCTATCGGATCATCGCGACAGGTTCTGAAGCCGAACTATGTCCAGATTGATCTTGTCCCCCGGCTTGACCCCGATCTTTTCGATCTGCCCGGCCTGAAGTTCGATGGCGAACTGGGCCGTGAACTTGCTCGAGTACCTCTTCAGCCGGTTTTCGTACAGCAGGTCTGTTTCCGTTTCTCCCTGCGGCGCCTCGGGCGGCATCGTGTACGTCGCGGTCACCAGCCCCGTCCCGTCCACGAAAATGATGTCGATCGGCACGAGGCAGTCGCGCATCACGAAGTTCAGCCGATTCGGCACGCGGAACACGAACAACATGCCTCCGTGCTCGTCGATGTGGCTGCGCCCCCCCAGCCCCTTCATCCGCGTCGGGTTGTCGGCTGCCAGTTCCAGGTTATAGGTCACCCCGTTGATCGTCACCACCTCGATGCCCCCGACGGCCCGGCGGGTCAGTTCGTTCTTCGTCTCCTCGTCCGAGGTGGTGGCGATGCCCCCGCGCCGCTCGCACCCGCCGGGTACCGTGGTCACGATGACCGCGGCGATGATTGCCAGCAGCGCTGCGCCGGCCAGCATCCGCACCACGGGCGAGCCTCTCGATGGCTTCTTCACGATCGGGCCTGGAGCCAACGTTCGTCCTCCTCTGTGAAAACGATGTCCTGACGACTGATCCTATCGAGCCGGAGCGACCGGCGAAATGCGTCGGCCGACATTGGCTCGGCCCGGTCGACCATCCCGCACCAGCGCGCCATCAGCCCGATCACCCGCTCGGGGCCCACACGCCGCTGCCGATACGCCGAGAGCCGCGTATCGCCGTGCCTCTTGGCCAGGCGACGTCCGTCGCTGCCCCGAACGAGCGGGAGGTGACACCAGGCCGGCTCTGGGCCGAGCCCCAGGGCCCGATACAGCAGCAGTTGCCGCCCTGCCGAGCCGAGCAGGTCGTCTCCGCGAACCACGTGCGTCACGCCCTGTCGATGGTCATCGACCACGACTGCCAGTTGGTACGAGGGCTGTCCGCGCCGAGTCCAGATGACAAAGTCCCCCACCTCCGCTGCCGGATCGACGCGCGTCGGGCCGCGGAACCGGTCGTCAAACTCGACCACCGCTTGGGGACATGCAAACCGCCAGTTGGTATCTTCGCGATCGAATGAACCCGCGCGAGCAGCCGGTCGGAGTTGCGGCGGGAAGCGGACTTCGTGGACGCCCTCCTGAGGAGCCGACGCGGCGGCCTCCACTTGCCCCCGCGTCAGTTCGCAGGCGTAGGTGAGCCCACGCCGGGCCAGAGAGCGCATGGCGGCGCGGTAGGGCTCCAGGTCGTGCGACTGCACCAGCGGGCCCTGGTCCCAGTCCAGGCCCAGCCACGCGAGCGTGTCGATGGTCTGCTCGATGGACCCGGGTTTGACGCGGGGAGTGTCGAGATCCTCGATCCGCAGGATGACCCCCCACCCGTTCTGACGAGCAAGGGCCCAGTTGACCAGGAACGTGCGGGCGTTGCCCAGGTGGAGGGCACCGGTGGGCGACGGAGCCAGGCGGGTGCGACCGGGGTTTGTAAGGGTTGTCGCGGGCATGGCGCTCTGAGCCGGCTACACTGTCGATCATGCTTGGCGCGTCAAGGCGTCGGCGAAGGGGGTCGGAGTGATGAGCAAACTGTCCGAGGCCGAGGTCAAGGCCTCGCTTGCCGACGTGCCGGACTGGTCGGAGTTGGACGGGGAGATCCAGCGGACTTTTCAGTTCTCGGACTTTAACGAAGCCATGCGGTTCGTCAACCGCGTCGCCGAGCGGGCCGAGTCGTTGCAGCATCACCCCGACATCCTGATCCGCTACAACAAGGTGACGCTGACGCTGTCGACGCACGACGCCGGGGGCATCACCAGCAAGGACTTTGATCTGGCCCGTCATGCCGATCAGTTCGCGTCGGTGTGAGAGAATCCGGAAAGGGCGTGCGGCGTACTCCCCGCGATTCGGCTTTCAGACCGCCTCACGATACGAGATCGGCTCACCCTTCGAGGCGCCCGAGGAAGCGCTCATGGGCAGGCGGCTGGGCAGTGCGGCCGCACCGGTGATCGACGGCACGGTGCGCGAGGCCGGTGGCTTTGAGTCTTCGGGTGATACGGTTGTGCGTTGAAACAGGTGCATCGTGGGACGGCGCACGAGTGTCAGGTCGAAGCGCTAGTGTCCTGACTTTGTGAAAGTCGCATGATTCCTGGCGATGCGTCGGAGGATGGTATCGGCGTCGGCGGTCCAGGTGAAGGGCCTGGCGTCGTCGTT
>RHKP01000034.1 GCA_008363215.1 Cyanobacteria bacterium CYA
CCGAGCCTCCTTGCAGCACCAGCCAACCCCCTGGCCGGAATGCACGGCAATGTACACTCAAAGAGCCGGAAACGCAGACTTGCTTAGCGGCCTGCTAGGCTCTGGATCAGGTTTCGGGGACAGGTCACGAGCGCGCGGAAGCGCGTCGGGAAGTCGCAGCAGCCGCTGAGGTTCAGCAGCGTGAGCCGCTGGGCGAGCGGGTGCTCGGCGGGGTGGCGCCGACCGCATTCTCAAGTCTGCCAAGCCCGTTCCAGGCTCATTCCTGCGCGGTCCGGCGCTCTCGCAGACCGGTCCGGCGCTCTCGTAGACCAGTCCGGCGCTCGCAAAGACTGGTCCGGTGGGCTCCGGACGCCCGTCAACCTCACGAAAACCGAGAAATCGGGGCGACGGGCGATCGGATCGGGCGGGCGAATCTGGTAGTCTGTGGGCCAGGTCTTTCCGGGGGATGCATGACGATGGGTGATCGCACCTGGATCGGGGCGGCGGTGGTGTTGGCAGGGGCGGCGGGGGTCGCGGCGGTCGGGCCATGGCGGAGTGACGGCACGCCGGAGGTGATCGAGCCGGTGATGCTGTGGACGCCGGTCGAGGCGACCGAGGCGAAGGTGAACTTTGCCCGTGACATCAAGCCGATCCTGTCGGACCGGTGCTTCCTGTGCCACGGCCCGGATGAGCGGGTGCGCGAGCAGACGGGCGGGCTGCGGCTGGATTCGTTTGAGGCAGCAACAGCCGACCTTGGCGAAGGGGAGCGTGCGATCATTCCCGGCGACCCGGCCGGCAGCCTGCTGATGCAGCGTCTGCTGGAGGCCAATCCCGCGGATCGGATGCCGCCGCCGGAGTCAAACCTGGAGGTATCGGCCGAAGAGATCGCGCTGATCGCGCGTTGGATCGAACAGGGGGCCGAGTACACGCCGCACTGGTCATTTGTGCCGCCGAGGCAGGTGGACCTGCCGGAGGTGAGCGACGAATCGTGGAGCCGCGGGCCGATCGACCGGTTCATCCTGGCGACGCTGGAGAGCAAGGGGATCGCGCCGTCGCCGGAAGCGGATCGGCAGACGCTGATCCGGCGGGTGTGGCTGGACCTGACGGGGCTGCCGCCGACCCCCGAGCAGGTCGACGCGTTCGTAAAGGACGAGCGTACGGATGCGTATGAGCGGCTGGTGGATCAGGTGCTCTCATCGGAGCACTACGGCGAGCGGATGGCGCTGGCGTGGCTGGACGTGGCGCGCTACGCCGACACGATGGGGTATCACCATGACAACGAGCGTTCGCAGTGGCCCTGGCGCGACTGGGTGATCGCGGCGTTCAACGCCAACATGCCGTACGACCGATTCATCATCGAGCAAATCGGGGGCGACCTGCTGCCCGGGGCGACGCGGGAGCAGCAGATCGCCACGGGCTTCTGCCGCAACCACCCGATGACCGACGAGGGTGGGGTGATCGACGAGGAGTATCGCGTCGAATACGCGGCCGACCGGGTCGAAACGATGTCGACGGCCTTCCTTGCGATCACGATGAACTGCGTGCGGTGTCACGATCACAAGTACGATCCGTTCACTCAGAAGGACTATTACAGCCTGTTCGCATTCTTCAACAACATCAACGAGCGCGGGTTGTACGACCTGGCGCAGGGCGACCGGGACAAGGCGTTTCCGCCGTTCATCAAGGCTCCGACGCGTGCGCAGCAGGCGGAGATTGCCGCGCTGGAAGAGCGCGTCAGCGCGACGAAGCAGCGGATGGAAGGTCCGATCGCAGGACTGGATGAGGCACAGCGAGCCTGGGAGGAGGGGCTGCGGGGCGAACACGCGATGACGTGGGCGAACAGCAGCGTGCAGCAGGCGATTTCCAGCGGCGGCGCGGAGATGAAGGTGCTCGAGGACGGATCGGTGCTGGCCGGCGGAGCCAACCCTGACCGCGATCGGCACACCATCGTGCTGCGGACCCAGAGCGGGCGGCTGAACGTGATCGCGCTCGAAGCGTTGCCCGACGCGAGCATGTACGAGGGGCGCATCGGGCGTGCGCCGAACGGCAATGCGGTGCTGAGCGGGATCGAAGTCGAGGCCGTGTCGGTTGCCGACCCCTCGCAGCGGCAGAGCGTGGAGTTGAACTATGCCTGGGCCGACGTCGAGCAGCAGAACGGGGACTTCGACGTGATGAACGTGCTGCGGGCGGACGATCCGCTGGGCTGGGCGGTGGACGGGCACACGGCCGAAGGGCCGCGGGTGGCAGTGTTCCTGGCCGATGGGGACTTCGGGTTTGACGGCGGCACCGACCTGCGAGTGACGCTGGTGTACGAGTCGGTGTACGCGCAGCACACGCTGGGGCGCGTGAGGCTGAGCGCCGGGCACGCCGACAACCTGCGGAGCGTGGTGCCGGTGGCACAGAGCGCATGGTTCAGCGCCGGAGACTTCCGGGCCGAGAACGCGGATGTGGCGTTTGCGACGGCGTTCGGGCCCGAGTCGATCAGGCAGTTGCGGCTCGATCAGCGATTCGGCGAGGGGTCGATCGGTTGGTCGCACCGGCCGGAACTGATCGAGGGCGGGACGCACCTGTTCGGGACGACCAACGCGGCGGTGTACTACGCACGATCGTTCTTCAGCCCCGAGGCCCGGTCGATCGAGTTGTCTCTGGGGTCGGACGACGCGATCAAGGTGTTCGTGAACGGCACGGAAGTGCTGAGCAACAACGCGCGGCGCGGCGTGCTGCCCGACCAGGAGCAGGTGAGGGTCGATCTTCCGCCAGGCGAGAGCGTGATCGTGGTCAAGGTGGTCAACGAAGGCGGGCCGGGCGGGTTCTACGCGCGTCGGGCCGACGAGATGCCGCTGGTGATCGCGCCGTTGGCGCTGCTGGAACCGGCCAGGCGTCTGGAAGCGCACGACACGGCGCTGCGCCGGGGCTACCGCGAGCGGATCAGCCCCGAGTATCGTCAGATGCGCGAGGAACTGGCGGGCGCCGAGGCCGCACTGGCGACGGTGCTCGCCGGCGTGCCCAACGTGATGGTGATGGAGGAGAAGCCCGAGGTGACGGAGACGTGGGTGCTCTCGCGTGGGTTGTACGACCATCCAGACAAGGAGCAGCCGGTGAGTCGTCAGACGCCGTCGCTGCTGGGCGCGTGGCCGAGCGGAGCGCCGCGCAACCGGTTGGGGCTTGGCATGTGGCTGACGTCGGAGCAGAATCCGCTGACGGCGCGCGTGGCGGTGAACCGGTTCTGGCAGATGATCTTCGGTGTGGGCATCGTGAAAACTGCGGGCGACTTCGGCTCGCAGGGCGAGTGGCCGAGCCACCCGGAGTTGCTCGACTGGCTGGCGGTGGACTTCCGCCAGAGCGGGTGGGACGTGAAGCGGCTGGTGCGGCAGATCGTGACCAGCGCGACGTATCGGCAAAGTTCGCGCCGGCGCGAGGATCTCTCGGAGATCGACCCGGAGAACCGCTTGCTGGCGCGATCGCCGCGCTATCGCCTGCAGGCTGAGTTCGTGCGTGACAACGCGCTGGCGGCCGCGGGGCTGCTCAATGACGCGATCGGCGGGCCGAGCGTGCGTCTGTACCAGCCGGAGGGCCTGTGGGAAGAGCGTGCGATGCCGGCGTCGAACACGCGGTTTTTCAAGCGCGACACGGGCGATGCGCTGTACCGGCGCGGGATGTACTCATTCTGGAAGAGGTCGGCCCCGCCGCCGCAGATGGCGACCTTTGACGCGCCGGAGCGGGAGTTCTGCATCGCCAAGCGGGGGCTGACCAACACGCCGTTGCAGGCGCTGGCGTTGATGAACGACGAGACGCACCTTGAAATCGCGCGGATGCTGGCGCAGCGGGTGTACGAAGAGTTGCCGGGCCAAGGCGATGGCGCAGTGCGCGCCAGGTTGGAACGCATGTTCCGCCTGGCCACGGGACGCACGCCCGACCAGAGCCAGGTGCGCGTGCTGGAGGAGAGTTTCCAGATGGCGCTGCGGGAGTACCGCCGGCGCCCGGACGACGCGGCGGCCCTGCTGTCCTACGGCGAGGCGCCGCGGAACCAGACGATCAGCCCGGACGAACACGCGGCGGCGACGATCGTGGCGAACGTAGTGCTCAATCTCGACCAGACAATGACGCGTGATTGACGGGCGGCCTGCGAGAGTCGGCGGCGAAATTACAAGGACGGAAGTGAGGAGCGTGCCGTGATGGACCCTGTTGAAAGTTACCTGCTGAACGTGACGCGACGTCAGTTTTTCGGGCGCGCGGCCCGCGGCATCGGGGCGGCCGCACTCAGTTCGCTCCTGACGCGGACGGCGCTGGCCGCCGGCGGACTCGGCGACCCGCGCGACGGCGCGCTGCCTTCCGGATTGAGCACACTGGGGCTCCCCCACTTTGCGCCAAAGGCCAAGCGCGTCATCTTCCTGCACATGGACGGCGCACCGTCGCAACTGGACCTGTTCGACTACAAGCCGGGGCTGGGCGAGCATTTTGACAAGGATCTTCCCGACTCGATCCGCATGGGACAGCGCATCACGACGATGACCAGCGGGCAGTCGCGCCTGCCGGTGGCGCCGTCGGTCTTCAAGTTTCAGAAGTACGCCAACAACCAGGACGGGCTGTGGGTGAGCGAGTTGTATCCGCACACGGCGTCGGTGGCCGACGAACTGTGCGTGATCTACTCCATGCACACCGACGCGATCAACCACGACCCGGGCATCACGTTCTTCCAGACCGGGCACCAGCAGCCGGGGCGCCCGAGCATGGGCGCCTGGCTCAGTTACGGGCTCGGCAGCGAGAACGACAGTCTGCCGACTTTCGTCGTGCTCATCAGCCAGGGCTTCGGCAACAGCCAGGCGCTGTTCAGCCGACTGTGGGGCTCGGGCTTCCTGCCCAGCGAGCACCAGGGGGTGCAGTTCAGAGCGGCAAGCGACCCGGTGCTGTTCCTGCACAACCCCAAAGGCATGGTGCGTGATGACCGACGGCGCATGCTCGACGCGGTGGCGGCGCTGAACCACAAGGAGTTCGAGCGCAGCGCCGACCCTGAGATCCTCACCCGCGTCTCGCAGTATGAGATGGCCTATCGCATGCAGATGTCCGTGCCCGAACTGACCGACCTGTCAGACGAGCCTGACGAGGTGTTTGAACTCTACGGACCGAACTCGCGCACGCCGGGGACATTCGCGGGCAACTGCCTGCTGGCGCGGCGCATGGCCGAACGCGGAGTGCGGTTCATCCAGTTGTACCAGCGCGGGTGGGACGCGCACGGGAACCTGCCGGTGGAGATCCGCGAGCAGTGCAAACTGACCGACCAGCCGCAGGCCGCGCTCATCAAGGATCTGCGCCGGCGCGGGCTGCTCGACGAGACGCTGATCGTGTGGGCGGGCGAGTTCGGGCGCACGGTCTACTGCCAGGGCCCGCTGAGCAAGGACAACTACGGGCGCGATCACCACCCCAAGGCGTTCACAGTGTGGATGGCCGGAGGCGGGGTCAAGCCGGGCGTGACTTGGGGGCGCACCGACGACTTCGGGTACAACATCATCGAGAACCCGGTGAGCGTACACGATCTGCACGCGACGATGCTGCACCTGCTGGGCATCGACCACGAGCGCCTGACATACAAGTTCCAGGGAAGGCGTTTCCGCCTGACCGACGTGTCGGGCGAGGTGCTGCGCCCGCTGATCTTGTGAAACTGCGCGTCAGTTGTTCGAGGGCGCAGATTCGATCGGCGTGTCGCGCATCTCGATCAGGGCCTTGCGCAGTTGGCTGCTGGGCCGGTTGGACGCCACGGGGCCGGGCGAGGCCGCGGCGGTGCTGATCACGGGCGGCGCAGCGGGCCGCTGGTCTTCACCGGCCGCGTTGATGCGCCCGTCGTCCTCGACCTGGTCGAAGCGGACGGAGACGCGCTTGGAGACGCCGCGTTCCTGCTGCGTGACCCCGTAGAGGTGATCGGCCACCTGCATGGTGCGCTTGTTGTGCGTGATGACGATGAATCGGCTCATGTCGGTGAACTCGCGGACCGTGGCGCAGAAGCGCCCGACGTTGGCCTCGTCCAGAGCCGCGTCAACTTCGTCGAGAATGCAGAAGCAACTGGGCTTGGAGCGGAAGATGGACATGAGCAGGGCGACGGCCGTGAGCGTCTTCTCGCCGCCGGAGAGTTGGCTGATGGAGCGTGGCTCCTTGCCGGGGGGCTTGGCGATGACTTCGATGCCGCTTTCGAGCAGGTCGATCTCGTCGGTCTGGACCTTCTGCCCGTCAACCTCTTTGACCAGGCCCATGAGGCGAACTTCGGCGCGCCCGCCGCCGAAGAGGCGTCGGAACATGCCGTCGCGCCCGCCGAAGTTCTCGCGGATCTTCTCGAAGACCTCGCCGAACTGTTCGCGGCTGGCAATGTTGAGTCGCTCGATCAGCGTGGCCAGGCGAATGCGGGCCTCGTCGATGTCGGCAACCTGCGCAACGAGTTCCTCGTTCTTCTCTTCGAGTTGGGCTTCTTCCTCGATCGAGTCGAGGTTGACATTGCCCAGCCGCCTGATTTCGTCGCGCAGGACGTTGGCGCGGGCAGCGGCTTCACGCGCGTCAAAGGCGTCGAGATCGGGCTCGGCCACGAGGGTGCGGTAGTCTTCGTACTCGCCCGACAGGTCGAGCGCCAGTTCCTCGCGCGTCCGCTCTTCCAGCGTCTCGCGGCGGACCTGAAGTTCGCGTCGGCGCGCATCGTGCTCGTGCCAGGCCGCGTCGGCGGTGGCAGCGGCCCGGCGGGCCTCGGCCAGGTCTCGCGACAGCGCGCCCACGTGCAACGTCGACTCTTCCACCCGCTGCGACAACCCGGCCAGATCGGTGCGCCACTTCTCGCCCGCCTCGGCCGCAGCACGGGCCTGAGCCCCGGCTTCGTCGATGACCGAGCGATAGTGCTCGGCCCGCTGCGTGGCCTGCTCAAGATGACGCTCGGCCTCGTCCCGCCTGCGCTCGAGCGCGTCCGACTCGGTCTCCAGCCGACTCACCTCGCGACGGGCCGATGCCAACTGCTCGCCCAGACGCCCCACCTCCACGCGGGCGGCGCTCATGCGCTCGCCGGCCTCGTGCAGCGTGCGGTCGAGCGCGTCCAGCGCCGATTCGAGGTGCGATACGCGCTCGGACTGCTCGCCCAGCAGACGTTCGAGTTTGCTCGCCCGCTCACGCAAGGCGGTGCGGTTCTGCTCGGCCCCGGCGATACGCCCAGCGATCTGCCCCATCTCGGCTTCGAGCGTCGCCAGTTCACGCTCGCAACGCCCCAGGTCGGCTGCGAGACGGTCGCCCAGCGTCTGCTCGGCGACGACGCGGCGGCGCGCCTCGGCCAGTTCGCTCTCCAGCGCCGATCGCTCGGAATCGAGTTGCGCTACTTCGGAGTCAACCTGAGACAGCCCCGTGCGTTCGACGTCAAGCTGTTCGCGCAGGTCGGTCAGTTCGCTGACCAGAGCCGAAAGTTCGCTGTGACGCTGCAGCAGACCCATGCCTTCATCGACGGCGCCGGGCGGACCGGCAGTGACGCGTCCGTCGGCCTCCACCAGCGCACCGTCGGCGGTGACGAACCGATGTCCGGGCATCGGCCCGGCCGCCAGCAGCAGCGCGGCGTCCACCGATTCAACCAGCATCGTGCGCCCCAGCAGACGATCGAGCAGTGCGTCGACGCGGTCTGCGAAGGGCGATCCTTCACGAACGCGCGCGAGCGGACGCAGTTCAACCAGTCGCGCCCCCGCCACGAGCAGCAGATCACCGATGGAGTTCTCGACCCGCGGCTGGACATCCAGCGACTCGAGCGGCAGAAACGTGACGCGCCCGGGCAGGCGCTCGCACGCCTCGTGCGAAGGCGTCGACGCGACGTCGGGCACCAGCACCGCCTGGAGCAGCGGGCCCAGCGCCAGTTCCACCTGCAGCGCGTGCTCGACGTGGGTTTCGATCAGTTCGGCCAACGGCGCGATCGCGGCGTCAAAGCCCTGCCCGGACTGACGGCGATCGAAGACGGCTTTGACGGCATCTGCCAGTCCCACCCGCGAGCGAGCCATTTCATCGAGCGTCGCGCGGCGGGAATCAAGCCTGACCACCGACTGGTCAAGGGTGGTGACGCGCTGGCTGCGGGCCTGGCGATCGTCGCTGAGTGTGGCGGCGCGGGCGCGGAGTTGGGCCAGCCGGTCCTCCAGCGAGGCGATGCGCGATTCAATCGCGCCCAGGCGAGCGGCCCCTTCGCCCAGTTGCGATTCGAGGCTTTCGCGATCGCCGGCGCGGGCGGCACGCCGGGTCTCCAACGCCACCTTCTGCTCGCCGAGGGACTGGATCTTGTGATCGTCGGCGTGGATGGAACCGCGCAACGACGCGAGGTTGTGCTCCATCTCGGCCTGCACGCTGCGCTGCTCGGACAGTTCATTGCGCTGCTCGACCTGTGCGCCGGACGCTTCGGCGCGACGGCGGGTCTCCACATCGAGCCGCTGCTCGGACTCGAAGAGCGCCTCGCCCAGCGAGCCGATCTCCTCTCGCCGGCGCTCGAGCGCGGTTTCGAGCGTGTTCATCTGCGCGGCCGTCTCGTCGAGCCGGTGGCGCTCCAGATCGAGTTGGCGGGCGGCCTCTTCGACCGAGCGGGCGGCCATGGCGCCGCGCTGGTCGGCCGAGGCTCGCTCGTGCTCGGCCGAACGCAGTTCGTCCTCGGCGCGGCGTTGCTTCTGGAGCAGGTCGTGCCGATCGAGTTCGGCACGCTGCTTGGTCGATTCGATCTGCGCGAGGGCCGCGGCCGCATGGTTTCGGGCCGATTCAGTCTGATCGATGCTCGATTCGACCTCGTGCAGATCGCGGCGGATCGCGTCATACTGGTCGAACGCGAGCAGCATCCGCAGCGAGCGGTGCTCGGAGTCGAGTTCCCTGAAACGGCGCGCCTTGGCGGCCTGCCCGCGGACGAAGCGCAGACGCCGCTCGGTCGAATCGAGTTGCTCGCGTGTGCGGACAAGGTTGGCCTCGGTGCGCTCGAGTTTGCGCTGCGCCTCGACGCGGCGCTGCTTGTACTTGGCGATGCCGGCGGCCTCTTCGAAGATGGTGCGACGCTCGCCCGGGCTGGCCAGCAGCATGGCGTCGACCTTGCCCTGCTCGATGATCGAGTAAGCGTCGGCGCCCACGCCGGTGTCGAGGAACAGATCGCGGATGTCGCGCAGGCGGGCGAGGCGCCCGTTGATCAGGTACTGGCTCTTGCCGTCCCGGTAGAGCCGGCGCTCGACTTCAACCTCGTCAGCGTCGATGGGCAGCGGGCGCCCGATGCGCCGGCGCTCGGTGATGATGGCGCTGGCTTCGCTGGCTCCCTCTTCGGCGGCGATTTCGGCCTCTTCGTCGGTGACGTGGATGTCGTGGTGGGGGCGAGAGTCCAAAGCCGGATCGTCGATGGCTGACGGGCTGCTGCAAGCCGCCTCGGCCGCCTCAACGTCTCCGAATAAAGGACCACCGCAAGCCGCCGCTCCTGCAACGCCGGAAGACTGGTCGGTCGGGGTTTCCAGAGTTCCCGGTGCGTGGCGCGGGTTTTCGAAGGTCAGGGTGACTGACGCCATTCCGCTGGGCTTGCGTCCGGCCGAGCCGGCGAAGATGACGTCGATCATCTCCTTGCCGCGCAGGCTCTTGCTTGAGCGCTCGCCGAGAACCCACTTGATGGCGTCGACGAGATTGCTCTTGCCGCACCCGTTAGGCCCGACCACGCCGGTGATGGGGTCTTCAAACGTGAACTCGGTCCGGTCGGCGAAGGACTTGAAGCCGACGAGCGTCAGGCGTGTCAGGCGCAGCCCGGGGGTGGGAGCCTCGGAATGAGGGTGGACAGTGACCACCAGCGGCGTCTCGGTCGTATCGCGGTCCATGCTCACCTCTCGCCGCACGCGGGCGAGCAGCCGTCATGGCTGCCGACGGCATGATAGCGAATTGGAGGCGCCGATGCACGCATCATCCGCCGTCGGCCGGGGTTCCCGGCTGTTCGGCGACCGCCGGGCGGAGCGGGACGAGGATGCCTGAGGCGTCGTCGCGGAGTTCGCTGCGTTCGGCCGGCAGGCTGCGCGGGTCATCGAAGACGACCAGTTGCGTTTCCTCGCCCATGCGTTCCGGGCGGACCTCGATTTCCGACTGAGAGAGCAGGCTGACGATGTCGGCCAGCAGGCGGTCGCGCTCGGTGGAGAAGCCGGCGGTCATGGCACGGTCCTTGTAGAGCCCGTAGAGCGCCCCCACCACCTCCGAGTAACTGAAGGACAGACCCGGATGGGGATCTTCAGGGGTAGGCGTGTGGGCAATGAACTTGATGAGAGCCGGCAGGTCGCCCTGGACTTCCTGGAGGGTGGTCCGCCCAGTGCCGTCGATCGGCTCGCCGGACCTCATCTGGGGGAGGGTTCGGTAGTAGATGCGGGTGGGGTCTTCGGGTGAGTCGCACACGAACATGAGCCGGTCGGACCACATCGTGGAGAGGAGCGGCTTGTCGAGATCAAGTTGCTCGCCGAAGAGGACGATGCGAGGGATGCGCTGCTGGGTGATGTAGACCAGCGGCTTTCCGACGGGGACACGGTCGAGGAAGAACTTGCCCTCGACCAGTTCGCGGCTGACGCCCTGAATGGTGCCCTTGGGCAGGTAACTGCGCGACAGGGCGTGGAGAACCTCGTAGGGGCGGCGGGAGACGGGGTTCTTTTCCGCACGCTCGGACTCAACAAGCCGGCGCAACTGGGAAGCCTCGGCGCGGTCGGCCAGGGCTTCGTAGGCCGCCACGCGGACGGGCAGTTCCTCCGACGCCAGGAGCGACTGGAGCGTAGTCTCGATTTCCGGTCCACCATCGACTTTGGCGAGCAGAGCGATGGCGGCGGTGCGATAGCGAGCCTGACCCTGGGTTGCCAGATCGATCAAATAGGGCGCGACGCGGGGGTCGTTGAGTCCGGCCCCGGCGCGCAGGGCCGCCAGGCGCGGAATCACGTCCGCGTGCCCGTACAGGTCGCGAAGGAAGGGCTTGGCCTGCGGGCCCACCGCCTGGAGAGCCCAACTCAGTTCGTCGGCCAGCGACGCGTCGACGAGCAAGGCATCGGCGAATCGCTTGGCGTTGGCTTCGGGATAACTCTGGTCGACGGCGGTATGCCGGATCAGTTCGATGAACTCGCCCTGACGCTCGCGATAGGCATAGGGGATGCGGAGTTTGACGAACTCGGAATCGCGCCCGGTGGCGATGGACCCGTCGTCGCCCCGCCCACGGGGGAAGCGGTTGTTGATAGCGTCGGTGATCGCGCTGGCCATCGAGTGAGACGGATTGTCCAACGCGAGGATGAGTTGGGTGGTCAGCGTAACGACCGCGCCATCGAGAATGCGCCCGGCGGTGCGGGTGACGCCGTCGGCCTCGGCGCCGGGCTCGGCAAACGGGTTGATGAAGATCGGTCCCTTGGCTTGGCCGATGACGCGGGCCTGCACGGCCCCGAACTGGCTGGGACGCCCCAGGCGCAGTTCGGTCGTCCACAGCGAGCCTCCCTCAAGGCTCGTGGCGTTGAGAGCCCGAACGTACACATCCAGCGTCGTGCCCTCCGGCGAGCCGGGGGGCACGGCGCCCTGGACGATCACTACCGCCGTGTTGGGATCGCGCAGCAGTTGGGCCGCCGTCATGCCCTCGAAGGGTGTGCCGGGCAGGTCATTGGAAGGCCCGATGCCGTTGAGGCGCATCTCGCGTTCCATGGTGGCGGCAATGTCGGCCGGGAGCGGGAGCCCGCCGGTGCCGTTGAGCCCCACGACGAATCCGATGCCCGACACCAGCACGGGCTGGGCGCCCTCGAAGCGGCATACGGCCCCGATGGTGCCCCGCAGCGGCGTGGGTACGTCGCGGACGATGGCGGGGCGCACCTGCTGGGCGCGCGGCGGGCGCTTGCTGGAGGTGCAGCCCGGGACCACCAGAACGCTGACGAGAACGAGAGTCAGGATGTTGGCGACCACCCGCGGCAGGGCGCGGGCGGCACACGGGCGCGTGCCTTGCATGGACATCTCCGGTCGGCTCCGTGGGGCGCGCGTCGCCGCGCGCCGGGCGGGAGGGGTTCCCAAGCCACTATACGCGGTTCGCGGAAATGCCTGATTGCGTTCCACCGGAAGGGGCAGGAATCGGCGCATGCGGGTGGAGTGAGCACGGGTCTTGAGCCGGACGCCGGAGGCGGCTGGGCCGAGCAGCGCCGGGCGGGCTCGCAAGCAGTACCTCCGAACAACCCCTTGACATGGGGATGGGTGGCAGAGTTTGCGCAGCGGCGTGAGATATGTCCCAAGATATGGTGTGTCGCAATCGAGTTTTTCTTGAATTTCTACCACTGCTAGAGAGGCGACGATCGGTGGGAACCGGTCATTGTGGTCCCTAAGCACTTGAATCCACAGGAGTTGACAACGAGCGACAGGTTGTTCACGCGCTATCTACCGCATTTTGTGTTCGTCTCGCTTGTCTGTACGATGGGTTGTGGTATCGTGAGCAGCCGGGCCTGATGAGTTCTTCTCAGAACCCGGCGGGGAAAGGCAAGTGGATCCGAACGTCTGTTCGGAGTCTGGGGTAAGGGAGATGAGGATGAGCAGGGAAAGACAGTGGAGGCCGATCCCTGCCCTTCTGATTCGGTGAAGTGCGGCGCGGGCGAGCGCGCCTGGGAGGCAACGGGCCATGCCGGTCCTTTGTGATACGCAAATTCGCGAACTGATCGGGATCGAGCCTTTTGAAGAGGCTCGCAAGCGTCCCGGGATGATCTCGTACGGCGTTTCGAGTTACGGGTACGACGTGCGGGTGGGGACGAAGTTTCAGATTTTCTCACCGACCCCCAGAGGAGGAGGCGTCGCGGTCGTGGACCCCAAGCGGTTCGACGACCGGTTCATGGTCGCGGTGGACACGCAGGAAGCGGACGGCCAGGACGGCCGTCCCACCGACCATGTCATCATCCCGCCGAACTCCTTTGCGTTGTGCGAGACGGTGGAGACGTTCGACATCCCGCGGGACGTGCTGGTGCTGTGCGTGGGCAAGAGCACGTACGCGCGCTGCGGTCTGATCGTGAACGTGACGCCGCTCGAGCCGGAATGGCGCGGGAAGGTGACGCTGGAGATCAGCAACACGACGCCGTTGCCGGCGAAGGTGTACGCGAACGAGGGGATTGCGCAACTCGTGTTCTTGAAGGCCGATCGAGTGTGTGCAGTCTCCTACGCGGACAAGCGTGGGAAGTATCAGGACCAAGAAGGTCTGACGCTGCCGAAGGTGGATTGAAACTCAGGCGCCGCCACGGAAAGGAGGCATGGAATGCCAAACTTGCAACGCGTCGATGATGTTGTTGCTGCCTTGGAGCTGCGAGACGAGCAGATGATGGTGCTGCGCACGAAGTTCTACGAGAGAGAGGGCGAGGTCTACATCAGTTCGAGAGCTCTTGGCGACTTCTTGGGCTATTCTGACCCCGGGCGCTTTCGTAGCTGCGTAAGTCGGGCCATGATTACAGCCAAGCAATCGGGCCGATCGATCGCACAAGATTTCCTAGACCCACAGCTTTTTGACCAGCAGCATGACGACGTATGGTTGTCTCCATGGGCAGCACTGGCCTCCATTATGGAAGCCGACCCCAAGAAGCCCAAAGTTGCCTGTGCTAAGAGCTACTTTGCTGCACTGGCAAGTGAGGATATTGCCGCAGATGAAGCTCGACTTCGAGAACGGCAACTGTTCAAGCAGAACTTCAAGCAACTGCATGGCGCCGCCGAACGAGCAGGAGTGAAGACCGACGCAGACCATGCCATCTTTGATGACTCTGGGTATCGCGGCATGTACAAGATGGGCGCAAAGCAGCTCAAGAAGCACAAGGGCGTTCCGGAGGGACAGTCGCTTGCTGACTGCGCAGGCCCTACAGAGCTCGCGGCGAATAATCTTCGCATGGCGATGACTCGAGATGCACTGGAGGCGGGAGCCGTCAAGGACAAGCAACAGGCCAATCGGGTGCACCAAAGTAAAGGGACTATTGTCCGAAATGCGGTAATCAAAGGCACAGGCATGCCTCCTGAATCACTCCCTCTTGAGGACAAGACGCTGGATCGTCTCAGTTTAGAAAAGAAGCGAGAGCTTCAGGCCTGATTTCGGCTGACTCGAGATGCAACTAAGTTGCGGCAGGATCGGTAAATGAAGATTTTGCGCAAGTTCACCAAGGAAGGTCAGAGTCCATTCGACACCGTTGAGTGGACCACTCGTTCCAGCAAGATCAGCAATCCCGACGGGTCGATTGTCTTCGAGATGAACGACGCGGAGGTGCCGAAGACGTGGAGCCAGTTGGCCACGGACATCATGGTGAGCAAGTACTTCCGCAAGGCAGGGGTGCCGGCCGATGGCGGGCCGAACGGGTTGGCCAGCCCGGGGTACACGGCTCACCGGCCGGAAGCCGGTCCTGCTGACAGGGTCGAGACCGGGCCGGAGAAGTCGGCGCGGCAGGTGATTCATCGGCTGGCGGGGTGCTGGCGTGCGTGGGGCGAGAAGCACGGGTACTTCGACTCGGCGGGCGACGCGCAGGCGTTCTATGACGAACTGGCGTACATGCTGGTGCACCAGATCTGTGCGCCCAACAGCCCGCAGTGGTTCAACACTGGGCTGAACTGGGCGTACGGCATCAGCGGGCCGGCGCAGGGGCATTACTACTGCGACCCGGTGACCGGCGAGTGCCGCGAGTCGGACGACGCGTACACGCATCCGCAGCCGCACGCGTGCTTCATCCAGTCGATCAGCGACGACCTGGTGAACGAAGGCGGGATCATGGACCTGTGGACGCGGGAGGCGCGTCTGTTCAAGTACGGGTCAGGCACGGGAACGAACTTCAGCAAGTT
This sequence comes from Cyanobacteria bacterium CYA, assembly GCA_008363215.1. GTDB lineage: Bacteria > Planctomycetota > Phycisphaerae > Phycisphaerales > UBA1924 > J022. The sequence continues at coordinate 14,776 of RHKP01000034.1, forward strand.
GCGGGCCGAGGGCGAGCCGCTGTCGGGCGGGGGCAAGAGCAGCGGGCTGATGTCGTGGCTGAAGATCGGGGACCGTGCGGCGGCGGCAATCAAGAGCGGCGGCACCACACGCCGGGCCGCCAAGATGGTGTGTCTGGACATGGACCACCCGGACATCCTGACCTTTGTGAACTGGAAGGTGCGCGAAGAGATCAAGGTGGCGGCGATGGTCGAGGGGTTCAAGGCGATCGCCGGGCAAAAGGCGTCGATCAAGGACGCGGAGACGATCGGCGAGACGGCCAGGCGGCTTGGGCTCAAACTCGACTACGACTTCAACGGCGAGGCGTATCTGACCGTCAGCGGGCAGAACTCGAATAACTCGATCCGGATTCCCGATTCGTTCTTCGAGGCTGTGGACAAGGGCACAACCTGGACGACGCACTGGCGGACGAGCGGCGAGGTGGCGCGGTCATTTGACGCTCGGGAGTTGTGGGATCAGATCGGGTATGCGGCCTGGCGGTGCGCCGATCCGGGCGTGCAGTTTGACTCGACGATCAACGCATGGCACACGTGCCCGAACGGGGGACGGATCAACGCGAGCAATCCGTGCAGCGAGTACATGTTCCTCGATGACACGGCGTGCAACCTCGCGTCGTTGAACGTGCTGAAGTTTTACGACGCGGAGATGCGTTCGTTTGACGTGGCCGCGTACGAGCACGCGATCGACCTGTGGACGATCGTGCTGGAGATCAGCGTGCTGATGGCCGCGTTCCCCAGCCGGGAGATCGCCGAACTGAGTTACCGGTATCGCACGCTGGGGCTGGGGTATGCCAACCTGGGCGCGATGCTGATGCAGGCGGGGATCGCGTACGACTCGGAGGAATCGCGGGCGGTGTGCGCGGTGCTGTCGGCGGTGCTGACGGGGCGGAGTTACCGCATGTCGGCGCTGATGGCACGCGAACTTGGGGCGTTCCCGGGGTACGAGGCCGACCGGTCGAACATGCTGCGGGTCATCCGCAACCACCGGCTGGCGGCGCACGGGACGGGGCGATCATCGACGGCGTATGGCGATCTGAAGATCCGCCCGGTGCCGATCGACCACGCGCTGATCCGCTCGGGGCGGGTGCGGATCGCCAACATCGAGAACGTCTTGACACACGCGACGCACGTGTGGGACGAAGCGCTGTCGCTGGGCATCGAGCACGGGTATCGCAATGCCCAGACGACCGTGATCGCGCCGACGGGGACCATCGGGCTGCTGATGGATTGCGACACGACGGGCGTGGAGCCGGACTTTTCGCTGGTGAAGTTCAAGAAACTGGCGGGCGGCGGGTACTTCAAGATCGCCAATGCGTCGTTGAGGCCGGCGCTGCAGTCGCTGGGATACACGGGCGAGCAGGTGCGTGAGATTCTTACGCACATCCTGGGAACGCTGGACTTGTCGGTGCCGATGCCCACTTCGGTGGTCGGTGTGCAGGAGGGGCAGACATTTGCGCAGTGGCTGATCGGCAAGGGCTTTGATCCGGAGGACCTGGAGAAGATCCAGAACCAGTTGCCGGGCGTGTTTGAGTTGTCATTTGCGTTTGCGCCGTGGGCATTGTCAGACGAGACCCTCAGGCGGATCGGAATGGAGCCGGCCGAGGTGCGGGTGACACCGGGGTTCAACGTGCTCAAGGAACTGGGGCTCAAGCCCAGTGCCCTGGACGAGTTGAACACACTGGTGTGCGGGACGCAGACGATCGAGGGCGCGCCGCACGTGAAGGACGAGCACCTGCCGATCTTCGATTGTGCGAACAAGTGCGGGAAAACGGGGGTGAGGTTCATCAAGCCGGAGGGACACATCCGGATGATGGCCGCCGCGCAGCCGTTCATCTCCGGTGCGATCTCGAAGACGATCAACCTGCCGAACGAAGCCAGCGTGAGCGACATCAAGTCGGCGTATCGGCTGAGTTGGGAACTGGGTCTGAAGGCCAATGCGCTGTATCGCGACGGATGCAAGTTGTCCCAGCCGCTCAATACGAAGGCGGAGAGCGCCGTCGACCTCGAGGAGGAGGTGGACGAGGCGGGGGAGTCCGCGGTCCGCGAGGAGGTGGCCGAGGCTGTGGGTCAGGCGGCGTCGGCGGTTGCGGCTGAGGACAATCAGAGGGTGGTGGAGATCGTCGAGAAGATCGTCCAGAGGCCGATGCGGAGGCGCTTGCCGGAGACGCGGCGGTCGCTGACGCACAAGTTCAACGTAGCCGGGCACGAGGGGTATCTGACGGTCGGACTGTACGAGGACGGGGCGCCGGGCGAGTTGTTCATCACGATGGCCAAGGAAGGTTCGACGATCGGCGGGCTGATGGACTCGCTGGGAACGGCCACCAGCGTGGCATTGCAGTACGGCGTACCGCTGGAGAGTCTGGTGCGCAAGTTCACGCATCAGCGCTTTGAGCCGGCGGGGATGACGACCAATCGCGACATTCCGTTTGCTCGCAGTCTGGTCGACTACATCTTCCGGTGGCTTGGGATGGAGTTCCTGCCGGGGTTCCGCGAGGCGAACGCGCCGCAGCGGCCGAGTGAGTCGCGGGGCTCGGAGCCCGCGCATCGGGTCGAGCAGAAGTCCCTGCGCGTGACGCAGAAGGGAGAGACGCGTTGGAACGCAGACGAGCACCTTTCCGACACGGAGACAACGCCCGCACCATCGAGCGCGTCGTCGCGAACGCACCGCACCGCAAAGGAGACGACGGACGTGCGAGCGGGCGTTGCGGGTACGCGCGCCGCAGCGTCGGCCTTGTCGATCGCGCTGGAGTCGATGGAGGCTTCGGGCGATGCGCCTCCTTGCGATGTGTGCGGCGAGATCACGGTGCGCGCCGGCACGTGCTACAAGTGCATGAACTGCGGCAACAGCATGGGATGCAGTTGAGCAGATAACCAGGTTCCCACTGTTGGTGTCGGGAGCACCCACCTGCGCCTCCCAACGCACGCTCCTGACACCACGCCTCCCACCCCCGGGCGCCTCCCACCACAGCCCGGGGGTCTTTTTGTTTTCCTGGGGAGCGCAACCACAGGACGCTATACCGGCTTGCATGAGTGTGTGCGCTCCAGCCGGGCGGTGCGGCCGATCGACTTCAGGCGTTCGGGCAGGAGCAGGCCGCGCGCTCGCTCGATGGCTG
>RHKP01000008.1 GCA_008363215.1 Cyanobacteria bacterium CYA
CGGTGCGTGCCATGCGATAGCGATAGTCGACGCGCCCCACCGAGAAGCCCTCGGGTGCGTACGGCGGATAAAACCGCGGACCCTCGTCCTGGTTCACCGCCCGATTGCCGGGGTCGCCGATGACGACGAAATCATGCCCGTAGTCCGGCACCGGCCCGGCAAGGGCCGCCGTTGTGGCCAGGGTCGAGCCCGCCAACGCGACCAATGCCCGCGCCGAAGACAGCGTGGGCATGCCACCCGACGTCCGGACGCACCAATTGCCAATCGACGCAAACGACATCACACACCTCCCAGGTATGGAACCTGGAACCCGGGCGAGCGCTTCGGCGCTCGTCACACGGGCGGGACGCCCGGCCCGGCCGCCACCGTCTGTCCGCGACGGCATGGTCCAAAGCGAATGCCGACCATGACCAATCAACAGTGTGCCACACGCTTGCTACGTGACCAAGGCATTTCGGACTTGGGAGACTCAATTCCCAGGCCATCCAGCATTCGGCGCCATGCGACCAGACACTGCTTCACTCCCAGAACTTCCACGCCCTCCCGTCCTGCAACGCGGCATGGGGCACAAGCGTCTGGCGGATCAGCAGCGCCAGGGCGTTCAGTCCCTCGCCCGTGTGGGCGGAAACGAGCGCATCGTGGTTCCACGCGGGGATGCCAGCGTCGGCACGCAGCGCCACCCGCAGGTGCGGACGCTCCGTCGCCAACGGCTCGTGCGTCGCGTCGCCGCAGCACAGCACAAGGTCCGCCTCTGCGGCCAGTCCGCGCGCGATCGCGACCGCCTCGGCCACCAGCGCATCGGGCTCGCCCTCGGCGAGCCCGGGCGCGTCGAGCATGCGCACCGCCAGTCCGTCCAGCAGCACCGTCGCCCCCACCGCGTCGCGCGTCGTGCCGGGCATGTCGGCCACCAGCCCCACCTGCTCACGCGCCAGCGCGTTGAGCAGCGTCGACTTGCCGATGTTCGGCGCCCCCCAGATCACCACCAGCGGCGCATGGAGCAATCGGCGCAGCACCGCTGCGTCGGCCAGCCCTTCGCCGGCCCGATGGCAGCGCCACCGCGCCGGCTGCTGGAGCAGGAGATCGACCGCGCGCGGGCTGACCACGTGCGACAGGGCTTCCAGCATCCTTGCCTCGATTTCGTTGCGTGCCTCGGGCCACGCGCCTCGCCAATCCGCCCGGCTTGACCAGTCCACCTCTGCGTGCTCACACAACCCGTGCGCACGCAGACGCGCGCCCAGCGCCGCCAGCACGCCGAGCCCCCCATGCACACACAGGTCGGCCGTCTCGTGCGTCCAGCGCACCACCAGTCCGCGATCGATCCCGAGAATGTCAACCAGATGCGCCGAGCCGATCGGAGCCGGATCCAGTCGCAGCGTCCGGAGAACCTCGTCGAGATCGTCGCCGCTCAGACGCACGACCGCGATCGCGCCCGGCGCGTGACGCGGAGTCTGGATCGACCAGGAGACACTCATACTCGGCTCAACCGCTCCCTCACGGTCGCGGCTCGTGGAATGCAGGGTGACGCGATGTCATTCGTCGCCATCGGTTTCGGCCAGTTGGCGCGCGACGCACTCGTGCATGCCGATCAAAGTGAGATCGGGGACGATGTGCTCGATGATGCCGTCCTCTTCTTCGAGCAGCGGCGCGTCGCCGCCGGTGGCGATGACCTGCGGGTAGGCGCCGTAATAGTCGGCACAACGTTCGACCTGCGCCCGCACGCCGCCGCGCAGGGCCGCCAGCACTCCGAGCGTCATCGCGTGAGCGGTGTCCTTGCCCAGCGGGCCCCGGTCGGCGTCCGGAGGCAGGAACTCGATGCTGGGCAGCGCGGCTGTAAACTCGTGCATTGCGCGGAGCATCATCCGCAACCCCGGGAAGATCACTCCCCCGTGAAAGGCGCCCTGGCCGTCGATGAAGTCGACGGTAACCGCCGTACCCGCATCGACGATGACGCACGCCTGGTTCGTGCGCGCGTGCGCGGCAATGGCGTTGAGCCACCGGTCCTGCCCGACTGTGCCTGCCTGATCGAGCGAGTGCTGAATCGGAATGGTCACATCGCGCCCGATCCGGTCGGGGAAGACCCCCCGGGTCAGTTCACCGACCATGCCCGCCACCCGTTCGGCCACCGCATCATTGACCGATGCGAGCACGGCGTAGGTATGGGAGGTATCCGAGCCGAGCAGCCGCGTGAGCAACCCCCGCAGTTCGGGTTCGTCGGCATTGACCGAGGCGGCAGACTCGACCAGTTGGCCGCCCGCAAAGATCCCCGCGCGGGTGCGCGTGTTCCCCACTGATATCGTCAGCACGCGGTTCGTTTGATCCATGCGTGGACGGTAGCCCCCTGAACCAATGACTACACTGCGCAAGACCCGATGGAATGAGTATGTTCACCTGCATCATCGACCCGGCCCTGGAACGCGTCCAGGTGGGAACCATGCGGTTTCCCCTCGGCGTCTATCCCGTTGAGCCCATCGACCCCACCCAGGGCTATGCCGTCGAGTTCGAGGCCGCCGACGGCGCCGAGGACGGTTCGGACCTTGAAGAGTGGCCAGACCGGTACGTGTACGACATCGTGATCTCGATTGATCGCCTGCCGACGCTGCTGTTGCAGTTGCTGGCGTTGATGCCGCCGCGGGTGTTTCCGATCCTGGACTTCATCGGACATGACGAGTTCCGCGAGATTGATCCGTACATCTCTTATGAGCAGTTGGGGATGGACCAACTGATCGACGGAACCCGCCAGTTTGAGGGGTTTTTCTACGAGGATGGCATGTGCGGGTTCGGCGCCATGTCGGAGGAACCCTTTTTCTACCTGTTTGTGGATGAGCACAAGATTCTGACGATTCGGGTCGAGCCCGATCTCAAGCCCAAGGTGGACAAACTGTTGGAATCTTTCGAACTGGAGCAGACCACCGAGCCGGTGGGGGTGGACACCGTGGCCCACGAGCATCGGTCCGTGCTGATGATCCCGCAGGGCAGCACCAGCGTGCTGGCGGCCGAAGAAATCGTCGGACACCTGCGACAGGAGTGGAGGCTGACGCTCAACGTCGATCCGGAGTCGAACGTCGACGACGAAGGGCAGGAGTTGGGAGTGACGGCGTGGCGGGCGGTCGTGCGGTGCGATGAGGAGGAGGATGGAACTCCCCGGTACCGCGAGATTTACCTCTGGGCGGGCAGTCTGTCGCAGGCCGAAACGCTGGCGATGAGCGCGTGCGAGGCCCCGGATCCGGAGGGTCCGGAAGAGGACGGGGCGGAGTGGCTGGAGGTGGCCATTCTGGCGCTGGATCGGCTCGGGGAGGACCGGCTTCGGGAGGCGTTGTCCGGGAGCGGGGTGGACGTTGGCCCGGCGATTCGCGCCCGCACGCCGCGGGTGATTCATGCCCAGTGGTTGGCGGCGAGTTGAGGGGACAGAGGGAACCGCGGGGCGTTTGGGATCGAAGCGGATGGACACGGTGGGCTTTGGGAGCGGCCCCGCATCCGCTCCGAGGAGGCCCGGGCAGGCACCACGACGATTTGCGAAGACGGGCTGCAGAGCGTATCTTCCGCAGAGGCGGGAACGAGGGCGCACCCGCACACGCAAGGACCACTGACCGGCGTAAAGGCGGAAGCAGGATCGCTGTCTGGAAGCAAGGGCGGCGCTACACTGCGGGCCTCTCACCCGGGAAGGGGCGGGATTCGAGCCCGGGACGATGCAGAAGGCATTCCCGGCAGGACGAACGAAGGGCGAGACTGTCGGATCAATCGGCCATCTCAGATGGAGAACGAGATGCGAAGCATGGGAAACAGAACTGTTCGGTCGCTTCTGGTTGCCGCGGCGGCGTTTGCGCTGCCGGGCGCAATGACGTTTTCGGCCAGGGCGGCAGAGCCTGAGAGCGCATCGGTCTCTCCGGCCCGGGCGCTGGACCGCGCCGCCGAACTGGCCAGTGCGGGCAAGTTGATCCAGGCACGCAACATGATCGACACGGTGCTGACCTCGCAGCGAGCGACGCTGAGCGACGAAGAGCACCGCCGGGTGTTCAGCCTGATCGGGCAGATCGAGATGGGACTGCGAGGCCTGTCTGCCACCGAGGTGAACCTTCAGAAGGCCGAGGCTGCACTGATCGTCGGCGACCTGCGTTCGGCCGAGGCGCACGCAAACAGCGTGATCGTGTCGAAGGTATCTTCTGAGAGCGAGAAGGTCTCGGCCCGGGCCATCGAGCGGATGGTTCAGGAGCGTCGCGCGGACCTGACGCCGCGGATCAAGATGGACCTGAGCACCGCCGTCGATGACTTTGCCGCAGGCAACTACGCCCGGGCGAAGATGAAACTGGACGGCGTGATGATGTCCGGCGTGGAACTGAGCGCCGGCGAACGCGGGCTGCTCGAGGAGTATCGCGGCAAACTGTCCGACATGGCGGCCGCGACCGGCGACATGAGCCTGGGCTCTTTCCCGGCGATGGACGAGAAGACAGACTGGCTGCTGCAGGAGGGTCAGCCGGCCGGGCAGCCTCAGTCGCAGCCGACGACCGACCCGATCCAGGAGTCGCAGCGGAACGAGGCGATGCGGATTCTCGCCGAGGCCGATCAGGCCTTTCGCGACGGGCGCTATGCCGAGGCCCAGACGAAGTACAACCGGCTTCTGTCGCAGTTCGGGGGGTTCCTCTCGGCCGAGGATCTGGACCACGTCGAGCAGCAGGCGACAAGCGCCGCGCTGCAACTGGGGCGTCAGCCCGGCGCCAACGTGCTGGGTGAGACACAGCAATCGCTCGATCTCATCCGCGAGCGGGCACGGGCGCTGTTCGCCAGCCAGATGGAGCAGTTGAAGGCGTCGCTGGCTTCGGGTGACTTCTCAGCGGCGGCCCTGTCAGGCGGAGAGGCTCGCCTGACCGCCCAGCGGCATCGCAACGTGCTGCCGGAGGAGGAATACCAGGGCATGCTCGATGAGGCCGCGCAGTGGCTCTCGCAGGTTGAGCAGGCCCGCAGTTCGGCGGAAATCGCCGAGCGTGAGCGGATCGAGCGCGAACTGGCGGCGTTGCAGTCGCTGCGTGACGACGAGCAGCGTGCCGAGCGGCAGCGGCTGATCAACGAGAACATCTCTCGCGTGCGGGCGCTGCAACTTGAGCAGAAGTACGACGAAGCGTTGCAGGTGGTCGACCAGATCCTGGCGCTTGACCCGCTCAACCCCGCCGGTCTCCTGCTGCGTGACGTGCTGGAAGACACGAAGATCTACCGCACCTACTACACCATCCAGCGCGACAAGGCGCTCAGTTACGCTCACCAGACCAATCAGAACGAAGAGGCCCTGATCGCGCCCGAGACCATCATCGGCTACCCGTCGGACTGGCCTCAGATCAGTTTCAAGCGCGGCGAGCCCATGCAGTTCTCCGAGTCGGCCGTCAACCGCGCGGTCCTTGCGACGATGCAGGAAAAACGCATCCCCGTCAACTTCTCCGACCACGCCTTCGGCGACGTACTCCAGTTCTATGAGCAGGTCTCCGGGCTGAACATGGACATCGACTGGGAGTCGCTGGAACTGATCGGTGTCGACCGCGAAAGCCCGGTGACGCTCAACCTGACCAACGTGACCCTCGAGACAGTGCTCGATCGCGTGCTGGCCAAGGTATCGGATCCTGACATCCCGGCCGGCTGGGCAGTCAATGACGGCATCCTGACCATCGCGTCAGACGAAGTGCTGCGCCGCAACACACTGCTCGAGATCTACGACATCCGCGACCTGCTGATCGACATCCCCGACTACACCAACGCACCCCAGTTCGACCTCAACTCGGCGTTCCAGAACTCCGGTGGCGGGCGAGGCGGCGGCGGCGGCGGCGGCGGGCGCAGCCCCTTCCAGCAGACCGGGCAGGGACCGGGCCAGCAGCAGGGCGAACGCCGCACCCGCGAAGAAATGATCGACGAAATCGTCGACATCATCACCTCGAACGTCGACTACGACGGGTGGCAGGAGAACGGCGGTGAGACCGGCTCGATCCGCGAGTTCAACGGCAACCTCATCATCAGCAACACGCCGCGGAACCACCGGGCCATCATCGGGCTGCTGCGAAAACTGCGCGAGGTCCGCGCGCTGCAGATCAGCGTCGAGGCCCGCTTCCTGCTCGTCTCGCAGGACTACTTCGAGCAGATCGGTTTCGACCTGGACGTCTACTTCAACGCCGACAACAACGAGTTCCAGATCGCCCGCACGCTCGACCCCAGCCTGCTCCCCTCGGACTACTTCGACCCGGAAACCGGGCGCCTGCGTCGTCGCGTCGGGTCTGGAAACTTTGACCTCGACGGCGACGGGACCATCGGCCCGGTCGGCGATCAGGGCGAGGACGGCGACTTCGTCCCGGTGTTCTCCCCAGGCACGCAGGGCGATGACTGGTCGCTCATCAGCGGGTCGCAGAACTCCTTCGACCTGACCAATCTGCTCAGCCAGGGCAGCACGTTCGCCAGCCAGATTCTCGGTGCCGCCCCGGCGCTGGGCGTCTCCGGTCAGTTCCTCGACGACATTCAGGTCGACTTCCTGATCGAGGCGACTCAGGCCGACCGGCGATCGGTCAGTTTGAATGCTCCTCGCCTGACCTTCACCAACGGGCAGACGGCCAACATCTTTGTCACCAGCCAGCGGGCGTACGTTTCTGACCTCGAACCGGTGACCAGCCAGGGGTCGGTGGCGTTCGACCCGGTGATCGACGTAATCAACGACGGCGTGACGCTGCTGGTGGACGGCGTGGTCTCGGCCGACCGTCGCTATGTCACGCTCAACGTGGTGGCCAACGTCTCGCAGTTGGTCGACCTGCTGCCCTACGAGACGACGGGCGGCGCCGCGGGCGGCGGCGGGCTGGGCGGCGGCGACGCGGCGACGGCCCAGGGCGTCATCCAGCAGCCCATCGTGGCCGTCACCGGCGTCAGCACCACAGTGACGGTGCCCGATCAGGGCACGATCATGCTGGGCGGGCAGCGCCTGGTGTCGGAACTGCAGGTCGAAACCGGCGTGCCGGTGCTCAGCAAGATTCCGATCCTCAGCCGCTTCTTCTCCAACCGCGTCGACTCGAAGGAAGAGCAGACGCTGCTCATCCTCATCAAGCCGACGATCCTGATCCAGAACGAGCAGGAAGAGGACAACTTCCCCGGTCTGCTCGACGCCCTGGGCGGGTGATCGCTGGCTGAAAACAGGCTTGAACGGCCGGGTCCGGCGGGGCCCGGCCATTTCTTTTCCCCCTCGTGTTGCTATGCTTGTTCTCGGGTCGCCCCAGGCCCGGCGTTTTCCCTCCGGAGGCACTTGATGGCCAGCCCCGAGTCACGACTTCGAATCACCAGCCGCGACAATGTCACGCTCGTTGAGTTCATGGATCGCAATATCCTCGACGAGATGAACGTGCAGGCGATCGGGGAGGAGATCGGTGCGCTGGTCGAGGGCGCCTCACGCCCCCGGATGCTCATCAGTTTCGCCAACGTCGACCACCTGACCTCGGCCGCTCTGGGGGCCCTCATCACCGTACGGAACAAGGTCAAGGCCAAGAACGGCGAACTGAAACTGGCCGACATCGACCCTCAGATTCACGAGGTTTTCGAGATCACGCGTCTGACCGGGCTGTTCGATATCCACCCCACCAGCCAGGATGCAATGAAATCGTTTGCGTAGTCGCCCACACCAACCATGAGTGACGCGCACCGGCGATTTCACGACGTGGTGACCCTGCACCGCAATCGAGGCGAGATCGAACGGCTCTCCGACGCGATTCTGGCCGCCGCAGAACGCTGTGGGTTCACCAAGGCCTCGCGGTTTGCCATCAGGCTCGCGTTTGAGGAGGCGGTGACCAACGCCTTCCACCATGGACACGCGCATCTCCCCGGTGAGCCGATCGAGGTGGAGTATGAGGTCGCCCCCGAACAGGTGAGCATGTCGGTGACGGATCGCGGACCAGGGTTTCGTCCCGAGGACGTACCCGACCCGACGCTGGAAGAGAACCTGGCCAATCCGAACGGGCGGGGGCTGATGCTCATGCGGACGTACATGTCCGCTGTGTTCTTCAACGAGCGGGGAAACCGCGTGACGATGATCTATCGGCGTCCGGGTGCGTAGGTACAGTGGGCCGGTGCGGCGCCCGCCTGGGCTGCCATAGGATTGCCCGGCTCATCAAACACACAGACGCGGGGGTTTTGCCGAGATGACGACCCAGACGACGACCAATCCAATCACCGTGACCGAGTCGGCCGCCCGAGAGATCAAGTCCATCATCGCGCAGCAGGAACTGGCCGCAGACAAGGTCCGCCTGCGTGTGGGCGTCAAGGGCGGCGGGTGCTCCGGGTTCAGTTACGTGCTCGACCTGACCGAGCATCAGAAGGACACCGACGAGCAGTTCGAGGTGCAAGGGATCACCTTGATCTGTGACCCGCACAGCCTGCTGTACCTGAACGGAACCGTGATCGACTTCAAGGACGAGATCATGGGGCGGGGATTCGTGTTCCAGAACCCCAACGCGACGAGCACCTGCGGCTGCGGGTCGAGTTTCAACGTCTGAGGTTCCGGCGCGGAGGTTTGACCGTCCCCTGAAATGGCGATACGCTGCCCGGGCCGAACCCCGAAAGGGGCGGTCTATGTCGAATTTTGCTTGGCAGGGGGCGCGGAAACTGGTAATCTGAGCAAGTCACCCGGGGGGGAGTGGGTGTAGAGGGCGCGTTGCTCTCCTGGGGTTGGTGTGTAGGCGTGCAATCGGGCGGACCAGGCCTTGGAGGCTTGGACGATGCCCGCGATGCCGATGGAAGGGACTCCATGCAAGGCGGAACGTCGCTGCCGCTGGACACGTCGCAAGGTTTCTCGCCGCCGACGGTGACGCAGTTCAGCGTGTTTCTCCCGAACAAGGTGGGCAAGTTGCTCGACCTGGTGCAGGGTTTCGATGATTCGCCGTGTGCCATCTGCGCGCTGGCGGTGCATGAGGCGGCCGACCACGCGGTGGTGCGGCTGATTACGAACAACGCGACCATGGCACGCGGGCTGTTGCGCGAAGAAAAGTTGGCGTTTGCAGAAAACAACCTGCTGATCGTCGAGTTGACACGCGGGCACACGATGACGAGTTTGTGTCTGGCGCTGCTCGGCGCCGAACTGTCAATTCAGTTCGCCTATCCGATGATGATCAAGCCCAACGGGCGACCGACCATCGCCCTGGCTGTCGACGATCCGACGCTGGCCGGGCAGATTCTGCGGCGGAAGGAGTTTCGCCTGTTCGGCGAAGCGGATCTGCCCGCAGCGTGAAGCAACGCTGATACCTGCCTGCCCCCATAATGCCAAGGGTACGGCGCGTCGCATCGCTGACCGCGGCGGGTCCGACGAAGCGCCCATCCCGACCGTGAGCATCGACGTGGCGCGGATCCTGCGCACGCGGCCTGCTCCGCGCACCGATGCACGGAGAAACTCGCAGAATCGCGTGCGTTACCCTCATTCGCGGGCGTCATCGGAGGTCGGAAATGTGCCCGCCGGCACGAGATTCAACGTGAATCGGTCTCAGATCTCCCGCAACGCATCGTTCAACGGCAGCCCGGTGGCGTTGGTGCCGCACAGGTGCACTTCGATGCCCATCGCATCGGCCATCGCCGCCTTGGCGGCCAGCGCACGATCCGCCGCCTGCGCATCCGGCGCATACACCACCTGGATGTGATTGCTCTGGTGCTTGGCCATGAACTGATCGCGGTTGACGCCATATGTCACCGCGTGCATGATCGGCCACACCGGCGTGGTGCTGTCCCAGCGCCGCTTGGTCTCGGCGTCGGGCAGGGCGACAGCCTTGAGGCGCCCGATGTCCATGCACAACTTTCCGCCCGGGCCGGCTGCCACACCCTCGACGTACACGCGGCTCCACACCACCTCGCCCGGCTTGCTCACGCCGGTCACGGTGCTGCCGCCTGGCGCAAAATACATGGCCGGCTGCCGCTGGCCGCACGCATCCGCCCAGCCTTTGGCAAAGTGCGACGCCGGCACCGCGCCGGAAATCTCGAAGACCCATACGTACTCGTCCGTCGTGCCCGACGCGTCCGCGTCGCCCCAGCGCACGTCGTGCAGCGTGTTGTCCGGGCGCAGTCCCATCGCGCTCCACACGCGATCGGTGATCAGCGCATCCAGCCCGGCGCACTCGTCGACTTCGTTGAAGTGCGGGAGCGCGCGGCCCTCGTGAATCACCTTCCCCGCGTTCGGGCCTTCCACCGCCTTGACCGGCGGGCGCTCCGTGCAGTTGAGCATCCCTTCCACCAGGTCGCTGGCCGCACACGTGGTCGTCAGACCCAGTTGATACTGGATGCCGATCAGGTCGCACCCGTACCTGTCGGCCAGGCGCAGCGCCGCGACGTACATGCGGCACTGTTCGAACACCTGCCGCTCGGTCAGATCGGTCGCTTCGTCTTTTCCGAAGTTGAACTTCATTCCTCGTTCTCGCAGCCACTCGTACACACTCCGCGCGTCGGCCTCGCTGACCAGTCCCATGGCTGCGAACAAGGTTGACTGGCTCAATCGCTCCTTGTAGACCCCGCACGGGTGCAGCAGATGGTCTGGGATGATCGCGTTGAACATGCCCATGCAGCCCTCGTCGAACACACCCATGATGGCCGGGCGACCGCCCAGTTCGCACGCCAGCGCCCGACCCAACTCACGCTCCGCCCTGGGGAGGCTGGCGCTCAGCAAGGGGCGCGCGTGCGACAAGTCATGCACGATCGACCCGGTCTGGCACCACTGCTTCAACTTGTCCATGAAGGTGGGGTTGCTGAAGTCCTCGCCCCAGAGCAGGCTGTGCTTCACGCCGGCCTTGGTGAGGCTCCCGCGCAGGTTGAGCGCCCCCACCAGCCCCGGCCACTGCCCCGACCAGTTCGCCAGGATCAGGATCGGACCGCGGTGGCGCACCAGCCCGGCGAGCACGTGTTGCGAATATTGCCACACGCTCTCGACGACCACGAGCGGCGCGTCGCGATGGATCTTGCCGAACACTTCGCGCCCGTGGGCCTGGCTGAACACGAAACCGTGCGGCTCGGCGTCCGAGTATCGCTCGGGCGACGCCCGCTCGAGGGTCCACCCCGCCTTGGCGAAGGCGGCCGCCGCCTGCCGCTCGGTCTCCTGCTGCGTCGCCCAGCACAGCGCATTGGCGGACAGGCGGCTGTCCCCGCTGGCGATCATCAGGGCCGTGCGAGACTTCGGCATGTCCGGCTCGAACAAGGACGGACGACGGTACGTGCTGGTCATGGGCAAGACCCTCCGGGGCATTGTTGGCCGAGCGCACGCCAACCGCCTTCCTTCCGTCGCTCGACGGCTTGCCCCGTCTACACTTGCCGCATGGCGATCCGCGACGATGAAATCATCCTGATGGACATCCCCCCGATGAGCCGCACCGAGTCGGTCTACCTGCCGGAGGTCATCCGCGGGTTCGGCACGACCATGCGGCACTTTTTCACTTCCTTCGGGCAGGGAAGGACCAGCCGGACCATGCAGTATCCGGAGGAACGCCGCGAGCACCTGCCCATCGAGCAGGGTGGGATGAACGCGTCGAACTACCGGGGGGTGCACCGGCTCAATCGAGACTCGAGCGGGCGGGTCAAGTGCGTGGCCTGCATGATGTGCCCGACGCTCTGCCCGGCCAACTGCATCCACATCGAGGCGGCCGAGAGCCCCTGGGACGACCGCGAGAAGTACCCGGCCAAGTTCGAGATCGACGAACTGCGGTGCATCTTCTGCGGGATGTGCGAAGAGGCCTGCCCGGTGGACGCGATCGAACTGACGACCGAGTACGACATCGTGGGGCTGACGCGGCAGGAGATGGTCTTTGACAAGGCCAAACTGCTGAGCGTCTTCGACGCGACCGTCGACAAGAAGCCGATGTGACCGGCCCCCTCAACCGGCCATATATCTTCCAAACTTCTTGACAATTATCCCCGCATTGTGCCGGCAATGTTGGGTATTTCACCACCACTTCCGGCGTAGTCCGAGAACGCCTTCCGCAGATGCCGGACTGCGCGCAACGACAGAAATTCACGTCGACGGCAACCGGGCGGAATCCTCATGTGCCGGAGCGCCGTGGTCGCTCGCAAGTCCAGTGGTGACACGTGGTTATCTGCGCGCTCCGCCGGATATCAGACCCGTTCGACAGGTCCGGAGGGAGAGTTATCTATGTCGATTGTGGGCAAAAGTTTGCAAACGCCTTGCGTCCCGGCGTTTGTGGTGTACATCTGGTCGCAGAGGACAAGCTGCCCGTCTGTGCGGCGGGCAGTCCAATGAGGACTCGATTGAGATTGGAGAAGGAGGGCCCCATGGTCCGGAATGCTGTGTTTGCTGGGATTGTCGGGCTCGCTGCCTCGGCCGCGTCTGCAGATATCGCGTCGTTCGGTTTCACCGACCTGGACGGCAGCTTCGATCTGGGAAGCATGCAGTTCACTGCGATGGCCACTGCCGGGGGAGAGAGCTCGACTGCGGGAGACGTGACCCGCTTTGCGGAAGGTGGAGGCAACTCCGCCGAGTTTGACTCCGGGTTCTTCGGCGGCGGCTCGCTGGCCAACGTCGAAGTCATCATTGACGTGAGCAATGTGGTCGGTCCCATGGCCGACGGCAACGGCACGTTCACCATCACCGACGCCGACGGCGACACCATCACGGGCTACGTTTCCGGCACCTGGTTCGCCGGCGCCAACGGGTTCGTGTTCATGAACGGCTCGACGAGCAGCGTGCTCTTCAACAGCACCGGCGACGGATCGTTTGAAGGCCCGTCCAGCGGCGCGTTCGACATCACCGGCCTCGTCGAGGAGTACTTCGGCGCCCTCTCCATCCTCCTCCGCACCCCCCAGGGTGTCGGGTTCTTCAATGCCTCCTTCACCGAAGTCTCGACTCAGGTGGATGGCTTGATCGTCCCGACCCCGGCTTCGATCGCTCTGGCCGGCTGCGGGCTGGCGCTGACGACCATCCGTCGTCGCCGCTGATGCTCGGCCCCGACCCGGGGCATTCCCTGCTGAAAGCGTCCACCGGCTCCCCTCGCGGGAGCCGGTGTGCTTTTTGCCACCCCTCTACGTGGCGACAGCCGCAGATCCCGCCTGTTTCTGAATCTCGTGCATGATCCACGCCGGACTCCCGCGACACCGTTTCCACTCGGCGCTCGTTACTCATGCGTTGTAAGGCGCCGGGCCCTCGGGATGCTCCCAACACGAGCCCGGGTCGCGAACACCCTGTATCGCCGAAGTTTCCGTCGATTCCGACCCGGAGAGGCGCCCGAAGGCGGGCCCTTCTCCGGCGTCCCCCGGCCTTTGCGAGCACTTCATCGCTCGAACTTCAACAGTGCTCAAGAGCGCTCAGGTCACGCACCAGGTCGAGTGCGGCCGTCCGCACCGCCGCCTGCCAGTCAGCGCCCACGGGTTTGGGATAGAGCACAGATCGCGATGCATTGACCACGACGCCCAGGCCTGCTGCATCGCTCGCCCCGGGGCGACGCATCGGACTCAACTCGGCCAGCGTGCCGCCCTGTGCTCCGAACCCCGGCGCGAGGAAAACTGTGTCGGGCATGAGCGCCCGCAGTCGCGCCACCTCGCCGGCTCGCCGGGTCGCCCCCACGACGGCTCCCACCGCCGACAGTCCGCACGCACCCATGCGCGATTGCCCCATCTCTGCCAGCATCTCGCCCGTCCGCTCGGCCAGTGTGCGCCCGCCTGCGTCCAGCGCCTGCAAGCGCCCCGAGTCGGCGTTGCTCGTGCGGCACAGCGCAAACACGCCCAGCCCGGCCTCCAGAAACGGCTCGATCGTCGAAGGCCCCATGTACGGGCTCACGGTGATCCAATGCGCCCCCATCGCGGCCGCGCCGTGCGCATAATGTGCGGCCGACGAATCGATGTCGCCCCGCTTGGCATCAAGAATGACCACCAGCCCGCGCTCTCGTGCCCGCGCCACGACATCTTCCAGCACGCCGTAGCCGAGCGAGCCGAACCGCTCAAAGCACGCGCTCTGAGGCTTGACGACGCCGACGACGTCGGCCACGGCGTCGATCACGCCGAGGCAGAAGGTCCGCACATCCTCGGCGTGGCAGCCCGGCCGGGTCCGCACTCGCTCGGGAAGCCGATCCGGGTCCGGATCGATCCCAACGCAGGCGGCAGTGCCCTTCTCCAGAATCGCGCGCGAAAGTTGATCGGCAGGGTGCGTCATGGTCGGGCTATGCTAGCGTCGGAGGCTGCTGGGGCGTGCCTGGCGCCCCCGATGTTCCGGTGAACGCCATGCACACTCCTCGCAAGATCGACCTGAAGAAGGACCGCGGGCTGGCCATCGAATGGGACGACGGGCAGGGCTCCTACTTCTCCATCGCCTATCTTCGCCGCATGTCTCCCTCGGCCGACATGCGCGAACTCCGCAAAGCCATCGACCACAACCCGCTCACGGTGCTCCCCGGCGGCGGCTCGTCGGGCCCGATCGTTGCCACCGGCGCCGAACTGGTCGGCAACTACGCCATCCGCATCTCCTTCTCCGACGGGCACGACACGGGCATCTACACTTGGGAGTACCTCCGCTCGCTGGATCCGGAGCAGCAGAATCCATCCGGCAAGGCGCCGGGCGACCACACGCCCCCGCATGCCGATCCGCTGGGACTGGGCCGTTGAGCGAGCCGCGCCCCGCCACCCCGCCTTCCACCAGCCGCGCGCCGGCGAACGCACCCCAGCAGCCCGCGCCGCGCGACCTGACCACGAGCGTGCGTTTCCTCTCCGGCGTCGGACCGGCCCGCGCCCAGGCCCTGGCCGAACTCGGCTTGACCAACATCGCCCGTCTGATCGCGCACCTGCCCTTCCGCTATGAGTGGGAGCGCGCCGAGTCTCCGATCAGGGAACTCCAGCCCGGCGTCACCGCTTCGGCCCGCGGACAAGTCACGGCGACGCGCCTGGCCGGGCGCGGCGGCAAGCAGCGTTTCGAGGCTGTGCTCATGGATGAGTCCGGTCGGCTCGACCTGGTGTGGTTCAACCAGTCCTACCTCAAGACCTCGATCCTGCCGGGGCTGCGGATCTGGGTACAGGGCAAGCCCGCCCGCCGAGGGGGCGCCCTCCAGATGGCTCACCCGCTCTTCGAGATCCTCTCAGACGATGAGCCGGACAAGCGCCGCGAGAAACTCCGCCCGATCTACCCCGCCACCGCGCGTATCTCCTCCCGGCAGATCCAGCACCTGATCGAAGACATCCTGACCGATGCGGTGGCGCAGATCGACGATCATTTCGACGAAGCCTACCGGCGAAAGCGCGAACTGCCCGCGCTGCCCGACGCCTATCGCATGATGCACGCGCCGGGGAGCGAGCAGGAACTGGCGGAGGCACGCCGGCGCTTGGCGTACGACGAACTGTTCATGCTGCAATTGGGCGTGCATCTGAAGCGAGCCCACCTGCGCAACAACCTGCGCGCCCCGGCGTTGCCCTCATCGCCGGCCATCGAGCGGCGCATCCGCGAACGGCTGCCCTTCACGCTCACCGGGGCCCAGCAGCGGGTCGTACGCGAGATCACCGAAGACCTGGCGCGCTCCACGCCGGCCAACCGGCTCATCCAGGGAGACGTCGGCTCGGGAAAGACGGCCGTTGCTGCCTGCGCCATGTTGCTCGCGGTCGCCAATGGGCACCAGAGCGCCCTGATGGCCCCGACCGAAGTCCTCGCCGAGCAGCACTACGACAATTTCACGCGCCTGCTGGAAAACTCTCGCGTGCGCATCGCCCTGCTCACCGGCGCTCTGCCCGCCTCAGAGCGAGAGCAACTGCTCGCACGCCTCGGGGCCGGCGATATCGACCTGCTCATCGGCACCCATGCCCTGCTGACCGAGCACGTTGAGTTTGCCTCGCTGGCGCTGGCCGTGATCGACGAGCAGCATCGCTTCGGCGTCCACCAGCGCGCCGCCCTGCGTGCCAAGGGCGCCGACGAACATTCCAGCCCGCACGTGCTGGTCATGACGGCCACGCCGATTCCGCGCACCGTCGCGATGACGCTGTTCGGCGATCTGGACGTCTCGACGATCGACGAACTCCCGCCCGGGCGCTCGCCCGTCGCCACGCGCGTCCTCCCACCCGAACGGCGCGACGAGGCGTATGCCTTCATGCGCGATCGCATCGCCCGCGGCGACCAGGCCTATGTCGTCGTGCCGACGATCGACTCCGATCAGGTCTCCGGCGTCGAGGCCGTGCTCGATCGGCTCCGCAAGGGCGCCTTGGCCGGTCGGCGCATCGAACCGATGCACGCTCGCCTGCCGCGCCGACAGCGTGAGCAGACCATGGCCGACTTCCGCGACGGGCACATTCACTGCCTCGTGTCCACCACCGTCATCGAAGTCGGCGTCGACGTGCCCAACGCCACTGTCATGCTCATCGAAGAGGCCGACCGCTTCGGTCTGGCGCAACTTCACCAGTTGCGCGGGCGTGTGGGCCGCGGTTCGCGAGCGTCGGCCTGCGTGCTTCTTGCTGAGCCGAAAACCCCCGACGCCGTCGAGCGGCTCGAGGCGATGCGATCCACCACCGACGGGTTTGAACTGGCCGAACGCGACTTCCAGATCCGTGGGCCGGGCGAACTGATCGGCGCGCGGCAGTCGGGCGACATGCTGCTCGAAGTGGCCGACCTGTCGCGCGACCTCGACCTGCTCAAACTCTCACGCGCCGACGCCGCCGCGTGGGTTCACGCCTCGCCGCGGCTCGACCGTCCCGCTGACGCGCTGCTGCGCCGACGCCTGGCGAAGAAGTACGGCGACGCCCTCGGGCTGGTCGACGTCGGCTGAATCCTCTCCATCCTCCCCCGTTTCCAGTTGGGAGAGCTGTCTACCGCTGGCAGACGGAGGCGACCCCCACCATCAGACTGGCTTCCAGCCGGTGGTTCTGCTACCCGTTCCTTCGTACCGCGGGCGTCCTTCAGACGCCGGAGAGGTTCGCGTCTTGGCTCACCTCTCCGGGTCGCACTTGTCGCGCACTCCAACCTCATGATCGATCGACTCACGACCTCCCTCCGCCCCCCCTCTACACTTGCCCATGCCCGGCCGCTCGCACAAGCCGCTCTTCGAACACCTTGCCAAGGCCCGCGAGGAGCACCTTCCGCCGGTGGAAGCCCCCCGTGATCCGGCAGCGCGTTCCGCTCCCGAGTCGCGTTCAGCGCCCGAGTCGCGGGCGGCCGCGGAGCGCTACACGCCCCCCAATTCGGCTCTGCCGCTCGCTTCTCCATCCGGGCCTGGACGCCTGGCGCTCTCCTACGCTGCCATCTACGGGTTTGTGGCGGCCGCCGTGGCCCTTGCCGTGGCCACGTGGTCGATCGGGTACCGCGTGGGCTTCGGGGCTGGCGAGCGTTCCTGGGCTCAGCAGGCCGGCCCTGCCGACCTGCCTCCCCCCGGCCCCCTGGCTGTTCCCAACGACCTCGACCGCTCGCTCACGCCCAACCGTCCGGGCAACCCGGCCGGTCCGAACAACACCGAGCGACCGGGCCAACCTCGGTCCGAGAACTCCGGTCAGCCCCCACGCACCGACGCCGGGGCGACCACGGCCGGGATCCTGTCGTCCGACGGTACGCTCTACGCTGACCCCCGCGTTTCCGGGTCCAACTACCTGGAACTGGCAACGCTCTCTCGCGACCAGTCCGAGGCTGCGATCCGGTTCCTCGGCTCGCGCGGGGTGCCGGCCATCGCTGTGCCGGTGGATTCGCGAGCCGGGGAGGCCAACAATCCCGCCCGGTATCGGCTTGTCTCGATGAAACTGGGCATCCCCGGCGAGCAGTACCGCGACACCGGCGCCCAGCGACGGGCCCACGAAGAGGAAGTGAAGCGCCTCGGCGCTGAATGGCAGAGCAACGGGGGCGCGTCCAACTTTGCCAAGCCCCTCTGGACCAGATTCCCCTGAGGAGTTTCCCGATGAGTCTTGACCCCTCGCTGAAGACCAAAGACAAGCTCGCCGGCGTGCGCAGCGTGATGAAGCGTGCCGAGCGCATCGCCAAACTCAGCAACGACAAGCGCTTCGACCCCAAGAAGGACGCCGCGCTGGGCCTGCCCAAGACAAAGCCCGTCTCCAAGTGATCCCATGGACGTCGCCGCACTGCTGTCGCGCCGCGCGCTGCAGATCGATGTCTCCGGCATCCGTCGCGTTTTCGAACTCGGTTCGAAACTGACCGACCCTATCAACCTCTCCATCGGGCAGCCTGACTTCCCCGTCCCCGACGCGGTCAAGCAGGCCGCCATCGACGCCATTCGCGCCGACCAGAACGGGTACACCCTCACCCAGGGCACTGCCGCTCTTCGTCAGCGCATCGCGCAGCATCTTGCCGCTGACTTGAACTGGCCCACGAGCGGCCCCGAGGCCCCCACCACCGCCGTCACCAGCGGCACCTCTGGCGCCCTCATGCTGGCCTTCCTGGCCGTCCTCAACCCGGGCGACGAGGTTGTCATCCCGGATCCCTACTTTGTCATCTATCCCCCGCTGGCCGCAATGTGCGCCGCCAAGCCCGTCCTCGCCGACACCTATCCCGACTTCCGCCTCACGGCCGCCCGCGTCGAGCCCCTGCTCACGCCCCACACCAAGATCATCCTGCTCAACTCGCCTTCCAACCCGGCCGGCGTGGTCGCACGCGAACAGGATTGCCGCGATCTACTCGACCTGTGCCGCTCGCGCAACATCCTGCTCATCTCCGACGAGATCTACGACGCGTTCACTTTCTCCGACGGGCGCACGCAGCGAGATCCGGGCGGGCATCTCCGCTGTCCGACGCCCGCACGTTTCCCCGGATCGCACGAATCAATGCTGCTCGTGCGCGGCTTCGGCAAGACGTATGGATGCACCGGCTGGCGCCTCGGTTACGCGGCCGGACCGTCGCCACTCATCGCGCAGATCACCAAACTCCAGCAATACACCTACGTGTGCGCTCCGGCGCCGCTCCAGGCCGGGGCGGCTGCGGCCCTGGACACCGACATCGGCGACTTCGTGTCCGACTACCAGCAGCGCCGCGACATGGTGGTCGACAAACTCTCCCGTGTCACCGAACTGACCGCTCCCTCGGGCGCGTTCTACGCCTTCCCCAGGGTTCCCGAGCATCTGGGCATGACCGGCACCCAGTTCGCCGAACGCTGCATCGAGCACAAAGTGCTGCTCATCCCCGGCCGCGTGTTCAGTGCACGCGACACGCACATCCGCCTGTCTTTCGCGGCCCCGCGCACCAAACTCGAACAGGGCCTGGACATCATCGCGGGATTGATGGAGTAGGGATCAGGAATCAGGGATCAGAGAGTCCGGCGCGCCGGGCAACGGCCCGCCGACCTGGTCGAGCCGACCCGGACGTGTGTTCGAGGACTCACGAGGATCCGGCGTCCTGCCCGACTCCGGGTGTCGTTCGTCCCAGATGGCTCATCCGTGATCGCTGATCCTTCTGCTACGCCGACTTGCCCGCCCATCGCGCCAGATCTTTGAGATCCGCCGTGCTGACGATCCGTTCGACTTCGCTCTCGGGCGCGCCCAGGTTCTTCAGCGCCGTGGCCGCCTGCTTCCACAGGCGCGCCGACTTCTTCTCATCACCCGCGCACAGGTACAACTCGCTCACCAGTTCCGACAGTTTCGTCGCCGAGATCGTGTCGCGGTGCTCGTAGTACCGGTTCACGATCTTCTTCTGGTGGCTGGTCAGGTCGGGTCGCTTGGCCATGTCCGATTGTTGGCCTCTTCCGGGAACCGACACAACCGGCACCCGTATCGATCTGATCTCGTCGGCCTGTTGCGGGTACGTCGCCCCTCGGGGGTGAATCTTCGACGCGATGGTCCGTTCCGAACCAGCCTGAACCGGATATCTCATCAAAGTGTGCGCGCGCCGGCAACGGAGCGGACGGCGCGTGCACGCTTTTTTCTCCATTTCTTCTTGCACCTTGATTCTCCGGCACTTGCGCCCGCTTCGCCGTCGCCGCGACTCCGCCTTCGTGCGCGCGCCTGCGTCCACGTCGGGCATGGGTATGCCCCGCAGCGGGCGGGCAAAGGAGACAGGCACCCATGTCCTACCGGCTCGAAGCGTTTTCCAGCGTCGGCCTCGATGAGGCATTGCTCCGGCTCGTCATCGACGAGCACACGTCGGGGCGCATCCCCCGACTTGCACAACTCTGGACGTACTTCCGGAATCCGCTCGAGCCGGTGGGCGCGGGTGAATCATCGGCCCGCCTGCCCGCCCAGCACCGCGGGCTGCCACCGCGCCTCGTCACTCCCTCCTCGCCCGTGCTCGACGACCGCTCACGCTCGACCCGCGAAATCGTCGTCGAAAACGACATCGCATGGCGCATCGCCACCATGGTCGACTTCATGTTCGGCAAGCCCGTGCAGTTGCTCAGCACCGCCGACGATGAACCGCTCCGCCGCACGATCGAGCGACTCCTCGATGCCATCTGGGAGCGATCCGGCGGCATCGCCCTGCTCCAGGACATGGCTCTGCTCGCTCATGTCTACGGATACGTCGACATGCTGGTCCGCCTCGACGAGCCCGCCCTTTCGCGCGCCGGCGCTCTTGCTCCCGGCGATGACGCCTCGCATCTGATCGAGCGCATCGCCGCGATGGTCAGCATCGAGATCATCGAGCCGACGCGCGGCATCCCCATCGTCAGCCCGGAGGATTACCGAGGGCTCGACGCCTACGTCGTCCACTTCGAGCGCGAAGTCAATCAGACCGAGCCGTCGCGCCAACTGCGTCGCACCCTCTTCGCCCGCCAGCGCCCGCAGGCATCCGCAGCGCCGCGCCGCCGGCGCAGCGCTGTCACTGAAATCTTCGGGCCCGGGCTGTGGCAGCGCTACGAAGACGAACAACTCGTGGATGAAGCGCCCAGCGCGCTGCTGCCCGGCCTGGTGCCGATCGTCCACGTGCAGAACATGGCCCAGCCCTTCCGCTACGAGGGACTGAGCGAGGTTGAGCCGCTCATCCCCCTCCAGGACGAACTCAACACGCGCCTGTCCGACCGCGCCAACCGCGTGACGATGCAGAGTTTCAAGATGTACCTGGCCACCGGGCTCGACGGGTTCGACCGCGTGCCCGTCGCCCCGGGACAGATCTGGGTCACCGACAACCCCGACGCGAAGATCGAGTCGTTCGGCGGCGACGCCGACTCGCCCAGCGAGCGCGTTCATATCGACGAGATCCGCGAAGCCATGGACAAGATCAGCGCCGTCCCGCCCCTGGCCGGTGGGGTCATCCGCGCCAAGATCGGCAATCTCTCCAGCGCCACGGCCCTGAAGGTCACGCTCATGGGTCTGCTGGCCAAGACCGCGCGCAAGCGCGTCACCTACGGGCGCGGGCTCACCGGCGTGTGCGAACTGGTGCTCGCGGCGCTCGACGCGGCCGGAGTCCTGCGCACGAGCCCACAGGACCGGCGCCTCCGCGTGCTGTGGCCCGACCCTCTGCCCGTCGAACCGGGCGAAGAAGTCGCAGCCGCCCGCAACAAGATCGAACTGGGTGTTCCCGCCGAGCGTGTGCTCGGGGAACTGGGCTACGCGGCGAGCGATCCGGGCATCGCCTGACCGCGCCCGTCACACACACCAACTGCAAAGGAGACGCATCATGGGATCAATCGGCGGAGGCGGAGGAGCGGGAGGCGGCGGAACCATCGGCGGCGGCTCAGGCTCCGGCGAAGAGCAGCCCCGCGACGAGTCGCCCGTCGCGTCGCACGCGGCGCTGACCGAGGAACTGGTCTGGAAGGCCCGCGCCGTGCGCGCCGAGTCTCGCGTCGGCGAACTCGAAGCCCGCATCGCCCAGATCGAGCAGGAGATGGAGGAGTTGCGCACCACCAGCGTGCAGCAGCAGCGCAACCGCGACATGGCGCTCGAACTGGCCCTGGCCGAGGCCATCGACGCCGAGACGGCAAGCCTGCTCGTCGAGCGCGTGATGGCGGGGGACGAGTCGCTCGACGTTGCCGCGGCCGTGGCGGAAGTGAAGCGCACCAAGCCGTTCCTGTTCCGCGGTCCGGCGCGACGTTCGGTGATGAGCGGACAGCCCATCAGTGAAGGGCGCGACGTGCTCTCCGGGCTGGCCGACGAAGCCAAGGCCTCGGGCGACCGGGCCGCCCTGCTGCGATACCTGCGCGCCCGTCGAGGCGCGTGATCGAGTGCATCTGACCGTTTCACACACCTGACAAGGAGAGGAAACCACATGGCATTCACCGGCAAGGCAACGTACGACGGCGGGAGCACGCTCCCGGAACTCATGGAAGACGTCTGCGACGTCATCGGCATCATCAGCCCGTTCGAGACCCCGCTGCTGGATCATCTCGGCGACGCCAAGCGCCCGGCGAGCAGCACGCTGCATGAGTGGATCGAGGACAAACTGCTTCCCAACACCGGGCAGATCAACCAGACCACCTTCACGCCCACGCCGCAGACCTGCACCGCCGTCATCGTCGACGACGCGACGGTCTTCCAGGTGGGCGACCTGGTGCGCCCCGGCACGTCCAGCGAGGTCATGTTCGTCGCCTCCATCAATACCGGGACGCAGACGCTGACGGTGGTGCGCTCCTACGGGAGCACGTCGCCGGCCACGCTGGCCAACGACATGGCGTTGTTCATCCTCGGCAACGCCGCCCTCGAAGGCGCCGAGGCGCCGCAGGCCCGATTCACCACCCGCGTCCGCAAGCAGAACTACACCCAGATCTTCACGGCCGCGATCGAGGTCAGCGGCTCGATGCAGGCGGCTCGCTCGCACGGCGTGGGTGATGAGATCGACTACCAGAAGCAGGAACGCATGCGCGAACTCCTGCGCGACCTGGAGAACTGCGTCATCAACGGCGTCGCGCCCGCCAGCACGCAGCACGGATCCTCCACCGTCCGTCGCTCGATGAACGGCATCAACCACTCCATCCAGACCAATCGGTTCATTCCCGGGGAGGGCGAGATCCCTGACGGAGACGGCGCCGGCGACGAACTCAATGAGGCCGTCCTCAACGCTGCCCTGCGCGCCATCTGGGAGAAGTCCAGCGGCACAGTCGACACCATCGTCGTCGGCGGGGCCCAGAAGCGCCGGCTCAACTCCTTCACCACCGGCAGCCGCGCCTATCTGCCCGAGGACACCGCGTTCCGCAACCTCGTTTCGGTCTACGAGAGTGACTTCGGCGTCTGCCGGATCATCCTCAGCCGCTGGATGCCCGCCGACAGTCTGCTGCTGCTTGACTCGGGCCGCATCGCCGTGCCCCCGCTCCAGGGCCGCAGTTTCCACTACAAGCCGCTTGCGGCCAAGGGCGACTCGGTGTGCGGGCAGGTCATCGGCGAGTACACGCTGGAGTTCAAGAACGAGGCGGCTCACGGGGCGATCACCGGGCTGGCTGTGTAGTTTCGCGGGGACCGGGGGGACTCGCGTGCGCTCCGGGCGGGGGCAACACCCCGCCCGGGGTTTTTCAGAAGGAGGTTCACATGAGTTTTGCAAACGACGTGCTCCTGCTCACGCTCGAACCGGCCCTGTTCCGCGACGTGGCATGGGTCAGTCAGCGGCTCGTGCTCGGGGCCGGATCGTGCTCGGGCACAGTGCTGACGATGACGAGCCAGGACGTGCTCTTCGACGCGGGCGGCGTCGACACGGGCAACGTCGTGCTCGTCGCGGGCACCGGCTACGAAGTGATCGCGCGTGTGTCGGGCACGGTGCTGACCATTTCGCGTCTGCGTGCCTCGGACGACGACGCGCTGACCCCGGTCAGCGGCGCCAGCGACGTCGAGGTCAGCGTGCCGACCTTCGCCCCGCAGATTGCGATGGTACACCGGCAGGTGCTCCGCATGATCGGCATCGAACCCGACGTGCCCGAAGAAGCAGGGAGCATCGGCCCGTCGGCGATCGTCAACCCCGGGGCGCTGGCCCGCGTCGAGGCGCTGGGCGCGCTGCACCTGATCTACGCGGCTGCCGGTTCGGCGCTGGGGCCCGAATCGGCGCCGGCGCGCAAGGCCGAGTTCTATCGTCAGCGCTTCGCCGACGAGCGCCAGCGGGCGGTAGCGATGATCGACACCGACGCCGACGGGCAGCCCGACGCGGTGCGCCGCCTGAACATCCTGGCCTTGGTGAGGGGGTGAGGCGATGCTGGTGCTCAATCCGGAGAAGGTCACGTTCGCCGGCCAGGCCTGGGACGGCGTCGAATCGATCGCCATCGATCGGCTGGCGCATCGGCTGGTGCAGGAATGGAGCGATGCCGGCCCGCAGATGGTCTGGGCCGACGTACCCGAGCAGCGCGTGCGGATCGCCCTGGTGCAGCGGTTGGATAGCGGGTCGATGCAGAGCCCGCTGCCGGGGACGACGGGGTTGCTGCGCTTCGAGGCAGCCCGCTCAGGCAGCGACGCCGGGCGTGTGAGCATCGAGGCCGAGGTGGTGGTCGGTGACGTGCGGCATGAGGTCACGCGCAAGGGCGGGCTGCGGTCCATGGTGCTGTGGGCCCTGTCGGCCGACGGTGTCACCGACCCGGTCAGCGTGGGAGATGCG
The DNA here is from genome assembly GCA_008363215.1 of Cyanobacteria bacterium CYA. Classification (GTDB taxonomy): domain Bacteria; phylum Planctomycetota; class Phycisphaerae; order Phycisphaerales; family UBA1924; genus J022. Next base: position 24,398 of record RHKP01000008.1, read on the forward strand.
GCATGAGCAGTTCATTCAAGACTCTTGACCTGTTCGGCTCGGGCCCGCACCGCTTCAGCATGGGCGAGCAGGGGCTGTACGTGGTGGCACTGCGGGCGTTCGGCGATCCTTCGATCCCGGGATCGGCCGCATTCGGAGACGTCGAACTGGAGGTGGTGGTGCGCGGGCGTCTGACGGCCGCCGGCGACAGCGCGCTATGGGCACTGCGTGATGCGATCAAAGCGCAGGCGACGCATCCCTCGACAGGCGGGACGCTGGTGGACCATCACGGGCGATCGTGGACGGGGATGACGCTGGTGGCGTACGTGGAGGCCGACCGGGTGGATCGCGGACGGGTGGTCAGCGTGGGGTACGAGGCGAAGTTCCGCAAGTTTGTGGGCTGAGGTGGGGAAGGGACGAAGTGAAGCGGGTGAGAAGGTCTCTACCTGGAGAAGGAAACCTCCGCGTGACTCGGCTCTCTGCCCAACCTGAGCCCTGGACTCTGATGCCCGGTGTCTGGCGCCCAGTGCTTGCTGCCAGGTGCCTGGCGCCTGTCGAACATGCGGCAACTGGAGATCGTGCGCCAGATCTGCCTGGAGTCGTCGGACGGAGCATTCATCGACGCGGCCCCGCCGCACGGTGGGGTGGCCAACGATTTTCTCTCGTCGTGGCTGACGACATTGTCGGAGCACTCCGGATCGCCGCTGGTGACGCATTCGCCGGCCGACTAGAGCACCTACTGGAACGTGGACGAGGGCGTGCAGGAGTCTTCGGAGACGATCCCGGTCAAGCGCCTGCGCATCTGCAAGCGCGGCGTCGACGCGCTCACCCCCACCACTGACCAGATCGTCCCCGGCTACGCCTTCGACGACGTGAGCGATTCGGGCGTGTTTCAGCATCACCTGGGTTTCGCGCTGATCGGCGGGGCGAGCGGCCTGAGCGGGGATGTGCGCGAGGCAGCCATCGAGTGGGCCAGACTGAACGTGCCGGCGCCGACGAGCCGTCTGCCGGCCAACGTGCCGGTGCTCGGGCGGCGTCGCCGTCGCTGCTGATCGTCTGGCCAGGCCCCTTCGGCTAGACTCCGCCCATGACCAGACACACGGGCCGAGTCTCGTCTTGCCGGACATGGTCGTGCGGCGTGGTGGCGTTCGTCAGCGCGTCCATGTGGGGATGCGGAGAAGTCGGCGTGAGGCAGGACGCGCTGGGCGAGGTGAACGCGGCCTTGGACGGGTTTCACGCCGGCGCGGCACAGGCGGACATGGAGGGGTACGTCGGACGGATGAGCCCGGAGGGGGTGTTTCTCGGGACGGACGCCGGCGAGCGCTGGGTGCGCGAGGAGTTTCGCGCGTTCTGCGAGCCCTACTTCAGCCAGGGGCGCGGGTGGGAGTATGTGCCGCGTGATCGGCACGTGCGCTTCTCAGGCGACGGGCGGACGGCGTGGTTCGACGAGATCCTGAGCAACAAGGCCTACGGCACGCTGCGGGGCTCGGGCGTACTGACGCTCGATGAAGGGCAGTGGCGGATCGAGCAGTACAACCTGGCGCTGCTGGTTCCCAACGGCGTGGCCAAGGAAGTGGTGGAGTTCATCGAGCGGCACGAAGTGGGCGACAGGCCTTCGGACCCGTGACGAGAGTTCCCGCTGCATAGGACCCGGAGCGGCGCCCGAAGACGGGCACCTGCCCAGCGACCTCGCACGCCTGTGACTGATCCCGGAACGGCATCACGCATTCACGTGGACCTTCACCAAGGCAACTCGCGCCCGTCCAGATCCATGAACTTCCCGTTGTGTGCGTTCGTGAAAGTAGCGACAGTCGCGAGAATCTTTTCAACGGCCTGCTCGACGCTGAGCAGCGCGTTGGGCCCGCCCATCTCGGTGCGCACCCAGCCGGGGTGCAGCGCCACAGTGGTCAGCCCGCGTGCGGCCAGTTCGTGCGCCATCAGCATGTTGACCATGTTGAGGGCGGTCTTCGACGAGCGGTAGGCCAGACAGCCCTGCGCGTTCTCGGCCTCGGCGCGGGCGATACTTCCCATGTGACTGGAAATCTGCACCGCCAGTTTCCGGTGGCTGCGCTCCAGGTTGCCCGCCAGCGCCCGCGTCACGAGCATCGGCCCGCACACATTGACGCGGCACGCCTCCAGGATCTGCTCCGGCGTCACCTCGAACATCGACTTGGAGCGGCGATCGGGATACACCCCCGCGTTGTTGATGAGCACGTCGATCGCAAGCCCGTCGAGTTTCTCGGCAAGCGCCCTGACGCCGGCCTGGTCGGACGTGTCGAGCAACTCGACGCGTGCGCCCAGCCTCTTGAGTTCCAAGCCGGCTTCGGCGCGGCGCACCGTGCCGATGACCTCGTGCCCGCCGGCGCGCAACTGCCGGACCATCTCCAGCCCGATCCCGCGGCCGGCGCCTGTGATGAGATATGCCGCCACCATGCACCCCCGCAGCCACGCGCTCCGCTCGCCAATCCCGGCGATCCCTCACCCCGTGCACAATCGCTCAAGCCGCACCGGGGCGCTGAGTGCTGAGCCTGATTCCTCGCCGATACCGTTCGATTGCCTTCTCCCACTCCGCTGCAACCAGTGGCGCGGCATGGCTCAACAACAGCCTCGAACGAAGGGCCTCCTCCCCCACGAGTTCGAGAATCGTCATGACCAGTGCGTTCGCGAAAGACGCCGTGATGCGTTCAACACCCGCGAAGTCCAACTCCACTGTCTGGTGTTGTCGCAGGAGCGCCAAGACCTTCTCGGCCGTGGTGACGCCGAGTCCGGCTGAGTTCTGGGCCGGACCTTCGAGTTTCACGACTTGCGGAGTCTCAGACATGCTGAGCATCATAGTCGTGTCGGCTCAGGCTCCGTCCACACGAAATCGAACACTGACCAGACAATCGGGAAATCCACCTGCAAACTCACCAGTTACCGGGTGGGCCGATCGACCGAAGGTCACCATCGCGGCCCCGCTGACGATCGTCATCTCGCCTCCTCCGCACTCGCAGTAATGACGAAGTTCGTACAGACCGACTCCGGAATTGGGATCTCCAAGCCGGTTGACCTGACCCTCCGGCGTGCCGGACACCCCCTCTTCGGTCGCCCTCAGAATGGCCTGGGCGTCGTCTCCAATGCTCTTGTGCAGCGGGTTCTTCGTCAGGTGACCGCGAATCGTCTGCCCCAGGTCGAGGATGGCAAGTTCGACGCATCGAAGTGTTGGGTAAACCTGGGCGGCGACGATGCAGCCAATCGCTGACTCCGCATGGGACAGGGCGTTGAGCATGATCTCGTCGAGATGCCCCGCCAAGATCGGTCGCAGTCCGGCGGGAAGGCCCCCAAATTCCGCCTCCCACGCGCGAGAGATGCGATCCGCGAACGTCGAATCCACTCGCGCCAGGTGTTGCACCGGCACATTGCGGGGCGACTGGGAAAGATGGGATGCTTCGTCACAGACGAAGTAGTTCAGGAGCCCGCTCCGCACAACAAAGTCGCGCGCGTCCTGCGTTGACGGCAGAGACAATCGAGCCCGGCCGTCCGCGAGAACCCCGAGTGCCGCGATGGCGGCCGCAGTGTATGGACGAGCGTGATGAAGTTCGGTCAGGTCGACCTCGTCACAAGGACATTCTTTGCAGGGCCTCAGAGCGTTCAGTGCGCTCCACACCAACAGTTTGCCACTGACGAAATCGCCTGAATCACCCCCAAAGACTCTCACCGTACTCACAGCATCCGTCCCATGAGGTAATCAACCGCTTTGGAAACGTTGATGCGTTGCTGCGAGCCGGAATCGCGGTCGCGCACCGTCACCGTCTGGTCGGTCAGCGTCTGCCCGTCGATGGTGAAGCAGTAAGGACACCCGGCCTCGTCCATGCGCGCATACCGCTTGCCGATCGACTGTTTGGCGTCGGTCTCCACAAACCCCGCGTGCCCGAAGCGCCTGAACAACTCAGCGTGGAGTTTCTCGGCCACTTCGGGCATGCCGTCCTTGTTGACCAGCGGGAACACGGCCGCCTTGATCGGCGCCATGCGCGGGTGGAATCGCATGATCTCCGGGCTCGGACGGCTCTCGTCGCGCGTGTACGCCTCGCACAGCAGCGCCAGCGCGCCGCGATCGAGACCCGCGGCCGGCTCGATCACGTGCGGGATGTAGCGTTCGCCCTTCTTTGAGCCGTTGGGCAGCGTTTCTCCGCGATCGGTGTCGAAGTAATCGAGTTTGGCGCCGGAGTGCTGCTGGTGCTGCGTGAGGTCGAAGCACCCGCGATGGGCGATGCCTTCCAGTTCGCCGAAGCCGGGGGCCGTGAAGGGGAAGCGATATTCGACGTCGCTGGTGCCGGTGGAATAGTGCGAGAGTTCGTCCTTCTCGTGCTCGCGGAGAATCAGGTTGTCGCCCCTGAGCCCGATGGACTGCCACCACTCCATGCGGAAGTCGCGCCAGAAGCGGTACCAGTCCTGGCTCTCGTCGGGATGGCAGAAGAACTCGAGTTCGGCCTGCTCGAACTCACGCGACCGGAACGTGAAGTTGCGCGGCGTGACCTCGTTGCGGAAACTCGTTCCGGTGTTGCCGATGCCGAAGGGCACACGCACGCGCGTGGTGTCCACCACGTTCTTGAACTGCACAAAGATGCCCTGCGCGGTCTCAGGACGGAGGAAGGCGGCGTTGTCATCCGTTTGCTCAGTGGTGGCGCCGACAAAGGTCTTGAACATCAAGTTGAATGCGCGAGGAGGCGTCAGGTCGCCACCGCAATTGGGGCACATGTCAGAGAGTTGCGCGCTGTCGTGCGGCGTCGCGACTCGCTGAATGAACTGCTCAAGGGTCATCTCTTCGCCGCGTCTGCGCAGTTCGTCATCAAAGGCGAACAGCACATCGTGCATCTTCTTCTGATCTCGCACCAACGCCATGCCCTTGGCGTGCTTCTGGCCATGCTTCTTGATCCACGTGCTGAGCAGATCCCATTGAAGATAGTCGCCCGTTCTGAAGAGCGAAACGAGCGGCGGGAACCACTCGGTTTCCCTGAGCATGTCCGAAACGTGATCGGCACGAACGAGTTTCTTGCACTGACGGCAGGTCTGCATCGGATCGTTGAATCCGCCGGCGTGGCCGCTGGCTTCCCAGACTTTGGGATGCTGGATGATGCGAGTTTCGACGGGCACGCAGGTCACCCGGTTGCCGTCGGGGCCTGATCTGCCCCAGCAGGGGTTGAGGATCATGTCCTGCCACCAGGCATCGCGGAGGTTTTTCTTGAGTTGGGCGCCGAGGGGCCCGTAGTCCCAGAAGCCGTTGATGCCGCCGTAGATCTCGCTGGCCGGATAGATAAACCCGCGGCGTTTGCAGAGCGAAACGATGGCTTCCATGGACTTGACGGTGGTGTCGGACATGACGGCTCCTCGGTGGGGAGGACTATAGGGGGAGGCACGGGCGGACCCGCCACCCCGTGGCCGCCGCACGAGGCGGTGAAGCCGTGAGAACGGAGCGAGGAGCAAGGCGCGGGTCGACGTGCCGTGCGGCGTGATGCTGGAGCGTCGGGATACTGTCCGGCCTTGGCAGAAGGCGACAGGGACCGCTCCGGAGGAGCGGAGCACCCGAAGGGCCCAATCCACTCCCGATCGAAACGCAGGCGTCTGGTGGACGTCGGAGATTTGTCTGATTTCAGGCATATCTCCGGGTCGACTTCAACGCGGACTCCCGAGGTGCAAGGCGGATTCGGCCCGGACTCGTGCTCCAAGACTCTCCCCGAGGTCCGGCGTTCCCTGACGCACGAGATTCGATCGGAGACGGTTTCGATCGTGGTCTGCATGGCGCCGCGCGGGGGAGGGGAGGAGCGAGGATCTGGGTGGGTGTAAAAAGCGACGCCCGCGTCACGGGGACGCGGGCGTCGGGATCAAGCGATCAGTGCTTGAAAGGCGAACCCGGGATTACGGGCAGCCGGCCGAGAAGGCGGCCAGGTAGGTCTGGACGTCGAAGAAGTTGAAGACGTCGTCGTCAACCAGGTCGGCGCGCTGGTCCTGGGCGCTGAACCAGGCGAGGAACTGCTGAACGTCGAAGAAGTTCAGCACGTTGTCATCGACGGCGTCCGGGGGATATGGGCAGGGATCCTGGGGCTCGCCACCGCCGTAGAGGCCGATGTAGTAGTCACCCCAGGGGCTCCAGTTGAAGCCCGAGCCGCCGGTGCAGTCGTAGCCACCGAACCAGTAGTAGCCAGCCTGGACGGTATAGCCGCCCGTGTAGAGGGCGAAGACGTCCTCGGAGCCGAGGCTGTTGGGCTCGACGGCTTCGGGGGGAACCACGAGGCCGCAGCCGGTCGTGGCGACCGCGCCGGTCGGGTGGTTGAAGTTGAAGCCGTAGCCGAAGTCAGCGCCGTTGCCCGCGCCGTCGGTGTCGGCGGCCTGCCCGCCGGAGTTGAGGCCGTTGCCCGAGTCATCGACGCCGTCGACGTCGCCGACTTCGAAGATGTTCTCGGGGGTGTCGGCGAAGTCAACGGTGACCAGCCAAGCAGCGCCGCCGGAGGCGGTGCCGGGGATGCCGGTGACATCCCAGGCGAGATAGGGAGCGATGCCGGACCCGATGTTGCAGCACCAGTCGATGCCGTCGAAGAACGACACGACCATGCTGAAGCCGTCTTCGCCGTCTTCGCCCGCGTCGGGAACGGTGGTGTAGTAGAGGAAGGTCATGGCGTCGACGACGGAGTTGTCAGCGATGTCGCCCCAGTCGAGCCACTCGTCATTGGCTCCGCCGGCATCGTTGCGCAGGCCGTAGTAGTACCACTCGCCGAAGCCGCACTGGTCGTAGACCTCGTTGATCCAGATGGGGTCGCCCTGGCGCTGGGCGTTTCCGTTGGTGCGGATCATTTCGCCGGTGGCGACGTTGTAGTAGATGGTGTTGATGGCGGCCGTCGGAACGGCGGAATACCCGTTGAGGGTAACCTTCTCAGGATTCGCGGTCGCGACGGTGGCGCAGCCAGCCGCGATCGCCAGGGCAAAACACGTCTTCGCCTTCATGGAACGCTCCTCTTTCAAAAATCAAGAACTGTGGAACCACAACTCGACACAATCCCCAAGGGGGGGAACACAGACCAACAACCCTCCGCGTACACGCGACGCGGCAAGGTTTACGACGAACACACCGGCCGAGCTTTCAAACAACTCTCTCCGTTGCCGCCCGACCTGAGACCCCGCGAGAAGGGCCCAACGGAAGCACGGCCTGACAATCTCGAACTTCAGGAATCCCCTTCCCTGAAGTCTTTGAACCTCTGCTCCTGGGGTCTGCACGACGGTCAAGACCGACCTTGCGGAAAGACCCTTCAGGGCAATATACACGAATCGGGCCCGGATGCAAGCGCCGGCTTCGGCAATTTGCCGGACAGACGGGTGCGATGGGGAAAACTTTGGCCCCGGACCGAGCCGGGAGGCATGTCAAGGCCTGGACGCAAGGGCCGGAGCAATCTTCTCGGTCCCTGGCGAGCGGCGTGATCGCATGGCGTCGACAAAGGCATCGAAAAGCGTGGAAGCATCGTGGGGGCCGGGACTTGCCTCCGGGTGGTACTGCACGGAAAAGACCGGTGCGTCGGGCAACCGGAACCCTGCAACTGTTCCGTCGTTCAGGTGAATATGGGTAATCTGGGCGCCGGTGGCAAGTAGCGAGTCCGGATCGACCGCGAACCCGTGATTCTGCGAGGTAATTTCCACATGGCCCGATAAAGAACTGAGTACCGGCTGGTTGGCGCCACGATGTCCGAACTTGAGTTTGTACGTCCTGGCCCCCACCGCCAGCGCGAGCAACTGGTGCCCGAGGCAGATGCCGAAGGTGGGAATTGGCAGACGTGAGCGGGCTTGGATGACCTCCCGCAGCGTGCGGATGGTTGCTTCGACCGCTGCCGGATCTCCGGGCCCGTTGGAGATGAACAGCCCGTCGGCTTGGCCGCGTTCAAAGATGCCGAGGATTTCCGCCGCCGGCGTGCCGTGCGGGAGCACGCGCACCGAACAGCCTCGCTCGGTGAGGTGACGGAGGATGTTGCGCTTGACGCCGCAGTCCAGTGCGATGACACGGAGTTGAGCGGGCTGAGCGTGTGATTCAGCCCACTCGTCGCGTGTTTCGTCCCAGTCGATGGGGGTGGTGCAGCCGACTGCAGTGACCAGGTTGGCGCCGTCCATCGAGCCGGCGTCGCGTGCGGCCTGCACAAGTTGAGCGTCGGAGAGGGGGCTGTCGACGGCGAGGGCGCCCATCATGGCACCGGAGGAGCGGAGGATGCGGACGAGGGCGCGGGTGTCGATACCGGACAAGCCCGGGACGCCGGCGATGGCGAGATAGTGCGAGAGTGAGTCGGTGGCGCGGTAGTTGGAGTGACGCGCGGCCAGTTCGTGGACGACGAAGCCGGCAACATGGACTTTGCCAGACTCGACGTCGACGGGGTTGACGCCGGTGTTGCCGATGAGGGGCGCGGTCTGGACGAGGATCTGGCCGGAATAGGAGGGGTCGGTGAGGGACTCCTGGTACCCGGTCATGGCGGTGTTGAAGACGACTTCGGCGATGACGATGCGGGCGGGCGTGGTGTCGCCGAAGGCGCGGGCGGTGAAGACTGAGCCGTCCGCGAGGGCCAGACGTGCAACCGGGGCGAGGGATGAAGGTTTGGCCTGGTTCACGGGTGATACTGTAGCGCATCGTGGAACTGTTTGATCGCGCCGAGCAGGGGTTGGCGGAGGATGAAGCGCGGTATGTGCGTGTGGTGGTCGAGCGCGGGATCGAGGGATCGGCCGGGCTGGAAGGGCTGACGTATCGCGGGACGGATCTGGAGGTCGGTCGCTGGGTGACGGTTCCGCTGGGGCGGGCGGGGCGGACGGTGGGCGGGGTGGTGGTGGCGGCGGGCGGGCGCGAGTTGCTTGAGGGGCTGGACCGGCGGAAGGTGAAGGCGGTGCTGGAGGCCGGACGGGCGGCGCTGTCTGCTGAGCAGGTGGCGCTGGCGCGGTGGATGGCGTGGTACTACGTGTGTCCGCTGGGGCTGGTGATCAAGGCGATGCTGCCCGGATCGGTGAAGAAGGGCGTCGGGCACAAGGTGCGGCGTGAGGTGAGGCCGACGGGGGCGATGCCGGGCGAAGATGTGCGGCTCACGCCGGCGGTCGCGAAGGCGTGGGCGGGAATCGGGCAGATCGGAGCGGAGGAGTGGCCGATCGAGGCGCGGGTGCTGGCGCATCGTCTGGAGTGCGCAAGCGCGGGCCCGGTGAAGAGGCTGGTGGAGGCGGGGCTGCTGGAGGTTGTCGAACGGCACGAGGTGAGCGCGGGAGTGGAGGCATGGCTGGAGGGCGTGGACGAAAGCGACGAGGCGCTGCGATTGACGGAGGAGCAGCGGCGGGTGGTGGAGGGGATCTGGGGAGCGATTGGGAGGAAGAGCAAGGCTCAGACAGCCGAAACACAAGACGCAGATGAGCAGAACACGGACCAGGCGCTCGTGCCGACACGCGCGCCGCCGGCCGGGGCGCACGAGGCGGTTGGTGTGCATCTGGTGCGCGGGGTGACGGGGTCGGGCAAGACGGAGGTGTATCTGCAGTTGATCGCCCGCGTGCTCGAACAGGGGCGCGGAGCGATCGTGCTGGTGCCGGAGATTGCGTTGACGCCGCAGACGGTGCGCCGGTTCAGCCGTCGGTTCGGGCGGGAGAGGATCGCGGTGATGCACTCCCGACTGACGGGGGCGCAGCGGAATCGGACATGGAGCCTGTGCGCGGAGGGGCGGGCGCGGGTGCTGATCGGGCCGCGATCGGCGGTGCTGGCGCCGATGCCGGACCTCGGGCTGATCGTGGTGGACGAGGAGCACGACGCGTCGTACAAGCAGGACTCGGCGCCGCGGTACAACGGGCGCGACGTGGCGATCATGCGGGGGCGGATGGAGGGCGCAGGCGTGGTGCTGGGGTCGGCGACGCCTTCGATGGAGAGTTGGCACAATGCCGAGGGCGGGCGGTTTGCGTTGTGGACGCTGGAAGAGCGCGTGGGCGGAGGAAAACTGCCGGCGGTGAAGGTGGTCGACCTTGGCAGCGAGCGGCGGGAGCGGTACCGGGCCGAAGGGTCGCGCGGGGCTTCGCTCGACCTGATCGGTCCGACGCTGGAGGGGGCGCTGCGCCAGACGCTGGAGCGCGGCTCTCAGGCGATCGTGCTCCTGAACCGGCGCGGCGAAGCGGGGTATGTGGGGTGCGCCAGCGCAGCGTGCGGGTGGGCGATGCGGTGTGATGCGTGCGATGCGCTGATGACGGCCCACCGGATGCCGGCAGGGGCGGCGCGGCGCTTTCTGAGGTGTCATCACTGCGAGGCCGGGCAGATGGTGCCGGGCGCGTGCCCGGCGTGCGGCGGCAAACTGGTGCTGCTCAACGCGGGGACGCAGCACGCCGAGGAGGAACTGGCGCGGCGTCTGGGACTCGTCGCAGGCGAGGATCTGATGCGTGTGGACTCGGACTCGATGCACTCGGGGCGGTCGTACTTTGACGTGCTGGAGGCGTTCGGGGCCGGGCGGATCCGCGTGCTGGTGGGCACGCAGATGATCGCCAAGGGGCTGGATTTTCCCAACGTGGGGCTGGTGTGCGTGCTCAATGCGGACACGGCGCTGGTGCTGCCGGATTTTCGTGCGCGGGAGCGGACGTTTCAGTTGATCAGCCAGGTGGCCGGGCGTGCGGGGCGCGGGGATGAGAGCGTGTATGGGGAGGCGCTGGTGCTGGTGCAGACGATGCACCCGGGAGACCCTGCGATCGAGCGTGCGGCGCGGCACGAGTACGTGGAGTTTGCCAAGCAGGAGTTGAGGGATCGGAAGGCCGCAGGTTTGCCCCCGGCGCGACGGATGGCGCGGATCGTGGTACGTCACGCCGACGCGGTGAAGGCGAGGAAGATGGCCGACGAGGCGGCCGAGAAGGTGCGGGAAAGGGCGCGCGGAATCGCGCGGGTGGACGGGCCGAACCCGTGCGTGCTGAGCCGGATCGCCGAGCGGTATCGGTTTGAGGTACGCGTGGTGGCGACGCGGGCAAGCGACCTTGTGGGCGTGCTCAACGCGGTGCGGGAGCAGGAAGACCTGACGAGCGACGCGACGTTTGCGATCGACGTGGATCCGGTGGGAGTGTTGTAGAGGAAGGTGCGGAGGTCAGAGACGAAGGCGATTCTACGAGCCCGACGCGCAAGCGAGGGAGCAAAGAATGGCGTAAGACACGGGCCGTTGCGCCGATCAGTGCGAGAGGGCGTGCGCAACGCATCGACCGGGAGACAGGTCGATGGCACACGACAGGGAGGGTGACGCTTGGATCTGCGCGGGAAGAAGCGGGCGGTGGTGCTGGGGCTGGGGGCCTTCGGAGGCGGAGTCGGCGTGACGCGCTGGCTGAGCGATCAGGGGCTTGCCGTGACGGTGGTCGACCAGTTGCCTGCGGAGAAGTTGGGCGGGTCGCTGGCGCAAATCGCAGACCTGACAGGCGCCGGGCGTGTGCGGCTGGACGTGGGACGCGACGGTATTCCGACCTGTACGGGCGACGATCTGGTCGTCATCAATCCGGCGGTCAGGACGCCGTGGCTGCGGGACGACATCGCGGCGGCGCGGGAAGCGGGCGCGTGGGTGACGACGGAGATCGAGTTGACGGTGCGGGCGATCGTCGAGCGCATCGGGGCCGAGGGCGACCTGGTGGCGATCACCGGGAGCATGGGCAAGAGCACGACGACGGCGATGATCGGGGCAGGGCTCACGAGCGCGGGGCGACAAGCGTTTGTCGGCGGAAACCTGGGCGGGTCACTGCTCGACGCGGTGAGGGCCATGACACGTGCATCGGCTGTCGTGCTGGAGATTTCCAGCGCCATGCTGTGGTGGCTGGAAGACTGCCGAGCGTTCGGGCTGCGGGTGGGCGTGGTGACCAACTGCGCGCCCAATCACGTGGACTGGCACGGAAGTCTGGAAGACTATCAGCGCTGCAAGAGAATCCTGCCGATGCGGGTGCGCCCGGGCGGGACGGCGGTGCTGGGAGAGAGTGTGGGCGACTGGGACATCGCAGGGGGCGCGCATCGGGTGGCGGTGTCGGGCGAGCAGCGTGTGCCGGGGCTGGCCACACCGGGACGACACAACGAGATGAATGCGGCCTGCGCGCTGGCGGCGTGCGAGGCGCTGGGATGCGACCGGCAACGGGCGCGGGCCGGCATTTGCGAGTTTGCCGGACTCCCCCACCGCTTGCAACTTGTCGGGTCGGCGCGGGGGGCGCGGTGGTACAACGACTCAAAGGCCACGACGCCCGAGGCGACCGTGCTCGCGGTGCGTGCGCTGCGTGAGGCGGGGATCGAGCGCATTCACCTGATCGCGGGCGGGTATGACAAGAAGGTGTCGCTTTCGGCGATCACGGAACTTGCGGACCAACTGGCGAGTCTGGCGGGGATCGGCGCGACCGGCGCGGCTGTGTGCGCCGGGCGCGGGCGGGTGTGCGGGACGCTGGAAGGGGCGTTGGAGTGGATCGTGCCGCGCGTACGGGCGGGCGAAGCGGTGCTGCTCAGTCCGGGGTGTGCGTCGTGGGATCAGTACACGAACTTCGAGGAGCGCGGCGAGCGATTTGCGACGCTGGCCCGCGAGGCGGCGCGATGAGAATGGTCGCGTGCATCGTGCTGCTGCCGCTGCTGGCCGGATGCGCGGGGCCTCACGGCGGCAAGCACACAGGCCAGACGCCCGCGGGCGCCGAGCCGGCTGTCCGCGTCGAGCCTGAGAGCCTTGTCGAGGTCTTTCCGGGCGTGCGGGTGGATGCGGCGGCGGGCGTGGTGGAGATCGACGCGCGGGTGGCGACAGACGTGCATGATCCACGCACGCCGGACGTGTTTCTGGAAGTGGTTGCGTGCACGCGCGATACGCGCGAGTACGAGTCGCTGGTGGTGATCGACGCCAAGGCCTCGCAGGTGCACGCGGGGCTGCTGCTGATCGGGCTTGAGCCGGGCGCTCCGGGCCGGTGGAAGCCGGAGGGGAGCGGAGTGGTGCCGATCGAGCCGAGCGGGGAGCCGGTGCGCATACGGCTGCGCTATGAAGGTGAGCACGGGCCGTGCGAGGCTGCGGTGGAAGAGTGGATCCGCGTGCGGCGCGACGATGGGGCAAGCGAGGCGATGCCGGCGATGGAGTTTGTGTTTGCGGGGTCGCGGTTTCGAGTGGTGCAAGGGAGCGAGCGGTATCTGGGCGACGTGGAGGGGACGGTGATCGGGCTGACGACGTTCGGGACTGAAGTGATCGCGCCGCGGGCGATGCATCACCCAAGCGCGCAGATCGAAGAGCCGAGATTGATGGCGCGGAACGAAGTGATTCCGGGCGTGAACAGTCCGGTCGTGGTGCGGGTGGAGCGGATCAGGGATAGATCCGCACCCGGATCGTGAACTGCTTGCCGGGGTCGGTGGTGGTCGCGAGCAGGAAGGGGATTTCGCCGCGGACGAGCAGGCCCTGATTGTAGATCGCTTCGAGCAGTTCGTTGCGATTGGAGATGTTCTGCGTGCCCACACGAAGGATGATTTGCCCCGGGCGCAGCCCGACGCGGGAGGCGATCGAGCCATCGATGACTTCGGTGATCGCGACGGCCGGGACGTTGCTTTCGCCTCCGACGTAGACCGAACGGGTGAGGATGCCCAGTTGGCGGTACACCTGACCGGCGATGCGGTCGAGCATGTTGGAGAGGGGCATCTCTGCGAGTTGGATGGTCAGCGGAGTGATGCTGCCTTCGCGGAGGACTTCGATGGGGACTTCCTGTCCCGGGCGCCCGGAGGAGATGAGCGACTGGAGCGCGAAGGAACCGGTGACGGGGTACCCGGCGACGGAAACGATGATGTCTTCGGCGCGCAGGCCGGCCTTTTCTGCGGGCCCGCCGGCGAGGACTTCGGTGACACGGGTGCCGACGACAGCCGAGCCGTCGGGGAGGATGATGCGGTCCTCGCCCTGGCGGAAGAGAACGCCGACGAAGCCGCGGGAGATTTTCCCCTCGCTGATGAGTTGTCGGATGATGGGCTCGATGGTTCCGACGGGAATGGCGAAGGAGATGCCGGCCGAGTCACCCCCTTCGGTCGTGCCCTGGGTGTCGCGTCCGGTGGCGATGGCGACGTTCATGCCGACGAGTTGTCCCTGAACATTGACCAGCGGGCCTCCGGAGTTGCCGGGATTGACGGCCGCATCGGTCTGGATGAAGTTGGTGTATCCGCCCAGACCGAGGGAGCCCTGGGGATCGCGCCCGAGTCCGGAGACGATGCCCTCGCTCATGGAGAAGCGGAAGCCGAAAGGAGATCCGTAGGCGTAGACGCGATCACCCTTGCGGGGAAGCGCGCCGCGGGCAATGAGGACCGGGAACAGGCCTTCGTCGGTATTGACGCGAAGGACGGCGATGTCGGTGAAGGGGTCGGCACCGACAACGGCGGCGGGAAGGACGCGGCCGTCAAAGAACTCGACGCGGATCGAGTCGGCGCCTCGGATGACATGGGAGTTGGTGATGACGTGCCCGTGGGTGTCAAAGACCCACCCCGAGCCGGTGGTTGACGACCGAGAACTGGTGGAGGCGACTTCGATGTGGACAACCGAAGGTCCGACCGACTCGGCAATGGCGGCGACGGCGCGGTCAATGCGGACGAGGATGTCGTCATCGGCGATGGTCTGACGGGCCAGATCGACCTGGAGAGCGGTCTGGGCGAACCCGATGCGTCGCAGTGCCTCCGGGGCGGCCAGGAGTACGGCGGCCGCGGTGACCAGAACGACCAGAGCGGGGAGGAACGTGACGAATCTGCGCATGCGGAACTCCGTCGGACGGTTGAGGCGTCCTGGTTGATTCGCAGAATACCCGCAAAGGGGCGCAGATTGCATCCAGAAGTCTGCGGTTGCGCGGGTGTGACAGGAAAACGGAGGCTCTTGGACAAGCAACCCGCAACGACCCCTTATTCGCCTCGCTTCGTTCGGCGCCTTCTCCCCCAGGGGGCAGAAGGCAGCCGTTCAGGCCTGTTCCTGAGTGGGCCAGGCGATGTGAGGGGGGTCGGAGCGGCGGAGTTGGTGGAAGCGTTCGAGTTCGGTGGCCGGCATGGTGTAAGAATCGGTCGGAACGCCCCGCTGAGCGACCTGGCCGGCCCACGTGGCGGCGGCGTCGCGGATGGCCTGACCGATCTGAGCGAGGGGCTCGGCAAAACGCGGCTGGTTGTCGGAGAGACCGAGCAGGTCGTGGGCGACGAGGATCTGTCCGTGCGGGGCGGGGCCGGCGCCGATGCCGATCACTGGGATGCCTGACTGCTCGACGATGGCGGCGGCAACGGGGTCGGGAACGGCTTCGAGGAGGAGCAGGACGGCGCCGGCTTCCTGGAGGATGTGGGCGTCGGCGAGCAGGGCGACGGCTTCGTCGGCGGTGCGACCGACGGCGCGATAGCCCCCGGTCAGTCCCACGTTCTGAGGGCGCAGCCCGATGTGAGCGCAGACTGGGATGCCCGCGCGGGTCATCTTGCGGACCAGCAGAGCGAAGGAGGCGTCAACTTCGATCTTGACCGCGTCGGCCAGGCCCTCGGTCATGAAGCGGGCGGCGTTGCGGAGGGCTTCGGCGTCGTCGGCCTGGTAGGACATGAAGGGCATGTCGGCGATGACCATGGCGTTCAAGGCGCCGCGGCGCAGGGCGGCGGTCAGGGCGACGGAGATGTCGAGCGGCATGTCGATGGTGCGGTCGTAGCCGAGGGCCAGTTGGGCGCCTGAGTCGCCTGCGAGGAGGACGTGAACCCCCGCGCGGTCGAGCCAGCGGGCCATGGTGGCGTCGTAGGCAGCCAGGCAGGCAAAGGGTTCGCCGCGGCGGGCCATCTGCTCGAGAGTGCGCAGGGTAACTCGGCGGGAGGCGTTGGGCTCGATGGTGATGCTCATCGCCGGGAGTATATGGAGGTCGCGGCGGACGGCCGGTCGGGGGTAGGATGCCGGCGTGATGGAGGCATCGGGCGTGCATACGCAGAACTGGGGCCCGCAGGCCGCGCGAGTGACGATGTCGCAGGTCGATCGCTGGCTGAGAAGGGCGCGGCTGGGACAGACGTTGACGCTGCTGGACACCGGGCTTGGGTCAGCCGAGGCGAGTATGCGGCTGCTGCGGGCGGCGCGGGCGCGCGGGCATGCGCTGCGAGTGGTCAGCGTGATCGACGCGAATCTGGAGGAGGAGCCGTACAGCGCCGAGCGGCTGGAGGCCTTCGAGGTCGTGCGGCTGGATCCGATGACGATCGTCGAGCACTTCGGGGCGGGGTCGTTCGACTTCGTATGCACGCAGTTGCGGGTGGCCGGGCTGCGCGAGGTGCCGCGGCTGACGTGGCTGCGGTTGGTGGATCGGGTTGCGCAGCGTGGCGTGGTGTGGGTGGAGCGGCGGGGCGCGGGCGGGCTGGACGTGCAAAGGGCCGAGGAACTGGCCGAGCGAGTGGGGATGCGGTATCTCAAGGCTCGCCGGCGGCCTTTTTCGGACTGGATGGTGATGCAGGGCGTGAAGTGACAAGAGAAGGCGAGATGGCCGCACGGCACCGAGGTGTGACCACGCACCGCTGCTCCTGGTGAACCTCTCGAAGCGCCGGACCCTCTGGACGGGCATTGGCGGGCGCCCATTGGCGGAGACGGGCACTGTTTGACGCCGGGCGGATCTACTCGACCATTTTCCAGATCCGCCCGTCGCGCACATCGAGTACGTACAACTCTCCCGCGTTGTCGCGCCCGAAACTCGATATCCGCTGGAGAGGCGACTTGCCTTCCAGCGCCGTCGACCACATTTCGGTGTGGTCGGCCAGATCGGTCGGCTCGCCGTTTTCAAGTTTGAAACTCCAGATCCTTCCGCGCTGGAACTCTGCGAAGATGTACCGCTCTTTCATCGCGGGCACGCCCCGGCCCTCGTAGAAGTAGCCTCCGGTGATGGAGCCGTCCGGGTCGTGCCGGTATGCATGGACGGGGGCGACGAAGCCACGCTGGGCGTGCTCCTGGGGCGAAAGCCGCTTCGGATCGCGGGCCCGGTCGCCGCCTGGGCGGAACTCGCCGAAGCCTTCCATCACCTTCCACCCGTAGTTCTCGCCGCCCTTTGAGTCGGACGGCTGGAGGTGGATCTCTTCGTAGCGGTTCTGCCCGACGTCGGCGATCCACAGGCGTCCCTGCGAGTCGAACTCGTAGCGCCACGGGTTGCGCAGCCCGTAGGCCCAGATCTCCGGGCGAGCGCCTTCCTTGCCGACGAATGGGTTGTCCTTCGGCACGGCGTACGCCTTGCCTTCAACCGGCTGCCCGCTCACGTCGATGCGCAGCATCTTGCCCAGCAGCGTGCCGAGGTTCTGTCCATTCCCCTGTGGGTCGTTGGCCGCGCCGCCGTCGCCCGTGCCGATCCACAGCATGCCGTCGGGCCCGAAGCGCAGGCTTCCGCCGTTGTGATTGGCCCACGGCTGGGCAAAGGTCAGGATCAGCGTCTGGGAAACCGCATCCGCCCGGTGCGCGTTTTCGGCCACGAGGCGCACGATGTGCGTGGCCCCCGTCTTACCCGTGAAGTTCAGGTAGAACCGCTTGTTCTCAGCGAAGTTCGGATCCAGGGCCATGCCGAGCAGACCCTGCTCCCACCCCTCGGCGTTGAAGTTTGAGCGGTCAACCTCGAAGAA
The DNA here is from genome assembly GCA_008363215.1 of Cyanobacteria bacterium CYA. Lineage (GTDB taxonomy): Bacteria > Planctomycetota > Phycisphaerae > Phycisphaerales > UBA1924 > J022. The sequence continues at coordinate 41,946 of RHKP01000008.1, forward strand.
CGGCTCAGAGAGCAACTCCGCGTTTTCGACCACCCGCACACGGCCGGATTGCTCGACGACATAGAAGCGGGCGTCATCCGTCGGGTCGGCGACGAAATCGACGGGCTTGTGCAGCCCCGACACGAACGGGCGAAGCGTCTGTCCGCCCGCACCGCCCGCCACAATGCCCGACAGCACGCACACCGCCATCGACTTGAAGAACTTGCGCATGCTGAAGCCTAGCGGCTCGGGCGGGCGGCCGTTGAATGCGGCAGGATGGTGAAGCGGCAGGAACACGGGAGCCAACCCGCACCTGCCGATGGCGGGTCTGTTGGAGCGCAAGATCGCATCGCTCGGCGTGGGCATGAGCACCGATGGATGACGAGGTCCACTTTGGGCGTCCGCTATACTGGCCCACCATGCCCGAGGGAGTTATCTACCTCGACAACGCCGCCACGAGTTGGCCCAAACCGCCGCAGGTTGCAGCCGCGATGTGCGACTTTCTGCTGCACAAGGCCGGCAATCCCGGTCGCGGCGGACACACGCTGGCCCGAGCCGCTTCCGAGACCATCGAGCAGGCCCGGCGGCGGCTGTCCCGGCTGGTCAACGCCGACGACGAGCACCGCATGGTCCTCACGCACGGATGCACCGACGCGGTCAACACCGCGATCCACGGCATCTTCCGCGGGTCGATGTGCCATACGTGCGTTGGGCGCCCGCACGTGGTCGCTTCGGCCGTGGAGCACAACGCGGTCCTCCGCACACTGCACAGTTACGAAGAACTGGGAATGCTCGACCTGACCATTGTTTCCTGCGGGCAGGACGGGCTGATCGACGCCGAGGGCTTTCTGGCCGCCTGCACCGACCGCACACTGCTGGCCTGTCTCTCGCACGCGTCCAACGTGCTCGGCACCATCGAACCGGTGGAGGTGATCGGTCCTCGCCTGCGTGAGCGCAGCCCGCGTGCGCTGTTCCTGGTGGACGCCGCCCAGACGGCGGGGCATGTCAAGGTCGACGTGCAGGCCTGGTGCATCGACCTGCTCGCTCTTGCCGGGCACAAGGGGCTGCTTGGGCCCACCGGCACGGGCGCTCTGTACGTCGGTCGCCGCGCCTTTCCGGATGATCTCTCGCTCCCGCACCTGTTCTGCGAGCGTCGCGGCGGAACGGGCGCCATCGCCCCCGGGCTGGAAATGCCCGGCACGCTTCCAGACGCACTCGAAGCCGGCACCATGAATGCCGTCGGCTTCGCCGGGCTGATCGGCGCCCTGGATGCGCTGCCCACGCTCGACCACCAGCGCGAACGCCGACACACGGCGCGCATCGTCAACGCGCTGCTGTCCATCGACGGCGTGCATCTCTACGGGCTGACCAACTGCCACAGGCGCACCTCGTCGATCGCCTTCAACGTCGGCGATCTGCACGCGCGTGCCGTCGCCGGCGCCCTCGATGAGCACTACGGCATCGCGGTGCGAGGCGGCGTTCACTGCGCCCCCCTGCTGCACCAGATCATCGGCACCGGCGAACGCGGCGCCGTCCGCGTCAGCCCCGGCCCCTCGAACACCGAGGCGGAAATCGAAACGTTCCTCGAAGCCGTCGACGCGATCGCAGCCCGCGGGCTGTGACCGGGAGAAGCCATGTTCTTTCGCGCGCTCTACGACGATGACCTTGCCCAAGTGTCGTACCTGATCGGCTGCCAGGGCACCGGCGAGGCCGTCGTCATCGACCCCGTCCGCGACGTTGATCGCTACATCGATCTTGCCGGGAAGGACCAGTTGACGGTCGTCGCCGTGGCCGAGACGCATATCCACGCTGACTTTGTCTCAGGCGCGCGTGAACTGGCCGAGCGTGTCGGCGCCAAGGTCTACGTCTCAGGCGAAGGCGGGCCCGACTGGCAGTCCCGCTGGATCGGGCGCCGAGCCTCCGGCAGTTCCTACAGGCACGAAATCCTCCAGGACGGCGAGCACTTCTCAGTCGGGCGCATCCGCTTCCAGGCAGTCCACACTCCCGGACACACCCCCGAGCACATGTCCTTCCTCGTCATCGACGCCGGCGGCGGCGCGCGGGAGGAGGAACCCATCGGAGTTCTCACCGGCGACTTCGTCTTCGTCGGTGAACTCGGACGCCCCGACCTGCTCGAGAAGTGCGTCGGCGTTTCCGGCGCGGCTCAGTCCGGACTGGCCGACCTGCGCCGCAGCGCCCGGTGGTTCGGGCTCCTGCCGCAGTTCACGCAGGTCTGGCCCGCCCACAGCGCCGGCAGCCCCTGCGGCAAGGAACTGGGCGCCGTTCCGCAGAGCACCGTCGGCTATGAGATCCGCTACAACGCCGCCCTCCGGAGCGCCGACGACGCGGCCGCGTTCGAGCACAACATCCTCGACGACCAGCCCGAGCCTCCGCCCTACTTCGCACGCATGAAGCAGGTCAACCGGGACGGGCCGGCTGTCCTCGGCGGCCTGCCCTCGCCGAAGAAGGTCGCCGTTGCCGCCCTGGCCGGGTCCGAAGGGCAGATCCTCGACATCCGCCCGTGGGAGTCGCACCTTGCCGGCCACCTCCCCGGCTCGCTGAGTCTGCCGCTTCACCGCACGTTCACGATCGCCGCCGCGTCCTACCTTGACCCCGGCGCGCGGCTGCACCTCGTCGTTGACAACGAACGCGACAAGCAGGAGGCCATCCGCCGGCTCATCCGCGTGGGTCTCGACAACATCCAGTCGTACATCCTCGGAGCCGACCTCCCGACCGAAGGGCTCAGCGTGACCGGCGAAGTGCCGGCCGAGCACCTCATCCGCGTCGTCGAGCAGCGGGGGACCATCCTGGACGTCCGCCGCGGGAATGAAGTCTCGCAGGGGGCCATTCCCGGCGCGATCAACATCCCGCATGTGCTCCTCGGCGAACGACTGAGCGAGGTTCCGAAGGGCCAGACGATCTACGTGACCTGCCGCACGGGCAAGCGATCGGCCCGCGCCGTCTCGCTGCTCGAGAGGCACGGGATCAAGGCTGTCAACGTCGCCGGAGGCTGGGAAGCCTACCGCGCTGCGGGCGGCCGCATTCAGTAGGACCGGTTTCCAACCGGTCAATCTCTCAGTGGGACCGGCTTCCAACCAGTCAATCTTTCCTCGCCCCTGACCCGTCCTTACTCCGGTGCCTCCTCCGACTCGCGATTCGCGACTCCCGCCCCGTCAGTCCTTCACGCCCGTCACCCGGTCAGGCTCGGTGTACTTGCTCATGCACGCTTCCAGGTCGACGTTGTTGATGTTCGCCAGGGTCGCCAGCCAGGCCAGGACATCGGCGAACTCTTCTTCCAGGTTGGCCCGCTCCTCGCGTGTTGGCGGTTTGTTCGGACGGCTGTTCCGGTACAGCGCGGTGGCCAATTCGCCAAACTCCTCGGCAAAGTGCATGAATGTTCCGGCGGTTCCGCGGGCCGAGTCGGTCGCGTAGTAGCGGTCGCGGATCATCTTCTGGAGTTGGGCCAGTGTCATTGGGGCTCCTGGAAGGGCTGCGGGACGGGCTTGAGTCCGCCCGCGTTTGCCGGCTGTTCGCACGAAAGCGGTTCTCCGGGGTTTGCCCGGGCGGATCAACGGGCTACGATGTCTGCTCGCGACAGGTAGGAATAGTACCACATGCCGACGATCAACCAGTTAGTTCGCAATCCCCGCCGCTCAGCGATCACCAAGTCCAAGGTCCGCGACCTGGACGCAAGCCCGCAGCGCCGCGGCGTGTGTCTGACGGTCAAGACCACCACGCCCAAGAAGCCCAACTCGGCCCTGCGCAAGATCGCCCGCGTCCGGCTCTCCAACGGCAAGGAAGTGACGGCCTACATCGGCGGCGAGGGGCACAACCTTCAGGAACACTCGATCGTCCTCGTCCGCGGGGGGCGCGTGCGCGACCTGCCGGGCGTGCGCTATCACATCGTCCGCGGCTCACTCGACTGTCTCGGCGTGGACGGGCGCAAGCAGGGCCGATCCAAGTACGGCGCCAAGCGCAAGAGCAAGTAAGAGGCGCTGGGCACTGGGAAATCAGTGTCCGAGCGCACGCGAGGGTTTTTCAAGTCAAGACGCCGTTCCGGAGGTCGGTTCGGCACACAGGCAAGTAATCCTGCCGTCCTGCCAGGCGACGGGGTGAACAGACAGCCGGGCATCGCCCGGCAGATGAGCCGGAGGTGAACATGGCAGGCCGCATCACCGCGTCTGAAGATCAACTGCGTCCGGATCCGAAGTTCAACGACATGGTCCTGGCCAAGTTCGTGAACTGCGTCATGCGTGACGGCAAGAAGACCCGCGCCGAGCGCGTGGTCTACGACGCCCTTGAGATCATCGAGGGCAAACTCGCCAAGAACGAGGAAGAGGGCAAGCCTGCCAACGCGTTGGCCGTGTTCCACAAGGCCATCGAAAACACCAAGCCCTACGTCGAGGTGCGGAGCAAGCGCATCGGGGGAGCCAACTACCAGGTGCCGATCCAGGTCAGTCGGCGTCGGCAGCAGTCGCTGTCGTTCCGGTGGATCATCACTGCTTCTCGCGGCGAGAAGGGGCGACCAATGTCGGCCAAACTGGCGGACGAACTGTGGGCAGCGGCCCGTGGCGAAGGCAAGGCCATGATGACCCGCGAACAGACCCACCGCATGGCCGAAGCCAACAAGGCCTTCGCCCACTTCGCCAAGTGACCCCGTAGGACCGGTTTCCAACCGGTCTACAGGTCGCTTGCCATTCGCGCAACCACACGCCCCGGGCCCAAGCCCGGGTTTTTCACGTCCACTCACCCCGCATCGCGCCCCGCCAGAGCCCTCGGCCCCGTCAGATGATCTCAAGTTGCGGGATTGCCGGATCCCCCCTCACCCTCCCGTCAGTTTCGGCAGGGGCTTCTTGCACAAGGGGCACGCCGCGGGGCCTTGAACGCTTCGGGCAAGGCGTTCGTCGAAGGCGCCCTTGCACGAGGGGCACTCGCGGGCTCGGAGGCTGGGGCCGGCGCAGGTGGGACAGGGGATGGGGGCCCCTTCATCGAGTTCGCGGACGCGGGCGATCTCGGCGATGGTGGTGTTGAAGACGGTGGCGCATTTCTCGTCGGCGCAGAGCATGCGGATGCCGTCGGGAAAGTCTCTGGAGGCCGCCCCGCCGGGACCACGTCCCCCTCCGGACAGCCACATCCATGCAGCGGTACCTGCCAGCACCAGCAGCAGCAGACCGACACCCACGCGAGCCGCGGCGCTGCGCATCACCAATACTCCTCGTGAGGCTCGAAGTCGTTGTTCCAGCGGCGGCGTGCCTGCTCGGTCGGTTCGACGAGGTCACGCTGGCCGATGCGCTGGGCGTGCCCGTCGACGAAGAGCGTGTTGGCGCCGCCGCCGTGGCGCGTGCTGGGCCACTCGGCGTCGGTGGTGTCGGCCGGGTCGATGGCCGAGTCCCACGCGCCGTCGGTCTTGCTGTCAGCGATGGCGATCATCTCGGTCGGGCGCACCACGCGGTGCTCGGGCAACTCGCCATAGTCGGGATGCCCCACCCAGCCGCCGAGGCCCAGGTGCGGGCGCGTGAACTCGCGCACGCCCCAGTCGTTGTACCCGTAACTGAACAGTTTGGTGTCGGCACGGCGGGGGTTCTCGACCTTGAAGTACCCGTACTTCTCAAAGCGGTCGAACGCGTAGCCCCACTTGCTGACCCAGGCGGCCTCGATGTCGTTGGACGGACACCAGAACGCATCGTTGTTCTCGCCCATGTACATCCGCACGCGGGGGGCCCAGACCAGCACCGCGTTGGGCGAAGTGTTGTAGGTGTGATGACCGGGGAAGTACTGCGCCGCGAAGGCGTAGCCGGTCAGCCCGATGCCGATCTGCCGCAGGTTAGACCCGCAGGCGACAGTGCGGGCGGCGTCGCGCGCCTTGCCAAGGGCCGGAAGGAGGATGGCGATGAGCAGCGCGATGATGGCGATGACGACGAGGAGTTCGATGAGGGTAAAGGCGGAGGGGCGGCGCACGGGTCGGCACATGTCTCTCATGCTATAGCAGATGACGCGAATCCGGAACGGGTCTGCAGGTCGTCCTGCTCGGCGATGCACCCGTCAGGTGTTGCGTGCTGACGAGAAGGCCTGTGCGAGGCGGCCGGCGCTCTGAATCGCACGTGCCGACGTACCCTTCCACCATGTCTTCGTCTCCGGGCATCTCGTCGCAGGCGTGCGGGCCCGTGCCGGCGACCGCGCGGCCACACCCGCTGAGCCAGGTGCGCCACGAGTTCATCTGGGAGGGCAAGTACGACGAGCAGGGGCACCGACGGACTCCTGATGTGCCGGCCTTGTCGTTGCGGATCGTGGAGGAATGGGAGGGCCAAACAGTAAACGGAGGGGCACCACGCGGGAGTCGGCACACGGCGAACGGGGGCGGAGCGGCGTGGCAAAGCGGCCAAGCAGCAGCGCCGAGACGCGGCAATGGAGGCCAGGGAGGCGGGCGTCAAGGAGCGGCTGACGGAAATCAATCGCCAGATCAGCAGATCGCCCGGTCGCCAAACCTGCTCCTGCGCGGCGACAACAGGATTTTGATTGCGTCGCTGTTGCCGCGGTTTCGTGCGGCGATCGATCTGATCTACATCGATCCGCCGTATGACTGCGGGCTGGACTACCGCGTGGAAGTTCCGGTGGGCAATGGTACAGCCAGCGTACATGCGTACCGCGACGCGTGGGGCGAAGGGCCTGGGTCGTACGCGCACATGATGGCCGAGCGGCTGACGCTCATGCGCGAACTGCTCTGCCCGGAGGGTTGCATCTTCGTACACTGCGACTGGCGTGCCAGCGGGGTGATGCGGCTGCTGCTCGACGACATCTTCGGGCGCGCGTGCTTTCGGAACGAGATCGTGTGGCGGCGGGCGCCGAACCTGGGGCGGCAGGCGGCGTCGAGCCAACTCGGGCGCGTCGTCGATTCGATTTTCGTGTACTCAGCCCGTGAGGGCACGCCGTTCCGCGGGCAGACGCCCATGCGGGCTGCGCCGGTTGAACTCGATGGTTCGGGCAAGCCGCGCGGGAGCAAGTGGGACGAAACGGCGCAGTGCTATTTCACGACGGCCCCGCGCGGCGACTACACCGACAGGAGCATCGAGCGCCTGCGCGCGGAGAATCGCGTGTGGGAAAGTCCCTCGGGCAGGATCTACATCAAGTACTTCCTCCGCCGCGGCGACGACGGGCACTGGTACAAGGACCAGCCCGTGGACACGCTGTGGGACGACGCGGATGTGCGGCCGCTGCGGCATTGCTCGAAGGACGAACTGGGCATCGGGTACGCGACACAGAAGCCGGAGGGATTGCTTCGTCGCATCATTTCGTGGGCCTGCCCGCCGGGCGGCACTGTGGCTGACTTTTTCTGCGGCTCAGGCACGACGGGAGTGGTGGCGCAGCAACTGGGGCGGCGCTGGATCATGGCCGACCAGGGGAGACAGGCGATTCACACGACGCGTAAGCGCCTCATTGGATCGCCCGCGGGAGAGTGTTCGTTCTCGCTGCTGGATCCGGCGCCCTCCGACAGGCGTTACTGGTTCGATCATGCGTTCGGGTCCGACGCGGCCGCGTATCGTCGGTTCGTGCTGTCTGGCTTCGCAGGGGCGAGCCTGGATGCCTCGGCTGACGCGATCATCCACGCCCGGCACAACGACGCGGCCGTGCACGTGGCCGGGGTCGATCACACGGTCGATGCTGCGTTCGCCGAAGCGCTGGCGCGCGCGGCGCGCCTGGAGGGCGCGTCGCGCGTGCTGTGCCTTGCGTTTGAGTACACGATGGACATCCGCCGCGATCTCGACGGCATCGCGGCCACGACGGGCGTGCGCGTGCTTCCGGTTGTGATCCCGCTCGAGATCATGGAGTCCAATCGTCGTAAACTGCCCGGGTGGCTCGAAGTCGCGCGTCTCGAGGCCGAAGTGGTCACGCTTTCGCCGACGCACGCGAGCGTGCGGCTCACACGTTATGAAACCGTGCCCGCGAAGCAGGAATGCCCTCCACATCGCGCCCAAAGACATCCGGGTCTGGACCTGATTGACGCGTGGTCGATCGACCCCGGCTGGCAGAGCGATCGCCCGCTCCGCCCGGTGTGGCACGCGCAGCGCGGTTCGCTCCGGCGCACGCTGGCGCTGGAGAGTGATCCCATTTCGCTCGACCGCGCCGCCGGGCCGATCCTTGTGCGGGTGATCGACGTCTTCGGGCATGAAACGCGGACGCTGCTCACCCTTCCGGCGCTGCGGTAAACTTCGGCCTTGCTTCCTATCCTTCTTGCACGAGCCGGCGCGGGCATCGGTTAGAACCGCCCCGGGCGAAAGGATCTGCGCCATGCCTGAGAACTGGTCCACCGCCATTACCGACATTCATCCCAACGAAGTGCGTGTCCGCGGGTACGACATCGCGGATCTCATGGGTCGTGTGTCCTTCGGCGCGGCGGTCTATCTCATCCTGCGCGGTGAACTGCCTTCGGCAAAGATCGCGGCGTTGATGGACGCGATTCTCGTCGCCAGCATTGACCACGGCGCGACGCCGCCGAGCGCCCTGGCCGCCCGCACGGTGGCCAGCACCGGGGCAAGTTTGAGTCAAAGCGTGTCGGTGGGCATCAACAGCATCAACCGGCACCACGGCGGCGCGATCGAAGACTGTGCGCGGCAACTCGGGGCGATCATCAAGCGCGCGGACAACAGCGAGACCAGACTCGCCGAGGCCGCCGCCGCCGAACTAGCCGACATGAAGGCACGCGGGCAGCGGATGAGCGGCTTCGGGCATCGCTTCCACACCGCCGACCCGCGCACGGCGCGGCTGTTCGATCTGGTCAGGCAGGCTGAGGCTGCAGGGATGCACATCAAGGCCGCCAAAGTTGTCGAGGCCGCGTTTGAGAAGCAGGGCAAGCCGCTGCCGATCAACGTCGATGGAGCGATCGGGGCGATTCTGGCGGACCTTGGCTTCCCGTATGAGGTGATGAACGGGTTGTTCATGATCGCCCGCGTGCCCGGGCTGGTCGCCCACGTGACCGAGGAGCAGGGACGGATGAAGCCGATGCGCAAGGTCATCCCCGACGCCCAGGTCTACGATGGACCGGCGCCGAGGAAACTGTCCTGAGTGAGTGATCTACCGACCATTCTGACCCCGCGTCTGAGGCTGCGCGCTCTGCGCGAGAGCGACCTGCCGCGTCTGGCGGAACTGGCCGACACGCCGGAGATTTATCGCTGTACGCTGCGCATCCCCAGCCCGTACCGGCTCGAGCACGCAGAGCAGTTCATGCGGATTCAGCAGAGCGCGTGGGCGAAGGGTGAGGCGATGATCCTGGCGATCGCGCTGCGCGACAGCGACGAGGTCGTGGGAGCAATCGGGCTGGAGATCCACCGCCCGATGGACCGCGCCGAACTGGGCTTCTGGCTCGGGGTACCGTACTGGAACCGCGGCTTTACCACCGAAGCCGCCGGGGCGATGCTGGGCTATGGGTTCGGTCACCTGCACCTGAACCGGATTTTCGCGGGCCACCTGGCGGGCAATGATGCCTCGGCGCGCGTGCAGCAGAAGATCGGCATGAAGCACGAGGGGGTGCTGCGAGGGGCGCTCAAGAAGGACGGAGTGTACAGGGACAACGTGATCTACGCGGTGTTGCGCGAGGAGTTTCACACGGCCGTCGAATGGTCGCTCGACGAGTCGGGCGGATCTGCCGCCGCTGCTCTCACGCTTGAAACGGCGCGCCTGATTCTGCGTCCGACCAACGACAGCGACCTCGATGATTTCGTGCGCGTCGCCGGGCAGTTGTCGGTCGCGCGGAACACGGGGACCTTCGGACACCCGTTCACGCGGGAGGATGCCAGGGCGCGGCTTTCCCGGCACCAGCAGTCGCTGGCCGACCGCACCGGCGTCTGCTTTGCCGTGCTGCTCAAGGAGTCCGGGCTGGGTATCGGCACGACAGGGTTTTTCGGCTACAACCGCGAGCACGGGCACGCCGAGGTCGGCTACATGTTCGACCCCGATCACTGGGGTCGCGGCTACGCCACTGAAGCGCTGCACGCGGTGGTGCGGCACGCCTTCGTCGACTGGGACATTCGCCGTCTGACGGCCGGCTATTTTGCCGACAATCCCGCCTCGGGGCGCGTGCTTGCCAAGGTGGGATTCAAGCACGAGGGGCTTCGCCGTCAGCACTTGCAGCGCTTCGGAGAGTATCGTGATGACGTCCTGATGGGCCTGCTTCGCGACGAGTACCAGGGGGATCGCGCATGAGCGCTCGGGGTCTGGCGGCTGGACCGCACCGGCCGGGGCCTTCGGCCTGGTTGGTGAACGACTCCCTCGGCTCGTACAATGGAATGCAGCCGTGAGCCTCTATGCCGCGTGATCCCGAGGTATTTCCCTTCGACATCAAGGACGCGTGCGCGTTCTTGAGCGTTTCATTTTCTCGCGCTCCCTCAATGACCGGCGACGAGATCGCGGCCTTCGCTCAGCGGCTGAGCGAGCATTGCAAAGCATCAACAAGGCCATGTTCCAACTCCGGAAGACCGTGCCGGACATTCTCGCACGGGCAAGCGAAAGTGAACGGAACGTCCGGCCCGGGCACATCCCTGCACAGGGCTACCACGTCGTCAAGCCCGACATCGCCTGGACGAATGCTGCTGACAGGCCCCCCAGTCTCGCACGCGAGGTCGTGCGGCTCCTCCCCGATGCACCACCCAGTAGGACATAAAACATGTCGATGACCGTCGAGCAAGTCGCGCAACTCTTTCCCAACCTGATGGACATCCGATCGGCCGACCTGCGGGCCAGGGTGGCGGCCGTGTGGTCCGAAGCGATCGAGACCGGCTGCGGGGGCAAGGGCTGGACGACCGACGAACTCCGGGCTGTCCCCTTCACACTTCTGGCCGGCGACATCGACCTGCGCTACATCGAGCACCTCAACTCGTGCGCCAAGCAGTGCATCGCGATTGCCGGCGTGCTCAAGGAAGTGTTCGGCTCGCGCATCCCGATCAATCTCGACCATCTCATTGCCGGCTCGCTGCTGGCCGACGTCGGCAAGCCGCTCGAGTTCGACAAGGACGCGGACGGGCGGGTCATCAAGGGGCATTTTGGCGAGATGCTGCGACACCCGTTCAGCGGCGTGGCGCTGTGCTACAAGCACGGGATTCCGGCGGAAGTCATGCACATCGTCGCGACGCACAGCCACGAGGGCGACAAGGTCGAGCGCTCGATCGAGAGCATCATCTTCCACCACGCCGACTTCGTCGATTTCGACATCGCCAAGTATCTTGGAAAGAAGCGGTAGATCGTGTACCATTCCGATGTGGGTGCGAGCATTCCCAACTCCGGATTCCTCCTGCAAAGGATGGTGGACGCGGTGGAGCAGGTCAGGCAGCGACTCCTCAAGGCCTCTGCCGCCCTGCGCAGCGCCGGTGTCGACTACGCCGTCATCGGTGGGAACGCCGTGGCCGCGTGGGTAGCCACTGTCGACCAGGCCGCTGTGCGCACCACGCAGGATGTCGATGTGCTGGTTCGCCGGGCAGATTTCGATCGTGTCCGGGCGGCGCTGGAACGCGTGGGATTCGTGTACCGGCGTGCGGCACGGATCGACCTGTTCCTTGACCACGCCGATGCCAGCCCACGACAGGCCGTGCACGTCGTGTTCGCCGATGAACTGATCCGCCAGGGAGAGCCGGCGCCGAGCCCGGGCGTGGAAGAGTCGATCAATCTTGGCTCGTTCCGCGTCATTGAACTCGAAGCGCTGGTGCGCATCAAACTGACGGCCTATCGCGACAAGGACCGCACGCACCTGCGCGACCTGATCGAAGTCGGGCTCGTCGACGAGGCTTGGCCGGGGCGCCTGCCCGGTGTGCTCGGTGAACGGTTGCAAGCGCTGCTGGACGACCCCGATGGCTGAACCGAGGGCCGGGTGCCATCACTGGCTGTCCCTCCGGGAGCGGCGCAGTGGTGTCTTCCGAGCTCGGGCGCCGCGGAACGGATGAATCCCCGCTCGTGTATGCTGGAGCGTTGAAGGGTCGAAGGAGCCCGAGGTGGTATCGATTCCCGAGATTCCTGGCACCACACCGATGGGGAGCAATCTCAGCGAAACAGCAGTGGGCGCCGTGGGCGAAGCCTTGGTTGCTGCGAGGCTTGCGATCAGTTCAGCAGGGCGGCTCATGCCATTTGCTCCCATCGCCGACGATGGCGGGCTTGACCTGCTCGTGCATGATCGACTCACCGGCAGGTCCTGGCCGCTTCAGGTCAAGTGTCGCACCAAGACGATTGCCGGCTCGAAGTCCATTCTGCAATTCCAGGTACGCAAAGCGACCTTCAACGCTTGGCCAAACGCCTTCCTGCTCGCAGCATTCATCGACATTCACACGGAAGTACTCTCTGTGCGCCGTGCGTGGCTCGTGCCGATGCGAGCTTTGCCTGCCATCGCGAAATCCCAGGAGAAGAATTACGTGATTCGTCCAAGTTGGTCGGATAATTCCTGCGACAAGTACACGCAGTATCGTTGCACGACAATGGGCGACGTGGTTCAGCGGCTGCTGGCCCAATAGCGGAGAGCCGGAATTTCCAGAGGCTCCCGTTCATGTCCCGACTTCTTTCCGACGCACAACTCGCCACGCACCTCGACGGCTTCTCGGCCGAGACGCGCGAACTGATCCTCGCTCTGCGCGACCTCGTCCTCGACGCCGCTCCCGGCGTGGCCGAAGCCATCCGATACAACGCCCTCAACTACTTTCTCGATGGTGTCTGCCTTGGGTGCATCGGCGGCAACGTCTGCATCATCGACTGCCGGCGCGGCCGCGTGCAACTCGGCTTCATGCATGGCGCCGGGCTGCCCGACCCCGCCGATCTTCTCCAGGGCAGGGGCAAGCACCAGCGCGATATGCCACCCACCTCAGTGGGCAGCGTTCGCACGCCCGCCCTGCGCCGGCTGATCGAGAGTGCCCACGCCGCCGCCTTCGGGCGCGCTTCCGGGGCTTCCGGCGCTTCCAGTGCATGAGCCGCACGGCTACCATTCCTTCCCGGCAAAACCTGCCGGCTCTCTTCGGAGGCTTCCATGAAAAAAGTGCTCGTGCTCGGTGGCGGAAAGGTCGGCAAGTCCGTCGGTGAAATGCTCCTGGCGCTTGGCCGCGGCGACTATCAGGTCACACTTGCCGACCGCGAGAAGTCGAACCTCGCCGAGGCCGAAGCCAACTTCAAGCGGCTTCAATCGCTCGTTCCTCACAAGGTCGAGTACGCCACGAAGCAGATCGACGCGACGGACCGCAACGCCGTGCGCGAACTGCTCAGGGGCCACGACTATCTCGTCTGCATGCTTCCCTTCGACCTGGTCGCGGGCATCGCCGAGATGGCCAACGAACTGGGCGTGCACTACTTCGACGTGACCGAAGACGTGGAGACGAGCGACAAGGTGAAGGCGATCGCCGACCAGGGGCGTGCCAGGGTGGCGCTGGTGCCGCAGTGCGGGCTGGCGCCCGGGTACATCGCGATCGCGGCGTACGAGATCGGGCGTCAGTTCAGCGAGATTCACGAACTGACGCTGCGTGTGGGGGCGCTGCCGCAGTATCCGACCAACGCGCTGTACTACAACGTGACGTGGTCGGTGGCCGGGGTGGTCAACGAGTACTGTGAGCCCTGCAACGTCATGCTCGACGGGAAGTTCGCCAAACTGCCGGCGCTGGAGGGGCTCGAGAATTTCAGTTTTGAGGGCGTGGGCTACGAGGCCTTCTACACCTCGGGCGGAGTCGGCTCGCTCATCGACACGCTCATCGGCGAGAATCGCACCGTCGGCGAGACCCGCATCGCCTACAAGACCATCCGCTACCCGGGGCACCGCGACCTGATGAAGTTCCTGCTGCAGGATCTTCGTCTGGGCGTCGAGCACGCCAAGCCCAACGCCAACGGGCGCGTGTTTGACCGCCGCCTGGCGATGGATCTGCTCGACCACTCGATCGCGCGCACGTTGCAGGACGTGGTCATCGTGTTCATCAACTGCATCGGCATGAAGGACGGGTTCCGGCAGCAGGTCAACTTCCGCCGCTCGCTGCGCGCGGTCAGCATGTTCGGACGCATCTGGCCGGCGATCGAGTACACCACGGCCGCGGGCGTGTGCGCCATGGTGGAACTGCACCGCCTGGGGCACATCCCGCAGACCGGCTTCATCAAGCAGGAGAACTGCTCGCTGACCGAGTTCAACAAGACCATCTTCGGGCTGGCGTATGAAGCGCCGGAGAAGATCGAACAGGCCGTCCTGGGAGGCAAGAGTTAGAGACAAGCGGGTGGGCGCGCCCGCTCGCGCAGACGGCGCGCCGTGTCCCGGACATCATGCACGTCACCCGGCTGCGGATGCCCATCGGTCCGGCTGCGTGAGGCACTTCCCCTGCCCGTGGAGGTGGATTGACGATGCCGGATGAAGCACACCGCGGGGGCCTTATCACAAAGATGCACACGGCTCGGCCAGCCGTGCCACCGGAACCCCTATCCTCCAGCAAATGGGAGGGAGACGTTGCCCGGGCTGAGGAAGAGCGTCAACAAGTGGTCGCGCAAACTTCATCGCTGGGGGGCCATCGGCACGGCCCTGCCGCTGCTGATCGTCCTGTGCTCAGGCGTGCTGCTGCTGCTCAAGAAGGAAGTGGAGTGGATTCAGCCTTCAACCGCGGCCGCGACGGCCGGCGATGGCGGCGCGCCGGAGATCACGTTTGAGCAGATTCTCGCGGCTGTAAGTTCCGTGCCGGCCGTTGAAGTCGCAGGCTGGGGCGACATTGCGCGGCTGGACATGCGGCTGGATGACGGCGTCGTCAAGGTGCAGTGCGGGAACGGGTGGGAAGTGCAGGTGTGCGCGACCACCGGCCAAGTGCTCAAGCACGCGGTCCGCCGCAGCGACCTGATCGAGTCGATTCACGACGGCTCGTTCTTTCACCCGGCGGCCAAACTGGGTGTGTTCCTGCCGAGCGCGCTGGTGGTGCTGTCGCTTTGGGTGACCGGAGCGTGGCTGTGGCTGATGCCGTACCTGAGGAGGCGATGACAGCGTGTCGCCCTACCGACCCAGTTCTTCAGGAAGCGCGTTCACTTCCTGCATGAGTCCGCTCACATCGTGCTGAACGATGCCCCAGGCTGTCGCTGGTTCGACCATTGCATATCCGTGCACGAGGATGTTGCCGAACGCGATGTTCCGGCCGGCGTTGGTCACGCGTGGCTTGGCGGATGTGATCACACGCCTGAAGTATGTCCGTCGGCAAGGCCCGGGCATCGCGCGGCGGCATACAGCGGCGCCTTGCTCTGCTCGGCCGTGGCGATCACGCATGGGTTGCCAAGAGTGCCCGATTCGATGAAGTCGACAGGGCGGCCGAGCAGCGAGGCGAGGTCGTCTCGCAGCCCGAAATAGCCGTCTTTGAAGCCGGTCCTGCCCGCATCGGGAAGGAACTTCACGAGAAAGTCCAAACCACTGTGAGCCGGATCGAATGTGCCGGTCACCGCAGACCCAAGGAGGTACGGTGTCTGCACACGGTGCTTGCGGCACAGCATCACGATCACCCCGCGATTCGCGTCCGCCAGATCAATCGCCCGCGCACTCTACCACTCCGGCCCGCCGCTGTAGCGCCCGTAGATGTCGGCCATGGCCTGCGTCATCTCGCCGAGCGTGCAGCCGGCCAGAGCCGCGTTGACCAGGGCCGGCATGACGTTGTGCTTGTCCAGCCCCAGCGACTCGGCCGAGGCGGGGTAACTGCTGACCGGTTGGAAACCGGTCCCACCGGAAGTTGCGCTGACCGGTTGGAAACCGGTCCCACCGGCTGTGCCCGGATCGCCATCGCGACAGGTCATGCGAATGCGGTGCAGCGCCGCCGCCACTGCCTTGGCGTCGCGCGCCGCTTTGAAGCGTTGCAGGCGTGCCACCTGCTCGGTCTCCACCGAGTCAGGGATTGTGAGAATGTCGATCGGACGCTTCTCTTCCGGATCGGCGTACTCGTTGACGCCGACGATGATGCGGTCGCCGGCCTCACACTCTTCACTGAAGCGGTAACTGGCCTCGGCGATCTGCCGCCGGAAGTACCCGCGATTGATCCCAGCCACCGCCCCACCGCCGTTCTCGGTCTGCCAGTGCTTCCGACATGCCGGCCAGGTGCCGCCGGCCATGTTGTCGATCTCCTCGATCAGTTCCAGCGCCTCGGCCTCGACGCGGTCGGTCAGAGCCTCCATGAACCACGACCCGCCCAGCGGATCGGCCGTTCGCGTCACACCCGTCTCGTGTGCGAGGATCTGCTGCGTGCGCAGCGCGACAGTCACGGCCTGCTCGGTCGGCAGACCCAGCGTCTCGTCCATCGAGTCGGTGTGCAGACTCTGACATCCGCCCAGCACTGCCGCCATCGCCTGGTAGGCCACGCGCACGATGTTGTTGAGCGGCTGCTGCTCGGTGAGCGAGCAGCCGGCGGTCTGCACATGCGTCTTCATGTACCACGACTTGGGGCTCTTGGCGCCGTAGACGTCGCGCATGCGCCGCGCCCAGATCCGCCGGGCCGCCCGCAGTTTGGCGATCTCTTCAAAGAACTCGTTGTGCGCGTTGAAGAAGAACGAGAGGCGCGGCGCGAACTCGTCAACGTCCATCCCGCGCATCAGGCACGCCTCGACGTATTCCATGCCGTCGCGCAGCGTGAAGGCCAGTTCCTGCGGGCCTGTCGATCCGGCCTCGCGGATGTGATACCCCGAAATCGACACGCTGTGCCACCTGGGCACGAGTCTGCTCTGGAACTCGATCGTGTCGACCACCAGTTTCACCGACGGTTCGGGAGGGTAGATGAACTCGTTCTGGGCGTGGAACTCCTTGAGAATGTCATTCTGAATCGTCCCGCCGAGCGTGTCCCACGAGATGCCGCGCTGGAGCGCATGGGCCAGGTACATCGCCCAGATCGCGGCCGCCGGCCCGTTGATCGTCTGGCTCACCGTCACGCTGTCGATCGGGATGTCGGCGTACAGGCGGTGCATGTCCTCGATGGTGCAGATCGCCACGCCGCACTTGCCGACCTCGCCGACGCACAGCGCATCGTCAGAGTCGCGCCCCATGAGCGTGGGCAGGTCGAAGGCCGTCGACAGCCCGGTGTTTGCCTTCGTCGACGTTGACGCGGCCTTGAGCAGGTACTTGAAGCGGTTGTTGGTGTCGTCGGCCGAGCCGAAGCCGGCAAACTGGCGCATGGTCCACAGGCGGGTGCGGTAGCCCTGCGGGAACAGCCCCCGCGTGTACGGAAACTCGCCGGGCCCGGCAATCTGACGCTCGATGTGGCGCAGCGACTCGCACGGCTCGTCCGGCCCATACACCGGATCGAGCACGATGCCCGAAATCGTCACCGCGTGCGGATCAAGCCCGGGCCCCGTGATCGTGCTGGCCAGCGTCATGCACACCTCCAAAATCGCTTCCCTCTGTCTGCACCAAGTTTAGGGGTTGACCCCGCCCGCCGCGAGTACAAATGCTCCGTTGTCTCCTCCCCTCCACCTTCACCTTCGCCCCGTACCTGCATCCCTACAATCTTCCCCTGTGATTCCAAACGCGGAGGTTCGCCATGCACGAGGTCAAGAAGGTCGCCGTTGTCGGTTCCGGTCAGATGGGCGGGGGCATCGCCCAGGTTTCCGCCACCGCCGGTTTCGAAACCGTCGTCTACGACATCTCCGTCGAGCAACTCAAGAAGTGCCAGGATCTGCACAGCAAACTGCTCGGCAAGGCCGTCGAAAAGGGCAGGATGTCGCAGGTTGACGCGCACGCGACCAGGGAGCGCCTGACTTACGTGACCGACCTGACCTATCTGACCGACGCCGACATCGTCATCGAGGCGGCCTCGGAAAACGTCGATCTCAAGTGCAGAATCTTCACCGACCTCGACCAGCGCTGCACCGACGGGCAGATCCTCGCGACCAACACCAGTTCGATCTCGATCACGAAGATCGCCGCAGCCACGACAACACCGCATCGCGTCATCGGCATGCACTTCTTCTACCCGGTGCCGGTGATGAAACTCGTCGAGGTAATCAACGGACTGGCGACTGATGCCGTGGTGACCAAGCGCGTGATCGCGCTGGCCGAGGCGATGGGCAAGACGGCGCTTCCCGCCAACGACCGCGCGGGCTTCGTCTCCAACCGCGTCCTGATGCCGATGATCAACGAGGCGTTCTATGCCTGGATGGAAGGCGTGGCCGAGCCTGCCGACATCGACGGCATCATGAAACTCGGCTGCAACTTCCCCATGGGCCCGCTGCGCCTTGCCGACTTCATCGGGCTCGACACCTGCGCCCACATCATGGACGTGCTGGCCGAAGGACTCAACAACGACCGCTACCGCCCCTGCCCACTGCTGCGGCAACTGGTCACCGCCGGGCGCCTCGGCGACAAGACCGCCCGCGGCGTGTTCGAGTACCCTGCCAGGTAAGCGACGCCCGGTCGTCTCGCACGGCTTCACGGTGAATCTCAGATGTGTGGGAACGCCGGAGAAGTGCCCGTCGTCGGGCACATCTCCGGGTCAGATGCCGCGGGAACTCAGGCAGCGCAAGGCGGTTGCCGCCCGGTCCCGTGTGCGAGCACTCACAATGGTCCGGCGTCCCACGCAGCGCGAGTTTCGTGGGCAAACGGATCGGTGAAGCGTGCTGCCCGCCGGTGAGCCGCAGCCTTGACGACAGACGCAGCCAGCACGGCGCCGGCGATATCACTATCGGGGCCGGCGAAACTGCGACAACGGCTTCCAGATCGCGTCCCGGCATCCGTCTGCGGCGCGGCCGCCCTCTCCCCAGCAGGTGAGGTTCGTGCGGAAGGCTTCTACTCTTGTCTCCATGCAAGCCATACTTCTC
This sequence comes from Cyanobacteria bacterium CYA, assembly GCA_008363215.1. Lineage (GTDB taxonomy): Bacteria > Planctomycetota > Phycisphaerae > Phycisphaerales > UBA1924 > J022. The sequence goes on from RHKP01000008.1 coordinate 60,690, forward strand.
GCGATCGCGGCCGGGTTGTGCTGGGGTGTCGGTGAAGTCGCCACGCGGTCGGCGTTGCACTCCAAGGAAGTCGGGCCCTTCGCGGCCATCGCGATCCGGTCGAGTGTGGCGCTGCCGCTGATCTGGGCGGCCTGGCTCGTGGCACGGCGGATCAGTCCGGGCGAACAGCAGGGGTTCGCGGCGATTTCGACAGGCAATTGGCTGAAACTGATCCTGGGGTCGGGGCTGGTCGCGGGGGCGGCTGCGATGATCTTCTTCTATGCAGCCCTGTCGCAGGGCGAGATCAGCAAGATCAAGCCGATTGCGTTTGCGCTGGCGCCGGCCACGGGAGTGCTGCTCGGCTGGCTGGTGCTGCACGAGCCGATGACGGGCCGGAAACTGGCGGGGGTGGCGCTGATCCTGGTGGGCGTGGTGACGCTGACGAAGTGAGGGGGAAGAGTCGAACAGACGCACAGGACGTGGCGAAACCGACCCGAAGCACCCGCGAGGAAGCCGCGAAGAGGTGACATACACGCCCGATCGGACGGGGGGGCTCCTCCACGCCGAGGGCGGCAAACCTGCGCGGCACGCCGAATAGATGCTCGGGCCAACTCATCCCTCAAATATCCTCACCCGCTCCTTGACAACGGCTTGCTCATAGATGCCACCTCGCCCACCCCGGCGAGGTCGTCGGACTTGAAGTGACCGACGGTGGCATCGATCGGAGATCTGGCCGCCTGGCGGCAAGCGCGGCGGCCGGGTCGCCGTCATGCCCAGGTTTCTACGTTCCGGTCTCTGCCTACAGACGAGCGAAAAGGGAATCTGCCGCTTGCTGGAGCATCCCCTGCGTCCTGCTGCGCCGGCTACCCCCCGGCAAGACCGGGGGAGGATCTGTGTCTCAGCCCGACCCTGCCACGCGGTCCACCTCATCCATGCTCGTAACCCCCTCCGCCACAAGGCGGTAGCCGAACTGCTGGAGGGTGGTGAACAGGCCCTGGTCGATGACTTTGCGCATGGCCTGGATGGACGGATTGCGGAGCACGATGTCGCGGAGTTCGTCGTTGAAGTCGAGCAGTTCGAAGAGGGCATGGCGGCCCCGGAAGCCAGTCTTGATGCAACTCGGGCAGCCGACGGGAGCAAAGATGTGGGTGCGCTGGGCCAGGAAACGCCCGATCTTGTTGGCCTGGCCCGGCGTCACCGGGATCTCCTGCTTGCACTTCTCGCACAGCACCCGCACCAGCCGCTGGGCGAGGACCAGGTTCAGGGCGTTGGCAACCAGGTACGGCTCGACGCGCAGGTCGAGCAGTCGGAAGACGGCCGAGATGGAGTCCTTTGAGTGTACCGTTGTGAAGACCAGGTGCCCGGTCATGGCGGCCTGCATGGCAGTGCGGGCCGTTTCTTCGTCGCGGACTTCGCCGACGAGGATGACGTCGGGATCCTGGCGGAGGACGGAGCGAAGCAGTGAGTTGAAGGTATTGCCCTTGCGTTCGTCGATGGGCATCTGGGTGACGCCGTCGAGTTGGTATTCGACGGGGTCTTCGATGGTGACGACGTTGCGAGCGTCGCGGTCGATTTCGCGGAGAGCGTTGTAGAGAGTGGTCGTCTTTCCCGAGCCGGTTGGCCCGCAGACGAGCAGGAGCCCGGAGTCCTGCGTGGTGACGGCGCGGATGCGTTCGTGCATGTACCCGACCAGCCCGAGGTCGGAGAGCGAGGTGGGCACGCCGCGCTGGTCGAGGACGCGGATAACCATCTTCTGCCCGTGGACGGAGGGAGTGACGGAGACGCGGTACTCGACGCGACGGTCGGGGAAGCGGCAGGAAAAGTGCCCGTCCTGGACGGCGTCGCGAGCGGCGGCCTTCATCTGACAGGCGTTCTTGATGAGCCCCACGAAGCGTTCGCCGACGTCGTTGGGCAGTTCGGTCACCCAGACCATCTGCCCGTCGACGCGCATGCGGACGTTGACCGACTCGCCCTTGGGTTCAAGGTGGATGTCGGTTGCGCGGGTGCGAGAGGCGGCACGGAGGAGGAGGCGTCCGGAACGGGGGCCGATGTTGGCGCCGGCCAGTGCGTCGGAGGTCTTGCCGTCGGCATCGACGATGCGGATGTTTTCGTCATCGACACCGGAGACAGCAAAGGCGTCGATGACGGACTTGAGTTCGACGATCCAGGGGGCCTGCTCCTGCTCGCGCCGGGACTGGCGGGTGGTGGGCGCTTCCTGTTCGCCGTTGCCGTCGGCCCCGACGCGGGCGGTCACCTCGTTGCGGCGTTCTTCGACCTGGAACTGGAGTTGCCCGATCTGGATGACATCCCCGGGCTGGAGGAGCGATTCGGCGACGCGGTTGCCGTTGAGTTTGGTGCCGTTGCGTGAGCCCAGGTCGCGCAGGCGGAACTGACCCGGGGCAGCCGGCTCGATGATGCAGTGATGCCGGGAGGCCATCTCGTCCTTGATGCGGATGCGGTTGTCGGGGTGGCGACCGATGGTGATCGGGTCATCGTCCAGACGGATGGGGCGACCCCGGCCCCCCTCGACTTTCAGTTGCAGCGTCGCCATGCAAACTCCCCACGCGGCCCGGAAGAAGGATAGAGGACTAAAGGCTCCCGGGTGAGTCGATACGCAGGAGTTCGTTCGGTGGACGAGCCAACTACACTGTCAGTCCCATGATTGACCTGAAAGATCTGCGTGAGCGGCCGGAGCGGTACCGGACTGGATCGGCCCGGAAGGGCGTGAAGGTGGACATCGATCGGCTGCTGGGGCTGGACGAACAGAAGCGGGCGTTGCAGCAGCGGCAGGAGACGGCCCGGGCCGAGCAGAATCGCCTGGCCAAGGAGACAGGCCCGAAGATCGGGCAGTTGATGGGGGCACTGAAAAAGGCCGAGGGAGCGGGCAAGGCGGCGCTGGAGGCGGAGATCGAGCAGATCAAGAGCGCTCCGGCGCGGTTGAAGGCGGAGATTCAGGCGTTCGAGGCCGAACTTGCGGCCATCGAGCCGGAACTGACCGCGCTGCTGCTCCGCGTGCCGCTGCCGCCAGACGATGACGTTCCGGTGGGGACGAGCAGCGCGGACAACGTGGAGATCAAACGCTGGGCGCCGACGGGGTGGGACTTCGGGAAGAACTTCGTGGAAAACCGGGGTTTTGTGCCGCGCGGGCACCTGGAACTGGCCGAGAAGTTGGGGTTGGTCGACTTTGCGCGAGGCGTGCGACTCGCGGGGTCGCGCAGTTACATCCTGACCGGCGACGGCATGAAAATGCACCAGGCAGTGCTCCGGTACGCACTGGACTTCATGGTGCAGCGGAACGGGTTTACCCCCATGAGCGTGCCGGTGCTGGTGCGCGAGGAGGCGATGGTCGGGACGGGGTTCTTTCCGGCCGGTCGGGCGCAGACGTACCTGATCGACGAGACGCGGCGGTGGCAGATCGAGCAGGATGAAGACGAGGCGCCCGAGGGGACGGCCCGCGGGCAGGATCTGTATCTGACCGGAACGGGCGAGGTCGGGCTCATGGGCGTGCACATGGGCGAGATTCTCGATGAGGCCGAACTGCCGAAGAAGTATGTGACGGTGTCGACGTGCTTCCGGCGCGAAGCGGGGGCGGCGGGGAAGGACACGGCCGGGTTGTATCGCGTGCACCAGTTCGACAAGGTCGAGCAGGTGGTGATCTGCAAGGCCGACGAACAGGTGAGCCGACGGTGGCATCGCGAGATGATCGAGTATGTCGAGGCGCTGTTGCAGAGCCTGGGCTTGCCGTATCGGTTGTTGCAGTGCTGCACAGGCGACCTGGGCGTGAAGAACGCGGACATGGTGGATATCGAGTGCTGGATGCCGGGGCGCGGGGCGCCGGATGCGGCGGGCAGGCCGACGGGGGCGTTCAGTGAGACGCACTCGGCCAGCCGGCTCTATGACTACCAGTGCCGGCGGCTGAATATGCGCTATCGCGCGGGCGGGGAGGCCGGGAAGGGCGTGACGACGGTTTGCCACAGTTTGAATAACACCGTGGCCGCGAGCCCGCGGATCCTGATCCCGATATTGGAAATGTACCAGAACGAGGACGGGTCGGTGACGGTGCCGCCGGCGCTGCGGGCCTATATGGGGGGACAGGAGAGGATCGGCTAGGAACGCACCAACGCGCGGAGGGCAGAGACGAAGAGATCCGGTGGGGGTTGATTCGGCGATCTTGTGATCTGGCGATTTGGAGACTTGGGCCGCAATTATGTGGCGCGCCGTGCAGAGGTGGAAAAGAAGCGGCAAGTATGACGCTGGCGCGACACACTCGATACCCGCTGGGGCGGCCGCTCGTGGTGGGCGGGGCGCCGACGTCGGCACACGCCCGAAACTCAACCGGAATCCGTGCCGCACGGCACAGGGACCCACCCTCTCACGCCTGAGCGAGAGAGGAGCCGGACCTGATACAAGTTGCGCATGTCGGCCGAGTCGTTCGTGAGGCTGACGATCGGCGTGGGGATGCTTGTCGGGTTGCAGCGGGAGCGGTCGAGCGGGAGATCTCACTCCGGTGGGATACAGACGTTCCTCCCAGGATGAAGACGGTTCCCCGGAAACGAACAACGCGAGACCAACCCACCCGGCCTCGCGTTGCTGTTCGATACGTGATGTGCTTGCCGAGGATGATATCCCCTAAAGCGGCGGTCTCCAAGGCTGATGGATCCGTTTCACACCGCGAAACAGATCCGCTCGGTGTTTATCGGAGATGGGAAGAGGTTATCGGAGTCAGGCAGCCGCATCGACGCGGGCGTGGGTGGCGCAGGCCTGGAGGAAGCGTTCGCGATGGACGGGCTTGGTCAGGTAGTCGGTGCAACCCGCGGCCAGGCATTTCTCCCGATCGCCTCCGGCAGCGTGGGCAGTGATGGCCAGGATGGGGATAGTCAAGCCCGCGGCTCGGATGGTGCGAGTGGCCTGGTAACCGTCCATCACGGGCATTTGCATGTCCATGAGGACCAGGTGGTATGGGGAACGCCCGGGGCAGGAGTTGAGCAAGGCGTCGACCGCGGTGCGCCCGTCAGAGGCGACGGAGAGCGTGGCGCCGGCCCGTGTGAGCCAATGCGTGAAGAGGCGCTGGTTGTCCAGACCATCTTCGGCGAGCAGAACATTGAGTCCGGCGAGGAGCTTCCCCCCGTGGCCGCCACCTTGTCTGGTATCCGGGACGTGTGCAGGCTGGTGGGTTTCGCGAGCGACCGCGCCGGGTATCCGGAGCGTAAACACGCTGCCTTGCCCGGGCGTGGACTCGACTTCGATGGCTCCGCCGAGCATTCGGGCAAGGCGGCCGGAGATGTAGAGCCCGATGCCGGTTCCGCCGAATCGGCGGGTGGTGGAGGAATCGGCCTGGGAGAAGCGTTTGAAGAGGACAGGGAGTTTTTCAGGCGGGATACCGATACCGGTGTCACGCACCTGGAAGGTCAGATCAACGGTGTCGCACGCGCCGCGGCCGGCCGAAACGCTGAGCGTGACAGACCCGCGGTGAGTGAACTTGATGGCGTTGGAGAGCAGATTGATGAGGATCTGCTGCAAGCGCAGCGGATCGGTGCGGACAAGGGCGGGAAGATGCTCGTCCTGCACGACAGTCAGGCCGAGACCGCGACTTTCGGCCGAGGGGCGCATCATCGAGATGGCGTCAGAGATAATGCTCTCGATGGAGACGAGCATCCACTCGACCTGCATGCAATCAGCCTCGATCCTGGACATGTCGAGCAGGTTGTTGATGAGCGAGAGCAGGTGCTCTCCGTTTCGCCGGATGGTGTCGACGTGGGCGCGGCGCTCATCGGGGGCGAGTTGCGGATCGGCCAGCAGGTCGGTAAAGCCGAGGATGGCGGCCAGCGGGGTGCGGATCTCGTGGGAGATGCCCGCGAGGAACTCGTCCTTGGCTCGGTTGGCGGCTTCGGCGGCTTCCTTGGCGACAAGGAGTTCCTGCTCGACGGCCTTGCGCGCGGTGATGTCCTGACGAATGACCACGTAGGTGCAGATACGTCCGTTGTCGTCGAGCATCGGGACGATGGTGGTGTAGACCCAGTAGAAGGAGCCGTTCTTGGCGCGGTTGCGGACGTCGCCCCGCCAGATGCGGCCCCTGGAGATGGTGGCGTACAGGTCGGCGAAGAAGGACTTTGGGTGATACCCGGAGTTGAGGATGCGGTGATCACGCCCGAGCAGTTCGTCTCTGGCGTACCCGGAAATCTCGCAGAACTTGTCGTTGGCGTAGGTGATGCGCCCGCGCAGGTCAGTCATCGCGACGATGGCGTGGGCGTCAAGGGCCGACTTGTAGAAGTCCAGTTCGGCCCGCAACTGCTCGCGACGTGGCTGGTCACCGACCTGCATCCCGACACCCTCCGACACGGGAGGTATCGAGCGGGCTGGAAGATCGCTTGAGCAAGCACCGACGACTGGTCTGAAGAATGGGGATTACCCTCAGGCTGCGGCGGTCGCGGCGGCGGGGAATGGACGCCGCCCCACCTGTCGGGCGGAACGAGGACTGGTGCAAACGCCTGCCCTGTGCGCGGGGGGTGGGCGAGCCGGGCTGAGGGTTTCAGCGGGGCAGTTCGCGTTCAGAGTGCAGGAAGCGGACGCCGCGGCGATCGAGTTGATCGAGCACGTCGGCGACGAGGGCGTGATCGTCGGCGAGGCGCTCGGGCGGGAGAACGCCGGGGCGGGCCAGGCGCCCGGAGGCGATGCGTCGGGCCATGATGGCGCAGGGGAAGGCGGTGGTGCGGGACATGCTTGTGAAACCGGTGGCCGGATCGAGTTGATCGAGCAGATCCCAGGCCAGGCGGAGGCGTCTGCCGTCGCGCGTGCCGTCTGCCAGAACGCGCATGACGGTCAGGTCGGGCTCGCCGGGCTGATAGGTCCACATGGGAAACATGAGCGTGCTGAGCAGGTCGAGAGGTCGGACGCAGACGCCGTTGACGTCGACGGGTTCCTTGGAGAACAGCCCGATGGCGCGCAGGACGCGCATCAGTTCGTAGTGCCCGGGATAGCGCAGCGTCTTTTCCTTCATGCTGGGAACGGGAAGAGTCGCTGCGAGCGATCGCAGGCCGTCGGTGTTCACGGCCTCGAGCGAGCCGATGCCGGGGAAGTCGAGCAGTTCCGGTTCGGTGAGGGCCTGGCGGATGACGGTGCGACCGTTCTCGACGATACGGACGGGGCGTGTGTATTCCTCGATGACATCGGCAGGGGCGAAGCCCGCCTTGTACTGAAACGGCCAACAGCGTTCACGCGGGAGCCCTCCGACGTAGATCTCGATGTTGTCGCAGGAGTCGAGGAGTGAGACGGCGTAGCCGGAGAGCAGGTTGGACATGCCGGGCGCCACACCGCAATCGACGACGGCGGTGACGCCGTTCTTCTTTGCGAGTTGGTCGAGTTCGAGCGCGTCCTCGGGCATGAAGGAGATGTCGGCATAGTTCTTTTTCGCCTCGATGACGGTGCGGAGGGTCTGGAAGCCGAGGTGACTGGCCAGCGCGCCGAGGACGATGTCAAAGGGGGCAATGGCCCGGGCGAGAGCGTGCGTGTCGGAGAGGTCAAGTTGGAGCGTCCTGACGCGCCCTCCTGAACGCCGGGAAGCAAGTTCAAGGGACTGGGGGCGCGCGTCAGCGACCGTGACCTCAAACGCAGGGTCCGAGGACAGGTCGGCGCTCATGACTGAGCCGACCATGCCGGCTCCGAGAACGATGGCGTGGGGCATGGGGGGCTCCTTGAGGACGATGGTAGAGGGGGCTTTGTGAGATCAGAAGATCATGAAGCAGGAAGTCGCAACGTGCCCCGAACCGTATCACGAGCGCGAAAGGAACGCCTGTCAACTCACCCCGCCCGCTCGCACGTACGGTTCATCATCGACGCGATCTCGATGGCCTCGGCCCGATCGCGGCAGCGCTGCAAGGCCGCCCACCCGCTGGCGCCAAGCCGTTGCCAGACGTACCAGTCTCCCGACTGGTCAATGTCCGCCCGGTAGACGAGTTTCGACTCCACGGTGGGTCGCGTTCTGGCAGCGGTTTTCTCGGGCATGGCCATCCTCTCGTGCTCGCGGCCGGCGCAGCGCCGTCGCATCGTCCTTGCACACGCAATCCCCACGATCCAAACGGGCAAGCCCGCTTGGTCAGACGTCCCAGCCAATCCCCTCCTGGAACGATCCCGGCGTGGTTCGGTCCGACCACCCAGATTACCAGATTCCGCGTGCGTTTCCTCTCATATTCTTGCCCTGGCCGATGAATCTGAGTCCCGGCACCTGACAGTGGGGTTTGGCCCAACGCGGCGTTTTTCGACGCGTGGGAGACTCTCGAAATCCTGCACCCCACCATGTCTACCTCCGAGGCTCTCCCCGAGTTCGGCACGCAAAGCCCTCTCCGGCTACCTTACTGCTTTCCAGGCCGGTCCAAGGAGTCCACATGGTCCAATATGTTCTGGGGGTAACGGCACTTGCGTGCATAGCCGCTGCCGCCCCTGCCGAAGTGACCCGCGCCGAACTTGCTCAGAGCCGGGCCGGTCGACCCATCCACGTCTATACGCTGGCCGACCCGGGAGCCCGTTCCCCCGACGAGCGACCGGCCCTCCTGGTCGTCGCCGGGGTCAGCCCCCAGCACCGCGTGGGGATATCCACAGCCCGCGACCTGATCGCCCGCGACTGGGGCGGCACTCTGACCACCCACACCCTCTACGTCGTCCCCGAGTTGAACCCCGACGGCGCCGCCTGGCTCAGCGCCCGCCCTCGCGTCGAGTGGGGTCGCACGGTCGCCCCATTCGACGCCGACCGCGACCGACGCCTGGGCGAAGATCCGCCCAATGATCTCGACGGGGACGGGTTGATCACGCAGATGCGCATCGAACACCCGCCGGCCCGCTACAACCTCGAACCCACGCTTGTCGCTGACGCCGACGACGCTCGCCTGATGCGACCGGCCGACCCCGTGAAGGGTGAACGCGCACGCTGGGTCATCCTGACCGAGGGCGTTGACGACGACGGCGACGGCAAGTTCAACGAAGACGGCCCCGGAGGCCCGGGCAGCGGCGTCGACCTCGACCGCAACTTCCCGACCCACTGGCCCGAGTTCGACGAGGGCGCCGGCACCCGCGCGCTGTCCGAAGTCGAAAGTCTCGCCCTCGTCCGCTGGATGCAGGCACATCGCAACATCGTCGCCGTTCTGGTGCTCGGTCCGGGTGACAGCCTCATCAACAAGCCACCCACAGGGCAGTACGACCAGACCGGTCAGATCCCCAAAGGCCTCGAACGCGACGACGTGCCGTATCACGATCACGTCGCCGAGAAGTATCGCCAACTCGTGTCGATGGAGTCGGCCGCGTCGCCCGGATATGACGGCTCGCTGCTCGAATGGGCTTATGCCGACTTCGGCGCCTGGGCCTTCCAGTCGGCGGTGTGGTCGCGCCCGAAACTCGAACAGGAAGCCGACGCACCTTCCGCGGAGCCGGCCCCGGTCGAATCGGAGCCGTCGCCGCCCGCCCCGACTCCCGCCGACCGCAGGCAGGCGCTGCTCGACCAGGGAGTCCCCGATTTCATCGCGACGTTCCTCACCGCGACGCTGGAAGAACGCCAGGCTATGGCCGCCGAGTTCGAGAACGCCTCGCAGGAAGAGCGTGCCGCCATGATGGCCCAGGTCCAGGCGCTGCCTCCCGAGATTCAGTCCCAAGTTATGGCCGCGGTGCAGGAAACCGCTTCCGGCAAGCCCTCAGGCCAGCCCGACCAACCGGCATCCAACGCCAAGGCCGAACCGCCCGCCCGCGGAAAGAACAACTCGGACGACGGAAAGTGGCTCGCGTACTTCGACGCCGTTCGCCCCGGCGAGGGTTTCGTCGAATGGGCGCCGATCGAACATCCGCAACTGGGCATGGTCGAAGTTGGCGGCTTCATACCCGGCGCGCGGCTCAACCCGCCGGAAGATCAGTCTCAGGCTGCCTCCGACGCGGCCGCCGCTTTCGTCAAGGCGCTTCTCGACATGCTGCCCAGCGTCGAGGTTTCGCAGATTGCCGTCGAAGCAGTCGGCGACCGTGTCTGGCGCGTCAGCGTTGAACTGAGCAACCCGGGCTACCTTCCCACCTGCACGGCCGTCGGACTCAAGATCGGCCAGCCCATCGCCGTCGAAATCGAACTCCCGCCGGAAGCCATCCTCAGCGGTCGGCGCGTCAGCACCATCGACCGACTCACAACGGGGCCTCGCCGCATCGAGTGGCTCGTGCGTGCCGATACCGATGCGGCGGTTCGCGTCACCGTCCGCTCCGACCGCTTCGGCGAGCAGACCACCTCCACTCGACTCACCGGGGGCGAACCATGAAAGACTCGCGCAAGTTCATCGGGAACGTTCACGCGACCGGCCGCACCGGGAACCTCGCCCCCGGGAGGAGGCGTCGTGCGCAGCACGAAGGAGGGCGCCGAGCACGTGACGATGATCGAAGCACGAAGTGGGCTCATCTGGTCGCTGTGTTTGCCCTTCTCCTCCCCTCCCTTTCCTCCGCGCAGGATCACATCTCCTCGCGCGTGCAGGTCTCTTTCAACCGCTACCACGACTACGACCAGATGTCGGCCGCCATGCGCGAAATCGCGGACGCCTATCCCGAACTGGTCGAGTTGCAGAGCATCGGCAAGAGCGAGCAGGGTCGCGACATGTGGCTTGCCATCGTCAATCCAAAGCACGCCACGCCCCACGACAAGAAGCCGGCGATGTTCATCGACGCCAATATCCACGGCAACGAAGTCCAGGGGGGCGAGGTCGTCCTCTACACCCTCTGGTATCTCACGAAGGCCTACGGGCACAACGAGCACCTCACCGAACTCATGGACGAGTCGGCCTTCTACCTGCTGCCGATGGAAAACCCCGATTCCCGGGCGTGGTGGTTCGCTCAGGCCGCCTCACCCGACTCGCCGCGCGGCAACCAGCGCCCCTACGACGACGACCGTGACGGACTGATCGACGAGGACGGGCCCGACGACCTCGACTCGGACGGCTCCATCACCCAGATGTGGCGCGAAGATCCCGAAGGCCAGTTCGTTCGAGATCACTTCGACGACCGCATCTTCCGCCGCGTCGAGCCCGGGCAAACCGGCGACTGGACCTTCCTCGGACAGGAAGGCATTGATAACGACGGCGACGGCCGCATCAACGAAGACGACACCACGGCCGAAGACATGAACCGCAACTGGCCCGCCGACTGGAAGCCCAACTACGTCCAGTACGGCGCCGGACCTTACCCGCTCAGTTCACCGGAGACGCGCTGCATCGCCGACTTTGTGGCCGCACACCCCAACATCGCCGCCTATCAGAGTTTCCACAACGCCGGCGGGATGATCCTCCGCGGCCCCGGCTCCAACTACCGCAACGATTTCTACCCTCGCTCGGACGCGCGTGTCTACGACATGATTGCGCGCATGGGCGAACAACTGCTCCCGTACTACACCAGCATGGTGATCTACCGCGACCTCTACACCGTCTATGGCGGCGAGGTCAACTGGGCCGCCGAGAGCCTGGGCATCATCTCCTTTACCAACGAACTATGGACCGAGGGCAAGTACTTCCAGCGCGACACCCCGGCCGACGATGAACGCATGCGCACCTGGCGCGATAAACTCGACTTCGGCCAGACCTTCACGCCCTACTCATGGGTCAACCACCCGCGCTACGGGCGTGTGCTGGTAGGCGGGCTGAACAAGTGGGCCAGGCGCGTGACGCCGGCCTTCATGCTCGAAGAAGAGTGCCACCGCAACTTTGCCTTCACCATGTTCCACGCCGAGCAAATGCCCAGGGTGCGTTTCGGCGCCTGCACGCTCAACCAGATGGGCCCGCGCCAGTGGGAACTGACCATTGAAATCGAGAATGAGAACGCCATCCCCACGCGCACCGAGATCATGTCGCGCAAGGGCATCGGGCGGCCCGACCTGCTTGAACTCGAGTTCCCCGAAGGCGTCCGCGTGCTGGTCAGCGGTTCGGTTCCGGATCGCTTCGAGCACACCGCGATCAACGAACAGCGCTTCGAGCCGCACCGCGTCCTGCTCGACGCGGGCATCCCCGGGCAGGGGCGCATCCTGCACCGCTTCATCATCGAGGGCGACGAAGGCGTCCAAGGCAAAGCCCGCTTCACCTCCGACCGCGCCGTTGACATCGAACGCGACGTGCCCCTCCTCATCGAGCCTTGACAGAAGGAATCTTCGAGAGCCTGCCCGTCAGGCGAAGGTGACCTTGGCCACCGGCGGCCGGGCAGAGGTCGGCTCACCCGGCCCGCCTTGCCACCTCACGAACTCACCTCCTCCCCCTACCATCGCTCCATGCCTCTGCTGGCGGCGACCAACATCTCTCATGCGTTCGGCGACATGGTGATCCTCGATGGCGTCTCGCTGTCGATCGAGGACGGGGAGAGGGTCGGGCTGGTCGGACGCAACGGGGCGGGCAAGAGCACGCTGCTCAAGGCGATGGCCGGGCTGTTCAAACCGGACTCCGGACAGGTGGTGTTGCAGCGCGGGGCGCGGGCGGCATACCTGATGCAGGATCCCGTGTGCGTGCCCGGGCGGACGGTCAAGGACGAAGCAGAAATGGCCTTCGCCGATTTGCACGCCCTGCACGAGGAACTGCACGCGGTCTTCGACGCGATGGGAGAGGCGGGCGAGGAGTTGCCCAGACTCATGCGACGGCAGGAGGAGATTGAGCGTCGCATCGAGGCGATGGGCGGCATGGCGATCGATCACAAGATCGGCGAGGTGCTGCACGGGCTGGGCTTCACCGATGAGCAGTTCGGCCTGCCGGTGGAGGTGCTCAGCGGCGGGCAGCGGTCGCGGCTGGCGCTGGCGCGGATCCTGCTGGAGGAGCCCAACGTGCTGCTGCTCGACGAGCCGACGAATCACCTGGACATCGCGGGGCGCGAGTGGCTCGAGCGATTCCTGCGCGACGAGTTCAAGGGCGCGGTGGTCGTGGTGTCTCACGACCGCTACCTGCTCGATCGGCTGGTGAACCGGATCATGGAGACCGAGCAGGGGCGGCTGATTGACTATCCGGGGAACTACGAGGCGTTCCGCAAGTTGCGGGCCGAGCGGCGCCTGGCGCAGTGGCGGGCGTACGAGAACCAGCAGACGCAGTTCCGCAAGGAAGAGGAGTACATCCGCAAGTACAAGGCCGGACAGCGGGCCAAGCAGGCGCGCGGGCGCGAAACCAAACTCGAACGGCTGAAAGAGCAGAGCACGCTGGAGCGGCCGATGGAGTTGTCGACGCTGCGGCTGAGCCTGCCCAAGGCCGAACGCAGTGGCGACCTGGTGGTGACCGCGCGCGAGTTGAGCAAGGGCTACACGGACGAGGAAGGGGCGCGCAAACAGTTGTTCACCGAGTTGACGGTGACAATCGCACGCGGCGAGCGCTGGGGCATCATCGGGCCCAACGGCGCGGGCAAGACCACGCTGGTGCGCACGCTGCTCGGGCAGGTCGAACCCGACGCGGGGGCGGTGCGGCTGGGCAGCAAACTGTCGATCGGGTATTACAGCCAGATGCACGAGAATCTGAACCCGTCGCTGACGATCGTGGACTATCTCCAGGGCATCGTGCGGAAGGAGTGCCCCGGACAGGCGATGAGCGAGCAGAGCGCCCGCGATCTGGCGGGGGCTTTCCTCTTCAGCGGGGCCGAGCAGGAGAAGACGCTGGACATGCTCAGCGGCGGCGAGCGCAGCCGCGTGATGCTCGCGGGGCTGATGGCCAGCGCGAAGAACCTGCTCATCCTCGATGAGCCGACCAACCACCTTGACATTCCGTCATCGGAGCGGCTGGAGACGGCGCTGGCGCTGCCGGAAAAAGGCGGAAGTTACGAGGGAACGCTGATCGTGATCAGCCACGACCGGGCGTTCCTCGACGCGACGTGCGATCACCTGATCGTGCTCGACGGGCAGGGCGGGGCCGAGGTTTTTCCGGGCAGGTACAGCCAACTGGAGCAAACGAAGCGAGCGCCCGCGCCGAGCGCGTCGCCCGCCCGGGCCGAGGCACGCAAGCCCGTCGCGCGGACGGACGAGAAGCCGGCGGCCAAGGCGATCAAGAGCGAGGCGAAGGTCAAGAGCCGTTTTTCATGGATGCGGGCCGAGCAGATCGAGGAACGGATGAGCGATGTGGAGCGCTCCGTGCGGGCGGTGGACGCGGAACTGGACGATCCGGACGTGTGGCGCGACATCGAGCGCGCCAACGGGCTGACGGAGAAGCGCGACGCGCTCAAGGCCGAACTCGAAGAACTCGAGGGCGAGTGGCTGAGAAAGATGGAGTAGAACGGGAATGAGCATCGGGGATGAGGCATTCGGCATGAGGCGCAAGGCACGAGAGATTCGTTTGCGCGTCGTCGTGCCCGGCACCCGAGACGAATGCTTCATCCCTCATGCCTCTTGCCTGTCCGAATCCCCATGCACCACCGGCAGCGGATCCAGCCGGATGCGGGCGCGCGGGGGCAGGGTGACAGGCTGGATGCGGCCGTGGGTGATGCCCGGGACGAGCAGCGGCTGTCCGGCGGGGAGTCCGGCTTCCGTGGGAAGCACCAGGTCACGGACGGGCCCGCCCTTGGCGAAGTCGAACTGGCGATAGACCTGACGGCAGACGTCCAGCCCGGCGAAGCGGCAATCGCCGAACTGCCCGAGGAAGCCGGAGATGAGGGAGATCACCTCGTCGCCCGGGGCGCCCCAGTCGGCGGGAACGAGGTGGGCGGCCGGACTGGTGGCAAAGAGGGGCACGCCGGGGCTGGGGACGAGCAGGTCGCGGACAAAACCGGCCTGTGCGAGCGCCATGCACAGTTCGGCCGGGTGTTCGGCGACGAGTACGCCGGAGGCGACGACCCACGCGAGCCCGATGGTGCGGGCGAGGTCCAGGGCGAGCCGAGCGTCGCCGATGAGATCGGCCAGTTCGGAGGGGAGTGGTTCAGACGACCAAAGGGAGTCCACACCGGCCGAGGCGTGACGGATGGTCAGTTCGGCCCGGTCCAGCGCCAGAGGGATCTCAGGCGGGTCAATCGTGGCCAACTCTGGCAGCGCGTGGGTGACGGCCTGAAGGGAGATGATGTGGGGGACGGCGTCGCGCCAGCGGGCGGCGGGTCCGGTCTTGGGCAGAGCCAGCGCCGACTGGGCGAAGTCAGTCCAGCGGGCGAGCAACGCAGACCAGGTGATGAGTCGATCGGCGGGCACTCGGTAAAGCGTACGCGGGGGTGCGGCGAATTGCCCAGACGGGAGCGGATTCCGTAAGGGCGTGCCGCAAGAGTCTGAAAAGACACAGATTTCCGTTCGATGCGCGTGAGTGCGGGCAGAAGTGCGTCGCTGTTGAATGAACGCCCGTGTTGGCCGATGGTGGGGACGAGGAGACCCCACCGTCGGACCGGCCTTCAGCCCCGGAACCGGGTGGAGAGCCCACGCCCTTGCTGCATGCCTGAGCGGCCTCGGCCGAGCAGGCGTTGCGGCAGGGAGCCCCCAGCAGGCCGGGTAGCCTTCGGGTTGCCCGGCCTTTGTTTTTGGAGGAGGCTGCGGAGAAAAGACCCCCTGGGGGCTGGCCCCACGGTGAACACCCCCTGCCTGGTCATGCCAGGCGCCTCCGCCCGAGGGCGAGGACATGAGAAGGTGCATCACGTGGAGGTCTGGAGTTCGGCTTTGAGCCGGGCGACTTCGGCGTGCAGGCGCTCGAGAGCGGCGTCCGGGCCTGAGGCCATCAGTTGGTCGCTGGGGATGGGTTGCCCGTAGTTCGTAGCCACCCGGTGGCGGAAAAGGGTGGGGAACTTTCGATGTCGGGGCCAGGCGCGGAAGGGGCCTTCGACAGCAACGGGCATGACCGGGCAAGGGGCCTTGCGGAGGATAAGTGCGACGCCGCGCTTGAACTCTTGCATTTGGCCGTTGGGCGAGCGTGAGCCTTCCGGGAAGATGAGTACGGCGTTGCCGGCGTGGAGGAGGGAGATGACGGTGCGCATGGCGGCCACGTCGCCTCCGGACTCGGAGACAGGCACGCAGTTGAAACTTCTGAGAAGCAACCCGAGGGGTTTGGACTTGAAGAGCCCGGAGCGTGCCAGGTAGGCCAGTTCGCGTTTTGCGATGGCACAACCGATGAGCGGCGGATCGATGAAGGACTCGTGGTTGGCGACGATGAGCAGCGGGCCGGCGACCGGAACGCGGTCCACGTGAAGCCACCGGGCGCGGAAGAAGATGCGGCTGACCAGCCACACGCAGCATCGACAAAAACGGTAGTACCGGGTGTTGCGGAGGACAGGTGGAGAATCGTCGACGGCTGGTTGCATCTCGATCAGGGAGTACGCAGCGCCAGCACGCGCTCGCGGACGACAGTTTCCATCGCGGCGATGACTTCGGGAATCTCGAGCAGCGAGGAGTCGATCACGACGGCGTCGTCGGGGCAGATCAGCGGGCCGTCGTGGCGTGAAGCGTCCATTGAATCGCGGCGGATGATGTCGGCGAGGATCTGATCATCATCGACGGCAACGTGCCGGCCGCGAAGTTGCTCGGCGCGACGACGAGCGCGAATCTGCGGTGCGGCGTCGAGGTAGAACTTCACGTCGGCGTTGGGGAAGACGATGGAGCCCTGGTCGCGCCCCTCGGCGACGAGGCGAGGATGCTGGCCGGCGATGATGCGCTGCTTGCGGACCATGTGCTGGCGGAGTTTGCCGATGGCAGCGATTCGGGAGACCAGGGCGGTCACGTCGGCGTCGCGGATGCGCGCGTCGATGGGCTTGAGCCAGGCGAGCATGGCGGGAGGATCAGTCTTCCAGTTGAAGTGAAGGTCGGCATCGGCGACCTTGGCGCACAGAGCGTCGGTGTGGTCGGGGTCAATGGCATGGTCGATGCAGATGGCCGCGGCGGCGCGGTACATGGCGCCGGTGTCGAGGAAATCGAGCCCGAGGCGTTTTGCCAACATGCGGGCGATGGTCGACTTTCCGGTGCCTGCGGGCCCGTCAATGGTGATGATGATGGGCTGATCGGCGGGCACATGCCACTCCGGACGAGAACGGGTGATTTGAACTGCTGCGGTCGACATGAGCGTACCCCGAGGCGGCTGGTTCCGCGCCGCATGAGGAGGAGTTTATCAGAGGCGAGGTGGGGAGGTGGCTTGCGAGGATTGGTACGAGCCGGAAGCGCAAGCGGCTTCCCGGCGTGCCCTGCCTCCAAGACTGGCACAAGGTACGGCACCCACCGTTTTCTGACCGATTGCCGTTCCCGACCGCCGCTATTCGCCTTCGTGTGCGTTTTCGATGGCGGCTTCGAGGGCGGCGCGGCTGGCGAGAATCCCGAGGACGGGGTTGCCCTCGCCGCGGTAGTTGATCGAAAGAGTGATATCAAAGCCGACGGAGATGACGGCCTCGACCATCGGCGCCAGTTCGTAGGTGGTGTGGACGGGGACGCTTTCGATCAGCAGGTCTTCAACTTCCAGCGATTCGTCTTCGGGCGGAGCGTCCATGGAATCAAAGGCCATGGTCGAGGCCAGAACGACCGAGGCATAGGGTGTCAGGCGCCGGAGGTACACGACGGGGTCGGGGGCTTCGGCAGCGGCGGCAAAGTCGGGCAGGGTGCCGATGCGGAAGCCGCCGATGCGTTTGAGCAGGTCGGTGACCTGTTCGGGCTGGTTGGTGAGCCCGGCGTGTGGGGCCAGGAGCAGGTTGACCTCGATGCGTTCGGCAAAGTCCACGGTCTTGCGCAGTCGCTCGATGGCGAGATCGGTGGCGAGAGGATCGTCCTCCGGCTCGATGCGGACCGCGGCGGAGTTGCACCCGAGGATCTGTGCCGCGCGGAGGACGCGCTGGGCACGTTCGATGGCCGACTGGGCGCGGGCAGGGTCGGCAGAGGCGAAGGGAAGCGGTTCGGGCTGTTCGAGGAGAAGGCAGGAGCAGGCGACTTTGTCGGCACGATCGCGAAGGGCTTCGAGATCGGAACGGGTCGCACCCTTGAGCAGGTCCGTGGAGAGGCTGAGCCCGTTGAGCCCGAGTGAGTCGCGCGCAAAGGCGGGAACGTCGTGCAAGGCCAAGGGCTCATCGGGATGGTGGATGAGGGGCCGAAGAGAACTGACGCACAGGGTGAGGAGCATGTGAAGGGGACTCTACCCCTGCGCGTGCGGTAAAGCGAATGAGGGCGGAGGGAGGGTGAAGAAGAAGACGGTCGGGCCAAAGGCACCGACCGTCCGGAGGGGAGAAAGCGGATGGAATACTCTACTCCGCAGGGAGAAGGTACCAGAAAGTGGCAGAGCGGGTCAAGTCCCACCCCGGGAGCAGGGACCAGAGATGCCCGATAGCATCCGGGACGGATCTCCAAGAACCTGATAACTGAAGGGTGAGGTATGTCGGCACCATCGGATCGTCTGTACTCGAGCACGCATGAATGGCACAAGAAGGACGGGGAAATCGTGACCATCGGGCTGACCCGGTTCGCGGTGGACGCCCTGACGGACGTGACGTACGTGGAAATGAAGCCGGCGGGCACGGCGGTCAAGCCGGGCGAAACGGTCGGCGAGGTGGAGTCTGTGAAGACGACCAGCGACGTGTATTCGGCCGTCTCAGGCCAGATTACCCAGGTCAACGAGGATCTGGAGGGGAACCCGGGGCTGTTGAACGAAGACCCGTACGCGCACTGGCTGGTGAAGGTGCGGGCGAGCGACCTGTCGGGGCTGTCCAGGTGCGTGGACGCGGCGACCTATGAGCGTGAGCATGCGGTGTAGTCGCGGGGAGGCCCCTGCCGGGCAAGAGGTGATTCCAGGCGTGATGCCGGGGATCATGCCGGGGGTCATGCCGGGGGTCATGCCGGGATGATCCGCTGCCTGGACGTGTCCAAGACCTATCAACTGGGCGGGCGCAGCGTCGAGGCGCTGCGGGGGGTGTCGCTTTCGCTGGGGGCGCCCGGGTTCTTTGCGATCATGGGGCAGTCGGGCAGCGGGAAGAGCACGCTGCTGCACCTGCTCGCTGCGCTGGACCGCCCGACCTCGGGTGAAATCTTCGTGGGCGAGGCCGCGGTGCACGCGATGAACGAGCGTGAGGCCACGGAGTTCCGCCGCCGGAAGATCGGCATCGTGTTCCAGCAGTTCAACCTGATACCGACGCTGACAGCGCGGGAGAATGTCGAACTGCCGGGGCTGCTGGCAGGCGAGAACCGGGGGGCGCTGGGGCGGCGGAGCGGGGAGTTGCTGGAGCGGCTGGGGCTGTCGGCGCGGGCGCATCACCGGCCGGAGGCGCTGTCAGGGGGCGAGCAGCAGCGAGTGGCGATTGCGCGGGCGTTGCTGTTTGCGCCCGAACTGCTGCTGGCCGACGAGCCGACGGGGAATCTGGACTCGGCCAGTGCGGAGAAGTTGTGGGGGCTGCTGGAGGAGATTTCGCGGGAGCAGGAAACGACGGTGGTGATGGTGACGCACGAGCCTGCGGCGGCGGCGCATTGCGGGCGGGTGTTCGTGATACGTGATGGTCGGGTGATCGGCGAGATGGAATCGGAGGGCCTGGATGCGGGCGGTCTGGCGTCTCGCTATCAGCAACTTGTGGGTGCGCCCCTGGCGTAGTGCCATGCTGGTGGCGGCGGTCGGGCTGTCCAGCGCCCTGATCGCGGCGGTGGCCTGCGCGCTTGAGTCGGTGAATCGCGCGATCGAGGCGCAGTTGGGGGCGCAGGTGGGCGACGCCGATGCGCGGCTGATGCCGTCGAGTTCGAGCGGCGACTTTCCGGCCTCGTATCTGGAGGTGGTGGAGAGTTGGGGCGAGGTGGAGAGCGCGCGGGCCGAACTGGCGACCACGCTGACGCTGGCACTGACAAAGGAGGGGTTGGGTGAGCGTGGGCGGCCGGAAGCCGCCTCCTCGGGGGTGCAAGCGGGGGACGGCGCGTTTGTACGCAGTGAGCGGATGCTGCGAACGTCGTCGCTGGCGCACGGGGTGTGGTTTGCGCGGGGCGATACGCGGCTGGAGTTGATCGCCGGGCGCATGCCGACCAACCGCGGGCAGATCGTGATCGACGCGCTGACGGCCGAGCGATTGTCGTGGGAATATGCGCCGACGGGCAGCGCGGGCGGGTCGCGGTTGTTGAGCGGACGGGCCGAGCACCTGAAGTTGAAGCCGCCGGTGGTGCCGGAGAATGCGACGCGCCCGCAGGCTGAGGATGTGAACCGGGCAGTTGGTGTCCGACCTGGAGATCGGGTGACGATGTTTCGGCTGTTCGGACGGCGCTGGGAGTTTGAGGTCGTGGGTGTAGCGGCCCCCCCACCGCTGGGCGGACGCCCGCAGGTATGGGTGTCGATGCCTGACGTGGAGGAGATCCTGGGGCGGCGCGGGCGGCTGACACTGATCGAGATGAAGTTGCGCGAGGGGGTGGGCGCGGGGGCGTTTGTCGATGCCCGGCAAGCCGAGTTGGGCGATCGATTCCTGCTTCAGACGACGGCCAAGGTGCGAACGGGAGTGGAGAAGAACGTTGCGTCGAGTCAGTTGGGATTTGTGCTGGCGGCGGTGCTGAGTTTTCTGTCGGCGGCGTTCATCATCATGACGGGGTTGAACACGGGGCTGGCCGAGCAGAGGCGGTCGCTGGCGGTGCTGCGGTGCGTGGGGGCAAGGCCGGGTCACCTGGCGCAAACGCAACTTGTGATCGGGCTGGTAGTGGGCGGCGTGGGGGCGCTGCTGGGCGTGCCGCTGGGGATCGGCGTGGCGTGGGTGCTGGTGCAGGTGTTTGAGGAACAGATGCCGTCGGGGCTGGGGCTGCCGGCGTTGACGCTGGGGATTTCGGCGATCGGCGCGGTGGTGGCGGGCGTAGGCGGGGCGTTGTGGCCGGCGTGGCAGGCTTCGCGGTTGTCGCCGCTGGCGGCGTTGACGGTGCGGGCGACGCCGGTCAAGCGGGCACACGTGGGCTGGACGCTGACAGCGGGATGTGCGTGCCTTTTGACACAGGCGTTGGTGGTGGGGCTGCCGAGCAACGGACAGGTGGTGTTTTGGGGATACGCGACGACGGGTCTGCCGGCGATGTTCCTGGGGTACTTTCTGCTGGGCGTGCCGATGGTGCTGCTGGTGGTGTGGGTGCTGGCGCCGGCGTTGTCACGGGTGCTGGGGTTGCCGAAGGAGTTGCTCGGGCGGACGATGCGGGCGACACCGTACCGGTATGGGTTCACGGCCGGGGCGATGATGGGCGGGCTGGCGCTGATGGTGGCGATCTGGACGAACGGGGGCGGGTTCCTGCGGGACTGGCTGGGACGGATCCGGTTTCCGGATGCGTTCGTGAGCGGGATTGCGCTGAGCGAGGAGAGCCAGCGGATGCTGGACGCGCTGCCGTTCGTGGAGGAGACATGCGCGATCACGATGATCCCGGTGGAGACGGACGCATTCGGGGTGCGGGCGCTGCAGAGTTACAAGACGACGTTTGTGGCGTTCGAGACCGAGTCATTCTTTGACATGGCCGACCTGGACTGGGTGCAAGGGGACGCAGAGACGGCCAAGCGGAGGTTGAGCCAGGGCGGGGCGGTGATCGTGGCGCGGGAGTTTTTCGTGGCCAAGGGGATCGGGGTGGGCGAGCCGTTCCGGTGTTCGTTCAACGGGCAGTCACATGAGTTTGAGGTGGTGGGCGTGGTGACCAGCCCGGGGCTGGAACTTGTGAGCAAGTTTTTCAACGTGGGCGAGGAGTACATCGACCAGTCGCTGCACGCGGTGTTCGGATCGCGGGCTGACCTGAAGGAGAAGTTCGGGAACGAGTCGATCGGGCTGATCCAGATCGAACTGAGCGACGACGTGGATGACGAGACGGCGCTGGCGACGATCCGGGAGACGGTGGTGGGCGCGGGGGTGCTGGACGCGGGGAGCGGGCGGCAGATCCGCGAGCAGTTGGCCGGGCTGGTGAAGGGTTTTCTGCTGGTTTTCTCGGTGGTGGCGGGGATGTCGATGTTCATCGCGTGCTTCGGCGTGGCAAACGTGGTGGCGGCGAGCATCCATGCGCGGCGATTCGAGTTCGGCGTCCTGCGGGCGATGGGCGCGCAGCGCCGGCTGCTGTCGCGGCTGATCGCGGGCGAAGCGCTCATCATCGCGCTGTCGGCCTGGATGCTGGGGACGGCGATGGGCTTGCAGGGCGCGTGGGCGGGACGACGGCTCAACGCGATGCTGCTGGGCGTGGAGATACAAGGGCGGATCGAGCCGTGGGTGGTGGCGGCGGGGTTCGCGGTTGTGACGGCGTTCTGCCTGGGCGCCTCCCTGCCGAGCATCATGCGACTGAATGGACGAAGCACACGCGAGTTGCTCAGCGCGCGATTCGGATGATCGCGTTCCAACTTGAAACTCATGCATGGTGGACGCCGGACCTGCGTGAGCATCGGGCACAGGTCCGGGCCGCCCACAACTCCTGCCGCCGAAGTCCGGTCAGGTCCGGTCCGCAGTAGCGCCCGAGATTGGACGCTGCTCCGGCGTTTGACGAGCGCCGGCGACTCAGGATCGGCTTCTGCCGTTCGCGTCGAGGATTGCAGCCTTGACGATCGCGTCGCAGAGTTGATCGATGGGTCCGATCGGAGCACCGGGGTCGGCGGTACGATGTCGGCCGATGAGGGAGAGCAGGTTGTGCTCTCGTGCGGCGTGGCACAGGTCAACGGGAGAAAGGCGGAGCAGCGACACCGGGTTGCTGACCGCGTCGATGGAGGCGGGGTGAAAGAAGTCGGCGTGCGGCATCGGCAGTCGGGCGACCTGGCGCGGACCGATGGTCATCGACGAGGCCGAGAGGGCGCGGAGCCCAAAGAGAGCACGGTAGACGTCGGACACGAAAGGGCTGTTCAGCGCTGCCGTGAGCGCAAAGGGGCAGACGCCGGCGTGGGGCAGGACGAGAACTGTGGATTTGCCGGCGAGGTAGCCGGGCGGTGCGACGGCGGCCTCGAGGCGTGAACCCATGCCGGCAAGAACGACGGTCCAGCCCTCGGATTGCTCGAGACGGCGCGGCGCGATGTCGCGCAGGTTGTCGCGGCGGATGACCGGTCGCTGCAACGTGAGCCCGAGATAGCGGCAGGGCTTGCGGCCCCAGTGAAGCACGAAGGGGTCGATCAGACCGGTGTTGACCAGGCGGAGCGATTCACGCGGGTCTGGCTCTTCGAGCGGCGCGTCGGAAAGCACCTCGACGATGCGATAGGCCTCGGCCGTCGTGGCGCCGTCGAAGCACTCGCCTAGTGTGTCGAGAGAATGGGGGGCCGTGGCGGCGGTGATGAGGTCAGGGTCGGCGGCGCGAAGCGGCAAGCCGATGAATCCGGCGGGCAGGTCGGCGAGCATCGCGACGGGCACGCGGCGGCGCGCACGCACGCGCCGATCGGCATCGAGCAGGACGAACTCGGCCTTGTGGTCGGGCGGCGGAGGCTGGTTGCGCATCACTGCGACGACCACGGGAACAGAGGCGTCGAAGGCGCGGATGGCCGAGTAATCGCAGCAGGAAACCAGCGTGCGCCGGAGCATGAGTTGCTGGATGGACGCGGCGTAGTCGGCGGCAAGCAGGCGGGTGGGGGTGACCATCGCGGTGTAGCCGCCGGGGCGCGTCAGTCGCAGCGACAGTTCGACGAAGAGCACGTAGAGATCCCAGTTGCCGCGGGCGCTGTCGAAGTGTCGGCGGGCGAAGGCACGCAGGTCCGGATCCTGCCGCGAGATCGATTCGGAATCAACGAAGGGCGGGTTGCCGATGACCGCGTCGTATGTGCCCCACTGCGAGGCGTCGGGCCCGAGCGTGCGTATGGCGTCAAAGGAGCGCAGGTTGAACTCGAGCGTGGTGAGGGGGACTGAAGGGGATCCGACGTGAATGTGCAGCGCGGCCCGGGCCAGGGCGGTGGCGAAGGGGTCGATGTCGATACCGAAGATGCAGCGTTGGAGGACGAGGGCTTTGACCTGAGCAGGGTCGAGGGCGGCCGGTAGCCGCTGCTGCGGGCCGAAGGGGCGAAGCGCGGCGGTGACGCGATCGGCGATGAAGTCGACGGCGGCGATGAGAAAGTGCCCGGCGCCCATGGCCGGGTCGAGGACGCGGAAGTCCAGCAGGAAGTCGAGGCTCTTGTGCAGGTCGGAAGCAGGCCGGTCGCGCAGAGCGGCGATGCGCGCTCCGAGTATGGGGCCGATGGTCTGGCCAATGACGTCGGCAACGATGAACTCGGGAGTGTAGTAGATTCCCGTTCCCTTGCGGCGTGCCTTGTCCGGCTCGACCCAGGGGTCGCGCGGGAGCGGTTTGAGTTCGAGCAGACTCTCGTAGAGATCACCGAGCACACGGACGGGGACCGAGGCGAAGTCAACGTCGCGCAGCCGTTCCAGGGCCGGAGACGCCGTGGACAACAGCGAGGCGGCGCTTCGGGGATCGATCGCGTCGGGAATCGAATCAAGCCCGCGGCTTGCGGCCAGCAATCGCACGACCTGACTGAACAGCAGGGCTCTGGCGTCTCTCTGCACGGACTCGGGTTCGCTGAATGTGATGTCGTTCTCGCGCTGGACGATGACGTGATGCATCAGAGCGGGGAAGACGTCACGAACGCACGCGGAGATCAGCGCGTCGGCGGAGGCAGCGTGCAGCGGCAGAGGATCGTCATCCATGGGCTGAAGCCATGCTATCACGCCGGGCAGAGCAGACATGAGAGTCTGTCGGCGCGAAAAACAGCGCGACACCCCGTCCGGGCGTCACGCGGGCGCTCTCCCCCGATGCCCATCCGGACACCGCAACCCCGGGTCTACTTCACGCGCCATTCGTGGATGCCGGTGGACCAGCCTTCCTTGAGTTTGACTTCCAGGCGCAGGGCGGTGGTCTGGACGGGGTCG
This sequence comes from Cyanobacteria bacterium CYA, assembly GCA_008363215.1. GTDB lineage: Bacteria > Planctomycetota > Phycisphaerae > Phycisphaerales > UBA1924 > J022. The sequence continues at coordinate 85,374 of RHKP01000008.1, forward strand.
AAGGTGACGGTGTTGTAGCGGTCGGGCTCGCAGGTGTAGGCGGAGGCGTTGGCGATCTGGCGCCATTCGTCACCATCGCGGGCGAGCAGACGCCACGAGGCGGGGACGCGGCACTCGCCGCGGCCGGTGTCGTCGAAAAAGTAGACCTCGCACTGGCGAACGGTGGTCGGCTGGGCGAAGTCATATTGCACCCACTCGGTGGTGCCCTTGCGGGGCCACCAGTGGATCCACGTGGAGTCGTGGTCGTTGGAGTTCCGAGGCTGGCGCTGGTCGTTGACGCCGCGGACGTCGCCGCCGGAAGCGGAAGCCTTGGCCTGCGAGGCGATGGTGGGCGCGGGGATGGGAATGGCCTTGTCGGCCGAGCGTGCGAGCCAGACGTCCATTTCGCCGCGACCGCGATGGGACCAGACGTTGTAGGGGATCGCGGCGACTGCGACAGGAACTTCGCTGAGATGTCCATCGTCGTCCACAGCGCGGACGGAGCGGGCGGTGAAGTTGAGGGTCGTGACGCCGCCGAGCAGATCGGGGCGCTGCTCGATGCTGATCTGTGCGTCATCGGGGAGCACGAGATCGTGCGTGCGGGCGGCGGGTGTGTCGGCAAACTCGACGCAGTAGACGAGGGGCCCGCGTTCGAGGGCGACGCGGCCGCGATTGGCTTCGACCCGATCGTTGCTCAGCACACGACGGACGGGCATGGGGAGGATGAGTTGGACGGTGTCGCCTTGACGCCACTCTCGATCGAGGGCGATGTAGCCGTGTTCGTCGGGCCGGGATGGCGCGGGCTCGCCGTTGACGGTGAGCACAACCGGCGCGTGCCCCGGAGCGTCGTAGGCATAGAGGTCGCTGGGGATGGGTCGATCCTGGGCCCAGCCGGGCACGCGGATGCGCAGTTCAAATGTCGAGTTGAACGCCGGCTGGACTTCGATCGCGACGTTGCCGTCCCACGGGTAGTTGGTGGTCTGCGTGAGTTTGACCTTCTGCCGGCCGAATGGCACTTCCGCTGTACTCGCCCCATAGAGATTGACGTAGATGGCCTCGTCGCGGACGGCGTACATGTATCCGCCGACGCTGGCAAGGAAGCGGGTAATGTTGGAGGGGCAGCAGGCGCAGCCGAACCAGGGACTGCGCTGGTGCTGTCCGCTGGAGGAGAGTGGGTTGTCGTAGAAGAAGGTCTTGCCGTCGAGGGCGACGCCGGAGAGCACGCCGTTATAGAGGGATCGCTCCATGACGTCGATGTACTTCGCGTCGCCGTGGAGGCAGAACATGCGATGATTCCAATAGATGTTGGCGATGGCGGCGCAGGTCTCGGCGTAGGCGGATTCGTTGGGCAGTTCGTAGTTCTCGCCGTAGGCTTCGCCGGCGCTGCGGGCGCCGACGCCGCCGGTGAGGTACAACTTCTTCGAGACGACGTTGTCCCAGATGACGCCGATGGCGTCGACGTAGGCGGGGTCGTTGGCGAGCGCCGCGACATCAGCCATGCCGGCGTACATGTAGTTGGCTCGCACGGCGTGTCCCACCGCCTCGGTTTGCTCGGTGACGGGAACGTGATCCTGCGAATACGGGCCGTAGGTCTTGCGCGTTTCGGTCGGGCGCCCGCGCTGCTCGAGGAAGAAGCGCGCCGTGTCGAGGTACTTCTGGTCGCCGGTCACGCGGTACAACTTGGCCAGGCCGATTTCGATTTCCTGGTGCCCGGGCGGATCGTGGCGTCCGCCCTCGTTGAAGACCCGGCAGATCAGGTCGGCGTTGCGAATGGCCACGTCGAGGAAGGTACGCTTGCCGGTCGCGAGGTAGTGCGCCACGGCGGCCTCGTACATGTGTCCTACGTTGTAGAGTTCGTGGGACATGTTGATGTTGTCCCAGCGTTCTTTGATGGGGCGACAGACGACCTGGTCGTAGTCATCGACCGTGTTGCGCGCGGTCCAAAGGGTGTAGAGGTAGCCGTCATCCTCCTGCGCGGCTGCGTACCAGGAGATGAGATTGTCGAGGTATGCGTCGAGGCGCGGATCGTCCTGCACGACCAGGGCATAGGCGGCCCCTTCCATGATCTTCGAGACGTCGGAATCGTTGAAGCCAAAGCCGCCGGTCCAGGTTTGGTCGGACAGTCCCCCGGCGACTTTGAAGTTCTCGATGCGACCGGTCTGCTCGCTCTGCTCGAAGGCGTAGGGGATGGTGACGGCGCGGTTGGTCTCGATGCGCGGTGCCCAGAAGTCATCATGCCAGTGCACGGCCGTAAAGGGCACGGGTTGATAGGGGTAGTCGTGCGTGGGATTCGCGGGCATCACCAGCGACAAGGCAGCCAGGGAAGCGAGCATGTTGTGTCCTCCGGGCCCGGGAAGGGCCGTGGGTATTCTCCGCCGCGCGAGCGGGATTTCCAATGGCACGAAAGCGTGAATCAGTCGGAGCCGGCGGATTCGGCGGCCTGGTCAGGAAACAGTGAGCCGGTGGCGAGCCGGCGGGAGGGAGATCGCCTCGTGTGACGGCGACCGGCGATACAGGAGCCATCTTGCCCGACGTAGTCGGTGGCCTGCACGCCCGAGACGGTGACCTCCAGCACGTTGAAGGCGTCGGGCTGTTGACCTGGGCGGGTGATGGTGGCGCCGGCGACCTGCATGAGCAGCACCGTGTGGGAACCGACGCCGGTTTCCAGGCGGAGTTTGCGACTGACCGGCGATTGCCCGTGCAGGTGCCCGCTGAGCACGGCGGCGCCGCGCTGCCAACTCCACCGCTTCATGCCCGCTCAGCCCGATGGCCGCAGGGTCGGCGCTCCACACGGGCAGGCGCTGCCCGACGAACTCCATGCGTCTCCAGAATGGTCTGGGCACAGTGGTCACGACATTCCTCCATCGACCCGCGCCGCTCCGACTTGGGCGACGCCGCACCCACATCGAGCCCGATGCTCCATCCATGTTCAGAGCCTTCTGCGCAGGTGGCCTGGCCGGTCATGCCAGCAGTGCCACCAGGCGTTCGTACTCGTCATCCTGCTCCTCGGGCGACACGGCCGTTTCGGCTGTCACCTCGCGCAGGACGATCTTCATCCGCTTTCGGACGACCTTGAGGGCCGAGGCCAGGTGCTGGGGCGACGCGAAGCCCAGGTCGCGGGCCAGCAGCGCGCGGTCGGGCGCTTCGGCACCTGTCATGGCCGGCAGCAGCACCGAGCGACGAAAGCCCTCCCAGTGCGCGTCCAACCCGGTCGAAGCGAAGTAGCGGGCGCAGCGCTGGATCGTCTCGTCGAGCAGCGCCAGCATCCAGCGGCGCTCGAACACCTGGTCGGGGTCTGACTCACGCTCGCTGGCCAGGAAAACCTCTTCGGCCCCGAAGTCTCCCAGCCGCACCGCATGGACGGCGGTCCGGGTCCGGGCACGCCGATGCTGATCGAGCAGATAGTTCTTCAGGGCCGCGTGCATCAGCGTGCGAAAGCGACCGCGAGTGGCGTCAGCCCGATGGAACAGAGAACGCCCCAGGACCACCTCGGCAAAGAAGGCCTGCGTCACTTCGGCGGCTTCTTCGGGACGATGCCCCATGCGGCGCAAGGTTGCGTAGACAGCGGGCCAGTAGCGCGCGGTCAGCGCCTGCATCGCTTGTTCGTAACCCGGGCCATCACGCTCGCCCAGCGACTGGATCATGGACCAGTTGGTAGTGTGGAACACCGACGCGGTTCGTTCGAGGTCGTTCTGGCCCATCGCTGAATTCCCGACGACCATAATACAAACAGCCGAGCCGCGCGGTATGCTGAAATCTCCGAAGGCGGCCACGGAATTGGTTTCCTTGCGTTCATGGCAATCGGAAGCGATCACGGAGAGCAGCCCGATGAGCGATGCGCCCGACCAGGAAGCAGGCCACCACGTCGGCGATGTGGATGCCGCCCGGCGCATCTTCGCCGCGCTGGAGGCCGAGGACGATAGAGGCAACGCGGACAACGACTTGCCGGTGATTCCGGGGTACACCGTGCTTTCCCGGCTGGGCCAGGGTGGGGGCGGGGCGGTGTACCGCGGGGTGCATGAGGGGTCGGCGCGGGTGGTGGCTGTCAAACTTTTGTCGCGGCGCCTGGGCTCGGGCTCCGGGCGTGCCTGGCGGGAACTGGAACTGCTCAGCCAACTTCACCTGCCTTGCCTGCCCAAACTGCTCGACTACGGCGAGGCTGAGGGGCGGCTGTTCGTCGTGACCGACCTGGTCGAAGGGCTGACGCTGGACGCGCATTGCGCGCAGCGCAATCTGGATCGGCGTCAGCGCGTCGAGATCCTGACCCGCGTGGCCGACGCGGTGCAGATGATCCACGAGCGCGGCGTGATTCACCGCGACCTCAAGCCGGCCAACATCATGGTGGATGTGCACGGCGATCCGATGCTGATCGACTTCGGCATCGCCGCGCTGGTCGCAGATGACCCCAAGGACACGCTGGCGAGCAACGGCTCGCCGATCGGCAGCCCGTCGTTCATGTCGCCCGAGCAGGCGCGCGGGGAGCGGGCTGTCATTTCGACGCGCACCGACGTGTATGGATTGGGCGCGACAGCCTACCAGATCCTGCTCGGCCGGCCGCCATTTGATCCCGATGCGACATTGCACGAGGCGATCCGACGGATTGCCTTCGAGCAGCCGCGCAATCCCCGGGAACTTGATGCGACCATCCCGCGCCCGTTGGCCGCGGTGCTCTACAAGGCCGTCGCACGCAACCCGGCCGATCGTTACGCGTCGGCGTCGGACCTGGCCTCCGATCTCCAGCGGTGGCTGCGGCACGAGCCGGTGGACGCAAGGCCGCCGTCGGCTTTCCGGCGTGTGACGCGCTGGCTGGGCAGGCATCCGGTGGCCACAACCCTCGGGCTGTGCCTGGCGATGCTCGCCCTTTCCGCGTTTGGGTCGTTCGCGCTGGCGGCGCTGCTCAACAGGCGTCCGTACCGAATCGAGTTCGTCAGCGACGGGGCCGGCACCGGACACAGCGCCACGCTGCACTCACTGAACGGTCGCGAGATCTTCACCTGGTCACCCGCCGTCCGCGGCGCCGAAGAGAACCTGTTGTCTTTCCGTGATGAACACGGCAGGCACACGCTGGCGATCGTGGGCTTTGATGACATACCGGAGAACCCGGACTGGAGCCGGAAGTTGTGCGCGTTCGATGTCGGCCGCTCGCTGACCCAGCCGTACTGGTCAAGGAGCATCACCGACGATCAACTGCCGCCGCTACCTCCCGACACAAGTGTCCTCGCCATGCACTTCCGAGTGCGCAGGCTCGACGTGCAGGATTACTTTCCCGATCGGCGTGGGCTGGAGATCGGCGTGATCTTCGCCCACGGAACCCGCTCCTGGACCGTGGTCCAGATCTACGACCTACACGGCGACCTGCTCTACCAGTTCTGGCACGATGGCACGCTGGGCGCCATGGGCTGGATGCCCCGGCCGGGGCTGCTCCTGCTGTCGGGCGTCAACTCAGAGAATGCCCCCGGCCGCGAGTCGGGCTGGGCCAGCCGCGACGCGGCAATCCCCGGCGACGGCACGCATCCTCGCGTCCTCTTCGCGCTGCGGCCCAAGGAGGGCGCCATCGGGCGCACGACGCTGGTAGCCGACGATGTCGTCGAGTCAGAGGATTCTGAAGTTGCGTGGTACCGCTGCCTGCCGCGTGTGGTCATTGCCCACGACCACTGGGGAATCGCTCAGATCAATGGGCTGCGCCAGCCGGGTGATCGGTATGCGGAAGTCCACCTCGGCCTCGGCGGCATCGACTCACGGGCCCAAACCTCTTGGCTCGTCGATGAGCGTGGACACAATGTGCCCGGCACGCATGCCCCGAATGACAGTTACAAGGCTCTGCTCGATACCGGCGCGATCATGCAGGATCCAGAGTTCTGGCAACTCGGTCCGCTGCCGCCGCTGCTGCCGTCGATCGAGCATGAACCAACGCTGCCCTGACGGGGGTACGCGGCGTGAGGAACGGGCCCTCAGCCCGCACACGCCGCGGCGCAGCAGGTGCACGCGGACAATCGCAAGGGTTCGCAGAATAGCCCGCAAGCCCCGAAGGAAGCCGGGGTTACGCGATCGCACGCGGAAGATCGCGAACGGACGCGAAACGGGAAAGTGGGCGCAACAGGACTCGAACCACCCCACAAAACCCCGGGAAATACCGACGTTTCCGGCGGACGCGGCGCATTCGGCGGCGCACCGGGTGACAACGTCGAAACCGGAGCGGGCGATCTGGAAGCCGCGACGGGCACCCCGGACGCCGACCTGGCCCGAGTGCTGGCGGCGTGGCCGACGCTGCCCGTGGACGCCCGGCGGGCGGTGCTGGCGATCATCGACGGGCACGCGGCCGACTGAAACCCGCGACGCTGTGGAGGGCACCACGGGGCTGCGGCGGGGTGATCGGCCGAACCCGGCCCCGGAGGGCAACGCCGACACCGACCCCGGCTGGACGACCACCGCCACGGGCGGACGACCACCACCACGCCGACCCCACCACGGCCGCCCGGCCAGGCTGGCCCGGCTGGCCGATGCTCGCGACGCCGACGCGGACGACCGGGCACGCGGGGGGCCCGGGGTGACCGGCCGGACCCGGCCCCACCCCACGACCCCACCCCCCTGCGGATCTTGACAACCCGGCCGCAAAAATCTGAGCCGGATTCCAGATTGGCGGATCTGATAGCGTGAGTCCATGCCGAACTGGGTTCTGGTGATCGTCGGGGCGCTGGCGGTTACTTTCGTGGCCTTGATGCTCTTCGCGATTGGAAGTGCGATAGCGGGTTCGGCACGCAAACCGGCACCACCGCCACCGGACCACCTGGACGACGCCGACGAACCCCCGCTGGCGGAGCAGAAACTTTCACACACCGACCGGGAACTTGGGGCGCAAGCGGCGGCCCGCGAGCAGGTGACCATCCGGGGTGAAGTGATCCACGAACTGATCCGCGCAATCGAGGGCGGCGGCGGGCGAGAAGTCGAGACGCGCGGGCAGGCGGCTGGCGGGTGTCCCCGTTCACGCGATGCGGCGGCTGGTGCAACGGCCCGAACATCCAAAGACGCGGAAGCGGCGATAGGGGGGGGGCAAAATCGCACACCCTGTCGCGGGTGACCGTTCGCCACCGCGTGCAACTATCCGCGAGAGTTTCCAGATTTGTAGTGGTCACTACAATGGGCGGTATGGGGCACCACCGACCACGACCCGGCAAGCGCGATCGACCGCTGTATCTGAGCGAAGGGACGGTGACGCTGTGGCGTGAGACGGTGCGGCGCGCCCGGCTGCTGGCCGATCGGCCCGGCGGCGCGACCGCCGATAGCGTGCTGCGCGCGGCGTGCTACACCCTCCACCGCCAGCAGGATCGCCAAGCCCGGCTGCGGCGCATCGACCTGGCCCCGCCCCCGCCCCCGGACATGCGCCCGGACGAGCCCGAGCAGGCCGACTTCCGCGAAGTCCCGCGACCCCCCGCATATTGACGCGAGCGGCGGCCAACGGCCGCGACGCCCGATCCCCCGAAACGACACGCCCCGAAGCCACGCCCCGGACGCGGCTGCGCGGTGACCTGCGGACGGTGGGGAGCGATGGATCGGGGGGCGGGGCTGTCGCGTGCTGACACTTGCCCTTGAAGGAAGCCCGAACCGGGCTACGCTGGGCGCAATGGGTAGCGGCTGATCCCCGCGTGCGGATCGGCTGGACTTCGGGCGAGCACTTTCCCCTGGAGTCCGGCCGACCGGCCCACGAGGAAAGTGCATGATGGACAAGTCCGAACTGGCCCGGGCCCTGCGCAAACTCGCCGAGCGATTCCGGCGCGTGGCCCAATCATCGGCGACCGACGACGCGGCCAACGCAGAACTGGGGGCGCTGAACGAGCAGGGCGGGCGACTCTACTGCGCTGGCGGTGTTTTTGGGCTGACCGACTGGCCCGCGCTGGAGCCCGACGTAGCGAAGTGGCAACCACCCTTCGAGCCGACGAACCCGGCGCACCTGGCCCAGTTGGGCGGGCTGTATCAAGACGTGTGGGTAAACGTGCTGCTGCTGACCGCACGCACGAACCCGGCGCGGATCGCGGGCGGGTACGCGGCCGGTGGCGGCATCTACGAACTCGCCCACTACGACGACGACGTGGGCGCTCTAGGCCGGTGGACGTTTCCGCCCGAGCGGTGGCGGCAATGGGCGGGGGATTCGGCCGAACTGGCCGACCTGCTGGCGGAGCGGATCGAGGCCGATGCGAGCAAGACGGATGAAGCGGCCACGCGGGGCGCGGACGATAGTGCATATCGCCCCGCAACGTGGTTTCCCAAGGGGATGGCGGCGCGGCTGCGCATGGCGGCGAGGAAGGATCGCAAGACGAAGCGAGTTGCCACGCGGACGATCGACGGTGTGGTGTGCTATCTGGTTTCGGATGCGCGTCGGTGGTGGCCCGAGGACGTACCCCACGAGCCGAAAAAAGCGTAAGGATGCGAAGCGGGCGTAAAGATGCGCAAGGCGCGCACGCCGGCGCTTTCATTCTCAACTCTTGCGCCGATGCTTTGGGCATGGACGCAAAACTACTTTCATTGAATGAACTGGCGGAGCGCACGGGCCTGCCTGCGGCATGGCTAAAGCGAGAAGCCGACGCGGGGCGGTTGCCCTGCATCCGCGCGGGCCGGCGGCGCATGTTCGACCTGGGAGCGGTGCTGAGCGCGCTGGCCGAGCGGCAGAAAAGCGGGGTGGCCCGTGCCAAGTGACACAAACGCCCCGGCCCCGTTGGCCCTGCGCCCGCGCGACGCGGCGAAGGTGCTGGGCTGGGCATCTCTCCGCGAACATTGTGGGCGCTGACCGCGCCACGCGGGCCGATCCCGTGCGTGCGCGTGGGCGGCTGCGTGCTGTTCCGCGTAGCCGATCTGGACGAGTGGCTGCGCCGCGCGGCCGAAGGGGGTGCCAAGTGAACCGCCCCGAAAACGACGCGGCCCCGCTGGCGGGCGGGGGCGGCGTCCATGCTGCGAAATCACCGAAGCATGATACGCCGATCGCACCGGACCCGATGAGCACCGCGATGGACTCTGCGCGCGATCTGCTGCGGCGCGGGCTGCCACCGATCCCCGTGCCCTACCGGTCGAAAGCCGCGACGCTGACCGGCTGGACCAAACTGCGCCTGAGCGAGGATGACCTGCCAAACTACTTCGGGCAGGCCCCGACCAACATTGGCGCGCTCTTCGGCGAAGCGGCCGGATGGATCGTAGACGTGGACCTGGACCACCCTTGCGCGGTAGCACTGGCTGACGCGCACTTGCCGCCCACCGGGGCCACGTGGGGGCACCACCGCAAGCCGCGATCGCACCGGCTGTACCGGGTGACCGCGCCGGTGGACACGCGCAAGTGGCGAACCACCGGCGGTGCGAGCGTCGTAGAACTGCGCGCCAACGGCTGCCAGACGATCGCACCTGGATCGGTGCGCCCTGATGGGGCTTTGGTCCGCTGGGACGATGATGGCGCGCCCGCGACCGTGACGCCCGACGAACTGGTGGCGGCGATCGAAGCGCTGGCCGCTGCGGTGCGGCTGGACCTTGGCGAAGAGCCGGAAGCCAAGCTGGAGCCCAAGCCACCGCCACGGGACTACGCGCACGCGCGAATGGACGGGCCAAGCGCCTACGGGCGGGCGGCGCTGGACCGCGAGGCCGCCGACGTGGCCGCGACGGGCGAGGGCGGCCGCAATGACCGGCTGAACGTTGCGGCGTTCAACATCGGCACACTGGCCGGCGGCGGGGAAGTCGATGCGCGCGAGGCCGAAGCGGTGCTGCTGGACGCGGCGCGACAAGCCGGACTGCCCGACCACGAGGCCCGCGCGACGATTGCATCGGGCATGAGGTCGGGCGAGAGACACCCCCGGCAACGCCCCCAGACGCGGCCGAGCGGGACGTGGCGGCAAGCGGCCAACGATGCACCCCGCGAAGCCCCGATGGCGTTTGCGCCCATCTCTGGGGCTGATCTGATTGCGCAATACGCTGAAATGCGCCCGGTGGTGATCGACGGGCTGCTGCGCGAAGGTGAAACGCTGAACCTGGTTTCAACCCCAAAGGTGGGCAAGTCGTGGCTGGTTCACGCGCTGGCTGTGGCGGTGGTGACGGGCAAGCCCTGGCTGGACAAGGCGACGACGCCGGGGCGCGTGCTGCTGATCGACGGGGAACTCCACCGCGAGACGTTGGCCAAGCGGCTGCGGCGCACGGTGGACACGCTGGGTGTTACCCCCGATGCACTGGCCCTGCTGGACGTGCTGCCCGTGCGCGGGCAACGGCTGACCATCGACCACGTTGCCGATGCGCTGCGGGACGTGCCGCCCGGGACTTATCGGCTGATCGTGTTGGACGCGCTGTATCGCTTTCTCCCACTGGGCGGGGAAGAGAACGCCAATGAGACGATGACGCAAATCTACAACACCCTGGACGCGATCGCGAACCGGGCAAAGGCGGCGGTGGTGGCGGTGCATCATGCAAGCAAGGGCAACCAGTCCGAGCGGTCGGTCACCGACGTTGGGTCGGGCGCGGGCGCGCAGAGCCGAGCGGCGGACACCCACCTGGTGCTGCGGGCGCACGAGGAAGAGGGGGCGGTGGTGGTCGATGCGGCGGTGCGATCGTTCCCCCCGATGGATTCGTTTGTGATCCGATCGACGAACCCGGGATGGGAACTGGCCCCCGATCTGCTCCCGACACAACTGAAACGGGCGCAGCGACGGGGGCGAACTCCGCGCGAACCCGCGACACAACGGGAACCCGAGCGGGAATGGACGCCCGAAGAGTTTGCGGCCCAAGTCGTGGGGCGGGAGCGCACGATCCGCGAGGGCGTGATCGCGCGGGCGAAGTCGGCGGGGCTGAGCCAATCCAAAGCAACCGCCCTGCTGAAACTGGCGGAAGCGCAAGGGATCATCCACCGCACCCGTGACGGGCCGAACGGGGCGCACCGATTCACAACTGAACCGCCCACGGTGTTCGAGGGGGAGGGGGCGGGCCCGTGAGCACCCCGCCCCCCGGTGCTGCATGCACCGGGGGGTGTGGGGGGTGTCGCGCTACCCCCCTCCCCCCCCCACCGATGCCGACAACTGGAAGGAAACGGGAACGACGCGGGGGGGGCTGGGCAGCCTGACCCCGACTTGCGAAACGATGGGCAAAGCCCGAAACTGCCCAACCCCGGCCGATGGACGGGACGACAATATCTCAAAGACCGTTGCCGCATGGCACCTAATGCTGTAGGATGATGACATGGGACAACTGACCGATGCAATCGCGGACGCGGTGAGGGCGAGCAAAGAGACGCCCTACGCGATCGCCAAAGGTGCGGGCGTGGCCCGTAGCCAACTGTCGCGACTGCTGAGCGGTGAGCGGGGGCTGAGCAGCGAAACGATCGAACGGCTGGCCGACTACCTGGGGCTGGAAATCAAACTGACGCCCAAGCGGCGGAGGAAGTGAACGATGGCAAGTCTGTCGAAAGACAAGGGCACCACTTGGCGCATCCAGTTTGTCGATCGCGACGGGAACCGGCGCACGATCCGCGTGGGCAAGATGACCGCCCGGGCGGCCGAGACATTCCGGCGGCGCATCGAAGGGCTAATCGGCTGCCAGATTGCGGGGCACCCCATCGACGCCGAACTGGCCGAGTGGGTGCGCGATCTGCCCGACGATCTGCACGGGCGAGTCGCGAACACCGGGCTGCTGCCCCACCGCGAGCAAACGGCCGGGACGCTGGGCACCCTGCTGGACAACTACTTCGCCACGATCGACGTGAAACCCTCCACCCGGACGCGGTACAAGCAAACCGAAACCCTGCTGCTCGAACACTTCGGGGCTGAGCGGGCGCTGCGGACGATTCACAAGGTGGACGCCGACCGCTGGCGCGCGTGGCTGGTGGAGTCGGGGTACGCCCCCGCGAAAGTGGCAAAGGAAGTCGGCATTGCCCGGCAAGTGTTCCGCATGGCGGCCCGGTGGGACATGATCGCGCGCAATCCCTTCGAGGGCGTGCGGGCGGGAAGCCAGCGCAATCGCGACCGGCTGCACTACGTCGGCGCGGCGGAAACCGGGAAACTGCTCGAAGCGGCCGGATCGGCCGACTGGCGGTGCATCATCGCCCTGGCCCGCATCGGTGGGCTGCGCTGCCCGTCCGAAGTGCTACGGGCCCGGTGGGCCGACGTGGATTGGGAAGCGAACCGGCTGCGCGTGGAGTCGCCCAAGACCGAAGGGCACGCGGGCAAGGCGGAGCGGACGATCCCCCTGTTTCCAGAACTGCGGCGCGTGCTGCTCGAATCCTTCGAGGAAGCCGAACCCGGCGCGGTGTTTGTCGTGGGCGGGTATCGCGACGCGACTGCTGCCAATCTGCGGACCCAGTTTGCCCGAATCGTGAAGCGGGCGGGGCTGACCCAGTGGCCGCGATTGTTCAACGCCCTGCGGGCATCGAGGGCGACCGAACTGGCGGCGGAGTATCCGGCTGCGATCTGCACCGCGTGGATGGGACATAGCGCGGCGGTGGCCGAAGCCCACTACCAGATCGTCCGCGATGAGGACTACGCGCGGGCGGCGGCATCGGCCAAGATGGGCGGCGCACCAAGCGGCGCACGGGCGGCGCAAATGGCGGCGCAGCAGGCGCACGCGGACAATCGCAAGGGTTCGCAGAATAGCCCGCAAGCCCCGAAGGAAGCCGGGGTTACGCGATCGCACGCGGAAGATCGCGAGCGGACGCGAAACGGGAAAGTGGGCGCAACAGGACTCGAACCTGTGACCTCTGCCATGTGACGGCAGCGCTCTAGCCAACTGAGCTATGCGCCCGTGGTGGTCAGGTTAGGTCGGAATGCGTGGTCAGTCCAGAGGGGCTCAGTTCCCACCGCCGCCGCGGCGCGGGCCGCCGAAGCCGCCGGGGCCTCCGAACCCGGGGCCCCCGAAGCCGCCACCCGGCCCCCCACGCCAGCCGTCGCCGTCCACCGGCGGGGGAGCGCTGGCGAACGCGTCGCGAATCGCCTGGACATCGGGGTTCACGCCCTCAGCCACGCGGGACTGGAACTCGGCCAGGTCGGTCTCATCGAGCACTCCGTCGCGGTTCATGTCGGCTTCCATGTTCCCGGAGTAGAACCGATCGAGGTACGCCGGCATGTCGGCCGCGGTCACCATGCCATCACCGGTCGAATCGAACCGATCGGCGAATCGCATGTCTTCGAAGGCCTTGCCCATCGACTCACGCATCGACTGGCGTTCGTCCTGGCTCAGTTCGCCGTCGGCGTTGGTGTCGAAGCGAGCCATGGCCTGCTGCTGCTGCTGCTGGAACCATTCGCGGCGCTGCTGGTTGGCGGCGCTGCGCTCGTCATCGCTCAACTGCCCGTCGCCGTCGGTGTCGTAGGCGGCCAGAGCGCGCTGATGCATCTCGGCTTGGCGGGCCTCACGCTCCTGGTCCATGCGTTCGCGGTCCTCTTCCATCTTCTTGGTTTCGGCTTCGCTGAGCACGCCGTCACGGTCGACGTCGTAGCGATCGAGCAGGAACTGCTGGCGTCGGGCCTCACGTTCGGCGCGGAAGGCCTCGCGGGCCGACTGACGCTCTTCCTCGTTCAGTTCGCCGTCGCCGTCCTTGTCGAAGCGGGCAAGCATGTCGGCCCGCATCTGCTCTGGACTGCGGAACTCGCCCCCCTCGCGCTGGAATCCCTGCCGATCGTTGCGCCGATCGAACCCGTCGCGCCCGTCGGGCTGGCCCGCCGGCTGCGAGTCACGCTCGTCCATCACGATCACGGGACGACCAGCCTCGCCTCCGGAGGTCAGGTTCTGGTTGAGGCGAGGAGGAATCGCGCCGGCGGCCTCTGCCAGTTGGGCGGGATTCCCCCCGCTCATGCGGGCAGCGATCAGGGCGCCCCCCGAGACCACCACAACCCCGGCCACAACTGCGACGACGACTTTCGTGTTCATCTTCAAGTCCCCCGATTGCGCACTTCGGGCATGAGTGTACCGTTCCATCGGCTCAACGAGGCATCGAGAAGGTGATTGCCTGAACTGCCGAGATTGGCGGTCCGGCGACACAAATATCCCCGGGCAGGTTGCCGCGCGCCGGAGTTCGTGTCGATAGTCTGCGTTGAGATACCCCCTAAAATGGCGATTCCAGTCACATGGGGACAAATAAAAAGAGCCGCCCTTGGAGAGCGGCTCTTCAAAGTGGCGAGGGGGAGACTTGAACTCCCGACCTGAGGGTTATGAATCCTCCGCTCTAGCCAGCTGAGCTACCTCGCCTGAGGGAGACGATCATAGCCGTGCCCAGTGTGGTCTTGGACCAATACCGGGTGGCCGGGTTACTGCGCCGAGGGCTCGGAGCGAGCGACTTCGTCGTGCGAACTGACCCGGCGTTCCTCTCCGCCCGGGCCGAGCGGCGGGCGTGCGGGCGATGAGAACTGCTGCTGGCTGCTCGTAGTCTCGGACCTGCGAACGTCCTCTTCCACGTCGCGAAGCCCCTTCTTGAACTCCACGATGCCCTTGCCCAGGCTGCGTCCAACCTCGGGCAGGCGGCGCCCAAAGAGGAGCAGCAGGATGACCGCGATGATCAGGTACTCCTGAAAACCGATGTTCTGAAGAAGTGCCAGCGTCATACGGGTCTCCGGCTCGGGAATCAGTGCATTCAAGGGGTTCGGGGCGGGTGAGTCAACGCAGATCCGGATTCGTGTTGCCCGGCCGGGCCTGTGCCTCAGCGTTCGGCCGCCTCGACGGTGTTGCCGAGCAGCACGGTCACGGTCATCGGGCCGACCCCTCCTGGTACGGGGCTGAGGTAGCCGGCAATCGGTCGGACGGCCTCAAAATCTACATCGCCGACGGTCATCTTGTGCCCGTCGGGGGTTTCGACCCGGTTCACACCCACGTCCACCACGATCGCGCCGGGGCGGACCATGTCGGGGGTGATCAGTCGCGGCACGCCGGCGGCGGCGACGAGGATGTCGGCCGAGCGGGCCAGGTCAGACAGCCCGGCGGTGAACTTGTTGGCGGAGATGACGGTCGCATCGGCCCGCATGAGCAGGACAGCGATGGGCTTTCCGACGTGGTTGGAGGCCCCCACCACCACCGCACGCTTGCCGCGAAGTTCAGTGCCGGTGGACTCGATGAGTCGGACGGCCGCCAGGGCCGTGCAGGGCGCCCAGGACGAGTGCCCGTAGACGATGTTGCCGATGTTGGCGGGGTTGACGCCTTCCACGTCCTTGGCGGGCGGTATGCGGCACTGGACCAGGTACGGATCGACCCCGTCGGGCAGGGGGAGGTGGACCATGACGGCGTGGACACTCGCTTCGGAGTCGAGGCGGTCGAGCGTGGCGCAGATGGCTCCCAGCCCGCTTGCCCGGGGAAGTTCATGCAGTTGGTAGTCGATGCCGAGGCGCTCGCAGGTGCGGGCCTGGTTCTGAGCGTAGAGCCTGGCGGCGTTGTCGCCCGAGTCGACGAGCAGCGCGTCCAGACGTGGGACGCGCCCGCGCCGGCGCAGGGCGGCGGCCCGGTCCGCGATGCGGGCCTGCTCCTCGGAAGCCAGGCGTTTGCCGTCGATGATGGTGGCAGGCATCTGCTCGATCATAAGCGCGGGCGGGGCGGTGGATGTACCATTGCCCCGTGAAGAGCAGCGACGCGGGCACGAAGGTCGAGAGTCTCCGCAAGCGCCTGGAGCAGGCCAACCGCGCCTACTACGTCGATGCGCGCCCGATCATGTCCGACCGCGAGTACGACGAGTTGCTCGAAGAACTGATCGGGCTGGAGCGTGAGCACCCTGACCTGGCCGACCCGAACAGCCCGTCGCAACGCGTGGGCGGGCAACCGATCGCCGGGTTCAGGCAGTACGCCCACGCGGTGCCGATGCTGTCGATCGAGAACAGTTACAGCGAAGGTGACGTCGCGGCGTGGGTCGAGCGCGTCGAACGCCTGCTTGAAGGCGGGCTGTTCGGATCGACCACGTTCGTGTGCGACGCCAAGATCGATGGCGTGGCCGTCTCGTTGAGATATGAGGATGGTGCGCTGGCGCGGGCGCTGACGCGCGGCGACGGAACACGGGGCGACGACGTGACGCACGCGATCCGCACCATCCGGGCAGTGCCGTTGCGGCTGGACGGGCAGGCGCCCGACGTGTTGGAGGTGCGCGGCGAGGTGTTCATGCCGTCGCGCGAGTTTGAACGGATCAATCAGGAACGCGAGGCACGCGGCGACGAACTGTTCGCCAACCCCCGCAACGCCTGCGCGGGCACGATCAAGCAATTGGATCCGACTGCTATCGCGGAGCGGCGGCTTGGGTTCCTGGCGCACGGACGCGGCGAAATCAGCGACCGGCGCTTCGCCGATGCGCACAGCACGCTGATCGGGAAGATCGCAGGACTCGGAGTGCCGGTCAATCGTCCGGTTGCGATGGCGACGAACGCAGAGGGCATCATCGAGGCGATTGAACGTTTCGCCGACGTGCGGCACGGACTGGGCTATGAGACCGACGGGCTGGTTGTCCGCATCGATTCCTATGAGCAGCAGGAGCGGCTGGGCGCCACGAGCAAGAGCCCGCGCTGGGTGATCGCATACAAGTACCCGGCCGAGCGCAAGACCACCAGACTGATCGAGGTCGAGCACCAGGTTGGCAAGACCGGCAAGATCACTCCTCGCGCAGTCATGGAGCCGGTTCTGCTGGCAGGCACGACGGTGCGGCACGCCACGCTGCACAACTACGGCATCGTGCGGCAGAAGGGCATCCACATCGGCGACGCGATCGAGGTTGAGAAGGCCGGGGAGATCATTCCGTACGTGGTGTCCGTACACATGGACCAGCGTCCGCGCGGGGCAAGGCCGGTCGAGGCGCCCAAGTCGTGCCCGGCGTGCGGAGGCCCGCTGGAAATCGAGCCGCCCGAGGCCGACCCGCGGCACGGGGGCGATCCGCTGCTCGAGACATCGCGGCGCTGCCTGAACCCGGAGTGCCCGGCGCAGGTGCGGGAGAAGTTGATCTGGTTTGCCGCCCGCGGGCAGATGGACATCGACGGGCTGGGCGAGCAGACGATCGACCAGATTCGTGAGCAGTCCAACGTGCCGCTCGATCACTTCGCAGACATCTTCCACCTGATCAGGCACCGGGAGGCGCTGCTCGAACTCGAGCGCATGGGAGAGAAAAAGTTGGAGAATCTCCTGGCGGGCATCGAGCGAGCCAAGGACGCGGGCATGGCGCGCCTGCTTGGCGGACTGGGCATCCGGCACGTGGGCGCCGCGACGGCCAAGGCGCTGGCGCGGGCGTTTCCCGATATCGACGCGCTGCTGGCAGCGCCGATGTGGGAGTTGATGCCGATGGCCGTCAATCGCATGTCGAAGCCCAGGCGGCGTGCGATCACCGGAAGCGACGAGGAACTGCCGAGCGAGTACGAGACCGGGCTGGGCGAGGACACGGCTCCGGTGGTGCATGAGTTCCTGCATTCCGAGACGGCGCGGCGAACGATCGAGCAACTTCGTGCGGCCGGGGTAAGCCTGCGATCGAAAGACTACGTCAAACCAGGGCACAAGCCGTCGGGCGACTCTGTCTTCGCCGGCAAGACGGTGGTGCTCACCGGAACGCTGGAGCGGTATGAACGCCTGGAACTCAAAGAACTGCTCGAGGGGCTGGGGGCCAAGGTGAGCGGGTCGGTGTCGAGCAAGACGAGTATTGTGATCGCCGGCGAATCGGCGGGCAGCAAACTGGACAAGGCGCGGGAACTGGGTGTCGAGGTCTGGGACGAGGCGCGGTTGATCGAGGCTCTCGGTCAGGCGGGCGGGTCGAGATCAAGGTCGAACTGAAGGACGTGGAACTGGCGCGGCTGATCGTGCGGCGCGTCGGGGCGCGGCGGATCGGGCTGCTGCACCAGGTGGACACCTACTTCAACGTGCCGGATTGCCGGCTCAAGAAGCGGGAGGCCATGATGAACGGGCACCCCGAGCCGGTAGAGGTCATCCGTTACGAACGGGCGGACCGGCCGGCGGCACGCGCCAGCAGTTTCACCATCTACAACGAGCAGGAGGCGGGCTATCGGTTCGGTACGCTGGGGCTGCCGATCCGCACGATTGTGGAGAAGACGCGGGAGTTGTGGATGATCGATTCCCTGAGAATTCACCTCGACGATGTGCGGCACCTCGGGCGTTTTCTCGAGATCGAGGCCCTTGTCACGCCGCGGCAGAATGTGGCCCGCTGCCATGCGCGGATTGCGCACCTGCGGCGGCACCTGGAGCCGGCGCTGGGCGAGCCGATCGCCACAAGTTACTGCGACCTGCTGGAGTCAGACGGGCGACGCCCGGTCGAGCCGACGCAGCCTTGAGAGTCAGAAAAAAGCCGCCCCGATGAGGAGCGGCTTCGTTTTTCAGCGTCGAAAGGCTCAATCAGCCCTGCGGACCGGGCTTGGCCAGATACTCGGGCACCAGTTTTTCGAGTTGCCCGCGGGCCTCGGTGGTGACGAGATTGCCGCTCTTGTCCAGGAAGAACACGCAGGGGATCGAGTTGATGCCCCAACTGGTGGAGAACTCACTGTCCCAGAAGTTGCCCTGGTAATACTGCGGCCAGGGGATCTGCTGCTCGGAGCAGAAGGTGCGGAGTTTCTCCAGTCCACCCTTGTCTTCGGGCTGGTCGAGCGACACGCCGACGATCTCCATGCCCTTGGCGTGGTATTCCTCGTACAACTTCTTGACGTCGGGCATGTCGGCCACGCACGGGCCGCACCAGGTGGCCCAGAAGTCGATCACGACGACCTTGCCGCGCAGGTCGGCGGTGTTCACGGTATTGCCGGTGATCGCGTCGGTGAACGTGAGTTCAAAAGGCTTGCCGATGCTTTCGTGCTGGCGAATCTTGCCGGGGAAGTACTTGGTGTACCTGCTGTCGGGATAGGCGGCGATGCCCTTGCGGTACAGGTCCATCTGAGCGGCCTTGTCCAGATTGGGGTTCTGCGCCAAAATCGCAAAGAGCCGCCCGCCTCGATCGTCCTGGGGAGCAGCGGCCGCGAAATTCATCACCGCGCTCATCTGCTCCTCGACCGTGCCCTTGCTGAACCGGGCCCGCGAGGACGCGTGCCAGAACAGCGCCTCCGTCGCCAGCGCCTTGTCGCCTGACGCGACGTACTTGGCCGTCTCCTCGACCACCTCGGGCCTGCCGGCGCGAGTGGTCATCAACTCCCAGCGTTCGGGCAGCACCGCCCCGAGCACCTCGGGCGAGGGATTCAACGCGATGGCCTTGTCACTCAGTTCGAGTTTGCGCGCCATGGCTTCGTTGAGCGCTTTCATATACTCCTCGCGATATCCCGCCTCGTTCGCCCGCGCACGGTCAAAGACCGGAAGTTCGACGGCCTCCATCTCGGCGATCAGAGCCTTGGCCGCCTCATCAGGCGATTGGGGCTGCGCGGCCGAGGGTTTGACGGGTGCGGCATCCTGCGCCATGACAGGCAGGCCGACGACAGAGGTCAGGACGACGACACTCAGCAGCATTGCTCGCATGTTGTTCTCCATTGTGCTCGAAGGTACAGCCTACGTCGCATCGGACTCGGGCACAAGCCGGGCGTGTCGGGCTCAGGGTTGCCGGGTCGCCTGGCCGGGGAGGCCGGGCGGGCCCGCCGGACCACACCCGCATTCCGGACATGGTTGGCCGTCATCGACCAGCCGATATCCGCACCGCACGCACCGCCCTCGTGCCCGGCGACGGGATGAGCGAATCGAAGCCCGAGCCGCAAACGCGCCCGGCAGGACGCACAGAACGATCGGCATCCACAGCGGCACGGAGAGGATGCGGCTGATGGCCCCGCCGCCGGCCGACTGATACCAGCCCAGATCGCCGAGGCGCCAATTGTTCCAGCGGTCGAAGAGCCAGCGCTGGTCCCACGAACGCTCATGCCGCGCGCCGACGACCACAAAGAAATCCCAATGGCTGCCCGGCGGGCTGGTCGCCGCAGAGCCGATGGGACCGATCTGTGAGAGCGTTCGCGTCTGCGTGCAGCGGATCAGTCCGCCGTACACCTCCAGGGCAAGCGAGGTCGAGTGGAGTTCCTGGATCCCGGTAGACGGGCTGATGACCCAGCGATCCGCTTCCCGGGTGAGTACCGGGCTCAGCCAGATGCTGGTGATCCCCAGTACGATCAGCAAGCCCGCAACCGCAAGTGACCCGACCAGCAGCATGCTGCGGGAGCGCGAAGGCATGGGTGGATGATATGAGCCAGGCCGGGCGCGAACGCGAGGAGACGCCGGCGCAACGGCCCCATGCTCGTTCATTCGCCGGGCAACTCGCACCAAAACCCGTTGGAGGCTCGGGTATGGAGCGCCGCCGACAGCGCCGAGTTGCGCGCAGCACTCCGCACAGCATCGAAATGGGCAGGGCCGGACTTGAACCGGCGACACCCGCATTTTCAGTGCGGTGCTCTACCAACTGAGCTACCTGCCCGACCCCGCCATCGGCGGCCGGGAGTCAAGCGTATCCGGGCCCCGGCCCGCGTCAACCCATCACTTCTTCGGCCGCTCTGGCCGCAGGCTTGCGGGTGCTCGGCCTCAAAGCCCGCCGAATGACCCGGAAACAGGCCCCGCGAAAGGCTTGGCGGCCGCCCGGCCGATCGCCCACCCCACGCCTGCCTTCGTGCTCACTGAGCACCGCCACCCACACCCCCAGAACACTGCCCACGCGCCGCCAAGGCCCGCCCACCGCCAAGACCCGCCCGCCGCCAAGACCCGCCCGCCGCCAAGGCCCGCCCGCGCCCACGCCGCGGAATCCGCCCCGTACCATCCGCCGTGATCGCCCACGCCCCCACCCCCGAAACCCCCGAAGCCCCCGGGTCCGCCACCACATCCGCGCCGGCCTCCGGCCGCGATCCGCTCCTCGACGTCCGCGACCTGCGCACCTGGTTTCCCGTCCGTCGCGGCGTGCTCCAGCGGGTCCACGACCACGTCCGGGCCGTCGACGGCGTCTCGTTCTCCCTCCGCGCAGGCGAAACGCTGGGCCTCGTGGGCGAATCCGGTTGCGGCAAGACCACCGTCGGACGCACGCTGCTCGGGCTGGCGCCGGCGACGGGGGGCGAGGTCATCTTCGAGGGCCAGCCGGTCTTCGAGGCCCGCGGGCGCACGCTGCGACACCTCCGCAAGGACATGCAGATCATCTTCCAGGACCCGGCCGGCAGCCTGGACCCGCGCATGCGCGTCTGGCAGATCGTGGCCGAGCCGATGCTGGTCCACAAGGTCGAGACGCGCCGGTCGGCGCTGCGCGAGCGGGCGGCCGGGCTGCTCGAACGCTGCGGCATGCCCGCCCGCGTCCTCGACCGCTACCCGCACGAGTTCAGCGGCGGGCAGCGCCAGCGCATCGGCATCGCGCGGGCCATCGCCCTTCAACCCAAGTTCATCGTCTGCGACGAGCCGACCAGCGCCCTCGACGTGTCGGTGCAGGCCCAGATCGTCAACCTGCTGTGCGACCTGCAGCGCGACATGGGGATGAGTTACCTGTTCATCAGCCATGACATGGGAGTGATCCATCATATGTGCGCGCGCATCGCGGTGATGTACGCCGGCAAGATCGTGGAAGAGGGCTCCCGCGACCAGATCGTCCACAACCCGCAACACCCGTACACGAGGAAGTTGCTGGCCGCGGTGCCGCGGGTGGATTTGTGATTTGGTGATCTGGTGATTTGCTCGCCGTGCCACCGACTTCCGTCTTCGGAAGTCGGTGTGAGTTGGGCGCCCCGTCGCACCGAGTTCGCAAAGCCGAACTCAGTGGCACAAGATGAAGAGCCGGCCTCCGCACACTGAAACGTCGGTGCCACCGGCCGAGTGGTGGCACCCAGCCCCTCAACCCCCGGCCCCCGAACCCCCAACCCCGAACCTTCCCGGAGGGGCGGCCACCCACGTGGCGTGCCGCTTCGCCCCCGGTGCCATGCGCTAGCCACAAAAACACTCCGGCCGCGGTTTCCCGCGGCAGGGGTGAGAGAGGAGAGAGGAGAGAGAGTTCCGGTTTCGTCGCCAGGCGACGGATGATTCATGTTCGTGTGATGCGTGGTGTGTTGCCTGTTGCGGTGCGTCCGAGTGTCCTTCGTCTGGTCCAAGTCACGTTGCTGACACCAGGGTTCTGCGCACAGAGGCCGGTTCTCTCAGCAGTCAGAAGAGTTTTTTCAGGAGGGAATGATGCGAGGGGCTCGTATGAAGCCCTTACCCTCGCCGGCGCTTCGGGCTTGTATGAGCCGGGCTCGTGTCAGGTCGGTCTCGCGTCGCGATGTTCACACCCTGGCCGTCACTGCCGCCGGGACGACGACTTCCGCGGCCGGGGCCGGTGCCAGCACGCGGCGCATGGCCACCTTTCCGGTCAGTGTGCGACCGGGCTGCTGGGCGATCATGCCGGTGAAGACGGCCGGCAACTGCTCGTGCCCGATGGCCTCGAAGCCGAGGCGACCGAAAAACTCCGGCGTCTTGGTCAGCAGCACCACCTCGCTCATCCCACGCGCATGGGCCTTGGCAACCAGCGCGTCAACCACCGCGCGCCCCGCACCCACGCGGGCGGCGTGCTCGGCCACGGCGATCGAGCGGATCTCGCCCACCTCGCCCGACACCGCCTCCAGCGCCCCGCAGCCCACCGCGCGCTGCCGATGCATCGCGACCACGAAATCGTCGATGTTCGTAATCACCTCGCGCAGCCCGCGCCGGATCGTCAGACCGCGATCAGCCCAGAAGGCCACCAGGCGGCAGATCGCCGCGGCGTGAATCGGAGACGCGTTGACCGCGAACGCCTTGTCCCCGAAGTCATGAAAGGGTGCGGCATTGGTGAGCATGATCATCGATGCACTCCTCCGGCCTTGGCCGAGGCGGGGCCGACGGCCCCGGTGCGACGCCGGGCTTCCACAAGAGCCCGGCGAACCTGGCGGGGCGACGTGCCCCCTGCGGCGTTTCTTCTGGCAAGAGCCCCCGAAAGCGCCAGCCACTCGGCCGCGTCGTCCCCGATGGCCGGCGCGTGCGCCCGCATGTCTCCGATCGGCATCTCGTCCAGTTCGAGTCCAATTGCGATTGATGCGCGCACGATCCGCCCGACCTGGTCGTGCGCATCGCGGAACGGCACGCCCTTGCTGACCAGGTAGTCGGCCAGTTCGGTCGCCATCGTCCCGCCCCGCCGCGCCGCCTCGCGGCAGCGGTCGGCGTTGACCCTCAGCCCGCGGACCACGCGGGCGGCGATCCTGAGGCACAGGGCAATCTCGTCGACGGCGCCGAAGAGAATCACCTTGTCCTCCTGCAAGTCCTTGTTGTACGACAGCGGCAGACCCTTGAGCGTCGTGAGCATGGCCGCATGGGCCGCCATCAGGCGCCCGCACTTGCCGCGCAGCAGTTCCAGTGCGTCGGGGTTCTTCTTCTGCGGCATGAGCGACGAGCCGCTGGCCATGCCGTCATCCGGCTCAACGAAGCCGAACTCCTGACTGGCGTAGATGACCAGATCCTCGGCCAAGCGCGACAGGTGCACCGAGCAGGTCGCCGCAAACGCAAGCGCATCGACCACGAAATCGCGATCGCTCACTGCGTCGAGGCTGTTGGCACAGATGCCGTCGAAGCCGAGTTCGGCGGCAACGGCCTCACGATCGACCGGGTAGGCCGTGCCCGCCAGCGCCCCGCATCCGAGCGGACACTGGGCGGCGCTGTCCCGGGCTGCGATCGCCCTGGTCACGTCGCGTTCGAGCATCTCGACATACGCCAGGCACCAGTGCGCAAACAATACCGGCTGGGCCCGTTGCAGGTGCGTGTAGCCAGGCAGCACCACGTCCACCGAGGTTTCGCCGAGCGCGATCAGCGCCTCCTGCACCGATCGCACCTCGGCGACCAGCCCGTCCATGGCTTCCATCGACCAGAGCCGCAGATCCGTCGCGACCTGATCGTTCCGACTGCGGCCGGTGTGCAGTTTCTTGCCCAGCGCGCCCAGCATTTCCACGAGCCGCATCTCCACCCACGAGTGCACGTCCTCGGCGCCTGACTCGGTGGGCGGCGCGGCCATCCCCGCGGCCTCGGTGCTGACGCGCTCCAGCCCCGCCGCAAGCGCGACCACCTCCTCGGCGCTGAGCACACCGACGGCGCCGAGCGCGCGGGCCCAGGCGATCGACCCGCGCACGTCCTGCTGGACGAGCCGCCAGTCCACCGGCAGCGAATCGTTGATGGCGCAGAACAGCGCGTCGGGCCCGTCTGCGAAGCGCCCTCCCCACATGCCCTGCGTTGACTTCGATTCGGTCACCTGCGTCACGCTCCCTCCCGCTCAGACCGCGTGGCCTTCCTTGATGATCGGATCACGGACTGGCTCGAACTCCGGCTCGCTCACCGGGCCCGTGCGCGGACCGATGAACGGAGCCACGCCCGGCGCCTCGGGCGACAGCGCCTTCTTCCCGCTGGTCAACTGCATCCCGTTGAGCGCGGCGATGCGCTCGGGCAGCGTGAACAGGCGGATGAAGCCCTCGGCGTGCTTCTGGTTGTACACCTCATCGACGCCGAAGGTCGCAAAATCCTCGCTGTAGAGGCTGAACGGGCTCTTGCGCTGGATCGTGGTGGCCGTGCCCTTGTACAGCCGCACCACCACCTCGCCGGTCGTGCGCTCGGCGATCTTCTCGCAGCAGTGCGAGATGGACTCGCGCACGCTGGTGAACCAGCGTCCGTCGTACACCAGCCTCGCGAACTTGAGCCCCAGTTCCTGCCGGAAGTGCAGCGACTCGCGGTCCAGAGTCAGTTGCTCGAGCCCGCGCAGCCCCTCGACGATCACCGTCCCGCCCGGTGTCTCGTACAGACCGCGGCTCTTCATGCCCACGCAGCGGTTCTCGACCAGGTCGATGCGCCCCACGCCGTGCCTGGCGGCGATCACGTTCAGCCGCGCGACCAGTTCATGCCCGGGCAGTTTGGTCCCGTTCAGCGCGATCGGACGCCCACACTGGAAGGTCAGGTGCACGTCGGCCGGCTCGTCGGGCGCGTCCTGCGGCGAGACCGTGAGCATCCACGCATCCTCGGGCGGCGCGTTCCACGGGTTCTCGATCAGCCCGCCCTCGTGGCTGATGTGCCACAGGTTCCGGTCACGGCTGTAGATCTTCGTCAGACTCGACGAGCACGGCACGTTGCGCTCGGCAAGGTAGGCCAGCAACTGCTCACGGCTGCGCAGATCCCATTCGCGCCACGGCGCGATCACCTGAAGATCGGGCGCCAAGGCCGCGAAGGTCGCCTCGAACCGCACCTGGTCGTTGCCCTTGCCGGTACACCCGTGCGAGACCGCGTCGGCCCCGACCTTGCGGGCAACCTCCACCTGCTTCTTGGCAATGATCGGGCGGGCCATCGACGTGCCCAGCAGGTACTTGCCCTCATACACCGCGCCGGTGATCATCGTCGGGAACACGTATTCCTCGATGAACTCCTGCCGCAGGTCGACGACGTGGCACTCGCTGGCGCCGCTGTTCCTGGCCTTCTCCTCCACACCGGCCAGTTCGTCCTCGCCCTGGCCCACGTCGGCCACGAACGCGATCACCTCGCACCCGACGTTCTCCACCAGCCACGGCACAATGGCCGAGGTGTCCAGCCCGCCCGAGTACGCCAGCACAACCTTCTTCGCGTGAACTGCTCCCATTGCTCTCATCCCTTTCAAGCATTCGCTCCGCCCAGGAGCAGCATCATCAGTGCATTCTGAACGTGCATCCGATTCTCGGCCTGGTCGTACACGACCGAATAGTCCGAATCGATCACCGCATCGATCACTTCCTCACCACGGTGGGCCGGCAGGCAGTGCATGAAGATCGCCCCCGCCCCGATGCCTCTGCTTGCGCGCTGCATCACCTCTTCGTCGATCTGGAAGCCGACGAAACTGTCCTTGCGCAGCCCCGCCTGGTGCGCCTGCCCCATCGACACCCACGCGTCCGTGTACACCGCATCGTGCCCGCCGATCGCCTCCAGCGTGTTGCTGATCCTGACCGTCGCGCCTGACTGCTCGGCCAGACGCACCGCCTCACGCACCACCGCATACTGCGGCTCAAACCCCTTGGGCGAAATCACCGTCACGTCCACGCCCATCATCGCCGAACAAAGCATCAGAGAATGGCATACGTTGTTCCCGTCGCCCACGTACGCGATCTTCTTGCCCTTCAGCGTCCCCAGCCGCTCCTGGATCGTGAACAGGTCGGCCAGCGCCTGGCACGGGTGCTCCACGTCGGACAGCGCGTTGACGATCGGGATGGTCGCGTTGTCGGCCATCTCCAGCAGCACCGAGTGGTTGAACACCCGCGCCACCACCGCGTCGGCCCAGCGCTCGAGGTTGCGTGCATAGTCCTTGACCGCCTCGCGCTCTCCCAGCCGCTGCTTGGAGTGATCCAGATACAGCACGTGCGCCCCCAGCCGCGTCAGACCGATGTCAAACGTCACGTGCGTCCGCAGCGATGGCTTCTCGAACAGCATCACCACGCTCTTGCCCGCCAGCACGCCCGCGTACGCCGACGGGTCAGCCTTGTACGCCGCCGCGGTCTCGAACACCGACTCGATCAGCCCCGGCGCCAGATCGCACACGGAAAGAAAATCGTGACAATGCACGCCGGCGACCGGGCCGATCGCCCCCGTCGGCTTGCTCTCGATCTGCCCGCTTGTTTCAACTGCTGACTTGGTAACTCCGCTCATGTCTGCTCCAATGCGTCTGCCCCGACGCACGTGGCTGTTTCGGCTTTGCTTGTGTGCGATTGCGTCGGACAGGCGAACCTTGAAACTTATTTCAAGGCCCGCATCACTCGCACTCGCGTCGGCTCGACGCGCGTCCCCGCCCCGCCCCGACCAGAAAGCAACGCATGGGCCTGCATCACGCTGCCGATCAGCACCGGCCGCCCGAGTTGCTCGGCCGCCTCGACCGCTGAACGCAGTTTGGCGATCATCCCCCCCGCCACCACGCCGCTCGAAATCAGTTCATCCACCGATTCGGAGTCCACGCACTCGATCAGTTCGCCGTCAGCACCGATCACTCCGCCCACATCGGTCAGCATCACCAGCATGTCGGCCCGCACGCACTCGGCGATGCCCACGGCCGCCTCGTCGGCGTTCACGTTGAGCAACTGCCCGTCGCCCTCGGTCCCGACCGAGGCGACCACCGGCATCCGCCCGCAATCGAGCAGATCACTGAAGAGACTCCCGTCCCCGCCGATCACGCGCCCGACCAGACCCATACCCGGCCCGAGCCGGTCCTCACGCATCACGCTCACCGTGCCCGCGTCCGTCAGTGTGATACCCACCGCCGGCGCCCCCGCCTGGCGCAGTTCGGCCACCATGCGCGTGTTGATCACCCCGCCCAGCACCCCCACCACCGTGTCGATGTGCTCCGGCGGCGTGATGCGCACCCCGTCACGCTTGAGCGGCTGCATGCCGAGTGCCCGCAGTTGCGCGTCGATGGCACGCCCGCCGCCGTGGATGATGATCACCCCGCACCCACGCTGGCGCATGTCATGCGCCTCGGCCAGCGCACGCCACAAGACCGGCATGTGGGCCAGTTCGTCCAGCACCGATCCGCCGACCTTGACCACGATGGGCCCGCTCACGAACCCACCTCGACTTCCAACTGCTGCCCCTGGTGGCACAGGCGTCCCGCCCGTGTTTCGATCAGCCCGGTTTCCTCCGGCAGCCCGAACGCCAGGTTCATGCACTGCACCGCCTGCCCGCTCGCGCCCTTCAGCAGGTTGTCGATCGCGCTGAACAGCACCACGCGCCCGCGACGCTCATCCACCGCGCAGGCAAGGTCAATGAAGTTCGTCCGCTCCACCGCCCCCACGCTCGGCCACACTCCCTCGGGAAGCACCCGAACCAACGGGCTGTTCTCGTACGTGTTCACCAGCGCCGCCCGCACGTCGGCCGCCTTGGCCCCGGCCGCCAGCCTCGCGTGCGATGTGCACAGGATGCCGCGCTTCCACGTTCCCAGCGTCGGCGTGAACAGCACCGAAGCACCTGTCGCCTGCTCGATCTCCGGCTCGTGCCGGTGTCCCATCACCTTGTAGGGCTGCGCGCTGACCTCGCAGAAACTCGACGTCAGCGACGCCCCGCGTCCGGCGCCGCTTACGCCGCTGATCGCATCCACCAGCACCGTCTCGCCCGTGTCGATCACGCCCGCAGCGACCACGGCCGCCAGCGGCACGCTCGCCGCCGTCACGTAGCACCCCGCGCACGCCACCAGCCGGGCCGACGCCCAGTCGGCCGGCACCACCTCCGGCATCCCGTACACTCGCTCAGCCAGCAGTTCCGCCCGCGCGTGCTTGACCTTGTACACCCGCTCAATCTGCGACGCATCAGAAAAACGAAAAGCACCCGACAGGTCCACCACACGCACCCCGCGATCGACCAGCACCGGGCCCAGTTCAGCGCTGACCTCGTGCGGCGTGGCCAGAAACACCACGTCTACGTCGGGAACCTCCTCCATCGCAGCCAGACGCAGATTCGTCAGCCCGCGCAGTTCAGGTGCGCGATCGCTCAGCGGCTCGCCGGCCGAACGCTCGGTGCCGTGTACCGACACGAGTTCGACGTGCGGATGTTGAAGCAACACCCGAACGAGTTCGATGCCGGTGTACCCACCGGCCCCCACGACCGCCCCCCTGATAGGCCCCCGGATCACGCCGCACCTCCGATGCGGGCCAGCCCCGCCATCGCCTTGACGTGCGAAGCCAAGTCCACCGCCGCCCGGGCGGTGGCCATGGCAAGAAAGATCGTGTCATCACCTGCGATCACGCCGACCACCCCATTCTGAGGATGCCGGTCAAACTCCAGCGCCACCACCTGCGCCTGTCCCGGCCCGGTCCGCAGAACGAGCAGGTTGCCCGCCGGCTCGGCCGAGCGCAGATAGGTCTGCAGCGCCTGCCGGAGCGACTTGCCCGCCTCCGCGGTGCTCTGATTGAGAGCCCCATCGCTTCCGGGCAGGAAGTACCCGCCCGGGCCCTTCGATGCCCCCAGTTCTCGCAGATCCCGCGAGATGGTGGCCTGGGTGGCGGAGATACCATGCGCCAGCAGCATCGCGCACAGGTCGGCCTGGCTGGCCGCCCCGCCTTGCTGCAGCATCGCCGCAATCAGTTCCCGCCTGCGAACGCCGCTTCCCATAGACCTGGAGTCTATCGGCCTGCTGCATGAATATTCAACCGCTGAATAAAAGAAATCTGCACGTGTGCGCACACTTTCCCACGCTCCCCGCCCTGGGCCCTTCTCCGGTGATCCCCTCTCCGCCCGGCAGGCCCTCGACTCCCCCGCCGGCCAGCCCATCCTCGAACACTGCCGCGCCCTCGATCTGCACCACCCACTCTCGCGCCAAACGAGGCAGGAAGTCCACGACGCCTACGTCGTAGCGATCAACGAAAAGTAGAACGCCCTGTTCAACGAACTTCTCGATCAACTCAGCCCCATCACGGGCTTCCACTACACCTGTTCCGCTCCGGCGGCCGCGTACCTTTCCACCCACATCAAAAGCCACATCATCCACTTTGGCGATACCCAGGTCGGCAATCCGCGCGTCAACATCGTCGGGACCGAGGCCTTTGACGCTCCGATCATCGCCCTCACTTCCACAAGCATGCGCCTCGACCAGTCCGACGCTCAACTGGGCGACATCGGCACCGTCTACCCCTTTGGCGTTGCCAACCGGGGCTTCGCCGTCGCTCGTACCGGACTCGACACCGCCCGCCTGCTCAACCCATACACGGGGCAGGTCACGCTCGGGGCCACCCTCGACCGGGTTCGAGTGTTGACTATCGGGGTGCCCGCCCCCGAGCACCATGGCGTTGCGCCCGCTCGGCGGCCTGGCCACCACCCGCCGCTGCCGCTGACGCCTCCCGTCCCTCTCCAATCCCCGCCCGCGTCCGCTCTTTCTCGCCCGGCCTGCAACCGCACCGCAGGCCGGGCGTATCACTTTGTGTCCGAACTCTCGGACTCGGGGGCTCTCAAGAACGCACTCATTTTCCATTCCGCATTCGCGGGTTTCTGACCGGCCCCTCAGGACAGATCGGCGGCACAAACCGGGCTCGCATCCCGGGCGATTGTGGGTCCGCACCGGCGGACCGGGGAGGGGTACGCATGGGCACTCTGCCTGAATGCTGGCGCGGCATCGTTCTCGAAGCACTCAAGCGACTTCAGCGAGACGACGCACGCGGCTTTGAAGACACTCTCTGGCTCGGTATCGGCGACGGCTGGTGGTCGCTCCGCCAGGGACTGGCCCGCAAAGGGCTGATCGAACTCCGCCCGCAGGAGACCTACCCCACCATCACCCCGCGCGGCACCGCCCTCTTGCTCCGCTCCTCTCAGACAGGGTCTACAAGACCCTGAGCCCCTCCAGGCCGGGGCGCCTCCCACGGGAAGCGCCCCGGTCTGCCCCTTGTGTGGGCACGCGAGTCGTGCATGGCGAGTCGGGAGAAAACAGAATGGAGCGGCCCGTCGCCACCCCAGCGTGCTCAGAGGCTTCAAAGAGAACTTCGGCCAAGGCCGCAGTGCTCGTGCGTCACTGCCGTTGGACACCGCGTCGATGAGCAGCCCACGGTCGATCACATCACCACGGTCATCGCTGTTGAGTCTGCCGGTTCGATGAGTCAGGTCTCGATATCGCCCGACTCAACCATCCGGTTCTGGTTGAGGTCGAATCTGACCTTGACATGCGGGCCGTAGCACCCGTCTGGTCGAGCCTGGTGCAGCCGATGATTCTCAGCCGGCCCTGGGTGTAGACCACGTCGGGCGTGCCGTCGATGTCGCACACGAGATCGTTGGGGATGATCCGGCAGGTACGCCGGTTGGCGAAGGTGGGGCCGCGGAGGCGCCAGGCATCAGGACAATGCACAAGTGGCGGCGCCGGGCCGACCTTCTTTTCGCACCTTCCCGCTTGCCGCTTGCCCATTCCCGTTTGCCGGCGTCGGCTCCCTCGGCGGCGCTTCAGGCTTGTTCCCCAACCCCGGACCCCAAACTCCGACGCCGAACCCCGCCCCGGAGGTGCAGACTCTCCGGCCCCCCTTTGGTCGGGAATCGCACGATCGCTGCCAAGGCCCGATGCCTTTCCTCACTCGCCGAACAGCATCCCTTGCCCGCGTCGCTGCATCAGCGGCAGCACCGGCGACGGCTTATCCAGTCCGAAACGCCGACACATCAACGTGTGCATCTTGCCGATCTGCTCGGCCCGCGCGCCCCAGCCGCGCAGACGCCGGTTCAGGCCCGCGTCGTAAACCTTGCCCCCGCGCGCACTCTTCAGCGTGTTCATCACCCGGTCGGCCCGGTCCGGCAGGTGGTCACGCAACCACTGCTCGAACACTTGCTCCACCTGCCACGGCAGGCGCAGCAGCGTCCAGGCCGAGTGCTGAGCCCCGGCTTCGGCGGCCGCTTCGAGCAGCGCGGGGATCATCTCGTCATTCAGCCCGGGAATGATCGGGGCCGTCATGACGCCGACGGGAATTCCCGCGTCGGTCAGTTCGCGAATCGCCTTCAGTCGGTCGCGCGGCGACGAAGCCCGCGGTTCGAGCACGCTCGACAGTTTTGCGTCCAGCGTCGTCAGGCTGAACCGCACCACCGCCCGCCCCTCGGCCGCGAGTTTCCTCAGCAGATCGATATCGCGCGTCACCAGCCGGTTCTTGGTGATTATGGAGACCGGCTGCCCGAACTCGGCCATCACTTCCAGGCACTGTCGCGTGATCCTCAGTTCGCGCTCGATCGGCTGATACGGGTCGGTGATGCCGCTCATCATGATCGACTCCCCGCACCACTTCGCGCTGGACAACTCGGCGCGCAGGAGAGCGGCCGCGTCGCGCTTGGCGTAGATCTTCGTCTCGAAATCAACCCCGCAACTGAGCCCGAACGTCTCGTGCGTGGGGCGGGCATAGCAGTACGAGCACCCGTGCTCGCACCCGCGATAGGGGTTGATGGTCCAGTGGAACGGCAGGTCGGGGCTGTCGACCCGGTTGATGATCGTGCGGGCCGTATCCACCAGGATCTGCGTGGACACCTGCCGCCCGTGCGGGTGCTCTGCGGCCACTTCATCGAGGTGTTCGCCGTCGATCGTCAGCCCTACTTTCTCGAACCGGTTGGGCGGGTTGAGGACGCTCCCGCGCCCGCGGATGAGCGGATCGGCCGATTCGGGGCGGATGGGCGCGGGCTCCGGCACGCCCGTATGGTATGCGTTCGGATCGCCATCATCCTCGAAACTCGCGCATTCCGCAGCATCCGGCCAGATCGGCGCGCCCGCGACACAAGGCCTGTCCCCCGGCGAAGGGCGCGAGATGGCCGCGCCAATGAACAAGCACCCCGGGATGCTTGTCTGATCGAGTCCCCGGGGCCACCGGCAGGGCCGATCACCCTCGCGCCGGCGTGAGCAACTGCGACGGATGCTGCAAGAGATCGACGATCTCGGCCAGGCACAGCGCAGCCGTGGCGCCGTCAACCACGCGATGGTCGCACGCCAGGCTGAGGGGCATGAGTTTGCCCACGCGGAACCACCCGTCGCGGACGACCATGCCTTCGCGTGTGCGCCCGACGGCCAGGATGCCGACCTCCGGCGCGTTGATCACCGGCGTGGCAAACCGCCCGGCGTAACTGCCCACGTTGCTGATGGTGAAGGTTGAGCCCATCAACTGTTCGCGGTCGATCGAGCGGTCGCGCGAAGCCGACGCGATGGCGCCGATCTGCCGCGAGATCTCGAGCACGCCCATGCGATCGCAGTCTCGCATGACCGGAACCATCAGCCCCGACTCGGTGTCGGTGGCGATGCCCATGTGCACGCTGCGGTGCTGCACGATTTCGCCGGCCTCCTCGTCCACGGTGGCATTGAGGGCGCCGAACTTGCCCGTCAGCACCCGCGCCACGGCCGAGCAGACGAACGGCAGGAAACTCACCCTCTCCCCCGACGCGGCGCCCAGTTGTCGGCGCAGCGCGTCGAGTTCGGTCACGTCGGCCTCGTCCATGACGGTGAAGTGAACCGCTGTGTCGACGCTGGCGCGCAGACGTTCGGCGATCTTGCGGCGCACGCCCCGGAAGGGCACGCGGGTCGAATCCTCGCCCTGCGGAATGATGACGCGCTGGGCCGGCTGCGGTGCGGCGCGCGGCGCCACCTCCGTCGGCATCGCGACCGGCGCAGCGGCTGCGACCCGACCCGAGGGCTGCGCCGGCACGCCCGGCTGCGGCGCCGGCTTGCTTTCCACCGACGAACCACCTCGCATGGCGGCCTGCTGCACGTCCTTGGCGGTGATCCGCCCCCCGATGCCGCTGCCCTCAACCGACTGAAGGTCGATGCCCATGTCGCGCGCCAGACGCCGCACGGCCGGCGCCGCCAGCGCCTTGCCCTCACGCGACTTCAGCCCGGCCATTTCCCCGCTCATTGACCCGACCACCGTGCCCGCGTCCTCGCCGGCGTCATGCACCGCGTTGTCGACCGGGTGCGGATCGGAGAGCGCGTCGTCGGCCCGCGGCTGGTGCACCGCCTGCCCATCGGGCTCATAGGTGACCAGCGGATTGCCCACGTTGAGAATCTGCCCCTCCTGCCCGTGCAGTTGCCGGATCACCCCGGAGCGCGGGCTCGGCACTTCCACCAGCGCCTTGTCAGTCTCCATCTCGGCGATGATGTCGTGCTCTTCCACATGCTGACCGACCTTGACCTTCCACGAGATCAGTTCGGCCTCGTGTACGCCTTCCCCCAGGTCAGGCAGGATGAACACGTTGGGATCAGGATGAGCCTTGTGAGACATTTTCTTCAGCCCCTGTTCATCTTCATGCGGATCAGCAGCACCACGGGCGCGATCAGAACGAGCCCGCCGACCACTCACACGGCCGCGCGTTCTCGGGCGAACCGGCCCGGTTGGCAACGTCGGAGCATCGCCGGGCCGCGCTAGCGGCCTCTCCGGCGCTCGACCGGGTCAGCAGCCCGATCACCGCGACCACTCGCGGGGAGCGCGGGCGACGAATGCAACGAGCATGAGCAGCCCCATACCGAGCATCACCCCGATGATCACCTGAGTCAGTTCACCTTCGGGCGGTGCGGGCATCTGCTCTGCGAGCGACATCAATAGGCCAGACATTCCATGATCCCCTTTCCGATGCGCTGCGCATCGGGCAAGTAATCCAGTTCCAGTTTGTAATACGGCATGACCGTGTCGAACCCGCCGACACGCTGTACCGGCGCCTCCAGATTCAGGAAACACCGCTCCTGGATGCGCGAGGAAATCTCCGCCCCCAGACCACACGTCACCGGCGCCTCGTGCACGATCACGCACCGCCCCGTCTTCTCCACGCTGGCGGCGATCGTGTCCGTGTCGATCGGGTCGATGGTGCGCAGGTCGATCAACTCCAGGCTCACATCTTCGGGCAGCGCGTCCATCGCCTCGAGGCACTGAAACACGCTGGCGCCCCACGTGATCACCGTGATGTCGTCGCCCTCGTTGACCACCTTGGCTTTGCCGATCGGGATCGTGTAATCGTCCTCGGGCACTTCTTCGCGATAGGCCCGGTACACGCGCTTGGGCTCGAAGAACAGCACCGGATCGGGGTCGCGGATCGCGGCGATGAGCAGCCCCTTGGCGTCGCGCGGAGTGCTCGGCATCACCACCTTCAGGCCCGGTGAGTGCGTGTAGATCGCTTCGGGCGAGTCGGAGTGCAGTTCCGGCGCGTGAATGCCGCCGCCCACCGGCACGCGGATGGTCAGCGGGATCGTGATCGCCCCGCGCGTGCGATTGCGGAATCGCGCCGCGTGATTGACGATCTGGTCGTACGCCGGACCCAGGAAGCCCTCGAACTGGATCTCGGGCACCGGGCGCATCCCCGCCATCGCCAGACCGATCGAGACCCCGATGATGCCCGACTCGTCGAGCGGGGTGTTCTGCACGCGCTGCTCGCCGAATCGGGCGGCCAGCCCGTCGGTGACGCGGAACACGCCCCCGTTGATTCCGACGTCTTCGCCCAGCAGCACGACACGATCGTCTCGTTCCATTTCCTGAGCGAGCGCAAGGTTGATTGCCTGCACGAGTGTGAGATTGGCCATGGCGGGCTCCTAGGCGTTCTGCGGCTGGCTCCTGAGCCCGACCTGGCTTGGATCCTGCCCGATGCTGCTCGTCCGCATCGTGTCACGCTGCCGGCGCAGATCCTCGTCCATCTCGGCGAACATGTGGTTGAAGATGTCGGTCACCGACGGCGCCTCGATGCCCTCAGCCGCCGCGACGATTTCGTGCACGATCTTCCTGGCGCGGTTTTC
Source organism: Cyanobacteria bacterium CYA (assembly GCA_008363215.1). Taxonomy (GTDB): domain Bacteria; phylum Planctomycetota; class Phycisphaerae; order Phycisphaerales; family UBA1924; genus J022. The sequence goes on from RHKP01000008.1 coordinate 120,460, forward strand.
CAGTTCAAACTGGCGTTCATCATTCCACGCCTCACGGTGAACCAGGTACTTGCGCGTGCGGATGAGCGGATCCTTGGCCGCCCACACGCTGACCTCTTCCTCGCTGCGGTAGCGCCGGGCGTCGTCGGCCGTGGTGTGGTCGCCCAGGCGATAAGTCACGCCTTCGATGAAGAACGGGCCCCCGTTACGCACGCAGTGCCGTCTGGCGTCGCGCACGGCCTTGTACACCGCGAAGACGTCGTTGCCGTCGACCTGGATCGCCGGGATCTCGTACGCAAGCGCCTTCTGCGCCACCGTGGGCGAGTTCATCTGCTGCTCACGCGGCACGCTGATGGCCCACTGGTTGTTCTGACAGTAAAAGATGACCGGCACCGACAGCGTCGAGGCAAAGTTCATCGCGCCGTGGAAGTCGCCCTCGCTCGTCGCGCCGTCTCCGAAGAACGTGATCGCGCACCGATCGGTCTCGTTGCGCAGTTTGAACGACCAGGCGATCCCGGTCGCGTGCAGCATGTGCGTGCCGATCGGCACCGAGAGCGGCGTCAGCAGCGCTCCCTCGGGTATCTGGTTGCCTCGCTCGTCACCCATCCAGTGCAGCAGCACGTAGTGGTAGGGAAGCCCGTGCATATGCATCGCGATGTTCTCGCGATACGCAGGCACGATGTAATCGGCACCCTTCTTCATGGCCAGCCCCGCGGCGGCCGCGTTGGCTTCCTGCCCCTTGTTCTGCGGATACGTGCCCATGCGCCCTGAACGCTGCAGTTTGAACGCCACTTCGTCCAGTTGCCGACCGATCCACATCTGCTCGTACAGGTACATCACCTGTTCGTCGGTCAGGATCGGGCATCCGTCCTCCATCGCCAGCGATTCATCGAGCACTCCATCCTCGTCGAGGATCTGGAGGTTTTCGATCGACGCCTTGTACACCGTGGTCTTTGGCATGCACACTTCCCCGAATCGACGCGGGGCCCAAGGTTAGGCCGCCCGGCTTGGCTCAGTGACGCTCGTGCGAGTGGGCGATGGTCTCCTGCATGTGCTCACGCCCGGTGCCCCCCGCCACACCCAGCCCCGTGCCGGGGAACTGGGCGATGTGGGTCTGGTCGGCCTTCCTGCCCTTGCCGCGGGCGTCGGTCTGAGACTTCTCCGGAATGTAGAAATCTCCGACCGGCTGCGTGTCGCTGAATGCGATCGCCGCCTCGGCCGCCTTGAGCATCGACTGGTCCGCGTTTTCGTACATCCCGCGGAAGCACGACTGGATCTCCAGTTCGGCCATGTCGAAGAAGTGCATGGCGGCGGCACGGTCCCGGTCAAACTCCGCTCCCGAGCGACCGGCCCGCAACTGGCCGTCCAGTTTCGACAGCGTGCACACCCATGCGTGAATCCACATCGCCGCGTCGGCAAAACGCGCCTGGACCGCCTGGCGGTCGATGATCGCCGCGTCCAGTTGCTTGCTGACCTTCTTGAACTGGTAGGTCAGTTCGCTGATCAGCGCTGTCACGCGCCGCCCGTGCGGGATCAGTGACTGGTGCAGTTTGCCGATCACCGGCGCCCTGGGACGCATGCCGAGATAGACCTCCTTGACCACCGGGATGGACGCCTTGACCAGCGCCCCCGAGAACTGCTTCTTCTCCAGCGCTTCCTTCAAACCGAGCAACTTCTCGGCCAACTGCTTGCCGCCGTACGCGAACAGGAAACTCTGCATCACCTCGTTGGCGCCTTCAACCACCGTATTGATGCGTGAGTCGCGGAAGATGCGCTCGATCTCGTTCTCGGTCATGAATGCCTCGCCCCCCATGACCTGCACCGCGTCGTTCACCACCTTCCAGCCCATCTCCGAGCAGAACACCTTGCACGTGGCCGTCTCCAGCATGATGTCCTCGTCGTGCCGGTCGAGCATGCCCGTGGTCATGTACAGCACCGCGTCCATCGCGTACGTCAGCGCCGCCATGCGCGCAATCCGCAGTTTCACCAGTTCAAAGTCAGCCAGCGGACGCCCGAACTGGTAGCGTGTGCGGCTCCACTTGATCGCCTGGTCCATCGACGTGACGGCCCCGCCCAGCATGCCCGCCGACAGCGTGCACCGCCCGAAGTTCAGGCACGACAGCGCCACGTTGAGCCCCTTGCCTTCCTTGTGCAGCAGGTGGCTCTTAGGCACACGGACGTCCTTGAACCGCACGCGCGCCTGCCACGTGCCTCGGATGCCGCACTTGGCCCGGTTCTTTGAAAAAATGTCGATGCCTTCCATGTCCGGCGTACACACCACCGCCGTCACCCGCTTCTTCCCGTCCGGCATCGTCTGCGTGCCCATCACGGTGAACAGCCCCGCGATCGCCGCCGACGTAGCCCACTTCTTCTCCCCGTTGACGATGTAGTGCTCGCCGTCGGGGCTCTTCTCGATCGTCGTCTCCTGCCCGCCCGCATCGCACCCGACGTTGGGTTCGGAAAGGCAGAAGGCGCTGAGCCACTCCTTGGCCAGTTTCGGCAGCCACCACTGCTTCTGCTGCTCGTTGCCGAACAGCATGACCGCCTTGCACCCGATCGACTGGTGCGCGGAGACCACCACCGCGGTCGAGCCGCAGTAACGCCCGATGGTCTCCAGCACGCGGTTGTAACTGGTGATGCCCATCCCCAGCCCGCCGTACTCCTTCGGAATCGTCAGCCCGAACACGCCCAACTGAAACAGTCGCTGGATAACCCACTCGGGCAGGTACTGCTCCTGGTCGACTTCGATCGTCGGGTGCTCGTTGCGCATGTAGTCGTCAAGTTCGGCCAGCAGTCGGTCGCACTCGGCCGTCTCTTCCGGACGGTCCCGCGCCACGTCAGGATACGGAAAGTACAACTCCTCACGCAGACGCCCCCAGAACAAGTTCTTGAGCGCGCCCATCGATGCCGGCTCCGGCCCCAGCAGCGTCTCCGCATCCGCGATCATCTTGCGGTCGCGATCCGAAACACCCTTCATTTCCTTCAGGTCTGCCATAACGAAAATCCCTCCGACCGAGTCTGGTTCGACGGTTCCCCGACCAACCCCGGATGATCTACTTCTTCGATCGGGCGAAAAACGCCTCGATCGCCCCCTTCGCCTCTGGCGTGTGCCGCAGACGTATCAGATGCTCTCGCTCGGCTTCGATCGCCGCTTCCCATCCCTTGCTGATCCCCATCCGCACCGCATCCAGCACGGCCTGAGCGCTCCCGGTGCTCCCGGCCCCCGCGCCGACCTCGCCCAGCGCCTTGCTCAACGCCGCCCTTCGGTCCGGGCGACCGATCCAGCGACGCGGCGCGCCGTCGCGTAAAGGCGGCGCCTGACTTCGCACCCACGCGCACGCCCGCTCGACCACATTCTGCCCGACCTCGACCAGGTCATCGAACACACCCGTCTCCCGAGCCCGATCGTCCATGAACGTCTTGCCCGTGGCTGTCATCTCGATGGCCAGCGCCGGGTCCATGCGTGCGGGCAGCAGATTGGTCCCACCCCACCCCGGGCAGATCGCAAGCCCACATTCAGGGAGTCCGACCGGATAGGGCTTGCCCAGCGGCGAGGCCCCCCCGATCAGTCCGTCACAGTGCATTGCCAGTTCAAGCCCGCCGCCCAAGGCCGCTCCGCAGATCGCCGCGGCCGTCGGATATGGAGCAGTTGAAAATCGGGCGAATACCCGAGTTCCGAGTTTCAGGTAGTCCCGCAGTTCGGCGTCACTCTTCTCAACGATCGACTTCAGGTCGGCGCCGGCCACGAACGATCGCTCGGAGGCAGACGCGAGAACCAACCCCCTTATCCCGGTCGGGATCGTATCGAAGGCGCGGTCGATGGAGGTAATCAGTTCCTCGTCGAGCACGACCACGGGGCGACCAGGCTGCGTGAGCGTGAGCACCGCGACCCTTGGTTCCGACCCCGTCCCGTACACGTGGAGAGGAAGTTCGATCATGCAGTCTCCCTGCGCACAGGCACCGCCGCCCGGTGCGCCGTGCGGCACATCTTAGCGGCTGTCCCCCCCCGATTCTGCTTTCAGGAACGTCGTGCCGATAGCGCTTTCTGGGCGTCGGGCGAGGCGAGAACCTCGGCCGAAAGTCGGGCGCCCTCGAGGACGGGCGCCGCTTCGAGCGAGCCGTCGAGCGTGTTGAGCAGCGACTTGGTCGCGCGCAGCGCCGCGGGCCCGCCCGACGACAATCGCTGCACGAGCCGGTCGGTCAGCGGCGCCAGTTGGTCGACCGATGGAGCCAGGTGGTCGACCAGTCCGAGCGCATGGGCTTCGGTCCCGCTCATGACCCCCCCGGAGAGCAGAACTCGGCGCGCCCTGCCGGGCCCGATCTTGCGGATGACCCAAGGTGCGACGACGGCCGGGCACAGGCCCAGATCAACCTCGGGGTATCCGATGCGTGCGTCGGCGTGCGAGATGCAGATGTCGGCCACGCAGGCCAGCCCGCACCCCCCGCCGATCGCAGCGCCGTTCACACTGGCGACAACCACCATGGGCAGGGCGCGCAGACGGACGGTGAATCGCGCCAGTGACTCAAGCAACTGCGGGCCAGGCCAGGCATCGCGATCCTCGCCGATGAGCACCTCCCGCAGGTCCATGCCGGAGCAGAAGCACTTGCCTGCACCCGTCATGACAAGCACCACCACATCGCTCGCCTCAGCGAGACGATCAACGGCGCGGTGCATCGACTCGAGCAGATCAGTGGAGAGGGCGTTGCGCTGCTCGGGGCGGGTCAGCGTCAGCCGGGCGACCGTTCCGTGCACGCTCAGTTCGGCCAGGTTCGTCATCGCGTCCACACCTCGCGGTTCATGCGCTCAAAGGTCTCGGGCCCGACGGCCTGGAGTGACACCTGCGTCGCCTCGGGCGCCAGCGCCACTGCCGACAGCGTGCCGCACCAGCGACGCGTCCGGGTGGCGCCCCCACCGGGCTTCTCGCCCAGCACACGGGCGCGGGCAACGGCGCACTCACGCACCAGGTCGGCGCTCTCGAACAGTTCATCGACCAATCCCAGACAGTGGGCACGCTCGGCGTCGATGAGCCCCGGATCGAGCAGCATGGCGCGAGCAGGCCCGTCGCCCACGCGCTGGCGCAGATACGGAGCCGTGACGGCCGGCGAAATGCCCAGCCGCACCACGGGATACCCGAACCGCGCCTCGCGATCGGCCAGCACCAGGTCAGCCCCGCCCAGCAGGGCGCACCCGCCGGCGATCGCCGCCCCGTGCGCCCCCACCACCACCGGGCACGCAAGCGCGCGCATGGCCTGAATCACGCGGGCCAGTCCGTGCAGTTGCGCTCGCAACACCGACATCTGCCGATCATGGGCGCCCTCGTGCAGATCGAATCCGGCGCAGAAGACCGGGCCGTCGCCCAGCAGCACGCACGCACGCATGTCCGCGGCGGTCTCAAAGGCACTGGAAAGGTCGCTCAGCATGCCGCAGGTCAGCGCGTTGCGCTTGTCCGGCCTTGCGATGGTGATGCTTCGCACCGCGTTGGCGTCATCCACCCGAATCACGAAGCAGGCTCCCGGACGAGCAGTTCGCAGGCGGCCTTCGTTGCCTCTTCCAGGCGGCGCGGGTCGACCCCGCACTTATACCCCGCCTCGATGATGGTGCGCACAAGCAGGTCGGTGGCGATGTTGCCGGGCGCGCGGACTTTGCCCGATGCGGCAAAAGGGCACCCGCCCAGCCCGCCGGCGCTGCTGTCAAACGAACGCACCCCCAGTGCGAGCGCCTGGCGCACGCACGCGGCCGCCCCGCCGTGCGTGTCGTGCAGGTGCAGCGTCAGACAGGGGTCGCCGATTTCAGTGTCGCGACACGGGCCCAGGCGGTGGAAGATCTCGCCGATGAGACGCTCGACGTGTTCGGGCGTGGCGGCGCCGATGGTGTCGGCAACGTCGATCTCGTCAACACCCAGCGCCAGTAGGCGGGCGGCTATGTGCGTCACGGTTGAAGGCGCGACCGGGCCTTCGAACGGGCACACGAACGCGCACGAGATATAGGCGCGGATGGTCAGTCCGCTCTGGCGGGCCATTTCGATGACCGGTCGGAAACGCGTGATCGACTCGTCGATCGACGCGCTGATGTTCTTCTGGGCAAAGGTCTCGCTGGCGGCCGTGAACACCGCGATCTTGTCCACGACCGGGCGGTCGCTGTTGGACTCCAGCAGACGTTCGAGCCCCTGTTCGTTTGGCACCAGCGCGCTGTAGACCACGTCCTCGGGCTTGTCGGCCCGGAGCATCCCCACCAGTTGGTCGGCGTCTGCCAGTTGCGGCACCCGCCCGGGATGGACGAAACTGGTGATCTCAATCTCGTCCACCCCGCTCTTCTCAAGGGTGCGGACAAACTGACGTTTCGACTCGGTCGCGACGATTGACGGCTCATTCTGCAGCCCGTCGCGCGGGGCGACCTCAGTAATTCGCACGTAGTTGCTCACGCATAATGATATGAACCTCCTCCGCTGGTATGCTGACCCCTGCGGACGCAGGGGCGCCCGCGACTTTCCGGGAGGTGACACAATGGCTCAGGCGATTCCCAGCGGATGCGAAGGGTTCATCCCTCATCTCGTGCTGTCCGACGCGTCGGCGGCGATCGAGTTCTACAAGAAGGCGTTCGGGGCCGAGGAAATCTCGCGCATGCCCGCCCCCGACGGCAGGAAACTCTGGCACGCGGAGATGCGGATCGGCACCCGCATCTTCTTCTTGAGCGACGACTTCCCCGAGATGTGCGGAGGCAAGTCACGCTCGCCCAAAGCCCTGGGCGCTTCGCCGGTGACCATCCACATGTACGTCGAGAACGTGGACAAGGTGTTCCAGCGGGCCGTGGACGCCGGCGCCACCGCCACCATGCCGCCCACCGACATGTTCTGGGGCGACCGCTACGCCAACCTGGTGGATCCCATGGGGCACACCTGGGGGGTGGCGACCCATATCAAGGATCTGACGCCCGAGCAGATGATGCAGGCGGCCGCAGAGATGGCCGGACAGTGCCAGTGAGCGGGTGACCGGCGCCGGGCTCGGCGGGGGCCGCGATGTCGCGGCGACAGAGTCGGTCGCGGACCTTGCCGAGCGCCGGTATCGCGGCGCCACATGCCCGACCGGCAAGGATCGCCAGCGCGATCACGTTTTCGCGCGCACACCGCGCCGCGGCCGAGCGACGCCGCGGCGGGTCAGCGCCCGGGCTTGAAGAAAACCCTGAGCGAGTCGTAGATGTCCGCCTTCTGATTCACGCGGCTTGTGATCAGCCGCGGACCGTACTGGTCGGCACGCCCGTGGGGGAACGCCTCTTGCAGCACGTTGATGAAGTTGCCCGAGCCGTAGGCCGAGTGCACCTGACAGTAGCCGAAGAGGTTGCAGCGCTCGATGAGTTCCTCATCGAGAATTTTGACGCATTGCCGGTTGTCGGCCTCGGAGGAGTTGTCCCCGTCGGAGAAGTGGAAGAGATACGCATTCCACTGAGACGGGTCGTAGTGGGCGTCAAGCAGTTCGCCGCAGCACTGATAGGCCGAACTGATACGGGTGCCTCCGTCCTCCCTCATGGTGAAGAATGTCTTCTTGTCCACTTCTTCGGCCCGCACGTCGTGGACGATGTATCGCGTCTCGATGCCGTCGTAGTTGCGCCGCAGCCAGGTGTCGATCCAGAAGGCCTCGAGCCGGACCAGTTGCTTCTGCTCTTCGCCCATCGAGCCGGACACGTCCATCATCAGCACGATGACGGCGTTGGACTGAGGCTTCTTGACCTCGTTCCACGAGCGGAAGCGCAGGTCATCGCGAATGGGGACGATCACGGGGTTGACCGGGTCATACTCGCCCATCGCCAGTTGGCGCTTCAGCGCTTCGCGATAACTGCGCTTGAAATTGCGCAGCGACGCCGGGCCCACCGGGCGGATACCTGTGTACTTGTCCTTGACCGTGGTGATGCGGTGCTCCCCGCGGGGCTGAATGCGTGGGAGTTGCAGTTCTTCGGCCAGGATGTCGGCCAGTTCGTCGAGATCGACTTCCACTTCCAGGATGTGTCGCCCTTCGTTTTCACCGCCCTGCCCGTCCCCGTCGCCGGGCTGCTGTCCGACGGACTGCCCTTCCTCCCCCTCGCCGATCCCCACGCCGGCACTGTTATCGCCATACCTGAAAGTAGGGATGTCGATGTCATGTATGGGTATGGAAACGGCCCGCTTGCCCTCACGCCCGATCAGTTCATCGCGCGTGAGGAATCGTCGCAGGTCCTTGCGGATCTTGCCGCGGACGATCTGCCGAAAACGCTGATGGTCCTGTTCGATCTTGCTGACCATGATCTATGAGCCTGTACGAGACTGGGCATCGGCCGGATCGTCTGACGACTGAAGCGGGGCCCCAGATCGTCGGACAACGTGCTTCGTCCGACCGTAGAGCCACGCCGAGCCGGCAAGCCCGACCGGCAGCGCGACAAGCAACTCGGCGGCCCGGTTGAGCAAGTCCGCGGTCAGCCCGAGCGCCCTGGGTGCATCGGACGAGAGCACCGGCAACGCCAGCCCGATGCCCCACTCCCGCACGCCCAGCCCGTTGCCGACGAAGGGAATCAGCAGTGCGGCCTGCGAAACGGCGGTGATGAGCGTCGCCTGCGCCAGCGACAGCGGATGTCCGATCAGCGCAAACACCACGGCGTAGCGCGCCACCCACGCGAGAATGTCGAAATAGCGCACGCACAGCGCGATCGCAAGCCCAGGTCCGGCTGCGAAGGCTGAACCCTCGCGCTGCGCCAGCAGCAGCCCGGCGACTCCGGCCACCAGCCCCGGCGACGCGACGATGAACCAGCCGGCCAGAGGCGCGGCACGATAGCCCGCCCACGCGACCAGGCAGATTCCCGCGCTCGAAACGACGCTCAGGCTGACCGATGTCACCAGCACGCGGATCGAATCACGCACGGCAATGCCGTTGACCCGCTTGTGATACGCCAGACGCCCGAACATGCCCGGGCGCAGCGGGAGATAGTTGAGCAGCCACGCACTGGCGATCAGCGCGTGCATTTCACCCAGCCCCACCGCCCCGTAGCGGCGTGTGAGCACCCAGAACGAAATCGAGATCAGCACCCAGTTGCAAATCGGAAGCAGCAGCGCCAGCCCGACCAGCCAGACCGGCGCGCGCCCGATCGCGTCGATCGCCGCCGCCAGCGAACCGCGATTGCTCAGCACCGCAACGACGGCGGCCGCCAGGAGCAGCAGTCCGACCACCGAGCCGACAAGCCGTCGCTTCCGGCTGGGCGGGCCGGCGGCGACGACGGCGTCTTCGTCGGCGGGGCTTGTCAAGGGACGAACCTCAACGCCCGCCTTCGGAGGCTTTCAGGGCGGGCGGGAACATTGCCCGCACGTCGGTGGCGCGCGCCACGCAGGGCCGTGCTTCTTCGAGCCGGGTCTTGATCAGCCCGGCCAGTTGCGCCACTTCAGGCCAGGGGGCGTTGATCGCCTGCGCGAGCAGCGGACTGCCCGGATCCGTGACGCGGGTCAGCAGCACCAGACTCTCAACGACCGCGGCGTGAGGGCGGGCACGGAAGTTGGAGTCTTCGAGCATCGCCTGTGCCGCGTGGTCAAACTCCATCAGGTTGACTTCCATCTCGCTGGGCGGAACCGCCGCCAGCAGGTACGCGCGCTCCGCCGGCAAGGCTGACTCCAGGCGGGTAGTCAGGGCGCGCGCGAACAGTTCAATCCCTGCCTGCGGACGCTCGGCCGTGCGCACAGGCCAGGCGAGCATGATGGCCCGCGCCAGCATCACACCGCCGAGCAGTTCCTCGGGCGAGCCGGACTGGATGAGCACCGAAGCCTGCTCGGCCGTGAGCCGATGCTGGGGCAGGCGGACGATCTCGACCGGGCTGGATTCGACGCTGAGGCACAGCGGACCGGGGCGGAAGGACTGAAGTGCGCCGATGACAAAGCCCTGGAGCACACGCCAGCGGATGCGGTGGTTGTTCAGCGAATTGAGCGAGAGGATGACGCCGCTGGCTCCAAGATCGACGGGGATGCGCGCCTCGATGGTCTCGCGCGGATCGAGTCGGAATCGCCGGTTGAGTTCGACGACCTCGGGGAACAACTCGCCGAAGAAGAAGCCCACGTTGTTATCGCGGTGCGGCTGCAACAGCAGCCGGCTGTTGATCGGACGGTCGGAACCGACGCCCAGCGGAATCGGCGCCAGGTTGCGCAGACGGACGGTGACGTAGAAGGGCTGCATCGGATCACGCGAGCGGGGCCCGGCGTCGACCTGCAGGTCCATGAAGGTCTTGGGGTCGTAGACCATGTCATCGATGTAGCGCGGCACCGCCGCCGCCATGCTGTCAAGCGACCTGCCCAGCGCCGTCATCGGCGTGCTCGACGGATCCAGCGCCAGGGCGTGATGCCGGGCCCACGCAGCCGCCGCGCTCAGCGGGGCGTAACGGGTCGATTCCAACAGAACCTGCACGGCTTCTTTGGTGCGCCCGAGTTTCTCCAGCGCCAAGCCACGGGCGATTTCGCCCACGCGCCCGGGCCCGCCCTGCATCTGGTCCACCCGTGCGATGGCCTGCTCGTACTCGCCATCGCGCAGCCGCAGCCAGGGGTCCAGCGGCTCAAGCAGGCGGGCAACGCCCGGCGCCTTGGCGGTCATCGCTGCGATGTCGGCATCGACCGTCTCACGGCGCGAGTCGCACCACAGACGGTACAACTGCAACTCGATGAACATACTGATAATCAGCGACGAGGCCTGATCGGCGGTGTACCCCGCCGGGCGCGTCTTTTCGCTTTCGAGTTGCATCGACGCGTACACCACCGACTTCTCCAGGTCGGTCAATGCCGCCTCCACGGTCTCGGTATCGCCCAGCGCCAACGCCGCGAGGATTCGCATCTTGTCCAACTCGACGTCGAGCCGCACCTCCGCCGGATCGACGAAATCGTCCAGCGGAAGATCGCGCTCGATGGCGGCCTGACGGCGCAGTTGGGCGTTGCTGCGCATGACACTCAGTTCGGCGTTGAGCGCGTCGCGCACGATCGCCGGGCCCTCCGTCTGGAATCGCAGCGAGAGAGTCTCGGTCCCGAATGAGGGCGGGAGTTTGCCCCCCAGGTTGAACAGTTGCGAGGCGTGCGAGAAGAAACGCCGACCGCTGGTCATCGCGCCCTGGGCCAGCAGTTCACGCGCGATCGAGTAATGCACCTGCGGATCGATCGGGTCGGCGTAGAGCACGTTGAGTTGCATCTCAAAGCGTCCGACCGGGTCGTCCACCTCGCTGGTGAAGTACGTCAGCGCCAGTTGCACCGCCGACTTGTTCGAACCGTCCAGGTCAATCGCCTGACGCAGCATCCGGACGAACCCCTGCGCGTCGCCCCGCTCGCGGAGAAGCAGCGCCGCATCCAGAGCCAGCCGGCTGCGGACCTCCGGGCGCAGTCGCTCGCCCGCCGGGCCCAGAAATCGCTCGTAGGCCGCCAGCCGCTGCTCGACCGTCTGCTGCCGCGCGATGCCCGAGATAATGAGCCGGAGTTGGGCGACGGTGTCGTCCGGATCCAGACGCACGACCTGCCGCGTCGCGTCGATCAGCAGGTCGCTGTCACCGGTCGCCCACGCCGCCGCCGCGACTTTCCGCGAAAGGTCCGCGTCATCCGGAGTCAGTTGCTGCGCCAGCCGCAGCGTGTAGTAGGAAATGAGATAGTCGTCCGGCGTCGGGCTGGGCTGCATCCGCAATTCGGCCAGGGCGAGTCTCTGAATCTCGCGTGCAGCCGCCTGCGTGACCGCGTCGGGGCCTGCGCCGCTGGTCTGCGCCGCTGCGGCCGGCAGAACCACGCTCATGCCGATGATGACGCCCAGAAGCCCAACAGCGCGAACAGACAGATGATGGACGCGGCGAAGAAAATGACGCACGAGATCATCTCCATCCAGAGGACGATCGTCCGGTTGGTACGAGGGAAGATACGCTCGGCAACGCAGGAGAGAAACACCACGTGCCCGGCGGCAAAGGCTCCCAGCCCCGCCGATACCAGTTCGACCGAAAACCCGGTCGCTCGGGTGGCGCCCGTCACCGCGCTCCACAGCCCCGCCAGCACAAGCGAGAATGACCACCCGGTGGCCAGCCCCACCAGCGCGAACTCGGAGATCCTCGGCCGTGCCCGCACCGAGTGCCCTCCTGCCGGGACAGCCCCGGCGCTGCGGGCAATGTACCCGCAGGCCCTCCTGCGTGCGAGCGGTCATCCCAGCGCCATCGTCATGAGGAACTCGGCGTTGGTCTTCACCTTCTTCAGGCGGCTCTTGAGCAGTTCCATCGCCTCGACCACGTTCATGTCGCTGAGCACCTTTCGGAGCCGGTAGACCAGTTCCAGTTCCTTCGGATCCATCAGCAGTTCTTCACGCCGGGTGCCGGAGGCCGCCACGTCGATCGCCGGCCAGATCCGCTTCTCGACCAGGCGCCGGTCCAGGTGCAGTTCGCTGTTGCCCGTGCCCTTGAACTCCTCGAAGATCACCTCGTCCATCTTCGAGCCCGTGTCGACCAGGGCCGTGCCGATGATTGTCAGCGAGCCGCCGCGCTCAATCGCGCGGGCCGCGCCGAAAAACTTCTTGGGACGCTGGAGCGCGTTGGAGTCCAGACCGCCCGTCATGATCTTGCCTGAATGCGGGATTTCCGCGTTGTACGCACGCGCCAGCCGCGTGATCGAGTCAAGCAGGATCACTACGTGGTCGCCGAACTCGACCATCCGCTTGGCCTTCTCGATGACCACCTCGGCCACCGCCACGTGCCGGCTCGACTGCTCGTCAAACGTTGACGCCACCACTTCCACGTTCTTCCCCGAGCAGTTCCGCCGGAAATCCGTCACCTCTTCCGGACGCTCGTCCACCAGAAGCACGAATATCCGCACCTCCGGGTAGTTCTTGTTGATCGCCTTGGTCATCTTCTGCATCAGCACTGTCTTGCCCGTCCGCGGCGGCGCAACGATCAACGCACGCTGACCCTTGCCGATCGGGGCCACCAGGTCCACGATCCGCATCTCGATCTCGTCAGGCGAGGTCTCCAGCACGAAGCGCTCTTCCGGATGGTGCGGCGTCAGATCCTCAAAGTTGACCAGGTCGTGGATCTCGCCCGGCGCGCGCCCGTTGACCAACTCCACCCGAAGCAGCGCAAAGTATCGCTCGCTCTCCTTGGGCGGACGGATCGCCCCGCGCACCGTCATCCCGCGGCGAAGCCCGAAACGACGAACCTGACTGGGGCTCACATAGATATCGTCCGGCCCGGGCAGGTAACTCTGCTCGGGGCTGCGCAGGAACCCGAACCCATCGGGCATGATCTCCAGAGTCCCCTCGCCGAACATGATTCCAAGCCGTGTAGCCCGGGCCTTGAGAATCTTGAAGATCAGTTCCTGCTTGGGAATCTGGTGAAAATCCTCCATCCCCTCCAGCACCGCAACTTTGAAGATCTGGTCGATCTCCATCCGCTGCAACTCGGAGATGGTCAGTTGGTCGGCCTCGTCAAGCGGACCGGCCTTTGCGGCAAACTTCTCCAGTTCGGCCGCCTCGCGTTCGAGTTCCTCATCACTGGGCAGGTGGTCGTGGCTGGAGCGGTAGTGCGACATCCCCCCTCCTCCGCCACCGCCGCCGCCCATTCCCATGCCCCCGCCGCCTCGCTTCTTCTTGCGCTTGCGGCGTCCCTTGCGACCCATGCCGTCGTAGCCACCGTCGCGCTGGTCATACCCCCCGCCGGGGCCTTCGGCATCGCGCTCGGATCCGCCGCCGTTCGACGGGCGGTCCGGGCGATTCGGCCGGTCCGGGCGCTCGGAGCGATCAGCACCCTCCGGGCGATCCTGCGGGAGCGGAGCCGGCGCCCGAACGGGCTCGGGCTCAGCCCGCGGTGCGGGCGGCGTTGACCCCGCAGAGGTCTGTGCAGGAGCCTCCTTGGCACCGGCACCTTCGCCCTCGGCCCGCTTGGAACGGGTGCGTTTCTTCTTCGACCCGGTGTCCTGGTCGGCGACCTCGCTGGTCTTGGTCATACTTTGTTTCATCCTTGGATGTGCGTTCCGGATCACAATTGGACCGGCAACGCCGAATGCGGAACCCCCTCTATCGGGGAATGCCGGAAGAGCACGCCTGCGGCGCCGAACCGGCCAAGAGCGAACCGCCAAAGTCTCCGGAGTCGATCGCGGCTTCTCGCAGCACGCCCGGCCCGCCCGGGGTGCAAGCCTGATCTACGCGTCTTTCTGCTGGCAACGGGCAGACGCTCACTGCGTCGGGCCGTCAGACGACTCACTTGCCTCGGTGATCGACGTGAAGATCTGGGCAACCCGGAGGCGAAGGGCCTGGGGGTGGCCGGTGTTCACTACCAGATAATCGGCCCGTCGACGCTTTTCTTCAAGCGGGAGTTGCGCTTTTTCTCTCTGGCGCAGTTCCCGCTCGTCCCACCCCCTCGACGCCCGCACCCGCGCCAGACGCTCCTCGAACGGGCAATCCACGAAGATCACTCCGTCACACTCCCGCTCCAGCCCGGCTTCATACAGCAGGGGCGCATCGATCACCGCGCCCGCACGCCCCGCACGGCGGGCCTGTTCGATCTGCTCCGCCCGGCTCTGGGCGATCAGAGGATGGATCAACCCTTCCAGCCGTAGTCGCTGGTCGGGATCGGCGAACACGATCCTTGCCACGGCCCCGCGGTCGATGGCGCCGCCCGAATCCAACACCGACTCCCCCCACCACCGCACCAGTTCAGAGATCACCTCCGGGCGCTGAAGAGCACGTCGGGCCTCGACGTCAGAATCGATCACCACACACCCGAGTTCGGCCAGCATCGCCGCCACCGTGCTCTTGCCCGCGCCGATGCCCCCGGCGATGCCGATCACCGCAAACCGGCGGGCAGGTGAAGAGATCACGATGAGACCTTTCCGGCATCGACAGCCTTGCGAACCTCGCGGGCCCGTGCGTCGGGACGGGCGAACGCACGCCAGACGATTTCGTATCCGTCCGTGCCGGCCGAAGCCAGCCCGACGTGCCCGAGCCCAAGCACGCGCGGAAGAAGCGGCTTGGAGACGCTGACGTTCTGAACCCGGTCGAGCGGGAGTTCGGCCAGGCGCTGGTGCAGGATGCCGAAGATGACGATGGCCCGGCGATCGGTCAGGACGTAGCGCCGGCACACCCAGTCGAGCATCGCCCAGGCAAGCACGAGGGCGACGATCAACAGAGTCACCCAGCCGAGCCGGGCCCACAGAGGACGAGCGAAGAACGAGTCGAAGTACATGCTGTTCTGCGCCAGAGAGGCGAGGAAGTCCAGAACGGCGCCGGAGGTGATGACGAGGACGATCGCAGGCCCGGCGTTGAGGAGTACCAGCCAGAGGCTGGGGTGGCGATCGAAGAGGATGGTCTCATCGGTTGGCACGAATCCGCGCCCGATGAGGCGCCGGGCCGGGCCCCGGGTGGGACTGTCGTGCGTGCGGCTCGACATGGAAGCCCTATCGATCGGCCAGGGCCAGGGGCTTGAGCGTGGCGATCTCAGGATAATTGCGGTAGTACCCGTCGTAATCGAGCCCATACCCGACCACGAACGCGTCGGGAATCTCGAATCCCACGTAGTCGGGCGTCACGTCAACCACGCGCTGCACCTGCTTGCGCAGCAGGACACAGATGCGGATGGAAGCGGCCTGCTGCTCGATGATGGCCTTTCGGATCAGATGCAGCGTCTGCCCGGAATCGAGGATGTCGTCGATGATGACCACGTGCTTGCCGGCCAGGTTGCGCGGGAGTTCGCCAGCCAGGTGGGCGCCTTTCGAGGTGATCGACTCGCCGGGGTAACTCGAAACGGCGACCAGCCCGAGGGACAGTTTGATGGGCATCTCGCGGATCAGGTCGGCGGTGAAAATCATCGCGCCGGTCATGATGGGCACCAGCACGACGCGCCCCTCAACGCCGGGGCCGGACTGCTCGCACCGCAACTGTTCGGCCAGATCGGCCGCCAGACACCCGGCCAGTTCGCGCACGCGGGCGGCGATGCGCTCGCGACTGATCAGCACCTGGTCGATCTCGAAGAACATCGTCTGCCCCTATTGCGTGTGCCCCGCGTCGGCGTCCCGGATCGCAAGCCGACGGTGACCGATGCCCATCTCCATGAAGATCCCCTCGTCGGCCACCCAGCCGAGGCGCTCGTAGAACTCGACGGCCGAGAGTTGCGAGTGGCAGAAGATCTCGCGCAGCCCCAGGCGTCCGAAGCCGTGACTTTCGATCGCGATGATCAGATTGCGACCGATGCCCTCGCCCTGTCGCTGCAGGTCTACGGCCACCTGCATCACCTTGCCCGTGCCCGGCTCGGGGTAGTTGGGGAAAAGCAGGGCCGTGCCGACCACGCGCGGGCCGGTCGGATGATCGACCACGGCGACGAAGTGGATGAAGCCTTCCTCCATGCCGGGGTACTCGACGCGGAATCGGTCCATGTCACAGCCCACCGGCCTGAGGAGAACCTGCTCGCGCAGGGCGCATTCCTGCGCGTAGAGGGGGTGATCAGGTTGGATCCGCTCGATCCTGACCAAACAAGGCTCCGGAAGGGCTGGACCAGCCTGAACGGCTGGTGCGGCAAGTGTAGACCTCCGCGCCCTCGGTCCCGCCCCGGTTTGACCGGGTTTGATCGCCGCTCGGCGCGGGGGGGGGCGTCGAGTCGTCGGGCACAGGGAGCCGGTGCAGTTTCGCATCCCACGGGATCGACCGGGGGTATCGTCTCTCGACCTGATGCGTGCCGATCGCCCTGATCCCGACGATCTTCTCTGCGAGCACTGCGGCTACGTGCTCAACGGGCTGCGCCGGCGCGACGCCTGCCCGGAATGCGGACGCCCGATCATGGACAGCCATCCAGATGCCCGCGTGGGCAGTCCGTGGCAGCGGGGCGTTCGGATGGGAGTGCTCCACAACACCGTGGCATTCATTCGCTCACCCTGGCGGATGTTCGGGCAGGTGCGGGTGGATGAGCCCTCGGCGCGACGGCTCGAAGCCGAGTCGATCGCGTGGGCAGGCACGCTGCTGGCGCTGCTGGCCGGCTCTCGCGCACTGCTGGCGATGCGGGACGCAGGACCGGGAATCGGCATGATCGTCCTTGTCGCCGTCATCGTCCCGGTGATTGGATTCGTCCTTTTCGTGTTCCTCCTGCTCGGGCTGACGGCCACCGAGCGGATCGGTATCCGCGTGTTCGGCAAGTTTCACCATCGGCGCATCACAAGGGCGGTGGCAGAGACCGTCGTCGCCCACGCGGCGACGGGATGGATCGTCTCGGCGCTGCTGACCTGGGCGGGGTGGCTGCTCGGATCGGGCACCGCCTGGCTGGGGCGGCGTGAGCCATGGGCGATGTGGGAACTGACGCTGACTGCGCCCTACTGGATGCCGGTGGCCGGCTTCATCATCGGGCTTCTGTGGTTCGAGACGCTGGTCTACGTCGGAGTGCGGCGGATGCGTTTTGCCAACGCTCCCAGCGCGGCGGCGCGTCTGGAGGATGCACTTCCGGACGGCGACGTGGTCGCGACCGATCCGCAGGCAGAACAGGTGACCGGTTGAGTCGTTCAACCACCTGACCAGGCCGACACGACGTCGCCCGGAACCCTGTCGGGCAGGCTCGGGCTTGCGTGCTGCGGGGAGCCGGGGCGGGCCGGTGACGAATTCGCACAGACCTTCGCCAGATTCTTCATCTTTGGGTTGCATCGCGCCGGACTTGAGGCACTTTCAGGCTTGAGACGGTCGGATGCCGTCGAGAGTGCGTTGAGTTTGGCGTGTGTTTGCGCTGTGAGTGTTTTGTTCCCCCGGCGCGAGAGAGAGAAGAGGTGGAGAGTATGGAAATGAAGGCTCGACTGCTGACCGTCGGGGGGGTTCTTGCCGGGCTGGGCTGTGCGGCCGGGGCGGCCCCGATCCTGAGTTTCGGATTCAGCGACCTGTCTGGTTCGTTTGACACGGGTACCGGGGTTTTCAATGCCGAGGCGAGCGACACGGCCGCCCTGAGCACCTCGGGTGACGTGACCCGGCTGGCCGGTCCCACCGGAACAGCCAACTTCGACACGGGTTTCCTGTCCGCATCGGCCTTCGCGGACGTGGACATCACCATGAATGTGTCGATCATCGACGCTCAGAACGCCTCGGGCATCGGCTCGTTCACCCTGACCGATGACGACGGGGACACCATCACCGGGACGATCAACGGCACCTTCCACACGCCGGGTGTGGGGATCACGTTCTTCACCGGCCTGCTCAGCGCCGTGACCCTCAACGGGGCTACGTTTGACGGGACGGACGGCGGCTCCTTCGATATGGACCTTCCGGGCAACGCCCCCTATCCGGGAGCATTCGTCGCCCTCTACATCCTCAACGGGAGCACGTTCTTCAACTCGAACTTCTCGAGCGTCTCGGTGCAGGTCAGCGGCGAGATTCTGCCTTCGGCCGGGTCGATGGCACTGCTGGGCCTGGGCGGGCTCCTGGCCGTCCGTCGTCAACGCGGCGCCTGAGTCCGACTCAGTGTCCTGTCCTCTGAACGACACGCGACCGGGCCCGATGGGGTCCGGTTGTGTTTTTTCTCGAAACGGTACAGGAAACTGAGATGACCAAAAGAGTCGCCTGCCGAATCTAACCCAAGCAGCATCTGGCTGTTACATGCGGCGACAGGATCGAGAGATGCTCGGCTCGCCGGATCAGGGTACACAACAAGCGCAAATTCCGGTTGACGCCGCCCAGTCCTGTGGCACCTTTCACGCACAACGCCCGGGTTTTCGGAGCATGTGCCTCCGTGGTCGCAGAGCGTGCGTTGGCTTGACTCGGAGAGAGCAGGGAGGGTTTGCTCATGAGACACTTGGCCTTGACTGCGATGCTGGCTGGCGTTGCCGGCCTCGCCGGTGCCGCCCCGATTCTGAGTTTCGAGTACACCGATCTGTCCGGGTCGTTCGACGTGGCTTCCGGGGTCTTCGACGCTGCGGCCGCCGACACAGCCGAGTTGCAAACCGCAGGCGACGTGACTCGCCTGGCCGACCCGGTGGATACCGCCCACTTCCGCAACGGCTTCGTCAGCGCGTCGGCGTTTGCGGACGTGCAGTTGACGCTGGACGTGTCGCTCATCGACGCCATCACGGCTTCGGGCGTGGGCAATATCCTCCTGACCGATGACGATGGGGACACCATCTTCGGGACGATCGACGGAGTATTCACCAGCGGCGGCTCGGGCATCTTCTTCTTTGAAGGGCTTCTGTCCGACGTGGGGTATGCCGGCTCAGAGTTCAACGGCACCGACGGCGGGTCATTCGACATGGACCTGCCGGGCGATCCGCCTTACTCCGGCGCCATCGTGCAGTTGTTCATCGTGACCAACTCAGGCTTCTTCACGACCAACTTTGATGGCGTGTCGGTGCAGGTGAGCGGCGAGATCGTCCCCGCACCGGGGTCGATGGCGCTCCTGGCCTCGGCCGGGCTGATGACGCTGCGCCGGCGCAAGAACTGAAACGCACGACCTCGTCCTCCACGAGTCCTCGCGGGCCCGGCTCCTCACCGGGCCCGCTCACTTTTGTGACCCGACGCAGCAGAACGATGAGGACAATTCACCGGGTGCCGGCGTATTCTTCGTTTCATGACGCCGGCGGCCGTTCTGGCCCCGAGCAGGAGACCCATCATGGGACTGATGAAGGAATTCCGCGAGTTTGCGATCAAAGGAAACATGGTCGACATGGCGGTGGGCATCATCATCGGCGCCGCCTTCGGCGGGTTGGTGAAGTCGCTGGTCGACGACGTGGTGATGCCGGCGGTAGGTACGATCTGGAAGGCTGACTTCACGAACCTGTACATTCCGCTCAAGGCCAGCGTGGGTGACGCAGCGGACGCTTACGCGGCCGCGAACGCCGGCGCGCCTCTCCCGCTGGCCGACGCCAGAGCGCTGGGGCCTGTGATTGCCTACGGCAACTTCATCACGCTGTGCCTGAACTTCTTTATCCTCGCCTTCGTGATCTTCATGGTGGTGAAGATGATCAACAAGGCGCGCAAGGCGTTCGAGCGTGAGCAGGCGGCCGCCCCGGCGACGCCCCCCCCGACGCCCGAAGATGTTCTGCTGCTGCGGGAAATCCGTGACTCGCTGAAGTCGCGCTGAGACAAATACTGAGCAGAATGCCGATCGCGACTGACCCGCCTGGGTGAGTTGTGATCCGCTTTTCTGCAAGATCCATCGCCAACGCCAGGGTTTCCCTCCCGTTCGCGGCGAGAATGGGACGTTGCGGGGGAGAGCCAGAGTGCGCAGACTCGCTCTGATCGGGCTACTTGGGGTTGCAGGCGCATCCGCGGCCGTCGATGTGATCTTGATCCTTGCTGCACGGGGCGTACACGCAGGATTCAGGCATGTTCACTGCCGATGCGACCGATGCGGGCTTCACGCGCACCTCCGGTGACGCGACGCGCATCGGTGATCCGGCAGACACCGCCGACTTTGACGCCGGCTTCGTCTCGCGACCCGTGTTCGCCGACGTCGGGCTGCCCCCCGGCGATCACCGGGTTGGCGTCACACAGCGCGACCGGATCGGGGCAACTCGCCTTGACCGATGACGACGACACCTTCGCCTGCGATGTGGATGGGCAGTTCGCCAACGACGGCGGCTCGTTCGACATGGGCCTGCCGGGCGACGGGCCTTACAAGGGCGCGCAACTTCTTCCAGGGCAACTTTGCGGGCGTTTCGGTGCAACTCAGCGGCGAGGAAATCCCTGTGCCAGAAGCGTTCGGCATGATGCCCGCGTGCGTATGGCTCGGCTCTCGTCAGCGGCGCTGACGTCTGCTCATCACTCGCACACAGGACAGGAGGCTTCGGCGTCCTGTTTCATTTTCTGACTATGTCGCAACGAGCCCCACGATATCGGGGGTGCGCATCCGATTCCGGACGCAATCCTCCCCGCAAGCGCTTGACGCCCGACGACGGGTTTCGTTGTACACATGCAGGCCTGCATGCGACCGCGACGGAACGGCGTTGCAGACCGGGCCCGCAGCCGACAGGAAATGACCCGTGAAACACGCACCTTGGATCGTACTCTTGGCCGCCTCGACTGCGCCGGTGTTCGGCGGCGTGACCGACCACATGACCTTTGCGTTCTCCGATCTGGTGGGAACCTATACGCAAGGCCCCAACCCCGGCTTTGGCAATCTCACCGTCATCGCCGGCGCAGGCTCGTCGGGCGACATCACTCGATTGACCGGCGGCGGAGGCACGGCCGAGTTGCTCCCTGATTTTGTGACCTCGATCGGCGCTGACGTGTGGATCAGCATGGACGTTTCGGTCGACCAGAACGGACCAGGCAACATAGCACAGGGCATCGGTCTGCTGGAGATCACCGATGGGGACGGCGATACCATCGGCGCCGAAATCTACGGTGCGTTCTCCGGCGGCGGCGCCGGAGACTACTTCTTCGTGGGCTACCTCTACAACGTCCTGCTGGCCACGGACGACGGGTACTTCAACGGCTCGTCCGGAATGGCCGACATGGACCTGCCGGGCAACGGGCCATACCAGGGAATCTTCGTCGAGTTGTACTTTGCGCCCGGGTCGGGGTTCTTCGACTCAGACTTCACAGCCAGCACACAGGCGGCGGGCATCATCACTCCGACTCCGGGAAGCCTTGCGCTGCTCGGGCTGGGGTGCCTGGCGGGGGCGGGCGGCGCAGCCGGACGCAATCGTAAGACCCGGGCAACGTGAGCGCGGGAATCGGCCCGCACTCATTCGCCGGGAATGTAACTGATCGCGCCCTCCATCGGGCTCGACGCGGTGGCGTACAACTTCTTGTCGATGCGTCCGGCCAGGTAACTCTGCCGCCCGGCCTGGCAGGCCTTGCGCATCGCGTGGGCCATCATGACCGGATCCCGAGCGTGCGCGACGGCGGTGTTGAGCAGCACGCCGTCGGCCCCGAGTTCCATCGCAACCGACACGTCGCTGGCCGAGCCGACCCCTGCGTCGACGATGACCGGGTACGCTGCGTCGCCGGCCTTGAGCAGTTCGAGGCAGAGAACGATGTTGTTCCGATTGAGCACACCCTGTCCCGAGCCGATCGGACTTCCGGCGGGCATGACTGCTGCGGCTCCGGCGTCCTTGATGCGCGCGGCACTGATCGGGTCGTCGGAGGTGTAGACGAGCACCTGGAAGCCGTCGGCGACGAGGGTCTTCGTCGCTTCGATGGTGCCGACCGGGTCGGGCAGCAGGGTCTTCCTGTCGCCGAGAACTTCGAGTTTGACCCAGTCCTTTCCGGGGTTGCCGACCTGGTTGAGCAGTTCGCGTCCGAGACGGGCGACGCGCACGGCGTCGTCTGCCGAGAAGCAGCCGGCGGTGTTCGGCAGGATCGTGTACCGCGCCGTGTCGATGTAGTCGAGCAAACTTTCGCCGCGTTCATTGACCAGTCGCTCGCGACGGACGGCCACGGTGACGACATCGCACCCCGACGCCTCCAGCGACTGCTGCATGAGCGGATAGGTGGCGTACTTGCCGGTGCCCACGAAGAGGCGACTGGAGAAGGTGCGGCCGGCGATGGAAAACGGGGCAAGCCCGGGCTCGGGCGAGGTGCGGACGGTCATGTGTGAGGATAGGAGCCGAACGGGGGCGGCCCGAGAGAGGGGCTTCCCGGCCTGAGGCAGGCGGAGAAGGAACCTTCCCTCACGGCCAAGGCTCGTTGAGGGGAGGCTCGCCGAGCGGGAGAGTCGTGGCTTGGGTATTCACCCGCCGCCGACGAGGGTGACGATCTCGATGTTGTCGTGTTCCTGCACGGGGCAGGAGTCGTGCTGGGCCCTCGGAATGACCTGGGAGTTGACCTCGACCGCGCAGATCGCGCGGGCGAGGCCGAGACGCTCGATCAGGTCGCGGATGGTCAGCGACTCGGGCTGCTCGGAGGGCTTGCCGTTGAGGATGATCTGCATGTGAAACTGTACGGCCGGTTTCGGAGGAAATGCTGATAGACTCAGGTCGAACCGGAGAGGCGTGAAGATGCTGCGAGCGGGAATGGTGCTGATGTGGGGATTGATCGTGGGCCTGCTGGCGGGCTGCTCGAAGGCGCCGCGGGAATATAGCCGATCGTCTCCGGAGAATGTGCTGGAGTCGGCGGTGCTGATGGTGGAGAACAAGGAGGCAACGCGTCTATCCGAACTGGTGTATGCCGAGAATGTGCAGATGCGCAGCCTGCTGAACCAGGTCGGGCTGGCGCTGGGGGCGATGGAGGAGTTATCGCGTGCCGTGGCCGAGAAGTTCCCTGAAGAACTGGCGGCGATGCGGGCACAGATCGAGGCTGATGGGGGGCAATCAATCGTCGAGCAGTTGACCGGCCGCGGCGGGCGCGCGGCTGCGGATGCCGGGGAGCGCTTCCGTGAACTCGCCAAACGGATCTTCGCCGATCCGTATGGTTGGCTGAGCCAGCACCGGGACAAACTGGACGTGATCTACGTGGCCGACGACTCGTACGGAGTGATGTATGACGGAGAGGTGTTGTTGCAACCGTGGGGATTGCTGATCCAGCAGAAGGAGGACGGGTGGTACCTGATGCTGCCGACGAATCTGCCGGGGGCGCGGCAGATACTGCCGGACACCGAGGACGAGTACATGCTGTGGGGCAGTCTGTTCAAGACGCTGGAGAACGGCGTGCGCGACATGACCGGAGACGTCCGCGGCGGGCGCACGACGAGCATGAATCAGTTGGGGCAGTCGGCGGTGGAAAAGTTCGCGATCCCGGCGGTGATGGTGATGTACGCGTGGGGCAAGCACCGCGAGGCGATGCAGGAAGCGGCGAGAAACCAGCCGGTCCAGACGCAGCCGGTACCTTGAGGAAAGTGAAGTCCGGCGCCGGGATTGTGCACCGCCGATCGGTCGTGCGGTCGGTGCGCTCGCCGGTGGAGTCGGGACGAGCGCCGACCTGAAGACGGGTCGGCGGCACATCACCCGCCGAAGCCGTCGGATGCACCGGTGCTGCGGCTCACACCCCCGCCGATGCGCCGGCCGGACACACCGACCGGGGTGAACGTGAAGCCCAGCCCGGTCTCGCCGCGGACGTTGTTGTACACCACGACCACGCCGAGTTCGCCGATGGTGAAGCGGCGGAGGAAGTTGATCGAGAGCGTCTGGAAGTCGGCGTTGTCGAAGTCGTAGGTGGCGTTGCCGGCGATGCGGTACTTCTCGGTCAGCGTGTAGCGGAAGCCGTAGCGCCCGTAGGTGACGTCCTGGCTGTTGACGTAGCGCAGTTCGAGCGTGGTGAAGAAGTCCGGCGTGTGCTCGAACAGCACGCCGATGCTGGAGCGGGCCTGTTGCTCGATCTCGAGGTCGTAGATGGTCTCACCGGCGAGCGCGACGGCCTCGGTCAGTTGCAGAATGCTCTCCAGCCGCAGGTATTCGCCGGGAACGGACAGTTCCGGGCGGGCGGCGTAGAAGCGGCCGATCGGTGTCTCCGGTTCGGTGTCGTCGGAGTGCCAGACATAGTCGAGGTTGAGTTCGAGCAGGTCGACGGAGCGCCAGCGTCCGGGCCCGCCGCGTTTGGTCTGCCAGCGCTGTCCGAGCCGCATCTGGACGGCCGAGCCGTCGTTGAGCGATTCAACCTCGTCGTCGTAGACGGGCAGGTCGGACTGGTGGATGGTGGTGTCGGCGTGGAAGAGAGTGATGCTCGGCTCGATGATGTGATGCAGTTCGTGGATGTCGAGCAGGTCGCTTTCGGCGTCGCGATTGATGCGATGGAACGAGGTCGCCAGCGTGACGCCGGCGCCGCCCCAGAAGCGGGCCTGGTCGTCCTCGTCGGGGCTGAAGTCGTCAAACGCATCGTCGTAGTAGGTGAAGCGCCCCGTGGCAAAGGGCGTGATGAGCAACTCGCCTGCCTTGAGTTGGGCCGAGAGTTCGTGCCGCGTGTCGAACCGGTTGACCGTTCCTTCGTCCAGACCGAGCGAGCGGTAGAGGTCGCCGAGCGATTCATCGGCGTTGGTGCCGAAGACGCGCTGCGCGATGAAGTCTCGATTGAAGCCCAGGTCGGCGGCGTCGACTTCGCTGAAGCGCAGTCGAATCTGGGCGTATGAGGCTTCCCATGTGTAAGAGAGCAGCCCGGGTGAGTTTTCGGAGAGCAGGTCGTTGGCGATCGAGATGTACCCGATCTGCGGGAGTTTGTCGACCAGATAGCCGGGCGCCTGCAACTGGTGCTGGGGGATGATGAAGTCGTTGAGCCCGCCCCTGGCCTCGAAGTTGAACTGGGAGTTTTCGTCGGTCCGACGGGCGTAGAGCCGCGTGGTCAGGTCGCGCGACTCTTCGGCAATGTCGGGAAAGAGCGCGGGGACAAAGGCTTCGTCGGAGGCATAGGAGGCCTCGGCGAGAATGGTCCACCCGTCGCGCAGTTCGGCACGGTGGCGGAAGAGGACCAGCCCGCGCGCTTCGCCGTCGCGATCGATCCTCGTGCCGCGCGGCATGACGTCCTCGCCGGTGTCGTCGGGCAGGGCGTAGGCGTAGAGCGCCCCTTCGCTGTGATCGCCGGACCAGTCGGAATCAAGCCCGAGTCCGAGCCCGCGATCAAAGTAGGTGTCAACTTCAAGCAGCGCGTTGATGTCGCGCAGAGGCTGGATGCCGAGCAGCGTGTAGGCATCCCACGTGGTGCGGATGACTCCGCCGGTGCGGTTGGAGTCCTGGTAGCCCACGCTGCGGATGGGGATGCGCTCAGGGTCGCCGTGGTAGCGGGGCCACCAGAAGAACGGCACGGCGCCCGCCTTGAGCGTGATGTTGCGGGCATCCATGATCAGGTGGTTGGAGCCGTCGGAGCGCTGCGCCTGCTCGACCGTGACGCTTGTGATGCCGATGGAAAAGTCGGGGTGAAAGAAAGCAGTGTTCGAGAGCGTGGCCTTCTTGGCGCTGAACTGGTTGACCGCTTCCTGACGAATCGCGTCGGCCCGCATGTAGAGCGGCATGCCGAGGCGCTGGTCGTAGGTCCAGAAGACGGCGTCGAGCGCCAGGGCTCGGTCGCCCTGCACGTCGTAGTAGATGCGCGGAGCGCGGAAGGTATAGGTGCCGTTGACCGCGCGGACCTCCCCTTCCAGATAGAGCCCGAAGACGTCGTCGGGAGAGAAACTCGTCAGGCGGTCGACCATGCGCCCGGGCTTGAGGAATACCACGCCGCGCTCGGCGGAAATCTCAAGAGTCTGCCCCTCGCTTTCGTACTGCACGACGACGCCGCCGGTAATGATGACGGCCGTATCGAACTCGCCCGACTGAACCACGACGCGATCGCCGGCGGCAACATAGAAGGCGCCCTGGGGCTGGAAAAGGGCCGCAGCGACCGGCGAAGGAGCAGCCGGGAGATCCGGTGATGGCTCGACGGGCGCTGGCGGCTGACCCGGACCGGGCTGAAGGGGCTTCGGTTCAACAGGCCCGGGTTCCGAGGGCTTCGGTTCTGGGGGCGTGGTTTCGGTCGGCTTGAGGTCAACAGGCGGTGTGGGCGGCTGCACCGGAGGCTGAACCGGAGGCTGCTCGGGACGCGGGCGCTCGGGTTTCGGCGGCCGAACCGGCGGCGGCTCGGGCGGCGGATGCTCGAGTTCAAAAGCGCGTACCAACTCGGCCTGGGCGGCCTGGATCGCGTCGAGCGTCGCCCGCTCGGGCTTGACCAGCCCGCCGCTGCCCGGCGGTCCGTCCAGCCGCAGATCCACCTTCAGATGCGGACGGCCGACGATGACGCCGCGGACAGGCAAGGCGTCGGCCTCGATGCCGATGGAGGCGTCAGCCTGTGGGGTGCGCACGCGAAGCAGGTAGGCAAATACCTGGTACACAGGCTCCCCCGCCTGTTCTTCCGGGAGCCGACTCAGCCAGACGACGGCGCGGGAGGCCTCGAACGTGGTCTGTCCAAGCGACACGCGAACGTCGCGCTCCAGCACGAGGCGCTTGGTGGCCCCTTCATCCCAAGTCCAGGCCCGGTCGGCATAGAAGGAAATGTCCCCCGGAAAGGGTGCCAGCGGCATACGCAACGCGGAAAAATCGAGTTCCAACGCCCTGGCGGCGTCGGGCTGGGCACCCTGCCACGCGGCCGGGGCGATCGAAGGCGTCGCCAGCCCGGCCGAGAGCATCACCAAGAGGGCGCGACGAGCGTGGAAGGAAGGCACAGGGGCTCCGACTGGGGCCGCACCAGCGCGGCGGAGGGGATGCTACGGGAACTGGGCGCAGTTCACAACCCGAGAGGGGCGTGTGATTGAACCGTGTGCTTCCGATTTGGACGAGGCCCGGGTAGCATGGAGTTGGCAGACAGCCCTTGGGAGACAGACATGAAATCGCTTGGCTGGTTCATCATTGGACTGTGCGCCGGGGCGGCCGGAGCCCAATCCCTCAACATCGATCTGGCGCCGCAGGCCGGCATTCCGTCGGCGTCATACGCAGGCATGGGGCTGCCGGGCGTGTGGAACGACGCGACCGGAGCCGACGCAGGCAACCTGCGCGGGCTCGACGGACTGGGCACGGGCGCGTCCCTGGGCGGCACGTTCAGCATCTTCCCGTTCATGCTCGATGACCCTGGAACGAGCGGCGACGTGGCGGCGCTGCTGGACGATGGAGCGTGGGGCGCCGGCGACGTGCTGCTGCACCTTTCGGTCAACGGGCTGGACGCGGGCGTGTATGACGTGTACGTCTACGGGCTGGCCGGCGGCATGCCCCAGGAACGGACGTTGTTCGAGGTCGGCAACGGGTACGGGCTCACGGGCGGGGCGTACGGCGGCACGCTGGTCGAGGGGCTGACGCACGCGCACTTTACGGTGCAGGTGGGCGCGAGCGGCATCATCAGCATCGGCATCGCCGGCGGCATCTGGGGGCAGTCGGGCTACTTCAACGGACTGCAACTGGTGTTTGACCCGTGCCTTGCCGACAGCAACCGCGACGGCGTGCTCAACTTCTTCGACGTGCAGTTGTTCCTCTCACGCTTTGCGGCACAGGATCCTCGCGCCGATCTGACCTTCGACGGGGTGTACAACTTCCCCGACGTGCAGCGGTTCCTGGGGTTGTTCAGCGCGGGGTGCCCGTAGCCGGACTCGATAGTTCGACCTGAAGTGCTCGCGGCCCGACGTTGTAGAGACGCGTCGGTCCAAACTCGCTTGACTGGCCCCAGGCGTCGTGGACGTGTCCGCTGAAGACCAGCGCGGGCCGGCAGCGTTCGACACAGGCGAGGACGGCGCGGCTTCCGACGCACTTGCCCGCAGACGTACGGTCGCAATGTCCGTAGGCAGGTGAGTGTGTGACGAGCACACACCCGCGCGGGCAGCGGTCGAGCCAGTGGTCAGCCTGGGTCTCATCGAAGTCCACGCTCCACTGTCCAAACGGGGTGGGCGGGATGGCGCCGCCAAGCCCGAAGAAGGTGAGGCCTTCGAGTTCGACCGAGGAAGCGTGGAGGACGTGAAGGTGCTCGAAGCGCGCGCACGCGGACTGGAGTTCGTCGGGCGATTCAGCGTTGCCGCAGACGAGGACAGTCGGGCGGCCCAGTGCGGCCAGGGCGTCGATGACGGGCTGGAGTCCTTCTCGCCGGGTCGCGAAGTCGCCGGCGCCGACCAGTACGTCGCTGGCGCGTGCGCGGACGGCGAAAGCCTCGACGGCGCCGAGGTCGCGGTGGATGTCACTGAACGCGAGGATTTTCACGCCATGCTCCCAGGATTGGAGGAAAGCATATTTGTAGACGCTGCATCAGCGCGGGGTTCTTTCCGGTTTGCATGCTCTGCGTTCGCATTCGATCCGGCGGCGGTAGGATTGCGTCGGCGGGCCCGCCAGGGGCCCGTGAGCAAGGCGTGCCGGGGCTGCGGGTGATGTCACGAATCAGTCTGCGATACGGAGCCGAGTCTGACTGGCAGGAGCGGCTGCGCTTCACGGTGGAGTTGATGCGTGAGACATCGAGCCGGCACGAGCCGGGCGAGGTGGTGGCAGGGTACGCCGAACGTTTGCGATCGCTGACGAACTTTGAAGCATTCGTGGCGTTGAGCCGCCGCGGGCTGAAGAAGCCCGGCGTGCTGATCACGCGGCACTCGGAATGGAAGCACCAGCCCGACCCGTGGAGCGAGCGGGACAAGTTGCCGGTGATCGAGGGGGGAGTGCTGAGCGACCTGATCTACGCAAACGAAGCGAAGATCATTGACGATTTCGCGGTGCCCGAAAGTGACCCGGCGCATCCGCACGTGGGGCGCTTCCGCTCGGCGATCGCGGTGCCGATCTTTGATGACGGCCAGGGGCTGAACATGAACCTGGTGCTTTCGTCTCGCCCGCGCGCGTTCGACCCGGAGTTCTTCCCGGAATTGGTGTGGACGACCAACCTGTTCGGACGCGGCACGAAGATGATGGTGCTTCAGAAGCAGTTGAAGGAGGCGTATGAGCGGATCGACCATGAGATGCAGACGGTCGGGCGTTTGCAGCGGTCGCTGCTGCCCGGCGAGATGCCTCGAATCTCATCGCTGGACCTGGCGGCCCACTATGAGCCTTCGACGCGCGCGGGCGGAGACTACTACGACGTGTTTGACTTCGGAGGAGGGCGCTGGGGGATCCTGCTGGCCGACGTGTGCGGGCACGGTCCGCCGGCGGCGGTGCTGATGGCGATCACGCACAGCCTGGCGCACATGTTCTGCAAGCAGCACGTGGCGAGCATCGTGCGGGGGGACGAGACGGCGCCGTGTCCTGCCGCCGCGCTGGAGTATCTCAATGAGAACCTCGAGGCCCGGTACACGCGGAGCAACGGTTCGTTTGTGACGGCGTTTTTTGCGGTATTTGACGAGCACACGCGGACGCTGAGTTTTGCCAGCGCCGGGCACAACCCGCCGCGGGTCAAGCGCTGCTCGGACGGATCGACCTTCGTGCTCGACTCCCGCGTGGGCGGGATGAGTTGTCAGACCGGCGGCGACGCATCGCTGCTGGGGCTGCCCCTTGGCATCGAGCCCGGCGTGGCGTATGTGTCGTATTCGACGCGCCTGGCGGTGGGCGACCAGATCGTGTTCTACACCGACGGGATTACGGAGGCCCGCAACCCCGCCGGAGAGTTGTTCGGTACCGATCGGCTCGACCATGCGATCGAGGACTGCCGGATCGATGCTGAGGGGATGATCAGGGCGATCATCGCATCGGTCGATCAGTTCGCAGACGGACGGGCCCAGGAAGACGATCGGACGATCCTGGTGGCCAAGGTAAGGTGACAGCAACTTCATCTGCATCGCAGGCTTTTCCCCACGCCGGAGGTCTTCCCGGATTCTGCTGCACCTCAGCGTGGGAATCGTCAGGAATTCCCGCGGTGGTGGGTGGGCGCAACCCGGGCCCGCGGTCAAAGCCTCACCCGGGTCCGGCGTTCGGCCAGGCCGACG
Source organism: Cyanobacteria bacterium CYA (assembly GCA_008363215.1). Lineage (GTDB taxonomy): Bacteria > Planctomycetota > Phycisphaerae > Phycisphaerales > UBA1924 > J022. The sequence goes on from RHKP01000008.1 coordinate 150,686, forward strand.
AGTGCCTGAATGTGGATCACGCGGGTTGACTCTCAGCGGCCCCGACTCCACCAATCCCGGTTGAAAGCACCTGAGCGGACTGGCTGCTTCTCAATTGCGCCCCACACCGAATGCGGGAACATGCGCCGTTTCCGTGATCGCCGATCGCGCGGTCGCCTGCGTGATGGCGATCGGGCTGATTGCGATCAGGCGGCGTCGGTAGCGACGGAGGACGCGGCGGCCGGCGGCAGAAGAGAAGAACCGTGCGGTAGCACACGGTTCGCATGTTCGATCGTGCCGTCGCGGTGAAACCGGTTGTTCAGGTCCAGGTGTTGACCGGGCCCTGGTCCTTGGAGTCACGCTGTTCGCCGGGGGCGAAGTGGTCGGCGCGCCAACTCTCGGGGTAGTGCGGGTCGTCGAGCAGCAAGGCCGCCCTGGTGGGAAAGAGCGGGCGGAAGGTGTCGCACATCACCGCCAGTTCGTCGGTGTAGGTCTTTCCCAGCGACTTCTCGACGGTCCCGGGGTGTGGGCCGTGCGGGATGCCCTGCGGGTGCAGGCTGATGGAGCCGGACTCGATTCCGCGGCGGGCCTTGTAGTTGCCCTCGACGTAGTAGAGCACCTCGTCGGAGTCGATGTTGGAGTGGTTGTAGGGAATCGGGATGGCTTCGGGGTGGAAGTCGAGCACGCGCGGACAGAACGAGCAGATGACAAAGTTGTGCCCCTCGAAGGTCTGGTGGATCGGCGGGGGCATGTGCAGTTTTCCGACGATGGGCGCGAAGTCGTCAATGTTGAAGATGTAGGGGTAATAGCACCCGTCCCACCCGACCACGTCGAGCGGGTGGTACGAGTAGATGTACGAGTGCACGCAGTCGCGGGCCTTGATGCGGACCTCAAACTCACCGCGCTGGTCAAAGGTGAGCGGAAGTTCCGGGATGCGCAGGTCGCGCTCGCAGTAGGGTGCGTGTTCGAGGAACTGCCCGGTGGCTTTGGAGACGTAGCGTGGCGGCGGGCCGAAGTGGCTGGCGTTGGCGGTTTCGAAGGCGATGAACTTGCCGAAGGGCATGTCGGCGGCACTGACGCCCTTCGGACGGTCCTGCTCCCCGAGCGGGTTGAACTCCATGCGGTAGATGGTGCCCTTGGGGATGATGATGTAATCCTTGGGATGGAACCGAAGCGCACCGAACATGGTGTAGACCGTGCCCGAGCCGTAGTGGATGAACAGGCACTCGTCGCCCTGCCCGTTCTTGAAGTGGTAATCCATCGACGTTGCGGGCACACACAATGCCATTTCGATGTCGGAGTTTCCGAGGACGACCACACGCCCGTCGACCGGGTCGCCGTGCGGCTTCATGGGCGCCGTCTTCATGTGCCGCATGCGCATGATCTCGACTTCGACGTACTCCGGCTTGGTGTCGTACAACTTCTTCCAGCCGGTGACCTGTGTAGGCGGGTGGATGTGGTAGAGCGTGCTGGAGGGGCCGACGAAGCCTTCAGTGCCGAAGAGTTCTTCGGAGTAGAGGGCGCCGTCGGGCCTGCGGAACTGGACGTGGCGCTTCCGGGGGACTTCACCGAGTCTGGTGTAATACGGCATCGTTGGGCTTCCTCGCTCTTCCCCGCGCCTGCGGGCGGGGCGGGTGGTGCTCCCTCTCCGGGGCAGGGTTCGTTCGTCTGCGTGACTGTAGGGGCGAGAACCGGGACAGCCGGAGTTTCAGCCTCGACGCCGCGCCTGCTGGAGATAAGCAAGTCCGTTGTAGAAGGCCAAGGCGCCCAGCAGAGTCAGCACAATCGCGGCGAGGGTCTGGTGAAAGATCAACTGGATGATGACGGCAATGGTGACGTATCCGAAGGCGGCCGTGAAGTTGCGGAAGCGCTCCGGGGGCAGCGTGCCGAGCAGAATGGCGGCGATGATGGCGCCGTTGACCCAGGTGTAGGGCGGAAGGGGTTTCCAGTGGAAATACCACAGCAGCCCGTACGCGCCACACCAAAGGACGGCGACGAAAAGACGGCGGGCGAGCGGGTCGTGCGGGGAAGGTCGAGATGCGTCGGTTCGGTCCATGGGCGATGCTCGCACTTCAGGCCAGACCCAGTTCCACTTCGATGCATTCCACCAGCGTGTGGAGGATCAGCATGTGGATTTCCTGGACGCGGTCGGAGGTGCGGCCGGGGGCGATCCACTGGTAATCGCACAAGCCGCTGAGGACGCCGCCGGTGCCCCCGAGCAGGGCGATACGGGTCATTCCCACGCCCGCTGCGGCTTCGACGGCGCGGATGATGTTGCGTGAGTTGCCGCTGGTGGACAGGGCCACGAGGACGTCGCCCTTGCGGCCCAGGGCTTCAACCCACCGCGAAAAGACGTGCTCATAGCCGAAGTCGTTGGCGGTGCAGGTGATGTGCCCCGAGTCGACGCAGGCGATGGCCGGGAGCGGGCGACGGTTGTCGCGGAAGCGCCCGGTCAGTTCTTCGCAGAAGTGCATGGCGTCGGCCGCGGATCCCCCGTTGCCGCAGGCGAGGATCTTGCCTCCCGAGCGGATGGCCGAGGCGATGGCGGCAGCGACGCGGGCGATGCGGACGGGCTGGTCGGGGTCGTCGAGGAAGGTCGCCAGGGCGTCGGAAGCGGCGGCCAGGGCCTGACGGGCGGAGTTTTCAGGCATATCGGACATGGTTTGAGGGTAGCGGCAAGCGGGCCGGGGAGGCGGAAACGGCAGGATTCGCCCATGTTCACGCGGGATTTGCTGCGTCCTCCCATAAACCTGGTATTTTTTTGCCACCTTGACCTGGAATTACTCGTAAAGTCATTGGAAGCCACGATTTACGGTGGTACGTTGTGAGAGAGAACCCCGTTCGAGGGGACTCAGGCAGACACAGAGGCAGATCCGGAGGTTTGATATGTCCAGCCCAATGCGGACGCGCGGTCTCTTCGCGCTCACTCTGACCCTTGCTGCGGGAGTGGCTCAGGCCGACATCACCCCCCCGCCGTTCCTTGTGACCAACTCGTCGCGGATGTACACCTTCACGGGCGTGCAGCCTCCGGAGTCGTACCAGACCATCGGCATCGCCGACGGACCGGCGAACTTCCCGGCGGTGGGCAAGGACATCGACGGGCACACGCTGGTGCATGGCATTCGAGGCGACGGCAGGGGTGAGTTCTTCCGGCTGCGGGGGAATGAGAGCAACTACTGGCTCGACTCGATCGCGGTGACGGAGACCTTCTACAACTCGTTCGAAATCGTGGGCGAGCGGATGTTCGCGATCAAGAACCTCGAAGGCTACCACGACGCCATTGTCGAGCTCGATCCGGTCTCGTATGCGGAGATCGGGACGTACGGGGTGTTCGAACTGGGCATCGGCGGGATGGCGTACGTGCCGCAACTCAACGAGTTCATCGTCAGCGATACGCGAACCAACACGTTCTTTGCAATCGACTTCGGCGACGGTTCGGGCGCAGGCGCACTGCGGACGATCGGGCACGCGGGCATGCGCTGGGGCGCCAACGGGCTGGAGTGCTACGACGGCGTGGTGTTCGGTTCGGCTATCCGCGGCGAGGACATGAAACTGGTGTTCGGTCATGTGAATCTGGACACCGGAGTGTTTGAAGTGGAGACCGTGATCGGTGACGCGGTGCGCGGATCCGTGGGCTTTGGCTTCGTGCCCTCGCCGGGCACGCTGGCGCTGCTGGGCGCAGGAGGCGTGCTGGCCGGACGTCGGCGAAGGTAACGAGAGACTTCAGGGCCCCATCTGCCTTGCGACGCCCGACCCCCACCGGGCGTCGCGCCTTTTTGTGGCGGTGAGAAACGTGCACTCACCCCTGATCCGTCCGGAGGCGGCGCATCCAGTCCCCTTTTCGGAAAGGGGGCGCGGGGGGCTGGTCAGGTGACCCCGCCCAGTTGTCCCCAGGCGCCCGCACCGGGGGTTTCGAGGATGAGGCGGTCGCCGGGGCCGACCTGGCGTGTGCATCGCCCGGGCAGTTCGATGGACAGACCGGCGTGGAGGAGGGTCTGGCGTCCGGGCTGGGCGTCGCCTCCGGAATGAAGTCCCCTGGGTGGGTGCTGGCGCCGGCCGGCGATGATGGAGAAGGTCATGGGCGCGAGGAATTCGATTTCGCGGACCGCGCCGTCGCCGCCGGGGTTGTGTCCGCGTCCGCCGGAACCGAAGCGTCGTGCGAAGCGCCAGACGCGAACGGGGTAGCGGTCTTCGAGGATCTCGGGATCGGTGAGGCGTGAGTTGGTCATGTGGGTGTGAACGGCGTGTGCGCCGGCGAAGGTCGGGCCTGCCCCACTGCCGCCGCACATGGTCTCGTAGTACTGGAAGCGACCGTCGCCGAAGGTGAGATTGTTCATGGTGCCCTGGGAGTCGGCCATGACGTCGGCGGCGCGCATGAGGGTGTCGACGACAAGTTGGCTGGTCTCGACGTTTCCGGCGGCGACGGCCGCACCGGAGCGGGGGTTGAGCATGCAGCCTTCAGGCAGGTTGATCTCAACATGTCGCAGGCACCCGTCGTTGAGCGGGATGTCGTCGGCAACAAGGCAGCGGAGCACGTACAGGACGGCGGCCCGCGTGACGGCGGGCGGGGCGTTGGCGTTGTCGGCGCGCTGCCCGCTGGTGCCGCTGAAGTCGAAGGTGACGCGGGAGCGTTCGGGATCGACGCGCATCTGCACCGCGATCTGCCCGCCGGCGTCGACGGGCGTGAGAGCGTGCCCGTCGCGGAGCGTGCGGAGGCGAGCGGCGATGCAGTCGGCGGCGTGATCCTGCAACAGGGCCATGCTGGTACGGACGGCCTGGAGACCCTGCTCGCGGACGAGCATCGCCAGTGAATCGAGCCCACGGCAGTTGGCGGCCAGTTGAGCGCGGAGGTCGTCGACAACGCGGTCGGGCATGCGGCAGGGGTGGGGACCGGTGCCGAGCAGGGCCAGGAGTTCGAGCCGGCGCAGCACGCCTTGACGCACGAGACGGAAGTTGTCGATGACGACACCCTCGTCGGCCAGCGTCTTGGCATCGGGGGGCATGGAGCCGGGGGTGAGTCCGCCGACGTCAACGTGGTGCCCGCGGCTGGCGACGAAGGCTTGGAGTTGGCCCGACTCGTCGAAGAAGGGTGAGACGACGGTGAGGTCAGGCAGGTGGGTGCCGCCGTGGAAGGGATCATTGAGCAGGAAGGCGTCGCCGGGGCAGAGGTCGGCGGCACGCATCGCGATGATGTGGCGGACGCTGTGGCTCATGGAGCCGAGGTGGACGGGGATATGGGCGCCGTTGGCGACGAGATTGCCCGCGGCGTCGAAGACGGCGCAGGAGTAGTCGAGGCGTACGCGCATGTTGACCGAGCGGGCGGCGCTCTGAAGGGCGGCCCCCATTTCATCGGCGATGGCGCGAAAACGGTGCCCGAAAACGGCAAGTCGAGCGGCGTCAATGGGAAGGTCATCGTCGGGTCGCGCGGGGTGCGCGGGGGCTGCACGCTGGAGGCGCAGGGCGCCGTCGGCATCCACAGCCGCGCGCCAGCCGGGGTCGATGACGGTGGTCGCGCCGTCTTCGCGGACCAGGGCCGGGCCGGGGATGACCTGTCCGGCGGCCAGATCGACGCGTTCAAACCAGGGGGCGTCATAGACCTGGCCTGCGCACCAGAGAGGTGTGTGCCCGCGAGGCGGCGCGGCGTCCACTGATCGCGGAGGCCGCGGGCGCACGGGCGTGCCCGGTGCAATGGCTTCGACTTCGACTGCGGCAATGACCGTCGAGCCGCCGGGTTCGTATCCGAAGCGGGCCAGACAGGCTGCAACGAAGGCGGCCTGCATCGAAGGCGTATCGGTCAAGAGGACTTCGAGCCCGTGCTCCCAGTCGGGCAGACGCAGGACGGCCCGGCGTTCGACCCGCAAGGGCGCGGTCAACCCGACCTCGGCCTGGCAGCGGGTCTGGAGTTCGTCGGCCAGCGCGTGCGCAGCGGCGATGCCTTCGGCGTCGAGGTGTGCTTCGAGCGAGGCGCGGCGCAGCGCGCGGCGATCGGCGCAACCGATGCCCCAGGCCGAAAGAATGCCCGCGAGCGGATGTAACAGCACGACGTCCATAGTCAGAGCATCGGCGATGCGGCAGGCGAGTTGTCCGCCCGCGCCGCCGAAGGCGACCAGTGCCGCCCCCCGCAGATCGCGCCCCTGCTCGATGGAAATCCGGCGCACAGCGGCGGCAATGGCTTCGACCGCAATGGCCAGAAAGCCGTCGGCCAGATGCTCGATGGACGAAAACGCGTGTCCGGCGGCGGCCATGCGATCTCGCAGATCGGCAAGAGCGACACGGGCAGCGCGGGAGTTGAGAGGCTGATTTCGCATGGGGCCGAAGAGCGGCGGGAGAAATGTGGGCGGCACGCGCCCGAGGACGACGTTGCAATCGGTGATGGCGGGCGGTCCGCCGAGTCCGTAGCAGGCCGGGCCGGGATACGCGCCGGCGCTGTCCGGACCGACGCGCATGCGTTGCCCGTCGAAGGAGCAGATGGAGCCCCCGCCGGCGGCGATGGTGTGAATTTCGAGCATGGGCACGCGGAGGCGTTCGCCGGCGATGTGGGTCTCGTCGCAGCGGTGCAGGCGTCCGTCCCACCAGGCCACGTCGGTCGAGGTGCCGCCCATGTCGAGCGTGACGACTCGAGACAGACCGGCAGCCTGAGCGGCGGTGGCGGCGCCGACAATTCCGCCGGCCGGACCAGAGAGTATCGCGTTGACGCCGCGAAACCGGTCAAGATGCACCAATCCGCCGTTGCTCTGCATGCCCAGTGTGCAGGCATTTGAGAACCGTGTTGTCACACCGCCCAGACTGCGCCGGAGCAACGGCGTGAGCGAAGCGTCGGCCGAAAGCGTCGCGAGCCGCGCCACATATCCGCACATCCCTGCGTCGGCGCTGGTCAGCACGGTCTCAAAGCCGACGCGGGCGGCGATTTCGGCGGCCTGTTGCTCGTGAGCCGGGTGTTTCCACCCGTGCATGAGGCAAACGGCCGCGGCACGGCAGCCCTGAGAATGGGCCAGTTCGAGGTCATTTCGCAAGGCCGATGCGTCCAGCGGCTCGATTTCTGCTCCGTTGGCGCCGGTACGTTCGGCGGCCTCGACGATGCGGGTGGCGGTGGGCTCGGGGCGGCGGATGTCCAGAGCGAAGAGGTCAGGGCGGGTCTGGTCGCGGATCCAAGCCAGATCGCCAAGACCCCGGGTGACAATCAGGACGGTCGGTACGCCGGTGCGGGTGAGAAGGGCGTTGGTCGCGACGGTGGTACCGATCCGAATGGACTCAACCGGCTCGCCGTGCGGGAGGAGGGCGAGAATGGCTTCGACGATGGCATCGCCGGTGGAGGGCGCGGCCTGTGAGAGCACTTTCCCGGTCAGCAGGCGCCCGTCGGGGGACACGGCGATGAGATCGGTGAAGGTGCCGCCGCGATCGATGGCCACACGCCAGCCGGGGCGAGAGAGGGGCATTCGGCCTCGGTCAGACATGGGGGATGATTGCCCGAGTTGAGCCGGCGGGTTGTTCCGGACGTACGGATGTGCTCAAATGACCCCTCTCGACGGGGGAGAGGGCCTGATGGAGACGCCATGAAGAGACTGCGATTGCTGGTGCTGGGTGTGTCGGTCCTGTTGCTTGGGCGGGCGTTCGGGCAGGAGGCCGAGGCGGAGGGGGAGTTTGTGCCGCCGGTGACGGTGGCCGAGGCCAGCGCGTATGCACAGACCGCACGCGAGGGCGACGTGCGGGCGTTTCTGGAGGCGCTGGCGGGGCACTCGGATCGCATCCGGCTGACGAGCATCGGGAAGAGCGGGGAGGGGCGTGAGATCCAGATGGCGATCGTGGCCGACCCGCCGGTGAGCAAGGTTGAGGAAGTCGGCGACCGCATGGTGGTGCTGATGATCGGCAACATTCACGCGGGCGAGACGTGCGGGAAGGAAGCGTTGCTGATGATGGCGCGCGACCTGGCGCTGGGTGAGAAGAACTCGCTGCTCGAGAAGATCGTGCTGTGCATGGTGCCCAACTACAACGTGGACGGGAATGAGAAGGTCGGGTCCGACAATCGACCGGGGCAGAACGGGCCGGAGGAGATGGGCACACGCGAGAATGCCGACGGGCTGGATCTGAACCGCGACTACGTGAAGATGGACGCGCCGGAGACGCGGGCACTGATCAAGTTCGCCAATGAGTGGGATCCGACCATCTTCATCGACACGCACACGACCAACGGCTCGCACCACCGGAACCTGATCACGTACCAGGGCCCGAAGAATCCTGCGGCCGACAAGGCGATCGTGGAGTACGTGCGCGACACGATGCTGCCGGCGGTGGATGATGCGTTCGAGAAGAGCAGCGGGTACCACGCGTTTTTCTACGGGTACTTCGGCGATCGCGGGCGCGACCACACGCGCTGGGACACCTATCCCGATGAGGCTCGCTACGGCGAGGGGTACTTCAGTTTGCGCAACCGCGTGACGATCCTCAGCGAGGCGTATGCCTACGCGAGTTTCAAGGACCGCGTGCTGGCAACCAAGGCGTTCTGCGAGTCGGTGCTGGCGTACTCGGCCGAGCACCGCGACGAGATCAGGCGCCTGACGCGTGAGGCCGATCGGCGCGTGATCGACGCGGGACGGAATCCGTCGGTCAGCGATCGCGTGGCGATCCGGTCGAAGGTGGAGCCATTCGATCGCAAGTTCACCGTGCTGGGCTACGAAGAGACGCGCGAGGAAGGCCAGCCCGTTGTGCTGGGTGAAGAGCGTGCGTTCGAGGTTGACTTGTACAACAACTTCGTGCCGGCGCTGGAGGTGCAGCGGCCGTATGCGTATCTCATCCCGCCCGAAATGGGCTGGGTGTGCGAGTTGTTGCAGCGGCACGGGATCGAGGTAGAGGTGCTGCGCGAGGGAATCGAACTGGACGTCGAGGGCGAGCGTGTGCTGGAGGCGAAGTTGTCGTCTCGGGAGTATGAGGGGCGGACGCTCGTGCATGAAGTCAGCACGCGGATTGAGTCTTCCATGCGCGGTTTCGAGCCGGGCTGGTACGTGGTGCGGACGGGGCAGAAACTCGGCACACTGGCGGTGTACCTGCTCGAGGCCCGTTCGGCGGACGGACTGGTGACGTGGAACTTCTTTCCTGACGCCATGCGGTCGGATGCCGCGTTCCCGGTGCTGCGGGTGCCGCTGCGATCACCGATGACGCTGCGCGGGGCGCGCCCGCTGCCCGAGGACCGCAAGACCGGGAGGAAACTCACCTATGAGGACGTGCACGAAGGCGCTCGCGTGAACCTGAACGGCTCGCCGGTCGGCGGGCTGCGCTGGGTGGATGATGAGCACTTCGTGCAGCGCAAGGATAACCAGACGCTGCTGGTGCATGCCCGCACCGGGCGCACGCAGCCGTATGAAGTGGACCTGGACCCGATCGTCGAGAAACTGAGCGTTCTGACGACGGTGGACAGCGGGCAGGCACGCGGCATCGCCCGTTCACACTTCGGACGTGCAGGGCAGACAAGGGGGGCGGTGTTTGAGCACGCGGGCGACCTGTACTACGCCGACGCGGACGGCGGGAATGCGCGGCGGCTGACTTCCTCACCGGGGGTCGAGGAACTCAGTTCGCTTTCGCCCGACGGGCGCTTCGCGGCATTCGTGCGCGACAACGATCTGTACGTGGTCGACGTGAGTACGGGAGTGGAGCGGGGCATCACCACCGGCGGCACCGACGCATTGCGGAACGGCAGGCACACATGGGTGTACTTTGAGGAACTGTACAACCGCGACTGGAAGGCGTACTGGTGGAGCCCCGATGGGCGCTCGATCGCGTTTTTCAGGACCGACGCATCGATGGTGCCGCAGTACACGCTGGTGCATGACGTGCCGCGGACTGACGGGCGCGTCGAGGTGGAGCGGTATCCCAGGCCGGGCGAGCCGAATCCGCATGTGCGCGTGTTCATCGCATCGGTCGCGGGCGATGCGCCGCGCGAGGTGGACCTGTCCGACTACGACGTAGGCGGACACCTGATCGCGTGGGTCGGCTGGTCGGCGAAGACGGGCAGGCTGCGACTGGGCGTACAGAATCGCGTGCAGACGTGGCTCGATCTGCTCGAAGTGGGGGCAGGCGGGGGCAAGCCGACCAGACTGTTTCGCGAGACCACCGGGGCGTGGGTCGAGTCGCTGGGTGAGCCGACCGAACTGAAGGACGGGAGTTTCCTGCTGCTTTCCGAGCGCGACGGGTGGAAGCACATCTACCACTTCGAGAAGAACGGCACGCTGCGGAAGCGCATCACCGAGGGCGAGTGGGAGGTGCGCTCGCTCGATCACGTCGACGAGACGAACGGGTGGATCTACTTCTCTGCCATGCGCGACTCGCCCATCGCCAGCAATTTCTACCGCGTGAAGTTGGACGGAAGCGACCTGGCGCGACTGACGCCCGAGCCGGGCAGCCACCGCGCGCAGATCAGCACCGAAGGTTCGCTGTTCATTGATTCGTGGTCGTCATACACCAGCCCGACACAGGTGGCCCTGCGCCAGAGCGACGGCACGCTGGTGCGCATGATCGACATCAACCCGGTGTACGAGTTGGAGGAGTGGTCGCTCGGGCGCGTCGAGCCGGTGAGTATCCCGTCGGCCAAGGGCGTCACGCTGGAAGGGGCCATCCTGTACCCGCCGGACTTCAAGCCCGGGGGCACGTATCCGGTCTGGTTCAAGACCTACGCGGGCCCGCACGCCCCCACCGTTTCCGACTCGTGGGGAGGCGGACGCGCGGGCGACCAGTTGCTGGCGACGCAAGGCATCGTGATCTTCTACGGCGACCCGTACCCGGCCAGCGGGAAGGGCGCCCGGTCCGCGTGGACGTGCTACAAGCAGTTCGGCGTCCGTGAAATGCAGGACATCGAGGAGATGATCCGCTGGGTGACGGCACACCCGTGGGCCGACACCAGCCGCGTGGGCATGTCCGGGCACAGTTACGGGGGCTTCATGACCGCCTACGCCATGACGCACTCGACACTGTTCAGCGCGGGGATCGCCGGTGCACCGCCGACCGACTGGCGCGACTACGACACCATCTACACCGAACGCTACATGCTCACGCCGCAGGACAACCCCGAGGGGTACGCGAGCACCAGCGTGGTCGCGGCGGCCGACCAACTGCACGGGCGACTGCTGCTGCTGCACGGCATGATCGACGACAACGTGCACCCGCAGAACTCGGTGCGCCTCATCGATGCGCTGGTGGACAAGAACAAGCAGTTCGAGATGTTCCTCTACCCCGGACGGCGCCACGGCTTGTACGGCTCTCAGTACACGCGGCTGATGTACGACTTCATGATGCGGACCATGCTGGGCGGCGTCAAGGAAGCGGCGCCCGAGGAAGTTGAGTCTGAGGCCGAAGAAATCGAGCAGGGCGAGGTGGTCGGCGCCGGCTGAAGTTGAACCACGAGCGGCCACTGCGGACCCGGAGAAGCGCCATGATGCGCGAGAGCGCTACGGGCGGCCTGAGCATCGGCGCGGAGAGCCGATCCGCACAGTACATCAACTTCGGAGAAGTCGATCCAGCCCAATCCAACCCGTTCCTGTCACTGCAGCATCAACCAAGCCAGGGGGAGGAAGCCCAGCAGGGCCAGGACGAGGATGAACATGCTGCGTCGGTCGGCTCGCTTGAGGGCGGCACGATCCAGGTAGTAGCGCCCGTCGCCCACGGGAACCAGCAGTTTCTTCTTCTGCCCGCGACGCATGGCCTTCATCGGGACATTCAGGCTCGACGGGCGGCGGCTGGTCTCGGGTGTAAAGGCCTCGGCCTTTTCGAACGCCGGCACGGCCGAGGGCCTGGATAACTGCGTGATCACCACGAACATGGGGTATGCGAGCAATCCGACGCGCAGAGGCATGGAGAACTCCGAGGTCAGGGCAGCGCAGCCCATCCGGGCCGACCCTGCGTGAGGCGTACTCAATACTACGCGGGCGGGGCGCATGGGTTCGCACAAATCAACCCGGAGGGCCCCCCCCGCTGACGCTCGCTGCTCCGGCATCCCTGCTTGCGGTCAGGTCAAGATGTGGCGAGGCGAAGTCGCGTCTAAAATGCGACATCAGCATAGGGAATGGAACCGGCGTCGGTTTCGGGCAGGTGAAGGAAGCGAGGTGTGGACGTGAGCCGCGAGTTGCTTCTGGGGGACGAGGCGGCCGCGCAGGGCGCCATCGACGCGGGCATCGGGGGCGCCTTTTCCTACCCCGGTACGCCGGCGACGGAGATCTTCGAGTACGTCGAGTCGCAGGCGCAGCAGATGGCGGCGGGGTGCGGGATCAGCACACGCTGGTCGGCCAACGAGAAGGTAGCGTATGAAGAGGCGCTGGGCATGTCCTACGCCGGGCGACGTGCTCTGGTGAGCATGAAGCACGTGGGGCTGAACGTTGCAGCCGATGCGTTCATGAGTTCGGCCGTCACGGGGGTCAACGCGGGGCTGGTGCTGGTGGTAGGCGATGACCCGGGGATGCACTCGTCGCAGAACGAGCAGGACACACGCTTCTACCAGGAGTTTGCGCAGTTACCCCTGTTTGAACCGGGCAACCAGCAGGAGGCGTATGACCAGGTATTCGAGGCATTCGAGTATTCCGAGGCCGTCGGGCTGCCGGTGATCGTGCGCATGGTGACGCGGCTGTGCCACAGCCGTGCGACAGTGGAGCGGCGCGACGAGGGTGTGCGAAGCGAGGCGCGCCGACATGCATACGCGAGGCCTTCACCTTCGGACTGGGTGCTGGTGCCGAGTCATGCCAGGCGGCGTTACGCGCATCTGCTGGAACTCCAGCCGCGGCTGGAACGTGACAGCGAGCAGTCCGGGTACAACCGCCTGTCGCTGCGTGGGCGGCGTGGGATCATCACGGCGGGGATCGCGCGCAACTACGTCGAGGAAGCGTTCGGCGGGCGCACGGGCGATTCGACGCTGCACATCGGGCACTATCCGCTGCCGGGCGGGCTGATCCGCACGCTGGTGGGGCACTGCGAGGAAGTGCTGGTGATCGAGGAGGGGTATCCGTTCATCGAACGCCGGCTCAACGGGGTCATGGGCGTACCGGGCAAGACCATCCGCGGCAAACTGACCGGTGACCTGCCGCCGGCCGGCGAACTGACGCCCGACAGCGTGGCGTGGATGCTCGGCGCAGCCGTCGGTTCCGGAGTGACGGGGGAACTGACGGGGCTGGCCGATCGACCCCCGCAACTGTGCCGCGGGTGCCCGCACGCGGACAGTTTCCGGGCGATGGTCGAGGCGGCTGCGGGACATCCTGAGGCGCACATGTTCAGCGACATCGGGTGTTACGCGCTGGGCGTTGCGCCGCCGTTCCGGGCGGTGCATACGTGCGTGGACATGGGTGCTTCGATCTCGATGGCGCACGGAGCCTCGCAGGCCGGGGCGCACCCGGTGCTGTGCACGATCGGGGATTCGACGTTTGCTCACTCGGGTATGACGGGCCTGCTCGGCGCAGCGCACGCCGACGCCAACATGACGGTCATCATCCTGGACAACGCGACGGTGGGTATGACGGGCACGCAGGACTCGCTGCTGTGCGGCGAGGCGCTGGTGGCGGCGGTGCGCGGGGTGGGCGTGCACGAAGATCATCTGCACGTGATCGAGCCGTTCCCGAAGAATCACGAGGCCAACACCGACCTGATCCGCCGCGAGATGAACCATCGCGGTCTGAGCGTAATCGTGGCGCGGCGCCCGTGCATCCACATCAGGCGCAAGGGCCCGGCCTCTGCGCAGGGCGGCACGTGCGACGCCGGTGCGGTGTGCGGGTGCGTGACGATCAATGCAACGTGAAACATCGCCGCATGCGTGAACGCGACTTGAGGAAGGACCGCAAGTGCAGCAGAACATCATCCTGGCGGGCGTGGGCGGACAGGGCATTCTGACGATCGCCAGGGCGATTTCAGGGGCGGCCGTGTCGCGGGGCATGCACGTCAAACAGAGCGAGGTGCATGGGATGAGCCAGCGCGGGGGAGCGGTGCAGAGCCACCTGCGCATCAGCGATGAGCCGCTGCACTCAGACCTGATACCGGTGGGCAAGGCCGACGTGCTCATCGCCGCCGAGCCGCTGGAATCGCTGCGCTATGTGCACATGCTGCGGGCCGATGGCATGATCGTCGCGTCGGGCAATGCGTTTCTGAACATCGGCAACTACCCGGCGGTGGAGCAGGTGATCGACCGAATCGCGCGCCACCCCCGGCACATCGTGATTGACACCGAGCGGCTGGCCAAGTGCGCCGGATCGGCGCGATCGAGCAACGTGGTGCTGCTGGGGGCCGCGTCGACCGTGCTGGGTCTGGAAACCTCCCAGATCGAACAGGCGGTGGCCGAGATGTTCGCCGCCAAGGGCGAGCGCGTAGTCGAGTCGAATCGTCGGGCGCTGCACTTCGGGCGCCGCGCGGCCGAGGGGTACCTGCGCGGGCTGGAGCGCGGTGGCACCAGCCGCGAGGTGCGGCACTGGGTGGACGGGCTGAGCACAGAGCAACTTGAGGCGGACGGACCGATGGAAGGGCCCGTCTTCGACGTCGGCGGGCTGGAGGATCACCTGTCGGGGGCCGAGGCGCACGCGGTCGAGCGGCTGCTGTGGGACGTGTACGAGGACGGGCGCAAGCAGTTGTTCGAGCACGAGGTGTACCAGATCGTGCAACTGGTCGGGGCGATTTCACCTCCGCAGCACGTGTTTCTCCGCGTGGATGACCTGATTTCAGACGAATCGCTGGCGCGCTTTCCCGGCGAGCGAATCGTGCTCAAGATCGTGTCGCCCGACGTGGTGCACAAGAGCGAGGCACGAGGTGTGGTCTTCTGCGATAAGGATCCGGCCTGCGTGCGCCGCGAAATCGACGCGCTGATCGACCTGCACCGCAAGCGCGGTGCGAAGGTCTACGGCGCGCTCGCGGCCGAGTTCGTCGAACGCGCCAACCGAAGTCTGGGTGGGGAGATGTTCGTGGGCATCCGTGCGACGCGTGAGTTCGGCCCGATCGTCGCGGCGGGGCTGGGCGGGGTGGACATGGAGTATCTCGCTCGCGTCATGCGTCAGGGCACGGCCGTGGCCAAGGGGGTTGCGACGGAACTGACCGCCGAGGAGTTCTTCGACCTGTTCCGTCACACGGCGGCGTACGAGACCGTGTCGGGTCGGGCACGCGGACACCAGCGGGCGGTCTCCGACGGCGAACTGCTGCGATGCTTCCGCGCCTTCATCGCGCTGGCGCGGCGCTTCTGCGTCGACCGCGGCGCCATCGGTCCTGACGTGGCGGAACTGGAGGTCAATCCCTTCGCCTTTCGGCACCAGTGCCTGGTTCCGCTTGACGGGCGTGGACGACTCGCCACAGCCGCGAGGCGCCGCACGCCGCGACCGATCTCGAAGATCGGGCGACTGATCGAGCCGAAAACGCTGGCGTTGCTCGGCGTGTCGTCGCGCGGGAGGAACTTCGGGCGGATCATTCTTGACAATGTGGTCGCGTGCGGGTTTGACCGCGCGAACCTGCGCATCATCAAGCCGGGGGAGAAGGAAATCAGCGGCGTGCGCTGCGTGGAGTCGATCAGCGCACTGCCCGAGCCGGCGGATCTGCTCGTGATCGCAACCGCAGCCGAGCAGGTGCCCGCGATCATTGATGAGTGCGTCGATTCCGGCAAGGTTCACACGGCGATCGTGATACCCGGCGGCACGGGCGAGACCGAGGGCAGCGGCAGCATCCTCGACCGGATCCGCGCCGCCATCGACCGCGGGCGGGCGCGTGCCGACGGCGGTCCGGTGTTTCTCGGGCCCAACTGTCTGGGTGTGATGTCGCGCCCGGGTTGCTACGACACGTTCTTCATTCCCGACGCCAAACTCGACAAGCGTCGCGGCGCTCCTGCGAGGGGCGTGGCGCTGGTCTCGCAGAGCGGGGCATTCATCGTCAGCCGCATGAGCCGCAGCCCGACGCTCGATCCGGCGCTGGCGATCTCCATCGGCAACCAGGCGGACCTGACCGTCGCTGACATGGTGCGTGCGGTGGGCGAGCGCGACGAGATGCACACGATCGGCGTATACGTCGAGGGGTTTGCAGACCTGGACGGGCTCGACCTGCTGCACGCGGTACGCGAACTGTCGCAGCGAGGGTGCACTGTGGTGTTTTACAAGGCCGGTCGCACTGAGCAGGGGCGCGATGCGGCAGCGGGCCACACGGCCTCGGTGGCGGGCGACTACGACATCTGCGAGGCCGGCGCAACCAGCGCCGGGGCGCTTGTGGCCGAGTCGTTCACTGAGTTCGAGCAACTGGTCGAACTGAGCAGCGTGCTGCACGATCGACCGGTGCAGGGGCGACGGCTGGCGGCGATTTCCAATGCCGGCTTCGAGACCGTCGGCATGGCCGACCGCGTGCGCGGACCGGGCTACGAAGTGGAACTCCCGACCCTCTCCGACGCGACGCGCGAGCAACTGGCGCGTGTACTCGTCGAACAGCAACTGGGCGGGCTGGTCAATCCGCGAAATCCGCTCGACCTGACGCCGATGGCAACTGAAGCGGCGTATGAGGCCGCCTCGCGCGTGCTGCTCGCGTCGGGCGAGTTTGACGCGCTGCTGGTCTCGGCTGTGCCGCTGACGCCCTCGCTGGCAACGACGCCCGACGAAATCGGGCTCGGTCGAACGCTTGCAGACGTGCTGAGCGCCCTGGGCGCCGAGTTCAACAAGCCCGTTGCCGCGGTGGTCGACGCGGGCGCTGCGTACGAGGGACTCGTGCGCAAGTTGCGTGAGGCGTCGATCCCTGTGTTTCGCTCAGCCGACGAGGCGATGCGAGGCATGGGTCGCTACCTGTGTCACCGCACCGCCTGGTGACGAGCCGCCAGCCTCGCCGTCGCGAGCAACCGACGGAAAGAGGGCGGCGCGGGGCCGCCCTCTCGGCTGCGTGTGGCGCTTCAAAACTCTGATTCAATCATCATCGGTGTCGAGCGCCTTCTCGATGCGAGCCAGCAGATCGGCCACATGCAGGCTGTTGATCCCATCAGACACCTGCCCCTGGACCGGTCGCAGTGTCAACCCGATCTCGACCA
Organism: Cyanobacteria bacterium CYA; assembly: GCA_008363215.1. GTDB lineage: Bacteria > Planctomycetota > Phycisphaerae > Phycisphaerales > UBA1924 > J022. The sequence continues at coordinate 167,664 of RHKP01000008.1, forward strand.
GTTCCCCGCGAGCCAGCGCCGGGAAGTCAGAGTCGGCGCCTCCCGAGGCCACGGCGCCTGCGAGCAGGTCAACGTACGAGCGCTGGAGGTTGCGTCGGTAGAGGCTGACGTCCTTCGTCGCGCCTTGCGCAAACTCGGCGAAGATGCCGCTGCGCAGGTCAGTCATGAACTCCGACAGCGTGTACGCCTCGGCGTTCCGCTGCTCCAGTTCGGCCATGCGTTTGATCCGCCCCGCGTTCAGCAGCGACTGGAGCACGCGGTTCTGAGCCGCTCCGACGCGATCGGCCACGCCGATGGGTGTGAGGCGCGCCAGGATATCCTCGTTCACCATCGCCGGGTCGGGTTCGCCCAGCACGTTGTCCACCAGGAACTTCACGGCCGCCCGCTGGCGCTGCGGCTCGACGGGGAAGTAGCGCTTGTCTGCATCGCCGTAGAACAGGTTGATCTGCTGCACCCCGGCGACGATGTTGACCACGTGCCCGACTTCGCGATTCCACTGCCCCCACAGTTCGTTGTACATGTTGTCGAGCAGGTCGTAGTTCTCACCCTGGCTGCAACTGGCGTTGACTATGAAGGACGCGATGCGGCGCAGGTTGGCCAGGCCCAGCGTGGTGGCTTCTACCGCGTCGTTGGAGAGGTCTTCGGTCTGACTGGAAGGATCCCCGAATCCGCCGCCGAAGCGGAACATGGGCTCGTCGATCTGCTTCTTGACCAACTTTTCGAGTTCGGCCTTCTGGTCGGCGTCGGGGGCGAACTGGCGATAGCCCCACTCGGTGGCGAAGTAGTCGTAGGGCCCGACTCCCGGAAGCAGCGCCGCTCCGTCACCCGGCTGCGCGACATAGTTGAAGCGGGCGTAGTCCATGATCGACGGGGCCGTGCCATTTTTCTTCGTCCATTCCGGATCGCGCAACTGCTTGACCGAGTACGCGTTCGAGGCCTTGAAGTTGTGCGGGAAGCCCAGACTGTGTCCGACCTCGTGCGCGACGACGAAGCGCACCAGTTCGCCCATCAGGTCGTTGGGCATGGGCAACTTCTGCGCGCGCGGGTCGCAGGCGGCCGCCTGCACGAAGTACCAGTCACGCACCAGCGTCATGACGTTGTGATACATCCGCACGTCGGCTTCGAGAATCTCGCCCGTACGCGGGTCGCTCACGTGCGGACCGAACGCGTTCTTGATGTCGGCCGGCAGCCAGCGAATGCTGCTGATCCGCGCATCCTCCGGATCCCAGTCGGGGTCTTCGTCCACGCTGGGCGCGATCTTGCCGATGATGGCATTGCTGAAGCCCGCGGCCCTGAAGGCCGGCTGCCAGTCTTCGATGCCCTGCTTGACGTAGGGCTTGAGGAAGTCCGGCACCTCGCGTGCCACGTAGAAAACGATCGGCTTGACCGGGTCGGACACTTCGGCCGAGGGATCCTGCTTCTCCAGACGCCAGCGCGTGATGTAGCGCACGGGCTCGGCCTGATGGTTGGACATGTCGGCGTAGTCGGTGAAACCGACGCTGAAGAATCCGACGCGCTCGTCCTCGACGCGCGGTTGCATCGGCTTGTCCGGGAGTCTGACCATCGAGTGCGCGATCAGCGCGGTCACTGCACCGGTGCGCGGATGTGCGCCGGCCCCCGGGCCTCCGCCGCGACCTTCGGGCGGACTGACCTTGTACGTCGCCAGCACCTTGGTGTTGACATTGTCCGGAAAGGCCTTGACCTCTTCGATGAACGACCGCGCCGAGTCCATCCCCTGAGCGCCCAGTTCACCGGCCGCATTGAACTCCGGCACGTCGGTCGTGAACAACTTGGTGACTTCGATCACCGGGCGCTTGTCTTTCCCCCAGCATGCGATGTCGAAGGCCTCGATGATCGGCAGGACGTTCGAGGCGGTGACTGCCTGTGCGATCGAATCTTCGGTATCCGCCCGGATCTCGTACAGCACCTCGCGCAGCAGCACCTTGTCCTGCCCGCGCATCTCCCAGCGAACGACGCGGTCGGTGACGGGCATGCCCGCGAAACTGTGCCCCTCGCCCGTCTGGCTGATGCTGGTCACCCACAGCAAGTCGCGATGCAGCGCCTCCTCGGGAAACTCGAAGAACAGTTTGCCGTCCTGGACATGCGTCACGACCAGGCCCTTGGACGTGATCGCGTCCTCCTTGATGACTTCGTCGTAGGACTTAGGTCCGTCGCTCTTCTCAGCCGCCTCGCCGCCGCCCCCGCCGCCGCGCGGACCGCGCCCCGGTTGTGCCGAGGCCATCTGGGCGGAAAAGACAGCGCTGGCAGCCAGCAGGAGCGCGAGATGTACCTTCTTCAGCATGTTTCCTTCCCCTGAATGCCCGGCGTTTCATGGCCGGTCGGCAAGACAGACTACACCATAATGACGGGCGGGCGAAGCCCGATCACCGACAATCTGTAGAAGATCCTACGTCATGTGAGCCGCGCGTGCCCGAAGCAACCTGCACCCGCTCCAAGTCCGTGTGATCGGGCACACGGGGAACTCACCCTGTTCGCGTGCCGCATGCGTGCTCAAAATGGGGCCGACCCACACTGCCTGCTAGAGTACTGCGATGCAGCGCGCGTCGATCAACTACATCGTCGACCTGCTGACCCTCTTGGTGCTGCTCGGGATCGCCGGCACTGGTCTGATCATGAAGTTTGCTCTGCCGCCCGGAAGCGGAGGCGCCGGGCTGGCGCTGTGGTCGCTTGGGCGGCACGACTGGGGCTCGATCCACTTCTGGCTCTCGGCCGGCATGGGAATGCTCCTGCTGGTGCATCTCTACCTGCACTGGTCGTGGGTGTGCGTGCTGACCAATCGACTGATGCACCCGTTCGGCAAAGCGGCGCCGCCCGCGAAGGGCACCCAGCGCCGGGCCGGCGTGGTCGCCCTGCTGCTGCTGGTCGGCGGACTGACCGGCTTCACGCTGGCAGCCAGGGCGCTGGTCAAGCACGATGCCGCGGCCGCCGGACGCCACGAGCGCCAGGAACAAGCCGATCGCCCGGGCGGCGCCAACCGCGGGCGTGCGCCCTGAGTGCTCCCTGCCGACAACATGCTCCGGCCGGGTATCCTGACCAACATCTCACGCCCCACCATCGCGCAGCAACTCGCCGCGGTACGGGACGAGGTGGTGCAGGAGTTCATTTGCTTCGATGCCACCGTCATCGCTGCCGATCCGGCGCGTCGAATTGAACTGCGCCATGACCTGCTGAACAACACCGCGTTCCAGTCAGCCGACTTCCACTGCGACATGCACGCCGACGGGCTGGACTACATGGCGTTCTACAGCACTTGCCCCGGCACTGCGTTCGTGCCACCCGTCCCGCAGCAGAAGTACGACTTCAATCGCGACGGAGTCATCAACCCCGCCGATCGTTCCGACCTCCAGGCCATCCTGCGAGCCGGCGAGACCCAGGACATGACCGGCGTACGCCGCCCGTGACGCTCAACTCGCTCGCGGCCGCGCATCGGACACATCGGGCGCGATCCAATCTGACTGAGCGGCGGAAGAATGGAGCGCACCGGACTCGAACCGGCAACTTCCAGCTTGCAAAGCTGGCACTCTACCAATTGAGTTAGCGCCCCGCGGCCTGTCGGCAGGGGCCCCCTGCCGCCACGCCCCGCATTATTGCCCGCCCGAATCGTCCGAGACGCCCGGGCCGCCCGTTCCGCCTGCGCGGTACACTGCCCTTCGGCCCGGAGAGCACCGACATGTCTATGAACTTTTCGTTCGACATCTTCCGCAACACCGTCTCCGGGGGGCGAGCACCGCGTCCGGAGCCCGAGGCTCCCTTCCGCATTCTTGTCATGGGCGACTTCTCCGGACGCGAAAACCGGGGTCAGGTCGAGGCGCTGGATACCCGCACAGCCACCAAAGTCGACATCGACAACCTTGAGACCCTGATGAGGACGTGGAAAACCCGGCTCGGACTGCGGGCCGGGCATGAAGGGGCCTTCGGCATCGGCTTTGGAGAACTCGATCACTTTCACCCTGACCAGATATTCGGCCGCGTCGAACTGTTCACCGCGATGCGTGACCTGCGTGCCAGACTGACCAGCCCTTCAGGCAGCGCCGCCGCCGCCGCCGAGGTGCGGGCCTGGGCGCAATCCAAGCCCGCTTCGACAGTCGAGCCCAAGCCGATGGAAGCACCGGCCACGCCGAGCAGTGAGTTTGAGTCGCTGCTGAGCGGGAGCGCCGGCGCCGCTCCGAAGGCCGCCGCCGGGCAGGTTGAATCGCTGATCCGCGATCTCATCCGCCCGCACATTGTGCCGTCGAGCGCGCCCGATCTGGGAGAACTGGTGGCGCTGGTGGACCAGACCATCTCCTCGCAGATGCGCTCGGTGCTGCACGACGCAGCGTTCCAGTCGCTGGAGGCCAACTGGCGAAGCCTGCACATGCTGATCACCGGGTTGGAAACGGGCGAGGAACTTCAGGTATTCGTGCTCGATGCGAGCCGGGTCGAACTTGAACAGGACGTCTTCAGCAACGGCGCTCGCGGGCTGCATGCGCTGCTCACCGAGCGCCCGCGTTCGACGCCCGGCGGGAATCCGTGGAGCGTGATCTGCCTGCTCGAGCGATTCGGCGGTGCAACCGTCGATGCGCAACTGCTCGGCGGACTGGCGGTGTGCGCGCACGCGTCGGGCGCTGCGCTGCTGGCCGGGGCGTGCGACCAATTGGCCGGGGCCGCGTCGATCGCACGCGATCCGCGTCCGGAAAACTGGAACGTCTCCCTCGCGCCTGACGACGCGGCGGCCTGGCAACTCGTGCGATCGCTGGGCGAAGCCTCTTCGGTCGGGCTGGTGCTCCCGCGTGTTCTCGGGCGGCTGCCGTACGGGCGGCGCACAGAGCCTGTCGATGCGTTCGCGTTCGAGGAACTCACCGGCGCCGGCGCACACGAGCATCTGCTCTGGACCAACCCTGCCGCTCACGCAACACTCCTGCTCGGGCGCGCCTTTGCCGACGCGGGATGGTCGCTCGATCCGCAAGCCGGGGGCGATATTGACGGGCTGCCCGTCTATGTCCCCGATGCCGGGCCCGATCGCACCGCCGTGCCCTGCGCCGAGGCGTGGCTGACCGACAGCGCATCGCAGAAACTGCTCGATCGCGGGCTGATCCCTGTGCTCAGCGTCCAGCACCGCGACGCCGTGCGCATCCCCCGCCTGTGCGCAATCAACGGGCGGCGATTGCACGCCTCGTGGGCCTGACCGGTTCGGATCGACTCCGACTCTCTCTACGATCTCATCGCCCGCTCGGGCGTGCGAGGGCGATCCGCACGACCGTCTCCTCACCCGGCTGCGTCGCGGCCATCCTCCCGCTCGGCGGAGAGAGGATCTGCGGGAGACTGGTCGTCAGAGCCCGGCAGAGAGAGGAATCACCCACCGGAATCGGCCATCGGTTCGTCGTCCGGCATTGGCTCGTCGCTCATCGTGTCGCCCGACTCGCGCAGCCGCTCTTCGGCTTGGCGTGCAGCCCGCCTGTCCTCACGGTTGATTTCGATGATCTTCCGCACCACTTTGGCGCGCTCTCCCGGTTCGAGTTCGGCGAGCACCTGGACCACGAAGACCAGCGTCTGGGCCTTCGTCGGATTGAGGTTGGTCCTGGCGGCAAAGTCGGTCGCCATCGCCCGGATGGTCTGCTCGCTCTCCGGCTTGAGATCGAGTTTTTCCAGGAGTTCCTCGAACTCGCGTTCACCGGCCACGGTCGAACGCTCCAACGAGCGTTCGATGGCTCGCAGCATCTCCTGTCCGCGGATCTGCAACGCCGCCTGCACCGCGTCGAAGGACCGGTTCTCCAACTCGGCGGCCCGGCGTGCGTCGCGGAGCAGCGCCCAGTGATATTCATCCACGAGCCGCGCGAACCGCATCGCCTGCTCCCGAGGCAGCACGCTGTAGACTTCGTCAAAGAGTGACCCGCGCCGCGTCAGCGGTCCCAGCCGTTCCGTGAACTGTCCGAGCAGATCAAGCATCTGCGCCCCATTCTTGCTCTCGTCAGCCGATTCGAATCGCTGAAAAAGGTCGATGCTCGTGATGATGACCTTGTCGAAGATCGCTGCACGCTCGGCCACAATCTCCAGCACCCGCTCCTTCTGCTCGCGCGTCAGTTCGAGCAACGCGATGGCCGCTTCCTCGGCCGAACTGTCCAGCAGCACCAGCCGACCGGCGTAGTCCCAGCGCACCAGCGTCGAACGGGCCTGGATCGGCGCCTCCACGCTGGGCCCGGCCAGGGCCGGAGGGTCTGCCTGAACCGCTGGCGCCAGAATCGCGAGCAAGACGAGCAGGACGCGGGCAAGCGACATGGCTGGACCTCCGGATAAGAGCGTACCAGAGTCATTCCGAACGGCGCCCGGTGATTTTCAGCCACCCTCCTCACGCGGGATTTGCGCGTCTCGGGCCGGGTGACCGAACTCGGCCGCGTCCGGCGGGCGTAGTCCTTCTATTGTCCAATCTGGGCCTTGCAGATCGAACTGGACAGAGCGCTTCGTCCGATCAAGAACTCGGACCGCCGGGAACGACCCCCGAGAGGATACCAAACATGTGCGGAATTGTCGCATACGTAGGAGACCGTCCCGCCACGCCGATCCTCATTGAAGGTCTCAAGCGGCTGGAGTATCGCGGGTACGACTCTTCAGGCATCGCGGTCATCGGACACAATCTTCAAGTGGTCCGGGCGGTCGGGCGCGTTGCCAATCTGGAAGCCAAGGTCGAGGATCTCGGCGGACTGGAGGGCACAGTCGGATTGGCCCACACCCGCTGGGCGACGCACGGCGGCGTCACGGAACTGAACGCGCACCCTCACCGCGACGACCGGCACGGCATCGCGATGGTTCACAACGGGATCATCGAGAACTACGCCGCACTTCGTCACTATCTCGAAGAAAAGGGGCACAGGTTCCAGAGCGAAACCGATACGGAAGTGCTGACGATGCTCATCGGCGAGTTGTACGCGCCGGAGGAGGGCATCGACCTGGAGAAGGCCGTGCAGGCCGCCCTTCGCGAGGTCAGCGGCGCCTACGCCATTGCGGTCGTGTGTGCCCAGGAACCAGGTGTGATCGTGTGTGCCCGCAAGGGTTCGCCGCTGCTCGTGGGCGTGGGCAGCGGGGAGTACGTGGTGGCTTCGGACGCCTCGGCCATTGTCGCGCACACGACGCGCGCCTTCGCTCTGGACGACTACAACGTCGTGCGTGTCTCTCGTGAGGGCTTCCGCACGTCCACCATCGACGACGTGGCCGTCACCCCCAAACTGATGCAGTTGGAAATCGAACTCGACCAGATCGAACTGGGCGCGTTTGACCACTACATGCAGAAGGAGATCTTTGAGCAGCCGCAGCGCATTCGCACTTCCATGCGCGGGCGCATCGATCTCAAGGAGGGGAAGATTGTCCTCGGGGGGCTTGCGGCGCTGAGCAAGGAACTGGTGCGGGCTCGCCGCTTCATCATGACCGCGCAGGGCACCGCGCTGCACGCGTCGATGATCGGGGAGTACCTCTTCGAAGACCTCGCCCGCGTACCGACCGAGTGCGAGTACGCCAGCGAGTTCCGGTATCGCAATCCCATCATCGAAGAGGGCACGGTCATCATCGCCGTCAGCCAGTCCGGCGAAACAGCCGACACCCTGGCCGCCCTGACCGAGGCCCGCGAGCGCGGCGCGCTCTCGCTTGGCGTGATCAACGTCGTCGGCTCCACCATCGCGCGCGAGACCGACGCGGGCGTTTACCTGCGCGTCGGCCCGGAAATCGGCGTCGCGTCCACCAAGGCCTTCACCGGGCAGGTGACCGTGCTCACCATGATGGCCATCTACCTGGCCCGGCGCCGGCACATGTCCGAAGAGCACTGCCGCGCCCTGCTGGCCGAACTGGACTGCGTGCCCGACAAGATCGAGCGCATCCTCAAGCACGACCAGCACATCCGCTCGGTGGTGGAAAAGCACGTCGAGCGGGACAACTGGCTCTTCCTCGGGCGCGGATACAACTATCCCACTGCGCTCGAAGGGGCTCTCAAACTCAAGGAAATCTCGTACATCCACGCCGAGGGCATGCCGGCCGCCGAGATGAAGCACGGACCCATCGCCCTGATCGACCACGGGATGCCCGTGGTCTTCATCGCCACGCGAGGCAGCCAGTACGAGAAGGTCATGGTCAACATCGAGGAAGTCCGCTCACGAGGCGGGCACGTCATCGCCGTGGCCACGGAGGGTGATCGCGAGATCTACCACCGGGCCGACGACGTGATTGAAGTGCCTGACTGCCCCGAATGCCTCAGCCCGATGCTGACGGTGGTTCCCCTGCAACTGATGGCCTATTGGGCCGCCGTGCTGCGTGGGCACGATGTCGACAAGCCGCGAAACCTGGCCAAGAGCGTTACGGTCGAATGACTTGGAGACCTGCATGTCGGAAGCAACACGACCTTACGGCGCGGCCGGTCAGTCTCGCTCGCTCCGTGCGGGGATCGCGTGCATGAGCAGCAAACTCCCGACACAAGTTCTCACGCGCGACGAGTCCAGACCTCGCTTCACCATCCGATCTCTTGCCGCCACCGATCACGACCAGTTCATCGCGCTGGTCGAAGGTTCGCTCGAACACCTTTGCCCCTGGATTCCCGCCCTGGCTCGCGGCGCATCGCCCGAGGAGTTCTTCAACGCCGAACTGGAACGGACCCGCGTCGAAGAACCCGCGCGGCTCTCCTGCCGTCGCGTCGGGATCGTCGACGGCCGCATCGTCGGTATGTTCAACGTGTTCAACTGCTCCTCGGGACTGACGCTCTCGGCCGACATCAGTTGGTGGATCGCCCGTCCCTTCGTGCAGCGAGGCTACGCCACGTCGGGCGTCCGGCTGTTGCTGCGCCACGCCTTTGCCGACCTTCCCCGCGGCCTCGGGCTTCACAAGGTCATGGCCATGATTGCCCCTGAGAACGTCGCCAGCCTCAAACTGGCCCGCGCGCTGGGCTTCCGCCGCTTCACGCAGGAAGACCACTACGTGCGGATAGGCGAAACCTGGAAGAGGCATGAGTGCTGGGTTGCCGACGCTTTCGTCCCCGCTCTTGCCGAAATCAAGCCCTCACGCGGCATCGATCGCCCGTCCCTACGCTCTGAGTGTGAATGACGCCTGGACGATGACCATGCCCGCCCGGGCCGAACTGATCGAAGCGCTGCCCGCTTCCCCGGGCGTCGTCGCACTCTTCGATGCCGGTCAGCATTGCGTCCTTCTGGCCGCCAGCGGTGACGTGCGTGCGTTCACAGGCAAGCGTGTCGCCGCCCTCACCAGCGAGCACGACACATCGACGCTTCAGATCCGCTGCCTGCTCTGCCCGTCGATGTTCGAGGCCGAACGGGCCTACCTCCAGTTCGCGCGCTCGCTCATGCCGCAGACGTGCCGCAGCGTGACCGACCGCTGGCGATGCTGGTTTCTGCGGGTCGATCCGCAGCGCGGGCGGTGGGCCCCGGCCTCGCTGGAAGAAGCGGCCGCCGACGGTTCGGTCTTCATCGGACCCATGCCTGAGAAGCACGCGCCCGCGCGCCTCGGCGAACTGCTCGACGATGTCTTCGACCTGTGCCGCTATCCGGTCGAACTGACAAAGGCTCCGCGGGGAAAGCCCTGCGCTTATTACGAGATGGGCCGCTGCCTCGCGCCCTGCGCCGGGCTGGAGGCCTTTGGTTCCTTTGCGGCGCGCTTCGCCCAGGCCCTCGATGCACTCGAATCCCGCGCCGCCGTCGCCGCCGCGATCGAAGCGAAGATGAACACCGCGGCATCGGATATGCAGTTCGAACGGGCCGCCGAACTGCGTGCCCATTATCAGCGTCTGAGCACCCGCGCCGGGCACTCGTTCGAGCACATCGCTCCCGCGCCCATGTGGGCCCGTCTGGCAGTCGTTCCCGGAAACGACGGGCAGGCCGGGCTGTTCGCCGTGCGAGCCGACGGCATCGCACAGATCGCCCGCGTTGCTCGCAGGGCCACTCCGTCCGACCTTGAGCCCCTGCTCGAACTGATCGGGCATTGCCTCACCCGCCGCGTCGAGCCGCCCTTTGAGCGCCGAGGCGTGGAAGAAATGTGGCTCGCGTGCCGGCGTCTTTTCCGCAAGCGCCGCGCCGAGGTGTATCTTGTTCCAGAGGAAGCCGTGGACCCGTCGCGCCTGCTCTCGTCCGTACGGCGCGAGCCCATCGCCGAGGAAGAATCTGACAGCGAAAGCAGGACCGAACAGCCATGACCAGTTGCTACCCGCTGCTCTTCGAACCGATCCTCAAGCAGAAGGTCTGGGGCGGGCGACGACTGGCCCGCTTCGGAAAGTCGCTCCCAACCGACGACAACGTGCGGATCGGCGAAAGTTGGGAACTGGCCGACCTTGCCACCACGTCGCTCAGCGGCGGCGGAGGCGACGCGGCCCACTCGGTCATCGCCAACGGAGCGCTGGCCGGTCAGACCATCGCTGACGCCATGCGTCTGTGGCGGCACCGTCTACTCGGCCAGGAGATCTACCAGCGCCAGCGCGCCCGATACAACTCCGAATCCCCGCCCTTTCCCCTGCTGCTCAAGTTTCTCGACGCCGGTGAGCATCTATCCGTGCAGGTGCACCCCAGCCCCGCGTACGCGGCCACCCATCCGGAGGCCCATCTCAAGACCGAGTCGTGGTTCGTGCTCGACGCCGAGCCGATGAGCAACACCGAGCCGCTCATCTTCAGCGGGCTGCGTCCCGAAGTTGACGAGCACGCCCTTCGCGACATGATCACCTCCGGCCGCGTGCGAGACGCCCTGCTCTCGCATCCGGCCGTGCCCGGTCAGTGCCACACACTGCCCAGCGGCACCGTTCACGCGCTGGGCGCGGGCGTCCTGGTGGCTGAGGTCCAGACCGCCAGCGACACCACGTTTCGTCTCTACGACTGGACGAGGGAATACAGCCGCCCGCCGCGTGAACTGCACCTCGACCAGGCCATGCAGTGCATCACCTTTTTTGCTCCGCCTCCAAACGAGCCGACCTCCGCCTCAAAGACCGATTCGGTCTCACGCCTTGCTGAAACCGACTTCTACACGATCGATGAACTGCGCTTCCACGCCGGCGGGCACCGAATCGAGGACGCCCGCTGTTACGCCCTGATGGGCGTGGCAGGCAGCGGCACCGTCGAGGCGCCCGATGCCGAGCCGGTCAGTATCGGCGCAGGAACCACCTTGCTGATCCCGGCTGGGTGCGCGCACGGCACCAGCATCTGCGGCGAGCCTCACCTGCGTGTGCTCAGGATTGCACTGCGCTGACACGCGCAGAAATATGGACTTGAGCCCGCCCCCGCTCGCATGATGCCGACTTCCGCGGGCTCCTCGCGTCATGCTGTGACCGTGGATCGTGCTTGTGACCGCCTGCCTGTCCAATGCACGACCGCACGCCACCTACACCGCCATGATCTCCTGCCTCGATCGCGCCATCGTGCTCCTGCTCGATTCACTCGACGCACGGGGATTGGCCGGCGACACCGTCGTTCACCCGCATCTGTGCAGGCCTCTGTCGAGCCGTCCGCGAGATTCCACAGGATCAGGCGACTGCTCTCGTCGCGAAGCAGGACGCAGGGCACCGGTCGCCCGACGACCAAGTCGTCCGGAAGTAGGCGGACAGGACGCATGGAAGCGGAGAGCGCGGTCATGATCGCCTTTCGGTCCATCTTGATGGGCGCACCCTTGATCACCGTTTCGGCCTCGCCCGCCACGTCCACCTTGCCGCCTCGCAGCGAGGCGAGCACCGCTCCGCCGACGTGCGTGGCGATGCCTTCCACCAGCGTCACCCCGCCCACCAGCGCGAGCATGATGCCCCCGCTGACCTGCGTGAGCGGCGCCACCATGGCGGCGTTGGTCGTGGCCGAGGTGGTGATCACCGTGCCGCTGATGGAGATGACGCCCGCCTGGTTCATGTAGATCGTGCTGGCGCCGCACTTGAGCGTGATGCTGGTGCCGGCGTTGATCACCAGGTTGGAGCCGACGTCGATCATCTTGTCAACACCCACCTGCTCGACGGCGTTGTTGACCACCTGCTGGGCGAGGTCGTGGCCGACCTTTTCCGACGAGTCGTTGACAACTTCCCCGCTGCGGTCGTGCCCGACCCAGTAAGTGTGGTCGTACTGGCTGCGCATGTGCAGCCCTTCCTTGCCGGAGGTGTCGTCAAAGACGATTTCGTTGTACCCGCCGGTGCGATTGAGGCTGTTGGTGCGCAGGCAGGTCTTCATGGCGTCGGCGGGCAGGTTGAGCGACGCGCGGTTGGCGCCGTTGTAGACGCGCCCGGTGATGATCGGTCGATCGGGGTCGCCTTCGAGGAAGTCGACGATGACCTCCTGCCCGATGCGCGGGACGGTGACGCCGCCAAAGCCCTTGCCTCCCCAGGCCTGGCTGACGCGAATCCAGCACGAACTGTCGTCATTCCGCTTCCCGTACCGGTCCCAGTGAAACTGCACCTTGACCCGCCCGTGCTCGTCGGTGTGGATCTCGCGCCCCGCGGGACCGACGACCTCGGCCGTCTGCGGACCACGCACCACCGGTCGCGGCGTGCGCCGCACCGGGCGGAAGCGCCGCGGCGCCGGCGTGGCCTCGAACGTCACCGAGACGATCGCCTCGTCACCGCCGGCACGGACCGACTCGTGCTGGTCCATCACGATCTCCAACGAGGCGGTGGTGACGAAGTAGTCGCTTATCTCAAACGGGTCACGCTCCAGCCGCAATCGCCGCCCCGCTTCGATGCCGCGGGCCGAGCTGCGCCCGCTGAAAGCGGTCTGGTCGGCGTGCAGTTCCTCGATGCGCACGCTGCTGTCGCGCTGTCCGTGATCGCTGTGGACATACCCGCCCGGATAGTCGAACACCTCAAAGGTCGCGCTGGGCGGATCCCACGGCGCGCCCGCCCGCGTCAGCAGCGGCTTGTTGGGCTTCTCGAAGTCATAGTCCGTGTGCGCATAGCGGGCCGGGCGCAGATCGCTGCGCATCGACCAGTCCCACACGCGCTCGTTCAGATCGTTCACCGCGTCGGGCTCGATGTACGGGAGCGCGGGGCAATGATCCGAGACAGGCGCCCCGGGCGAGTCGTCGAACGGCACCAGTTCGTGCCGCGAGGCTTCGTGCCGGAAAAGGTAGGAAATGCCTTCCTCCTCCATCAGGCGGCTGACAAAGTCGAGCGCTGACTCGCGGTACTGCACGCAGTACTCGCGCACGGGATAGGTCCCCGTCAGTGCGTCGTGGAACTCGCTGTACCCGTGATCGCGGAACACCTGCTTGATGATCTCCGGCGCGCTCATGCGCTGGAAGATGCGGCAGTCGGTCGACTGCTCGAGCAGGCGCAGCCATGGCACCAGCGTCGCGAACAGCCGCACCCAGCCGCCCTGGTCGGGCAGTCGACGACACTGCCACACGATCCCGTGGACGTGCCGCACACGCCCGCCGGCCAGGTCGATGTCCACGCCCACCGGTTGCCCGATCAGTTCATCAGGCGTGAACGTGCGCTGCTCGGTGAGCAGTTCGAGTTCATACGCGAACGGCTCGCCCACGCTCTCACGTCCCCGGATCGCCTTGATCCGCAGCACATCAGGTCCCAGCGAGGTGCGCAGACGCACCTGCCGGCGACCGTTCAGGTGATCGCGACTCGGGCGGCCCGGGCGGCCCGAACGACGGGCTCGGTCGGAACGGATCATGAGCCGCTCCTTTCCCGGCCGCACCATCGACCGCCGGTGGACCGTTCCTGTCGGCGCAGCACCCGCGCACATTCATGCAGCATGTCCGCGCTCACCTTGTCTCCTCGCGCCATCGCCCGGCACGCCATGAGTCGATACCCGGACGAGAGACTGTGCGGTCTGTTCCGACGCCGACGGCGCGGCGGCAGCACCGGTGTGGCGAGCATCCTGCAGACCATGGTCCGACTGATCGCGCTCATCGCCTGCTCCTTTCGGCTCAGTCACGCTTCCTCATCAGGAGGCGACGAATCCGGGCCCGATGTGCATCGCCCGCTGGTCGATGCCCGGACGAAACAAATAATCTGCTCAGAAACCCGTCCGACGGCGTCACCTCGCCCCCGCCCGATGCGCTAAAACCATTGACGCAGCCACTCTGGCTCAAGGAGACTTGTATGAGATTGGTGCCACGCATCACGCTGGCTCTGGCGGCTTCGACGGGGCTGGTGCTCGCACTCGGTTGCGCCGCCAGGCCCGGCTCGGAGCAGGCTTCGACACTCCAGCCCAAGGCGTTCTACCCCGGCTTTGGGGGTTACCACCGCCCGGTGACGACCAGCATCGTCGAGGCCCAGCAGGCCTTCGACCAGGGCCTTCAGTTGCTGTACGGGTTCAATCACGATGAAGCGATCCGCTCATTTCACCACGCAGCCGCGCTCGACCCGGAGTGCGCCATGGCCTGGTGGGGCATCGCCTATGCCCACGGGCTGCACATCAACAACCCGCAGATGGGCGAGGAACAATCCAGGCGCGCCTTTGAGGCGACCCAGGAAGCCCTCAAACGCATTGACCACGCCGGCCCGATTGAGCAGGCGCTGATCCGCGCCGTGGCGCAGCGCTATGCGTGGCCGGCGCCCGACAATCGCCGCCCGCTCGATGAGGCCTACGCCGGCGCGATGGCCCGGGCGTACGCGCAGTTCCCCGACGACCCTGACGTGGGAGCTCTCTTCGCCGAATCGATGATGAATCTCCAGCCGTGGGACCTGTGGACGCACGAGGGCGAGCCCAAGGGCCGGACGCTCGAGATCCTCGCGGTGCTTGATGACACGCTGTCGCACTCGCCCATGCATCCGGGCGCGAATCACTTCTACATCCACGCGATTGAGGCGTCACCGTGGCCGGAAAAGGGTCTGCCCGCCGCCGAGCGCCTGGTCGACCTGGTGCCGGGCTCAGGCCACCTCGTCCACATGCCCAGCCACATCTTCATCCGCACGGGACGCTATGCGCAGGCCGCCGATGCAAACACGCGCGCGATCGCGGCCGACGAGGCCTACTTCCGTCTGGCGCCGGCTCCCGACTTCTATAACCTCTACTTCCTCCACAACGTCCACTTCCTGGCGTACGCCGCGATGATGGAAGGCCGCTACGAAACCGCACTCGCGGCCGCGCGTCAGATCGAGCGCGACATTCCCGAGACGTTCCTCCGCGAGATCGTGGGCTTTGCCGACGGATTCATGCCCACCGTGCTGCACGTCATGATCCGCTTCGGCAAATGGGAAGATGTGTTGGGCGAGCCTGCGCCCGCTGACTATCGCCTGCTGAGCCGGGCCGAGCGGCACTACGCCCGCGCCGTGGCGCTGGCAAACCTGCATCGCATCGACGAAGCGGAACAGGAACTGGCGAAGTTCGACACGGTCGTCGCCCAGATGGACGATACCTGGTTCAAGGGCAACAACCCGGCATCGGCGGTGGTGGGAATCGGTCGAAACATGGCCGCGGGTGAGATCGCGTTCAAGGACGGGCGGACGGACGAGGCATTCATGCTGCTGCGTGAGGCGGTGTCGCTGGAGGACAAGTTGGTGTATGACGAGCCGCCCGGGTGGATGCAACCGGTGCGACATGCGCTGGGAGCGCTGCTGCTCTCCGACGGGCGCGCCGCCGAGGCCGAACAGGTCTATCGCGACGATCTGAAGCGTCACGTAAGCAACGGCTGGGCGCTGCTGGGGTTGCAGCAGTCACTGGAAGCACAGGGGAAGGCCGTGGAAGCCGGCACTCTCGACGCGGCGCTCGATGAAGCCTGGGCCCGGGCCGATGTCCGCCCGGTGGCGTCGTGCTACTGCAGCGCGCTGGCTGAACAAAGCGACTAGACAGCATGCAGGGCGCCAGCCACGTGCCACCAACATGCCGCAACCGTGCCGGCGACCTTGGCTCTGCAAGAGTGCTGCCCTCCGCGCCGCCGCAAGCACCCGCTTCCATTTCCGAATATCCTCTGCGGGGAGGCAGGCATGTACAGCGTCAAACCCGGGCGGGGACCGTCGGCGGCCGGAGCGATCGGGGGCATCGCTGCCGCCATTGTCGGCGCCATCTGGATCACGCTCGCCATGTCGATGGGCGCTCCGCCGTTCTTCGCGCTGCTCGGCGTGATCTTCATCGCCGTCGCGCTCGGACAGGCGGGCTTCAGCGCCTACAACGCCTTTGCCCGGCATCGCATGAGCGTCTATGACATCACCGGGCCCGGCGAAGAGTCCGATCCGCTCGATCCGCGACGACGTGCGTCGTCCGAGCGGCCCGTTCCGCCGCCGATACCCGGTGAGCACCGCGCGGGCTTCTGCTCACACTGCGGCGCCGCCCTGCCGCCCTCGACGCGGATGACAACTTCTGCTCGTCGTGCGGCATGGCAGCCCGTTCGTAGGACTCGGCACACCAGTCGCCGCCTGCTACTTGTGCAGGAACTCCGCCTTGCCGCCCTCACGCTGCACCGGCTCGCCCGCGTCGAGCCGCGCCCTGGCCTCTTGGTCACCCTTGACGTAGGCGTCAAAGAACGCCAGCACGCTGAGGTTGGTCGTCTGCTCGATCCACGTGAGGTTCTCCGGCTGATCGCGGTCGAGCCGCATGCCCGGGCCCTTGCCCTGGTATGACGAGTGCGTCGCGCCCTCGATGAAGATGAGGTACTTGGTCCCGTCGGCCGGGGCGTACTCGAACGGATGTCGGCGCGATTCGGGCGTCTCGTTGCTGGCGGCGCTGACATCCTTGCTCCCCGCGAGCACCAGCCACGGGTGATCGACGCCTCTCCACGAGTCCTCTGTGATGGCCCGACGATTCGTGCCCTGACCGGAGATGACCGCGAAGGCGTCGAAACGCGGCTCCTCGAGGTTGTCGCCTGCCGAAACGCGCCCGATGCGGAACTCCATGCCGCCCAGCACCTGCGTGGTCATCGCTCCGGCTGAGTGCCCGGCCATCGCCACGCGCTCGGGGTCGATCAAGCCGTCAAGCCCGACCTTCTCTTCAATCGCGTCGATGCTGTCGAGCAGGAACTTCACGTCGCTCACTCGGTCAGGCAGATCGACGCGAGAGACGATTTCACTCGGATTGCGCACCATGCGGCGCACGGCCTGCCGCTGCTGGCGACCCTTCTCCAGCGAAAGCGAATCAGAATGCGTCGGATGCACCACGACGTACCCGTGGCTTGCCAGATACGTGCTCAGCGACGCAAAGGCATCGCACGATCCGCCCGCGCCGTGGCTGAAGATGACCAGTGGAAACGACTCGACCGGCGCCGCTTCGGCCCCGGACTGGACGACCGGGAATCGCACGCGGATCTGAAGATTCTTGTCTCGGGCTTCGTCGTGCAGCAGGAGTACGCCCGAATCGCGCACCGCAAAGGATCCATCAGGGCTCGGCGCGCCTCCCTGCCCGTTGGAGCATGAGCACAACAGCCAGAGTGATGCGACGAGTACCTTGCCGAGCATGATCGAGCCTCCTTGCCGGATACAACGCCGGGCGTGTGCCCTCATTGCACCGGGTCGCTCAGGGCTCCGGCGTCGATAACACCGGGTCCCACTTGAGCCAGTCGCTTTCGGGCTGGTCTGCCACTTCAAAGTACGCTCCATCGCCGACCGGCTCGCCGGACTTCTCGGGAGTGGCAAACGCGATGGCGCCGTTGACCAGCGCCTCAAGGCTCTCGGCCCGCACCGAGAGCCCCTGGAACCAGCCGAAGTCCACACCGATGCCGGTGGCCTTGAAAAACCGTGTCTTCTGCCGGACCAGGTGGGCGTACTCCTCTCGCACAGTGGCGTCGACCTCGACGAATCGCGCATCGCCGGCCAGACGCACGCCGTCCACCTGCCCCACCGGCACGTCGCGATACAGAATCGGCGAGCCGGTCGAGACGGTGCCGCGTCGCACAAGGCGAAGCACGACGCGCAGCCCCTGGACCCCCTGATCGAGCGGCGCGCGATTGTCACCCTCGAAGCGCGTCATCACCCGCCCGGGCGCTGCGCCGGGAAGCACGTTGAGATACGTCGGTCCGAGCAGCGTGTCCAGTCCGCTCACCCCGGCCAGGCTCACTTCAGGCCGGGCGACCCAGAACCGCGTTCCGTCGCGGGCCAGATCCTCGGCCTCTGGGCGCAGGCGCGCCTCGATCACCACGCGCCCCAGATCACGCGACAATCGCACGTCGTGAATCTCGCCGACGGGGATGCCGCGATACACCAGCGCATCACCCGCACGCAGCCCGCCCGCATCCTCAAACGTAATGAACACCAGCAGTCCGCGTTCCTGCCAGGCCTGATACCCCAGCACGCACGCCGTAGCCAGCGCCAGCACCGGCACGATCCACGCCAGGCTCACACGACGCGGTCGGGTCACGACAATCGGGGCGGCCGCTTGCTCGTTCATCACTCATCCTCCCAGATTGAGTGCGGGTCGAAGCAGGCTGTCGACAGCAAACTACACACAACCATGGCCGTGAACGCAAAAAGCCCGGGCCCCGGCTCAACCTGCACCCAACTTCCCAGTTTGACCAGCGCCACCAAGACGGCGACGAGCAGCACGTCGACCATGCCCCACCGCCCCAGCCATTCGACAGCGCGATAGGTCAGTGCACGATGCCGTCGCCCCAGCATCGGGCGGCGCAGCGAGAGTATCAGCATCGCCACGAGTTTGAGCACCGGAATCACCAGAGAGCACACAAGGACGACCAATCCGACGGCCCATTCCCCGGCTGCGAGCAGTTCCACCACCCCCTGCCACACGTTGGTCGCGTGTCGATGCCCCAGTTGCTCGACGCGCAGAATCGGCAACCCGATGGCCAAGGGAAAGAGCACCAGGCCCGCCGACGCCAGAGCGGCCGTGCGCGAGCGGGTCCGGGCGTGGACCTGAGTCTTGAGCGTGGTGCCGCAACGGGCGCATCGGGCTTCCTGGGCAGCCCCCAACCGGGGGACATCGTGAACCAATCCACAACAGTGACACGCACGAAGCACGGTGGGCATATCCCAAAGAGTACTGTTCCGTTTCGATCCGTGGGCGTTTCGTCCGATGGATCTGACTCAGGAGGCTCCTCATGCGAACCGGTCACGACATCGCGTACTTCTCACTGGAAGTCGGGCTCGAGGGCTCGATACCTACCTATTCCGGTGGGCTGGGAATACTGGCGGGCGACACCATCAAGGCCGCCGCCGACATCGGTCTGCCCATGCTGGCCGTCACGCTCCTCTACCGCGAGGGGTACTTCCAGCAGGAACTGGACGACCAGGGGCACCAGAGCGAGCACCCGGCCCAGTGGAACCCCGAGTCGATGTTCACACTGATGAGTCCGCGGATCACCGTTCCCATTGACGGACGCGAGGTGGTGGTGCGGGCATTTCGACAGAATGTGATCGGCGTCAACGGACACGTCGTCCCGGTGTACTACCTGGACACCGACTTTGCCGAGAACGACGAGGCTGCCCGCAAACTGGCCGGCCGGCTCTATGCCGGCGACAGCGACCACCGGATTCGGCAGGAGTGTCTGCTGGGCATCGGTGGTCGGCGCATGGTGCGTGCGATCGGGCACGACGTCGGGTGCTTCCACATGAATGAGGGGCACGCGTGTTTTCTCACGGTGGACCTGCTCAGCGAGTACCTGTGCCGGCACGAGATCCACCAGATCAGGCACGACGCGCTCGCCGACGTGCGCTCGCGCTGCGTGTTCACGACGCACACGCCGCTGCCGGCCGGACACGACCGGTTCGCGATCGAGCGCGTGCGCGCGATCATCGGCGATCACCCTGTGTTCCATCGCGAGGACATCTACGGCGAACAGCATGTGCTCAACACGACCAAACTGGCGCTCAACCTGAGCAAGTTCGCAAATGCGGTGGCGCGCCGGCACGGGGAAGTCTCTCGCGACATGTTCCCGGGATATAACATCGAGTCAATCACGAACGGCATCCACGCCTCGACGTGGGCGTGTCAGCCGATGCGCGACCTCTTCGACGAATATATCCCCCACTGGCGCCGTCGCAACGATGAACTGCGCCTGGTGCGACATGTGCCGCCTGCGCGCCTGTGGCAGGCCCACCAGGACGCCAAGACGCAACTGCACACTTACATCGCCCAGCAGACCGGCGGCAACGTGCGGCTCGACCCGGAGGCCTTCACGATCGTCTTTGCGCGGCGCGCGACTGAATACAAACGCATGGCCCTGCTGCTGAGCGACACGCGCCGGCTGGAGCGCATCGCCGCGACGGTGGGACCGATCCAGGTCATCGTCGCCGGCAAGGCTCACCCGCACGACGGCGTCGGACGCGAGATTCTGCGCCAGGTGCATGAGACCCTGCGCGGGATGGAAGGCAAAGTCCGCGGCGTGTTCCTCCCCAACTACAACATCGACCTTGCCCGCCGACTCGTGGCCGGGTGCGACGTGTGGCTCAACAACCCGCGTCCTCCGCTCGAGGCTTCGGGCACCAGCGGCATGAAGGCCGCGATCAACGGCGTGCCGTCGCTGTCGACCATTGACGGGTGGTGGATCGAGGGCTGGGTCGAGGGAGTCACCGGCTGGGGCATCGGCACGCGCGAGGACGACATCCGCACGCAGAAGCCCGAGAGCATGGACCACCGGCACGCCGAAGAGATATACGACAAACTCGAGAAGTTCGTGCTGCCGCGCTATTACAAGCATCGCGAAGAGTGGATCAACATGATGTACGCTTGCATCGAGATCAACGGGTCTTACTTCACGACCGAGCGCATGGTACGAGAGTATGCCCAAAGGGCGTATGCCCTGTAAGTCTCAGCACGACCCGAGTCTCAGAAATCACACGTCCGCGGCCGCAGTGATTGGCGACATCTCCTCGCGCCGGCCCGCCGGCCGGTGTGGACGCCCGCACTGGCCGCAGCGCTGTGCATCGGGCAGATCCTTCAGCCCGACAGGGCTGTACCAAGACCCATTGCCCAACGGCCCGGCGACCAGCGGGGCGGTGGTCTGTTCAAACGACTCGCTCAAAGCAGCCGAGGCGGCAAAGCCGATGAAGCGGTTGCCGTCACGGGCAAACACCGGCACAAACATGTTGTCACAGGCCGGAATGCCGATCGTGCTTCATCCGCCCACTCCGGTGTTGTCGCAGAGATCGGGCGTGGAACTGGTCGCGACGTACGGAGCCGGCGGGCCGGCCGTAAAGATGTTCAGGCCAGGTGGATAGGCCGATCCCGGTTCAAGACTCCCGTTCTGAATCTGGGCCGTAGCGGGCAGAACCGGGGCGTAGGCAAGGCAGTCGATCGAGGCGGTGCGCGATGGATATTTCCTGGAAGTCGTAGTGGCCGACGTGCGACGCGCACGGGCCGACACCACTCCTCTGCGCGTCGGCGGGCAATCTCTCCGATGCAGGCTTCAGAATGCCGGATCGGTGCGCCGCGCCGGGCGCGCCTCGGCATAGGGATTCTCGACCCGCAGCAACGCGAGCACCGAAGGCGTCAGCATCTGATCCAGGTCCGGCGATTCCGGATTCGTCCTCAGCATCTCGCGGATACGCGTTGAGGAAACCGCCATCGTCGGCTGCCCAATCAGCAATCCACCCTTGAACAGCGCTTCTTCGTGGGCCGACCAGGTGGCCCGTTGATCCCCCGCAGGCATCGCGGCCGGCGGGTGGCGAATCGGCTCCAACAGCCGCTCGACCAGCGCCTCGTCCACCTCGACTCCGTCCTCCACCCCGCCGCCCCCGCGCACCAGCACGATCGGTGAGGCCAGTCGCAAAATCTCGTGCGGCTCGCGCCAGTGAGCAAAGGCCGCCAACTGGTCGCTGCCCATCACGAAACTCAACGACACCTCCGGCGGCACGAGCGAGCGAGCCCGGCGCAGCGTGTCAACCCAGTAACTCGGCTCGTCCCCCTCGCCGCGATCAAGTTCGTCGGTCCAGATGCCGACGCGGGTCGGCCCGTTCCCGACCCCATGCACCGGCAACCCCACATCGCCCAGCCCCAGCCCGAGCATCCGGCAGCGAAGTTCAGGACTTGCCCACGGACCGGCAATCTTGTGCGGCGACCGGGCCGCGGGCACCATCAACAACACGGCTTCGGGCCGATGGGCAAGGAGAAACCGGGCGAAGAACAGGTGAGCCCGATGTGGCGGGTCGAAGGAGCCGCCGAAGAGCACAAGCCGTCCACCGCCAACCGACACGGGCAAGGGTGTAGGGGCAGGCGGAGGCATGGTCGATGATACTCGACGGGTGGCCAAGGCGGGTCGGAAGGCTACAATCGGCCCTGTCCGGCCCCGTCGTCTAGCCAGGTCCAGGACACCAGGTTTTCATCCTGGTAACACGGGTTCGAATCCCGTCGGGGTCACGGTTTGCTTCTGCACGGTACTGCAAGACTCTGCATGAGCCTGCACAAACCCCGCTCTTGTCGGGGTTTGCGTGCTTTCTGGTCCAGTGGTGCAGTGGTGTGCAGTCTGGTGCATTGCCGGATTTGTTGACGCCTCATTGCCGGATTTGTTGACGCCTGGCTTCGCTGCTCGGTCAAAGTCCTCGTCCCGGACCATGCGATAGTGCGCGTCTGCGATCGCTTCGGAGTGTCCGAGCCACGCCGCAGCGACGTGTCCGGGGAACTGTTGGGCGAGCTCGGTTGCTCTCGATGCCCGCAGGTTCCTCCATGTGTTCGGCCACGCCTCGATGCCTGCCTGCTCGATGATCCGCCTCAGTGCGATGTTCATGTTCCTGTGTGCCCTGTGGCGAGCGATGACGTACTCGGCCCCTTCCTCCGCAACGTCGAAACACCGATGGAGCGGTTCGGCCAACTCTGGGAACAAGGGGACGATCCGCGTACCCGTCTTGGTGCTCGCTACCCTGATTCTGTTGACGTCCCAGAGCACGTCGGCCCACTTCATCGCCAAGGCCTCAGATGGCACGCGCAGCCCGCCATACCGCCCCAGGGCGATGAGCAGTCGCCATTCTGGATCGGGTGCCGCGTCGATGACCTTGGCGATGATCTCGCGATCGACGAAGACTCGCCCATCGGGGTTCGTCATGTCACCAGCCCGCAGGTCCAGCGTTGGGTTTTCGGCGATCATGCCCCACTTCACACCCTTGCCGAAGATCTGCCGGCACACCTTCACGCGCTTCGAGACTGTCGCCGCTGCAAGCCCCGACTTGACCATGCTCGATCGCCACTCCGCCATGCCGCGAGCGGTGATCGTGGCGACGTCTGTCCTGTCGCCGAAGTGCTCCTCGAGACTCGGACGGACTTGCTTCATCGTCACCAGCGTCGCAGGGCGAACGTCAGCCGCGTCAAAGAACGCCGTGAGCAGTTCGCCCAGGGTGTGTGTCTTCTTCGCCTCGCGGCTCTCCACGAGCCCCGTGGCGGCCAGGCGGGCGTGCAGATCGTCCGCCAGTCCCGCGAGCCACTTCACCGTGGACGGCTCCAGGGGGACGCCTACGCCCCTGGCGGCCACGATGGCGCCGACGTGGGTCTGAAACGCTTTGGCGGCCGTGTCGCCCATGCGGCCCAGCCGCACCACCTTCGGCTTGCCCTGCCAGTTGAACGTGACCCGCCGCAGCCCGTCTTTGCCCGTTGCCAGTCCTGCCATTGCCTTTGCTCCCTGTCATACGGTTTCCGGTTGAGATTCGGGCGCACCCGCGCATTTGGGGGGGTTGCGCTTGGATGGTGGAGATGAGATGATGCGGCCGCGCGCCCCGGGG
>RHKP01000035.1 GCA_008363215.1 Cyanobacteria bacterium CYA
CCCGCCGCTGCTGCGTCACGCGGCCCTGCAACCACTCTCGCGCGAGCACATGAGCGGGCTGATCCAGGCCAGGAACCTCAGGCGTGCGGCCGGCGGCGGACACGCGCTGCGCGCCGGGATGATGCCGGTGATGGCCCCGGGGATTCGACATGACGTGCGAGCACCCACGGCGGCGGCGTTCCTCCTGCAGGTTTCGCCGGCCGATCCATCCGCGCGTGCGTGAACGAGATTGCCAACAGGAGACCGCAGGCCATGGCGAAGAAGACGAACGCGGCAAGACCCGGGAAGGCTTCCAGCCCGAAAGTCCCCGGGACGTACAAGGAGTTTGTAACCAGGTATCCGGATCTGGGGCGCGCCCACGAGACCATCGCCAAGGCCGTCGAAGGAACCGGGCCGCTGGACGCCCGGACGCTGGCGCTGATCAAGATCGGGATCTGCGTCGGGGGGGGGCTTGAATCGGCGCTGCGCAGCCATGTACGGCGTGCGAGGCTGCACGGGGCGAGCGCCGCCGAGGTGGAGCAGGCGATCCTGCTGGGGATGAATACCGTAGGGTTCCCGCGGACGGTCGCGGCGTGGGCCTGGGCACAGGAGCAGTTCAAGCGCGATGGGTGAGAGGAGATCATGCGAGCACCGGTCCCTGACATCCCCGCGTCCGGCCACCCTTCGCGTTCCTGGTCGGGGGCCCACATCACGCTGCCGCAGTGTGGCGCCGGTACGCCGCGGGAGTTCGGCGGCCTGCCGCCTGCTGCGCCGGCAAGCGTCCGTTCCGGCCGGCGGATGATCGACTCACACGGCCGAACGATCCGTGACCTGCGGATCAGCATCACCGACCGCTGCAACTTCCGGTGCGTCTACTGCATGGAGCCGGATGTGCGATTCGCGCCCCGTCAGTCGCTTCTGACCGTGTCCGAGATCGTCCGTGTCGCGGCGATCGCCGAGTCTCTGGGCGTCCGGAAGGTCCGCCTGACCGGCGGTGAGCCGACCCTGCACCCCGAACTCTCGGCGATAATCGCGGGCATTCGACGGGCCACCTCCGTCGAGATCGCGATGATCACCAACGCGTCGCGGCTCACCCGGACGGCGCTGCGGGAGTGGAAGGCGGCGGGGCTGGCCCGAGTGACGATCAGCATCGACTCACTGCGTGCGGATCGCTTCGCCCGGCTCACACGATCCACGGTTTCTCCGGCCGATGTACTCAAGGGGGTCGAAGCGGTGATCGCCGAGGGACTCACACCCTTGAAACTCAACGCCGTGCTCATCCGCGGCCACAACGACGAAGAAGCCGCGGATTTGGCCGCGCTTGCGCGCCGGTACGCCATTGAGATGCGGTTCATCGAGTACATGCCGCTCGATTCCGGGCACGCGTGGGACAGATCCAGGTGGGTCAGCGCCGCCGAAACGCGAGCCGCGATCGAAGCGCGATATCCGCTTGTCGCGTGCGAGGACGACGCCCCGTCGGCCACCGCCCGGACCTTTGCGTTCGTCGATGGAACGCCCGGTCGGGTCGGCTTTATCGCGCCTGTCAGCAGCCCGTTCTGCGGCGCGTGCAGCCGCCTGCGCCTCACTGCGGACGGCAAGGTCCGCCCCTGCCTCTTCAGCACGACGGAATGGGACCTGCTCTCGCTGCTTCGGGAGGGCGCGACCGACGCAGACCTGGCCGACTTTCTCATCGATGCAACGTGGACCAAGCAGGCCGGCCACGGGATTTCCGGGCCCGGCTTCGTCCAGCCCGAGCGGCCGATGTCGGCGATAGGGGGGTGAGCGATGGTGCGATTCGGGGTGCTGCTCGCCGCGTTGCTCGGCTTGCTCGCGTGTTCGCGTGGGCCTGAAGATGACCTGTCCGGCGCGGGGGCGGTTCGCATCGCCGCGGCGGCCTCGCTCAAGCCGGTGCTCCCCGATGTGGTCGCCGAGTATGCCAGGAAGCACCCCGGAGCCCGAGTGACCGTGACCTATGGCGCATCGGGCAACTTCTATGCTCAACTGTCCCAGGGCGCGCCGTTCGACGTGTTCCTCTCCGCCGACATGGCCTACCCGCAGCGGCTGGCCGAGGCCGGGCTTGTCGCTGGCGACCCGCGCGTGTACGCCGCGGGCCGGCTGGTGCTCTGGAGCCTCCGTTCGTCGAACCTGAACACCGAGTGGCCGGGCGTACTCGAGGGCGAGGAGGTTCGGCGAATCGCCATCGCCAACCCTCGGCACGCGCCGTACGGGCGAGCGGCGGAGGAGGCCCTGCGTGCCGCCGGCGTGCTGGATCGTGTGCAGCCGAAACTCGTGTTCGGCGAGAGCGTTGAGCAGGCCGCGACGTTCGTACGGACCGGCTCTGCGGAGGTTGGGCTGCTCCCCAAGAGTCAGGCCGTCGCGCCGCCCATGCTCGATGAAGGGGTGTGGACGGACATTCCCGACGAGTTGTACGAGCCGATCCTGCACGGCGCGGTGGTGATGAAGAGCGCGGCAGAGGCCGATGCTGCCGGTTCGTTCGTGGACTTTTTGTTCGGTCCGGAGGCCCGGGCCATCTTCGCTCGGGGCGGACTCGGGCGGCCCTCCGAGTAGCCCATGGACTGGCCCGCCATTTTCCTGAGTCTTCGTCTTTCCCTGGCCACGGCGGGCATCCTGCTGGTGGTGGGGGTTCCGCTGGCGGCGTGG
This sequence comes from Cyanobacteria bacterium CYA, assembly GCA_008363215.1. Taxonomy (GTDB): domain Bacteria; phylum Planctomycetota; class Phycisphaerae; order Phycisphaerales; family UBA1924; genus J022. The sequence continues at coordinate 2,641 of RHKP01000035.1, forward strand.
TTGACCTTTTCCCCCTGTCGCTGGAAGGTGATTGTCGAGGCAGTGGTCGCAATCCCACTGGTCCTGCCGCCCACGGTGCTGGGCTTCTACCTTCTGGTGGCCATGGGGCCGCGGGGGCCTCTGGGTCGGGCGTTCGAGAGCCTGACCGGCGGCCGGTTGGTGTTCAGTTTCGGCGGGTTGCTGGTCGCGTCGGCGCTGTACAGCCTTCCGTTCATGGTCCAGCCCCTGTGCGCGGCGTTTGCGGGTGTGGACCGGCGGTATGTTGAGTCATCGTGGTGCCTGGGGGTGGGCCGGGTGTCGACGTTTGTGCGGCTGGTGCTCCCGCTGGCGCGCCGGGGTGTGGTCGCGGGAGTGGTGCTTAGTTTTGCGCACACCGTTGGTGAGTTCGGGGTGGTGCTCATGGTCGGCGGCAATATCCCGGGTCGGACGCGTACGGTGTCGGTTTCGATTTACGACGATGTTCAGGCCCTGGACTACGCCCGCGCGGGCACAACCGCGGGGGTGCTGCTCGCGTTCTCGTTTCTCGTTCTCCTCGTGACCTACGCGCTGCAACGCCGGAGCCCGCTGGCATGGCGAACGCCCTGAACTGTAAAATCGAACGGACGGTCGGGCCTGCGTTCCGGCTCTGCGCCGCCCTGTCATTGCCCGAGGGGCCGCTTGTCACGGTCCTCTTTGGGCCGTCGGGCTCGGGCAAGACCACGCTCCTGCGGTGCCTGGCGGGCCTAGAGCGGCCGGATCGTGGTTCCATCACGATGAACGGCGACGTGTGGTTTGATTCCCGCACGAAGGCGTGGGCTCCTCCGCAGTCGCGACAGTTGGGATATGTGCCGCAGGAGGACTCGTTGTTCCCGCACCTTACCGTGCGGGGAAACCTGGAGTATCCGCTCCGTGCCGTAGGGAGAGCCGAGCGCAGAGCCCGCGCGGCCTCGCTCCTGGACTCGTTCAACTTGATCGAGTTCGCGGATCGCCGGCCCGGGCAGATCTCCGGAGGGCAGCGTCAGCGCGTTGTCCTGGCGAGGGCGATTGCGCGCCGGCCGCGCCTGCTCCTGCTCGACGAGCCGCTCCATGCGCTGGACGTGGAGGTGCGTGAGCAGGTCCGGGCCGAACTCCGCCGATCCCTTGCTGCGCTCGGCGCCCCGACAATTCTTGTTACGCACGATCGAGCCGATGTGCTGGCGCTGGGCGACCGCATCGCGGTGCTCGTCGGCGGCACGATCCGGCAGGTTGGCCCCGTGGCCGAGGTGTTCGGCCGTCCGGCGGACGTTGACGTTGCACGCGTGCTCGGGGTCGAGACGGTCGTTGAAGGCGAGATCACCGCTGTGCGAGATGGCCTCGCCACGGTCCGGGTGGCCGGCGTGGACCTTGCCGCGGTGTGCGAGCATCCCGGGCCTGGGCCGGTGCTGGTGTGCATTCGGGAAGGGGACATGGTTCTCCATCGCCCCGCGGCCGAACGCGGGAGCGCCCGCAATCACCTCCCCGCGCGCGTGGCCTGGATGCGCTCCGACGGTGTGCTCGTCAGAGTCGGGCTGGATTGCGGGTTCCCGCTGGCGGCGGTCATCACCCGCACTTCCGCGGACGAACTGGCCCTGGACGTAGGGGTGCGCGTGACCGCTTCGATCAAGGCGCCCGCGGTGCACTTGATTCGGAGGTAGGGTCGCCGTGGCAGTGGGGCGGCGCTGCCTCAGGCGCCGACTTCCAGACCGGGTGTTTCCAGATCGGGACGTCCTGCTTCATCCGATCGATGAACTCTGTGAGCCCGGCGATCGCCTCCGCCCGATGGGCCGCGGTGACGATGAGCACGAACGATACCTGGCCCACGGGCACGCTCCCGCGGCTGTGGAGCACCGCGAGCGACCGCAGGCCGTGCCGCGCAGCGACGCGCCTGGCCAGGTGCTCCAGTTCGTGCTGCGCCATCGGGTCGTAGGTTTGATATTCCAACGCGGCCAGTTCGCGCACGGCGCCGGCACAGTCCGCGTCGGCCTCTTCCCTGCGCACAATTCCTTCAAACCGGAGCGTGGCCCCGATGGCGCCCGAAAGTTGCGCTGCGTGAACGGGGCTCACCGCAGCAGATTCGGCCGGCGCGGTGAGTGGACCGTCCACGATAACGGCTGACACCGTGCGTTCGGGCACGCCCGTGGGCGGCTCCATCACCCACCCCCGACCAGGGTGATCAGGGCCACCTCATCGCTCGCCCCGATCTCGTGGTCACCCGGCGCGAAGACATGATTGACAGCCAGGCGCCCCTTCTCGGGGTCGGGAAGGGCGAACCGCAACGCGGGGTGTTGTGCATGCAGCGCCGCCAGCACGGCGCGGACCGTTGCCCGGTCCGTCAAGGTCACCCTTACCCGGTCGGTTCCGGCGTGCATCGCAGCGGCACCAAAGATCAACACGTCGAGTTCCACCGCCGGAGTGTATGGTTCAACGTCGGCGGCAGCCCGAGGAGTGACATGGGCTTTGGCGGTCAAGACTTTGTTTTTGATTCACCCGCGTCGGCGATCGCGGGGATGATCGCTCGTCTTGGCGGGGCGACCCCGGCGCGTTGCCCCGAAACGGCAGACCTGGACGCGGAAGGACCGGCCAACCCGCTCGGACGCGTCCTCGCCGAGGACGTCCGGGCTGACCGAGACAGCCCGGCCTTTGACCATGCCGCGATGGACGGGTACGCGGTGCGGGCCTCGTCGCTGGCGGGCGCGGGCGGCGGGCCGGTGGTGCTGACCGTCACCGGCGAGGCCCGCATCGGGTGCGAGCCGCCGGTCTTGCCCGACGGCCCGGTCGCGGTCCGCATTGTGACTGGCGCGGGCATCCCGTCCGGGGCGGACGCCGTAATCCGGCGCGAGGATGTCGTGGAGGAACTGACGGGGGACGGTGATGCGGGTCGATCGGATGAGGTGCGGTCGATCACGGCCGCAGCGCACCTGACCGGCCGCCTCAGGCCGGGCGCGCACATCCGGCGGCGCGGCGAGAACGCGAGTTCGGGCGCCGTCGTGCTGCACGCGGGAGACCTGGTGAATGCGTCGCGGCTCAGCACGCTCGCGGCGGTGGGCATCACCCGGCCCCTCGTTCTCCCCCGCGTGCGCGTCGCGCTGGTCACCACCGGCGATGAACTCGTCTCTCCGGGGGAGGCGCCCTCGACTTTCCAGGTCCGTAACAGCAATGCGCCCGCCGTGCGCGCGATCCTGGCGTCGCCGACGTGGGTGGAGGTTGCAGGTGTCGCGCACGCCCGTGACGAGGGAGAACTCGACGGCGTCTTCCGGGACGCGTGCGATGCCGCAGACGCGGTGATCCTGACCGGCGGAGTCTCGATGGGGCACCGCGACCCTGTGCGGGGGGCGATCGAGGCGGCAGGGGCGCAAATCGTGTTCCACGGCCTGCCCCAGCGTCCCGGCAAGCCGATGCTCGGCGCGGTATTGAAGCGGACGGCCGGGGGCGCCTCACGGACCTTGCCGATCTTCGGCCTGCCCGGCAACCCCGTATCGGCTCTGGTGACGTGCACCCGCATCGTGCTGCCCGTCCTGGCCGCGTACGCGGGCGCGCGGCAGACGCCGCCCCAGTGCCTCCCGGCCACGGTTACGCTCGCCGATCCCGATGGGCGGACGTTGGACCTCTGGTGGCACCGCCTGGTGCGTCTGCGCGTCGATGAGTCCGGAGTGTCGCGGGCCGAACTGGTCGATACGCGGGGTTCCGGAGATGTTGTCGCCGCAGGAATCAGCGATGGATTCGTGGAGGTGCCGCCGTCACGGTCGCCCTCGATCGTGCCTTTCTACCCCTGGCCGGCGTCTTGAATCCCGGGGGCCAACGATGTCCCCTGAGAAAGCCTCGCCGAAAGACCAATGGACATGACCGACGCCGCACAGCCAGCCCGTCCCGCTCACCTGTCGCACGTTGCGCCCGATGGCGGTGCTCGGATGGTGGACGTGGGCGCCAAGCCGGTCACGGCGCGGTCCGCCAGCGCCGAGGGCTTTGTGCGTGTGTCGGCCGACCTCGAGCAGGCGATCCGCGCCAGCACGGTCGGGAAGGGATCGGTGCTCGAAGTCGCGCGGCTGGCGGGCATCATGGCGGCCAAGCGCACCGACGAACTGGTCCCGCTCTGCCACACCCTGCCCCTGGACGCCGTGGATGTGCGGGCAACATTGGAAGAGGGCCGCGTGCACGTGACCGCGACGGTTCGCACGCAATCCCGCACCGGCGTCGAGATGGAAGCCCTGACGGCGGTCACCATCGCGTGCCTCACCGTCATCGATATGGGCAAGGCGATCGACAGGGCGATGGTGATCGAAGGCGTCCGCGTCACGGAGAAGCACGGAGGACGGAGCGGCCCGTTTACCGCGCCTTCGGAGGGCCCGCGATGAGCGAGGCGATGCGTCCAATCCGTGCGGCCGTGCTCACCGTCAGCGATCGATGCTTCCGTGGGGAATATCGAGATACATCGGGCCCGGCGATTGCGAAGATTCTGCGCACCCGCCTCGACGCCGCAGTAGTTGAACAGCGATGCCTCCCCGACGAGCACGTTCAACTCGCATCCTGCTTTGCCGAGTGGTGCCGTCCTGAGTTCGCCATCGACCTGGTGGTGAGTACCGGCGGGACCGGTCTGGCGCCCCGTGACGTCACCCCCGAAGCGGCCCTGAGCGTGATTGAACGTCAGCACGCCGGACTCATGGAACTCGCTCGTCTCCGGTGCCTCGCCAGGACTCCGAGGGCATTTTTATCGCGGGGTGTCGCGGGATCGGCCGGCCGCACGCTCATCCTCACGTTGCCGGGATCAGAACGCGGGGCGACCGAAAAACTTGAAGCCTTGCTGGACGTCTTGCCGCACGCAATCCAGACACTCCGTGGCGACGTGCAGCATGACGGTCGGCCAGATGCAACCATCGACGGGTGAGGTGACTTGGCATGATCGGCGGCGCCCCGCCCATTTCGCAGGCGTTTCTGGATTCGATCCAGCCAGTCGTGCTCGTCGGCGGCAAGAGCCGACGATTCGGCCGTGACAAACTCGTCGAGCCATGGAATGGCAAGTATCTCGTGCAGTATCCCATCGAAGCGTTGCGGCGCATCTTCGGGGCTCGCGTCAAGACTGTTGGAGCCTGCGATCCGCGAATCTCGGGGCTGGCCGATGGAGCCGTTTCGGACCACCATCCTGGCGTCGGTCCCATCGGCGGGATCGTCTCGGCACTCGATTCCTGGAATGGGCCGGTCTTCGTTCTTGCCGGCGACATGCCGTCAGTATCGGGCGTTGACATCCTCGCGATCGTCGCCGAGGCCGAACGAAAGCGAGACCTCGCCGCGGTCGTCGGGATCACCGACCGCATTCATCCGTGCTTCGGCACGTATTTCGAGAAGGCTGGCCCGCTGTTGCAGGGGCGGATTGCAACTTCGAGGTATCGCCTCCACGACGCGCTGCCGATGGACCTCGTGCGTCACGTCGCCGTCAGCCGCGAGTCGGCGGCGAATATCAACGCCCGGTAGCCGTCTCAAGCATGGCTCCGGAGCGGGCTCCCGGCCGTGCTCATTCATGCCCGCCGGTGGGGCAGGGGCGACCGGCTGATCGAGGGATCTGCCAAGTCAGCGAAAGGATCGAGCCGACCATGAGGCGGCCGCATCGGTCCCCGGGATACCTGCTGATCGGCATGAGCCTTCATGTCGGGGTTCTCTTGTCCATGATGGATCAACCGGTTCATTGGAGGCAGGCTTGATGCCCAAACCGCCCAACCTGCACCATGGCGTGCAAGCGCACGTGGACCTTCGGGCGCGGACAGGAACCACGTGAGGGACAGGGGCAGCACACGCCGCGCCGGCAGGCGACTCAGGCGCCTACCGGCGCGGCGCTCTCGCCACTGAGATCGATCGATCTGCGAACTGAACATCAAGCGTGCCGATCATCGGCACGGCGCCGGCAGGCTCCGAATGGAACCGGGGCCGCGCGGGTGCTGAATGTCGCGGCAGCGATTCACGGGCGGCGTGCCCGGCGCCGCGCAACGATACCGGGGTTTACGCTGCGTCGCGTTCTGGTCCACTACTTCAGCAACGACAGGTCCGCACCGTGGTTGATGTGGAACGGCTGCCCGTCGATCACCAGCGCGGGGACGGACTTGACGCCCGCCTTCTCCGCCTCGGCGATGCGACCCTTCTGCTGACCCAGGTGGACGATCTCCACCGTGTACCTCGACCTGTCCAGCGCCTCGGCGACGGTGTGCTCCGCGGCGACGCAGACGGGGCAACCGGCGTGGTAGAACGTGGCCTTCGTGCTCATGATGATGCTCCTTTCAACTCGCGTGAACGTCGGGGCGGGGTTTCAACGGCCCCGGACGGGCGCGCCCCGCACCCGTGCGACCCGGGACATGACGATCCAAAGGTTCCCCGAGAACGAACGCCTCCCACAGGCGCTGCGGCTCTTCGGCACGCTCCATCTCCGCGCAGTCCAGCCGCAGGTCGGTATCGCCGATTGGTGCTTTGATGAACTCGCAGCGGTGCGGCGTGGGCGTCCCGGGGTGCTCGTTTGGGCGGAAGTACCTGCACTCGACGCACATGCGCGCGGTGGGCACCATCCTGCGGGCCTGCATGGTGCGGATCATGCCGACCAGACCGCGCAGCAGAAGTGCCCGCTCACCGTCGGGCATCGCCTCGGCGGCCTCGACGATCACGCCGGGCCACTCGGCAGCGCGGGCGGCCTCCCTCCGGCCGCGCGCAGTCAGGACCAGCACCACCGCGCGGCCGTCCGACTTGTCGGCCTCCTTGCGGAGCAGCCCCTTGGAGACCAGCGTGGCGACCGCCTCACTGGCGGTCCCCATCGTGACGGCCAGGTGCTGAGCGACGGCCTTTACACCCAGCGGCTCGCGGCTCCCGGTGATGATCGCGAGGATCTGCGACTGCGTGGGCGTCAGCCCACGCTCGCCCGACGCCGCCCACTGCGCGTGGCGGAAGACCAGCGCAACCTTGGCCAGCCCGGCGACGACGCGCTGGGCCGTCGTTGGGTCGGATGGCGTTTCCGGGACGTCTTGCTGGGGCATGGTCCGCAATACTATGGACTCCGAAGCATCGCAGTCAACTGCTTTTTTGATACGGGCTCACGACGACACATGCACGGGCCAGGGCTTAGAGTGTCGCATGACCAGTTCCGTACCCAAGGATGCTCCGGCATCGTCGCTTTCCGCACCCCGCCCGGTCACCTTCGTCGCCGACCCTGCCGCTTCTGCGCGACTACGGCTGCCCGTACGCCGAGCCTCGTCGCCGTTCTTCCGCGATGCGTTCCGTCCCTTCTACCTCGGCGGGGCGATCGTCGCGGCCGTCGCCGTGCCGATGTGGCTGGGGATGTGGTACCACCAGTACTTCACTCCGTCGCTCCCGGCGCTGTACTGGCACATGCACGAAATGGTCTTCGGATTTGTGGCGGCGATCATCATCGGCTTCCTGTTCACCGCCGCGCGGAAGTGGACAGGCCTGCCGCTCCCGTCCGGCGCGCCGCTGGCGTTCCTCTTCGCGCTATGGATCGCGGCGCGCATCGGCATGTTCGCGGCCTACAGCCCGGCGACGGCCTGCATCGACGCATCGCTGCTGGTCATCGCCGCGGGAGTGCTCGCGCACAAGTTCATCCGCGCACGCAGTTGGTGCAGCATGCCGCTCGTGGTCGTGCTCCTGGCGCTCGCCTCTACGAATATCGCGTTCCACGCCGCGATGCACGGCCTGATCGCGTACTCCCCGATGGGCGCGGTCGAACTGGGTCTAATGTTCGTCGTGCTCGTCGAGATGATCGTCGGCGGGCGCGTGGTGCCCGGCTTCACGGCCAACGCGATCCCGGGCGTACGGCAGTTCCGGTCACAGTGGCTGCATCGAGGTTCGTTCGGTCTGGCTGCGGCAGCGTTTGTCGCCGATGCGCTGCACGCTCCGGGGCCGGTTTCGGGAACCCTCGCGATGATGGCCGCAGCGGCGGTCGCTGCCCAGGCGCTGGGCTGGAATCCCCTCGCGACGCGCGGCCGGCCGATACTTTGGATTCTCCACGTCGGGTATGGTTTCATCCCCGTCGGGCTGCTTCTCCTGGGGCTCTCGGCGTTCGGCGTGGTGACCCGCTCGGCTGCGATTCACGCACTGGCCGTCGGCTCGATGGGCGGGCTGATCATCGGCATGATCACGCGGACGGCCCTGGGTCACTCGGGCAGGCCGATACGGGCGGACCGCGCGGAGGTCGCCGCGTACCTGCTGGTTCTGCTTGCCGCGGCTCTTCGGGTGGCCGCCTCGCTGGCACCGCCAGCGTACCTGGCTTCCATGCTTGCGGCCGGTGTGGCGTGGACCACCGCATTCATCATCTATCTGGTCGCCTACACGCCGGTGCTGTTGGGCCTTCGGACGCCGCAGCCAAGGACGTGATGCGCGCCTTACTCCTCCTCGGGGTTGGGCAGCCGTCGATCGCTTCGTCCCGTTCCAGGGCGGAGCGCACGGCCATGTCCTTCAAGTTGTTTGCGGTCAGGCACTCGGCGGACTTCCGCCCCTGGCAGGCGGCGACAGCCCGCAAGGATGCTGGCGACCTCATCCAGGCGGACTTCGGGAGGCATGTCCGCCGGGTCCGTCGGGTCGGGGCGCAGCGACATCGCGCACTCCTCCGGAGATGCTCACCCGTCCGTGGTCGGCCGTGGTGATCAGGGATCGGTCGCCCGCAGCACGTCGCCGCTGGCTACTGGATACCTACGCGATGGGATTCCGAAGTCGCGCGCGAGGGGCGCGAGAGCAACCTAGGCGTCAACCGGTGGAGAACTTCGACGCGCTCCCGCACTGGCAAAGGGGGTCGTTGATCGCTTTGCCGCATCTTGCACAGGGTTCGTAGTACAAGCGCTCCTCGACCTGGATGCGAGGCGGGTTTCGCCTTGTGTCGAACTCCTCGGGATGATGCTTGTACCAGAGTTCTCCCGGCACCAGGGCATGTTCAATCTGATCCGCGACGTTCGCACGCACGGTCACCGCCCCCGGCTCGTGCCTGTCGTGCGCGTGCTCGGCCGTAATGGGATCGCCCTTCGACGGTGTTCCGTCTGTCGTCGCACCGCCTACCGCAACGCCAAAGTCGAGGTTGTGAACTTCGACGTTGGCGACTTCGCCTCCCATCATCGACCGCGCTTGTCCCCGCAGTATGAGGTTGTCGTCGATCCCCACCTCCAACTCGATCCGCTCGAAGAAGGGCCGGGCTTCAGGGTGCACTCGGACGACCATCGTTCCGAGCACTAGTCGGGGATCATTCGGCATGGGCTGCCGGCCAGGCTTGAGAGGTGTCAGAATCTGCATCTTGGCGAAGCCGTCGCGCGGGTCCACGCAGTACAGCAGGCACTTCTCGCGACGCACCTCTCGCTCCGTGGGCATCTCGGCGCCCGCTGGAATCAGCGTCAAGTGGGAGTTTCGTGCCAGTTGCAGTTCAACGCTCTTGGCCAGGCGCAAGCCCGCTCGGTCATGCGCTATCCACGCAGCACCTTCCGCGATCGCGGCACCGCCTCCGGCCGCGACACAGACTCGTTGCGCACCGAAAAGCTCGTGCAGGCGAGACTTGATCACCGGCATATTGACCATGCCGCCCGTCGCAAGGCACAATGCAATCTGCGCTGGCGACACGCGGGCTGCCTCCAGCAGCGTGCTGATCCGATCCAATCCAGCATCTACAAGCGGGGTGCAGATTCGCTCCAGTTCGGTCCTCGGCAACGCGTGTTCCAGGGAGCCGTCGGAGAGGCCGCGGAAATAGTCGTGCAAGTAGATCTGGACGCTGTCGCGCGCAGACAGGTCGATTTTGGCCTGCTCGCACAGGTGGAGCAGTCGCGCCGCGGCGTCCGGGTGCGCCTGCACGCCGTCATCAAGCTTCCGTGTCTTCCGCACGGACCGAATCACTTCGTTCTTGATCGCCTCGTCGAACCTGTCCCCGCCTACCTCGTCAGTGCCGTCGTTGGCAACCTGCAGCAGCGTGCCCTGCTGAACTCGGCAAAGCGTGAGATCCAAGGTGCCACCACCCCAATCGAACACGAGCACCAGTTGACGATCATACTTCCTCATCGTTTCATCGCGATCGCCTCCCGCTCGCAAATGCCCGTAAAGAGCCGCGAGTGGTTCGTGGACGAACTGCGTGATGCGCAGGCCTGCCCGGCGGAACGCGTCGCGGAGAGCTGCCCTACGGCTGCCATCGAAGTTGACCGGAATCGTCACAACAGCTGCATCGATGTCCTTGAGCTCGCGGCCCGGGCTCGTCAGGGCCACCTGACGAACGTACTTGACCAAGTCCGCGACAACGTCCGTAACGCCACGTTCAATGCCATCGACGAAGACACTCTCCTGTCCCAACAGCATCTTGGGGGATCGCACGATGTTCCCGTAGACGCCAAGGCCCGCAGTAGCCATGCGCCGCTTGGCGTCGCGTCCCACAATAGTGCTGCCGGCTTCGTAGCACACCACAGACGGAATAGGAAGTCCCACGTCATCAAAGAAGCTGATGGCGCGATCGCCCTTGATCAAGGAAATCAAGCTGTTGGTAGTCCCGAAGTCAAAGCCCACAACATTCATTGTCCAGCCTCCCTCTGAAGGGCCTTGATCTCTTCACGGAGGCCACTCAGCGCGCGATCGCCGTGATCGGTCATGACATGGAGCTTCGGCGGTTCTCGCTTGATCGCGAGCATGCCCTCGTCGAGAAGTTCAACCTCCCGGGTAAGCCGCCTAAGCACCCGCGTGCGTAACCGCTCGTAGTCATCCCTAGCGTGGCTGAGCGCTGCCTCAGCGTCCCGAGAGGCCTGGGTGGCCGCCCGCCGCAGGTCCTCGTTCGTGCTCCGCTCCTGATCCAACTGCGCCTTGAGCTGAGTAATCGTCGCTTCCAGGTCGGCCATGCGCCTTAGAGCCGCGGCCTCGGAGGTACGGGCGGCGTCGGCGTCTCGGCGAGCATGATTCGCTTCCGAAACGAAGGCGTCACACGCGAGTCCCAGCGCGGAGGGGTCGCGCACGTCAAGTACACGTCGCCACGCTTCGGTCATGGCGCTTGCACGCCGAGACTCGGTACTCCAGACGCGTTCGTGTAGTGACCGCAGGACGGTTGGCGATGCGACGCCCCAAACTGCGACCATCCACAGCGCCACGGTTCCTGTGACGTTCGCTCGAAGCGTCGCGGTGTGACTAGCGGAGAGCGGCTTGGTCGAGCCCGGACGAGGAATCGTGTCAAATCGGAACGCCGCGGCTTGATCCAGAAGCTCGTCAACTCTGCCGCCTCCGTTTGCAGAGAGAAGCATTGGAACAAGCTCGCTGGAGGCCGGGTGCACTCGAAGTGCAGCAAGGCATGCCTCAAGCACCTGCGACCATGCTCTTGAGGTTCCCTTGTTTGGAATCGCCGCGAGGAGCATCTGCTTCGGAACGGCGAGAAGCACGTCATGCCGGGCCAGATCTTGGATGCGTGCCCAGACGGCGTCATCGGGTGGTGGGCCTTGTGCAATAGCGACCGCCACCTTCTTCTTCATCCCGATCCGCTGACCCTTCCTGGCGTAGGCGAGGGCCACGAAGCTCTGCAGGTTGTCAGGATCTTCCGCCTTCGCTCGAACGGGAGGGGGACCGTCCGGCATGGGCGCATTCGCGTCATTCGATCGATCGGCGTCTCGTTCGACCGTTGCGAGCGGTAGAGGGGCACGTGGACTATCTGCACCGAGGTCGCCTCGGGTGGCAGGATTCGATGGGTGGGTCGAGTCGGGCATCATTCGGCGTCCTCAGGTCTGCACGGTCAGAACCGACTCAGCCCACGGTCCAAGGGTCGGATTGTTCCTCAGCTCGCGGGCGTGGCGCTGGGCGTCCGCAATACGTCCGGCCGTCCCATAGACCTCGGCGAGCAGTACGCGAAGTTTGACCCTATCGAACTCCGGAATGTCACGATCGATGGCGGTCTCAATTTCTACGGCTTGAGACAGCGTGTCCTCCGGCGGCGAGAGAACCCAGCGAAGGATGTGCTCAGTGTCGAGATCCGTAAGCAATCGGTCTACCGAAAGTGTGTGTGGTCCCGCGGTGCCTGCGTCGATGTCCGACGACCTGAGAATCCAACTGGTGTAGCGGCTGCTGGCGGCAGCCAGTCGGGTTGACGGTGAACAAGATGCAGCGACCGGGAAGTGATTGAAGTGAAACGCCACGAGCCCTTGGATGAGCCGCGCCAATGGACGATCGACATCGCGCAGTACATCTGCCGCACGGTTGAACTTCTCGCGGTACTCGTGAAACGGCAGTGACGACTCGGGGCTGCGCTCCTTCGCGAGTACGCCATAGAGATACTCGCAGATGCCATCGCAGTAGGCCAGGGCAGTCGGATACGCGCGAGCCGCCTCGATGAAGTCCTCAACGGCACGTCTATCGAGCCGGCCCCGGTGTGCGGCGTTCTCGAAGCACCGCTCCACTCCAGCGATGTCCCGATCCAGTGCGATCTCGAAGACAAGCCTGAAGTCCGCAACGATGTCGCCAGCGAGTTGCACGTCGGCGACGGTTGATGACATTGTCGCCAACAGGTGTCCGAGGTCGTCTAAACGCACGGGACGGCCGTTCAGCCGTGCGGCTGACGTGTGCAGTGTTCGGACATCGGTCGGCTCGATCGATCGAGTGACTCGCAACGGTGAGCCGCCAACCTCCCGACCGCGAACGAATAGGACAGGCCGGACCGCGGGGTGCTTCTCGAATCGATGTGACCGAAGCTGGTCGAAGGTCGGAAACGATTCACCGCACTGCTCGCAGCGGAACTCGGGCGCGGACGGCGACGCTAGGAGCTTGCCGAGCCCCACAGGTTCATGAAACTCCATGTAGCCCGTGTGCCAAAATCCCACGAGACGTTCCCCTTCGCGGTGCCTGCCACGTACATCCCCCGATTCTACGCGAGCGCTCGGGGGACTCTCTTGTCGGAGCATGGCCACAAGGCCCCCGAGAGCAACCCTCCTGTTTACCTCGCGGGGGGCGTCAACCAGAGAGCGCGAGAGTTTGAGAGGGTTGGCCTCGGTGGGGCGAGAGCAACCGTGGGGGTTGCCGTCGGACCCCGAGATTCGGCTTCAAGACCGAGAGCGCGGCGGGTCGGGCTGACAAGCGGCCCCGGACGCCGTAAACCCCCGCCAGGACCGGACTTTGCGTCGCCTGGCCCGCCGACGGCCGCTGGTGCCCCGCGAGGGCCCGGGGCGCTAACCGAAACGCCCCCGCGTTTCCGCGGAGACGTCGGTAACTCCGATCGGATGGGTGTCTCGAACCTGGCATGATTTCGGGGGCCGTTAGTGCCTTGGGCTGCTCAGAGAGCATGGGAAATCGGAGTTGGATGGCCGTTGGGGCACCTCACGCTTAACAGGGGGCTCGAACTCGGAATCTGGCGCTTACCCGAGACCCAGGATCCAACGCTCGACTGGTGCGGTCGCCCGATCCTCGCCTCACACCCCACTTCTCTGAGTTGATTCGTCATCATCAAGCGATTCCGACGAGTCGCTGAACAGGTCACTCTCGTCCGCGGTCGGAAGCTCTCGCGACACCTTCTTGCCCATCGCCTGCTCGATGCGTGCCAGTAGAGACATAGCCCGAGCCTGGAAGAAGGCCTCGAAGTCATCAGCACGAAGCAGGGCTTGGTCGATCACATGCGACTGCAGAATCTGGTCCATACGGTCGGGCGAGATATCCGCCTGCCGCTGCAGCGCAGCCAGATAGATGCTGGGTGCCCGCCCGCCGATGATCCGATTCGTCTTTGCAGAGATCGCGGTCTTGTTGATGATGCTGTCGTATCGCTTCGCTGGGATCTGATGCTCATCGCACCACTTGCGCGGGAAGATGTGGTGAATGTCGATGCTCTCGTCGAAATAGATCTGGTTGTCGATCGCGTCGCCGCTGCGGAAGTCGAGTCCGCCATCCCGGATCAGCACCGCATAGAGCCCCTTGTACGCCGCACTGTTCCGGGTACGCAGCGTGTGCAAACGCGCTGCATTGAATGAGGCCTCGGTTACTGTGGTTGGCTCCGGGCCGCCACGCACCCATTCCACGACCTCCGCGAGGTCCTTGGCGAAACGGCTCTCGATGGCTCCACCATAGAGCTCGCCAAAGACTCCACACCAATACCACCGCATCACCTTCTGGCGTGCGCCATCTGTCCGCCCCACATCCCCGAGCGCTGTGAAGATGGCCGCCAGCGGAACCAACTGCGTCCGATAGGACAAATCCTCACCCCGAAAGATCCTCTGCTGGTGCAGCGACTGCGCGGCAGTCTCAAACCCCGCCGACACCCGATCCGACCACGATCGATAGTCGCTCAGTGAGAGCCGCAGAATGTCCTTTCGCTTGCAGGAGATTCCCGGAGCTTCACTCGGGCTGGTTCCGCCAGCGACCACCCGCAGTCTGCGCTCGTGTGTCGCGAGGAGGCTGATCGCCTGAAGGAAATCGTCCTCACGCACCACGTGCAATAGCTTCTTGGCACGCACGGCGTGGCGTCGAGCGGACCAGTCGTCTCGGAGGTTGAAATCGTCTGCCGCGAACGTAGCAGTGAGAAGCTCGAAGACAGTCAGTGAAACTCCGCCGGTATTGACCTTCTCGAAAACCTGGCAGACAGCTTCCTTCGGTGTCTGCTTGAGCAGCGTGATCACCGGGAGCAGGTACTGCTTGAATCGATCGATGACCAGCTTCTCGAACTGATCAAACTGCCTCGTCTTGTCTCGGTCGTGGTTCCAGAACTCGCCGTGCCCTCGACGCCATTCGCTGCAGTCGAAGACTTGTGCCAGCGGGAAGAAGCCCTTCTCGTACTCCTTCTCCGGTGTCGAGACATCGATTAGGGCCGTTCCCCGGAAATCCCGGATCACCCGCTCCTCTGGAACCCCAACGTGACCTTCCCCACGGCCGGTGGAGTCTTCGGATCGATAGGCTTTGGCCTGTCGGGAAGGAGATTTCAGGATGGGCAAGCGGAAGTACACATCGGAGTTT
>RHKP01000036.1 GCA_008363215.1 Cyanobacteria bacterium CYA
CCCCGGGGCGCGCGGCCGCATCATCTCATCTCCACCATCCAAGCGCAACCCCCCCAAATGCGCGGGTGCGCCCGAATCTCAACCGGAAACCGTATGACAAGGCGCCCGCCTGGTAGTTATCGGCCCTCACTCGCGCCCCTGGCCCCGACGGCGGTTACTCTGAGCCGCGGGAGGGGCAGACGAGAATCGGGGGGCGAATAACGCATATCATTATCCGGTAATTTGGATATATCGAGGTTCCTCTCTCTTGGGTTGGAAGGAGGACGGGCGGACGACGGGCGGCAACCGGGAACTGCTGCGCCGCAGAACCGCGCGGCATCTGCCTCCAAAAGCCCGCCTTGCCCGGATTTCTTCGGCCCGGCAAAGGCAGGCGACCATGATCAGCGAAAAGTCACGCCCCAAGCCTTTCCTCCTGCCGCAAACCTGCAAAGCCTGCGGGCGATGCATCCCCGCCTGTCCCAAACACTGCATCGAACTGGGTACGGAGATCAATCCGGCGACGGGGCAGACGCCCATCGTGATTGACTATGACAAATGCAACGGGTGCGGGCTGTGCATTGCCGCCTGCCCCGAGCCCCACGGACTGATGGCCGAGCCCGGCCAACTCGACTTTGAACTCATGGACCCCGCCCACCTCTTCGGCGACCGCATGACCGACGCGCCCGAGCCGGTGGCCATTCCCGACCAGCGCATCGCGCTCCGGCGCGTCGAGCCGATGATCCTCAAGGGCAACCACGCTTCGGCCGTCGGCGCTCTGCTGGCCGGGTGTCGTCACTTCTTCGGCTATCCGATCACGCCCTCGACCGAGGGCGCCGAACTGCTCGCCAAACTGCTTCCCAAACTCGACGGCGTCTTTGTGCAGGCCGTCAGCGAAGTGGCGACGGTGAACATGATGTACGGGTGCGGCGGCGCGGGGCAGCGCTGCATGACCTTCACGTCCTCCCCCGGCTTCAGTCTCATGCTCGAGGGGATCTCGTACATGATCGGCGCCGAACTGCCCGGCGTGTTCTTCAACGTCATGCGAGGCGGCCCCGGGCTGGGCAACATCGGACCCGAGCAGGCCGACATCAAGTTGTGCTGCCGCGGACTGGGGCACGGAAACTCGCACGCGCCGGTGCTGGCCCCCGCTACGCCGCAGGAAATGCTCGACCTGACCATGGTTGCCTTTGACCTGGCGTTCAAGTACCGCAGCCCGGTGATCCTGGTCAGCGATGGATATCTCGGGCAGATGACCGGGCGGGTGAGGCTGCCCGACTTCATGATCAAGCCGGGCCTGCCCGAGTGGGCGGTGTTCGGCGACCGCATGCACCGGCGCAACCTGCACACTTCGATCGTTCTGATCGAGCCGGACCTCGAGAAGCACAATGAGCACCTGAGCACCAAGTACGCGCAGATTTTCAGCGAGGAGCAGCGCTCCGACGCCTTCCTGTGCGACGACGCTGAGTGGCTCATCATTGCGTGCAACACGCCGGCGCGCATGTCCAAAGGCGCCATTTCCGAACTGCGGGCCGAGGGCGTCAAGGTCGGGCTCTTCCGCCCGATCTCGCTCTTCCCCTTCCCCGTCGACGCGCTGCGCCCGCTGCTCGAGCGCGTCCTCGGCGTGATCATGGTCGAAGCCGGGCCAGGACAACTGGAAGACGAAGTTCGTCTCTCGCTCAGCCACGCCGGCGTGCTCAAACTCCCGCCGATCACGCGGGTGCGCCACGGCGGCGGTGTGCTGCCCCGGCAACATGAGATTGTCGAAGCGGTACGGGCGCTTTCGGGCAAGAGCGTGAAGGGAGGTGTCGCGTGAGCGTCTTCTACGGCAAGTTCGAGCGGCACGCGCACGGCGAGGGGCTCAAAGGTATCGCGACGCACTACTGCCCCGGCTGCGGACACGGGCTGATCCACAAGTACATCGCCGAAGCCATAGAGGAACTGGGCATCCAGGACCGCACCGTCGCGGTCTCGCCGGTCGGATGCGCCGTGTTCTTGTACTACTACCTCGACGTGGGCAACACGCAGGCGGCCCACGGGCGCGCTCCGGCCGTCGCCATCGGACACAAGGTCGCCAATCCTCAAGCCATCGTCTTCGCGTATCAGGGCGACGGCGACCTCGCCTCGATCGGGCTGGCCGAGATCATCCAGGCATGCCAACTCGGGCTGCCCATGACCTTCATCTTCGTCAACAATGCGGTCTATGGCATGACCGGCGGGCAGATGGCCCCCACCACGCTGATGGGGCAGAAGACGGCAACCACGCCCGCCGGGCGTACCCGCATCGCCGGCGAGCCGCTGCGCATGGCGGAAATTATCGCGCAGATCTCCGGACCCATCTACGTCGAGCGCTGCGCGCTCTTCGACCCCAAGCAGCGCATGCGTGCCAAGAAGGCCATCACCAAGGCTTTCAAACTCCAGGCCGAAAATCGCGGGCTGTCCTTCGTCGAAATCCTGTCGGAATGCCCGACGCACCTCAAACTCTCGCCGCACGAGGCCGAAGAATGGGTCAAGGAGCACATGCTCCCCATCTTCCCGCTCGGCGTGAAGAAGGACGAGGAAGTCGAGCCGTGGTTCAGGCTCGGGCCGGCGTCGTATGAACCCGACCACGTGCTGGAGATGATCGGCGGCACCAATACCAGGCCGCCGCGCTACGGATCGACCTTCCCGACCCACATCGATCCGACCGATGTCTCGATCAAGTTCGCCGGTGCGGGCGGCGACGGTGCGCAGACCATCGCGATGCTGACCACCAAGGCCGCCATCAACGAAGGCTGGGATTCGACCCACATTCCCAGTTACGGGCCCGAGTCACGCGGGGGAACTTCATTTGCCGATGTCCGCATCGCCTCGGGCGAGGTGCTCTCGCCGGACTGTCCGCAGCCGCACGTCCTGGTGGCCTTCAACCCGCCCAGCCTCGAGAAGTTCGGGCCGACCGTGCGCCCCGGCGGCATCGTCATCTACGACTGCTCGGTGGTTCCCGAGCCCCCTGCGCTGCCCGACAACCTGACCGTGATCCCGGTGCCGTGCAGCGAAATCGCCATGGACATGGGCACGCGCATGGTCAAGAACGTGGTGGCGATGGGCGCCCTGCAGGCCGCGACAAAAATGTTTCCGCCGGAGAGTTTCCTGCTTCCGCTTCGCTCGGCGCTGAAGGATAACTGTGCTGTTCTCGATCTGAACATCGAAGCCTTCGAACGCGGACGCAAGGCCTGCGAGGAGACGATGACCGCGGTGTGATCCACAAGGCACGAGGGCACGAAGCGGATTCGTACCAGCCCGAAGCGCCAGCGAAGGATCCATGTACCACTGGCCGGTCTTCCGATCAGTGCCGTGGTGCGTCCAAGAACGCCAAGCACCGACCCAAGCACAGGTCAGTGGCACACACGTCTGCAGATTCGTTTCACACCCGCGCCATCGCCGCCCCCAGCGGGAACCTGGCGCACAGGTCACGAACCGACTGCCGTACCTGTCGCGTCGCGTCGGCCAGCGCCGTCCCGCCTTCCAGCCCGCCGGTCAGCACCTGGTCGATCCAGCCCGCCACGGCCTTCATCTCCGCCTCGCGCAGCCCGCGCGTCGTCGCGGCCGGCGCACCCAGCCGCAGCCCGCTCGTCACCATCGGCGGGCGCGGATCGTCGGGGATCCCGTTCTTGTTCGTGATGATGCCCGCCCCCTCCAGCCAGGCCTCCGCATCCTTGCCGGTCAGTTCGCCGTGTCGCGCCGTCAGGTCGACCAGCATCAGGTGGTTGTCCGTCCCGCCGCTGGTGATGCGATACCCGTGCTCGATCATCGACTGTGCAAGAGCCCTTGCGTTCTTCACGACTTGTTGCTGATACGTCCTGAACTCCGGCCGCAACGCCTCGCCGAAGGCGACGGCCTTGGCCCCGATGATGTGCATCAACGGCCCGCCCTGCACGCCGGGGAACAGCGCCTTGTTGATCTGCTTGTTGAGTTCCTCGTCGTTCGTCAGGATCAGCCCGCCGCGCGGCCCGCGCAGCGTCTTGTGCGTCGTCGTCGTGACGATGTGCGCGTGCGGGAACGGGCTCGGATGCAGCCCGGCCGCCACCAGCCCGGCGATGTGCGCAATGTCCGCGATCAGATACGCTCCCACTTCATCGGCGATGGCGCGGAACTTGGCGAAGTCGATCACGCGCGGATAGGCCGAATACCCGCACATCAGCACCTTGGGCTTGTGCTCCAAACACACCTGCCGCACAGCGTCGTAGTCGATGCGCTCATACTCCGGGTGGCTCTTGTCGTAGTGCAGGGGATAGTGCACCGGCTTGAAGAACGTGCCGGAAAAGTTGATCTTCATCCCGTGCGAAAGGTGCCCGCCGTCCTTGAGGATCAGGCTGGCAAACGTGTCGCCCGGCTGCATGACGGCCATGAACGCGCCCATGTTCGCCTGCGCCCCCGAGTGCGGCTGCACATTCGCGTAGGCGCATCCGAACAACCGCTTGGCCCGGTCGCGCGCCAACTGCTCGATCTTGTCGTGATGCACGCATCCGCCGTAGTAGCGCCGCCCCGGATAGCCCTCGGCGTACTTGTTGGTCAGGCAGGTGCCCATCGCGTGCATGACGGCCGGCGAGACGTGATTCTCGCTGGCGATCAGTTCGATAGTGGTCTCCTGCCGCTCGCCTTCGGCCGCGATGATTTCGGCGGCCTCAGGATCCTGCTCACGGAGCAACGCCAGGACGGATTCAGTGATGTTGTCGTGCATGGCGAATCGTAGGTCGTGAGGTCGTGAGGTCGTGAGTCCGAAGGTGGCCAGACCGGAAGAGAGGGCTCGACCCCCCGTCCCGCTCACCGCTCCATCATTGCCTCCACAGACTCCCGCACGATCATTGCGTGGTCGTGCTCCGGGTCGCGACAGGCGTGCAACAGCGTCACGCGCGAGCGCCGGGCCTCCACGGCCGGCGATTCGAGCAACGCCCGGTGCGCCTCGATTTCCTTCGGGTGCCGCACGTTGAACTCATCCCACCGCGATCGTTCCTTGTGCATCCAGACCTTGAGCGCCTTCATCGGCGCGATTCCCGTCATCCTCGCGTCGAGTTCGGCCTGCTCCTTCGATACTTCGCAAGGCCACAGCCCGTCCACCAGCACACCAAAGTAATGTTATATCTTCATCGCCTTAGCCATCGCGCGGCCCATGTCGGCGGGGACTTCGGCGACGTGAACGCCCGCGGCCGCGAGTGCCTTGACCTTGCTTTCGGCTGTGCCTTCGCCGCCGGAGATGATGGCGCCGGCGTGACCCATGCGTTTGCCTGGGGGCGCGGTGCGACCGGCGATGAACGCGGCCACGGGCTTGGCGACGTGCTTCTTGATGTATGCGGCCGCCGCCTCTTCGTCCGTGCCGCCGATTTCGCCGATGATGAGGATGCCGTGGGTGTCGGGGTCGTTCTGGAACAACTCGATGGCGCCGATGTGGTCCAGCCCGCGGACCGGGTCGCCGCCGATGCCGATGCACGTCGACTGCGCCAGCCCCAGTTGCGAAGTCTGCCAGACGGCTTCATAGGTGAGGGTGCCAGAGCGGGAGACGATGCCGACGGCCTTGCCGGTCTTGGCCTCGGAGATGTGCGTGTGGATGTACCCGGGCATGATGCCGATCTTGCATCCGGCGTTGGTGTAGGGATCGGAGCCGGAGGCGCCGCTGCCGGTCTTTGGGCCTGGGGTGATGATGCCGGGGCAGTTGGGCCCGATCAGTGTGATCTTGTCGCCGGGGGCGCGGCTGCAGTTCATTTCGTCGAGCACGGCGCGGCACTTGACCATGTCCTGCACCGGCACACCCTCGGTGATGGCGCAGATGACCTTGATGCCCGCGTCGGCGGCTTCCAGGATCGCGTCCATCGTGAAGGCCTCAGGGACGAAGATCATGGTGGCGGTGGCGCCGGTGGCTTCGACGGCCTGCGCGACGGTGTCGAAAATCGGCAGCCCGTTGGCGTCCTTCTGGCCCCCTTTGCCGGGGGTGACGCCACCGACCATCTTGGTGCCGTAGTGGAAGCACCCTCGCGTGTGGATGGCTCCGAACGAGCCGGTGATGCCCTGGCAGATGACTTTGGTATCGGCGTTGATCAGCACGGCCATCGAAGCACCTTTCAGTGAGGCGGGGAGCAGGGAAGGAAGGGTAGCGCGGCCGCAGTTTCGTGTCCGCCGAAACCGGGAATGGTGCTGGCGGATCGGCGCGCAACACGGGACCGCGGCCCACTGTCGCCGTCGACGGGGCGACGGGGGTGCGTGTGGTGCGTCACTCGTCGGGCCAGTCGTCGGACCATGAGACGCGAAGGCTGTAGGCCGGGTCGGGCGGCCGCTGCTTCGGTCGGGCCTTCTCGAGCGGGGCCTGTTCTCCCGAGTTGAGTTCGAAGGAGGGGCTTGTGAGCCAGCCGCGGGCGGTCCATCCGGCGGCGAGCATGAGAACGCCGACGAGCGCGCCGACCACGACGAGCCGGTACGTGCTGCGATTGCTCGCGTGTCAACGATCGTCGAGTCCGGTCCGCGCGGTGCTCGGCGCGTAGCCGGTGTCTTCGATGATCGTGCGAAGCGACATGACTTCCAAGAACTTGCGGGTTGCAGTGGGGGTCAGCGGAGCAGGTCGCGGTCCGCCCGAGAAGCGATTGCTACCACTGAAAAACACGGGTGAGTACACGAAAGCGGACGGCCAGGACATGAGGCCTTCGCGGGTCTCGCCGCGATTGCCCATGCCCTTTGGCGGTTCTTTCATCCACGCGTCGGCGGGCGAAAACTGCTCCGCACAGAATCGCCAGGCCTTGTCGGGTTCGGCCAGATGATGTGCCAGTGGCAGGCAAAGGCCTCTGAGTTGTTTGGAGACAGGATCTCACGGCCGATTCGCCGGTGGAGTGACGGATTCAGAGGCGAAACAGCGTGCATGAAGTGATCCGGGGCGGCGCCCAACAGGTTGAGGGATGCTTCCCGATTGCTGGTCGTGCACGTCCCCATGATCTGCGAGAGACTGCGCAGATTTGCTGTGCCCGCGGCCGCCTGGGCGTGGCGCTTGCCTGGCAGCACAACCGGCAGCAGGATGGTGATGAGGATGCCGATGACGCCCACGACGACCAGCGCGCAACCAGTGTAGAGCCGCGTTTGCGCATGAAAGTCTCCATCCCCGGCTGTCGCGCCTGACCCATCCAACACCTTTTCAAACCGGCCGAGGCCTGGGTTGCGCAAACGCCGTGGATCGCGTCCGAAAATCCGCGCGACTCAGGGAGAATCGACCCCCGTATACTGGCTCCAGGAGCGGGAGGGTGCTCCAGGAGGCCGCATGCGCGTCATCGTCACCGGACAGATCGGGCTGGACAAGAAGCGCTATCTCCGGGCCGTGCAAGACTTTGCCGGCGCTCAGGGCGAGAGTGTCAGTCTCTTCAACGTCGGCGACATGATGTATGCCGAAGCCCCCGACGTTCGCCCGGGGCGCATTCTCGACCTTCCCCTCTCGCGGCTCAACTCGCTTCGCCGGGCGGCCTTCAAAGACGTGATCGCCGAGTCCCGCGGGATGGAAAACATCATCGTCAACACCCATGCCACCTTCCGCTGGCGTCACGGGCTGTTCGCGGCCTTTGACTTCGACCAGATCCGCAAGATCGAGCCCGACGCGTTCGTCTGCCTGCTCGACAACATCGAGGTCACGCACCACCGGCTGCACACCGAGCATGACATCGACGCGACGCTCAAGGACTGCATGGTGTGGCGCGAGGAAGAGATTCTCGCGACCGAACTGATGAGCCAGGCCATCCCCGGCAGCAGGTTCTACATCGTCAGCCGCGGACGTCATCAGGAGACGACAAGGACCATGTTCCGGCTGACCTGCCGCCCGGAGATGCGCAAGGTCTACCCGAGTTTCCCGATGAGCCACGTGGTCGACATGCCCGACGTACTGGCGGAGATCGACCAGTTCCGCGCCACGCTGGCCGAACACTTCATTACGTTTGACCCCGGCGACGTGGATGAGAAGTTGCTGCTCGACCGGGCGCTGGCGGCCGTGAAAGAGGGCAAGGACTTCTTCGACCACATGCCGCACCAGTTAGGCGGGGTGCAGACGAAGATGGAGCCGATCCGTATGCGGACGCGCGAGGTGCTCGACATCGCCGGGGATATCGACGGGCAGATCTACATGCGGGACTTCAAACTCATCGATCAGGCTGACATGATCGTCTCGTACGTTCCTGAATTGCCCGGCAAGGGGGGGCGAACGATCCCTGGCCTGTCGAGCGGCGTCGAGCGCGAACTCCAGCACGCCTGGGAGCACGCCAAAGAGGTCTACGTAGTGTGGAAGCCCAAGAAGCAGCCGTCGCCTTTCATCACCGAGACAGCCACGCGGGTGTTCGAGTCGGTCAACGGCGCCCTCTCCTTCTTTGAAGAAGAGGGCATGTTCACGGCGAGGAATCTCTTCGGACAGTAGATCGTGATCTCGGGCGTGCTCGCCGTGCCGGCAGAGTCAGTTTTCGTCAGGAGCATCAGGATTCGGCCAGCAGCACCGGCGCCATGCGAGCCCCGGCAGCGCGCCCACACCCGTTCCACACACTTGGTTTCCGGCAAGGACGAGAGCAGCGGTCGGAGCGTGATGCTACCCGGCGCCTTTAGCAGCCGGTTGAAGAAGGGGCGTTCCGGCCGGTTGGCGCGAGGAGCGCCTGAATGTGAGTCCCGGGCCGATGGGCCCTGAGTGCGGGGATCCTTCGGCCGGGACGCCAGTGTCACTGAAGGTTTGGAAAGCGCCCTCACTCAGTGCGTGCACGCCCCGCGGCAGCAGTGGGAGCCGAGCCCGCAGTCGGAAACCGGCGCGGCCGATTTGCCAACAAAGGGAAGGCTGAGGAGTTTTTCGACCGGGGCGGTGCGGGGGGTCTTTCCTGGGTCGAGCCCGGCTCGGTCGCACAGGTCGCCCCAGGAGGCGATCTCGTCGCTCATGGCGTGTTCGACTTCGACGGTGCGGTCGTTGGCGGGGCAGTGGTAATCATACCTTGGCATGGGTTGATCTCGGCGGAGTTTGGCTTCGGGGAAGTATTCGCACCTGCGGGCGCGCAGGGCGGGCGAGGGGGCGTAGCATAAAAGACATGACCACCGTTCCACACCAGAAGGAAGCCGGGTCGGGATGGACCGTCGCCGACTCGGCCGAGACGTACGCCATTTCCGAGTGGGGGCAGGGCTACTTCGCCGCGTCGGAGCGCGGGACGATCGTGGTGCGCCCGGACCGGAGCAGGCAGCGGGAGATCGACCTGTACGAACTGGTCGAGGGTCTCAAACTCCGCGGCATCCACACGCCGGTGCTGCTGCGGTTTACCGACCTTCTCGACTCGCGCCTGCGCGAGTTGAAGGAGGCCTTCGGCAAGGCGATCGCCGACAACGAATACGCCGGCTCCTATGCCTGCGTGTATCCGATCAAGGTGAATCAGCAGCGTTCGCTGTGTGAAGAGATCCGCGACTTCGGCGGAGCGCTTGGGTTCGGGCTTGAGGCCGGCTCGAAGCCGGAACTGCTGGCGGTGCTCGGGCTGACCGAGAATCGTCCGAACATGCCCATCATTTGTAACGGGTTCAAGGACGACGAATACGTTGAGACGGTGGTGCTGGCGGCCAAACTGGGGCGGCGGATCGTGCCGGTGGTCGAGCAGGCGGTGGAACTGGACCGGATCATCGAGCAGGCCGAGCGGTACCAGGTGCGTCCGTTCATCGGCGTGCGGATCAAGCCGGCGGCTCGCGGCGCGGGGCGCTGGGAGTCGTCGGGCGGGATGCGGTCCAAGTTTGGCCTGCAGGTGTCCGAAGTGCTGGCGGCGGTGGAGAAACTGCGCTCGCGCGAGATGCTCGACTGCCTCAAACTGGTGCACTTCCACGTGGGCAGTCAGATCTGCGATATCCGCATGCTCAAGAACGCAATCAGCGAGTTGGCGCACACATACACGGAGTTGCGGCGTCTCGGGGCGAACTCGCTGGACATGGTGGACATCGGCGGCGGGTTGGGCGTGGACTACGACGGGAGCCAGTCGAGTTGGGCGTCGAGCGTCAACTACTCCATGCGCGAGTATGCATCGGACATTGTGTATCGCATCAAGGCGGCCTGCGACGACGCCAGGCAGCCCCACCCGATGATTCTCAGTGAGTCGGGGCGGGCGATGGCCGCGTATTCCAGCGTGCTGATCACCAACGTGCTGGGTCGGAGCGAGTTTCCCTCGGACCCCGACCTGCCCTGGATCCGGCGGATGATCGAGGCCGAGGAAAAGAGCGGACAGGAGATCCCCCAGCCGGTGATCGACCTGATGACGGCCTACGAGAGTTTCAACGGGCACGAGCCGCTGGAGATCTTCCACGACGCGACGACGGCGCGGGACGAGGCGATCGCGCTGTTCGGCATGGGCTACATGACATTGCCGATGCGGGCGGTGACCGAGCGTCTGTTCTGCGCCATCGGCAAGCGGGTGATCGACTTTGCCCAAGCCGACCCGGAGAGCGCGATTTCCGACCAGATCGGCGACCTGCCGGAGATGCTCAGCGATATTTATTTCTGCAATTTCAGTCTTTTCCAGTCGTTGCCGGACTCATGGGCGATCGACCAGTTGTTCCCGATCTGCCCGATTCACCGGCTGGAGGACAAGCCGCTGCGCCGGGGGATCCTGGCCGACATTACCTGCGATTCGGACGGGCAGATCAGCAAGTTCTGCTCGATCCAGGGTGAGGCCATCCGGACGACGCTGGAACTGCATGATCTGAAGGACGACGAGCCTTATTACCTTGGGTTTTTCCTCGTCGGGGCCTACCAGGAGGTGCTGGGCGACCTGCACAACCTCTTCGGCGACACCCACGCGGTGCACGTCGTGCTCGAGGACGACGGCACGTGGTCGATCGGTGAGGTGATCGAGGGCGATACGGTGCGCGAAGTGCTCAGCTACCTCCAGTTCGACCCGGGCGACCTGAAGCGAGCCATGCGGCGCGACGTGGAGCGTGCGGTCAAGGAAAACCGCATGAGCGTCAAGGAGAGCCGGGCGCTGCTGTCATTTTATGAGAACGGGCTCGATGGGTATACATATCTTGAGTAGCGCTCGCCGCTGATGCAATCAACTTGCGGCATGGCAGGGTGTGCGCGAAAAGTCCAGTTCGCGGGCCCGTTCGCGGATCTCGGCGATGCGGTGCCCGATGGCCTGGCGGGAGACGCCGAACCCCGAGGCGATCTGCACCGGGGCGCGCCCGCGGCCGAGCAAGTCGGCCACGTCGCGCGCCTTGCCGACCAAGTCCCGTCGAAGGCGTTGCACAAACTCGACCGTTTCGATCGTGCCACGGTCCGGTTCTGTCGAGGCTGAACGATCATCCAGGGCGACCGCCGAGCCGCGTCGCTTGCGTGAATCAACACTGCGCCCGGCCTTGAGGTAGTCTTTGGCGCGACCCACACACGCCTGGCGGAGGTAACTGTCAGTGCAATCCGTCTTCTCCATCACAGTCTGCCACATGCGAATGCGCATCTCCTGGGCAAGGTCTTCCTGAAGATCGCCGTCGCCGGTCAGTCGATGAGCGATTCCGCGGATGAAGGGTTCAAAGGCCGCGAGCCGGTCGAGGTGTTTGCGAACTGTGGTCTCCATGGCCTGGGTCTCCTCCGGTGTATTGCGGGCCCTCCTGTGGCGCCAGATGCGAGCGCTCCATGACTGAGCGCAGCCGTTGCCAGCGGCGATTCATCAAGCAGAACTCCAGACTGAGGAGGCGAAGCGCGACCGCCTGATCTTGCTCTTCCTCCGGAAACACCCACTCGAACATTTCCAGCAGGTCGACGAAGCGATTCGTCGAAGTACGCAGGCTTGCTGCCAGTCGGTGCACACACATGGTCACCCCGTACAAGGAAAGACTAGAGACTTTTGCAAACGAATTAGATGTACTTTCTTTGCGCTGCTTCGGGCGCCGATCCGCCTACGGACCGGATCATCACAGGCGATGTGCTGCCTAAGTCAATGTTGGGACGCCCCTTGCACGCCAAGGCTGACCCATCGGTGCAAAAACAGCCAAACACATCCGTTGCACCAAAAATACTGGGGCATATACCCCCATTTGGGTGGGTTAGTGTAGGGCATATACCTCACGCAACAGCTCGAGTTGGCCCCATTGCACCGGTCCGGGCCGGCTGCATGGCGTGCACCATGCCTGGTTCTGGGCCGCGCCAACCAGGGCTTCCGAGCGCGATGTAACACGAAAGTTTGCGAAGCCCTTGACGCTAGTCCCCCAATCTCGTTGTACCACTGGCCGCACAACGCGAAAGCCCGCCGAAGCGGACTGCGTCGCACTTGCTCTTCTCTCTCTCTCTCTCTCAACTCCCAAGTCGTTGGAAACGACGGCTTGAGAGTTCCGTCGGTCGCGGGCTGCGGCCCGCCTGACGACACGACCGCGTGGTCGTGAACATGAGTTACCTCACATTGGAAAGGAAGAGGATCATGCAAAGCGTCTTGTCGATCATTGCTCTTGCGGGCATCGCTTCGCTGGCGCAGGCCGATGTGATCGGTGGGGCGGGCGGCTACGTGCCCACGATCAACGGGCGCACCGTGGTGAACCTGACGCCCTACGCCACGGTGAGCCACGACCGCGATCTGGGCGCGGGCACCATGTACGTGGATTTTGGCACCGCGTTGCCCTCCGTGGATGGGATTGGCGACTTTGACAACTTCATCGCCGCCATCGACATCAACGTGGTCTTCGGAACGACGCCCGGAGCGGCGGTGACAGTGTTCGGCATCGGCTGGGATGTTGAAATCTCGACGATGAGCCCCAGTTATCTCTCCGATGCGGCCCTCTTGCATGATGACTATGCATCGATGGGCGATGCTGCCGCATTTGTCCTCACCCCCGGCGTCGCCAACCCTTTCCCGGGAACCGCGACGTACAGTTCGGGAGGAATGGTCGACCTGACCGTGGATGTGGGCCTGCCGAATCTCGTGCTGGACACCGGGGTGTTGTATTTGGAGTTCTTCGAGTGGTATGACGACTTTGCCAGCTTGACCGACGCCTATTGGTCGCCCGGCCTGGCGCGGCTGTATTACAGCGTCAGCGTGCCGGCACCGGGCGCCGTGGCGCTGATCGGCCTGGGGGGCCTGACGCTGGCTCGTCGGCGGCGTTGAGCCGAACACACCGCTCACTGAACCTACCCGTTTGCCGGGCGGCCCGCCACAGCCGCCCGGCGATACTTTTCTCACGTCTCCGATGCAGACATGGCGCGTTTCAGGAGTTTCTTACTTGACGCTCGCACATTATGATCGTTGTACTTACGACGAGACATTGCGACAGCCCGCTGACCCGGACTTCAACGCACCTGCTTCACTCACTTACTCTCTCTCAGTTCCCAGGTCGTTGGAAACGATGGCCCGGAACTTGGCAACGACGGACAGACAGAGGCTTTCCGGCGGACCGCGTGGTCCCCGGCCTGAACATCATGACAACTGGAATGGAAAGGCAGGATATGTGCAAGACTCTTTCATTGGTGGCAGTGGCGGGAGCCATCTGGACGGCCGGGAGCGCCCAGGCGTTTCTCGGTGGCGAGCGGGTCCACGTCGGCGCGTTCTCGCTCGGCGGCGGCCAGGTGTTCACGTGGTCATATCTCAACGTGCCCAACAACGACTCGATCGTGGCGCTGACATTTGAGATCGACTACATCGATAGCGATCTTTCATACGCCTCGGATCTCAAAGTTCTCGTGAGCACGCCTACGGGCGGGTTCTACGACATCGGCGGCTACGACTTCCCGGGTCCGATTCCCTGGGCTTTCCAAGGCTTCGTTTCCGACCCCTCGGGCTTCTACGTCGACAAGGTCTACCTCAATCCTTGGGAGCCGAAGGGATGGTGGACGTTCGAGTTCATCAATGACTGGGCGGCGGACACTGACCACAACTTCTACAACATCTGGGTGACGTTCCAGAAGATTCCGGCGCCGGGCTCACTGGCGCTGCTGGGAATGGGTGGATTTGCCGTGGCGCGACGTCGTCGGTGATCGCGGCACAGCAATCGAAGGATGAACCGCGGCCGGGTATTGGAACGACCCGGCCGCTTGCTTTGAACGCCGAGAATGGGGTGGCCTGAGTCTTGTGTGATGAGGTGGAAAATGAGGTTGCCTGCTTGTGGTCAGGCTCGTTGTACATGGAGCCGGCGTTGAATCACTATGCCATTCGGGTACCTTGCCCGAGACTGGAGAGTTGAAATGCGTGCTTTGGCTCTGATTCTTTCGTTGGCCGCCTCGGCGGCGGGTGCATTGGCCGACCTTGGAGATCCGGGTGATCCGCTGGGGTTGAACATGCGCGCCCAACCGGGGTCGGCGTTCGTCCCGCCGCCCGACGACTGGGTTGACCTCGACGGGCCTGGCGGCGAGCAGCGCGGGCGGTTCATGACCACCACGCCGACAGACCAGTACCGCGTGCAGACGGGGATCGGGCACGTTGCCACGCCGGTACCGGCGGCGGGGGCGCTTGCTCTTCTGCTCACCGGCTCCGCGCTGGCCGCACGCCGACGTCGCTGACACCCACCTGCGACGAGCGCTGCTTCCCGGCTCGCCCGACGACTCCCAAACCGTCCGGCGGCTTGTGTGTGCGGGCTCGTCGAGCCCCGGCTGCAAGACGATGCTCAGACTTGCAGACAGCGCCGGGCGGTCTCTCGAGGCCGCTCGGCGTTCTTTTTGCGATGTAGGCAGTTCAGATGGAGGGCGAGCGAGCGAATCGGCGCGGGGGCCACATACTTGCCGACAGGAGCCCGCCACCCCCGGGCCCGAGTTGAGCAGCGCCGCCCCGGGGGGCCGGGCGGCCGGACGCGGGCAAACCTCCGCGCGCAGCCAACGAAAGCGAGCGAGAAGACGGCGAAGTTCACCAAGGCAGAGTTGTTGTCCAAACCCGTCGAGCACGTCGACATCACGAAGATCGACACCCGCGGGCTCATCGACGCATACGAGAAGACCGCGTACCAGGCCCGAAACACGGCGCGGGCGGCCCGCATCTACACCCAGATGCTCGGCGACACCCACGCGGTGCACGTCGTGCTCGAGGACGACGGCACATGGTCGATCGGCGAGGTGATCGAGGGCGACACCGTGCGCGAGGTGCTCAGCTATCTCCAGTTCGACCCGGGCGACCTGAAGCGTGCGATGCGGCGTGACGCCGAGCGGGCGGTGAAGGAAGGCCGCATGAGTGTCGAGGAGAGCCGGGCGCTGCTGTCGTTCTACGAGAACGGGCTCGAGGGGTACACATACCTCGAGTGAGGCTGCGGCTGTTTCGACGCAGAAACACGGCGGTTCAGCGGCGACGCCGGACGAAACCGAACGCGCTCAGCGCGAGCA